>NZ_CAJXWX010000005.1 GCF_913062585.1 uncultured Sphingomonas sp. | reverse complement strand
GCGCGACGCTGACCAGCACCGGCGGCACCGCGCCGTACCGCTACAGCGCCACGGGCCTGCCCGCCGGCGTCACGCTGGCCGCCAACGGTACCCTGTCGGGTACGCCGACCACCGCCGGCAGCTACACCGTCATCGTCACGGTTACCGACGCGCATGGTGCTACCGGCACCGCAACCTATACGCTGACCGTTAACCCGCCGCCGCCGCCGGTCGTTGCCGATCCGGTGACGACTTCGGTCGCGGCCAATACCAAGACCGAGGCCGGCAAAAGTGTCAGCCTCAACCTGTCGAGCCTGGTCACCGGTCAGTTCGATGATATCCGCATCGTCACCCAGCCCGCGCATGGCACGGTCACGATCACGCGGACGCTTGCGATGCGCGGAATTGGTGGATCGCCGCTGATGGCGATGGCCATCGCCATGTCCTCGGTATCGGTGCCGGGTCAGATCATTGCGGTCTATACACCGGAAGCGGGATACCAGGGGACGGACACCTTCCAATATGTCGCGGTCGGACCGGGCGGCACTTCGGCACCGGCAACCGCCACCATTCAGGTGGTCGGCACGGCACCCACCGCCCAGGCGATCACCGCATCCGCGACCGATGGCCAGTCCATTTCGGTGGATATCACCGCAAACGCTGCGGGTGGTCCGTTCACGGCCGCCACGGTGACCAGCGTATCGCCTGCGGATCAGGCGACCGCGACGATCGTCTCCAACGGCACGGCCGAGGCGCGGACCTTCCGCCTGCAAGTGACGCCCAAGGCTCGCTTCAACGGGACGATCGAGGTCGGGTACACGCTCGCCAACGTGTTCGGTACATCGGCGCCGGCCGTGGTGACGATCAACGTCACGGCACGCCCCGACCCGTCGCAGGATGCCAAGGTACGCGCGATGAGCGATGCGCAGGCGGAGGCGGCACGCCGCTTCTCACGGGCGCAGGTCGCCAACTTCATGAGCCACGCCGAAGCACTGCACGGAGCGGAATGCGGTCGTTCGATCAATGGCCTGCGCCTGGGGTCGACGGACATGCCGGGCAGCTCGCACATGCCGGGGCAGCCGATCGAGCGTAGCTTGTCCGAACGTGACCGTCGTGGCGCACGCACCGGCGATCCGTCGGAGCAGGACGAACGCCGAGATGAAGGTCGGGACGTCGCGCCCGCCGGATGCGGTGGACGGGTCGGGCTGTGGTCCGGCGGTACCATCGACATCGGTACGCGCGATGCGATCACCGGTCGGTCGAAGGTCACTGCCACGACTTCGGGCGTGAGTGCAGGTGTCGATCTCCACATCGCCAAGGGGATTACCCTCGGCATCGGCGGCGGGCTTGGCCATGATCGCAGCACGATTGCTGGTGGCGCCGGTCAGGTTAACAGCGACAGCCAGGTGGTGACCATCTACGGCAGCGCGGCGCCGCTGCAGGGCTGGTTCGTTGACGGCATGGTCGCACATGGTTGGCTTGATTACTCGATGCGACGGCTTGACGAGGGTGCGGGAGCGTTGGCGACCGCGGACCGGTCGGGCCGCTTCACGACCGGTGCGCTGTCGTCGGGGATCGACCGTACCACCGGCGCGCTGCGCTGGTCGGTCTATGGCCGGGCAGAATATCTGAACGGTCGCCTGAACCGCTACATCGAGGAAGGTGCCGGCATCTACAATCTGCGCTTCGATGATCGCGACCTGCAATCCGTAACCGGTGCGCTCGGCGTTCGCCTTGCGTGGCAGCGGCCCGTGCCCTTCGGGGTATTGACCGGACGGTTGCGGACCGAGTGGCTGCACGAGTTCACCGGTGGCACCCGCCAAGGGCTGGACTATGCCGATGTTGCCGGGCCGTCCTATTACAGCCTGCTCGCGTCCGGGTGGTCGCGCGAACAATTCATGTTCGCACCCGGCATCGGCCTGACGCTACCGTCGGGGTGGGATGTCGGGCTGGATGTGGGCGTTCGGGTCGCCAACGGCGAACGCGCCGCAACCACCGGGGTACAAGTTCGGAAGCAGTTCTGATGCGGAAAGGGCGGTCAGTTGTACGTCGAGCATCGACCCGCCTTTTCCGTCCTGGCACTTCGTAAATGCTGTCGATAGTCTCAGTACCGATCCGCCCATCCTGTCGGGCAAAATCGCAGAGCAGCTTTCTTATTGCCTTCCGAATATGGTTTTAGAGCAGATCAACCAAATCTCATTTCTCGATCCCTCTGGGGACGGTCGCAACCAGCGCGCTTCGACTGGCTCAGTCGTTAACGTATAGGCGACCACTACGCCTTCCGGAACGCGGGCTCGCCCGTGTGGAGGACCGGACGCAAATGTGTCCCGCATCCCGCAAAAGGGTGGACTTCCCACCCTTTTGCGCTTTTGCGCCTCCAGCTTTCTCTCTTGTCCTTCTCCTATTCTTGCCCGGGCTCTTTTTGTGCTTTCCTACCCTCCAGCGGCATAGCCGCCGGTTGTTCGTAGCCGCCGTGCGGCCGGGCTATGACCCGCAGATCATCGACCCGCGCAGCCGTGTCGTGACGTCGCGGCGGGTGACGATCAGCGCCGCATCGGTCGTGACCGTTTCGTAGCCCATGGACCTGATGCGCGCGGTATCTACGACCCGGATGGTCAGGTCGCCGGACCGCCAGGCGTCATGGGTGAACGGGAACAAGGGCTTCGCGTCGTGTCGCGGTTTGAGGATGACGATGCGACCGCCAACCTTGGTCATCGCCTTGTCCCCAGCAGCGACGAAGTGGATCGGTCCGCCCCGGCGGGGCGACCAGTAGCAGCCGGTACCGTCAAGGCCAGCCGCCCGCCAATCCGCCCTCGTCGTTGCCTCCAGCACCGCAGGGCGAGGTGCCGCATCCACTGTGGCGATGGACGTCAGCACCGGCACCAGCGCCGCGACGATCCGAAGCGTCAGCGGCCCCCTCATGCATCGAGCTCGATGACGCTGCGCTCGCCCAAAATCCGGTGCGAGCGGGCGACCTGCGCGCCCAGCGCCCGCTGCACCAGCCAGAAGAACCCGGCGGTTGCTGCCTGCGGCCATTCCCCCGCCAGCCAACGGTCGATACGGAACCCGGCAGCAACGAGACCGAGGACGAAAGCGATGCCGGCCCACCACATCGCTAGCCGCGCGGCGAGATAGACGCCGTCGACGATCCATAGCCGGAGGCGCGACGTCGCCGGATGCCAGATTGCCCAGCCGAACAAGGTCAGCGGCGCAGCCACGGCAGCGCCATAGGCCATCGCAGGGTCGAGGTTCGTCGCAACCAGACGATAGGCGAGGAACCCGACCGCGCCCAACAGCAGCGCTGCGCCCGCCGCGCGGAAGAACCCGATCCGCCCGAGCACATCGCCCAGGATCATGCCGATGAGGTAGGGCATATACCGCTCCTGTCAGAAGGATTTGCCGACCGTGCCGAGCCGGGCGCTTACCGCCCGGTCGACCAGTGCGCGCGCGTCGCGGTCTGCAGCGCTACCGGGCAGCAGCATCAGGTGCATGCCGGTCGAGTCGACTTCGAGCGACATGGTCGCGCCGTCCTTGCCTTGCGGAGCGATCAGAACCCCTTGGCGTGGGCCATAGATCGACGGGCCATAGCGGGCGATGACCTCGGCACGGATCTGGGCATAGCTGCGACCAGCTTCCGGCGCGCGGTACCCCACCACGCCGACCCGCCCACCGTCCGGCGTGGGGACGATATTGACCCGGACAGTCTCTTCGCCCTTAACCCCGTTGTAATTGTAAACGCCGGAACGGGCGGACGTCGGCGGTATTTGATTGCGCCGTCTGGCAACCGCTTCCTCCACGACTTCTGCCCAGCTGTTGCCGGGATCAGCAGTCACCGTCCAACCGGTCCTCCGCAAAATCGCCACCGCGTCGGCCGCCTTCATGCCGGGACGGATGCCGGCAATGTCGAGCAGTTTGGTCGGTTTGGGTGCCGTCTTCACCGACTGTGCTTCGCATGGTGCGCTGGCCGTGCCGCTTACCGCCAGCAGCAGCATGGCGGGGATCGTCGTTATCTTGATCATCTTGCGTCTTCCTGTTTCGCGGACACGCGACATCGTTCGCCGGGGAGTCATCCCGGCGTCGCAGTCCTGACTGTCATGGGTGTTCCCGCTGGCTGGCGGCGTCAGCCCGGAGGCGGTGCGCGGGCGGCGAGGTGACGGGTCACCGCAACACCAGCGTGACGAAGCCCGCGATGTCGGTCGCACCCGCGACATGGCCCGCATCGAAGGCTTGGGCGATGCCGACGCGGAGCGATGACATTGGCGACAGTGCCGCCGACCAGCCCAGTTCGACATCAAGTTCACGCGCTTTCGGGACCAGATTGACCACCGCCATCCGCGTTGCCATTGCCCCCGACATCAGGTCGTAGGTGACTGGCAGCACCATGGTGGCCCGCGCACGCTCGACGCGGAGCGGCGAGGACAGGCCAAGCGTCGCGACGCCGCCAAGCAGGCCGCGTGCACCCTCGACCGCGTAAGCGGTGCCGAGCACCGGCTGGTCGAAGCGCATCAGTTCGGACCCACCGCGCACGCGGGTGTTGGCAGCTGTCGCCCGCGCGGACAGCATCAGCCCGGCGACGGTCCGCCGCATCGTCAGCGTCGCCATCGTGGTGGAGGCCCCCTCCAACCCGAGGTCAGGACCGCCGCTCAGCCCCAGCACGCGGCCATGCTCGGCGACGTCGGTTAGCTCCAGCCCGATTCCCAGCGGCGTTGTTATTGCGACGGTGCGCTGTCCGATCCCACGATCAGGCAACGTGCCGGAGGCGAACGACGCCGACCAGCCCGAGCCGCTCCAGCTCGACGTCATTCCGACCGGTGTCGCGCCGATCCCGCGCAACGGCGTTCCGGTAAGGCTAGCACCTCCGTCAATCGCGACGTTCGCGCCCAGCGTGACCGTCTGCCCCCGTGCCGGGGAGAAGGACATAAATGCCGGGCGGTTCGATCGCGCCCCTTGCCAATAACCCGTCGTCGTAGCGGACGAAGCAAAGCCGAAGCGCGTATCAGCGGCGCTTGCCACCATCCATGGCAGATCAAGCGGTGTCAGCATTGCGCTCGCCAGCAGACCTGATCCCCGCGACGAGCTGCCTGCAGCTCGGGTCATGCGGAAGTCGCGGCCATAGCGGTCGACTACGGTCATGCTGCCGATCTTGTCGGCGACGGTCACGGCCCCACCAAAGGGGGCCGACATGGCCAGCGAAGAGAAGCGCGCCAACGCTGTCTGCGCCCCAGCGAACGCGCTGGCAGGTGCCTGCGCTTGCATAGCTTTCTCAACATTGAGCAGGCCAGCACCGAATTTTTCGTCGACACCTGCCGCACCAAGGTCGGTAGCGGTGTCGAGCAGGATGCGGCTGATTACCTTGCCGCCGAGCTGCGGCCAGTACTGCTTGAGCAGGGCTGCCGCGCCGGCGATCGCAGGTGCCGCGAAGCTGTTGCCGGTGACGGTCGTGAGGGTACCGTCCTTGCCCACGACGTCGATGTTCGACGCGATGACCGCGAGAGTACGGTCCGCCAGCGCGCCGGGGGTGCCGTTGCCGCTGGGGGCCTGCAGGTTCCGGTCAACGCGGATGCCGAACAGGAACCAGTCCTTATTCGTCATGTCGGTGCCGACCATGGTCTCGGTGACCTGACCCGAGAAGCTGTCCTGGCCGACGTCGTTCGAGACGGATTGGACGAAAAGACGGTCGCTGGTGCGCACCAGATCCATCGCCTTTCGCTGCTCGACGGCGATCTGGCCGCCCGCGAACCCGTTCAGGCTCATGCTGATGACGAACGCGCCCTTCTCGACCGCGTAGGTGATTGCGGGAGCGATCAGCGCCGAGTTCGGGCCATCGCCTTCGGGCACCGGGCCGGACGTCGGACTGACGTTCGACATGTCCGGGCCTGCAATCTTGAGTGCGAGCAGCGTCGCCTCCGGCGCCACACCTTGAATGCCCTTGGCGTCACGGGCCGCCAGCGCGACCGATGCGGTCCCGCTGCCGTGTCCGTTGTTGTCCTTCAGGTCGTAGCGTACGATCTCCGCGTCGCAAGTACGGCAACGGGCGATCTTCTGGTCGAACGAGGTGCTGTCCGCCGACATTCGGCCTTTGAACTCCGGCTCGTCGACGTTGATCCCGGTGTCGATGACGGCGATGGTGACGCCCTTGCCGGTGATGCCGCGATCATAAGCATAGGCTGCCTTCAATCCGGCCACGGCACCCGACGCCTTGTACTCCGCACTGTCGGCTGCCGTCGGCGGCGGAGTGGGTGTCGGCGACGGTGTTGGACTGGGTGCCGGGATCGACCCGGACGAATTGATCCCACCGCCTCCACCGCATGCGGCAAGAAGCACCGCCACGGAAGCGGCCATCGAATTCTTGATGATGGCAAGCCGTCTATTGCGGCTTCTAATAAGTGCACCCACGCCCGAACCCCCGTCCGCGTGGTGCCGATCGGCTTCCCCAGCCGGCGGCACCGCCCTGTAGAAACGAGGCGGTGCCGGCCCGTGAGCCGGAAGTTGGAAACTCGCTATTAGACGAGCGCGGACGCCTTTAGGCCCGAAAGCCCTGGACATACGCGTCCGCCTCCCGGCCGAAACTGGTTCGGGCCGGGCCACGGCTACTAATAGCGAGGTTTCCACGCCTCGGTCCGCCTGCTGGCGAACGCGTCGACTCTACGCCGGATGAGTTAACAATCTCAAGCGACGATCAGGCGATTTCCGGCATCGCCGATCCCGCCTGCCGCTCGAACAGCCGACGATAATGGCCACGCTCGACTGTCAGCAAATCATCATGCGTACCGTCCTCGACAATCCGCCCCGCCGAGAACACCAGAATGCGATCCAGCGCTCGTACGGTCGAAAGCCGATGCGCGATGACGATGGCGGTGCGGCCGACCATCAGCCGCTCCATCGCCTGCTGGATCGCGGCCTCGCTTTCGGAATCGAGGCTGGACGTCGCCTCGTCGAGGATCAAGATCGGGGCATCCGCGAGGAACGCGCGCGCGATCGCCACGCGTTGGCGCTCGCCGCCCGACAGCTTCACCCCCCGCTCCCCGACCAGCGTACGATAGCCCTTGGACAGCGCAATGATGAAGTCATGGGCGTTGGCAAGCCGCGCGGCCTGTTCGATCTCATCCTGGCTGGCGTCGGGGCGGCCATAGCCGATATTCTCGGCCAGGGTGCGGTGGAACAGCACCGGCTCCTGCGGCACGATCGCGACCTGCTGGCGCAGCGATCGTTGCGTCGTCAGCGCCACGTCCTGCCCGTCGATCGTCACCCGGCCGCCATCGACGTCGTAGAGCCGCTGGATCAGCTTCACGAAGCTGGTCTTGCCCGATCCCGACGGTCCCACCAGACCGACACGCTGCCCCGCCGGGATCGTGACGCTCAGATGCTCGTAGAGCGGGCGATCCTGCCCAGCATAACGGAAGGTCACGTCCTCGAACCGGATCGCACCTGCCTCGATCGCAATCGGACCGGCGTCAGGGCTATCGGCGACGCCCAGTGGCTCGTCGTGAAGCGCAACCAATTCCTCCATCTCGTTCACCGAGCGCTGGAGCTGATGGACATATTGCCCGATGTCGCGAAGATAGCCGTTGAGCACGAGATAGCTGGTGATGACATAGGCCATGTCCCCCGCGCTCGCCTGCCCCCGCGACCACAGCCACAATGCCGCCCCGGTGGCGACGATGCGGATGAGCCACAGCAGGGCGAGCTGGCCGGACCCGGCCCAGGTGAATGCCATCCAGGTCCGGCGCGTACGCCGGTGCCACTTGGCGACGGTCCGGGCGAGCAGCGCTTCTTCCTGCGCTTCGCCGCCGAATGCCTTCACCACCGCGTTCGTGCCGATCGCATCGGCCAGCACGCCGCCCAGCTTCGTGTCCCACTGGTTCGACAGCCGCGCGATCGGGGCGAGCACGCGCGTCGCCAAGCCGACGGTCAGCACGATATAGGCGAGCGCCCCCACCCCCATCACCAGTCCAAGCAACGGCCAGTGTGCGGCAAGCAGGACCACCGTCCCGACCAATACCGTCAGCGACGGCAACAGCGAGAGCAGCAGTACGTCGTTGAGCGTATCGAGCGCCCACATGCCGCGCGTGATCCGCCGCACGGTCGAACCGGAAAAAGCGTTGGCATGCCAGTCGGACGACAGCCGCTGGACGCGCGCGAACGCCTCCTGCGTCACGTCGCGCATCATCCCGAGCGTCAGCGGCGTGATCGCCCACCAGCCGAGATGGCGGAACACCACCATGGCCGCCCCGAGAACAGCGATCACGCCGAACGCCAGCCATGCCGCTCCGGCAGCACCGCCGCCGACAGCGTCGATCATCCGGCCGGCATAGAGGGGCACGAACACCTCGGTCAGCGTCGACAGCAGCATCGCTGCGGCGCAGGCGGCCGCCAGCAGCGGCGTCCGGTGCCACAGGCGGAAGGTGAAGTACAGAACCTTGCGCAGCACGGATGCACGCGGGAACAGGTCTTCGTCGTCGTCGGTCATGAAAAAGTCACCGCACCAGTCGGCGCGGCCCTCATGTCAGCGATGGGGGGAGCGGCTATCGGGGAAAGCCGCGCAGGTCAGTGGCGGAGCAGGCCGCCGATGCGCTGCATCCCACGGACGGGCGTGATCTGATCGGTCATGGTCGCCCTCCTTCCTTGAATCGCTGGACGGCGATGCTGATAGCAGAAGATGCATTCCATCGCCATACCGGCGAGCGCGACATGGATTCGCCGTCAATGCGCCAGCCGGTCGGCGAGGAAGTCGACAAAGGCCCTGACGCGCGCCGGTACGGTCGAGCCGCCCACGAATACCGCATGGATCAGCTCGACGTCGCCGGGATTATAGTCTTCCAAGAGCGGCACGAGCCGCCCCTCTGCGATCGCATCCACCACACTGAACCGGCCGACACGGGTGATGCCGACGCCCGCCGCGGCAAGTTGCCCCAACGTCTCGCCGTTGTTCGCCTCGATATTGCCCTTCACGGTCAGCGACATATCCCGACCGTCGCGGCGGAACGGCCAGCTCGGCTCTGCCCGGCGGAAATTGAAGTTCAGGCAGTTATGGCCGTGTAGATCCTCCGGCACCACCGGCACCCCGTGACAGGCGAGATAGTCGGGTGCGGCGACGATCACCCGCCGGCTCTCACCCAGCTTGCGCGCGGTCAGACTACTGTCCGCCAGCGGCCCGAACCGGATCGCCACATCGGCTTGGCCTCCGGCCACGTCGACGAGCGTGTCGGTCAGCGCGATGTCGATTAGGATATGCGGATAGAGGCGCGCGAAATCCTTGAGCAGCGGCACCACGCACAACCGCCCATGCGACAGCGCCGCGCTGACCCGCAGCCGACCGCGCGGCGCGCCTTGGTCGGCGATCTGCTGCTCGGCATCGTCGAGGTCGGACAGGATCCGCCGCGCGGTTTGCAGATAGGCTTGGCCCTCGGCGGTCAGCGTCAACATGCGGGTCGAGCGCAGCAACAGCCGCACGCCCAACCGCGCCTCGATCCGGTCAATCGCACGCGCGACCGCCGAAGCGGTCAGGCCGACCGCTCGGCCGGCGGCGGAGAAACTTCCCTGCTCCACCACCGCAGTGAACAGCGCCAGTGAACGCGCTCGGTCGGTGCCCCCAATCAGCTTTGCATCCAACGCACAGCTCCTTCGCATTTCCGCCGGGTTATGCGCCGGCAACCGTCCCGCCATCTATGCACCTGATGGAAAACACGGAAGGGCGGCAAATGGAATATCGGCAACTGGGCGCATCGGGACTCCGGGTACCCGCGCTGTCGTTCGGCACCGGCACGTTCGGCGGCACCGGGCAGCTGTTCGGCGCATGGGGACAAAGCGATGCGGCCGAGGCGCGGCGGCTGGTCGACATCTGCCTCGACGCCGGGGTCACGCTATTCGACACTGCCGATGTCTATTCCAACGGTGCGTCGGAGGAGGTGCTGGGCGCGGCGATCAAAGGGCGGCGCGACGCAGTGCTGCTGTCGACCAAGACCGGCTTGCCGATCGGCGACGGGCCGCAGGACTGGGGCGTCTCGCGCGCACGGCTGATCGGGACGGTCGAGGCATCGCTGCGCCGGCTCGGCACCGACCATATCGACCTGCTCCAGCTCCACGCCTTCGACGCCTCCACGCCGACCGAGGAGCTGATGGCCACACTCGACCGGCTGATCGCGTCGGGCAAGGTCCGCTATGCCGGCGTCTCAAACTATCCCGGCTGGCAATTGATGAAGGCGCAGGGCCTGGCGCATCGGCACGGTTGGCCCCGGCTCGTCGCCCATCAGGTCTACTATTCGCTGATCGGTCGCGCCTATGAGGCGGACCTGATGCCGCTCGGCCGTGACCAAGGCGTCGGCGCGCTGGTCTGGAGCCCGCTCGGCTGGGGCCGGTTGACCGGCAGGATCGGGCGCGACCGTCCGATCCCCGCAGGCAGCCGCCTGCACGATACCGAACAGTTCGCGCCGCCGGTCGAGGCCGAGCATCTCTACCGCGTGATCGATGCGCTGGAGGCGGTCGCGGCCGAGGCGGGCAAGAGCGTGCCGCAGATCGCGATCAACTGGTTGTTGCAGCGGCCGACCGTCGCCTCGGTCATCATCGGGGCGCGCAACGAAGCGCAGTTGCGCGAAAATCTCGGCGCGGTCGGCTGGTCGTTGACGGCGGAGCAGATGACCGCGCTGGATGCGGCGAGCGCCGTGCTGCCGCCGTACCCGCACACCCCGTACGTGCAGCAGGAGGACTTCGCCCGCCTGAACCCGCCACTCGTCTGACGAAAGGGAGCCATTCGATGAAACTGAATTTCCCCCTTCTCGCGCTCGCCATGGGCGCGTTCGGCATCGGTGTGACCGAGTTCGCGCCGATGGGCATGCTGCCAGGCATCGCATCCGATCTCGGCGTGTCGATCCCGGCGGCGGGGCTACTGGTCAGCGCCTATGCGATGGGCGTGCTGATCGGCGCGCCGCTGATGACCCTGACGACCGGCCGCGTGAACCGGCGAACACTGCTGATCGGGCTGATGGCCATCTTCACGATCGGCAACGCATTGTCCGCGATCGCCGATGGCTATTGGATGCTGATGGCGGCACGGATCGTCACCTCGTTCAATCACGGCGCCTTTTTCGGCGTCGGCTCGGTGGTCGCCGCCAGCCTCGTGCCGCCCGACCGGCGCGCGGGCGCGGTCGCCGCGATGTTAACCGGGCTGACGGTGGCGACGATCGGCGGCGTGCCGCTCGCGACCTGGGCCGGCGAGGTGCTGGGCTGGCGCACGGCGTTCGCGGGCATTGCCGGCGTCGGTGCCGTGGCGATCGTGGCACTGCGCTTTGCCCTGCCCTCGCTCCCGGCATCGACGGAGGGCGACATGGCGGCGGAACTCCGCGTCCTGACCCGCGGACCGGTGCTGGCGGCACTGGCGCTGACCGTGGTCGGTGCCAGCGCGATGTTCACCGTCTTCACCTACATCGTCCCGATCCTGCGCGAGGAAACCCACGCCTCGACCGGGTTCGTGACGGCGATGCTGGTGCTGTACGGGATCGGGCTGACGATCGGGAACACGCTCGGCGGTCGCCTTGCCGACCGGTCGATCGAGCGGACGCTGATCGGCAGCTTCGCCTTCCTCGCGGCGGTGCTGATCGTGTTCGCGGGCGTCATGCAATGGCCATGGGCCGCCGCCGCCGCTATCCTCATCTGGGGCATCGCCAGCTTCGCCATCGTACCGCCGTTGCAAATGCGGGTAATGGTGGCGGCAGCCGATGCGCCGAACCTTGCCTCGGCGATGAACATCGGCGCCTTCAACCTTGGCAATGCGATCGGCGCGGCGCTCGGCGGAGGGGTGATCGGTGCGAATCTGGGCCTGCCCGCCGTCGCGGTCGCCGGTGCAGGCATGGCGGCCATGGCGCTGGTGATCCTGCTGCTCGTTCAACGCCGGCAAACTGCAGCGATATGCCCGGCCTGACGCATCGCCATTCCGTTCCCCACGTGATGGGCTAACAGACGGGTGTCAGGCGCCTGTTTCCTCCCTGTCGCGATCCTTGCCCCGCGTCGGCCTTGGCTGACGCAATCCCACCGGCAAGAGGTTGATCTTGCTCTGATCCGGGAGATGCCCCGTGACCACGGGGATCTTCTCGACCACCGACTTCAGCTTCTGGAGCGAGGCCGCTGCGGGATAGCGCGTCTCGCCCTCGCCGCCCTTGCCACGGTGCCCGAGATGATCGTTGCGGAATTCGAGGAAGACTTCCTGATCCTTCAGTTCGTCCGACACCATGTGCCGCGCCGAATGCATCGCCTGTCCACGCTTCAGGTCGGGCACCATCGGCGCGATGTACATCCACCACAGTTTGTAGAAGACATCGCCGAGCTTCCGCTTGGTAGTGCCGCCGGGCACCAGTTCCGGGAACAGCAGGCGTTCGCCGGCCGCTCGCATCGCCTCGACGTAGCGCAGAAAGCCGAGGCGGACGAGTTCGTCCGCAATGACGACGACCCGGCGGGCCGACTTGTTCTTGACGCGCCCCGTCTCAGTCGCACGGATCAGCAGATAGTGGATGCCGTGCCGATGCTCGACATCGTCCAGCATCAGCTTGCACAGTTCCTCCCGGCGGGCACCGGTATACCAGACCAGCAGCAGCACGAAAAACAGACCATCGTGGATGACGGTCTTGCCCGCCTCCAGCCGCTCGCCGGTCCCCTCGCATCCGGTCCAGGGTGGCAGCTTGAACAACGCTTCGCCCTGTTCCCGCGTGTAGCGCTTTCGGGCTTCGCGTTCGTCCGCGTCAATCGCAACGGTGAACAGCGCGAAGTCGATGACCGGCGCCGCATCGACATGGGTGCGCATAAAGGCATGGATTTGCGCCAGCTTGTTGAAGTGCTTGTTGGTCGTGCCAGTGGAAAACCCGATATCGTCCATGTTCAGCTTGCCGTCGGCGACATCCTCCGCCGCCAGCGCGACGGCTTCGTCGAGCGTCTGCTCCAATACGCGATCGCGTGGCGACTTGCCGTAGTGGATCGGCAGATTGTCGAAATGGCCGTCCAACGCAAGAATGTCCGCCTTGGTCACCTTCCAGAGCGGCGTCCCCGCTGGCAGTGATTTCTGCAGCAGGGTCGCCGCCCAGCGGATCTGCCGAAGCGTCTGCTCGCCGACGCTATCCTTCGCGCGCTTGCCGTCGCGCCGATGCTCGAGAAGCCTTGGCGTTTCCGCAATCATCCGCTCCGCCGCCTCGACAGGGCCGCAGTGCATCCAGTCGTCCGGAATACCGGAAACGCCGGCTGACACCTGTGGCGATATGTCGTCGGCCGGCGCATGGACAGATTGTGGTGGTGGCCGAGACGCCGTCGCGACGACGGGCTGCACTAATGTCCGCAATTGCTGTTCGGCATCGGCATAGACGTCGCGATAGGTCGGATAGAGGGCGAGCTCGACCAGCCACCGCAGCCGGTCGTCGATCGCGAAGCCCGCAGCCGCAAGGTGCCGGTCGATTTCGTCCCGGCGGATCGGACTGACGCCCTTGTTCTCCCGTAAGGCGATGATCGTTTGCAGATCGGCGATGCGCTGCGCATCCCAACCCTCCGCCTCCAGCTTGCGCTGTTCGTCGGGCAGGAACGACATATGCCCGCCCTGCAGCGTCAGGCGCCGGAAATAGTCGACGAAGGCGCGGTTCGTAGTTGAATGATGCTCGGCGTCATAGGGCGTGGCGCGCTGCTCGGTACAGACCTCGGCAAGGCGTTCCTCATACATCGCCTTGGCGATCGCCTGAAGTTCGCGCTCGGTCAGCTCGCGATTAGCGCGAACATGTTCGTTCAGCATGGTCACCACCCGATCATAGGACGCGGTCAACACCGCGCCCCGGTTCCGCGCCTGCAGCCGGTCGGGGGTCCCGAGCGACAGGCGAACGTCAATGGGTGCATTATGGAACGAAGAATGAACCCTGCGCCACCAGAAAATGTGGCCGCGGCGATAGACATGCTGGAGCGAGGCCAAGGACGTTGATCTCCCCGCAAACCCCATTGGCACAGTCGACTGTACATACTGGGGCATCCGGACCGGGGTTAGCCAGTTCGATCAATCACTTAGCTGTAAATTGGCTGGGGCGGCAGGATTCGAACCTGCGTATGACGGTACCAAAAACCGTTGCCTTACCGCTTGGCGACGCCCCAGTGGAGAGGCGCGCCTTATAACCGGCGCGCCGCTGTTGAAAAGCCCTTATCGGCGCGAAATCATCCGCCCAGGCGGCGCATCCAGCCATGCGGGTCGGGGGCCTGGCCGCGCTGGATCGCGACCAGCTGTTCACGAAGCCGCGTGGTCAGCTGGCCGGGGCCGCCGCTACCGATGGTGAAGCGGCCAGCCGGCTCCGCCACGCTGCCGATCGGGGTGACGACCGCGGCGGTACCGCAGGCAAAGGCCTCGACCAGGCGACCGCTGGCGGCGTCGGCGCGCCATTGATCGATGGCATAGGGCTCCTCGCGCACGGTCAGACCTTGCGCGCGGGCGATGGTCAGGATCGAATCGCGGGTGATGCCGGGCAGGATGGTGCCGGTCAGCGGCGGCGTCACCAGGCTGCCGTCGTCGAACACGAAGAAGACGTTCATGCCGCCCAGCTCCTCGACCCAGCGGCGCTCGACCGCGTCGAGGAAGACCACCTGGTCGCAACCATTGGCGATCGCTTCCTTCTGCGCCAGCAGGCTGGCGGCATAATTGCCACCGCACTTGGCGGCGCCCGTGCCGCCCGGCGCGGCGCGGGTATAGCCCTGGCTCACCCAGATCGAGACGGCGGGCGCGCCGCCCTTGAAATAGGCGCCGACCGAGGACGCGATCACCATGTAGAGATATTCGGCCGAGGGCTTCACGCCCAGGAACACCTCGCTGGCGAACATGAAGGGACGCAGATAGAGTGCGCCGCCATCCTGCTCGGGAATCCAGTCGCGCTCGATCTCGACCAGTCGCTCGACGGATTCGAGGAACATATGCTCAGGCAGCTCCGGCATCGCCATGCGGCGCGCCGAGTCCTGGAAACGCCGCGCATTGGCTTCGGGCCGGAACAGCGCGGTGCCGCCATCGGCCAAGCGGTACGCCTTCATCCCTTCGAAGATTTCCTGCGCATAATGCAGGACCGACGCGGCCGGATCGACCTGAAGCGGCACGCGCGCGGTGATCTGCGCATCGTGCCAGCCCTTGTCGTCGCTATAGCGGATCAGGGCCATGTGATCGGTGAAAACGCGCCCGAAGCCGGGATCGACCAGACGCGCGGACCGCTCGCTCGCCGCGACCGGGGCCTGGCAAAGATCGAACCGAAACGTAAGGGATTGATGCGCTTCCATGACCATCTCTCTGTTTTGGGTTGCCGTGGCCTAGGACGTGTGAGTAGACGGGTCAACATGGCTGCCTCGAACCAGTCCGCATCGGCACAGTTTCTCCGCGAACCGGAACTCCGTAGGGGGATGGAATTGCTGTATTTCGGCAATAGCCACCTCGTGCGCTCGATTGATCGCGGCCTCGCCGCGCAAGGGTTGGGCCGCGCCCATCACCGCGCGCTCTATTTCATGGCGCGCAAGCCCGACATGACGGTCAGCGAGCTGCTGTCCCTGCTGGCGATCACCAAACAGTCGCTGGGCCGCGTGCTCAACGAGCTGGCGGTGCGCGACCTGGTCGAGACGCGACCGGGCGACCGCGACCGGCGGCAGCGGCTGTTGCGGCTGACGCCTGCCGGAGCGGCGATGGAAGCGGAGTTGTTCGACGCGTTGCGCGAAAAACTGTCCAAGGCCTATGCGCGAGCGGGGCAGCAGGCTGTTACCGGCTTCTGGACGGTGCTCGAGGGTTTCATTCCCGAAAGCGAGCGGGCGCGGATCGAGGATTTGCGGTCGAACGACGGCTGACCTTTCTTCGCGCGGAGGCGCGGAGAACGCGGAGGTGTCTCGCGTGGCGCTCCGCCAGGCCTTCCACCGCAAGTGGATGAAAGAGTGAGATTGCCATAAGCAATCCACCTTCGCGGCTTCGCCTGAACCAAAAGTCAGCCCCGCGCGGCAGCCGCCATTTCACGATTGCGCCGTTCCGACGCCGCCAGCGTGTCGGCCATCAGCCGCTTGAGCGCATCCCCGGCATCCAGCACATTGAGCCCTTCGCGGGTCGAACCACCGGGGCTGGCCACCCGGTCGGCAAGGACGGCGGGTGACGCATCCGCGCCGATCGCCATGGCCCCTGCCCCGTCGACGGTCGCCAGCGCGAGCTGCCGGGCCAGTTCGGGATCGAGCCCCAGCGCTACACCCGCCTGCGCAACGGCGTCGATGAAGCGAAAGACGAAGGCCGGGCCGCATCCGGCAAGCGCGGTGACCGCGTCGAACTGCGCCTCGTCCTCGATCCATGGCGCAAGTCCCAGCGGCCGGGCCAGCGCCTCGGCCGCTTCACGGACCGCTTGGTCGGTCGAGCGCGTATAGAGCGCGGTCACCCCCTGCCCGATCGCGACGGGCAGGTTGGGCATCATTCGCACCACCGCGCCGGCCGGGATCCGGCTGGCCAGCGCCGCTGCCTCGACACCTGCCAGGATCGACAACAGGATCGCGGGGTTCAGATGCACCAGGGTGGGCGCGATAGCGTCGAGTTGTTGCGGCTTGAACCCCAGCATCAGCACTGCCGGGCTTTCGTCGACCGGCAAGGCGGTCAGCGACCGAACACCCTCGGGCGCGCGAGTGCCGCTGCGGGTGATGACGGTGACCTGGGCTGGGTCGAGCCCCTCGGCCAGCCAGCGATGCAGCATCGCGCCGGCCATGTTGCCGCATCCGACCAGCCAGATGGGTCCGACCGGAAAGCCGCCATCCGCCATGTCAGGCCTCGCCCTGGGTCTCGATCAGCGCGGCGGCCAGCGCCTCGCGGGGCGTCTTTCCGCCCCATAGCACGAACTGGAACACCGGATAGAAGCGCTCGCACTCCTCGATCGCCGATTCAACGAGCAGCTCGGTGGCGGACAGGGAGATGGTGCCCTCCTCGCCGCCATCGACCATCGTGGCATGGCGATACAGCAGGATGCCGCTGTTCGACCAGAGTTCGAAATGACCGATCCACAGCTGCTCGTTGACCAACGCCAGTGTCTCATAGATACCGGCGCGGCGATCCTCGGTCACCTTGATGTCGGGGAAAGCCAGGAATTGCAGGACGCTATCATCGTCGCGCCACAGGGCGCGAAGCTCATAGGTCGCCCAGCTGCCCTTGACGGTCGCGACGATCTCTTCGTCGTGACGCTCATGCTCCCACCCATGGGCGGCGAAATACGCCTCCAGCATGTCGATGGGGGCCGATTCATCGGCTTCATGATCGGTCGATTCAAGCATCACTGGCCCTTGCGAACAAACCCAGACCGACGCAGGTTGCACCGCTCAGGGGTCCGCTGCAAGCGGCCGATGACCGATTTCTGTGGATAGCTGTCGGCCGCGATCGGCCGGTCCGCCATCCCTGGCCCGGGATTTCGGTCAGGATTCGGCCCCGGTCGTCGCACCAGCGAGCCGGGCTTCCAGTGCGTCCAGGCGCGCCTTCAGCGCATCGGCTTCGTCACGCGCGGCGACCGCCATCGCCTTGGCAACCTCGAACTCCTCGCGGCTGACGAAGTCCAGCCCGCCGATCCACTCGCGCGCGCGCGAACGGGCGCTCGCCTCGGCCTCGCGCCCCATGCCCGCCACGGTCCCGGCCAGGCCGTTCATCACCTTGGCGAAATCGTCGAACAGCTTGTTGTCGGCCTGCATGTCAAATTCCCAAAAATCGTTTCAAAGCATTTGGGAGGTCTGGGCCCCCGGCACAAGCCTTTCCGCACCCGGATTCAGCTGGTCGATCCGCCAGTTGAGGACACCCGCAAAGGACAGCCACACCAGATAGGGGACCATCAACCAGGCCGCGCCCTTGCGGATGCGCGCGAAAGCGGCGGTGGTCGCAATCGACAGCAGCAGGATGGCGATGATGACGAACAGCGCCGTTCCGACCTTGTGCGCGCCGAAGAAAAGCGGCGTCCAGGACAGGTTGAGCAGGAACTGGATCACGAACAGCCCGATCGCAACGCCCCGCCCCTTTGCACCGCGCGCATGAACGATCATCGACAAGGCCAGGCCGATCAGGATGTAGAGCGTCGTCCACATGATCGGAAACACCCAGCCCGGTGGGTTCAGCTCGGACTTGGTCAGCGCGACATACCAGCTATTCTCGCTGCCCGAGGGCACCACGCGGCCCGACGCGAAGCCCAGCAGCAGGATCAGTGGCACGATGACGATCGCCCAGCGCAGGAACGACATCCGCAACTGCCCTTTTGATGCGATCGTACCCACTCGTCTCTCTTTCGCCATGATAGCCGCCGATCTGCCCCAGCGACCGGGTGCCGTAAATGGATAAGGTGAACGTAATAGACCCCGTCCCGTTCAATTTCGGGATGCGGCCACCAAAAACTCGATATTGCCCTCTGGACCGGTGATCGGGCTCTGTACGACTCCTGCCACCGCCCAGCCGATGTCCGTCAGCCAGGCGACGACCTGATCGCAGACCCGCTGATGGACCGCCGGGTCGCGGACCACGCCGCCCTTGCCCACTTCTTCGCGCCCCGCCTCGAATTGCGGCTTGATCAGCGCCAGCAGCCGTGCGCCGGGTCTGGCGAAGCCCAAAGGCCGTTCGAGCACCTTCGCCAGGCCGATAAAGCTGGCGTCGCACACGATCATGTCGACGGGCTCGGGAATATGCGCCTCGGTCAGGATGCGCGCGCTCGTCTGTTCATGGACGATCACGCGCGGGTCCTGGCGGAGCGACCAGGCGAGCTGGTTGGTCCCGCTGTCGACCGCATAGACACGCGCGGCGCCCTTTTGCAGCAGCACGTCGGTAAAGCCGCCGGTCGAGCTGCCGACGTCGATCGCAACCGCTCCGGTCACGTCCCAGCCGAAATGCTCCAGTCCATGGGCCAGCTTGATGCCGCCGCGCGAGACCCAGGGATGGTCGCGCCCGCGCACCTCCAGGCCCGCATCCTCGGCCAGTTGCTGGCCGGGCTTGGCGATCTTCGTTTCGCCCGAAAAGACGAGGCCCGCCATCACCAGCGCCTGCGCGCGCGAACGGGACTCCACGAGTCCGCGGTCCACGAGCATCTGGTCGACACGCAGCTTGGCCATGCCCGCCCCTACCGCCGGGCTCGGTCCGTCGCAAGCCGTCATCCACTGGGCGCGATGCCTATTGCCTATCTTTTTAGTGGGAATATCTTCCCTCACAGGATCGGGAGTCGTCCCGGCCCTATCGAGGAGATGCCATATGGGTTCGTTCGCATCCTATGAGGCCCGCAAACCAACGGTCCTCACCGTACCGGGACTTGGCGGCTCGGGCCGCTCGCACTGGCAAAGCCTGTGGGAAGAGGCGCGACCCGACACAATCCGGGTCGAACTGGGCATGTGGTCGACGCCGCACCGCAATGCCTGGGTCACGCGGCTGGACCAGGCGATCCGGCAGGCGCAGGCGCCCGTGATCCTGGCAGCCCATTCGCTGGGCTGCCTGGCGGTCGCCTGGTGGGCGGAGCTGTCGCCGCAACCCTATGGCTGGCCCGTCGCGGGCGCCTTGCTGGTCGCGCCCGCCGATGTCGATCGGGCCGATGCGCCGGAGGCGTTGAAGGGCTTCGCGCCCAGCCCCCGCACGCCGCTCCCCTTCCCCTCGATTCTGGTCGCGAGCCAGGACGATCCCTGGATCTCGATCGAACGCGCGCACAGCCTGGCGGTCGATTGGGGCAGCCACTTCGTCGATGCCGGGCATCAGGGGCATATCAATGCCGCGAGTGGGCTCGGCTGGTGGCAGGAGGGGCAGGAATTGCTCGGCCGGGTGATCGCGGCCAGCGGAATGGACAGGCCGACGCCCTCCGGCCCGTTATCGCCCAGCGAGGCGCGTGCGGTTCTGGCGGTGAACGCGACCGATGCGGCGCAGGCGCATTATCTGGGGCGGTGAATCGGTGCCGAAGCCGGATTCTCGGCGGATGTCGGGGCCTGCGCTTCGACTTCGCTCAGCGCGAACGGTGGTCGAGGAGCACCCAAACACCGTTCAGCCTGAGCGGAGTCGAAGGCCAAGGGCGAGCCCCACCACTTCGCGTTCCCCGGCGGAGGCCGGGGCCCAGTTTCTGTGAGGCCGAGAGGGGTAGAGACGGCGAGTGGGAGGCCATGGCGATCGGTGGCAGTCGCCTCCCACGCAGGTTCACCGCGCCATCTCATCCGGGCAGCAACTGGGCCCCGGCCTTCGCCGGGGAACGCCGAGTGGTGAGGGTTTCCATTGGCCTTCGACTTCGCTCAGGCTGAACGGAGGTCGGAACTGCCGTCGTTTTCGCGCTCTTCCCGCGCCGCCTCGGCCTTTGCCGCGGCCGTGGTGGCCTTCATCCGCCGCCACATGCGGACATTCACCCCGACCATCATGACCACCGCCAGCGTCGTGAAGACGATGACGGCGGTCCAGCCCCGGATCATGCGCGGGCGCCCTCGGGCACGTTCGCGCTATTATGGCGCAGCGCCTTCAACACCGTCTCGACGATCGCATCGGCGTCGAGACCGGCCTGGGCGTACTGCACCTCGGGCTTGTCCTGATCCTGGAAGATGTCGGGCAGGCGCATCGTGCGCAGCTTCAGCCCACCGTCGATCAGCCCTTCGTCCGACGCCATAGTCAGGACATGCGCGCCGAAGCCCCCGATCGCATTCTCCTCGATCGTCACCGCCACCTCATGCGTGGTCAGCATCCGGCGGATCAGCGCCTCGTCGAGCGGCTTGGCGAAGCGCAGGTCGGCGACCGAGGTCGACAGCCCCTTGGCCTCCAGCGTGTCGGCGGCGCGGAGCGCCTCGGCCAGGCGGGTGCCGAGCGACAGGATCGCGACCTTCTTGCCCTCGCGCACGACCCGGCCCTTGCCGATCTCCAGCAGCTGCGGCGTCTCGGGCAGCGCGACGCCGACGCCGTTCCCGCGCGGATAGCGGACCGCGATCGGGCTGCTATCGTGGTTGACGCAGGTATGGACCATATGGACCAGCTCCGCCTCGTCGGCGGCGGCCATCACCACCATATTGGGCAGGCTGGCCAGATAGGTGACGTCGAACGAGCCCGCATGGGTCGCACCGTCCGCACCGACCAGCCCCGCACGGTCGATCGCGAAGCGGACCGGCAGGTTCTGGATCGCCACGTCATGGACCACCTGGTCATAGGCGCGCTGCAGGAAGGTCGAATAGATGGCGCAGAAGGGCCGCATTCCCTGCGCCGCCAGACCCGCCGCGAAGGTTACGGCATGTTGCTCGGCGATACCGACGTCGAAGAAGCGATCGGGATGCGCGTTGGCGAACCTGTCGAGGCCGGTGCCCGAGGGCATCGCCGCCGTGATCGCACAGATGCGCGGATCGCTCTCCGCTTCCTTCGCCAGCGTCTCGCCAAAGACGTTCTGGTAGGCCGGCGGGCCCGGCGGCGCCTTGGCCTGGGCGCCGGTGATGACGTCGAACTTCTGGACGCCGTGATATTTGTCCGCCGCCGCCTCGGCCGGGGCATAGCCCTTGCCCTTCTTGGTGACGACATGGATCAGGATCGGCCCCTGCTCGGCGTCGCGGACATTCTCCAGCACTGGGATCAGATGGTCGAGATTGTGACCGTCGATCGGGCCGACATAATAAAAACCCAGCTCCTCGAACAGCGTGCCGCCCATGGTCATGCCGCGCGCGAACTCGTCGGTCTTCTGCGCCGCCTTCTGGATCGGACGCGGGAAACGCCTGGCGAGCTTCTTGAGCACGTCGCGCACGCCAAGGAATTCGCGGCTCGACACCATGCGCGACAGGTACGCTGACAGGCCCCCGACCGGCGGAGCGATCGACATGTCGTTGTCGTTCAGGATGACGACCAGGCGATTGCCCGCCTGTTCGGCATTGTTCATCGCCTCATAGGCCATGCCCGCCGACATCGCGCCGTCGCCGATCACCGCGATGCCCTTGCCGGGCGTCCCCGCGAGCTTGTTGGCCACCGCAAAGCCGAGCGCGGCCGAGATCGAGGTCGAGCTGTGCGCCGCGCCGAACGGGTCGTATTCGCTTTCCGATCGCTTGGTGAAGCCCGACAGGCCGCCGCCCTGGCGGATGGTGCGGATACGGTCGCGCCGTCCGGTCAGGATCTTGTGCGGATAGCATTGATGGCCGACGTCCCAGATCAGCCGGTCGTCGGGGGTATTGAAGACATAGTGGAGCGCGACCGTCAGCTCGACGACACCCAGCCCGGAGCCGAGATGGCCGCCGGTGGTGCCCACCGCCGAGATCGTCTCGGTCCGCAATTCGTCGGCGAGTTGCCGCAGCTGTTCGGGGGCCAGCCGACGCAGGTCGTCGGGAGTGTGGACCGTGTCGAGCAGCGGGGTTTGAGGAATGTCTGCCATCTGACCGGCTTATCCCAGCTTGTGACTGGTGTCGATTGTCACCGTTCACCATATCTTCATTGACGGATCGGGAAATTTGTCCCGAACAAGAGACATGTTTTCCTTTCGCTGGGCCGAGACCTCCGACATTCCCGCCATCGCAGCGCTGATGGAACGCGCCATCGCCGTGCTTCAGCAAGACTTTCTCACGCCCGCCCAAATCACCGCCAGCCGGTCTGTCATGGGACTGGATACACAATTGATCGCCGACGGTACCTATCTGCTTGCCGAGAAGAATGGGCGGCTGGCAGCCTGCGGCGGCTGGAGCGCGCGGGCGACGCTTTATGGCGGCGATCATAGCCAGAAGCTGCGCGACGCGACCATGCTCGATCCCGCCCGCGACCCGGCGCGCATCCGGGCGATGTATGTCGATCCCGATTTCGCGCGACGGGGCCTGGGCCGCGCGATCCTGGCGCGGTGCGAGGCGGCCGCACAGGATGCGGGCTTCCACTCGGCCGAGATGATGGCCACGCTGGCGGGCGAGCCGCTCTACCGCGCCTGTGGCTATGAAACGATCGAGCCCGTCCTGTCCGCTCCGGTCGACGGAGTCCGCGTGCCGCTGATCCGCATGGGCAAGCGCCTTTAGGCCGAAGGCTGCGCGCGGAGCATCGGGAAGACGTCCTCGATCGGCTTGGTATCCGGCAGGACATAGACATAGCCGCCCTTCTTGCGGAAGGTCGGTCGCAGCTGCTTGGCATAGAAGGCCTGCGGCACGTTGATGCAGCCGAAGGTGATCCGATTGTCGTCCGGCGTGGGCGACAGCATCCGCTCGCGCCGCTTTTCCCTGGCGCCCGCATCCTTGGGGATCGGATGCAGCGCGACCGAGGTCGCATAATCGACCCACAGGACGCGCTCGCCCGCCACCGGCAGGCCGAACTTGGCCAGATACCGCCCGGCAGGCGTCGTCTTTTCGGCCGGGCCGAGCGAGGCCAGCGTCTTGGTGCCGACGCCGGGGTTGGCATCGTCGCCCGGCATGATGCCGATCAGGACCGGCACCGCGGCCATCCGCGTACCGTCGGGCGCGAACAGGAACAGGGTCGCATTGACCTTGTCGACCACCGCCCAGGGCAATCCGCGATTATCCTTCGCGCGGCCGACCCATGCGATCACGCGCTGGGCCTCCGGTGACGGGGTGAGCATGGGAGCCGGCTCGGCCGGAGCCTTGGGGCGCGTCTGGCGCGCGGCCACCTTGGGCGGCTCGACCCGGCGCGCGTCGCCGATCGCCGGAAGGAACAGGGCCAGCCCGGCCAGCGGCACCATCAGGAATTTCATCGGGGCAGAGGACTCACGCAAAAGGCCGGTCCTTCCCCGGTTCAAAGGGGAAGGACCGGCACGTCATGGGGTCAAGCTGTCGCTTGGACCGAAAGGATCAATGGCGCGGGCGACGCGCGGGCTTCTGTTCCTGCGCGGTCATGCGCTGGTCGAGGCCGTCGACACGGCCGCCCAGCTGGTCCAGCCGCTGGCCATTGGCCTGGGCCTGGCCCGACGCGGCCTGCGCCTCGGCCAGCGCCGCCTTGGCGGTGCCGTCGGTCTGCTGGAGCCGCTGTTCGAGCGAGTCGACGCGTTGGCTGACGGGCGCGATCTGTTCCCGAACGAAGGATTTGGTGGCGCACCCGCCGAGGCTGACGGCACCCGCCAACGACACCAGCGCGATCAGGGATTTGGACGCATAAGCAGACATAAGCTGTTCTTCCACTCGTTAAGCAACCGCAACAACGAAGCTGAGCGGAAAAAGTTCGACAATCCCCATTCTGTTCAGCCGTGCCAGTTCCCCGACCAATGGTTATCTGTTAAAAGCTCACGACCACGCTGATCTATGTAATCTTATTAATCCTGCGTTCAGCTATTGTCACTTTCGACGCGACTTCTTCGAAAATGGGTCGCGCGGGATACCGTCAAGCGCAGCGTCATCACGCGAAGCCTTGGCGGGAGCGGCGGTTTGCGCCGTGACGCAATCGCGCAACGCCGCGATCGCCGCGCCGCTGCCGTCCAGCATCAGGCGCTCGACCGGCACATCGCCGCGCGCAATGTCCAGCCGCTGCGACTTGGCGAAATAGGTTGGAAAGGCGCTCTCGAAACTGGTCACGAAGCCCCGCTTTCCGTCCAAGGCCAGGCCGACCGCGAAATGCTTCGGATAGCCGCCGCTGGTCAGCCGGAAGTCGAGCGACAGGCGCTCCTTGGGCTTGATCGACCAATTGTCGTTAAGCACGGTCAGGTGGTTCGACCCGTCGCGGTCCAGCCCCAGGAGCAAGGTCGTGCCCCCTAGCCGCTTATAGACGCGGGTGAGGAAACACCCCTGCCCGTCCTCGCTGGGCGCCAGCGTCCAGTCGCCCAGATCGCGCGGCGCGGCATCGACGGCACGCGCCATAGTGCCGCCAAAGGACAAGGCGGCGAGCAACAACGACGAAAGGGCGAGACGGCGGCGTGGCATGGTCATGATCGTAATCCTCCGCCACCGTTCCTATCCGCCCGTGCAGCCTTTGGCCAAGCTTTGGGACGGGTCGATATTCTGTAAGCCTTTCCGCCCCTCGCCCCTTAAAAAGATGCGAGGGATTTAAGAAAACGCCATGCATCCCAGAGCCGATCGGCATTCAGTTCGCGCATTCTTTCCCTCTCCCCTGGACAGGGGAGAGGGTTAGCGGAGCTAGCCAGCGTGCTGGCTAGCGCAGTTTGGGTGAGGGGTTGAGCGAGCCTTCGGCTCGCGCGCTTCGCGCGCCCACCCCTCACCCAGCTCCGACTAAGTCTTTGCTATGCAAAGACCAAGTCTGCGCAACCCTCTCCCCTCAGAGAGGGGCTAGGGAAGGACGCTACGTCGGAAGTCGCCCCGCTCTAAACCATCCGTTCGCGCACCACCCGCTCCAGCACGTCGAGCGGCATCGCGCCCAGCGTCAGGACATGGTGGAAGACCTTGGGATCCCAGCGCGCCCCTGCCTTCGCTTTCGCCTCGTCGCGCAACCGCGTCCAGACGGTATGCCCGATCTTGTAGCTGCACGCCTGGCCCGGCCAGACGGTGTAGCGGTCGATCTCGCCCTGGCTGCGTCCGCGCGCGATGCCGGTGGTGGCGATCAGATAGTTGGTCGCCTTCTCGCGGCTCCAGCGCTTGGCGTGCATCCCCGAATCCACGACCAGCCGGGTCGCGCGGAACAGCAGGGATTGCAGATAGCCGACCTGGCCGAGCGGATTGCCTTCATACATCCCCATCTCGTCGGCCAGCTGTTCGGAATAGAGTGCCCATCCTTCCGAATAGCCCGAATAGAAACCGCGACGGCGGATCAGCGGAATGTCCTGGCTCTCCAGCGCCGACATGACCTGCAGGTGATGGCCCGGCACCGCCTCGTGATAGGTGAGCGTCGCCAACCCGAATTTGGGCCGGTCGAACGTATCGCGCAGGTTGATGAAATAGATGGCGGGCCGTGTCCCGTCGAGCGAGGCGGACTGGTAATAGCCACCCGGCGCCCCCGCCTGGATCGCCTCCGGCACGCGGCGGATCTCGACCGGCGCCTTGGGCAGGACCGCAAATTGTTCGGGCAGACGGCGGGTCATCGCCGCCAGCTGCGACCGCAATTGTTCGAGCAGCGCCTCGCACCCCGGATCGGTGTTCGGATAGAGCTGGTCCGGCCGCTTGTTGAGCGCGACCAGCCGTTCGCCGACGCTGCCCTGGCGCAACCCTTGCGCCTTCAGGATGGTGTCGATCCGGCCGCCGATCTCGGCCACCTGGGCTAGGCCGAGCCGGTGGATCTCGTCGCCCGACATCTCGGTGGTGGTCGCCGCCGCCACCGCGGCGCTATAATAGGCCGCGCCATCGGGCAGCCGCCAGACGCCCGCATCATGCACCGCCCGGCCGCGCAATTCGGTGACGAGCGCCCGTTGCCGGTCAAGCGCGGGGAAGACCCGCTCGGCCATCACCTTCGCCACCATCCCGGCCCGGTCGGGCGGCAGATTGGCGGCCTTCAGCTTGGCGGCGAGGTCCATAGCCGGGCCGGTCGCCTCGGGCGCCTTGTCGCGGACCGCCCCCAGCTGTTTGAGCGTCGTGTCGAGGATATAGTCCGGTGCGAACACGCCCCTGGCCGCGTCCTCCCGCTGTCTCGCAGTTTCCGCGTCGATCGCGCCTGCCAGCGCCTCCACGCGCGCGACATAGGCGTCGGCATCGGCGGCGTTCGTCACCCGGTGCTGGCCCGACAGGAAATCGGGCACGTCGCGATAGGCGCCCGACAACTGGCTCAGCACATAAGGCGCATAGCGGCCCGCGCTCGCCCCGTAGCCGAAGCGCTCGCCCGCAACGACCCGGTCCAGGCCATAGCCGACAATGTCATAGTCCAGCCGTGCCGCCTCCCCCAGCGCGTCACGGGGAATGCTCCGCAGTTGCGCCAGCTCCTGCCGGGCGCGGGCGAACTGCCGCGCCTCGCCAGCGCGCGAGACATCGTCGAGCTTGGCCTTCAGATAAGCGCGCGGCCCGGTGTCGAGCCCCAGCGAGGTCGCCTGTTCGGGACTGTCCTCCAGCCGCGCATAGAAAAAGCGATCGAGCATCGCCCGCAGCTCCGCATCCCGCGCCCCCCCGGCCGCCTGCGCAAGGCGCGGCAAGGCGGCGGTGACGGCGGCAAGACTGGCGGAGGCGAGGAACTGGCGACGCTGCATGAAGATATCCCGGTCATTCGTGCGGAAGGCCAAGGCTAAGCCCTTGGGACTGGGCTGCAAAGCCCTTTATCGCCGCGTCCGGCGAAGCGCCCTCTGCACCGTTTCTGCACATGATCCACACAGGATGAACGACGCGCCGACCGGCCGCCCTCCATATCCCGGGCGGCATAACTGGTCCCGACAAGGGAGTTCGGCATGACCGTCATCACATCCAGACGCTTCACCTTCGGGATCAAACTGATCGGCGCGGCTGCGCTGGTCGGGCTGGCGCATCTGTTCTTCTATGGCGAGGAGCCCGGCTGGACGCTGGGCGGCTTCGCATTGGCTTGGACCGTCCTGTTGCTGCTCCTGCGCCCCGATGTCCGCGCCAGCCGGTTGGCGCGGGTCGCGGTCGCGATGGCGACGCTGTTCGGGGTGATGCTGGTCGACAATCCGGGGCCGCTCAAATGGCTGTTGTTCGGCGTGTCGATCGGCATGGCGACGCTGCTGCCGTTGCGCCAGTTCGACGACGCGATGCACTGGGCGGGACGGTTGTTCGCCCATGGCCTAGGCAGCTTGGTCGCACCCTTTCGTGACGCCGCGCGGATCGCCCGCGCGCGCCGCCGTCGGCCGGGGCGCCGAGCGATCGCGGTAGCGGCAATGCTGGTCGTGCCGGTGCTGGGCAGCGCGTTGTTCCTGACCCTGTTCGCCCAGGCCAATCCGCTGATCGAACAGGCCTTCGCCTCGGTGCGCCTTCCCGGCCTGTCCGATCTGACGGCGCGCATATTGTTCTCGCTTCTCTTCCTGGTGATGATCTGGTCGAGCCTGCGCCCGCGCCGGACGCTGCTGCCGCAGGGATTCATCGCCCGGCCCGGCCCGGCGTCGCTGCCGCCGATCGGGCGTGCGACGCTGATCCTGTCGCTGGCGACGTTCAACCTGATCTTCGCCGTGCAGAACGCGCTCGACCTCGCCTTTCTGTGGAGCGGTGCCCCCCTGCCCCATGGCGTCACGCTCGCCGATTATGCGCATCGCGGTGCCTATCCGCTGATCGTGACCGCCTTGCTGGCGGGCGGGTTCGTGCTGGTCGCCGGGCGGTCGCGGGACCGGCTGGTCCGCCGCCTGATCGTGCTGTGGGTCGCGCAGAACATTCTCCTGGTCGCCTCCAGCATCCTGCGGACGGTCGATTATATCGCGGCCTTCGGGCTCAGCGGATGGCGGATCGCGGCGCTCGCCTGGATGGGGCTGGTCGCGCTGGGGCTGGCGCTGATCGTCTGGCGGATGCTGCGCGGGCGCTCGGCGCGGTGGCTGGTCAACGCCAATGCGCTGGCCGCCGGGGTCGTGCTGACCGCCGGATGCGCCAGCGACCTGGGCGCGATCGCCGCCAGCTGGAACGTGGCGCATGCCCGCAGCGCAGCGGATATCGACCTATGCTATCTGGACGGCCTGGGGCCATCGGCGCTTCTGCCCCTGATCGCTCTGGAGCGGCGCGCGGCAGGACCGATCCTGCGCGACCGCACCCGCATTTTGATCGCCAGCACGCTCGCACAGCTCGAAAGCGAACAAGCCGACTGGCATAGCTGGACCTGGCGCAATGCGCGGCGGCTATCGGCCGCAAGGACACTGGTGGGACGACGCCCCAAGCCCCCCGGTCTCCAGTCCTGTGGCCAGTTGGTGCCGGTCCCGGAGGATGTATTGACGGAGCCGCACCAGTCATGATCCTGTGCCCCATGCCCCGCACGATCCTGGTCGCCGACGACGATCCCAATATCCGCCAGTTGCTGGTCTTCGCACTCGGCAAGGCGGGACTCGACACAATCGAGGCGGCGGACGGCGAGGCGGCGCTGGCCGAGGTGGCGCAGCATCGGCCGGACCTGGTCGTCCTGGACATCAACATGCCGCGCATGGACGGGCTGGAGGTCTGTCGGCGGCTGCGGAGCGGCGGCGAGACGCCGATCCTGTTCCTGTCGTCGCGCGACGACGAGATCGACCGCGTGCTGGGGATCGAGCTGGGCGCGGACGATTATGTCGTCAAACCCTTTTCCCCGCGCGAGGTGGTGGCGCGGGTCATGGCGATCCTGCGCCGCACCCATGCGCATCCGCCGCAGGTGGAGACGGCGGGCACAGTCATCGGCCATGGCCGCCTGACCCTGGACATCGAGGGGTGGCAGGCACGCTGGGCGGGGGTGGAAGTGCCGCTGACCGTCACCGAATTCTCGATCCTGCGCACGCTCGCCGTCATGCCCGCCAAGGTGTTCAGCCGGGAGGCGATCATTGACCGGCTCCACGGGCCGGGCTTCGCCGTCACCGACCGGACGATCGACAGCCATATCCGCAACCTGCGCGCCAAATTCGCCGAGCGGGGCGGCACCGACCTGATCGAGACGCGCGCCGGGATCGGATACCGGCTGGGAGCGTGCGGCGGCGCGACGGCGTGATCTCCCACGCCAAGAATTGGGCGAAGCGCCACTGGCCGCGCCTGTCCCTGCGCACCTATCTGTTCGCCAGCTTCTTCCTGGTAGCCGCCCTGCCCGGTGTCGGTGCGGTCGCCCTGCGCGTCTATGAAAATACGCTGGTCCGCCAGACCGAGGCCGAACTGGAGGCGCAAGGGGCCGTGCTCGCCGCCAGTGCCGCGATTCTCTGGCCCGATGCGCCGCCGGGGCGCCCCGTCACCCGCTTCGCCCCCAGGACGATCGGTCCTTATGGCGGCGCGGTCGATACGGCCGTCGATCTCAGCGCGACACCGATCCTGCCCGAGCGCCCCAAGCCCCGGCCGAGCGGCGCGCCCAGCCCGGACGCCCGATCGGCCGCCGAGCGCCTGCTGCCGGTACTGGCGGCGACGCGGAACGCCACGCTCGCCTCGATCATCCTGCTCGACCGGGATGGGCGGATCGTCACCGGCTCACCGGATCGCGGCAGCTATGCCGATCTGCCCGAGGTCGCCGCCGCGCTGGCCGGAGCACCGCGCACCGTGCTGCGGCGCAATTCGGACTATCGGGCGGTCTTCCGCTTCGACTGGCTGTCACGCGCCGCCGCCACACGGGTCCATTATGCGCGGCCGATCCTGGTCGGCGACCGGGTCGTCGGGGTGGTGCTGGTCTCCCGATCCGCGCGTTCGCTTTTCGTCGGCCTGTATCAGGACTGGGGCAAGATCGTCATCGGTATCGCCGCGATCCTCGCCGCCCTGATCCTGCTGTCGGGCCTGCTCTCACGCGGTATCGCCCGGCCGATCGAGGAATTGCAGGATGCCGCGCGCGACGTGGCGGCGGGGCGCGGCACGGTGCCCGCCATTCCGGCGACCGCTGCGACCGAGATCCAGGACCTATATCGCGACTTCACCGTCATGGCGGAGGCGATCGAGGCGCGATCGCTCTATCTGCGCAACTTCGCCCATGCGGTCAGCCATGAGTTCAAAACGCCGCTGACCGGCATTCGCGGGGCGATCGAACTGCTGCAGGATCACGGCGCCACCATGTCCGATGCCGAGCGCAGGCGTTTCCTGGCCAATGCCGATGCCGATGCGGGGCGGCTCACCCTGCTCGTCTCGCGCCTGCTCGACCTGGCGCGCGCGGACATGACCAGCGCGGCGGACGGCGAGAGCGATGTCGTCGGCGTCGCCCTGAAGCTGGCCGATGCGCATCGCAGGAACGGGATCTCGATCGCGGTCGAGGCTGACGCCCCCCAGGTCCGGGTCGTCATCGCCCCGGAACCGCTGGAGGCGGTCCTCACCACCCTGATCGAAAATGGCCTTCAGGCCGGGGCGGACCGGATCACGATCCGGGTCGAAGCCACTGCCCCCGTGGTCGTCCATGTCATCGACAATGGCGCCGGCATCCCGCCCGGCGACCGGGATCGCATCTTCGAGCCCTTCTTCACCTCACGCCGGACAAGCGGCGGCACCGGGCTGGGCCTGTCGATCGCGCGGGCGCTGCTCGCCGGGTCGGGCGGCACACTCGACCTTGCCGAGGCCGAGCGCGGCACGACCATGCGCCTCACCCTGCCCGCGCGTCAGCGATAGCGACCCATCACGACCTTCAGCACCACCGGCCGGTCGATAATATTGATGCCGTAATCGGTCTGGTCGCCATTCCAGATGCGATCCATCACCCAATGCCCTTCGGCGAAATGCCCCTCCTCGACCCGGACGATCATCGCCCTGGGGTCCGGCGTCGCGGGCTCGAAGCGGGCTCGGACATGGTCGCCCACCATCAGGAATTCGTCGCGCGACAGCTGGACCACCGCCATGCCGCCGACCGGCTCGGCCTTCCAAGGCGCGGGCTCGGATTTCAGCCAGGTCCAGCTCTTCTCGCCGAACTGCCACTGGCCGAATTCCGCCCGGATGCGCCAGTCGCCCAGCACCGTCTCTCGGTCGCCGCCGTCATCGGGTCTGGCCGCGCCCCAGCTCGGATGCGCGAACGCCGCCTGCGCCCAGTCGCGCATCACCCCCGCCACCGCGCCATAAGGCCCGGCAAAGGCGTCGAGCGTCGCGGTATCCAGGGCCTTGGCGCCCAGCGGATAGTTGAAGAAGCCGGTATCATCCATGCCGAACGGCGCAAAGCCGATCGCCCCGCGCCCCAGCGCTTCGTAGACATAGCGGGCAAATGCCCGGTCATTGCCGATCTCGGGCACCAGCAGCGGATTATCGGGCCGTGCATAGGCGTCGAGATAGAGACCGACATTGCGGCTGTCCCGGTCATAAATGTCGGGCGCCTCGGCGTCGATCGCGGGGGCGGCGACCTTCCAGATGTCGAGCACGTCCTGCTGCGGCCCGCCGCTCGCTACGCCGTCCGGATCGGGCACGTTGGACGGCCCCGCCAGCGCGGCGTTGACGTACATGGGCAGCGGCTTCACCGCCTTTCCCGCCTCGACGATCGCGTTGATGTAGCGCGCGGTATACCAGCTGTTGAACGCCCGGTCGGCCTGGGCCCCGAACACCGCCGCCCAATTCCCGCGCGGCTTGCCCAGCCTGCGGCTCAGCGCCTCGGGCACCGGCTGTTCGAACAGGCGCTGCGCCGTGGCCGAATAATCGCGCGGATTGCGATAGCTGCCCACTTCGTTCTCGGGCTGGACCATGATGACCGTGTTCTGCGGATCATGGTCCTTCAGATAGGTCATCAACCGGACAAAGGCGCGCTTGTCCGCCTCCAGCGTGGTGCGCGCCATCGGGGTCAGCGCGTAATGATCCTGCCCTCCGCGCGTCTTCATCCGGGGGAAGCGGCGATTGTCGAGCTTGACCCAATCGGGCGTATAGCCGGGCGAGGTATTCTTCCACGTCGCGAACCAGAGGAGCACGACGCGCTTGTCATGCGCGCGCGCCTGGTCGAGCAGCGTCTGGACGAAGCGGAAGTCGAACTGTCCCTCGACGGGCTCGATCTGCTGCCAGGCGACGGGGATCTCGACCGTATTGGCGTGGATCCGGTCGAGGACCGGCCAGACCTTGGGCAGCGCAGCGGCATAGTTGCTGGAATTGTTGACCTGCGCGCCCAGCATCAGGAAGGGGCGGCCATCGACCAGCAGCGCATGGCGCCCCGCCTTGGTGACGATGCGCGGAACCTCAGTCTGTTGCGCGGCCAGCGGCGTCGCCAGGCCCAGCGCCATCATCGCCCCAATCATTGCCCCGCGCATCGCATCCCCTCGCCCTTTTTCAGCCTGTGTGCACGGGAAGGCGGCGAGCGGCAACGGCTTCAACGGTTCGTCGCCACGATCGTTGGCCCCGGTTTGTCGTTATCCTCGCTGATCGGGAGCGAGAATGGCCGGCGCTAGACGGTGCCCCCGGTGTCCTGCCCCGGCGTCGCGTCATGGACGGCCCGCGCATCCCGGGCCGCTTCGGTACGCTTGGATCGCTGGGCCATGGCGGACCATGCCGCCCCGGAACGAAGGCATCGTTCGCGGACATTGGCCAGGTCGGTCGCCGCCGCCTGATCGCGGCATTCGGTGGCGCGCTGCTCGAACAGTTCGGAGTCTCGCATGATCATGCCTTTCGCGAGAGAGAAACGGGATCAGGCCGCCAGGTCACATCCGGCGATGCCCGATGGACAATCCAACAGACCATCCGACAGGCAGGGCGCCGCGTGGCGATATTCGGTGGCGATGCGCAGGATGTCGGCAATGGTAAAGCCACCGCCGCCCCTATCGTCGGCCGCATCCGCCTCCCGCCAATGGTCGATCTCCGCCATCCGGACCGGGCGCATCGCGACGATGCCGACCCAATGGGCGAGCAGGACATCGAGTTCGCGAAAGCCATTGGCGGTCACGCGCGCCCGAACGGTCCGCCGCCGGTTCGACAACGCGTTTTCAGGCGTCGACCAGAGCGGGGCTATCCGCTCCTCCATGACCCGGATACCGTCCATCAGGGCGCGATAGGCCCGCGCACGTTCGGCGGGTGTGACGAATATCTTCGTCATGGGCGACGCACCGCCCGGCGGCCAGGTTCGGCATGGATCAAGATGGGGAAGCTCCGGCGCGACAAGCGGGAGCACAAGGTCTCTCAGTCACCAGCGCTTGCGAAACCAAACCGGCGATGACCGACGCTACCAGTTCGCCTCGTCTTCGTCGCGCGGAATCGGTCTCGTCGGCCTTTTTATCTTGGGATATTTTCTCACGCGACCAAAAGACATTACGCGCGTTTCATGAAACGTCACCGCCGATGCGGCCCATCTCACGCGAGCGGGCCCGCTTGCGAAGGCGGGTGCCATGACGGATGATGCATTCAGGAAGGGAACCGGACCATTGGCCGATCGCAGCGAATTTTCCGTGTCGCGCCGCGGGGTGATCGTCGGTGGTGCCGCGACCGCCATGGCCGCCTCCGCCCCCGTCGAGGCCCAGAGCAGAAAGACCACCATGCCGCCCGATCCCGCCGCCATGCCCGTCACGCTGAAGGTGAACGGCCAGACGCGCAAAGTCTCGCTCGACCCGCGCACGACGCTGCTCGACACGCTTCGCGAGCATCTGCACCTGACCGGCACCAAGAAGGGCTGCGATCACGGCCAGTGCGGCGCCTGCACGGTGATGGTGAACGGACAGCGGATCAACAGCTGCCTGTCGCTCGCACTCCAGCATGACGGCGACAGCATCACCACCATCGAGGGGCTGGGCACGCCGGAAAAGCTGCATCCGATGCAGGCGGCATTCGTGCGGCACGACGGTTATCAGTGCGGCTATTGCACGCCGGGCCAGATCTGCTCGGCGGTGGCGGTTCTCGACGAGATCAAGCGCGGCGTGCCCAGCCATGTCCAGGCCGACCTGACCGCCAAGCCCGAGCCCACCAACATGGAAATGCGCGAACGGATGAGCGGCAATATCTGCCGCTGCGGCGCCTATTCCAACATCGCCGAGGCGATGGCCGAGGTCGCAGGAGCCAAGGCATGAAGCCCTTCACCTATGAGCGTGCGAAGGATGCGGTCGCCGCCGCCCGCGCAGCCACCAAGCCCGGCGCCAAGTTTCTCGCGGGCGGCACCAACCTGCTCGACCTGATGAAAATCGAGGTCGAGACGCCGACCCATCTGATCGACGTGCAGGATCTGGGTCTCGACCGGATCGAGAAGACCAGCGAAGGCGGTCTGCGTATCGGCGCCTTTGTCAGCAACACGGCGCTCGCCGCCGACGAGCGGGTGCGGCGCGATTACGGCGTGCTGTCGCGCGCGATCATCGCAGGGGCGAGCGGACAGCTTCGCAACAAGGCGACGACGGCGGGCAATCTGCTCCAGCGGACCCGCTGCCCCTATTTCTACGACACCAACATGGCCTGCAACAAGCGAAGGCCGGGTTCGGGATGCAGCGCCATCGGCGGCTATTCGCGCCAGCTCGCGGTGGTCGGGGCGAGCAGCGACTGTATCGCGACCAACCCCAGCGACATGAACATCGCCATGCGGGTGCTGGACGCGGTAGTGGAGACGGTGAACTCGGACGGCCGCACCCGCGCCATCCCCATCGCCGACTTCCACCGCCTGCCCGGCAACACGCCACATATCGAGACGGCGCTCCAGCCGGGCGAGCTGATCACCGCGGTCTCCCTGCCCCGTCCGGTCGGCGGCACGCACATCTATGAAAAGGTGCGCGACCGCGCCTCCTACGCCTTCGCGCTCGTCTCGGTCGCGGCCGTCGTCCAGAAGGACGGCACCGGCCGTGTCGCGGTGGGCGGGGTCGCGCCCAAGCCCTGGCGGATCGAAGCCGCCGAGGCCGCGATGCCGCAAGGGGCCAAGGCGGTGACGGCGACCTTGTTCGCCGATGCCCGCCCCACCAGGGACAATGAATATAAGGTGCCGCTCGTCGAACGGACGCTGGCGGCCGCGATCAACCAGGCGAGGACCGCATGAAGTTCACCGAGCCTGCGGGCACCAACCCCATCGACCGCATGACCGTCGTCGGCCGTGCGCAGGACCGGATCGACGGCCCGCGCAAGACGTCCGGCACCGCGCCTTATGCCTATGAACATCATAAGGAGGCCCCCAACGCCGCCTATGGCTGGATCATCGGCGCGGCCATCGCCAAGGGGCGCATCCGGTCGATGAACCTCGACGATGCACGCGGCGCGCCCGGCGTGCTGGGCATCGTGACCGCGCAGGAGGCGGGCAAGCTCGCCAAGGGCAATTTCAACACGGCCAAGCTGCTCGGCGGCCCCGATATCGACCATTATCACCAAGCGATCGCCATCGTTGTCGCCGAGACGTTCGAACAGGCGCGCGCCGCCGCCGGTCTGGTCCGCATCGACTATGAGCGCGCCAAGGGACAGTTCGATCTCGACGACGCGCTGAAGTCCGCCCCGCTGGCCGGCGCCGAAGAGGGCAAGCCCGGCAAGGAAGACCGGACCGGCAGCTTCGAAAGCGCCTTTGCCACCGCCCCCGTCCAGCTCGACGCGACCTACACCACCCCCGACCACAGCCATGCGATGATGGAGCCCTTCGCCTCCATCGCGTCGTGGGACGGCGACCATCTGACCGTCTGGACCTCCAACCAGATGATCGCCTGGGGCCGCGGCGACCTTGCCAAGACGCTGGGCCTGCCAAAGGAGAAGGTGCGGTTGATCTCGCCTTATGTCGGCGGCGGCTTCGGCGGGAAGCTGTTCCTGCGCGCCGATGCCGTCATGGCGGCGCTGGGTGCGAAGGCGATCGGCCGGCCGGTCAAGGTCGCCATGCAGCGGCCGCTGATGGCGAACAACTCCACCCATCGCCCGGCAACCGTGCAGCGTATCCGCATCGGCGCGGCCAAGGACGGCGCGATCCAGGCGATCGCCCATGAAAGCGGATCGGGCGACCTGCCCGGCGGCGGACCGGAAACGGCGGTCAACCAGACGAAACTACTTTATGCCGGGCCCAATCGCCTGACGTCGATGCGTCTCGCCGTCCTGAACCTGCCCGAGGGCAATGCGATGCGCGCACCGGGCGAGGCGCCGGGCATGATGGCGCTGGAAATCGCCATGGACGAAATGGCCGAGAAACTGGGCATGGACCCGGTCGCCTTCCGCGTGAAGAACGACACCCAGGTCGATCCCGAAAAGCCCGAACGCCGCTTCTCGCAGCGCCAGCTCGTCCGCTGCCTGGAAGAGGGCGCACAGCGTTTCGGCTGGTCGCAGCGGAACGCCAAGCCCGCCCAGGTGCGCGACGGACGCTGGCTGGTCGGGATGGGCGTGGCCTCGGCTTTCCGCAATCACATCAACATGAAGTCTGGCGCGCGGGTCACGCTGGGCAAGGACGGCCGGGTCGCGGTCGAAACCGATATGACCGATATCGGCACCGGCAGCTATACGATCATCGCCCAGACCGCTGCCGAGATGATGGGCGTGCCGATGGAGACGGTAGATGTCCGGCTGGGCGACAGCGACTATCCGGTATCGGCGGGATCGGGCGGCCAGTTCGGTGCGGCCAACGCGACGGCGGGCGTCTATGCCGCCTGCGTCAAGCTGCGCGAGGCGGTGGCGCAACGGCTGGGGTTCAATTCGGCCGACCTGACCTTCGCGAACGGCCAGGTGACGAGCGGCAACCGATCGGTGAGTTTGCGCGACGCGGCATCGTCCGGCCCACTGACCGCCGAGGACCGAATCGAGTTCGGCGATCTGGGCAAGACCTATCAGCTATCGACCTTCGGCGCGCATTTCGTCGAGGTCGGGGTGGATGCCTATACCGGCGTCACTCGGCTGCGGCGGATGCTGGCGGTGTGTGCGGCCGGGCGTATCCTCAATCCCAAGGCGGCGCGCAGCCAGGTGATCGGCGCGATGACCATGGGTGTGGGCTCGGCGCTGATGGAAGAACTGGCGGTCGACAAACGCTTCGGCTTCTTCGTCAATCATGACCTGGCCGGCTATGAGGTGCCCGTCCATGCCGACATCCCGCACCAGGAGGTCGTCTTCCTGGAAGAGGCGGACGACAAGGCCAACCCGATGAAGGCCAAAGGCGTGGGCGAACTCGGCCTATGCGGGGTCGGCGCGGCGGTTGCGAACGCCGTCTATAATGCGACGGGCGTACGGATCCGCGACTATCCGCTGACGCTGGAGAAGCATCTGGATCGGCTGCCCGCCATCGCTTGACGATCTGTCCTGCCGGCCCGGCATCGGCTGATGCTCGGAAGGCATGAGGCGATCGAGAGTCTTGAGGGCTTTTTCTGTCCCTCTCTCCTGGACAGGGGAGAGGGTTAGCGAAGCTGGCTAGCGCAGCTTGGTTGAGGGGTTGAGCGAGCCCTGCGGGCTCGCGCGCTCGGTCCCCGAGCGCCGACCCCTCACCCGGCTCCGACTAAGCCTTTGCTACGCAAAGACCAAGTCTGCGCAACCCTCTCCCCTCAAAGAGGGGCGAGGGACAGAAGAAGGCCACTTGTCCCCCCAAGCTGCAGGATTTCCTGCTTGTGACCGCGTCCCCTATCCACCGGGCGGGCGGGCTCCCTTCCATCGGCATTTTATGGCATCACGCGCGCCGACAGGGGAGGATCATCATTCGATGAACGACGCGATGGAGAGTTTCTGGAAGACGGCGGGCGGGATCCTCTCGCCCCACGGGCCCGCGACCGCCGGTGCGGCAGCCAGCTATGTGCCTGGCGACTACAGCATTCATTTCTTCCTGCAGCTGGCGGTGATCCTGTTTGCGTGCCGCATCGTCAGCTGGGCCGGCCAGCGCTTCCTGGCGCAACCGCCGGTCGTCGGGGAGATGATCGCGGGCGTCGTGCTCGGCCCATCCCTGCTCGGCCTGTTCTTCCCCGAATTGCAGGGCGCGATCTTTCCCAAGGAGACGCGCAATGTCCTTTATGCCGGGTCGCAGCTGGGCGTAGCGCTCTACATGTTCCTGGTGGGACTGACGCTGCGCCTCGACCATTTCCAGTCCAAGGCGAAGAGTGCGATGGCGGTCTCGGCCTCGGGCGTCCTTGCCCCCTTCCTGATCGCGGTTGCGATCACGCCGTTGCTCTTGACCGTACCCGGCCTGTTCGCACCCGGCATCAGTCAGGCCAATGCGACGCTGTTCATGGGGGCGTGCATCGCGCTGACCGCTTTCCCGATGCTCGCCCGGATCATCAACGAGCGCGGGCTGGGGAACAGTCCGCTCGGCACGCTGTCGCTGGCGGCGGGCGCGTTCGACGATGCCGCGTCCTGGTGCGTGCTGGCGATCGTGCTGGCGACCTTTGGCGGCGGTCCGGGCGTTGCGATCCTGGCGATCGGCGGCGCCGCGCTTTATGTCGGCTTCCTGATCCTGTTCGGTCGCCGCCTGCTCGCACCGCTCGGCCGCGCGGTCGAGGCCAGGGGCGAGATGTCGACGACCATCCTCGCGCTCACGCTGATGGCCTTTTGTCTGTCCGCCTTCATCATGGACGCCATCGGGGTGCATGGCATCTTCGGCGGCTTCATCCTGGGCGTCTTCATGCCGCGCGGCGCCTTCGCCACCGAATTGAAGAAGAAGGTGGAGCCGCTGGCAGTCGTGCTGCTGCTGCCGATGTTCTTCACCTATTCGGGGCTGAACACCCGGATGGACATGGTCAATTCGACCTCGCTGCTGCTGATCGCGCTCGGCATTCTCGCCGCCTCGATCGCCGCCAAGTTCGGCGCCTGCTATCTGGCCGCGCGCGCCTGTGGCGAGGACAATCGCACCGCGATGGGCATCGGCGCCCTGATGAACTCACGTGGGCTGATGGAACTCATCATCATCAATATCGGGCTGCAAAAGGGCATTATCGGCCCGACGCTGTTCTCGATGCTGGTGCTGATGGCGATCGTGACCACGATGATGGCCAGCCCGCTGTTCGAATATGTCTATGGCCGCAAGGCACGCGTCCTGGGCGAGATGGAGACGCTGAGCAAAGCAGCCATGTGAATGATCTGAAAGCGCCGGCTCCCCGACGGGCGGCGGACACAAAAAAGGGTGGCCGGAGCCACCCTTTTTCATGCCCTGGACCGATCGTTTCCGACCGGTCCGGCAAGCCGCGCGCTATCAGGCGGCCTTCTTGCGGCGGCGACGCGAAGCGGCGACCAGGCCACCGATGCCCGCACCGAACAGGGTCAGCGTGGCGGGTTCCGGCACCGAGGTCGGCGCAGTGTTGAAGAACGAGACATTGTCCAGCTCGAACGCGGTGTCACCCGAAAAGAACTTCACGCTTCCGATCTTCTGGCCGGTCAGGCTGTCGAGCGTGTAGGTGACATACTGGTTGTACTTGGCGGCGCCCGACTGGCCCCACGAATTGTCGGCACCCGGCGCTGCGAAGTCCAGACCGGTGATCGTACGGATCAGCTGGCCCGCGGTGTCGAAAATCGACAGGCTGTTGTACGAATCTGCCGAACCCCAATAGAGGCTGACACCGTCAAAGCCCTTGCCGCCGGTGCTCAGCGTCGCGCTTTTGCCGCCATCGACCATCAGATACTGGGTCGTGTCGCCGGCCGGGGCGCTATAGCCATTGGCACTGCCCGTGACCAGCAGACCGTTGCCGGTCAGCGAAAAGCCGTTCGGAAGGTTGGTCTGGCCGGGCGTGCCGTTGCTGTTGAAATCCACGGTGGTCGAACCGGCCCGCGGCGTCTGGTCGCCCGCGACGCTGGTCAGCGTGCCCGGGGTCAACGTGCCGGCGCCCGCCGCCGTCGACATCAGCGCACCGGCGAGGAGCCCCGCCACCATCTTTGCCATTCCGGCCATCATCTTCCTCCCTGACTCGCCCAAACCAATCTTGCTGAGGCTGTGATGGCGCATGTGACGCGCCATCACCACGTTCGATCCTGGCCGGTGAGTCCCGATACGGATCAGAACCACTGAAATCCGGGCAGAATGTCCCGATACGGCGCAGATCCGCCTCAGTTGACGAAGATCAGGCGGCCCGCCGACGACGCCGGGCCATCCCCATCAGCCCCGCCAGACCCGCACCGAACAGCGCGATGGACGCCGGTTCGGGCACCGAGGTCGGAGTCGCGCCGAAGAAGGAGATGTCGTCCACTTCGAAGGCGTAGCCCGACGAATTGGGCGAGGAGAAGCGCAGGCCGCCGATCTGCTGCCCCGTAGCCGGGTCGAGCGTATAGGTCACGTAGCGGTTGTTGCTCGCCAACAGGCCACCCGAGACGTCGGCGCCGGTCAGCGTGGCGATCACCTGGCCCAGCATGTCGAGGATATCGAGCGTGTTGGCGCTGTCGATCGACCCCCAGTTCAGGGCGATGCCGCGATAGCCATAATTCGGATCGGCGGTCAGCGTCGTCGTGCGGTTCGGCATCGTCACCAGGAAATTGGTGTTGTCACCCGCAGGCGCCAGATAGTTCCAGCTGAACCCGCCCCAGGACGAGGACGAAGCGATCTGGCCACCCTGCAGCGAAAAGCCGTTGGGCAGGCCGTTGTTGAAATCGACCACCGTCGATCCCGTCGGCGGGGTCAACTGCTTGGTATAGCCGTCATTGGCGACTGAGGTCAGCGTTCCCGGTGCCGCCTCAGCCGGCGTCGCGCCGACCAACGCCGCCGCAACGGCCAGCAGGACGCCCGCAACCGGCCGATTCTTAAAGCGCAAATGCCCGCGCATCATATTTTCTGCCCTCTGAGTCACCCAATCTGATAGCCGTACATATCGCATCCATCGGTATATCAAACAATTCCTCTACGGGTCGTTATACCGACCGAATTCTGCTTCAAGATAAGACAGGGTGTCGGCAGCCGCCGGGCTTTTACCCTATCTCAACGATCTTCAGGTGATAGGCACCGCCTACCCATCAGCAGGGACGATCCATGAAACGCCGCAAGAAGCTCTTCGTCATAGCGGGCGTCGTGCTCGCCCTCATCATCCTCGCTTTTACCGCCCGCGCCCTGCTGCGCCATCCGACTAGCAAGCCGGCACCGACGCCGGTCTTCGTCGAACGACCGACCCCGGCCGCCGACCCCAATGTGGCGAAGGCCGCCGCCGCCAAGGCGCCGGGCGATGCCGCCGCGCAGAAGGAACTGGGCGACGCGCTGCTCGCCAAGCGCCGCTTCGACGAAGCCGCCGTCGCCTATCGGGCGTCGCTGGCCATCAACCCCAACCAGCCACTGGCCTGGTCCGCCCTGGGCGAGACGCTGATGCAGACCAGCAAGGCCGAAGGCGTGGGCCTGCCCACCGGCGCGGCCGAGGCATTCCGAAAGGCGCTGGCGCTCGACCCGCGCGATCCGCGCGCCCGTTTCTATTTCGCGATGGAAAAGGACTTCAAGGGCCAGCATGACGAAGCCATTGGCGAATGGCTGCAATTGCTGCGCGAGGTGCCCGCCGGATCGGACGCGGACGAGGCGATCCGCACCACCCTCGCCGCCTCGATCAAGCGCAACGTCCAGCTGATCCGCCAGGCCGCCGACGAAGCCGGTCGGGTGCAGCCGCGCTACAAGGCCCAGAAATAATCCCGACCCTGTTGGGGGCCGAACGAACGGCGCGGACGGCATGACGCTGTCCGCGCCGTTCTTGCTTTGGCGGGGCATGGGAACCTCATGGACGGACGGATCGAGGTCGGAGCCCAAGCCATACCGTCGATGAAATTCATGTTATAAACGCAACGAGAATTGACTGCTCAGGCAATCATTGCCATGGCAGCGATATGACGCAGCACTGCCCTGACCCTTTCGATCCCGAGCGTGCGGTCGGATATCTGACCAAGCGCGTGTTCCAGCTTGCCCGGATCGGCGTGGAACCCGTCTTCGCCGATGAGGAAGTCACCCATGTCCAGTGGAGCGCGCTGATGGCGCTGCAATATGGCGTCGGGGGTACGGCGGCGGAACTGGCGCGACATCTTTGCCACGACACCGGCGCGACGACCCGGATCGTCGACACGCTGGAGGAGCGCGGCTTGATCCAGCGCTGCCGCTGCACCGAGGATCGCCGCGTGGTCCGCCTTTCGCTGACCGATGCCGGGAATGTCGTTTCCGATCGGTGCAAGGCCAAGGTCGTCGCGCAATGGAATGACTGGCTGGCCGACTGGTCGCACGAAGAGATCGAACGCTTCGTCGGCGACCTGCAGCGCCTGCGCAACAAGCTGGAGACGGTGGCATGAAGCGGTTCGCATTTTCGATCGGATTGCTGCTGGCGGGCTGTTCGGTACCGCAGGCGCATCCCGCCATCACGGCCACCCCGCCCGAGACGCTGGGCCTGGGCAATGCGCAAGCGCCGCTGGTCGCCGCCGACTGGTGGCGCGGGCTGGGCGATGCGCAACTCGACCGGATCGTCGGTGACGCGCTGGCCGGCAATCCCTCGCTCGACATCGCGCTCGCCCGCCTGCGCCAGGCCGAGTCGGTGCTGGCCACCCGCCGCGCCGATGACGGGCCGTCGGTCACGCTCGATGCGCAGGAGCAGTATAACCGGCTGTCCGGCCGCTACATCATCCCGCCCCCCTATGGCGGCACGCTGCAATGGCTGGGCCAGGCGCAGGCCAATCTGAACTGGACGATCGACCTGTTCGGACGGCAGGCGGCGGCGATCGAGGCGGCGCGCGCCTCGACCCGCGCGGCGGCGCTCGACGTGACGGCGGCGCGGCTGGCGCTCGCGGGGTCGGTGGCGCAGACCTATGTCGAACTGGCCCGCGCCGAGCGGCAGGCGGCGATCGCGCGCCAGACGATCACGACGCGCACCCGCTCGCTGGGGCTGGTCCAGGCGCGGATCCGGCATCAGCTCGCCAGCCAGATCGACGCCTCGAGCGCGCAGACGCTGCTCGCCCAGGCACAGGTCGCGCTGGCCCGGTCCGAGGCGCAGGCGGCACTGTCGCGCAACGCCCTGGCGGCGCTGACCGGCCATGGCCTCGACTATGCCGCCACCATCGCGCCGACAAAGCTGGCCTTCGACGCCGCCCTCCCCATCCCGGCCACCATCCCGGCCGACCTTCTGTCGCGACGCCCGGACATCGCCGCCGCGCTCGCCCGGATCGACGCCGCCGAAAAGGGACAGGAGGTCGCGCGCAAGGCGTTCCTGCCCAATATCAACCTGGCCGCGCTGGCGGGTTTCCAGGCGGTGGGGCTGGGCAATCTGTTCACCGCTGATGCGGGTGCGCTGGCGGCGGGGCCGGCCATCCATCTGCCGATCTTCGACAGCGGACGGCTGCGCGCCGGGCTGGCCGGGGCGACCGCCGCGCTGGATCTGGCCACGGCCGACTATAACAACCGCATCGTCGGCGCGGTGCGCGAGGCGGCCGATGCCGTGACGCGGAGCCGGAGCATCGCCACCGAGCGCGCCCGCCAGGCCGAGGTCACGCGCGGCCTGTCCGAGACACGCCGCCTGAACGCGATCCGCGTGTCGAGCGGGCTGCAATCGCAACTGGGGCTGATCGACCCCGACATCCGCCAACTCGAATCCGATCAGGCCGACGCCAATCTCGCCGCCGACGCGGTCCAGGCGCGCATCGCGCTGGCCGTCGCCCTTGGGGGCGGTTTCTCCTCTTCTTCGCAGGGTATCACACAATGAGCGACACCGAAGCCGCCGCCCCCTCCTCCCCCACGACCCAGTCGCCGACCGGCGGCAAGCCGAGGGCGCGCAAGACCGGCCTGACCATCCTCGCCATTATCGTGGTGATCGCCGCGATCGTATGGGCGGTGTTCCACTTCCTGCTCGCCAAGCCGGAAGAGGAAACCGACGACGCCTATGTCGCGGGCGATGTCGTGGCGATCACCGCGCGCGATCCGGGTCAGGTGCTGGCCATCCATGCCGACAATACCCAGACGGTGAAGGCAGGCGAGCCGCTGATCGACCTGGACCCGGCCACCGCCGATGTGGGTCTTGCCTCCGCCGCCGCCGAGCTGGCGCGTGCGGTCCGCGCCACCCGCGCCGACTTCACCAAGGTTAATCAGAGCGGCGCCGCCATCGTCCAGGCCCAGGCCGAGCTGACCCGCGCGCGCGCCGACTATGCCCGCCGCCAGGGCGCCGCCGCCGAGGGTGCGGTGTCGGGTGAGGAACTGTCCCACGCCGCCGACGCGGTGAAGGTCGCGACCGCCAATCTGGCGCTCGCCCGTGCCCAGGCCGCCCAGGCCCGGACCACCGTGCAGGGAACGGATGTGAACACCAACCCGGCCGTCCTCGCCGCCATCGCCGCCTATCGCCGCGCCGCCATCGCGCGCAGCCATATGCATGTCGTCGCGCCCATCGACGGCGTCGTCGCCCAGCGGACGGTACAGGTCGGGCAGCAGGTCGCGGCCGGAACCCCGCTGATGGCGGTGGTGCCGCTCGACCGCCTCTGGGTCGATGCCAATTTCCGCGAGACCCAGCTGCGCGACATCCGCATCGGCCAGCCCGCGACGATCACCGCCGACATGTATGGCGGCAAGATCGTCTATCACGGCAAGGTCGTCGGCCTGGGCGCCGGCAGCGGCAATGCCTTCGCGCTGCTGCCGCCGCAGAACGCCAGCGGCAACTGGATCAAGATCGTCCAGCGCGTGCCGGTGCGCATTGCCCTGAACGCCAACGAGCTGCGCCAGAACCCGCTTCGCGTCGGCCTGTCGGCGACCGTGACCGTCGATACCGCCGATCAGAACGGTCCGCGCATCGGGTCCGCCGCGACCCCGGTGGCCAGCACCCGGGCAACCGACGGCAATGATCCGGCGATCGAGGCCCGGATCACGCAGATCATCGCGGCCAATCGCTGATGGCCGGCTCCCCCGCTCAGGCGGGTGCGGGGGACGGCCCCGCACCGCTGAAAGGCGCCTCGCTGGCGCTGATCGCCTTCGCCCTCGCGCTCGGCACCTTCATGCAGGTGCTCGATTCGACCATCGCCAACGTCTCGCTACCCACCATCGCGGGCAATCTGGGCGTCAGTTCGGACAATTCGACCTGGGTCGTCACCGCCTTCGCCGTCGCCAACGGCGTGGCGGTGCCGCTGACCGGCTGGCTGATGGGCAAGTTCGGGGTGGTGCGCACCTTCTGCGTCTCGGTCTTCCTGTTCACCATCGCCTCCTTCCTGTGCGGCATCGCGTGGGACCTGTCCTCGCTGATCGGTTTCCGCGTGCTGCAGGGCGCGGTGTCGGGGCCGATGATCCCGGGCAGCCAGGCGCTGCTGATCTCGATCTTCCCGCCGCAAAAGCGGTCGACCGCACTCGGCATCTGGTCGATGACGACGCTCGTCGCACCGATCATGGGGCCGATCCTGGGCGGATATATCTCCGACAATTATCATTGGAGCTGGATCTTCCTGATCAACGTGCCGGTCGGCCTGTTCTGCGCGGGCGTATGCTGGCGCGGCCTGTCGAGCCGCGAGACGCCGACCCGCAACCTGCCGATCGACAAGGTTGGCCTGATCATGCTGGTCGTCTGGGTCGGCGCTCTCCAGATGATGCTCGACCTGGGCAAGAATGACGACTGGTTCCATTCGACCCGGATCGTGGTGATGACCGTGATCGCCATCGTCGGTTTTGTCGCCTGGCTGATCTGGGAGTTGACCGACGCCAATCCGGCGGTCGACCTGTCGCTGTTCAAGGGTCGGAATTTCAGCATCGGGACGCTGTCCTTCTGCCTGGGCTATGCGGTGTTCTTCGCCAACACGCTGCTGCTGCCGCTCTGGCTCCAGACGCAGCTCGGCTATACCGCGACCTGGGCCGGCCTGGTCGCCGCGCCCAGCGGGGCGGTGGCGGTGGTCCTCACCCCCATCGTCGCGCGCCTGTCGGGCAAGGTCGATGCGCGGATCATGGCGACCATCGCCTTTGCCGCCTTCGGCCTGTCCTATTGGATGCGATCGGGGCTCAACACCTCGGCCAGCTTCAGCGATTTCGTCCTGCCGCTGATGGTGCAGGGGATCGCGATGAGCACCTTCTTCCTGGCGATGCTGACCATTGCGCTGGACGGCGTGCCGCAGGCCCGCATCCCCTCGGCCACCGGCATCTCGAACTTCGCGCGTATCACGGCGGGCAGCTTCGCCGCGTCGCTGACCACGACCATGTGGGACCGGCGCGAGGCGATGCACCAGGCGCATCTGTCCGACGCGATCGGGCAGAATCCGGTGTGGCAGATGGCGCGGACCGGACTCAACCATCTGGGCCTGACCGATACCCAGGCCGCCGCCGCCGTCACGCGTCAGATGGTCGGCCAGGCCTATCTGCTGGCCTCGACCGACATCTTCTATGTCTCGGCCTGGCTCTGCATCGTGCTGGCGGCGCTGACCTGGTTCACCCGGCGCCCCAAGCCGCATGACGGCCCGATCGCGGCGGACTAAGCCAATTCCTCCCCTGTAAGGGGAGGGGGACCAGCGAAGCTGGTGGAGGGGTGTCCCCGCTGATGGTGACACCCCTCCGTCAGTCCTGCGGACTGCCACCTCCCCTTGCAGGGGAGGAATGAATTGCCCTTCGCCTTCAGCTTGCTACGCTCCCCCAAAAGGGAGATGGATGATGCTGAAAACACTGGTGATGATCGCATTGATCGCGGTGGCGCAGGCGCCATCGGACCCGCATCTGCCGGGCCGCACCGTCGACACCGTCGCCCCTACCCTGCCCGCCGGGCTGAAACGCGGCGTCCTTATCGTTTCCAAGACCAATGGCTGGCGGCACTTCGAGCATATCCCGCATTCCAACGCGGTGCTGGCCGACATCGCAAAGCGGCTCGGTCGTCCGAGCTTCACCACCGAGAATGCGGCCGTCTTCAACGACGACCAGCTTTCCCATTTCTCCGTCGTGGTGCTGAACAGTGCGAGCGGCGACTTTCTGACGCCCGAGCAACAAGCCGCCTTCGCTCGCTTCGTCGCGCGCGGCGGGGGCGTGGTCGCGCTCCATGCGGCGGGCGACGACAGCCACACCGCGCCCTGGTATGTCGACACCATCATCGGCACGACCTTCACCGGCCATCCGGGCGGCGCCGACCATATCCAGCCCGCCCGGGTCGAGATCGTCCAGACACGCCATCCGATCATGGCCGGAGTCAGGACGCCCTGGGCGCCACGCGACGAATGGTACAGCTTTACGAACAATCCCGCCGCCAAAGGCATGACGATCCTCGCGCAGATCGACGAGGCCAGCTACCGCCCTGGCGACCGGCTGCGCATGGGCACGCATCCGATCATGTGGATCAACCCGCGCACAAAGGGCCGGGTCTTTTATTCGGCCATGGGGCATGAGCCCGAACTTTATGACGACCCCGATTACCGCCACATCCTGACCAACGCGGTGCGCTGGGCGGCGGCGCGGTGATCAGCACTCGACGACGTTGACCGCCAGGCCGCCCAGGCTGGTTTCCTTATATTGCGACTTCATGTCCTCGCCGGTCTGGCGCATCGTCTCGATCACCTGATCCAAGCTGACGATATGCTTGCCGTCGCCGTGCAGCGCCAGATAGGCGGCGTTGATCGCCTTGATCGCCCCCATCGTGTTGCGCTCGATACACGGGATCTGGACGAGCCCGCCGATCGGGTCGCAGGTCAGGCCCAGATTATGCTCCATGCCGACCTCGGCGGCATTCTCAACCTGCGCAGGGCTGCCGCCCAACGCCGCCGCCAGCCCCGCCGCCGCCATCGAGCAGGCCACCCCGACCTCGCCCTGGCATCCCATTTCTGCCGCCGAGATGGACGCCCGCTTCTTATAGAGCATGCCCACCGCCGCCGCCGTCAGCAGCAGGGTGCGAACCCCGTCGCGGGTCGCGCCATGGACGAAGGTCTCGTAATAGCGCAGCACCGCCGGGATCACCCCCGCCGCGCCATTGGTCGGTGCGGTGACGACCCGGCCGCCCGCCGCATTCTCCTCATTGACCGCCAGCGCCCAGAGGCTGACCCATTCGAACACCAGGCTGGGGTCGGTGCGCGGGCCCCGGTCGAGCAGCTTCTGCCGGATCGCCTGGGCTCGCCGCTGGACCTTCAACCCGCCCGGCAGGATGCCCGACGCCGCACAGCCGCGTTCGATCGCGCCGCACATTGCGTCGCGCACCCGGTCCAGGAATGCGTCGGTCTCCCCGTCCTCGCGCCATGCCGCCTCGTTCGCACGGACGATCTGCGCGATCGACAGCCCGGTTTCCGCGGTCCGCTCCAGCAACTCCGCGCCCGAGGCGAAGGGATGTGCGAGGCGCCGGTTCGTCCGCATCGACTCGGCGCCCTCCATGCGGATCGCCCCGCCGCCGATCGAATAGAAGCGGCGGACGACCGCGCTGCCATCGGGCAGGAAGGCGGTGAAGACCATGCCGTTCGGATGGGCGGGCAGGAAGCCGGGGCGGAACAACAGGTCGGCCTCATAATCGAACGGCATCGGGTGCCGTCCGTCGAGCGTGATCTGCCCCGTCTCGGCGATCGCCGCCAGCATGGCTTCGATCGCATCGGGATCGACCGTCTCGGGCGTCTCGCCCGCCAGGCCCAGCAGGACCGCGCGATCGCTATGGTGCCCGCGCCCGGTCAGCGACAGCGATCCGAACAGTTCCGCCTGCACCCGCTCCGGCACCAGGCCGGTGTCGAGCATCTCCATCGCAAAGGCCTTGGCCGCCCGCATCGGTCCGACCGTGTGCGAGCTGGATGGGCCGATGCCGATGGTGAACAGCTCGGTCACGCTGACCGCGGCGACGCTGTCTTCGCCGCGCGGGAGCGCGGTCGCGGGGGTGACGGGCAGGGTCAAGATCGTTCCATTTGTTACGGCTTTCGACGTTGCGTAGCGCAACTGCCGGGAACTGACCAGCCCGCCCGCCCGATCAGGTCATCGGTGCGAGGATCTCGAAGGCCTCGGGCGCCAGCGGCGTCTGGAACTGGCAACCAGCCGCGAAATCGGTCGCCCAGACGACCCTGGCGGTGACTTCCCCCACCTGCGGCAGGCGCAACCAGATGTCGGAGCCACGACGCAGCGCGGTATAGGTCTGGAGCTTGGCGCCGTGGATCGAAATGTCGAGCACCCGGCACAGCGCGCGGGCCAGGCCGCCACGATCCATGTCCGTGTCCAACGCCGTCGGCTTCCGCGGAGACCGGCGGCGATCGGGAAATTCAGCGGGTTCGAATTCAGCGGCGAACATGCGGATGATGGTACGCGCCGCTGGTTAACGGACTGCAAACCGCATTTATAAAATTTCCGCCACGGACGACTGGCGGCGCCCGAAACGCAAAAGGCCCGGCCCTCCGCGAACGGAGAACCGGGCCCATGTCGGTCGCCCAAGGGGCGAGACGATTACTTGCGGAGCGTGAGACCGCCGCCGAAACGCTTGTTGAAGCGCGCGACCTGACCGCCGGTGTCCAGCAGCGAGCCACGGCCGCCGGTCCAGGCCGGATGTGCCAGCGGATCGATGTCCAGCTGCATCGTGTCGCCTTCCTTGCCCCAGGTCGAGCGGGTTTCGAACACGGTGCCGTCGGTCATCTGCACCTTGATCATGTGATAGTCGGGGTGCGTATCGGTCTTCATGATATTGCTCCGGAAAATGGCTGGTTCCGACCAGCCTGGAAACGGGAAGCGCGGCCCATAGCGGACCGCGCTTCGTTAGTCAAAACCGCGTATCGCGCCGGTCACGCCGTCTTGGGCGGGTCGGCGATCATCGCGGTGAAATTCGCCTCTGCGACGGTCACGCCGTCGATCTTGGCGACGCCCGCGAACTTGCAGACGCTCGACCGCTTCTGGACGAATTCGACCTCCAGATGGAGGAGCACGCCGGGTTCCACGGGCTTGCGGAACTTGGCGCCGTCGATCGCCATGAAATAGACGAGCTTGCCCGATCCCGCGAGGCCCAGGCTTTCCACCGCGAGCACACCGGCGGCCTGCGCCAGCGCCTCGACGATCAGCACGCCCGGCATGATCGGACGACCCGGGAAATGGCCCTGGAAGAAGCCCTCGTTGATCGTCACCGCCTTCACCGCGCGGATCGACGTGTCGAGGACCAGTTCCTCGACACGATCGACCAGCAGCATCGGATAGCGGTGCGGCAGGGCCGCCATGACCCGCCCGATGTCGAGCGGACCCATGGTCGTCTTTTCCGTCTCGCTCACGAGCCGTTTACCGGCCGCTGTTCTGGCGACGCGCGGGCGCCGGAGCAGTCGTGGCGGGGGCGGCAGGCGATGCGGCGGGGGCCGCACCCTGCTGCCCCTGCTGGCCCGGCTGCCAGTTGGCGGGCGGGGTCGTGCTGACCGACGGGACGAGCTTGTCCAGCTCGGCGGTCACCGCCGAGGTGATGTCGGCGGTCGGCTGCATGAACAGCACGGCCTGCGGGCTGACCAACAGGCTGACATTCTTGGCGCGAACGGCGTTCTGCACCGCTTCGCCCAGGCGCGCCTGGATCTGCTCGACGGCATAGGCCTGGGCGCGCTGCGCCGGGGCCGCCAGACGGCCGATTTCCTGCTCGCCGGCCTGCTGCTTGGCCTGGATCTGCTCGGCCTGGGTGCGCAGCGCGGCCTGGTTGGCGTTGGGCGCCGCACGAGCGGTCTGGAACGCCTGGACCAGCGTATCCAGCTCGCGGCTGATCGCGGCGCGGCGCGCCTCGACCTGGTCGAGCTGGGTCTTGTAGGTCGTCTCGATCTGCTGGCGGGCGGCGGTCCAGGCGCGCGAACCGGCGATCGCACCCTGCGGATCGGCGACGGCGATGCCGTTCACCTGGGCCTGGGCGCTGGTGGCGACCGTGGCGGCCGGCGCGACGAGAGCCGCCGCGAGGAGGAGCTTGGAAATGGTCTTCATCAGAACTGCGTCCCTACGTTGAAAGTGATGAGCTTGGGGTCGTCGCCCGGCTGCGTGACCAATGCCTTGGCAAGGTCGATGCGAAGCGGTCCGAAAGGTGAATTCCAGTTCACACCGATGCCGACCGACACGCGCGGCCGCCACGTGCCGCCATAGAATTCCTCGACCGCATAGCTCGTATTCTGCAGCGCGACGTTGGTCGTCGTGCCCGTGCAGGCGCCACCCGCCGTCGACGAATAGCCGATGGCGCAGGTCGTCTGCAGGTTGGCGATGGTGGCATCGGCGGTGCTGGGCACCTGATAGATCTGGCGGCCCTGGCCGTCGACCAAAGGCGCTGGAGCCAGCGTGGGCGAGCCGTCCTTGTTGTACAGCAGCTTCCCGCTGGCATCGCGCGCCTGCGGGAAGTTGAGCGACGGCAGCGGCCGGGTGATGCCCCACAGGCTGCCCGCCTGGACATAGATGCTGGGACGCAGGCCCATTTCACGCGCGCCCGACCCCAGCGGCAGTTCCAGCTCGGCGCGGGCCAGGTAATAGGCCCGGCCGCCCAGCGCGTCGTCGACGATCTGGTTGCGGTCGGTCTGCTTGGTCTGGCTGCCATCGGTCCCGATGACATAGGGAATGCGAAGCACGCGCGGACCCACGCCGCGAATGTCGAAGCCGCGGAACTGCGGCTCGCCCAGATAGAAGCGGTCGACGATACGGACCGGGTCGATACCCGGACCACGGCTGCCTTCCAGCGAGTGGATATAACCACCCTCGCCCAGCACCGAGAAGACGAAGCCCTTGCCCAGGCCCATGAACTTCGCGCCTTCCGCACGGGTACGGATATATTTCACGTCACCGCCCAGACCGGCAAAGTCCTGGCTGAACGAGAAACGCTGGCCCGCCGTCGGACGCAGGCGGCTGTTCAGGCTGTCATAGATCAGCGAATAGCCGACCGACGAGGTCCAGCGGTTGCCGATCGAGTCGCAGAGATAGCGGCCCGCCGACTGATAGTTACAGGTACCGTCGGCGTTGAAGAAGGACGACGCCAGGCCGACCTCATCATAGGTCAGGCCATAGCGGCCCGACAGCGACCAATATTCGGTCAACGGCACGCCCGCGCGAACCTGGAAACCGGTCGACACCTGGCTATAGGTCGTCTGGCGGGTGGTGCCCAGATAGTTGAACGAGTTATAGTCGCGGCGGAACACGTCGACGCCCAGCGCGATATTCTTGTCGAACACATAGGGCTCGGTGAAGCCCAGCTCGATCGACTTGGAATAGGCCGAATAGTTCACGCCAGCGCGCAGTTCCTGGCCCTTGCCGCGGAAATTGCGCTGGGTGATGTTCGCCTGGATGATGAAGCGTTCCAGCGACGAATAACCGGCCGACAGCTGCAGCGAGCCGGTCGACTGTTCCTCGACATTGGTTTCCAGGACGATCCGATCGGGTGCGGAGCCGGGGTTCTGCTTGATCTCCAGCTTTTCCTGGAAATAGCCGAGCGAATTGATGCGATCCTGGCTGCGGCGGACCTGGAAGCTGTTGAAGGCGTCGCCCTCGGCCACGCGGATCTCGCGACGGACGACCTTGTCCTGCGTCTGCGTATTGCCGTTGATGTCGATCCGCTCGATGTACGTCCGCTTCGCCTCGGCGATGTTGAACGTGATCGACATGGTCAGCGTGTCCTTGTCACGCTGGAAGTCGGGGTTCACATCGGTGAAGGCATAGCCGAACAGGCCCGCCGTCTGGCTCAGGCTGTCGATCGAGTCCTCGACCAGCTTGGCGTTGTACCAGTCGCCCTTCTTCATCGGCAGCGAGGCGGCGAGCTTCGCATTGTCGAAGTCGCGGATCTGGCTGTCGACCTTCACGTCGCCGAATTTGTAGCGGGGGCCTTCCTCCACCACATAGGTGATGATGAAGTCCTTCTTGTCCGGCGTCAGTTCGGCGACCGCGCTGGTCACGCGGAAATCGGCATAGCCGTTGGTCAGGTAGAACAGGCGCAGCTTCTGCTGGTCGGCGGCCAGGCGATCCTGGTCGTAGCTGGTGGCCGAGGACAGGAAGCGGAACCAGCGCGACTGCTTGGTGTACATCGCACCGCGCAGTTCGTCGTCGGAAAATTTCTCGTTGCCGATGATGTTGATCTGGCGGACCTTGGACTTCGGGCCCTCGTTGATCTCGAACACCACGTCGACGCGGTTCTGGTCGAGATTGACCATCTTGGGCTCGACCACCGCGGCGAAACGGCCCTGGCGACGATACAGCTCGATGATGCGCGCCACGTCCTGGCGAACCGCGGTCCGGGTGAAGATCTGCCGCGGCGCGAGCTTGATCTCCTTCTTGATCTTGTCTTCCTTCAGGCGCTTGTTGCCCTCCAGAATGACCCGGTTGATGATCGGGTTCTCACGCACGCGCAGCACGATGTCGCCGGACTCGACGCCCGAGATCGAGAAGTCGGCGAACAGTTCCGACGCCTGAAGATCCTTCAGCGCCTGGTCTAGCGTCTCGGGCGTATAGGGGATGCCGACGCGCAGCTTGGTGTAGGACAGAACCGTCTCCGGCTCGATGCGCTGCGCACCTTCGACCCGAAGCGTCTTGATCGTCCGCACGGGCGCAGGCGCGACCAGCGGCGTCGGGGCGGCACCCGCCCCGGGAGCGGTCGGCGCGGTCTGTGCCATGACCGGCACACCCGACAGCATCGTGCCCGCCAGCAATATGGCGCCCGCGCGCACAGTCTTCATACCCGTCATTGCTGTCACCAAACCCACCCCAGAAAAGTCGAACCGACCCCTGTCGTCTTCGCGCCCTGCCCCATCGGCGTCACCCGATCAAGCCAGCGATATTTTTCCATAGCCCGAAATTGCCAAGATCGTTGAACGTAACGAACAGCATAAGGGCCAGGATCGCGATCAAACCGCCGCGAAACGCCCATTCCTGGGCCGCCGGCTCCAGGGGGCGTCGCCGCACCGCTTCGATCGCATAGAAAAGAAGATGGCCGCCATCGAGCATCGGCACTGGCAACAGGTTGATGAACCCCAGATTGATGGAGACCAGCGCGATGAAGAAAACAAAGGCGTCGAGGCCCAGCGACATCTGCTCGCCGGACACCTTGGCGATGGACAGCGGACCGCCCAATTCCCGGGCCGAGCGGCGTCCGGATATGACCTGGCCCAGCGTCTCGACCATCATATGGACGATCTCGCCCGTGCGCTGGACGGCGACGACCGGCGCCCGCAACAGGCCGACCGGACGGATATCGACCGTTCCTGCGCCGCGCAGGCCGAGGCGGCCGACGCGATATTCGTTGCCGAACCGGTCGCGCTGGACATCGGTGCCCACCGTCGCGCCGGTGACGAAGGCGGTGCCGCCACGCGTCGCGGTGATCGTCACCTGCTGCCCGGCGCGGATCTGCACATAGCGGGCGATGTCGGCGAAATCCGTCACGGCGCGGCCATCGATCGCCGTCACCCGGTCGCCGGGGCGGAGCGAAGAGGCCGCCGCAGCGCTACCCGGCATCACCTGTCCCACGACCGGCGGCACGACCGCCTCGCCATAAGCATAGGCGAAGCCCGCGAGGATCAGGATCGCCGCCACGAAGTTGATCGCCGGGCCCGCCGCCACGATGATCGCGCGCTGCCACACCGGCTTGGCCTGGAACGTCCGCGCCCGTTCCTCGGGCGGCAGCGCGAGCCAAGCCGCATCGGGCTGGCTGGCCGGATTCATGTCGCCGGCGAACTTCACATAGCCACCCAACGGCAGCCAGCCGATCTTCCAGCGCGTGCCCCGCTTGTCGGTGACACCGGCGATCTCGCGTCCGAAGCCGATGGCGAAGGTATCGGCCTTCACGCCGAACAGCCGCCCGGCGAGATAATGCCCCATCTCATGCACGAACACGAGCGGACCGATGGCCAGGACAAAGCCCAATAAGGTCAATAACAGGCCGGGGGTTTCGATCAAACGATGCAATCCTCAACACGCTGCGCCGCCAGTTCCCGCGCGCGCGCATCGACGGCGATCACCGCGTCGAGCGTTTCCGGCGGGGCCGGGTCGTAGCGATGGAGAACATCCTCGACGATTGCGGCAATTTCGAGGAGGCCGATGCGCTTGGCCAGAAAAGCTGCAACGGCCACCTCGTTCGCGGCATTCAGGATGGCGGGGGCCGCCCCGCCCGCCTCCAGCGCAGCACGAGCCAGGCGCAGCGCGGGGAAGCGCACCGGATCGGGCGCGGCGAAGTCCATTCGGCCGAGCGCCACCAGGTCGAGCGGCGCCATGGGCGTCTGCATCCGGTCCGGCCAGGCCAGGCAATGCGCGATCGGCACGCGCATATCCGACGGTCCCAGTTGGGCCAGCATCGACCCGTCGACATAATCGACCGCCGAGTGAATGATCGACTGCGGATGCAGAACGATCTCGATCCGGTCGGAGGGGACCGGGAACAGCCGGGCGGCCTCGATCAGCTCCAGCCCCTTGTTCATCATCGTCGCCGAATCGACCGAGATCTTTGCCCCCATCGACCAGTTGGGATGCGCCACCGCCTGTTCGGGCGTGACGCGGCGCATCTCCTCGGTGGTCCACTGGCGGAACGGCCCACCGCTGGCGGTCAGGACGATCCGGCGCACCCGCTCCGGCCGGGCAAAGTCGAAGCACTGATAGATCGCGTTATGCTCGCTATCGGCGGGCAGGATCGTCGCGCCCGCCTGGGCCGCTGCCGCCAGCACCACCTCACCCGCCGAGACGAGCGGCTCCTTATTGGCCAGCACGACCGTGCCGCCATTGGCGATCGCGGCCATGGCCGGCTCCAGACCTGCACAGCCGACAATGGCACCCATCGTCCAGTCGGCATGAAGCGCCGCCGCCTCGATCACCGCCGCCCGGCCACCCGCCACACTGGTCTCCGTCCCCGCCAGCGCGTCGCGCAGATCGGGCAGGCAGCGCTCATCCGCGACCACCGCCAGTTCCGCATTGGTGCGCTTCGCCGCCGCCGCCAGCTTGACCACATCGCAATTGGCGGTCAGCGCGCGGACGCGATAACGGTCCGGCTCGCGCTCGATCAGGTCCAGCGTGGAGGTGCCGACCGAACCGGTCGCACCCAAAATGGTAACGCTGCGCATCAGAACAGGTCCGGCAGGAAGATCAACAGCGCGGCGACAGGCGCGACGGGCACGATACCGTCCAGCCGGTCCATCACCCCGCCATGGCCGGGCAGGACATTGCCGCTGTCCTTCACGCCCGCGCGCCGCTTCAGCGCACTTTCGAACAGGTCGCCGCCCTGCGCGAGCACCGCCAGGAACGGCGTCGCGATCACCAGATGCAGCGGCAGGCCGTGCGTCCAGCGCATCGCCACCGCCAGCAGCGTCGCCGCCGTGATCCCGCCGATCAGGCCGGACCAGGTCTTGGCCGGGCTGATCGAGGGCGCGAGCTTGGGACCACCGAACTGCCGCCCGACAAAGAACGCGCCGCTGTCGCAGGCCCAGACGAGCGCCATCGCCCAGAGCGACAGCGCCAACCCATCGTCATGCAACCGGATCGCCAGCAATGAAAAGACCGGCAAGCCGACATACAGCGCCCCTGCGCCATATTCCGGGCGGCGCGACACGATGGTCAGGAAGAAGAAGGCCGCCGCGATCAGGCCCAGCGCGAAGAAGCCCGGCCCCGCCGCCAGCCCCGGCGCCATGATGGCGAGCGGCACCGACAGGGCGAATTGCGCCAGCCGCTTGCGCTGGCGGTCGACCTTCAGCAGGTCCGACCATTCGGCCATCATGAACAGGCCGACCACGACCGCCAGCAGCCAGAAGGCCAGCCCGCCCAGCGCCAGGCACAGGCTGGCCACCGCGATCATCACGATGCTGGCCAGAACCCGCTTGGTCAGATTCGACATGCTCTTGACCGGCGCCGCATCGGGCGTTCCGGTCGGCGGGATTTCAGGATCGGTCACAGGCCGCCGAAACGCCTGTGTCGTCGGCCGAACTCCGCGACCGCATCGGCCAGCGCCGCTTCATCGAAATCGGGCCAGAGTGTCTCGACGAACAGCAACTCGGCATAGGCCGCCTGCCACAGCAGGAAATTGGACAGACGCTGCTCGCCCGAGGTGCGGATGACCAGGTCGAGCGGCGGGAGGCCGTTCGTCTGCAGCTCGCCCTCGATCGCCTGGGGCGTGATCGCCTCGGCGTCCATCTCCCCGTTCGCGACCTTTTGCGCCAGTCGCTTCGTCGCCTCGACCAGCTCGGCCTGCGCACCGTAATTCAGCGCGATGGCCAGGATCGGGCCGGTATTGGCAGCCGTCCGCGCCACCGCATCGTCGATCATCGCGACGAGATCGGCGGGGAAACGGCGATAGTCGCCGATCACCCGCAACCGGACATTGTCCGACACCAGCTCGGCGAGGTCCTTGCGCAGGAAGATGCGCAGCAACCCCATCAGATCGCTGATCTCGGTCTCGGGCCGCCGCCAATTCTCCGAGGAGAAGGCGTAGAGCGTCAGCGCCTCGATACCCTGCGCCCGTGCCGCGCGCGCGATGCGGCGCACGGCATCGACACCGGCCTTGTGACCGGCGAAGCGGGGCAGCAGACGACGTTTGGCCCAGCGGCCATTACCGTCCATGATGATCGCGACGTGACGCGGGACCGCACCCGTATCGGGCACGGCCACCAGCGACCCCAGAGCCGTCTGGGCCGAGGCGGCCGGAGGACTCACTTGCCCAGGATTTCCTTTTCCTTGGCCGCGGCGGCTGCATCCAGCTCGGCGATGGTCGCGTCGGTCAGCTTCTGCACCTCGGTCTCGTGGCGCTTGCGCTCGTCCTCGCCGAAGACGCCCTTCTTCTCGTCGACCTTCAGGCTGTCCATGCCGTCGCGGCGCACGTTGCGCACCGCGATGCGCGCGCCCTCGGCGTACTTGCCGGCCAGCTTGGCGAGTTCCTTGCGGCGCTCCTCGGTCAGGTCGGGAATCGGCAGGCGCAGCGTCTGGCCGTCATTGATCGGGTTCAGGCCCAGACCCGCCGAGCGGATCGCCTTTTCCACCGACGACACGTTCGACCTGTCCCACACCTGCACCGACAACATGCGCGGCTCGGGCGCCGAGACGGTCGCGACCTGGTTCAGCGGCATGTGGCTGCCATAAACCTCGACGGTCACCGGATCGAGCAGCGCGGTCGAGGCGCGGCCCGTGCGCAGGCCGTTCAGGTCGTGCTTCAGCGATTCGACCGCGCCCTGCATACGGCGCTCGAGGTCGGACTTGTCATAGGCTGCCATGATTTAAGCTCCTGTATTCTGGACGATCGTCGACACACCCTGGCCCGACAGCACGGCACCGAAATTGCCATGTTCGCGGATGTTGAAGACGACGATCGGGATATTGTTGTCGCGGCACAGCGCAATGGCCGAGGCGTCCATGACCTTCAGGTCGTCGGAAAGGACCGTGGAATAGCTGACGGTTTCGTAGCGGGTCGCGGTCGGCACCTTCTTCGGGTCGGCATCGTAGACGCCGTCGACACTGGTGCCCTTGAACAGCGCGTCGCACTTCATCTCGGCGGCGCGCAACGCCGCGCCGCTATCGGTGGTGAAGAAAGGAGAGCCGACGCCAGCGGCGAAGATCACCACGCGGCCCTTTTCCAGGTGCCGCTCGGCACGGCGGCGGATGAAGGGCTCGCAGACGCTCGACATCGGAATGGCGGACTGGACGCGGGTGTCTACGCCGATCTGCTCCAGCGCGTTCTGCACCGCCAGCGCGTTCATGACGGTCGCCAGCATGCCCATATAGTCGGCGGTCGCCCGCTCGATACCCTTGGCCGCTGCCGACAGGCCGCGAAAGATATTGCCGCCACCGACCACGACGCACAGCTCATAGCCCTGGGCCCGGACGTCGGCGATCTCCTGCGCCACGCGCGCGGTGATGTCGGGGGAGATGGCCAGACCACCCTCCCCCATAAGGACTTCGCCCGACAATTTCAGAAGGATACGTTTGAAGCGCGGGGTGGTCATCGTTTCTCGTGTCTTGGCCATGAAAGTGGCGCGGACCTTAGGCGGCGTCCGGGCGGCGGGCAACCACAGAGCGGCGGGATGCAGGGATTTTCGTGAGACGGTGCCGCCGTCCGGGCCACACCCCTTCCATGCCACCAACCCCGTTCAGGGTGAGCGAACTCGAAGCCCATGGAACTGCGGCTCGCCCATGCCCTTCGAGTTCGCTCAGGGCGAACCGAGATTGGGATACTGATTCCTCCCTGAGCTTGCTCGGGGAGGGGGACCGCGCCCGCAGGGCGTGGTGGAGGGGCATAGCCGATCCGTCCGCCCCTCCACCATCGCCGACGCGATGGCCCCCCTCCCCAAGCACAGCTTGGGGAGGATTTGAAACGGCCCAAACGCAAAGGGAGCGGCCACCTCGCGGCAGCCACTCCCCTTTACCTCATCGTCCCAGCATGGGACGATTTGGGAATTACGCCTTCTGCGGAACGCCCGACGCGGCGGCCACTTCGGCCGCGAAGTCCGACGCTTCCTTCTCGATGCCTTCGCCCAGCTGGAAGCGGACATAGTCCACCAGCTTGATCTCGGCACCGGCGTCCTTGCCGGCCTTCGCCACGACGTCGCTGATCTTGGTCTTGCCGTCGATCACGAACAGCTGGCTGACCAGCGCGTGCTCCTTGCGGTACTTGGCGATCGAGCCTTCGACCATCTTGGCGATGATGTCGGCGGGCTTGCCCGATTCGGCGGCCTTTTCGGTCGCGATCGCGCGCTCACGCTCGATCTCGGCCTCGTCCAGGTCTTCCTCGTTCAGCGCCTTGGGGAAGGCAGCTGCGATGTGCATCGCCAGCTGACGGCCCAGCGACTGCAGGACGTCGTCGGCCGCTTCCGATTCCAACGCGACCAGCACGCCGATCTTGCCCAGGCCCGGCGCCTGCTGGTTGTGGACATAGGACACGACGGCGCCCTTCGACACTTCCAGGCGCTTGGCGCGACGCAGCGACTGGTTCTCACCAATCGTCGCGACATTGTTGGTCAGCACTTCGGCGACGGTGCCGCCCTGCGGCATCGCTTCGTTCTTCAGCGCCTCGATGTCGTCGCTGGTCTTCAGCGCGATGTCCGTCACGTCCTTCACGAACGCCTGGAACTGGTCGTTCTTGGCGACGAAGTCGGTTTCCGAGTTCACTTCGACGGCAGCACCCACGGTGCCGCTGGTGGCGACGCCGACCAGACCTTCGGCTGCGGTACGGCTCGACTTCTTCTGCGCGGCCGCCAGGCCCTTCGTGCGCAGCCAGTCCAGCGCGGCGTCCATGTCGCCATTCGCTTCGGCCAGCGCCTTCTTGCAGTCCATCATGCCCGCGCCGCTCTTTTCGCGCAGGTCCTTGACCATCGCTGCGGTGATATCGGCCATTGTCTCAATCCTCTGTCTGAAAAGGGGGATGCGGGTAGGGCCGCCCCATCGGAGGCGGCCCTTAGCACGGCTTGCATGTCAAGCCGATGTCACCGACCGGAGGGATGCCCCCCCCCCGGTCGATGATCGCCCCGCCCGCATCGCGGGGCCGTGTCACGCGATTAGGCGTCGAGCTGACGCTCGGCCTCGACCGCCTGCTCGGCGGTTTCGGCGGGAGCGACGGTCAGCGCTTCCTCGACGGGCGGCTCCGCCATAGCGCCAAAGTCCGCGCCGCCACGGCGCTGCTGCTCGTTATTGCCACGGGTCGCGGCAATGGCGACGGCTTCGCAGTACAGGCGGATCGCGCGGCTGGCGTCGTCATTCGCGGGAACCGGGAACGCGATGCCGTCGGGCGAGACGTTCGAATCGAGGATCGCGACGACGGGGATGCCCAGCGTGTTGGCCTCCTTGATCGCCAGCTCTTCCTTGTTGGCGTCGATCACGAACATCACGTCCGGGATGCCGCCCATGTCGCGGATGCCGCCCAGCGACAGCTCGAGCTTGTCGCGCTCGCGGGTCAGGTTCAGCACTTCCTTCTTGGTCAGGCCGTGCGTGTCGCCCGACAGCTGCTCCTCAAGGGTCTTGAGGCGCTTGATCGAGTTCGAGATCGTCTTCCAGTTGGTGAGCATGCCGCCCAGCCAACGATGGTTGACGAAGTGCTGGCCAGCGCGGCGAGCGGCCTCGGCGACCGGCTCCTGCGCCTGGCGCTTGGTGCCGACGAACAGGACCTTGCCACCGCCAGCGACGGTCGAGCTGATGAACTCGAGAGCGCGCGCGAAGAGCGGCACGGTCTGCGACAGGTCGAGGATGTGGACGCCGTTGCGGTCGCCAAAGATGTAGGGCTTCATCTTCGGGTTCCAGCGGTGGGTCTGGTGGCCGAAGTGCGCGCCGGTCTCGACCAGCTGCTGCATGGTGACGACGGGTGCCGCCATAAGATAATTCCTTCCGGTTAGGCCTCTGGGAAGCGGATGACGCGGCGGGCGAAGCCCATGCGCACCGAAATATGATGCTTCCCATGCGGTGTTGAGGGGCGGGCGCTTAGACGATCACGCCCCCCATTGCAAGCGAACAATGACGTTCACTTTTGTTCCAGCTCCCATTGACTCGAGAACATGTTCGGAACATAGAGAGATCACAACAGGGAATGCAGGTTGATCGTCGCAAATCGGCTTCGCAACGTCACGAAAATGGCACGGCTCGACCTGTTGTCGCGGTGACGATGACGGAACCGGACGAAATTCCAAAGGGTTACGGTCCGGTTAATTTGCCGGTCCGTATGGTCAGGCAGGAGGCGGACATCATGATGATCGTGGTGAGTGTTCTGGTTTTCACGGGGGCCCTGGTCGCCGCAATCGCGACGATCGCGATGATGATCGCGCCGCAATGGCGCCGCATCCTGCATCTGGCGACCGGTCATGTCGAACCCGCTTTCACCCCGCTGGCGACGCTGGTCGTTGCCGAGCGCCGTATCGCCGTCAGGCGCTGGGCGGCGGGTTCGCCGGTGCCTTCGCCGCTGGCCCGCCGCCGCGCTGCCGCTTGACTCTGGCATAGGCGAGCATCGTGAACGGGATGCTCGCCAGATAGGCCAGGCATAGCGCAGTCAGGGCGTGCCAAGGGGCGGAGATCAATGCCACACCGACCAGCACGATGATCGCCAGCGCCTCGAACCGCACATTGCGGCGCAGGCGGAAAGAGGTCCAGGACAGGGTTGCGACGCTGGACACCATCAGCAGTGCAATCAGCGCGACCCAGGGCGCAACGATATAGGGCGATGCGAAAATCGGCTCGCCGGTCCAGAACCACAAATAAAGCGGCAACATCGCCAGGCCGGCCCCCGCCGGTGCGGGAACGCCGGTGAAGAAGCCCGCCGTCTTGCGCGGCTGGTCGGTGACATCGAGCTGTGAATTGAACCGCGCCAGCCGCAGGGCGCAGAACACGGCTTGTAGCACCGCGCAGATCCAGCCGATGCGCGGCAGATTCTCGAGCGACCAGAGATAGAGGATCAGCGCGGGCGCGACACCGAAGGAGATGGCGTCCGAGAGCGAATCGAGTTCGGCGCCAAACCGGCTTTCGCCACGCAACAGGCGGGCGATCCGCCCATCCAGTCCATCGAGTATGGCGGCGACCATGATCATCGTCACCGCCGCCTCCCACGATCCGGCGATCGCGAACTTCACGCCCGTCAGCCCCGACACCAGGGCAAGCGCCGTCACCGCATTGGGCGCGATCGCCCGAAGCGGAAGACCACGGGGCGGTGCACCGGCGACACCGCGACGTGCGAAACGGGGGGGCATGACCATGAACGAGGACTTATTGCGCGATGCCGGTCATCGGCTTGCCGCCGACTCGACCCAAGACGGTCTCGCCCGCCACCGAGCGCTGGCCCAGGCAGACCTGCGGCGTGACATCGTCGGGCAGATACACGTCGACACGGCTGCCGAAGCGGATCAGACCGACGCGCTGGCCGGCGGCGACCATATCCCCAGGCTTGACGAAACCGACGATGCGGCGCGCGACCAGACCCGCGATCTGGGTGAAGCCGTATTTGCGACCATCACGCCCCTCGACCACGAAATGCTGGCGCTCATTCTCGTCCGACGCCTTGTCCAGGTCGGCATTCAGGAACTTGCCCGAGATATAGACGACCTGGCGGATAATGCCCGCGACCGGCGTGCGATTGATGTGCACGTCGAACACCGACATGAAGATCGACACGCGGACCAGCGGCGCCTCGCCCAGCTCGCCGACCAGCTCGCGCGGAATGGCCACGCGCTGGATCATGGTGACGAGACCGTCGGCGGGGGCGACGATCAGATCGTCGCCCTGCGGCGTGGTGCGCACCGGATCGCGAAAGAAGGCGGCGATCCAGATGCACAGGCCGACGAATGGCCAGAACAGGATCTTGGTGATCACCGTGGCGATCAGGGTCAGGCCCACCCCGATCAGCACATATTTGCGCCCCTCGGGATGGACGGCGGGAAAGCGCCACTTGACGGTGGTGGTCGCGACGGGAGGCTTTTCAAGCGAAGGCATCGGGCCTGTCTACCTGTCCACCGGCCATCGCACAATCTTTTCGGTTCGCCCCGGCCCTTTCCCATGACGTGCAGGGTGGTTGATCCGCCGCGCCCCCTCCCCTAGACGCTTGCCCAAACCTGCCTAATCTGAAGGATGCGCATATGGCGAAGATCAAGGTAAACACCCCCGTCGTGGAGATCGACGGCGACGAAATGACCCGGATCATCTGGGAATGGATTCGCGAGCGCCTGATCAAGCCGTATCTCGACATCGAGCTGGCCTATTTCGATCTGTCGGTCGAGAACCGCGACGCGACCAGCGACCAGGTGACGATCGACAGCGCCCATGCCACGCAGAAGTACGGCGTCGCGATCAAGTGCGCGACCATCACCCCCGACGAACAGCGCGTCGAGGAATTCGGCCTGAAGAAGATGTGGAAGTCGCCCAACGGCACGATCCGCAACATCCTGGGCGGCGTGGTGTTCCGCGAGCCGATCGTCATCAAGAACGTTCCCCGCCTCGTCCCCGGCTGGACCCATCCGATCGTGGTCGGCCGTCACGCCTTCGGCGACCAGTATAAGGCGACCGACTTCAAGGTGCCCGGCAAGGGCAAGCTGACCCTGAAGTGGGAAGGCGAGAATGGCGAATCGATCGAAGAGGAGGTGTTCAACTTCCCGGCGGCCGGCGTCGCCATGGGCATGTACAATCTCGACGAGTCGATCCGCGACTTCGCGCGCGCCTCGATGAACTATGGCCTGAACCGCGGCTGGCCGGTCTATCTGTCGACCAAGAACACCATCCTGAAGGCCTATGACGGCCGCTTCAAGGACATCTTCCAGGAAGTGTTCGACGCCGAATTCGCCGAGCAGTTCAAGGCGGCAGGCATCGAATATCAGCACCGCCTGATCGACGACATGGTCGCCTCCGCCCTGAAGTGGCACGGCGAGTTCGTCTGGGCCTGCAAGAACTATGACGGCGACGTGCAGTCGGACACCGTCGCGCAGGGTTTCGGCTCGCTGGGCCTGATGACCTCGGTGCTGATGACCCCGGACGGCAAGACGATCGAGGCGGAAGCGGCGCACGGCACCGTCACCCGCCACTATCGCCAGCACCAGCAGGGCAAGGCGACCTCGACCAACCCGATCGCGTCGATCTTCGCCTGGACCGGCGGCCTGAAGTATCGCGGCAAGTTCGACAACACCCCCGACGTCGTCCGCTTCGCCGAGACGCTGGAAAAGGTCTGCGTCCAGACCGTCGAGAATGGCCAGATGACCAAGGACCTCGCCATCCTGATCGGCCCGGACCAGCCCTGGATGACCACCGAGCAGTTCTTCGAGGCGATCCGCGTCAACCTCGAAACCGCGATGGCGAACTGGCAGTAATCCTGCCATCGCTGGTTAAGAAGGGGCTCGGAGGCATTGCTTCCGGGCCCTTTTTTTGGCTCCGCTTCTGCGCCCGTTCAGCCTGAGCGACGTCGAAGACAAGGGAATCCGGCCGCCAGATCGGCCTTGGAGAGGTTCCCGCGTGGCCTTCGACTACGCTCAGGCCGAACGGATGTGGGAAATTGCGGGCGCCCCGTCCCTCACCCCCGTTCACGCTGAGCGAAGTCGAAGCGCACGCCCCGCCTTCCCGGTCCGGCTACTCCCGCCCTTCCCGCTCCAGATACGCAATCACATCCGCCCGCGCGAGCGGATCGGGCAAGCCGGGGAAGGTCATCTTCGTCCCTGGCGCGAAACGCTGCGGAGCGGTCAGCCAACGGTTCATCGTCGCCCGGTCCCAATGGCCGCCGACCTTCATCAGTGCAGCGGTGTAGCCGAACCGATCGCTGGCGCCCGCGACAGGCTTGCCCATGACGCCGTGCAAATTCGGCCCGGCGCGATCCAGTTCACCCTTGCCGATGGTGTGACAGGCGAGGCACTGGCCAAAGGTCCGCGCCCCCGCATCGGCATCGGCGACCCGCATCAGCGCATCCAGCGACGGGTTGGGGCCCGCCGCCTTCAGCCGCTCCGCCCGACCGTCATCGCCGCATGCGGCCAGCATGAGGCAGGACAGGATCACGGCGGCGAACGAGGCGGGGTATCGGATCATCCCCGGGCCCTAACCTTGCGTTCCGTCCGCGCGCATTGGACGAATCGCCCCATCGTCGTTTTGTCGGATTAACGACCTGACAAATGCGGCAAAGCCGGGCTAGTCTGTCGCCATGGCACTTCGGCTGGACAATCAGGGTTTCTCCGACGCCCTCGTCATCCTCGGTTCGGCGGGGATCGTCATCCCGGCCTTTGCGCGTTTCCGGGTGAGCCCGGTGATCGGGTTCATCCTGGTCGGCCTGCTGGTCGGCCCGGCCGGATTGGGGGCGCTCGTACCCCATGCGCCGTGGCTCTATTATCTGACCATCTCCAACCCGGAATCGATCGAGCCCTTTGCCGAGTTCGGCATCATCTTATTGCTTTTTTCCATTGGCTTGGAGCTGTCCTTTCGCAGGCTTTGGGCAATGCGACGGCTGGTGTTCGGCACCGGCGCGGCGGAGTTGATCGGCTCGGCGACGCTGATCGGGATCGCGCTGCACCTGCTCGGCCAGGGCTGGGCCGGGGCAATAGGGCTTGGCCTGGCGCTGACCCTGTCCTCGACCGCGCTGGTGCTGCCGCTGGTCGGGACAACCAGTCCGGTCGGGCGCGGGGCCTTCGCGATGCTGCTGTTCGAGGATCTGGCGCTCGTCCCGATCATCTTTGCACTGGGCGCGATGGCGCCGACCGCCAGCGACGAGGGCTGGGTCGGGATTGCGGGCGTCGCGCTGCGTGGCGGGGTGACCGTCGTCGCCATGTATCTGGGCGGCAAGCTCGTCCTGCCACGCCTCTTCGCCCAGGCGGCGCGCACGAAAAGCCCCGAATTGTTCCTTGCCGCCTCCCTGCTGGTCGTGATCGTCGCCAGCGTCGCGACGACCGCCGCCGGGCTATCGCCGATCGTCGGCGCGCTGCTCGCCGGGCTACTGATCGCGGAAACCGAATATCATTCGGAGGTCGAGGTGATGACCGCCCCCTTCAAGGGGCTGGCGCTCGGCGTGTTCCTGATCACGGTCGGCATGAGCCTGGACCTGCGGCTGATCGTCAAGAACTGGGATTCGCTGTTGCTGGCCGTCGTTGGCGTCGTCGCGGTGAAGGCACTCGTCACCTATCTATTGCTGCGCGTCGCCCATGCCCGGCGCGGCGTCGCGGCGGAAACGGGGCTGCTGATGGGCAGCCCGTCGGAGACCACGCTGATCGTGCTCGGCACGGCCGCGCAGGCGCAGCTGATCCTGCCCTCGACCGCTGCCTTCTGGCAGACGGTGACGGCGATCGGCCTGACCATCACGCCGCTGCTCGCCAAGGCGGGGCGCGTCATCTCGCGCCGAATCGAGGCGCGCAGCACCGACGGCCCGCCTACGCCGGAGCCGGAAGCAAATGGCGCACGCACCGTCATCATCGGCTTTGGCCGTGTCGGCAAGATGATCGCCGATATGCTGACTGTGCACGGCCAGTCCTATGTCGCGGTCGAGGCGGATATCGATTCGGTCGGCGAAGCGCGGCGCGCGGGCTATCCGGTGCTGTTCGGTGACGTGGCGCGGGCCGAACTGGTCGACCGGCTGAACCTGCCCGCCGCCCGCGCGCTGATCCTGACGATGGACGATCCGGTACTGACCGTACGGCTGGCGCGGCGCATTCGAGAGGCTGCCCCCGACCTGCCGATCATCGCGCGCGCGCGTGACATGGCGCACGCGACCGAGCTCTACCGGGCGGGCGTCAGCGAGGCGGTGCCCGAGACGCTCGAAAGCTCGCTGCAATTGTCGGAGGCGGTGCTGGTCGATCTGGGTGTCGCGATGGGGCCGGTGATCGCGTCGATCCACGAAAAGCGCGACGAATTGCGGCAGGTCATCCGGCGTGAGGCGCAGTTGCAGCGCGAGCCGAGGATCCGGCGGCTGAGGCGATTGGGGGAACAGGGGTGAGCCCAATTCTCCCCGAGCTATGCTTGGGGAGGAGGACCATCGCACCAGCGATGGTGGAGGGGCAAGATGGACCGGCCGTGCCCCTCCACCACGCCCTTCGGGCGCGGTCCCCCTCCCCATGCTTCGCATAGGGAGGATTGGGTTTAGCCCAGGCGACCTAGCGCGGCATGGAGCCGCGCGGCTTCGGCCATCTTGTCGGCGTGATCGGCCTTCGCCTTTTCCACCGCTTCGGGCTTGGCGCGTTCGACGAAGCTGGCATTGCCCAGCCGCCTGCCCAGCGCGTCGCGTTCCTTCTCGACCGCCGCGATCGCCTTGGTCAGGCGCTGGCGCTCGGCGTCGAGATCGATGACCCCTTCGAGCGGCAGGACGAAGGTCGCCTCGTCCACCACCACCTGCGCCGCCCCGCCCGAAGCCTCGCCCTCAGCCGCCTCGACACGCGCCAGGCGGGCGAGCGCCGAGGCCTGCCGGACCAGCCGCTCCTGCGTGTCGCCATGCGCGTCACGAACATGCATCGGCAGGCGCGCGCCCGGCGGCACATTGAGTTCGGTCCGCGCCGCCCGAATTTCGCTGACCAGACGGATCAGCCAGTCGATCTCGCGCTCCGCCTCGGGGTCGAGCGCGCGGGCGTCGGCCATCGGCCACTGGGCCACGATCAGGTCGTGATCGCGCGCGCCCATGGCGTGCCACAGCTCTTCGGTGATGAAGGGCATGAACGGATGTAGCAGGACCAGGATCTGGTCGAGCACCCAGCCCGCCACGGCACGGGTTTCATCGCCGCCCGCTTCGCCGCCCTGAAGGACCGGCTTGATGAGTTCGAGATACCAGTCGCAGAAGCGGCTCCAGACGAACTGGTAGATGGCGTTCGCCGCGCCATCGAACCGGTAATCGGCCAGCGCCAGGTCGACTGCCTGCACGGTCTTCACGGTCTCGGCGATGATCCACTTGTTGACCGCGAGGCTCGCGTTCGGGGCCTCCAGCGTCGCCGAGGCGCCGATGCCGTTCGCCTGAGCGAAGCGTGCCGCATTCCACAGCTTGGTCGCGAAGTTGCGATAGCCCTCGACGCGGCGTTCATCCATCTTGATGTCGCGGCCCTGGCTCTCCATCGCCGCCATGAAGAAGCGCAGCGCGTCGGCGCCATATTGGTCGATCAGGCCCAGCGGATCGACCGTGTTGCCCTTCGACTTCGACATTTTCGAGCCATCGGCGGCGCGGACAAGGCCGTGGAGATACAAGGTCTTGAAGGGCACATCTTCGATGAAGTGGAGGCCCTGCATCATCATCCGTGCATCCCAGAAGAACAGGATGTCGAAGCCGGAGATCAGCACGTCGTTCGGGTAACGCCCCGCCAGTGTCTTGTCGCCATCGTCCGGCCAGCCGAGCGTCGCGAAGGGCCAGAGCGCGGAGGAGAACCAGGTGTCGAGCACGTCCGGGTCGCGGGTCAGGGTAACGCCCTCGCCCGCCTCAGCCTGCGCTTCCTCTTCGCTCTCGGCGACGAACACGCGGCCGTCCTCGGCGAACCAGGCCGGAATCTGGTGGCCCCACCAGAGCTGGCGGCTGACGCACCAGGGCTGGATATTCTCCATCCAGTTGAAGAAGGTCTTTTCCCACGCCTGCGGCACGATCTTGATCGCGCCGGAGCGCACCGCCTCGATCGCGGGTTGAGCGAGCGTCTTGGCGTCGACATACCATTGGTCGGTCAGCCAGGGCTCGATCACCACGCCCGAGCGATCGCCGAACGGCGTCTGGATCGTGCGCGGCTCGGCGTCGTGTTCTTCGCCGTCCTTGTCGATATGCAGGATGAGGACGCCCTCGTCCTTCAACCGCGCGACCACGGCCTTGCGCGCCTCGGCGGTCGACAGACCCAGGAAGGCGTCGGGGATCAGACCGTCCGCCGTCTGGACGATGCACGCCTTGGCATCGAGCATGTTGAGCATGTCGCGCGCTTCGAACCCTGCGCGGCGGCCGACCTCGAAATCGTTGAAGTCGTGGCCGGGCGTGATCTTGACCGCACCCGATCCCAGTTCGGGGTCGGCATGTTCGTCGGCGACGATCGGGATCAGGCGGCCGGTGATCGGCAGGCGGACCTGCTTGCCGATCAGTGCGGTATAGCGCGCGTCGTCCGGGTGAACCGCGACCGCCATGTCGGCGAGCATCGTCTCCGGCCGGGTCGTCGCGACCTCGATAAAGCCCGATCCGTCGGCCAGCGGATAGCGAAGGCGCCAGAAGCCGCCCTTCACTTCGCGCGTCTCGACCTCCAGGTCGCTGATCGCGGTGCCGAGGCCGGCGTCCCAGTTGACCAGGCGTTTGTCGCGGTAGAGCAGGCCCTGGGCGTACAGGTCGACAAAAACCTTCAACACCGCCTTGCTGAAGCCCTCGTCCATCGTGAACCGCTCGTTCGCCCAGTCCATCGAGCAGCCCAGGCGGCGCAACTGGCCGGTGATCTGGCCGCCGCTCTCCGCCTTCCACGCCCAGACCTTGTCCAGGAACTGGTCGCGGGTGAAGTCGGTGCGCTTTTCGCCGCGCGCGTTCATCTGACGCTCGACCACCATCTGGGTCGCGATGCCGGCATGGTCGGTACCGACGACCCACAGCGCGTCCTTGCCCTTCAGCCGGGCATGGCGGACGAGAATGTCCTGCAGCGTGTTGTCGAGCGCATGGCCGATATGCAGATTGCCGGTGACGTTGGGCGGCGGGTTGACGATTGTCCAGGGCTCGGCATTCGGGCGGTCGGGGCGGAACAGGCCCTTTTCCTCCCAATGGCCATACCAGCGGGCTTCGATTGCGGCGGGGTCGAACGTCTTGGGCAGCTCAGTCATGCCGCTGCCTTAATGACCAGCGCCGCCGGACGCCAGATGCTATCCGGTAGGGGATGACTGCCGACTCATTCCTCCTCTGCAAGGGGAGGTGGCAGGGCGGCAGCCCTGACGGAGGGGTGTACCGCTATCGAGGGGGTGACACCCCTCCACCAGCTTCGCTGGTCCCCCTCCCCTTGCAGGGGAGGAATGGGGGTTAGATTAAGTCCGCGCGCCCGGACGGTCGAGCACCGCACGGATCCGTTCGTTCAGCTCGGCGCGGCGATAGGGCTTGCGGATCAGCTCATAGGAGCGCGCGCCCTCGTCGATCGCCTCGTCGGCAAAGCCGGTGGTCAGCAGCACCGAGATGCGCGGGAAATCGCGCCGCACCGCCTGTGCCAGCGCCACGCCGTTCATGCCGCCGGGCATCAAGATGTCGGTGAACAGCAGCGAAAAGTCGCTGTCGCCCGCCAGATGGTCCAGCGCCTCGCGCGCGCTGCGGGTCAGGACGACGTCATAGCCCAGATCCTCGAGCATCGACCGACCGAGATCGCCGACATCCTCCTGATCCTCAACCATCAGGACGCGCTCGACCCCGCCGCTGCGCGCGGGCTGGACCGGCGAGGCGCGGCGTTCGGTGACGCCCGCCGCGCGCGGAAAATAGAGCGCGATCGTGGCCCCTTCCCCGTCGGGCTCGACCACGGCGAGCCCGCCCGACTGACGCATGAAGCCATAGACCATGGCCAAGCCCAGCCCGGCGCCCTTCCCCATTTCCTTGGTCGTGAAGAAGGGGTCGAAGATCTTGTCGGCAATCTGCGCGTCGATGCCAGGCCCATTGTCGGCGATACGCACCGCGACATAGTCGCCCGGCTCCAGATTGGCCGGGCCTTCGGGCGCATCGGCCGTCTGGATCATGTTGCGGGTCGTGATGACGATCTCGCCCTGCCGTCCGTTGCGCGCCAGCGCCTCGCGCGCGTTCGTCACGATGTTGAGCAGCGCCATCTCCGCCTGGACCGGGTCGATCCGGCAGTTCCAGAGATTTTCCTCCAGCCGATTGCGCATCACCACGCCCTCGCCCGCGGTGCGGTTCAGGATCGGCCGGAAATCCTCGATCAGCTGGTTGAAGTTGAGCAGCCGGTCGCGCAGCTCCTGCTTGCGGGCAAAGGCGAGCAGCTGCTGGGTCAGCGTCGCGCCGCGCGCCGCCGCCGCGCCGATCGCCTCGACCGCGCGTCGTCCGCTGCGATCGTCCTGATCGACCCGCGCTTCCAATATGTCGGCATAACCGATGATGACCTGGAGCAGATTGTTGAAGTCGTGTGCGATACCGCCGGTCAGCTTGCCGACTGCCTCCATCTTCTGCGCCTCGTGCAGCGCATCCTCGGCCTCGCGACGGCGCGAAATGTCGAGCTGGCTGCTGAAGAAATAGACCAGTTCGCCCGCATCGTCATAGACCGGCGAGACGAACAGCGCGTTCCAGAAGGTCGAGCCGTTCTTGCGGTAATTGAGCAGTTCGACCGCGATTTCGTCACGGCGTTCGACGGCGGCGCGAATTTGCGCCACCACGTCGCGGTCGGTTTCCGGACCCTGGAGAAACCGGCAGTTGGTGCCCAGAATCTCCTGCTCCGAATAGCCGGTCATGAAGCTGAAGGCTTCGTTGCAGAAGACGATGGGGTTGTCGGGTTGCCGGGGATCGGTGACGATCATCGGCATCCGCGTGGTCTTCACCGCCGCGAAGAAGATGTCCGACTGGCCCGAATGCGGCTGTTTCGCGTCGGAGATAGGCGGAGACGACACCGGCGAGCGCGGCGATTTTTCCATATCGGGCGTCTCGTCCTTCGGGGCCATGCACATCGAACCCGGTCAGGTCGCACCGGTTCCGCCCGCGTATCGACACGGGCGGAAATCGACGGATTACATTGGGCTTAGCGCCCTTCGCGGGTGATCCGGGCGATCTCGCGCGCGACCATCGCCTCGACCATCTCGGGCAGATTCGCGTCGAGCCAGTCGCGGAGCATCGGGCGCAGCATCTCGCGCACCAGCCCCTCCAGGGTGCCGTCGCTGGCGGGTTCGGTGGGCTTGACCATCATACGGCTGAGCGCCTCCAGGGAGCCACGGCTGGCCTCGGCCGCGCGCGGGGATACGATCGCTTCCTCGGCATCGGCTTCCTCGACCGGGGCCTGCACGGCGGCGGCGACCGGCGCGGGCGCGGCGGCCTGAACGACCGGCTCGGGTGCCGGGGCCGGTGCGGGCGCAGGTTCGGCGATGGCGCGCATCGCCGATTCGGCGGCGCGGGCGGCGGCGGCCTCGACCTTCATGCGCAGCGGCATGGGATCGCTGAGTTCCAGCACCTCGGGCGAATCGTCATCGGCCACGGGCGACGGCACCGGGCGCGGCTGACGCCGCTGACGCGCGGGCACTTCGCCCTCTTCGGCAATGATCCTTTTGATGGAGGAGAGGATTTCCTCCATCGACGGTTCGGCGCTGACATCACCCATGACCGCAATCCCCATTGAAGCCCCCCAAGGCCCTCGCCCGGCTTTATTGCCGGCTTGGTGCCTCTGCACCTGTGGTTAATGCGGGGCTTCTGTCAACAGGCGCGTTGACGTCGGCGTCGAGCGGACGGGTGACCGCCGCCGTCTGGGCCGGGGTTCCGGCGGTCGTGCTGGCCACCGGCGCGGGCTCGCCATCGTCGGACCAGTCGTTGATCTTGTTGCGGACGCGCTTGTAATTGGTGACCGGGTCATAGAGCGAACCGCCCTCCAGCCCCAGGTCGCGCGCCTCGGCATTGCCCATGGCGGCGATCAGCGCGAAGCCCGCGACATAGGCGTCGCGCCGCGCGGTGACGAGCGTCACCTGGCTGTTCAGCAATTCCTGCTCGGCATTCAGGATGTCCAGCACGGTGCGCGTGCCGACGCTGTTCTCGGCACGCACGCCTTCCAGCGACAGCGAGTTTGCGCGGACCGCCGATTCGGCCGAGGTGATCACCTCCTGCGAGGATTGCCAGACCGCATAGGCCGAGCGGACCTGCGCCACCACCTGCCGCTCGGTCCCCGTGGCGTTCTCCAGCGCCTGGCCGCGCAAAGCTTCGGCCTGGCGGACCTGCGCCGCCGGGCGACCGCCCTGGAACAGTGGCATGGAAAGCTGCGCGCCAACGGTCGCGTTCACACCCGAACCGGGCGCGCCGCTCATGTTCGACAGGCTACCCAGATAGTTGAAGTAATTGCCGCTCGACACTGCCGACACGCGCGGCAGGCGGTTGGCGCGCGCGGATTCGATGTCATAGCGGGTCGCATCGGCGGCACGGCGCGCCGCGATCAGCTGCGGATTCTGTTCGAGCGCGACGGCCACCGCCTGGTTGGGCGACGCCGGAAGCGCGGGCAGCGCCGGCGGCTGCTCCAGCCCGACCGGCGCCACGCCGACCACGGCCACATAATTTTCGCGGCTGGAGATCAGGTTCGCCTGCGCCGACTGAAGCTGCGCGCGCGCCTGGGCCAGCCGGGCCTCCGACTGGGCCACGTCGGTCCGGGTCAGGTCGCCGACCTGGAACCGGTCGCGCGAGGCGCGCAGATTGGTGTCCAGCACGTTGACGTTGCGGGTGTTGAGATTGACGATCGCCTCGTCGCGGATGACGTTCATATATGCCGCGACGACATTGGTGAAGAGGTTCGCCTCCACCCCGCGCAGCTGGGCGCGGCCCGCATCGACCCGCGTCTCGGCGGCACGCACAGCATTCTTGACCGCCCCGCCCTGATAGAGCGGCACCGTCAGCTGCAACGCCCCCGTCGCCACCCGCTCAGGGTTCAGGAAGTTGTTGTTCGCCACGACGATATTGTCGGTGAACTGCCCCGAGGATTGCAGCGAGGGCAGGCCGCTGGCCTTGGCGATCGGCACATTCTCGTCGGTCGCGCGCTGGGCGGCGCGCTGGCCGGTGATCGTCGGGTTGGTCTGGTACGCCCGCACCATGGCTTCCCGTAACGTCTCCGCCGAAGCGCCCTCGGCCAGCAACAGGGCCGAGCCGATAACGACGGCGGAGGTCAGGCAGGAAGACAGGTGCAGGCGCATGGTCCCTCAGAATTGAAAAGCGCGAGGACGGGCAAAGCCCGGCAGGATGGTGCATTCGGCATCGGCGAAGGCGCGCACGCCGTGGCCGCCCTCGGTCCGGCGACCGCTGGCCAGGCGCGTGACGCCGTTTTCGACCAGGCCCGTGATGATGCGACCGCCGACCTTGACCTGCTCGACCAGCGCTGCGGGCAGTTCCTCGACCGCGCCGTCGATGATCAGCACGTCATAGGGCGCACCGGCCGGGTTGCCCGCCGTCAGCGGCGCCTCGACCACCTCGACCTTAGGCTCGTTCGCCAGCGCGGCGCGCGCGGCGGCGACCAGATCGGGCTGCTCCTCGACCGCGACGACGCCCGAGACGATCTCGGCGAGCAGCGCGGCGGTATAGCCGGTCGCGGCACCGATCAGCAGCACGCGGTCGCCCGCCTCCAGATACGCCTCGGTCAGCAAACGGCCGGTCGCCATCGGCAGGTTGATCGCACGGCCCTGACCCAGGTCCAGCGTACCGTCACGATAGGCCACGGGGCGCAGCGCCTCGGGCGTGAAGACTTCCCGCGGAACCCGCGCCATCGCGGCGACGACGCGCTGGTCGTTGACCGCCGTCGTGCGCAACTGGCTCACCACCATCGCATGGCGCATCGCGTCGAAATTCGTGGAGTCATTGCTGGTCGTCATCATGGCCCATCCCTGTCGCACAACCGTTTTAGCTGCGCAATACACTAAATTGGTTCCCGCCGCTTCTATCGCGCGAGAGGATTTCCGCCAAGCGGCGCGCCGCCCGGCTTCGTCTTTTACCCGCGGCCATTATGAGCAGCTTTTTACGCCCGCATTCAACGTGCCTGTTGACGCCGCGCGAAAAACCGCACACATGCCCGCCTCCCACGCATCGAGGCGCGATGGCGGAGTGGTGACGCAGAGGACTGCAAATCCTTGCACCCGGGTTCGATTCCCGGTCGCGCCTCCAGATTTTCCCGACAGGGCAAGGCGCTAAGGCGTATTTTTCGCGTGGATCGGCAGAGAGCGGCTTAGGCTCCCCCTGCGAATCGGCTCCGCGTCCATTCTCTCTAAACCGCCCCTAAGAATAGCGGTGGACCGTGCCCCCGCGCCGTGCCTTAAGTCGCCGCTCAGACTGGCATGAAGGGATCGGGAATGCGGTTTTTGGCGATGACGGCGGCTTTGGCGCTCGCGAGCACGGCAATGCAGCCCGTATCGGCCCGTACCGCGACGGCGTCCCAGGCGCCCGCCGAAACCGCGAAACCGGCGGTCGAGTATGACATCGCCTTCCCCCGCGCCCAGCATCACGAGGCGCAGGTCAGCGTCACCTATCGCAGCCTGCCCGCCGGGCCGATCCGTTTCCAGATGGCGCGCTCCTCGCCGGGCCGCTACGCGCTCCACGAATTCGCCAAGAACGTCTACTCGGTATCGGCCATCGACGGCGCGGGGCGGCCGCTGGCGGTGCAGCGGACCGATCCCTATGGCTGGACCGTTCCCGCGCATGACGGCACCGTGACCGTCCGCTACACGCTGTTCGGCGACCGGGGCCACGGCACCTATGCGCAGATCGACCCGACCCATGCGCGGCTGAACATCCCGGCGACCTTCCTGTGGGCGGTGGGCCAGGACGACCGGCCGGTGCGCGTCCGCTTCCATCCCCAACCCGGCTGGAAGATCGCGACGCAGATGGTGCCGACCCGCGACGCCGACGTCTTCACCGCGCGCAACCTGCAATATTTCATGGACAGTCCGGTCGAGCTGTCGGCCTGGGACGCGCGCAGCTGGACAGTCCCCGGCGGCGCCAAGACCTATAGCATCCGCCTGACCGTGCATCATGACGGCAGCGCCGCCGATCTCGACCGGTTCGCCGCCATGGCGCAAAAGGTGGTCGCGCAGCATATCGCGGTCTTCGGCGCGCCGCCGCCCTTCGACTATGGCACCTACACCTTCCTGGCCGACTATATGCCGCAGATCAGCGGCGATGGCATGGAGCATCGCAACTCCACGGTGATCAGCCAGCCGCGTTCGCTGGCCGCCGCCAATTTCGCGCAGATCCAGACGCTGAGCCATGAGTTCTTCCACGCCTGGAACGTCAAGCGCATCCGCCCAGCCGAGCTGGAACCGTTCGACTTCACCCGCGCCAACCCGACGCCGTCGCTCTGGCTGGCCGAGGGGTTCACGCAATATTACGGGCCGCTGGCGGTGGAGCGCGCCGGGCTGGCGTCGCTCGACGACTATGTCGCGCAGCTGTCGGGCACACTGAACGGCCTGCTCAACACGCCCGCACGGGCCTATGGCGACCCGCAGGAAATGAGCCTGCGCGCGCCCTTCGTGGATGCGGCGCAGTCGATCGACCCGACCAACCCCAATATCTATGTGTCCTATTACCCTTACGGCGCGGTGATCGCGCTGGCGCTGGACCTGGAGCTGCGTCAGCGCTTCCCGCAGCTGTCGCTGGACGATTATATGCGCCAGCTGTGGCGCGATTACGGAAATCCGGAGCGCCCCTATCACCCCGACGATCTGCGCAAATCGCTGGCGACCCTGACCGGGGACCAGGCCTTTGCCGACCGCTTCTTTGCGCGCAGCGTCACCGCCAGCGGCCTGCCAGACTTCGCGCCGCTGCTGGCCCAGGCCGGTCTGACGCTGCGGCCCGCCCGCCCCCGGTCCGCCTGGGCCGGGCCCAGCCTGGTCAAGGGCGATGCCGGCCTGTTGCTGACCAGTCCGACCGCGCCGGGGACGCCCTTTTATGAGGCCGGTCTCGACAAGGGCGACCAGATCGTCAGCGTCGATGGCAAGTCGATGACCACGCCCGAGGACTGGGCGGCGCTGCTGGCGGCCCATGCGCCGGGCGACCGGCTGGCGATCGTCTATCGCCAGCGCGGCGGCGAGCGGAGCGGGACGCTGACCCTCATCGCCGATCCGACGATGGAGATCGTGCCGAACGAGCGGCTCGGCAAGGCGCCGACAGCCGAGCAGAGCCGGTTTCGCCAAGCCTGGCTGGGCGCGAAGCCGACCCCTGCCCCCTCCCCCATCGTCACCGGGCTTCGTTGACACGGCGCGGTCGAACGCCACCCGCTGGAACGAGAGGCCGGGGTGGCGGGTTGACCCATGTGATGATTTCGGGGGCTGCCGGACATCTGGACGCTTGCGGAGGGACTGACGCCATGCGAATGCGCGTCGAGGAGCCAGATATTTCGTGAATAACAATGAGATTCCTGGCCATTTGGCCACTTATCTGGACCAGTCCCCGATCGCCTTGGCCCTGGCCGATGCGCGGGACGACAATCCCTTGATCTTTATCAATCACGGTTTCCGGGAACTGACCGGTTATAACAGTGAGGACGTGATCGGCCAGAATTGCCGAATGCTGCAACGCCACGCCGACAATGTCGAAGCGCGCGAGCGGATCCGGGAATTCCTGGCCAATGAGCGCCAGCTCAACGTGCGGACGATGCTGATCAATTTCCGCAAGGACGGCACGCCCTTCGTCAACCTTCTTTACATGTCGAAACTGCGCCTTTTGGGCGGCGACATGCCCTATATCTTCGCGTCGCAATTCGACGTCAGTCGGTCGCAGCCCGAGCGACTGACCGCCTATGATGCGGAACTGGGCCGCGCGCTGGGCAAGTTGCCCCCGATCCTGGCGGAAAGCGGCATGGTCCTCGAAGGATCGCTGACCGCGATCGCCAACACCGCCGCAACCATCGCGCAGGCCAAGCTGACCCTGTCGGATCTCGATCGCGCGGCCTTTCCGTGAGCGCCGACGTCGAAGCGCCCCAGCCGGTCGTGACACAGGAGCAGGGCACCGCGCCGGTGCCGGTCGTCGGCATCGGTGCCTCGGCCGGGGGGCTGGAGGCGCTGCGCGAAATGCTGACGCCCGCACGCGCGCCGACCGGCATGGCGTTCGTCGTGGTCCAGCATCTCGACCCCAATCACGAGTCCATGCTCGCCCAGCTGCTCGACCGGCACACCAATCTGGAAGTGCGCCAGTGCGAGGGGTCGGAGCCGATCGAGGCCGACCGCGTCTACATCATCCCGCCGGGCCGGGGCCTGGCCATTCGCGGCGGCGTGCTGGAGCTGACCGATTTCGTCCAGCCGCGCGGACTTCGCCGTCCGATAGACGATTTCTTCCTGTCGCTGGCCAGCGACCAGCAGGCCAACGCTGCCTGCGTCATCCTGTCGGGCACCGGCGCCGACGGCACGACCGGCCTGCGCGCGATCAAGGAAAATGGCGGCGTCAGCGTCGTCCAGAAGCCCGAGACGGCGCGGTATGACGGGATGCCGCTGTCGGCGGTCGGCACCGGCCTGGTCGATTTCATCAAGCCGCCCAGCGATATCCTGGACTGTCTCCACGCCTTTTTCGCCCGCCGCTCGGGCGATCCGAAGGCGCACGAGGCCGAAGTCGTCGCCGACCATATCGATGATCTCTGCCAAGTCCTGCGCAATGCGGTCGGCCACGACTTTTCGGGGTATAAGCGCACCACGCTGGTCCGCCGGGTCGAGCGGCGGATGCACGTTCTGGGCATCGGCACCGGCTCGGCCTATCTGGCGCGGGTGAAGAGCGATGCGGACGAGTGCGAGGCGCTGTTCCGCGATCTCCTGATCAACGTCACCCGCTTCTTCCGCGACGCCGAGCTGTTCGAGACGCTGAAGACCAAGGCGATCCAGCCACTGACCCGCGCGCGCGATCCGGACGAGGATATTCGCATCTGGGTGCCCGGCTGTTCCAGCGGCGAGGAAGCGTACAGCATCGCCATGCTGTTCGCCGAAGCGGCGCGCGAAAGCGGCCAGCCGCTGGCGGTGCAGATCTTCGCGACCGACATCGACGAACAGATGCTGCAGATCGCGCGCGAGGGCAGCTACCCGGCGTCTGCATTGGCCGACATCCCGGCGGCGCTTCGCGAACGCTATACCATGCCCCATGCGGAGCGGTTCACCATCGCGACCCCGATCCGCGACATGATCCGCTTTTCCAACCACAGCCTGGTCAAGGATCCGCCCTTTTCCCGGATCGACTTGGTATCGTGCCGCAACCTCCTGATCTATTTCGACGACCGGTTGCAGCAGTCGGTACTGCCGCTGCTCCATTATGCGCTGCGGCCCGGCGGCTATCTGTTCCTGGGCCCGTCGGAAAGCGTCGGGCGGTTCGACCATCTGTTTCCCGCGATCGAGGGCCATGCCCGGCTGTTCGAGCGCTCGCCGGGCTCCCCCACCTATCCCATCGACCTGCCCAGCGGCGGCAGCCGGAGCCTGCCCCGGCGTGGCGAGCGCGGCGGACGTGACGGCGGCGTGACAAGCGGCGACGAGGGGACCGCAATGCGCCGGATCGTCGATCGCTATGCCCCGCCCAGCATGGTCGTCGACCAGGATGGCGGCATAATGGCCGCCTTCGGCAAGCTCAGCCGTTACTTCACCTTCCCCGTGACCCGCGCGGGCGGATCGAGCGCCGTGACGCTGGCCAGGCCGGGCCTGCGCGAGGTGCTGGGGCCGATGCTGCGCCAGGCCCGCGACGCGCGCAAGCGGATCGCCGCGCGCGATGTCGCGGTTACGACCGAATATGGCGTCCAGCAGATCGAGGTGGTCTGCGACCCGCTGACCGACGGCTCGCTCCTCTTCCTGTTCCGCGATTCCGCGCCGTTCAGCCCGGTGGAGGCCAGCGACCTGGCCGATCTGGAACCCGGCGACGATCATATCGAGGCGCTGGAGGACGAACTGCGCCTGACCCGTCATCGCCTTCGCTCGACCGTCGAGGAGTTGGAGACGGCGAATGAGGAGCTGAAAAGCTCCAACGAAGAAATGATGTCGATGAACGAGGAGCTTCAATCGACCAACGAGGAATTGTCGACGGTCAATGACGAGCTGAAGACCAAGGTCGACCAGTTGACCATCGCCAATTCCGACCTGCGCAACTTCTTCGAATCGACCGATCTGGCGGTGGTGGTACTCGACCGGCACCTGCGCATCCGCAGCTATACCGAGGCGGCACGCTCGATCTTCCCGCTCCAGCCCAGCGACCGGGGGCGGTTGCTGGCCGATGTGTCGACCCGGCTGTCGAACACCGATTATCTGGAGGGGGCGGCCCAGGTCGCAGGGGGCGGCCCCGCCACGCAGCAGCGGGTGACGACGCGCGATGGCGGGCGGACGCTGTCGCTGCGCATCCTGCCCTATCGCACCCAGGGCGACGGCATCGACGGCGCGACCCTGGTGCTGACCGACATCACCGACGCGCTGAGCATGGAGCGCGAACTGGCCGCCGAGCGCGAGCGGCTGGACCTGGCGATCAAGGCGGGCGGCATCGGCGTGTGGGAATATCGCAGCGGGACGGGCGAGATCTTCCTGGACGAAACCGGCCGCCATCTCTTCGGCTTCGGGCCGGAGGACGGGGCGGACCGGGTGGCCGAAGTCTTCGACCGGATCGTGCCCGAGGATCGACCGGGCGTGGAACTCGCCCTGGCCGAGGCGATTGCGGGGCGCGGCGATTTCGAGATGACCTTCCGCCTGGACCTGAGCGGCAAGGAGCGGTGGATCAAGGGCTTCGGCCGGGTGGTCAGCGCCGTGGCGCCGCACCGGATGGTCGGCGTGTCGATCGACGTCACCGCCGAATATGCCATCGCCGAGACGCGCGAGCTGATGCTGCGCGAGATGAACCACCGGGTGAAGAACCTGTTCGCGATCATCTCCGGCATCGTCTCCGCCGCCTCGCGCTCGCATCATGACGTGACGGAGCTGGCCGACGACGTGCGCGAGCGTATCGCGACGCTCGGCCGCGCGCATTCGCTCGCCTCGCCCGCCGGCGAGCAGCAGGCGATCGACCTGGGGACGCTCGTGGAGGCGACCATCGCCCCGTACAAGGGACAGTCGACCATCACCCTGGACGGCCCGTCGCTGTTGGTCGACCGCCGTTGCCTGTCGCCGCTGGCACTGATCCTGCACGAATGGGCGACCAATTCGGTGAAATATGGCGCGCTGGCGCAGCCGAGCGGCACCTTGTCGGTCACATGGTTGGTTCAGGACAAACAAGTCCTTCTGAATTGGACAGAAAACGGCGGGACCGTCCCGGAAGAGGACGCGGCCAAAGGTTTCGGTACCTTGCTGGTCCAGACATCCTCGCGACAATTGGGCGCAAAGATGGAGCGGAAAAGCGTCGACGGGCGTTTCCTCCTCAGCCTCGCCCTCCCGGAGACGATTTTGTCGCATGAGTAAGACGATTTTGCTGGTCGAGGACGAGTTCTTCGTGGCGCTGGATCTTCAATCCATCATCGAGGATGGCGGCTATCAGGTCGACGGACCCTATGTCAGCGTCGAGGAGGTTCTGGCGCATCTGGACGGCGACAAGCCCGATCTGGCCTGCGCGATCCTGGACGTTCGTCTGCGCGACGGCGAAGTGTTTCCGGCCGCCGAGCGGCTGCGGGAGGCGGGCGTGCCGCTGATCTTCCATTCGGGCCATGCCGACGAACAGGCGCTGCAATCGCGCTATCCGGGCGCAGCGGTGTGCGGCAAGCCGTGTTCGCCTTCGCTGCTCCGCCGGACGCTGTCCATGGCAGTGTCCGGTCCGGTCGAGGGGAACCGCGCGGCGGGGTAGTATCGGGCGAAGGCTTGGTGAGAGACCCTGCCCCTCAATCAAACGCCCCCCGCCCCATCCGCCCGGTCGCGCGCAGCAGCGCGGCTTGCGCGATCAGCACATCCACCTGCGCACGCGCCACCGCGAGCTGCGCCGAGCGATAGCTCTGGTCCGCGACCAGGATGTCGATCGTCGAGCGCAGCCCAAAGCCATATTCCGCCCGCACGCCCTTCAGCGCCAGGTCCGCCGCCGTCAGCCCTTCCGCACCGGCCTTCAGGCGCCCCTGCGCGGCGGTCAGCGAGGCCCAGGCGGTGTCCGCCCCGCGCACCACCCCGCGCGCGGCGGCATCGACGTCGAACCGTTCGGCACGCGCATTGGCCTCCGCCTGCCGGACCCGCGAGGCGACCAGGCCACCGGTCAGCAGCGGGATGCGTAGCGACAGCCCGGCATTGGCGGCGCTGTCGAACCCGGTCGCATGGCCCCCCGTCCATTGCACCCCGCGTCCATAGGCGCCGGTCAGATCGACTGCCGGGGCACGATCCGCCCGCGCCTGGTCGATCCGGGCGTTCGCCGCGTCCACCCGCCGCTGCTGGGCAAGGAGGATCGGATTGCTCTTTTCCGCCGCATCCCGTGCATCGGCGAGCGTACGGGGCAAGGCGGTGGGCACGCCGATCGTGGCATCGAGCGTCCCCGCATCGCGGCCGACGATCGCGCGATAGGCCGCGGCCGCCGTCGCCACCGCCCCCTCCGCGTCGATCAGGTTGGAGACGACGCTCGCCCGCTGCGCCTCCAGCTGGGCGACGTCGGTCTTGGTCGCCTGCCCCAGACCGAAGCGGGAGCGTGTCTCCGCGACCTGACTGTCGAGCCGCTGGATGCCGACCCGCGCCACCTCCACCGCCTGCTGCGTATAGAGCAGATCGGCATAGGCCCCGACGACGCGTTCCAGCACGTCCGCCTCGACATCGCGAAGCGCCTCGTCCCCGGCCGCCACATCGCCGCTCGCCGCGCGGACCGACGAGGATACCCGCCCGCCCGTCCAGATCGGCAGCGTCGCCGAAACACCCCCCAGCGCCGAGGTCGCCCCGCTTTGCACCCCCGTGCTATCATAGCCGAGCCGGTCGTAACCCGCGCTTCCCGTGGCGCCCGCCGTCAGCCGTCCGGCCGCACGCGCCTGGTTGGGCGTCTCGACCAGCGCCTCCTGCCGTGCCCGCGCGGCGGCGAGTTCGGGATTGCCCTCCAACGCCGCCGCGATCGCCTGGCGAAGCGTCTCCGCCGAGGCCGGGGCGGCGGCGACCATCGCCACCCCCATCAGGAACCCGATCCCCCGCTTAGTCATGACGCAGCGCCCAGGCGGGAGCGGCGCGGCTGGCCTTCAGCGACTGGCCCAGCACCGTCAGCACCGCGATGGTCAGCGCCAGGGCGGTGGCGGCGGCGAAGTAGACGGGCGACAGGCTGATCCGATCCTCGAACCCGGCCAGCCACGTCCGCATCGCGACATAGGCGAGCGGCCAAGCGACCAGATTGGCGATCACGACCGGCCGCAGGAACTGCCCGACCAGCAAGCGGACGATGTCCGTGGCCGAGGCACCCAGCGTCTTGCGGATGCCGATTTCCTTCACTCGCCGCTGGGTGTTGAACGAAGCGAGCCCCCACAGGCCGACGCAGCCGATCAGAACCGCCAGCCCCGCACCGATGCCAAACAGCCGGGTGGCGCGGTCGTCGGCTTCGTAGAACTCCTCCAGCTTCGCATCGGCCATCGTGGCGTCGAAGGGCACATTGGGCACCGTTTGCTGCCACTGGTTGCGCAGCGCCGCCATCATGGCGCGCGGATCGCCACGGAAGCGGACGGAGGCCACCGCACCGTCCATCACATTTTCCGGCTTAGCATCGTACACATAATAGGTCGCGTCGTTGGGCATGCGCGGCGAGAAGAAGCGCATGTCGTCGATCACCCCGATGATCGTGCGGGGCCGATCGCCACCGACCGTCTTGCCGACCGCGTCCTGCGGCGAGCGGAAGCGCAGGGTCGAGAGCGCCCGACGATTGATGATAATCGCCCTCGGCTGACCCTTTACGACCGTCTGGGAGTCGTCGCCGCGATGCGCATCATCGAAGAAGCGCCCAGCGAGCAGACGCGTGCCATAAACCTTGAAGAAGTCCGGCCCGACCTCGATCCAACGAAGCGAAGGCCCGTCCCCCGGCACGCCGGGCAGCGGCACATTGTCCGCATTGTTGTTGCCGCCACCGCCCACGGCGCTGTTCGCCAACCCGACCGCCGACACGTTCGGAAGCCGACGCATGGCCTCTACTACAGCGCGGCGACGCGGGGCATCGACAAGCGAGTCGGATATGGACGTTACGGTCAGCAGCCCTTCGCGACTGAAGCCGAGATCGGTCGAACGAAGATGGCGGGTCTGCGCGACCAGGATCAGCGTCCCGATCATGAAGGCGATGGCGAGGCCGAACTGGAAGATGACCAGCGCCTCACGGATTCGCGTCCCCGCGCGGCCGCCACCCGGTGCCCGTGCCGAGGCAAGCACGCTCGCCGCCGGGAAGCGCGACAGGAGGATCGCCGGATAGGCCCCCGCGAGCATACCGACGATCACGGTCAACAGCGCCAGCGCGGGCACGACCACGACATAGGGGATGCTCAGGTCCAGTCCCCCAGCGGCGTTGATCAGCGGCAGGCCCAGCTCGGCCAGGATCAGGCCGCCCAGCGCAGCGATCGCCACCGTAAGGATCGCCTCGCCCAGGAACTGGGAGATCAGGGCCGACCGGCTCGCGCCCAGGACCTTGCGCATCGCCACCTCACGGGCCCGCAGGCCAGACCGGGCGGTCGCCAGGTTCACATAGTTCACGATGGCGATGATCAGCGTCAGGATGCCGACCAGACCCAGCGTCACCATGGTGAGCTTACGGCTGGCACTGGCCTTGCCCTGGGGCTCAAGATGCATCTTCGTGATCGGCATGACCGTGATGTTCAGGGACTGGTGCGCATCCTTGCCCATGTCCTTGAGCGCGCGGCGGTCGACGAAGGACGGCATCCTGGCGACGAAGTCACGCGCCGCCGCGGGCGTGTCGAACTTCAGGAAGGTCTGAAGCGACGAACTGCCCCAATGATACCAGTAGGTGCTGCTCGATGCGGGCGGCGTGCGGGGCAGCGGCGCGAGGATCGCGATATCGGTGAGTTCCGTATTCTTCGGCAAATCCTTGAAAACGCCCGCTACGCGGTAATTCGCAATATCGTCCATCGCGAGCTTGATCGGCTGTCCGACCGGGTCGGACGAACCGAAATATTTGCGGGCAGTCGTCTCGTTCAGGAGGACATTGGTCGGCGTGTTCAATGCGTCGCCGCTCCCGCTGATCATCGGTAGGTCGATGATCTGGAAGAAGTTCGGATCCACCTGGGCTATATTCTCGCTCGTCGCGATCCGCCCCCTGATGACGCTTCCGCCAGCGCCCCGAATGCGCGCGCCCCGGATACCGGGAAAATCCTCCCGCAATTGATCGAGAAGGCCACCCATCGTCCAGTTGCTCGGCCCGTTGAACGGGCTTTCGGGCATGCTCCAGACCGACTGGGCGACATAGACCTTGTCATAACCCGGCAGCCATTTCTCATAGCTGGTCTCGAACCGGACATAGAGGCCCAGCACCAGGAAGACGGCGATGCCGACCGCCAGCCCGCCGATGTTGAGCGCGGCATAGAGCTTGTGGCGCACAAGCGAGCGATAGAGCGACAGAAGCGCGAAGCGGTTCATGATGTCATGTCCCCCGATGATCCAGGTCTTCAACCGCAGGTGACGCGGGCCAGCCCGCTTTTGGACACCGTGCAGGCCGGATGGCCCGCGACCGTGACGGCGGACATGCCGCTGGCACCGACCGTGACGGCGGATACGGACAAGGCGCGGGCGTCCACGTCGCTGGTCCCGCTGCTGCCGATGGTCAATTGCCCAACCGCGCCCTCTACCCGAAGCGCGCTGGCGCCCGAGGTCTTGAGGCTTGCCCGATCGACCCGGAGGTTGCGGACAGTCACTTTGCTGGCCCCCGACAGGCCGAAACTGGCCGATCCGCCGCGAAGGCCCGGCAGCCGAACCACGCTCGCACCGCTGGCCGCCACGGCAAAGGCCTGGCTGTAGAGCAGGGGCAGGTTCATCTCCGCCGCGCCGCCGACATCTACCGCCTTCAGCGTCGGCAGGGTGATGGCAATCGCCACGCGCCGGTCATGGCCGTTGCAGCTGTCGTTGCGGCGGCGGATGCGCAAGGTGGTGCCCTGCATGTCCATCCGCAAATTGTCGATATTCGCCGCCCGGCCCTGCGCGGTCACGGCATAGCCCGTCCCCAGCGCCACGGTGACGATATCGCATCCGCCTAGGTCGATCCGGTCGAAACCGCGAAGCGCGAAGCTGCGTGACGTCTGGGCATTGTCCTGCGCCGAGGCCCCGGCGGTGGCGAGCGACAGGAGCGCGATGGCCGAAATCTTCTTCATGATCGGTCCTTTCAGATCGCGCGCATGGCGCTGGCGACGATACGGCCGTCGAGCATGTCGATGCGGCGCTTGGCGAGGTCGGCATGGCTGGGCGAGTGCGTCACCATGACGATGGTCGCACCCGCATCGTTCAGGCCGGTCAGGATGTTCATCACCTGCTCGCCATTGGCGGTGTCGAGATTGCCGGTCGGCTCGTCCGCCAGGATCAGCTTGGGATCGCCGACGATGGCGCGGGCGATGGCGGCGCGCTGCTGCTGGCCACCCGACAGCTGATGCGGGAAGTGGCGCGCGCGGTGGGCGATGCCGACCTTGTCCATCGCAGCGGCCACCCGGCCCCGGCGGTCGCCGACGTCGCTGCGATAGGCGAGGCCCAGCGCGACATTCTCCTCAATGGTCAGCTCATCGATCAGGTTGAAGCTCTGGAAGACGAAGCCGAGCGTCTCGGCGCGGAACTTCGCCAGCTCCTTCTCGCCCATCGCCGCCAGATCGCGGTCGCCGAACATGTACCGCCCGCCCGTCGGCCGATCGACCGTGCCCAGCGTGTTGAGCAGCGTCGACTTGCCGCAGCCCGAGGGGCCCATGATGGCCAGGAACTCCCCTTGCGCGACGTGCAGGTCGATATCGTGCAGTGCGGTCGTCTCCACCTCGTCGGAGACGTAGCGGCGCTGAATGCCTTCCAGTCGGATCATGTTGTCGGTCCCCTTATCGGATGTTCAGGATGTCGCCCTTCACGGACGATGTGTTGCTGATGACGATGCGCTCGCCGGGATTGAGGCCGGAGAGGATCTCGACCTGTTCGGGATTGCGGCGGCCGATCTTCACGGTGCGGCGGCGGGCATGGGCGCCATCGGGGTCCAGGACGAAGGCAGACGCGCCGCCCGCCTCAAGCCAGCCACCGACCGGGGCCACCACCGCCCGGCTCGCCGCCCCCAGGGTGATGCGGATGTCGATCGTCTGGCCGCGATTGAGGCCCGTGGGTGCCTTGTCGAAGGTCAGTTCGACCTGGAACCGCCCGTCCTTCACGGCCGGAAGCACTTTCGACACGGTAAGGCCTGCACCGTCCGAGGTCGTCGCCTTCTGCCCCACCGCGACGCGGCCGAGATAATATTCGTCGACCTGCGCGACGAGCTTCCACGAACCCTCGCTGTCGACCTGACCGGCCGGATCGCCGGGCTTCAGCGTCTGGCCGGGCTGGATGACGAAGTTGGTCAGCCGTCCGTTCGCGGGCGCGCGGATCGTCAGCCCCTCCAGCCCGGCGCGCACCGCCGCCATGTTGCCCGCCAGCCGGGTCTGCGTATCGGCCAGCCGCGCGGACTGGGTCGCGGTGATCCGCGCCTCGGTCGCACGACCCGATTTCAGCTGGGCGAGGCGCTTTTCCTGATAGGCCGCCTCTTCCTCGAAACTCTTGACGCCCGCGTCCGACAGGAAGCCCTGGTCGTGCAGCTGGCGACGGATGCCCAGGTCGCGGCGCGCCTTTATCAGGTCGTACTCCGCCTGAGCGACCTGGCTCGCCCGGTCGAGCTTGTTGCGCTCTATACCCAGCCCCTCGCTGGCGACGCCGCCCAACTGGCTGGCGATCTGCGCCTCGCGGGTCAGCACATCGAGCTTGAGCTGCGGATTGGCCAGCGTCGCGAGCGCCTGCCCCTCTGTGACCATCTGGCCGTCCTGGGCCAGCAGCTTTTCGACCTGTCCGCCGGACAGCACGCCGACCAATGTGGTGACGCGCGGGGTGACGGTCGCGCGGACCGGCAGGTAATCGTCGAACGCGGCGCGCGCCACCTCCCCCGTTTCGATATTGGCGGCGGTGATGTCGGTCGATCCGGCGGCAGGTAGGATGCGCCAGATGGCGATGGCGGCGACCGCGACCATCACCGCGATGACGAGGCCGCGACGCCGCCACCAGGGCGTCGCCTTGCGCGCGATCCGGCGGTCCATGGCCGCACCGGGCGGGATGCTTGCGTGTACGGGTTGTTCGGTCATCATGGACATAATCTCACCCAGGATGGCCGAAAAACCTAAAGCCCTATGAACACGCCATTTTCTCCATCAGACGCCGAATCCGACCGTTCGCGTCCGGACGCACCGTCCGGAAATGGACGGCGGACGGACGCGTCAAGCCCGCTGGCGATCCTGCTGGTCGACGACAATCCGCGCATCGCCGAATCGCTCTCCATCGCGATCGACCTGGCGGGGCACCGGCTGGACGTGGCGAGCGGGCCGGAGGAGGGCTTTTCGCGGCTGGCGACGCAAGGCTATGACGCAATCCTGCTCGACCTGAACTATGCCGCCGGGCGGACCGATGGGGCGGAGGGTCTGGCGATGCTGGAGCGGCTGCTGGCCGACGATCCCGGCGCCAACATCATCGTCATCACCGCGCATAGCGGCATCCGGCTGGCCGTCACCGCGATGCAGGCGGGCGCGCGCGACTTCGTGATGAAGCCGTGGCGCAATGCCGAGCTGATCGCCAAGATCGAAATCGCCGCACAGCGCCGCGTTTCTTCCCCCAGCGCGCCCGGCCCCGACGCCGCTGCGGAGCCCGCCCGCCTGCTCGGTGACAGCGAGGCGATCGAGCGGGTGCGCAGCCTGGTCCGCCGGATCGGCCCGACCATGGCGGGCGTCGTCGTGACGGGGCCGTCCGGGGCGGGCCGCAGCCTGATCGCCGCCGCGATCCATGCCGCCTCGACCGGGGCCCATCGGCCGATGATACAGATCGACCTGCGCGATGCCCTGGCCTGGGAGCGGCTGGACCAGGGGACGCCCGGCACGACCTGGCTGCTGCGCCATCCCGACCGGCTGGACGAGGTCGCACAGGGTCGCCTGCTCGACCGGTTGAGGATCGAGGACCGGTTCATCGCGATTGCCGACACACCGAGCGCGATCACGCCCGCGCTCGCCAGGCGGATCGCGACGGTGACGATCACCGCGCCGCCCCTGACCGAACGTCGCGCCGACGTACCGCTGCTCGCACGGCACTTCGCCCGGATCACAGGCGAGCGGTATGGCGTTCCCCTTCCCCGCTTCACGCCCGCCGCCGAAGCGCTGTTCGCCACCGCCGTCTGGCCGGACGAAGCGCGCGGCCTCGCCGCCGCGATCGAGCGAGCGCTGCTATTGGGCGAGGACGGTGTGATCGACGCCATGTTGCTCGCGCCCATGCCCACCCCGATCCCGCACGCGCCGTCACCGTCACGGGCGAGCTTCGACCTGGACGAAAGCGAACGCCGCATGATCGAGGCGGCGCTGATCGAACATCACCACAATGTCACCCAGGCGGCGCAGGCGCTGGGGCTCAGCCGGGGGGCGCTCTATCGTCGGATGGCCCGCCATGGGCTTTGAGTCCTCGCCCCGCCGTGTGCTCGCGGCGGCGCTGTCGGGCATCGCGCTGACCGCGTGCGGCGCGTTGATCGTGCTCGCCTGGCAATGGGGAATGCTCGCCACCATGCTGGGCCTGGCGCTCTGCACGGCCTGGCTGGTGATCGCCGGTTGCTGGGCTGCGGCGCGGAGCGTGGCGGCCCGGCGCTTGAAGGAAGAAAGCAGACCCGCCGACGCGCCCCCGCTGACCGCGCTGATCGACCAGATCCCGCTGCCGCTGCTGCGTGTCGACGGCGGCACCGCACGCGCGCTCAACCGGGCCAGCCGAACGCTGTTCGCGACCGACGACCGGCTGAGCCCGACACCGCCCGCCTTGACCGATACCCGCGAAACCCGGCTACGCCACGAAGGACGGAGTTGGCGGATCGAGCGTGTCGCGGGCCACGACCAGTCGCTGGTGATGCTCGTCGACATCGAGGCGGAGCGCCGTGCCGCCGAGGTTCGTGCCGATAACGAGATGATCGACATTCTGGGCCATGAGTTGCTCAACGGCCTGTCGCCGATCGTCTCGCTGGCCGACAGCGCGCAGGTCGCGGCGGAACGGGGCGATGCGCGACTGCCGGGCATATTGGCGACGCTGACCCGGCGGATCGAGGGGCTGGAGCGCTTCACCCGCGCCTACCGGATGCTCGCCCGCCTGCCCGACCCCGTCCGGACGCCGGTGGCGATGGATCAGCTGGTGGGCGACCTCGCCCGGCTGTTCGAGGAGCGGTTCGACAACCGCGTCACGCTGTCGATCACGATACCCGATCACGTCGTCGCATCGTGCGACCGCGACCAGATGACCCAGGCGCTCTGGGCACTGCTATACAACGCCGCCGAAGCCGCGCTGGCGGGCGAAGGCGCGCCGGTCGTGACCCTGACCATCGCGCAAGAGGCGGACGGTCTGGCCATATCGGTCGCCGATACCGGCCCCGGCGTGCCCGCCCCCGAGCGCGCCCGCATCTTCCGCCCGTTCCACACGACCAAACCCGAAGGCTCGGGCGTCGGCCTGACGCTCGCCCGCCGGATCGCGCGAGCGCATGGCGGCGATGTCTCGCTGCTGCCCATCGCGGTCACGACGTTCCGCATGGCGGTCAGGGACGCGTCATCGTCTCCAGGATCGCCGTGAACGCATCCGGCTCCAGGCTCTGCCGACCGACCAGGAATCCGTCGATCCCGCCGCGCGCGAACAAGCCGCCCCCATTTTCGGGCGTCACCGACCCGCCGTAGAGGACCGGAACAGACTGATCGGACAGGTTGGCCAGCGTCGTACGGATCGTATCGGCCATGGCGGCGACCTCGGCCGGGTCGGGTGTGCGATCGCTGCCGATCGCCCAGACCGGTTCATAGGCAATGGCGATCCCGTTAAGCGCCCGGCCGGTCAAGGCGCCAAGCAGCTGATCGCGGACGACGTCGGCGGATCGTCCGGCGTCACGATCCTGCGCCGTCTCGCCGACGCACAACAGGACGTGCAGGTCCGCCGCCCGCGCCGCCTGCACCTTGGCGGCGATCAGGGCATCGTCCTCGTGATGATCGCGACGCCGCTCGCTATGGCCGAGCAATACCAGCCCCGCCCCCGCCTCGCGCAGCATCGCCGCCGATAGGTCACCGGTATGCGCACCCTCCAGATCGGGATGACAGTCCTGCCCGCCCAGGCCCAGCGACGGCGCCACCGACCGCGCCCGGTCGAGCAGCGTCGCAGGCAGGCAGAGCGTGACCGCAACCCCCGGATGATGCTCGGCAGCCGCCGCGATCCGGGCGATCAGCGGCAGGCAGGAGCCGTCGCCATGCATCTTCCAATTTCCCACCAGCATCGGCCGCATCACGCGTGCGCCGTCCCCGGCTTGGCGAGCGTCCGGGCCACCGCATCACGCCATCCGGCGACCAGCGGCGCGCGCGCCTCCTCCGTCATGGACGGCTCGAAACATTCCTCGCGCGACCAGAGCTTTTCTAGGGCGTCGAGGCCCGACCAGACGCCGGTCGCCAGCCCGGCATGGAAAGCAGCTCCCCGCGCCGTCGTCTCCAGGTCGGCAGGGCGCTCCACGGGCGTGCGGATCATATTGGCCAGGAACCGGCACAGCCAGTCATTGGCCGCCATGCCGCCATCGACACGCAATATTGCGGCTCCCTCACCCGCATCCGCCTTCATCGCCTCGGCCAGGTCCATCGTCTGATAGGCAACCGACTCCAGCGCCGCGCGTGCCAGATGCGCCGCGCTGGCGCCGAGGGTCAGGCCATAAATAGCACCGCGCGCATCCGGCTCCCAATAGGGCGCGCCCATGCCGACGAATGCAGGGACCATATAGACGCCGTGGCTGTCGGGCACCTGCGTCGCCAGATCGTCGGTCTGGCTGGCATGGGTGATGACGCCCAGCCCGTCGCGCAGCCATTTCACCGCCGCCCCCGCGACGAAGATCGAACCCTCCAGCGCATAGGTGGTCACGCCGTTCAGCCGATAGGCGGGCGTGGTCAGCAGCCGGTGCCGCGACGCAATCGCCTTCTCGCCGGTGTTGAGCAGCATGAAACAGCCGGTGCCATAGGTCGACTTGGCCATGCCGTGCCGGAAACAGGCCTGACCGAACAGCGCCGCCTGCTGGTCCCCCGCCATGCCCGCAATGGGGATCGCCGCCCCCAGCAGATCGGGCGCGGTCATGCCGAAGATATGCGCGTTGTCATGCACTTCCGGAAGCAGGGCCAGGGGAATGCGCAGCAACCGGCACAATTCATCGTCCCACACGCCGCGATGGATGTCGAACAACATGGTACGGCTGGCATTGGTGATGTCGGTCGCGTGCACCGCCCCGCCGGTCAGCCGCCAGAGCAGGAAGCTGTCGATCGTCCCGAACGCCAGTTCGCCCCGCTCCGCCCTGCCTCGCGCACCCTCGACATGGTCGAGCAGCCAGGCGAGCTTGGTCGCCGAGAAATAGGGGTCGATCAGCAGGCCGGTCCGTTCGCGCACCAGATCCTCGACGCCGTCCGCCTTCAGCGTCTGGCACAGATCGGTGCCGCGCCGGTCCTGCCACACGATCGCGCGGTGGATCGGCTCGCCCGTCGCCCGGTCCCAGACCACCGCCGTCTCGCGCTGGTTGGTGATGCCGATCGCGGCGATCTCGGTGGGGGCCACGCCGCTTTCGCCGATCGCCTTGCGCGCGGTCGCCAGCGCATCGCGCCAGATATCCTCCGGATCATGCTCGACCCAGCCGAGCGCGGGATAATGCTGCGCGAACTCGGCCTGCGCGATGGCGACCCGGCGCGCCTGCGCATCGAAGACGATGCTGCGCGTCGAGGTCGTCCCCTGATCGATCACCAGAATGTGCGACGCCATCGCTCCACCCTCTCCTTATTTTCGTTTCAAACGGTCACATGGTTTCGAACGAACGTCAATGCTTTCGTTTTATGGAAAGATGGTATAGCAAGGGCCGCCATCGAATACAGGGACAAGTCGAATGACGGACCAGGATATGGAGAGGGTCGACCTGCTGATCGTCGGCGGCGGGATCAATGGCGCGGGCATCGCCCGCGACGCCGCCGGTCGCGGCCTGTCGGTGCTGCTGGTCGAGCAGGACGATCTGGCCAGCCACACCTCCTCGGCCTCGACCAAGCTGATCCATGGCGGCCTGCGCTATCTGGAATATGGCGAATTCCGCTTGGTGCGCGAGGCGCTGATCGAACGCGAGCGGCTGTTGAACATGGCACCGCACATCATCTGGCCCCTGTCCTTCGTCCTGCCGCAGACCCAGTCGCCGCGCCCGGCCTGGATGGTGCGGCTGGGCCTGTTCCTCTACGACCATCTGGGCGGGCGCGAGAAGCTGCCCGGCACGCGCACCGTCGCGCTGGAGCGCTCGCCGCTGGGCGATGGACTTTCGCCGCGAAAGGGCAAGGCTTTCGTATATTCCGACTGCTGGGTCGAGGATAGCCGGCTGGTCGCACTGAACGCGCTGGACGCCAGCGAACGCGGCGCGCGGATCGAGACCCGCACCCGGCTGGTCGATGCACGGCGCGAGGGACAAGGCTGGACAGCAACGGTCGAAGCGGCCGGGCAAAGCCGCACGGTTCATGCCCGCGCGCTGGTCAATGCGGCGGGGCCCTGGGTCGCCGACGTGATCGGTCGGACGCACGGCACGCGCCACGACCGCGGCGTGCGGCTGGTCAAGGGCAGCCATATCGTGGTGCCAAAGCTCTATGAGGGCGATCATGCCTTCATGCTGCAGAATGACGACCGCCGCATCGTCTTCGCCATCCCCTATGAGGGCAAGTTCACCCTGGTCGGCACCACCGACGAATCCTGGACTGGAGCCCCCGCCAAGGCGTCGATCAGCGCGGCCGAGACGCGCTATCTGCTCGACACGGTCAACCGCTATTTCGCGCATAAGGTCGGCGAGGTGGACATCGTCTGGAGCTATGCGGGGATCCGGCCGCTTTATGACGATCATTCGGCCAATGCCTCGGCGGTGACGCGCGATTATGTGCTGGACCTCGATACCGGGCCGGAGGGGGCGGCAGAGGCGCCCGTCCTCAACATCTTCGGTGGCAAGATCACGACCTATCGCAAGCTTGCCGAACATGCGATGCGCGAACTGGCGCGCTTCTTCCCGCAGGCGGGCGGCGCCTGGACGGCGGGTGCGGCGCTGCCCGGCGGCGATATGTCGGACGCCGATTTCGAGCGGTTCCTGCATAGCCTGACCGGCCGCTACGCCGATGTGCCGCCCGCCCTGCTCCGTCGCCTCGCCCGCGCCTATGGCACCCGCGTCTCGGAACTGCTGGAGGCTGGCGGCCTCGGCCCGGATCTGGGCGGCGGGCTGCATACGGCGGAGGTCGACTATCTGGTGAAGGCCGAATGGGCGCGCACGGCCGAGGACATTCTGTTTCGTCGCAGCAAGCTCGGCCTTCATGTGCCGCCCGGCACGCCCGAACGGCTGGCCGCCTATCTGGCCGAGCAAGGCGTCGCGTGAAGGCGCCTGCCCCGGACATCGTCGCCGCGCGTCACGCCGCGATCCTCGACTTCGCGCGCCGGACGGGCAGCGTCAGTGTCGACGTACTCGCCGAGAAGCTGGGCGTCACGCCGCAGACCATCCGCAAGGACCTGAACATCCTGGCGGGCCAGTCGATGCTGGCGCGCGTCCATGGTGGCGCGGTCGTCACTTCGGGCACCGACAATCTGGCCTATGGCGAGCGGCGCATGGTCGCCGCCCCCGCCAAGGCCGCGATCGGGGCCGCCGCCGCCGCGCTGGTGCCCAACGGGGCCAGCCTGTTCATCAATATCGGCTCCACGACCGAGGCGATCGCAAGGGCGCTGGTCGACCACCGCGACCTGATGGTCATCACCAACAATCTGAATGTGGTCGACATATTGGGTGGTCGCCCCTCGATCGAGGTGATCGCGGCGGGCGGCCGGGTGCGCGCCAGCGACCGTGCGGTGGTGGGCGCGCTGGCGATGGACTTCATCCGAGGCTTCAAGGTCGACATGGCGCTGATCGGCGCATCCGCCATCGACCCCGACGGCACCTTCCTGGACTTCGACGTGGACGAGGTGCGCGTGTCGCAGACGATCATCCGTCACGCGCGCCAGGTGCTGCTCGCCATCGACGGATCGAAGCTGGAACGGCCCGCGCCGGTGCGGGTCGGCGATATGGGCGATGTCGATTTCCTGGTCACGGATGCCATCGACCCTCGCCTGGCCAAGGCCTGCCGCGATGCGGACACCAGCATCGTGGAGGCGCCGGGGACGGGGCCGGGCTAACGGCTCGCTCCGATTGGCCTGACACAGGCGCTTGACCAGCATCCCGCCTCGCCCCCTATAAGGGGCGCGATGGACAACAATACGACCCAGGACCGGCTCTACCGGGAACTCGCCCGCACGCTGATCGCCGAGTTGCAGGAAGGCCGCTATCCGATCGGCACGCGGATGCCCGCCGAACGCGAGTTGGCGACCCGGTTCGACGTCAGCCGCCCGGTCATTCGCGAGGCGCTGATCGCCCTGGAAGTCCAGGGTTTTATCGAGGTGCGCATCGGATCGGGCGCGCATGTCGTGGCACTGCCCGGCCAGGGCGAGACGCCCGATTTCGGCGTTTCGGCGATGGAAGTGGCGGAGGCCCGGCTGCTGTTCGAACCCGAGGCGGCGGCGCTGGCAGCGACCCAGATCACCGATGCCGAGCTGGACGAACTGGCGAGCCTGGTCGACGCGATCGAGGAAGAGAATAACACGGTCGGCGGCGCTTTCCGCGCGGACCGGGCCTTTCACACGCTGATCGCCCGGTCGACCCGCAACAGCGCGATCCTGGAGACGATCGACCGTTTGTGGGAACAGCGACTGCGCTCGGCGGAAAGCGTGCTGCTCGACGCCAAGGTCCGCGAGATCGACGTGCGGCCGATCGTGGAGCATCACGCCGCGATCCTGGAGGCCTTGCGGTCGCGCGACGCAGTCGCCGCGCGGGTCGCGATGCAGCGGCACCTGACCGCCGCGCTCGAGGGCCTGCTGATCGCCAGCGAAGCGCGCGCCGTCGCCGAAGTCCGCCAGGCACTGGCCGCCAAGCGCGACCGGACGGCGCATCTGAAGATCTGAGGGCGGCGGAAGCCCTATTCCTCCAGCGCCAGCAGCGCGAAGGTCGCGAGCCAGTGCTCGCCCATATAATCGTCGCCCAGATGCGGCAGGCTGGCGGCGAGATGGGCCGCCGCCGCCGCTTCGGCGCGGGGCCCGACCGGATGGTCCGCACCCAGCTTCGCCGCGATAACCCGCCAGCACCAGGCGCGGCTGAGGTTCAACCCGTCGAGATGGGTGATCTTGCCGTCAGACCGATCCGACACGATGGCGGGCCTGAAGAGCGTGGCGGGCTCACCCCTCGCCACATCGGGCAGGAAGGCGTCGAACCAGCGGCGAAAAGCATCGGCGTCCAGCACCCGGCTCATCAGCAACGCCTCGCACAAGGCGGGTGACAGGAATTCGTCGCCGCCAGGCTCCCAGGCCTGACAGCCGCGATCCCCGGCGAACCAGCGCGATGCCGCCGCCGCGATCCGCTCTCGCAGCGCCGCATCCCGCTCCCCGGCCCAGTCCCATGCCAGCGTCAGCGCGAAGCCTGTGTTGAAATGCGTGCCCACCCGCAACGGATAGGTCAGGCGCGGCAGGAAGTCGGCGAAACGTCGCGCGAACAGCCGAGCCATCGGCGCCAGCGCCTCCGCCCACCCCGCCGCATGACGGCTCGCCTCGTCCTGCAGCGCCAGCAGCCAAGCCCAGCCATAGGGACGCTCGAAGCCGCCCCTGTCGGGCCGTTCCAGATAGGCCATCTCGCCCGCGACCTTGTCGGCCACGAACATCGCATCGGCCCGCGCGCGGATGGCGGGGGCTGCCTCCAGATCCGGATAGAGGCGGATCAGGCGCAAAAGCTGCCACCAGCCATGGACGCAGCTATGCCAGTCGAAACTGCCATAGAAGATCGGATGCAGCTCGGACGGGGTACGGGCATCTTCGGGCCCGTTCAGGACATGGGACAGGCTGTTGGGATATTCGCGCCCGACATGGCCCAGCGTCATCGCGGCGAAGCGTTCGGCGAGCGTGCGGTCCAGCCGGATCATGCGATCATTCCATATAAAAGCAGGATGTTGAAGGCGAGCAGCGGCAGCGCGGTCGGTATCTGCGCGCGGATCACGCCATATTTGTCCTTCAGGCCGAGGAGCGCGGCGGGCAGCAGGTTGAAGTTCGCCGCCATGGGCGTCATCAGTGTCCCGCAAAAGCCCGCCAGCATCCCCACGGCCGCGACCACGGCCGGGTCGCCCCCCATCTGCCGGACCAAGATCGGCACGCCCACCGCCGCCGCCATCACCGGAAAGGCGGCAAAGGCATTGCCCATGACGATGGTGAACATCGCCATGCCCAGCGCATAGGCCAGCACCGCGCCGATGACGCTGCCCGCCGGGATGATCGCGCCGATCAGCCCGCCGACAACGCCCCCCACCCCGGCCAGCGCGAACACCGCACCCAGGCTGGCCAGCATCTGCGGCATCACCACGACCCAGCCGATATCGTCGATCAGGCCACGCCCCGCCGCGAAGGGCTCGACCGCGCGCGCGCGCAGCAGCACCGCGCACAGAACCAGCGCCACGATCGTCCCCAGCGTCAGCGCGACCAACGTCGCCTGTTTCGGATCGACCCAGCCCGGCATCTGCTTGAACACCAACGTGCCGACCAGCGCAACCGCCGGAATGATGAGCGCGGGCACGAAGACCTTGGCCCCATATCGCTCCTCCGCCGGTTCGGCCGGGGTGGCACGCCGCATCCGGCCCGAGGCGGCGATGCCGACCAGCGCCAGCACCAGCACCCCGTTGGCGACATCGCCCACCCGGTCTCCGGCGAAAAAGGACAGGGCGATCAGCGCGAAGAACGCGCCATTGGTCCAGCGCCGGTCCTTGAACGACAGCAGCGCGAAAACGGCGAAGACCAGCCCCGCCACGGCATAGACCAGGTTCAGGCCGATCATCGCCCGGCCCTCCGCGCCGACAGCCGCCGATCGAGCAACCACAGCCGGAAACCATGGATGACGAAGGCCGCAATCGCGGTCGGGATCGCCCAGACCGACAGCTGGAACGGCTCCAGCGCAATACCATAGCCCTCCAGCACGCCCTTCATCAGCAGGATCGAGCCGACCGCCAGGAAGATGTCCTCCCCGAAGAACAGGCCGACCGTATCGGTCGCCGCCGCCATCGCCTTGACCCGCTCCACCTCATCGGAATCGGTCGAGCCCTGGCTTTCGGCAGCCGCCTCCGCCATCGGGGCGAGCAGCGGGCGAACGGTCTGGGCCGGTCCCGCGATCGAGACGAGGCCCAACGCCGCCGTCACCTGCCGGAACAGCAGATAGCCGGTCAGCAACCGCCCGACGGTCGCCCCGCGCAGGCCCGCCACCAACGCGCGGGCGCGAGCCTGCAGCCCCCGCCGCTCCAGCAGGCCGATGACCGGCAGGACCATGTAGATGGCCGTGACATAGCGCGTCTCGTTGAAGGCATGGCCGAAGGTTGCCAGTATCTTCACCGGATCAAGCCCCGCCGCCAGTCCGGTGACGGCGGCCGAGGCGATGATGACCAGCAACGGGTTGAAGCGGAGCAGGAACCCGCCCGCAATGACGACGATTCCCGCCAAGACCCACATCAGCTTCCCCCCGATCCACAGCCGCCGCCGCCCGGCGTTTCGATCACCAGCACGTCGCCCGCCCCCATCTCCACGCCCGCCGTGGAGGCCAGCATCTCTGCCGTGCCGTCCGCCCGCTCGACGCGGTTGCGGCCCGGCTGGCCATCGTCCCCGCCGTCCAGACCGAAGGGCGGGACCACCCGGCGGTTGCTCAGGATGGCGGCGCGCAGCGGCTTCAGGAAGCGTATCCGGCGGTGGGTGCCGTCGCCGCCGCGATGACGGCCCGCACCGCCCGACCCCCGCCGGATCGCGAATTGCTCGACCAACACCGGATAGCGGGTCTCCAGCACCTCCGGATCGGTCAGGCGGCTGTTGGTCATGTGCGTCTGGATCGCGTCGGCGCCGTCATGGTCGGGCCCCGCCCCCGCCCCGCCCGCGATCGTCTCGTAATATTGGTAGCTTTCGTCGCCGAAGGTCAGGTTGTTCATCGTCCCCTGGCTACCCGCCATCGCACGCAGCGCGCCCAGCAGCGCGTCGGTGACGACCTGGCTGACCTCGACATTGCCCGCCACCACCGCCGCCGGGTAGCGCGGGTTGAGGATCGAGCCTTCGGGCACGATCAGCGTGACGGGGCGGAGGAACCCTTCGTTTAGCGGCACCGCCTCGTCGACCAGCAGCCGCAGGACGTAGAGGACGGCGGCGCGCGTTACCGCCAGCGGCGCATTGAAATTGGTCGGCCGCTGTTCGCTGGTGCCGGTAAAGTCGATCGTCGCATGGCCGCGTTCGGCGTCGATCGTCACCCGCACCGCGACGACCGCGCCATCGTCCAGCGCGTAGCGGAAGCTGCCGTCCGACAGGGTGGCGATCATACGGCGGGCCATCGCCTCGGCATGGGCCTGGACATGCGCCATATAGTGGGTGACGACGCCCTGCCCCTGCTGCACCGCCAGTTGGCGAAGACCCTCGGCACCCCGTGCACAGGCGGCGACCTGCGCGGCGAGGTCGGCGATATTCTGGTCGATGTTGCGCGCCGGATAAGGCCCGCCGGTGAGAAGCTCACGCACCACGCCCTCGCGCATCACGCCGTCCTCGACGATCAGGACATCGTCGAATACCACGCCCTCCTCGGCCAGCGTCCGGCTGTCGGGCGGCATGGAGCCCGGCGTGGTGCCGCCGACATCGGCATGATGGCCTCGCGCCGCGACGAAATAGGCGGGCGCGTCACCCCCGGCAAAGACCGGCATGACGACCGTGATGTCGGGCAGGTGCGTACCCCCGCGATAGGGATCGTTCAGCGCATAGACCTGCCCCTCGCGCATCGTGCCGCGCCGTGCGGCGATGACGGTCCGGATGCTCTCGCCCATCGAGCCCAGATGGACCGGGATATGCGGCGCATTGGCGACCAGGCCGCCCTCCGCATCGAACAGCGCGCAGGAGAAATCCAGCCGCTCGCGGATATTGACCGAGGCCGCACTGCGTTGCAGCGCCGCGCCCATCTCCTCGGCGATGCCCATGAACAGCCCGGCGAAAATCTCCAGCCGGACGGGATCGACCGTCTCCCCGGCCGCCTGCTCGCGCCGTGCTGCCACCCGTTCGAGCAGCAACGTGCCCTCCGCCAGCACCCGCGCGCGCCAGCCCGGCTCGACCACCACCGTCGACACCGGGTCGATGATCAGCACCGGACCCGCCAGCATCGCATCGGCGGCCAGATCGCCGCGCCGATAGACCGGCACCTTATGCTTCTCGCTCGCGAGGTACATGGCGACCCGGTCGACGGGCTCGGCCGATCGCGCAGGCAGGGCGGGCGGGGCAAGCGCTTGCGCCGCATCACCCGCGATAGCCTCGACCCGCAGCTGCTCGACGACCAGGGCATCGTCGCCGACGAAGCCGAAACGCTGGCGATGCGCCGCCGCAAAGGCCTGCGCCATCGCCTCCGGCTGGTCCCAGGTCACGCCGATCGTCTGGTCGTTGCGGGCATAGCGAAGCTGCGCCAGCACCGCGAAGCGCACCACCGCCGGGTCCACGCCCTGTTCGGCCAGCCCCGCCAGCGCCTCGTCCCGCAAGCCCGCCAGCGCGGGCTCCAAAGCGGCATCACCCAGCGGCAAGGCCACCGTCGCCTCGCGCACGACGCTGCGATCCGCCAAGCCGATGCCGACCGCCGACAGCACGCCCGCCAGCGGATGGATCAGCACCTGCTCCATGCCCAGCGCATCGGCGACCAGACAGGCGTGTTGCCCACCAGCACCACCGAAACAGGCCAGCGCATAGGACGCCGGGTCCTCGCCGCGCGCGACCGAGACCGCGCGGATCGCGCGCGCCATGTTGGCGACCGCGATCGCGACCAGCCCTTCGGCCGCGGCCATCGGGTCCAGCCGCTCGCCCCCCGCCGCCGCGACCTGGTCGAGCAGCGCGTCCAGCGCCCGCGCCGCCGCCGCGCGGTCGGGCGGCAGGTCGCGGTTCGGCCCGAACAGCGCGGGGAAATGCCCCGGTTGGATCTTGCCCAGGATCATGTTGCAGTCCGTCACGGTCAGCGGTCCGCCGCGCCGGTAACAGGCCGGGCCCGGATCCGCCCCCGCCGAGGCCGGGCCGACCAGCAGCCGCCCGCCATCGAAATGACAGATGGAGCCGCCGCCCGCCGCGACCGTGTCGATCCGCATCATCGGCACCGCGACCCGCACGCCCGCCAGCACCGCATCGGACCGCCGGTCATATTGCCCGGCGTAGAGCGAGACATCGGTGGAGGTGCCGCCCATGTCGAAGCCGATGATCCGGTCGAACCCCGCGCCCGCCGCCGTCCGCGCCATGCCGACGATCCCGCCCGCCGGTCCCGACAACAACGCGTCCTTGCCATGGAAATGATCGCCCGAGACCAACCCGCCGCTCGACTGCATGAACAGCAGTCCACCGTCGGCCGCGCCGCCCAGCCCGGCCTCCAGGCCCCGGACATAACGGCGCAGCACCGGCGACAGATAGGCATCGGCGAGCGTGGTGTCGCCGCGCGCGACCAGCCGGATCAGCGGCGCGGTGCGGTGGCTGACTGAAATCTGGGTGAAGCCCGCTACCTCGGCCAGTTCGGCCAGCGCGATTTCATGCGCCTGATGCTTCCACCCATGCACCAGGACGATCGCGATCGACCGCAGGCCGCGCGCATAGGCGTCGGCGAAGAGCGCCGCCGCGCCGTCCCGGTCGAGCGGGGTCAGCACCGTGCCGTCCTCGGCCACCCGCTCGTCGATCTCGACCACCTCGGCAAAGAGCGGGCCAGGACGACGAATGTCGCGCGCGAAAATATCGGGCCGGTCCTGATAGCCGATGGTCAGGGCGTCGCCGAAGCCCTTCGTGATCGCCAGCAGCACCGGCTCGCCCTGCCGCTCCAGCAGGGCGTTGGTCGCGATGGTCGTGCCGATCCGGATGGCGCAAGGGGGAAGCGTCCCATCGCCCACGCCGGTCAGTTGTCGGATCGCGGCCTCGGCGGCGTCGTAGCGCCGGTCGGGATCCTCGGAGAGCAGCTTGGTCGTGACGACGGCGCCGTCGGGGCGCCGGGCGACCACGTCGGTGAAGGTGCCACCGCGATCGATCCAGAACTGCCACTGTGTCACCACGTCCCGCATGTCATCCCTCCGTCGAAGCGGTTGGTATCATTTGATACGACCTTTGCCACTGACATGCGTCCTGCACAACTGACATGCGTCCTACACAATTGCCGCGTATCGACTGCCGCGGCGGCGACGGGCTTTGGTAACGGCAGGGGCGGCAGAGAGCGAATGATTTCCGGTCCACCAGGGGGGTGGCCATGACGATGCTGGTCGCGCTGGCGTTGACCGCTGTGGCAAGCGATCCCCTGATCTCCGTCGATCTCCCCCCGGCCCCGGTCGCCCTAGGGCTGGACCGTCTGGCGCGGAAGGCCGGCCAGGCGGTCGTCGCGCGTCCGGGCGATCTGGCGGGGCGGAGCGCGCCGGCGTTGCGCGGTCGGATGCGCTTGTCCACCGCGCTGGCCCGCTGGTGTCGGCCCGCCGGACTATCCTGTCGCCGGATCGCAGGCGGCATCGTGGTGCGTGCCGAGAGGCCGATGCCACACCATGCCCCCTCCTCCATAATCCCCCATGCCGCCCCTCCGCCGGACCCGGTCATCGGTCCCGACGTGATCGTGACCGGCCGCCGGGGCACCAGCGTGCAGGGCGAGCTGGAGCGCAGCTATTCCGCCTCGAATCTGGACCCTGTCGCGCTGACCGCACGGCCGCCGGATAGCCTGGCCGAGCTGTTGTCGGGCCTGCCCGGCCTGTGGGTCGACAATTCGGCCGGGGTGGCGGCCAACACTATCCGGGTGCGCGGCATTCCGCTCGACGGCTATCAGGGAATCGCGGTGCAGGAGGACGGCCTGCCGGTACAGCACGACACGCTGCCCTGGACCGATATCGACCAGTTCGTCCGCCCCGATTTGATGATCGAGAGCGCCGATTATGTGCGCGGCGGTCCGTCCGCGATCTTTGCCAGCAATGCACCGGGCGGCGTGCTCAACCTGCGCACCCGCGCGCCGCACGACCGGCCGGGCGGCGCGGTGCGGGCGACCGTGACCGATTACGGCCTGTTGCGCGGGGAAGGCTATGCGACGGGCCGCGTCGCACCCGGATGGCGGGTGATCGCGGGCGGCACGGTCGGTCGCGACCCCAGCGTCCGGCGGATCGCCTCCATGCTGGGCGGGTGGCAGCTTCGCATCCGGGCCGATCACGAGCTGGGCGGCGGGGGGCTGCTGACCCTCGGCCTGCATGCGCTGGACGACGATACGCTCAATATCTCGTCCTTTCCCATGCGCTATACCAACGGGCGGTTCGCGCCGCTGCCGGGCTTCGATCCGCGGCGGGGAAGTTTTTTCGGCCCTGAGTTACGGCATGTCCGCTTTGCCGCACTGGGCGACCGGCCCTTGGGGCGCAACAACCGCAACCGGATGATCGTGCCCTCGCTGGCACTGACCCGGCCCTTGGCGGGGGGTGTGCTGACCCTGCGCGCGCATTACCGGGCGTCGCGCACCGAACGCTATGCCCTGTCTTCCTCGGGCAGTGCGGTCCCGGCGGCGCAGGCGATCGCCGATGCCGCGCCGCGCCTGACCGCCGCCTTTCCCGGCACCGCGCAGGTTACGCTCCGCCACGCGACCGATGGCACCGCCTTCGCCGCGCTGCCCGGCAACGACCGGGTGATCGCGCTCAATCCCGTCGCCGCCGATACCCAGCTGTCGGAGGCGATCGCCGACCTGTCCTATGCCCATGCGCTGGAGGCGGCGGGGCATCACGACCTGACGCTGGGCCTCTACGCGGTCGGCTATCGCTGGGATTTCCAGCGGGCGGTGGCGCGGGTCCTGGTCGAGGCGCGCGAGCAAGGGCGCCCGCTGGATCTGGTCGCCCTGGATGGCAGCGGCCGAACCCTGGGGACGGCCACCGCGAAGGGCTTGCTCAGCACGGGTTCGACCTATGAGGCGCTGGACGGCCGCCAACATATGATCGCGCTCTATGCCGCCGACGAATGGCAGGTCGCCGAGCGCTGGCGGATCGACTGGGGGGCGCGACACGAACGCGCGCGGCTGTCGGCGCTGGTCGAGCGGTCCGCGACGGTCGATGGCGGCGATCCGACGACCCTGGCGGACGACCGCATCGTCATCGGTTCGGGCAATTGGGACCGGCGGCACCAGCGTATCGCCCGCACCGCCGCCACGCTGGCGCTGCACTGGCGCGCGGGGCCGGAGATCGGGGCGTTTGCGCGCCTCACCCGCGCGATGCGGCTGCCCGATCCGGGCGTGTTCCGGGTGGGCAGCGGCGACCCCGCCCGTGCGCTGACCATCGAACAGGCCGAACTGGGCCTGATCTGGCGGCACGGGGCGAGCGGCCTGGACGCGACATTCTTCGCCAGCCGCTTTCCCGACATCGCCCTGCCCGACCTGTCGCTCGATCCGGTGACGGGCGCGGTGCGGGTCGGCGAGCAGCAGGCAGGCGCCCGCACCCTGGGCCTGGAACTGGCGGGCCATGCCAATCCCCTGCCCGGCTTCAGCCTGCGCGGCACCGTGACCTGGCAGGACCCGCGCCTATTCGCCTATCGCGTGACCAGCCTGATCGGCGGCGTGCCCGCGACCACCGACCTCAGCGGCCGAATGCCCCGCCGCGTACCCCGGATCATGGCCAGCCTGTCGGCCAGCGCCGCCCTGGCCGGCACCGGGATCACGCTGGACGGCGATGTCTCGGCGATGGGGCGGCGCTTCGCCGATGACGCCAACAGCCTGGCGCTACCCGGTTTCGCGCTGATGGGCGTCGGCGCGCGCTGGGCAGCGACGGCGGCGCTGACGGTTCAGCTGCGCGCGACCAACCTGTTCAACACGATCGCCGTGATGCAGGGCGACGCGCTGGGCGGAGAGATCCGCGCGACCGACGCGGACGGCATCGTCACCGTCCGCGCACAACAGGGCCGCGTCGTCAGCCTCAGTGCCGATTGGCGCTTTTAGCGCGGTAGCTGGCCAGCTCCTCGGCGGCGGCGGCCATGTCGCGCCGGAACGCCGCATCGCCATGCTCGCGCGCCACGATCGCGCTCGCCGCCATATAGCCGCCCTCGACCGCGCTCTGGCTATGCGAACCGCAGATCCAGCGGCTGTCGCCATAATCGCGCCCGCGCGCCAGCAAGGCGCTCGCCCGGTCCGGCATCAGCTCCGCCATGATGAGCGCAAAGCCCCAGCCATGCGCGGTATGACCCGATGGGTAATCCCCATTGGCGATCAGCCCGGGCGTGCGCGGTTCGCAAATGGGCAGGTCGCTGCCGATAAAGGGGCGCGGCGACTGCCAATGCGCCTTGGCATCGCGGATCGCCACCGAACGATCCGCGTCGAACCGTGCCAGCAGCGCCCGCGTCAGCGGCAGCCTGGTCCAGTCGGGACGAAAGCCCAGCGCATTGGCGAAGCGTGCGCCCAGATCGCTCGACACGTCCGCCGTCGCCTGCTGCCAACGCGCCATGCCGCGCAGCGCCCGGCTGTCGCGAAAGGCCCGCGCATCGGCCAGCGCGCGCGGCGAACCCGGCGTCGGCGGTCCCGGCAGGATGGTCGCCAGATTCACCCCCTGGCCCGCCGCCAGATAGCCCGGCGCATCCTTCGCCGCCGCGCCCGACGACGACAGCGCGGCCAGGCCGATCGCAGCCGCCAGACCCAGACCCCGCTTCACCCCGATCATGTCACCAATCCCCCGTCCAAGAAACGACCGAACACCCCGAAGACCCCATCTGCCCGGTTTCGGGGACATTGTCCCCGCATTATTTGTCGTCGTTACACGGACATTGCAGCACATGTAACAAAAACGCCATAAATGTCTTAAAACTTTTACAAAATTCCCTGTCCCCGTTTGGACCCCGCCCCCGTCTTCCCCGCGATCGTCCGCATGGCCGGGCGAGACCTTTTGGACTTTCGTGGGGGAATTATCGTGATGGGTATGAAGCGGACGCTGTTGCTGGCGTCGAGCGCGCTGTGCGTCGCACAGCCGGTCTGGGCACAGGATCAGGACACCGGGGCCAGCGACGCCGCAGGGGGCGAAGTCGTCGTCACCGGTTATCGCACCAGCCTGGCCCAGGCGCGCAACTCAAAGCGCGACGCGACGATCATCAAGGACTCGATCGCGGCCAGCGACATCGCCGCCTTTCCCGACCTGAACCTGGCCGAAGCGCTGCAGCGCCTGCCGGGCGTCGCGATCAACCGTGAAGCGGGCGAGGGCCGCCGCATCTCCCTGCGCGGCCTGGGCCCCGACTTCACCCGCGTCCAGCTGAACGGCATGGAAGTGCTGGGCAATGTCGACTCGCCGCAGGACAGCCGGGGCCAGACGACGCGCGACCGCGCCTTCGACTTCAACCTGTTCGCGGCCGAACTGTTCAACCATGTCGATGTCGAGAAATCGTACCAGGCACAGCAGACCGAGGGCGGTCTGGCGGGCACGGTCGGCCTCTTCACCGCGCGTCCCTTCGATTACAAGGGCACCAAGATCGCGCTGTCGGCGCAGGGCGGCTCCAACACGCTGACCCGCGATTTCCAGCCGCGCCTGACCGGCCTCATCTCCAAGAACTGGGGCAATTTCGGCATCCTCGTCTCGGGCGCCTATAGCCGCCGCAACACCCGCGAAGAGGGCTTCGACACCTATCGCTGGCGCCGCAACAAGGCGAACGGCAGCGACATCTCGCGCCTGACCACCGCCGAACAGGCCAAGATCAATTCGGGCGACCTGCTGTTCGCGCGCGGCAACCGCCTGTCGGTGTGGGACAGCAAGCAGGAGCGGATCGGCCTGACGACCTCGGTGCAATGGGCGCCGACCGACAAGGTGCATGTCACGCTCGACGGCCTCTACGGCCAGTTCAAGGGCGACCGTTTCGAGACCCATCTCGCCTCGCGCGGCGGCGGCAGCTCGACCTGGCTGGGCGGCGGCGAGACGTTCGCGGGCACCGTCTATCCCAACTCGCGCGTCAACGCGATCCAGTGGAACGACCGCAACGAAGTGACCTATCTCGACGTGTCGGGCGGCAAGGCGTCGACCGAGACCCGCGTCCAGAACACCAAGAACGTCTTCAAGCAGCTGGTGCTCAGCGGCGACGCCGAGCTGGTCGACGGCCTGACCTTCACCTGGCTGGGCGGCGTCGAGCGCTCGCGCTATGACATGCCGGTCAACGACAAGTTCACGCTGGAGGGCTTTGGCGACGTCACCTCCGACTATCGCGGCGGCACCTATTCGCTCGTCAACACCTATAAGTTCAACACCACCGACCCGAATTTCTGGCACGCCAAGCGCCTGTACGTGAACAACACGTACCAGGATTCGGCGTTCGACAACGTCAAGGGCCGCTTCGACTATAAGATCACCCCCGACGACACGATCAGCGTCGGCGGCGAGTGGCGGCGCTTCTCGAACGGCGGCTATTACGCCGAGCAGGACAATATCCTGACCAGCAGCTTCGTATCGGGCAAGGTCAACGCCAATCCCAGCGCCTATGCCCAGACCTATACCGGCTATTCGGGGCAGAATTGGACGATCGTCGACTTCCCCAAGATGCTCCAGACGCTGGGCATCAACCGCTCGCAATATCTGGCCAACAAGATCGGCGTGTACGCGGTCGAGGAGCGGACGGCGGCGGGCTTCGTCCAATATGACTGGAATCACATCCTTGGCGGCATTCCCTTCCGCGGCAATATCGGGGCGCGCTATTACCGCACCACCGTCACCTCGGACGGCACCGCCAATGTCGGCCCCATCACCGTGCGCGGCGAATATGAGGGCGTGCTGCCCGCCGCGAACCTGATCTTCGAGCTGAACCCCGGCCTGATGCTGCGCTTCGCCGCGTCGAAGAACATCAACCGCCCGGCGCTCGGCGCGCTGGCGGTCAACGGCTCGGTGACGAACGACAATGGCAATGTCACCGTGTCGATCGGCAACCCGAACCTGCGCCCCTACAAGTCGAACGACTTCGACATCTCGACCGAATATTATTTCGGGTCGGTCGGCTATGTCGCCGCCGCGCTGTTCTACAAGAATCTCGACGGCTATATCTCGACCCAGACGGTCAACCGCGTACCCTATTCGCAGACCGGGCTGCCCGACAATCTCTATCCCGGCGTGACGGGTGCGACGATCATCGACAGCTTCTCGCGGCCCGTGAACCTGGCCAAGACCGACCTGTTCGGCATCGAGCTGTCCGGCCAGACCGACTTCAAGTTCCTGCCTGCGCCGTTCGACCGGCTGGGGACGGCGGTAAACTTCACCTATGTCGACTCGCGGCTGGATTATTCGAAAATCTATCAGGGCAGCATCCCGACCACGCTGGAGGGACTGAGCAAGTATAATGCCAACGCCACCCTCTATTACCAGGACAAGGCGTTCGACGCCCGCGTCTCGGCCAATTACCGTAGCGGCTATATCTTCAGCGCCTCGCCGGTGCTGACCGCGCTCGGCCCCGACCAGGACGTGACCGGATTCGAAGGCACGGTCTATGTCGACATGTCGGCGCATTATAGCGTCACCAAGAACGTCCAGCTGACGCTGAACGGCATCAACCTGACCAACCAGCGCGAGAAGCAATATTCGAACAGCACCCGGCGGCTGTACGTCGTGACCCGTTCGGGCACGACGCTGCTGGGTGGCGTTCGCGTCACCTTCTGATCCGCCACGCCTGAACGCCCTTGATACACGGCAATCGTCGGGTATCGAGGGAGTCCGCGCCGTCCCGTCGCCGGGGCGGCGCGGATATTTTCGACGAGGATTGTCCCCGGATGCGGTGCGACCGGCTCTTCCCTTGTGGGCCCCGATGAACGCCTGGGCGGCGGAGGGGCGGACGCGTCTGCTGACCTATGTCCGCAAGCGCATCCGTGAGCCCGAACAGGCGGAGGACGTGGTGCAGGAGGCGATCATGCGGGTGATCGAGCAGGAGCGGAAACAGGTGATCGAACAGCCGCTCGCCTATGCCTTTCGCGTGGCGGACTCGGTCATCTTCAATCGCGGCCGCCGCAGCGCCGATGATGGCGGGCCGGTCGATCCGGAGATCGCCTGCGCCCTGCCACTGGCCGACGAGATCCTCGATTATCGCCAGCGTTTCGACCGTTTCCAGGCCGCCCTGTCGCGCCTCCCCGCCCAGCGCCGCGCGGTCTTTGTCGAGCGCCATCTGGAGGGCAAGTCGCGCCAGCAGATCGCCGACGAGATGGGCCTCAGCATCGAGGCGGTGAAGAAGCATCTGGTCCGCGCGATGATCGACCTGGACGGTTGCATCGACGATCGGGTGGCCGGCAGGGGGCTCCGCCATGACTGATCGCGCGACGATGCTGGAGGAAGCCGCCGACTGGGCCGATCGGCTCGATGCCCTGTCGCCCGAAGCGCGGGGCGAGTTGGGCGAATGGCTGCACCGCTCGCCCGAGCATCGTGCGGCGCTCGCGCGGATGGTCCGGCTGCTCGGCGATCCCGCGCTGTCCGCGGTGCTCGACCATATCGAGGCCCTGCCCCCTTCCATAACGGCCCGGCCGAGGTCGCGCCGCTGGTCGCGGGTTGCCGCCGCCATGCCGTCGCGCAGGCTGGCGGTCGGTATGGCAGCCGCGATCGCGGCGGTCGTGGCGGCCCCGCTGCTCTGGCATGTCGCCCGGCCCGGTGACGCGCCGGTCGAGCGCGTCTATGCGACGGCCACCGGGCAGCAGCGTCAGGTCGGGCTACCCGACGGATCGGACATGACGATGGATGCCGCATCGCGCGTCGCCATCGCCTTTTCGGACGATGGCCGTGACTTGCGCCTGGAGAGCGGCGCGGCGCGGTTCGAGGTCCGGCACGACGCCGCCCGCCCCTTCGCGGTTTCCACGCCCGAGGGGCAGATGGTCGCGCTCGGCACCAATTTCAGCGTCGATCGCGGTGCCGGACATAGCGAGTTGCGCGTCTTTCGCGGCCGTGTGCGCCTGACCGTGCCGGGCCAGCCCGCGCTGGTGGTGACGGCCGGACATTGGGCGGAGGCCGGTGCGGGACGCATCGCGCTCCACAGCTTCGACGCTCGAAGCTATCAGGGGTGGCAGGAACGCTGGCTGACCGGAGACCGCATCCGGCTGGGCGACGCCATCGCGCGGCTCGGTCGCTACAGCCCGCGGCCGATCCGACTGTCCGACCCCGCGCTCGCGAACGAGACCTTCAATGGCCGCTTCCGCCTCGACCAGCCGACCGAGAGCCTCCATCTGATCGGCGCGCTGTTCGACCTGTCGGTGCAGGACGACGGCAAGGTCATTCGTGTCGACAGGCCCCGATAAGGCACCAACGCCAGATCGAGCAGGCCAATTGGCCCAACCAATTACGGCAATACCAATTCAGACTCGCGATCGGAAAGCCCGATCGGGATGGCACAAGCGCGCCTGGAGACAGCTCGAAACGCTGCCAAAGCTCAGCATATACGCCAATATGACATTGGCTTCATGATATTAAGCAACTGATAAACAACGACTTATTGTCAACCTCAATTGCGCTGACCAATTTTTGTGCAAAACGCATTTCGATGGCATTGACAGACATGACCATTCCATGTCACCGATAAGACCATAAGATTACAACGTCACGATGCAGGACGAAATTTTCGGTCCGTTCACTCGGTTCGCGATACACGGCCCATAGGCCGGATGACGAGCGGGCGCCGGACATGGGAAAGGCTCCGCGTCCCGGTACAGCACATGGTTCGGCCCGATCCCGATCCGTGAACGGTATCCCCGTTCCGGTCGCCGGCGCCCCCTGCCCCGCACCGGTCACGCCGATCCTTTCCGAAAAATGGCTCGGGGAAAGCCCGGTGCGATGTGCCCGCGCCGGGATCAGAGGGAGGGAAAAGCATGACCAAGTCTTCAATGGGCGGCGCGTCGCGGCTTCAACGCAAACGCCTGCTTCAGACCACGGCGTTCACTGCCACATGGACCATCCTGACGATGGGCGCCGCACCTGCGCTGGCGCAAAGCACTGCAGCCGACCTGTCCGCCGCGCCGACGACTGCCGCCGCCTCGGGCGCGGCCGATGCCGGGCAGGCGACGCCGCAGGCCGATACCGCCAGCGACACCAGCCAGAGCGAAATCACCGTCACCGGCTATCGCCAGAGCATCGCCTCTGCGCTTGCCGCCAAGCGTAACGACATCCGCATCACCGACGGCATCTCGTCGGAGGATATCGGCAAGTTCCCCGCCCAGAACGTGACCGAGGCGATCCAGCGTATCGCGGGCGTCCAGATGTCCAACATCAACGGGCGTGGCTCGACGATCAGCATCCGCGGCCTGGGCCCCCAATATGCCCGCACCACGATCAACGGCCAGACCTTCGCCAGCGCCGACTTCAAGGACGGTTTCCGCTACGACATCATCCAGACCGACCTGGCGAGCGCGATCCAGGTCATCAAGTCGCCGACCGCCGACATGGACACGGGCGGCCTGGCGGGCACCGTCAACATCGATACCGTCAAGCCGCTCGCCTATAAGGGGCCGAGCTTCATCGCCGGGGTAAAGGGCTATTATTCCGACTATCGCGGCGGCGTGACGCCCAAGGTCAATGCGGCCTATATCAAGCGCTTCGCGAACGACACGATCGGCGTCATGCTCGACCTGGGCTACCAGAAGCTCAAGGATCGCGGCGACTATCTGTTCATCAAGAACTGGTATCAGCCGGGCGCGGTCGCGGGCGCGTCCGATGTGCAGGTGCCGGGCAATCTGCGCTATCGCCGCATCGACCGCGACACCGAGCAGCTGATGGGCAGCGGCGCGATCCAGTGGAAGCCGCAGGACAATTTCGAGGTCCTGCTGCAGGGCGAATATTCGCGCGACCATACCCGCTACGACACGCGCCAGATGGTCTTCGGCCGCTGGGCCGCCTCGGCGGTGACGGTCAACAGCAAGGCCAATGGCGTCGCGAACAATATCTCGATCAGCAACTTCAACGTCGACAACAACGACCAGCCCGAACTGCGCAACCTCCAGACCCAGGCCTATACCGGCACGGTCAACTGGAGCCCGACCGACACCACCCATATCCGCGCGATCGGCCATTATACCCAGGGCGACGCCAAGCTGTACGAATGGGCGACGATCGACGAGGTGCGGTTTGCGAATGGCGGCACGCTCGACATCTCCAACCCGTTCAACGTGAAGTGGAACACCGCCAGCCTGACCGACGGGTCGATCTACAATATGGCGAACCGCACCTGGTACGCCTTTGTCGACGGCGCGACGCATATCCAGTCGGCGCGCGACCGCGCGATCCAGACCGACCTGACCCAGGATCTCGACTGGCATGGGATCAAGGCGCTGGTCATCGGCGCCAAATATCACCATGAGAGCTTCGACACGAAGGCGTATCGCCACGACCGCGACGCCGACGTCAGCGATCCCGTGACCTATCCCGAATATGCCTGGATCCCGGACCTGTCGAAGACCGGCGTGCTGGTGAACGACTTCCTGGGCGGATCGATGGGTATCCCCAGCTCGTTCCTGTCGGTCAATGCGCCGCTGTGGCAGCAGATCCTGCGCGACAAGGGCATTGCCGTGCCCGACACGCCCGACTGGCCCAATACCTACAAGGTTGATCGCTATATCCCGGCGGTCTATGCGATGGCCAATATCGACGGCACGCTGTTCAACCTGCCGGTGCGCGGCAATGTCGGCGTCCGTTACGAGCACACCCATCAGAACGTGACCAGCAGCCTGACCAACGGGACCGGCAGCGACGCCACCCTGCTCGGCCAGCAGCATGTCGTGCAGGATTATGGCAACGTCCTGCCCAGCGCCAGCTTCGCGCTGGACGTCACGTCGCACCTGGTCGCCCGCATCGCCGCCGCCAAGGTGCTGGTCCGCCCGCTGCTCAACAGCCAGACGCAGATGGCCGACACCATCACCCGCGTGACCACCAGCCTGCGCCCCAGCGTCTCGGTGGCGCAGGGCGAGAGCCGGTTGAAGCCGCTGACCGCCAACCAGCTGGACGTCAGCCTGGAATATTATCACGGCAAGGGGAATTCGATCACCTTGGCCGGTTTCTACAAGGCGGTGAAGAACGGCACCTTCACGCAATTCTACTGCCCGTCCTCCTATGACGGCGTGGCGCTGAACGGCGTGGTCAGCGACTGCCAATCGGCGGACCTGAAGACCGATTACAGCTTCAGCCGGGTGCTGAACGACGACCGGGTCATCCATATCAAGGGCCTGGAGCTGGGGGCGTCGCAGAATTTCGACGCGATCCTGCCGGTCAAGGGCTTCGGCGCGGTCGGCAACGTCACCGTGGTCGACACCGATGCCAGCGCGATCGGCACCGGCTTCAACCTGCGCGACCTGTCCAAGCTGACCTGGAACCTGACGCCCTATTGGGAAAACGAGATGTTCAGCGTGCGGCTGTCGGTCAACCACCGCAGCTCCTATGTCCAGGACGCGGCGTCGAGCTTCTTCGTCAATGGCGGCCTGACCCATGTCGTCCGTCCGCGTACCCAGATGGACCTGGCGCTGGGCTTCACCCCCGTGAGCTATGTCAGCTTCACGGCCGGCATCATCAACCTGAACAACACCCACGAAGACGCTTATCAGACCAATGCCGACACGTTCCAGCTGGCCAGCCGGACGGGTCGCACCTTCTACCTCTCGGCGTCGACGCGCTTCTGACTTCCCCCCTGAAGGGCGGACCGCCGATGGCCGGTCCGCCCTTCCTTTTTCTGATGAACCGGGGACAATGCCGTCCGTGATGACCTATCCCAAGATGCTCGGCCTGATCGGCACTGTGTTTCTGACCGCCTCCATGGCCCATGCCCAAAGCGACGGCGCGCAGGCGGCACGCGCCGCGCTCCAGCGGCTGGGCGTGCCGGAGCGGCAGGTGTCGGTGGCGATCCGGCCCTCGACCGCGCCCCGCTACCGGGTGCGGGTGGATCATGATCGGCTGAACGTCGAGGCCTCCTCGCCCGTCGCGGCGGTGCGCGGGGCCGTGGCGATGCTGGGTGCGCAAGGGCGACTGGCGGTGAGTTGGGAGGGCAAGCGCGTCGGCCCGATGACCCGACTGGCACCCGGCGACAGCGGCTGGGTATCATCGCCCTTCGCGGTCCGCGCCTATCTCAACACCTGCACCTATGGCTATACCACGCCCTGGTGGAACTGGGCACGCTGGGAACGCGAGATCGACGCGATGGCGGTCCACGGCGTCGACATGCCGCTGGCTATGGAGGGGCAGGATTATGTCTGGCGCCAGCTCTGGCGCGAACAGGGGTTGAGCGAGGCGCAGATCGCGCAGCATTTCTCCGGCCCCGCCTTCCTCCCATGGCAGCGCATGGGCAATATCGAGGGCTATCGCGCGCCGCTGCCCAGCGGGTGGATCGACAAGAAGCACGATCTGCAAAAGCGTATCCTTGGCCGGATGCGGGAGCTGGGCATGACGCCGATCCTGCCCGCCTTTGCCGGTTACGTACCCAAGGCCTTTGCCGAGGCGCACCCCAAGGCGCGCATCTACAAGATGCGATCCTGGGAGGGGTTCGAGGGGACCTATTGGCTGGACCCGTCCGATCCGCTCTTCGCGCCGCTCGCGAAACGCTTCCTGCAACTCTACACCGCCGAATATGGGCCGGGGAAATACTACCTGGCCGATGCCTTCAACGAGATGGTGCCGCCCATCGCCGAGGATGGCAGCGACACCGCGAACGCCGCCTATGGCGATGCGACGGCCAACACTCCCGCGCTGGATGCGGCGACCAAGGCGGCGGCCCTGCCCCGCGCGGTGCGCGACGCGCGGCTGGCGGCCTATGGCCAGCGACTCTACGCCTCGATCGCCGCCGCCGTGCCGGGGGCAACCTGGGTGATGCAGGGCTGGCTGTTCGGGGCGGACAAGAAATTCTGGACGCCCGACGCCATCGCCGCCTTTCTGCACGGCGTGCCGGACGACAAGATGCTGATCCTCGACATCGGCAATGACCGCTATCCCGGCATCTGGAAGGCGACGAACGGGTTCGACGGCAAGAATTGGGTGTACGGCTATGTCCATAATTATGGCGGCAGCAACCCGGTCTATGGCGCGCCCGACTTCTATCGCCGCGATGTGGCAGCGCTGTTCGCCGATCCGGCACGCGGTCAGGTGCGCGGCTTCGGCATGTTCCCCGAGGGGCTGCATAGCAACAGCCTCGTCTATGACTATGCCTATGACGTGGCATGGCCGGGCGGCGACATGGCGATGGCGCCGTGGCTGAGCCGCTACACCGCCGCACGCTATGGCCGGAGCGATCCGGCGATGGTCGCGGCGTGGCAGGACGTGGTCGCGGGCGCCTATGACGTCCGCTACTGGACCCCGCGCTGGTGGAACGAGCGGGCGGGGGCGTATCTGTTCTTCAAGCGCCCCGCCGCCGATGCGCCGACCTATCCGGCCGAACCCGGCGACCGCGCGAAATTGCGCGCCGGGATCGACGCGATGCTGAAGCTCGCGCCCGCCTATGGCGCAAGCCCACTCTATCGCTACGACCTGGTCGACCTGACCCGCCATGCCGCCAGCCTGTCGCTGGACGACAGCGTGAAGGCCGCCGTCGCCGCCTATCAAAAGGGCGACGTTGCGACCGGCGACCGCGAGACGGCGCGGGTCAAGGCGCTGGCGCTGGCCATCGACCATCTAATCGGCGGCCAGCAGGAGAGTCTCGCCAGCTGGATCGCCGACGCGCGCGCCTATGGCGACACGCCCGCCGAGAAGACCGCTTACGAGCAGAATGCCAAGGCGCAGGTGACGATCTGGGGCGGGCGCGGGCATCTGGGCGACTATGCGTCCAAGGCCTGGGCGGGCATGTATGCCGATTATTACCTGCCGCGCTGGACCGCCTACCTGACCGAAGCGCGCGCCGCCGCGCTCGCCAAGCGGCCGGTCGACGATGCCGCCTTCACCGCGAAGCTGCTCGACTGGGAAAAATCCTGGGTCGCCGATCCCCGCCCCTATAAGGCCAGCGCCCCCGCCGACCCGGTGGCCGAGGCCCGCGCGCTGATGACGGAGACGGCCCGATGACGACGATGCCCAAGCCCGAGCGCTTCGCCTCGCTCGACATGTTCCGGGGCGCGACCATCTTCCTGATGATCGTGGTCAACACGGCGGGGGCGGGCGGGGCCTTTACCCAGTTGCAGCATGCGCCCTGGATCGGCTTCACCCTCGCCGACCTGATCTACCCGACCTTCCTCTTCGCGGTCGGCAATGCGATGAGCTTCGCGCTGTCCCGCCCGATGCCGGAGAGCGTCTTCCTGCGCCGCGTGTTCAAGCGGGCCGCGCTGATCTTACTGCTCGGCGTGCTGATGTACTGGTTCCCCTTCGTCACGCATCAGGCGGACGGCAGCTGGGTCGCCAAGCCCTTTGCCGACACCCGGCTGACCGGCGTGCTGCAACGCATCGCGCTCTGCTATTTGCTCGGCGCCCTGTGCGCGCGCTATCTGAAGCCCAGCCATCTGCTGCTGGTCGCGATCGGGCTGGTCGTCGCTCATTGGGCGATCCTGGTCGGGCTGAGCCCTGCCGGAGAGGCGTTCGGGCGCTACAAGAATGCGGGGACCCTGTTCGACCTGTGGCTGATCGGGCCGGAGCATCTCTACAAGAAGGATCATGGCTTCGATCCCGAGGGGCTGCTCGGCACCCTGCCCGCGACGACCAATGTGATCGCGGGCTATCTGACCGGCCTGGCGATCCAGCGCTGGGGCAAGCACGCCGCGACCGTCGGTCGGCTGGCGGCAATCGGTGCAGGGCTCGTCCTCGTCGCGCTGCTGCTTTCGCCCGTGCTGCCGATCGGGAAGAAGCTGTGGACGGGTTCGTTCGTCGCGCTGACGGTCGGGATCGACCTGATCCTGCTCGGCGCGGTGCTCTGGCTGGTCGAGATACGCGGGGTGAAGGCCGGGCGGTCCTTCCTTCAGATGCTGGGGCGCAATCCGCTGGCCATCTATCTTTTCTCGGAACTGCTGGTCGTCGTGCTGGAACTGATACACGTCGATGGCGAGGGACTTTACACCTGGGTCGGCCTCAACACGTTTCAGCCGATCGCGCCGGGGCCGGTCGGCTCGCTGCTCTGCGCGCTGTCCTATACGCTGGTCTGCTGTGGCTTCGGTTGGATGCTGGATCGCAAGGGGATCATTCTGAAGGTCTGACCCGTGCGCTTCGACTTCGCTCAGGCTGAACGGAGTACAGACCTCCGTTCAGCCTGAGCGAAGTCGAAGGCCAGGGGCTTACCCCTCCCGCACCGAAATCGTCCGCCCCAGGCCCGAAGCCTTGCCCGGCTCCGCCTCGACGACCAACACCACCTGCCGCTCGCCCGCCCCGGCCGGGAACGGCACCACCAGCGGCGCGCCTGCAAAGTCCGTCTTCTCGGCCCGCTTCACCCCGTCGACCCACGCTTCCGCGCGCCCGACGACCTCGGCGAAGACCACCGCCCCGCCCTGCTCCGCCACCCGGCGGCGCGGCGTGAAGCTGGTGCGATAGGTCGACCAGACGCCCTCGCCCGGCCCCTCCAGCCGTCCGGGCCGCGCATAGACCAGGCTGTTCATGTCATTGCCGGCATAGCGCCGCAACGGATTGGGCCGGATCGCGGTGAAGTCGCTCCGCTTCCAGTCGGTCAGCATCGCCACCGGCCGCGTATCGGGCAGCGCAGGCAGAGGCGCGGCGGCGATCACCCGCACCGTGGTGCGCGCCGGCTTCAAGCCCGGTGCAGTCGCCTCGACGGTCAGCGTGCCCGCTCCCGCCTCGGCCCGGACCAGCGCCTGCGCCAAGCCATGGAACAGGCGGCGCGCGGGGACGACCTCGGAGTCATGGTCGTTCGGATCGCCATTGCCGACCCCGATCACCGCGCCCTTCGTCACCCGGAACGTCACCGGCGCATCAGCATCCGGCACCACCCGCCCACGCGCATCGACCGCCATCACGGTGAAGGGCTGCACATCGCTCCCCGTCCCCAGCATCCCGCCGCGATCCGCGATCAGCTTCAGCGCGACCGGCTGGCCCGCCGTCTCGATGGCGGTGCGCGATACTTCACGCCCGCCGCGATAACCGACTGCCTCCAGCCGTCCCGGGCTATAGGGCACCTGCCATTCGGGCATGGCCAGCCGGTCGACCGTCTTCGTCCCCAGGCTCCTGCCGTTCAACGTCAATTCGACCGTCTTGGCATTGGTCAGTGCCAGCACCCGGATCGCCTCCCCCTCGCGCCCTGGCCAGGTCCAGTGCGGCGAGATGGCCAGCGCAGGTGCATCATCCACCCATTGCGCACGGCGCAGGTGAAGGGCCATCTTGGCGAAACCGCACAGATCCATGATGCCGAACACGCTGCTGGTCGTCGGCCATTCGAACGGCGTCGGCTCGCCATGATAGTCGAAGCCGGTCCACACGAACGTCCCCGCGACGAAGGGCCGCGTGTCGATCATCCGCCAGCTCTCATGATGGGTCAGGCCCCATTCGGCGGCGTCGGTGTCGTAGGAACTGACTTCATGCCGCGCCATGTCGGTCTTCCAAACCCCGCGCGTCATGAAGGCGCTGGTATCCTCCGAACTGGTCATCGGCTTGGTCGGATGCGCGGCGTGGAACTTGTCATAGCGGCGATGCTGGTAGTTGAAGCCCATGACGTCGACCGCGTCGGAGACGTTGAGTGGGGAGAACATCCCGTCGTTCATCGCCGCCGTGACGGGGCGCGAGGTGTCGAGTTCCTTCACCGCTTCGGCCATGCGGCGAACCATCTCGTAACCCTGTTCGGTGCCCTGCATCGGCTCTTCGTTGAAGACGGACCACAGGAAGACGCTCGGCCGGTTGCGGTCGCGGCGCACCAGCCATTGCAACTGGCGCAGATAGTCCGGGCTGGGGTTGAAGTTGCGGTTCTCGTCCATGACCAGCATCCCCAGCCGGTCGCACGCATCGAGCAATTCGGGTGCGGGCGCATGGTGCGAGCAGCGCAGCGCGTTGCATCCCATCGCCTTCAGCCGCCGGATGCGCCATTCCCACATCGCATCGGGCATGGCGACGCCGACCCCGGCATGATCCTGGTGGACGCACACGCCCTTGATCTTGGTCGCCACGCCGTTGAGGTAGAAGCCTGTGCCCGCATCGAAGCGGATTTCGCGAAAGCCGATCCGGGTGGCGCGGTTGTCCACGGGCTTGCCGTCGCGCAGCAGTCGCGTCTCGACCCGGTAGAGCGTCGGATAATCGACCGACCAGAGCTGCGGCCCCGCGACCGCAATGGTCATCCGCGCCTCGCTGGTCCTGAGCGGATCGACGGTCACGTCCGTCTCCGCCCGTCCGATGGTGCGGCCCGCCGGGTCGATCAACACCGCCTCGGCCCGCACGGTGGCGGGCGTCTTCAGGATGTTGGAAACGGTCAGCGCCACCGGCACGGTCCAGCCCGCCCCATCGCGGCGCGGGTCGGCGTGAAGCCCGTCGGTCACGATGCTCACCGCATCGCGCACCGCCAACCAGTTATGGCGATAGAGCCCTGCGCCCTCATACCACCAGCCCTCCATCGTCTCGGCATCGACGCGGACGGCCAGCGTGTTCAGCTCCTCGCCGAACCGGGCATAGGGGGTGATGTCGATCAGGATCGCGGTGTACCCGCTGAAGCTGTGCGCGACGAGGACGCCGTTGAACCAGACCTTGGCATGGGTCGCCGCCGCGCCCAGCTGCACCTCCAGATAGCGGCCGCGCCACTTGGTCGGCAGCTTCAGCGTCCGGCGATACCAGCCGATCCCGCGCCGTCGGTATCCTTGTGCGACATTAGCCTTGGGGTCGACCACCTCCTCCATCGCCCAGTCGTGGGGCAGTTCGACGCTGCGCCAGTCGCTATCGTCATAGCTGACCGCCGCCGCGCCCTGCGCGATCCCGGCCTTGGCATTCTGGTAGCTTTCCTCATGCCCCAGGATCGGCGGCACGGCGATGTCGCCCTTGTGGAACAGCCAACCGCTGTCGAGCCGAAGCAGGCTCGGGTCTGCGACAAAGGGCGGCTCCGGCATGGCCTCGAAGGGCGCGGGCGCGTCGCCGCTGTCGAGTTCGACTACGCGGTTCGCCGCCAGCGCGGGCGTCCCCAGCGCAGGCGCGGCCAGCCCGCTGACCAGGAGAGTGCGGCGGGTCATGGTCATCGGGCAATCTCCGGCAAAGGCGCATAGAGCGGACGGGCACCATCGAGCACCAGCTCGACACGATCGAGGGTCAGGCCGGGATCGAGCGGCACGATCGCCACCCGGTGATGCCCGGCGGGGAATGTCTTGAGGGGCAGGGTGGCGATAGCGGTATTGGTCAGGACATTCTGCCGCCACTGGTCGCTGCGCCCGGTCGTCGCGAAGTCGACCGTCTGCCACTCGCCATCGTCCAGCTTCACCACCGCGCGCAGGCCATGCGCCGGGTCGCGCGGATGGGTCGGCAAGGCGACGACGCGCAGGCTTGCACCCGCCTCCGTCATGGTGGCGAAGCGCCAGGTGGCGGGCGTGCCCTGTGCGGCGACGGTGCGGGTCGGCAGGGTCAGCTTCGACCGCAGCGCGCCGTGCTGGCTGCCCAGATCGGGGATCGCCTCCCAGTCCGGGCCGAACGTCGCGGCCAGCGCGGGCCTGGTCACACGCCGCTCGTCCTCCAGCCGCTCGCCGGGATCGACCTTTGGCGGCGTCAGGGCGGTCGCATGGACGACCACCGGCTGATCCCCACACCGCAGCGTCACCGGCCCGACCGCGCCCTTGCCGTCATAGCGCAGGGTCAGCCGCTGCTCATACCCGCCTTTCGCGTTGAGTTCGCCCTTCGCTTCCGTCAGCGACAGGCCGTCGGGCAGTTCGCTCACTGACCAGGCGGTCGCCTGCGGCTGGTGCTGGTACAGGGTCACAGACCGCATGGCAGGAACCCCACGAGTGAACGTCAGGACATTCTCGTCGCCGATCCATGCGCCCCATAGCCCGGCGGCGCAGCCCTTCTCGGTGGAGGACTGCCAGCTCGGCCATATCGGCTCGACAAAGACGGGCAGACGGCGCGGCGCCATGTCCATCATCTCGCGCCACTTGCCCTCGGCCAGCGCATTGTAGCGCGCCGTATCCGCGACCAGCGCGCCATGCGCCGCCTTCGCCCGCGCGACATAGGCATTGGCGCTGGCCCGCTGATCGCGCGCGTACAGCTCGGCCAGATCGAGCGACAGGATGCGCGTGTTCAGCCCGGCCGCGCCGCGCACCGGATAGAGGACCAGTTCGTAAAAGGCGTCCTGCCGGTCCTTCGAGATATGCGCGCCGATCGCCTCGGCCTGCGCGGCGAGCGCCTGATAGGCCGCGATCCGCGCCTGTGCCTCCTCGCCGTCCGACTGGACATAGGCGCTCGTCCGGTTAGGCGTAACCCATTCGGTCTGGCCGAACCCCATGAATTCGGGCTTTCGCGGCCAGGCCAGGTCGTAGAAGCGCATCATTACATCGGCGATTGCGCCCGCCTCCGCCTCGCCGAACTGCTCGGCCATGAAGCGGCGCAGATGCTCGCGCGGCGACTGGTCGAGCAGTCGCGCGTCGAAGGCGAGATCGAGGAAATATTGCGAGAGATATTCGATCGGCTTGATGTCACCGACATTGACCACCCAGATACGCCGGGCGTCGGTGTCCCAGGCCCGCCCCATCTCCTCGCGGATCAGTGCGGGGTGGGTCGTGCCCAGCCACAGATAATCGTGCGGCCGTCCCCAATAGGACAGGTGATAATAGACCCCCGCCCCGCCCGGCCGCTTCTGTTCCTCCGGCGTGCTCAGCCGACGCAGATAGCCGTAATTGTCGTCCGTCCACATCAGCGTGACGTCGCCCGGCAGGGTCAGCCCGGCATCATAGGCCTCCTGCAATTCATGATAGGCGACATAGAGCTGCGGCACCTGCGCCGCCTGCTTGCCGAGCGTATCGGCCAGCAGGCCACGCTGCCGCCCGACCACATCCTCCAGGATGCTGCGCCGCGCCGCCGTGGTCGTCACCCCCTGCATCGGCCCGTCATGCAGCCCGCGCAGGCCCACCGTGTAGAAGGCCTCCTGCCCCTTGGTTTCGCCTACCCGCTCGCGCCAATAGTCCAGGATCGCCTGGGGTCGCCGGGTGAAGTCGAACCCGCCCCGCGTGCCCTCGTCCCATTCGCGTAGATTGTTGCGGAGCATCGGCTCGGCGTGCGAGCTGCCGATCACGATGGCATAGCGTTTCGCCAAAGGCGCATTGCCCGGATCGCCGAAAAAGGGCGTAGAGACCGAATGCATGGCGGGCCAGAGCGTATTGGCCTTCAGCCGCCACATCAGCTCGAAGACACGTTCATAGGTCTTCGGCCCGATATTGCCCTTGGCCGGATCGAAGGTCTTGGCGGCCCAGGGCTCGAGCCCCCAATCCTCGTCGTTCAGGAAGATGCCGCGATACTTCACCGAGGGCTCGCGCGAGACGATCGGCGCATCGTCGACGACGATCCGGTCGCGGCGGCGCGGGGTGACGTCGGCCCACCATTCCCAGGGCGACACCCCCAAAGCCCGCGACAGATCGGTCACGCCATAAATGGCCCCCCGCACATCGGAACCGATGATCAGCAGATAGCGACGCCCGGCGACCGTGACCCCGGCGCGGACATAGCGTTCCCAACCGCCCTTCAACGGCGACAGGTCGACCCCGCCGTCACGCGCCAGTGTCTGCACGACCGGCATGTCCGCCGTCCCGATGATGATACAGGTCGCGGCGCAGCTCGCCATGTCGCTGGCGACCGATCCCGGCCGCCCGCCCAGGCTGGAGAGGTCGCGAAGCAACAGATCGGCCGCCAGTTGCCCTGTCCCCTGCGCGTCCGCCGCCGCGAACACGCCCGCATGGGTCAGGTCCATCTCCTTCGCCAGCGCAGGGCCCGCCGACACCATGCTCGCGACCAGCGCGACGGGCAGGATCAGGCCCAGACCACGCCTCGTCCGTGCGGCTCGCCCCCGGCGGTTGTCGTCCATATCCCTCGCCCGCTTTTCCCCAGATCGGAGTTCAGCTTAGCGGGCCCTTTATAGCTGTAAAGCGAATTTGCCTGACCAATTCATGCTCATTCTTAAACCGAAGACAGGCCAATCATACGACCTTGGCCCCCACCGAACGATAATCGCCGCATCGCCACCAAAGCCGCTTGACCGCATGGCTGTGTTGGTCAACCATAACGCCAAGGACCTGGCGACGGGCCGGGCGGGGGAGATAGAAGAGTGCATCGACGCGACTTCATGGCCGCCAGCGGCGCGGGGCTGAGCGCCCTGCTGCTGGGGGCCTTTCCGGGCCGGGCGATCGCCGCCGAGGAATTGCTGTCCACCATGGATGTCGGCTTGAAGAAGCGGCTGTCCGACGTGGCGCTCAACACCGCCAAGAGCGTCGGGTGCAGCTATTGCGACGTGCGCGTCGGCCGCTATCTGCGCCAGTTCGTGGTGACGCGCGAAAAGAATGTCGAGAATGTCGTCAACACGGAGTCGACCGGCGCTGGCATCCGCGTCATTGCGAACGGCGCCTGGGGCTTCGCCGCCACCAACGACCTGACCCCCGACGGCATCGCCGCCGCCGCGCGCCAGGCCGCCGCCATCGCCAAGGCCAATGCCCGCATCCAGTCCGAACCGGTCCAGCTCGCCCCCGTGACGGGCGTCGGCGAGGTGTCGTGGCGCACCCCCATCGTCAAGAACGCGATGGCGGTGCCGATCAAGGACAAGGCCGATCTGCTGCTGGGCGTCAACGCCGCCGCGACGGGCGCGGGCGCGGACTTCGTGAATTCGATCCTGTTCGTCGTGAACGAGCAGAAATATTTCGCCTCGACCGACGGATCGTACATCGACCAGGACGTGCACCGCATCTGGGCGCCGATGACGGTGACCGCGGTCGACAAGACGACCGGCAAGTTCCGCACCCGCGACGGCCTGTCCTCGCCGCGCGGCATGGGCTTCGAATATCTGGACGGCAATGCCGCGGACAAGCGCACCCTGCCGGGCGGCGCGGTCGTCTATGGCAACAGCTATGACATGCGCGAGGACGCGGTCTTCGCCGCCAAACAGGCACGCGCCAAGCTGACCGCGCCCTCGGTCAAGCCGGGCAAATACGATCTGGTGCTCGATCCGTCCAACCTGTGGCTGACCATCCACGAGTCGGTCGGCCACCCGCTCGAACTCGACCGCGTGCTGGGATACGAGGCCAATTATGCGGGGACGAGCTTCGCCACCCCGGACAAGCTGGCCGCGCATTTCCAGTACGGCAGCCCGCAGGTCACGATCGTCGCCGACAAGACGCAACCCGGCAGCCTGGGCGCCGTCGCCTATGACGATGAGGGCGTGAAGACCAAGCAATGGGACCTGATCCGCGACGGCAAGCTGGTCGATTACCAGGCGATCCGCGACCAGGCGCATGTCATGGGCAAGAAGGAGTCGGACGGCTGCTGCTATGCCGATAGCTGGTCCTCGGTGCAGTTCCAGCGCATGGCCAATGTGTCGCTGCAACCCGGCAAGGCCGCGATGACGCCCGAGCAGATGATCGCCGGGGTCGAGAACGGCATCTACATCATCGGCGACGGGTCCTTCTCGATCGACCAGCAGCGCTACAACGCGCAGTTCGGCGGCGAGCTGTTCTACGAGATCAAGAACGGCAAGGTGACCGGGCAGATCGAGGACGTCGCCTATCAGATCCGTACGCCCGAATTCTGGAATTCCTGCGTCGGCGTGTGCGACCGCAGCGATTACCGGCTGGGCGGGTCCTTCTTCGACGGCAAGGGCCAGCCATCGCAGGTGTCGGCGGTCAGCCATGGCTCGTCCACGGCGCGCTTCAACGGCGTCAATGTCATCAACACCGCGCGCGCGCTCGGCTGAGGAATCCATCCATGACCATGTTCACCGAGGAACAGGCCCGCGCGATCTGCGCCAAGGCCGTGGCGATGTCCAAGGCCGACGACTGCACCGCGGAGCTGACGGGGTCGGTCACGGGCAATATCCGCTTCGCGCGCAACGGCGTGTCGACCAGCGGCGTCGTCAGCGGCAACGACCTGGCCGTCCAGGTCGCGTTCGGCAAGCGTTCGGGCATCGCGACGATCAACCAGTTCGACGACGCCTCGCTGGAACGCGTCGTGCGCCGGGCCGAAGAGCTTGCCCGGCTGGCCCCCGAAAACCCCGAATATATGCCCGCCATCGGCAAGCAGAGCTACCGCGCCAGCGACACGTTCAGCCCGGCGACCGCCGCCATCACCCCCGATTACCGGGCGCAGGTCGCCGCCGCCTCGATCACCCCGTGCAAGGCGGGCAAGCTGGTCGCGGCGGGCTATCTGGAGGACGGGCAGAGCTTCGTCGCCTTCGCCAATAACAAGGGCAATTCGGGTTTCCAGCGCTCGACCGGGCTGGATTACACCTGCACCGTGCGGACCGAGGACGGGCGCGGGTCGGGCTGGGTCGGCCATAACGTGCAGGACGCGACCGCCTTCGATGCGGGCACCGACATCCGCACCGCGATGCGCAAGGCCTCGGCCTCGGTCGATGCCAAAGCGATCGAGCCGGGCAAATACACCGTCATCCTGGAACCGGCGGCGGCGGCGGGGCTCATCTCGTTCATGATGAACTTCTTCGGCGCGCGGTCGGCCGATGAGGGGCGCAGCTTCCTGTCCAAGAAGGGCGGCGGCAACAAGATCGGCGAGCAGGTGTTCGGGCCGCAGGTCGATATCTCGACCGACCCCTGGGCGCCCGGCGCGGCGGTGCTGCCCTGGGACAGCGACTATCTGCCGCGTCAGAAGATGCCGCTCATCACCGGCGGCAAGGTCCAGAACCTGCAATATTCGCGCTACTGGGCGCAGAAGCAGGGCAAGCAGCCAGTGGCCGATCCGGGCAATCTGCTGATGGCGGGCGGCACCAAGTCGACCGCCGAGCTGGTCCGCACGACCGAGCGCGGCATCCTGGTCAGCCGGACCTGGTATATCCGCATGGTCGATCCGCAGACCGTGCTGCTGACCGGCCTGACCCGCGACGGCACCTTCTATATCGAGAATGGCGAGATCAAATATCCGATCAAGAATCTGCGCTTCAACGAAAGCCCGGTCATCATGCTCAACAATATCGACGAGCTGGGCAAGCCGGTGCGGGTGGCGGGCGACGAGTCCTCGCTGGTGATGGTCCTGCCGCCGATGCGGTTGCGCGACTTCACCTTCACCTCGCTGTCCGACGCGGTGTGATGATGGTCATCCGGCGCGCGACGTGACTGATCGTGGATTGACCCGCGCCGAATTCCTGATGGGCGCGCTGGCGGCTTCGCTGCCGCCGGCGCGCCTGTCGGCAGCCGCGCCGACCTATGACTTCTGGTTCACCCGGCTGCGCTACGAGAGTGGCGACTGGGATGTCGACCGGCGAATGCCGTCGAACATGATCACTGCGCTGATCGACTATACCAATTTGCGCGTCGATCCGAAGGAGCATGTCGTCGCGCTCGCCGACCCGAAGATGCTGACTGCCCCCTTCTGCTATCTGGCGGGGCACAAGCTGGTCGAGTTCAACCCGGCCGAGAAGCGCAATTTCGCGACTTATGTGCGCAACGGCGGCTTCGTACTGGTCGACGACTGCAACCACGATATCGACGGGCTGTTCGCCAAATCGTTCGAGCGACAGATGGCGGCGATGTTCGGCCCGCGCGCGCTGGCCAAGCTGCCCAATACCCACCCCATTTATCGCCGCTTCTTCAAGTTCACCGGACCGCCGCCGACCGGGCTGGAGCTGAATGGCTGGGGCGACGACTTGGTGCATGATTACCTGCGCGGCATCGCGATCGACGGGCGGCTGGGCGTCCTCTACTCCAACAAGGATTATGGGTGCGAATGGGACTACGACTGGCGCAACAAGCGTTTCCTGGCGGTCGACAATACCCGCTTTGCCGTCAACATCGCGCTCTATGCGCTGAGCGCGTGATCGCATGACCGAGGCCGAGATACAGGATCGCCTGGCACGGCTGACCGCCTTGCGCGACGCGATCGGCCAGGCGATCATCGGCCAAGCCGAGGTGGTCGAACAATTGCTGATCGGCCTGATCGCGGGCGGGCACTGCTTGTTGGAGGGCGTGCCGGGCCTGGGCAAGACATTGCTGGTGCGCAGCCTGGGCCAGGCGCTCGACCTGCCATTCCGGCGCGTCCAGTTCACCCCCGACCTGATGCCCAGCGACATTCTCGGCACCGAATTGCTGGAGGAGGATCACGGCACCGGCAAACGCCATTTCCGCTTCCAGCCGGGGCCGATCTTCACCAGCCTGTTGCTGGCCGACGAACTCAACCGCACGCCCCCCAAGACGCAGGCCGCGCTTCTCGAGGCCATGCAGGAAAAGACGGTCAGCTATGCGGGCGTGACCCACCGCCTGCCCGAGCCGTTCTTCGTGCTGGCGACGCAGAACCCGCTGGAACAGGCGGGCACCTATCCCCTGCCCGAGGCGCAGCTCGACCGTTTCCTGCTGCATGTCCGCGTCGGTTATCCGACCGAGGCGGAGGAAGCCGCGATCCTGGCGCAGACGACCGGGACCGCCTCCCCCGCCGTGCCGCGCGTGATGGACGGGGCAGAGATTGTCGCCGTCCAGCGGCTGGTGCGCGAGGTGCATCTATCCGGCGACCTGCTCGGCTGGATCAACCGGCTGGTCCGCGCGACCCGGCCGGGCGAGGCTGCGCCGGAGGTGATCCGGCAATATGTCCGCTGGGGCGCGGGCCCGCGCGCCGGGCAGTCGCTGGTGCTGGCGGCCAAGGCGCGCGCGCTGATCCACGGGCGGCTGGCTGCGACGCGCGAGGATGTGCAGGCGCTGGCCGCGCCCGTGATGCGCCACCGCCTGCTGCTGTCCTTCGCCGCCGAGGCGGAGGGCAAGAGCGCCGACGATGTGGTCGCGGGCGTGCTGGCCGCGATACCGCTCGACGCCTGACCTTCGTGAGTGCCGACCCGATCCCGCCTGCCGTCCGGCACAGGCTTTCGGGCCTGCGCCTGGTGTCGCGCCGGCTGGCGGGCGGCGATGGCCTGGGCCTCCACGCCAGCCGCAGCCGGGGCGCGGGTCTGGAGTTCGCGCAATACCGCCCCTATGAGCCCGGCGACGAGCCGCGCCAGATCGACTGGAAGCTCTACGCCCGTGCCGACCGCTTCTTCGTGCGCGAGGCGGAGCGGGAGAGCCCCTTGCGGCTCTGGATCATGGTCGACGCCAGCGCCTCCATGGCGCAGGCCGATGCGGACGGTACGACCCGGATCGGCGCGGCGCATGGGCTGGCGGCGTCGCTGGCCGAACTGGCATTGGCGGGCGGCGACCGGTTCGGCTGGATCTGGCTGAGCGAGCGCGGTTTGCACGTCGCCACGCCCGCCAATGGCACGCGCCAGCGCGACCGGTTGCGGCTGGAGCTGGGCACGATTCCGATCGGGGGCGGCTTTCCCGGCGCGGCGACGCTGACCCCGCTATGGGAGCGGATCGCGGCGCGCGACATGGTCGTGCTGCTCAGCGACTTTTTCGACGAGGCGGCGGTGGCGCTGGCGACCCGGCTGGCGGCGGCGGGGCGCGAGGTGCTGACGATCCAGTTGCTGACCGTCGCCGAACGGGATTTTCCCTTCGAAGGCGGCCACCGGTTCCGCGATCCGGAAACCGGCGAGGAACTGCTCGGCGATGGGCCAGCACTCCGCGCCGAATATCTGGAACGGTTCTCGGCAGCGCGGGCGACGCTGATCGCCACGTTTCGCGCCTCGGGCATCCGGCACGCGACCTATTGCCTGGACGAGCCGCTCGATGCGCCGCTGCGCCACCTGTTCGGGCGGGGTGACGGCTGATGCCGACGCTGCTCGTCCCCGCCGCGCTGACGGCACTGGCGGCGCTTGTGCTGCCACTGCTGATCCACCTTGCCCGCCGTACCGAGCAGCGTCCGACCGATTTCGCCGCGCTGCGCTGGCTCCGCGCCAAGCCCCGCCCGCGCCAGCGCCCGCGCTTCGAGGAATGGCCGCTGCTGATCACACGGCTGTTGCTGCTCGCGCTGATCGCCTTCTGGCTGGCACGGCCGGTGACGCCGGCGACGCCGGACCGTCGCGCCCATGTCTATGTCGTGCCGGGCGTAAAGGCACCCACCCTTGCCAAGGATGTCGAGGGCCATTGGCTGGCGCCGGGCTTTCCCGCGCTCGACCGCCCGGCCCCGCGTGGGGCGGTGCCGGTGATGAGCCTGGTCCGCGAACTGGACGCAGCCCTGCCCCCCGACACGCCGGTACGCATTCTGGTCCCCGCCATCATCGAAGGCGCCGACGCCGAGCGGCCCCGCCTGTCGCGCAAGGTGGCGTGGCAGGTGGTGCCGGGTGCGATGACGCCGCCCCGACCGGAGACACCCCGGCTCCTGAAGCTGACCGTCCGCGCCGATCCGGGGGCCGATCCGGGGCGGAGCGCTGCCCGCTATCTCGCGGCGGTCGCCGCCGCCTGGGGTCCGGTCGTCGATCTCGCCCCGCTCGACGCCCCCCTGCCGCCGCGCGACACGGTCGTCGCGTGGCTGGGCACTGGCGCCATGCCCGCCAAACTGATCGCCTGGGTGAAAAGCGGCGGCACTGCGCTCGTGCCACAGGACGTGGCCGCCCCCTCCGCAACGACGGCCACGGCGGCGCGTGACGGCGAAGGGCGCCCCTTTCTGGACGTCATGCCGCTCGGTCGGGGGCATGTATACCGCTTCACCCGCGCGCTGACGCCGCCGACGCTGCCCGCGCTGGTCGAGCCCGATTTTCCCGATCGCCTCCGCGCCGCGATCCGGCCCCCCGCCCTGCCCGTCCGGGCGTTCGCGACGCATATCGCGCCGGAGGCCGGGGCCGCGCCCGCTTTCCGCGCCATGGCCCGCCGGGAATGGCGTGATGCGCTGGCATTGCTCATCGCGGTGCTGTTCGTCCTGGAGCGTTGGCTGGCGACCGCAAAACGCCGATGGCGCGCGCCATGAGCCCGCATCCGCTCGTCCAGGCCTGGAGCCGACCGGTACGGCAGCGTGAGGCCGCGATCACGCTGCTGATGGGCGCACCCGTGCTGCTGGTCGCCGCCGTCATGGCGTGGCGCCTGGCTGGCCAGATGGCGGGGCTGCCCGTCCTGCTGATCGGCCTTGCCTCACTGATACTGATCGCCTGGCGCCGCACCCAGCGTTTCGATGGCGGCTGGCTGATCCGCGCGCTCAACGGCGCACGTGCCGATCTAGAGGATAGCAGCGAGCTGCTCTTCAGCGATCCCGCCGCGCTCGGCCCGCTGCAACGGCTTCAGCAGGCGCGGATACACGCGCGGGTCGATGCGCTGGCGCTACCCGACCTGCGGAAGCCCTGGCCGCACTGGTGGATCGCGCTGCTCTGGATCGCGGGATTGGCGATATGCGCGGCGCTTATCCTGTTGCCGGACCGCCATGGGGCCGACACGCTGGCCCCCAGTACCGAGGCGGCGGCGACGATTCCGGGCGTTCCGCATTTGGTCGGCCAGCGGCTGCGCATCGTGCCCCCGGCCTATACCGGCCTGCCCGCCCGCGATCTCGACCTGCTCGACGCAAAGGCGCCGCAGGGATCGCGTCTGATCTGGACGCTGGCCTTCGCGCCCGAGCCGACAGGAGCGTCGCTGGCGGTGCTGGGCGGACGTCCGCTCGCGCTTCGCCGGAGCGGCGATCGCTGGAGCGCCGTGACCATCCTCGATGCCTCGATGCTCTATCGCATCATGCCCGCCGGCGCGCGCGCGCAGGCCCGCCCGCACCGGATCGAGGCGATCCCGGACCAGCCGCCCGCCGTCTCCGCCCGCACGCCCGCGCGCACCCTGTCGATCGCGGCAACGGGCCAGCGGGCCTGGCCGTTGGTGTTCGAGGCGACCGACGATTACGGCGTCGCCCCTCAGGCCGAACTGACCCTCACGGTCGCCGCCGGAGAGGGTGAGAATGTCAGCTTCCGCGAGCATCGCATGACCTTACGCGGCAGCGGCCCGGCCCGGCAGCGGCGCTTCGCGACCACGCTGGACCTGGCGGCGCTGGGGTTCACCGGCCCCGGCGATCTGGTCGCGCAGCTAACCGTCCGCGACGGCCGCGCCCCCTCGCCGCAGGTCACGCGAAGCCCCAGCCTGATCCTGCGACGCCTGCCCCCCGCCGCGTCGGAGGGCACCGGCATCGACGGCGCGCTGCGCGCCACGCTGCCCGCCTATCTGCGCAGCCAGCGACAGGTCATCATCGACGCCGAAGCGCTGATCCGCCAGCGCCGGAGCCTGTCGGCCGACCAGTTCCGCAAGCGCTCGCTGGCGATCGGCGACGACCAGTCGGCGCTTCGGCTGCGCTATGCCCAGTTCCTGGGCGGCGAGAATGAGGTGCACGGCGCCGAACTGCCCACCAGCGACGCGCCGACCGCGACGGTGGGCAAGGAAGAGGATGTGCTGGGCGATTTCGGCCACAAGCATGACGAGGGCGAGGCCGCGACCCTGTTCGATCCGGAAACCCGGTCGCGGCTGACCCAGGCGGTCGACCAGATGTGGCAGTCCGAGGGCGCGCTGCGCAGCGGCGATCCGGCCCGCGCCCTGCCCTTCGCCAACCGCGCGCTGGTCCTCATCAAGCAGGTGCAGCAGGCGACACGCGTGTTCCTGGCCAAGGTCGGCAGCGACCTCCCACCCATCGACGAAAGCCGCCGCATGACCGGCAAGCGGGATGACATCGCGCCGAGCGATCCAGGGCTGACCGCCCTGCCGACGGACCGCGATGCCGCCGCGGCCTGGGCCGCGATCGACGGCGCGCCGGGCGCGAAACCCGACTTCGCCGCGCTGACCCGCTGGTTCCAGGGCAACCGCCAGCGTCTGGCCGATCCGCTTGCCTGGGCCGATGCGATGGATGGGTTGCGGCGCGATCCGGGCTGTCAGCCCTGCCGTGTCCGCCTGCGCGAATTGCTATGGCCGGCGCTGCGACGCCCGCCGGTCGCCCCCGCGCGTCGGGCGGGTTCGGGGGATAGCGGGGCGCGGTATCTGGACGCGCTGGCGCAGGGGACCGGCCGATGACCCCCCTGCTTTTCCCCGCGCTACTGACGTTGGCCGTGCTTTTGGCGTGGGCACGGCTGATCCTGCGGCAATGGCGGGTGCCCCATGTGGAACGGTCACGCGGATGGCGGATCGCCCTGCTGGTCGTGGCGCAGCCCTTGCTGGCGGGCCTGCTCTATCTGACGCTGGTCCCGCCGCCGATCGGTACGTCGCGCCCCGACAGCCTGACCGTTCTGACGCGCGGCGGCTCGGCGGTGGGCGGTCCTGCGGTGGCACTGCCCGAAGCATCGCCGCGCCCAGGCATCGAGCGCGCGCCCGACCTCGCCACCGCCCTGCGCCGCCATCCCGGCATCCGGCGCTTGCACATCAGCGGCGAAGGACTGGAAGCCCGCGATCGCCCGGCGGCGAAGGGCCTGGCATTGGCCTTCACCGCCGTGCCGCTGCCGCCCGGACTGGTCGAACTGACTCCGCCGGGCCGTGTCGCGCCGGGCGGCATCCTGTCCGTATCGGGCCGGATCGAGGACGGCGGGACCGTCGAATTGCTCGATCCGGCGGGCGCACGGGTCGCCGCGACCGCACCCGATGGCGAGGGCCGTTTCACCCTGGAAGGCGCGGCGCGGCTACCCGGCCTTGCCCTGTTCCATCTGCGGACGCGCGACGCACGGGGCGCGATCGTCTCGAACACGGAAATACCGGTCTGGACGGCCGCCGAACCCGGACTGCACGTCATGCTGCTGGGCGGAGCACCGGGGCCGGAGGTGAAGTTCTGGCGACGCTGGGCGAGCGATGCGGGATTGGTGTCCGCCGTCCGCGTTGCACTCGGGGCCGGGCTGGATCTGGGTGATCCGTCCCCGCCGCTGGCCGGCGCGACGCTGTCCAAGCTCGATCTGCTGATCCTGGACGAGCGGAGCTGGGCTGGCCTGTCGGGAGCCGAGCGCGCGGCGATCGCGGCAGCGGTGCGGGGCGGCATGGGGCTTCTTCTGAAAGTCACCGGCCCGGTGCCTGCGGGCTATGGCGCGGCGGTCGGGCTGCCCGTCTCGGGCGGGGCGGCGACGGCGCCGGTTCGACTGCTGGGCACGGACGGCAAGGCGCTACCCCTGCTGACCCGCCGCCTCGCCCGGTCGAGCGTCGGCGATACGCTGCCCCTGCTCGGCGATGCGAGCGGCGCGACCCTGGCGAACTGGCGCGCGGTCGGGCGCGGGCGGGTCGGCCTGTGGTTGCTGACCGACGCCGCCGGGCTGGTCACGTCCGGTCATGGCGACCGCTATGGCGAGCTATGGGCCCGCACGGTCGCGACCCTCGCCCGCCCGCAAAGGACGCCCCCGCCCCGGCTCGATCCTTTCGCGGCGCGGGGGCAGCGGATGACGCTGTGCGGCCTGGACCGCGGCGACCAGATCGTCCGGCCGGATGGCGGGGTCGACACGCCCCTGCTGGATGCCGGGGCGCCGGGCTGTGCCGGATATTGGCCGCGCGAGAGCGGGTGGCATGGCTTGCGTCACGGCGACGCGACCTGGCCCTTTTATGTCCGGTCGGCCCCGATCGCAGGGATCGCCGCCGCCGAACGCCGCGACGCGACGTTGGCGATGGTCGGGGAGGCTGCGGACCCACCGGCCGCTTCGCCGGGCGCCTCAGGTCCCGGCCCCTCCTGGCCCTGGCTGATCGCCTTTCTGGTCATGGCCGCGCTGCTCTGGTGGCTCGAGCGGGGCAAGGCCGGGCGGGCGCATGGTTCGGCCATCGCTTGATTTGCCGTCCCCGGGGCGACTACGGCGATGGGCATGACGATTTCATTCCGCACGCTGTGCCGCTTCCTGATCCCGATCGCACTACCCGTAATGGCCGCGATCCCCGCACACGCCCAGACGAAGGCCGCCGCGACCAGCCCTGCACCGGGCGGCGGCATCATTCCCCTGCCGCTGAACCCCATCGTTCCGGCGGCCCAGCGGACCTGCGCGGCGCGGACGCCGACGGGACTGGGCTATACCATGCTGCGCCCGGCGGAGGGCGCCAAGCCCGCGGCCGATGCGACCGTGCTCGTCAACTATATCGGCTATCTGAGCGCAACCGGCGCGGTGTTCGACCAGGCGATGCAGACCCCGATGCCCGTCGGCGAGGTCATCCCCGGCTTCTCGCAGGGGCTGCAGATGGTCGGACGCGGCGGCATCATCCGGCTCTGCGTCCCCGCTGCGCTGGGCTATGGTGCGCAGGCGTCCGGGGCGATCCCGGCCAATGCCGACCTGGTCTTCCAGGTCGAGCTGCTGGACTTCAAGACCCCGGCCGAGATCGCCGAGATGCGCAAGGCGGCCGGGATGGACTCCGCCCCCGCCACGCCGCCGCAGCCCTGATCTGGCACGAGCGGGAGTCCCCGGCTATGCTCCTGTCGATACCGGGCCGGACGGCCATGGTCATTACGGCATGGGAACAGCTATGCCATGGCTTCGCCCCAACGGGCACGCCGCGCCATTACGCTTGAGGAAGGGATATCATGACCTCCATCCATCGCATCGCCCTGACGGCCATCGCCATGCTGATCGCCACCCCGGTCCTGGCCCAGGATGTGGACGGTCAGGATCATCCCGGCCTCACGCGCTATCCGGGTGCGGTCATCGATGGTTATCGCGCACCGGCGCTGGACCAGCTGGTCATGCCCACCGGGCCCATCGCGCGGGAGGACGGCACGACCAACCGCCAGGTGCTGGAGGGGCGGATCACCCATATCGACTATCGCGTCAAACCGGCTACTGCGCCCTTGCAGATCGAACGCTATTATCAGGACCTGCTGGGCAAGGCGGGCTTCACGACGGCCTATTCCTGCGTCGGCCCCGCCTGCGGCAACGCGATGGGCGCGCTGATCCTCAATTCGGGTAAGGTCGCACCCGTCGGCCTGGCGGACGGGCTGTTCAACGACCGCATCCGGGTGCTGATCGCGCGCCGCGACCGGACCTGGGTCCTGCTCCACATTGCCGAGGGGCCCGATCGCTCGCAGGTGTTCGAGACGGTCGTCGAGGATGCCGCCCCCGCCAAGTGACGGAGGCGGCTCCACGCGGACCTATCCTCAGAACCGCACGAGCGCGCCCAGATAATAGGCGCGGCCGTTCACCAGTTCCTCGCTCAGCCAGCCAAAGCCGGGGCCGGTGACGCGGGTCGGGCGATTGTCCGACAGGTTCTTGCCCTGCGTGACCAGGGTCAGCCCCCGCGACAGGCGGAGGCGGACCTGCGCATCGAACAGATCGCTCGCCTTGTAGCGGACATCCTGGGTCGGATCGGTGGTCGAGGTGGTGAGGAGCAGCGGCGACAGGTGGTTCCACGCCCCCTGCACCGTCACCGGACCGAGGGTATAGAAAGCGCGGACATTGCCGACGACATTGGCGCTTTCGGTCAGGCTGGACGGTCGGCGCCGGGTGCCGTTCGCCATCGTGACCGAAGGCGGCGTCGGGTCGAGCAGCGTGACGTTGGCGGAAAAGCCCAGCCCGTCCAGCGGATGCGGCAGGAAATTCATGCGGGTGACGACCGCGTTCAGCTCCACGCCCCGGATCACCGTGCCGCTGGCATTGATCGGCTGGATCGTCGTCACTTGGGTCGTCACGCCGTTGAACGGCTGGAGCCCGGTGTTGCTGACCGTCAGTATCTCGTCGCGCACCCGCTTTATGAAACCGGCGGCCGAGAACAGCACGTCGCGATTGAGGTAATATTCCAGGCTGACATCATAATTGTCGCTGCGGCGCGGGCGGAGTTGCGCATTGCCGGTGGTGATCGTGACGAAATTGGTACCCGAATTGATCGCGATCGTCTGGCGCCCGGCCAGGTCGCTGTAATTGGGCCGCGCCAGCGTCCGGCTGAAGGCGGCGCGCAGGCGCAGCGCGTCGGTCGGGCTCCAGTCCAGCTGCGCCGAGGGCAGCCAGTCGTGATAATGCTGCCCCTGCTGGCCATAGGTCAGGCTGGTCGTCTTGCCCGCCGTGGTGATGGCATAGGAGCCGGTCGACAGGTCGGTCGCCTCGTAGCGGACCCCGGCGGTCAGCCTTAGCGTGTCGAGCGCATAGCGGCCCATCAGATAGGCCGCCTTGATATCCTCGGTCAGCCTATAGTCGGATTGCAGGCCGGTCTGCGCGTTGGTCGGATTGGCGGTGAACTTGCCCGGATTGGCGTTGAAGAAGCCCGTGACGGCGGCCGGATCGAAGAAGATCATGCTCTGGCCGTTGCCGTTATAGGGCGTGTAGCGCTGCGGCGCGACGAAGGGCGCCAGCGTCGTCGCGCCGGACGCCGGGGTATAGTCGTTGACGTCGCGGTCGTAGCGGCGGTCGAGGAACCGCGCATAGACGCCGGTCGCAATGCCGAAGCCGCGATCCTCCGCCCCGCTATTGACCAGCAGGTTCGCGCGTGCGGTCAGCGCCTTCTCCTTCTGGTCGTCGGGCACCGACTGATAGTCGTAGAGACTATAGTTCGCCGGATTGAAGACATAGCCAGGGTTGGCGAAAGTGAATTGCGGGAACCGGCCCGGCCCGCTGGTATAGCTATAGGCCAGGTTCGTCCCCGCCAGCGCGCGGAACACGGCGGTCGTCGCATCCTGATGATAGGTGGCGATGGCATAGTTCAGCCTGAAATCGGCCAGCATATGCGCGGTCGGGGCCAACTCGCCGTGGAAATCGGCATATCGGATGCCGCGCTTCTGGAAGAAGCGGGAATCGTCCGCCTGGGCATAATTGCCGCTCGTCACCGTGCCACCATTGGCGGTGACGTTGGTGATGGCGGCATATTTGCCGGTCGCGGCCGTCACGGTCGTGGTCGGCGTGACGCTGTTCGCCTGCCGATCCTCGTCATTGGTGTGATAGAATTGGGCGAAGGTCAGCGCGCCCTTGAACAGGACATGGTCGTCGAACTCCAGCTTGGCGAAGCCGCCATAGCGCTGGCGCAGATTGTCGTAGTGCAGCCAGCGACGGACCGAGGGCACGATGAAGGCATTGCTCGCATCCGTGGTCGCGGGGGTAAGCCGCTGCCCCGTGGCCGGATCGACATAGAGCGGGGCGGTGCTGGCGGAGTCCAGCGAGGCACTCACCCGGCGAAAATAGCTGCCCGCGACGACCACGCCGAACTTGTGGTCGGGCCCAAAGGTGGTCGCGCCGACCAGTTCCGCTTGCCCCGAGGGCATATTGCCTCCGCGCGTCCGCTGGAAATCCCAGCGGCCGATGTCGAACCGCCCGCCCAGGAACGGCTTGCCGCCATTGTCGAAGGCGCTGCGGGTGCGCAGATTGGCGATGCCGCCGATCGCATTGCCGTTCATCGCGGCGGTCATCGACTTGTAGACCTCGACCCGCGCGGCGAGCGACGAGGGGATGACGTCGAGCGAGACGTTGCGGCGGTTGATCTCGTTGGCGGGCAACGGCACGCCGTCGATCTCGACCAGGTTGTAATCGGCGTTCAGGCCCCGGATCGACAGGAATTGCGCCTCGCCCCGGCCGTTATTCTGGATGGTCGAGATACCCGGCACGCGCGTCAGCGCCTCGCCCAGGCCGAAATCGGGCAGCGTCCCGATCTCGTCCGAGCTGATGCTGTCGGAGATGACGTCGATGCTCCGCTTCGCCGCAATGTCCTTGATCGCCTGAAGCCGGGCCCCGGTCACCACGATCTCGCCGCCTGCCGTATCCGGCGTGGTGGCCGATGCATCCGCCGATTTTGCGATCTGGGCATAAGCCGGCGCGGCCAGAGCCGATGACAGCAACAACAGGGTCCGTCCCGCGAACGACGCCTTCATTCCAATTCCCCTCTTTCCCCAAACAGGTCGAACGCCTATTATTCACTATAGGTGACATATCTATGACGAAGCCTGTCGACGCGCAATCGTCATCAATAGGGGGCAGGAAGATGCGGATGGTTTCGATGATGACGGCGCTGGTCGCGCTGCTGGCGAGTGGCAGCGCGACCGCCGCCGAGCGGCTCTATGCCTGTGGCGACGATCAGGTGCGCGAATATGCTTTGGCGGGCGATCAGGCGCGCGAGACATGGCATTGGACCGCGGCGGATGCAGCGGACCTGCCCGCCGCCTATCGCACGACGCTGCTGGCGCATATCGACGACTGCAAGCCGGTGGACGGCGGCAAGGCGATCCTGGTGACTGCGTCAACGGGCGGCGTCGTCCTGATCGACCGGGCGAGCGGTAAGGTCCGCTTCCGCGCGACCGCGCCGATGGCGCATTCGGCGGACCTGCTGCCCGGCGGCTATGCGGCGGTCGCCCTGTCGATCCACAAGGACGGCGACCGGCTGCAACTCTATAAATTGTCGCAGAGCGAAACGCCGCTCGCCAGCCTTCCCCTACCCTCGGGCCACGGCGCGGTGTGGGACGGCAAGCGAAAGCGGCTGTTCGCCATGTCGCATGACATCATCCAGGCCTTCTCCTTCGCCCCCGCATCGTCCGAGCCGGCGGTGACCGAAACGGCGCGGTGGACCCTGCCGGGACGACGCGACGGCCACGACCTGTCGCTTGCGCCCGAAGGCAGCTTCATCGTCACGACCGATGACGGGGTCTGGTCGTTCGATCCCGACAGCGGCCGCTTCACGCCTATCCCCCCGCTCAACCCCAAGCTGCGGGTCAAGGCGGTCAGCGTCACGCACGGCGCGATGGCCTGGGTACAGGCGGAGGAAAGCTGGTGGGCGCATGGCTTCACCGTCACCCGCCGCGACGCCAGCGACCCGCACCGGATCGAAACAGCGGGCATGCATCTCTACAAGGTCCGCTGGATCCCATGAGCGGACGGTGGCGCGGTCCCCGGCGACGGTTGACAGGATGACGGTCTCAGGGCTTGCAGGTCCGATGAGCGCGATCACCGCAGGCCCGTTTCCATCCCGGTTCCTCCGCGACGACGGGCGGCGCACGGCCACCGCCAATGAGCGGGTGGTCATGGACCTGCTGTCGCGCATCGGCCCCGCCAGCCGTGCCGACCTGGCGCGGCTCACCGGTCTTGCCCCCCATTCAATCACCCGGCTGGTCGAGCCGTTGATCGCACGCGACCTGTTGACCGAGGCACAGCCCGTCGCCGCCGGACGCGGCAAGCCCGCCGCCAAGCTGGCGCTCAACGGATCGGCGGCCTTTGCCATCGGCCTGTCGGTGATGACCGATGCGGTCTCGCTCGTGCTGCTCGACCTGGCGGGCCATATCCATGCCGTGCGCAGCGAGCCGCTGGCCGACATCGCCATTGCGGCGGCCTGTCGCCAGATCGACCGCATGATCGCGGACGCGCTGGCGCAGGCCGGGCGGGATCGCGCGCGACTGGTGGGGATCGGCGTCGGCGTCACTGGCTATTTCATCGGCGACGGCGCGCGGCTCAATCCGCCCCGGCTGCTCGACCCTTGGGCGCTGGTGCCGCTCGACACCATCCTGGCCGAGGCGCTGGAGGCGAAGGTCTGGATCGACAATGACGGCAATGTCGCCGCGATCGGCGAAGGGATGCTGGGCCATGGTCGCACGGTGCGCGACTTCGCCTATCTCTATTTCTCGGCCGGGTTCGGCGGCGGCGTGATGTCGCAGGGCGCGCCGCTGCGGGGCCATCGCGGCAATGCGGGCGAGTTCGCATCGATCCTGCCGCTCGACTGGCCGCAGCCCAATCTGGAGGTGCTGCGCCTGGTCTTTCGGGATCATGGGGTGGATTATCCCGATCTTCACGCCATGCTGAGCGCGTTCGACGCGGACCATCCCGCCGTGGAAACCTGGCTGGAGCGGTGCCTGCCTTCGCTCAATCTTGTCGCGTCGGCGATCTCGGCCACGGTCGACCCCGCGATGATCGTCCTAGGCGGCCGCCTTCCCCCGGCACTGGCCGCGCGGATCGCCGAGCGGATCCGCTTCATCAATCCCGAGCGGCGCGGCTTCCACCGTCCCGCCCCGATCGTCGCTCCCTCGTCCATCACGGGCGACGCCGCCGCCATCGGCGCCGCCACCCTGCCCCTGCGCGCCGCCTTCCTGGACGCCGACGAGAGCGCGGGGCCGGTGGCGGAATGACGATCAGCCCCGCTCCGCCTCCTCCTCGATGACCGCCCGAAAGGCATGCGCGGTCGGGGACAGCTCGGCGCGGTGGATCATCAGCAGGCGGCTGGTGACGGGGGCGTCCAGCTTGCGATAGACTAGTGTGTCGATGTGCAGCCGCTCCAGCGAGCGCGCCAGGATCGTCGCGCCGAAACCCGCCGAGACCAGCCCCAGCAGCGTGGCGAAACTGCTCGCCTGATGCGCGATACGCGGCTGGAACCCCGCCCGGTCGCACAGCGCGAAGAAATGCTCGTTGAACCCCGCGCCGATCGCGGGCGCGTAGAGGACGAGCGGAACGTCGGCCAGGTCCTCGATGGTCGGATCGGCCGCCCGCTCGGCGAGCGGATGATCGGCGCGCACGGCTAGCAACATGTCCTCCTTGATCAGGCATCGCGACACCAGATCCGGGGGCAGGCAGGGCATGGTCGACCCACGGATCAGCCCGATGTCCAGTTCCCCCTCCTCGACGCGCGCGATCTGTTCGTCCCGCCCCCGCTCCTGCAGGGACAGTTCGACCTCGGGATGGGCATCGCGGAACCGGGACAGTGCGTTGCCGACGATCTGGACGAACGGGCCGGACGGCGTGAAGCCCAGCGCCAGATGCCCGATCTGGCCGCGCTGCGCCCGCCGGGCCGTCTGGGCGGCGTGGTCCGCCTGCGCCAGCGTCTGGCGCGCCTCCGGTGCGAACAGCATCCCCGCCTCGGTCAGTTTGACGCGGCGACTCGTACGGTCGAACAGCCGCACGCCGAGTTCCTCCTCCAGCGCGCGGATCTGCTGGCTGAGCGGCGGCTGCGAAATGCCCAGCCGCCGGGCCGCGCGGCCGAAATGCATCTCCTCGGCAACGCACAGGAAATAGCGCAAGTGCCGCAGGTCCATGGATCGATATCCCCAAGCTATCAATCGAGCCATATTATATATTGGACCCGAAACGACCAAGAGGGCATCGCGCCATCACCGCGATCGCGGATGCGATGGTGCGCGAAAGGGAAGATGCGCGCGCCGACAGTCGCACTGCGTCGTCGCGTCACGGGAGAGACAGGATTTTCGACGGCGCGTCGTCCGACGGCCGGATGAGGGGACGTGAATGATCGGTATCGTCAAGGTCGCGCTGCACAGGCCGCTGACCTTCATCGTCATGGCGATACTGATCGCGATCGTCGGTCTGATGGCGGCGGTGCGTACGCCAGTCGACATCTTTCCCAATATCCGCATCCCGGTGATCGCGGTCGCCTGGACCTATTCCGGCCTGCCGCCCAAGGACATGTCGGACCGCATCGTCACCCCCTATGAGCGGGTGCTGACGACCACCGTCAACGATATCGAGCATGTCGAGAGCCAGTCGCTGCAGGGCGTCGGCGTGGTGAAGATCTATTTCCAGCCGGGCGCCGACATCCGCACCGCCACCGCGCAGGTGACGTCGGTGTCGCAGACCATCCTGCGCCAGCTGCCGCCGGGCACGACGCCGCCGCTGATCCTCAACTATTCCGCCTCGACCGTGCCGATCCTGCAGCTCGCGCTGTCGGGCAAGGGGCTGTCCGAACAGCAATTGTTCGACCTGGGACAGAACCAGATCCGCCCGCCCCTGGTCACGGTGCCGGGCCTTGCCATGCCCTATCCGTCCGGCGGCAAGCAGCGGCAGGTGCAGATCGACATCGACCCGCTGGCGCTCCAGTCCAAGGGGCTGTCGGCGCAGGATGTCGGCAACGCCATCGCCGCGCAGAACCAGATCAACCCGGCGGGCTTCGTCAAGATCGGGCCGACCCAGTATAGCGTCCGCCTGAACAACGCGCCCGACACGATCGACGCGCTCAACGACCTGCCGGTCAAGGTAGTCAACGGCGCGACCATCTATATGCGCGACGTCGCCCATGTCCGCGACGGCAGCGGGCCGCAGCAGAATGTGGTGCATGTCGAGGGCAACCGCTCGGTGCTGTTGACCGTGCTGAAGAACGGCGCGACCTCGACATTGGCGATCGTCCAGGGGGTGAAGGACAAGCTGCCCTCCATCGCCGCCACCCTGCCCGACACGCTGAAGGTGCTGCCCATCGGCGACCAGTCGCTGTTCGTGAAGGGCGCGGTGGTCGGCGTGGTGCAGGAAGGCGCGATCGCCGCCGCACTGACCAGCCTGATGATCCTGCTGTTCCTGGGATCGTGGCGGTCGACGGTCATCATCGCCCTGTCGATCCCGCTGGCGGTGCTCGCCGCCGTCGCGGCGCTCGCCGCCTTCGGCCAGACGCTGAACGTGATGACGCTGGGCGGCCTGGCGCTGGCGGTCGGCATCCTGGTCGACGATGCGACGGTGACGATCGAGAATATCAACTGGCACCTCGAACAGGGCAAGGGCGTGATGGAGGCGATCCTGGACGGCGCGGCGCAGATCGTCACGCCCGCCTTCGTCTCGCTGCTGTGCATCTGCATCGTGTTCGTGCCGATGTTCTTCCTGCCCGGCGTCGCCGGGTTCCTGTTCGTGCCGATGGCGCTGTCGGTCGTGTTCGCGATGATCGCGTCCTTCGTCCTGTCGCGCACGCTGGTGCCGACGCTCGCCATGTATCTGCTCAAGCCCCACGCGCCGGGCGAGGACGAGCATCTGGCGGGCTCGCCCACATCGCGCAATCCGCTGGTCCGCTTCCAGCGCGGCTTCGAAATGCGGTTCGAGCGGGTCCGCATGGCCTATGCCGGGCTGCTCCAGCGGGCGCTGGGCGCGCGCAAGCCTTTCCTGCTGGGCTTCCTGGCGGTCGTGCTGCTGTCCTTCGCGCTGATACCGATGCTCGGCCGCAACTTCTTTCCCAATGTCGATTCGGGGCAGATCGCGATGCATGTCCGCGTACCGGTCGGCGCCCGGATCGAGGACAGCGCCGCGCGCTTCCAGGATATTACCCGCGCCGTGCGCCAGATGGCACCGGCCGGGCAGATCGCCTCGGTCGCCGACAATATCGGCCTGCCGGTCAGCTCGATCAACACGGTCTACAACAATAGCGGCACGATCGGTCCGCAGGACGGCGACATCCTGATCACGCTGACCGAGACGCATCGCCCGACCGACGAGATCGTGGCGACGCTGCGCCGCGAGCTGCCGCGTCGCTTCCCCGGCACCAGCTTCGCCTTCCTGCCCGCCGACATCACCAGCCAGATCCTGAACTTCGGTGCGCCCGCGCCCATCGACATCCAGATCAGCGGCAAGGACATGGACGCGAACCGCGCCTATGCGCAGAAGCTGCTCGCCAAGGTCGCGACCATCCCCGGCCTGGCGGATGCGCGCATCCAGCAGCCGGGTCGCTCGCCCCAGCTCGACGTCGATGTCGATCGCTCGCGCATCGGCCAGTACGGGCTGACCGAGCACGACGTGACGACCAGCCTGTCCAGCTCGCTGGCGGGCACGTCGCAGTCCGCGCCGGTGTTCTTCGTCGATCCGAAGTCGGGTGTGTCCTATCCGGTCGTCGCGCAGGCGCCCGAATATCTGGTAGGATCCATGAGCGACCTGGCCAATGTCCCCGTCTCCGGCGCGAGCGCGGGTACGCCGCAGCCGCTGGGCGGCGTCGCGGCGATCCATCGCTCGAGCACGCTGCCCGTCGTCTCGCATTACAACATCCAGCCGGTGCTCGACATCTATGCAGCGACGCAGGGACGCGACCTGGGTGCGGTGACGGGGGACGTGCAGCGGGCCATCGCCTCGCTCTCGGGACAGCTGCCCAAGGGCGCCAGCGTCACGATCCGCGGCCAATATGCCACGATGAACACCGCCTTTGCCGGGCTCGGCTTCGGCCTGCTCGGGGCGATCGTGCTGATATATCTGCTGATCGTCGTCAATTTCCAGAGCTGGGTCGACCCGTTCGTCATCATCACCGCCCTGCCCGCCGCCCTTGCCGGGATCGTGTGGATGCTGTTCACCACCGGCACGACCCTGTCCGTGCCCGCCCTGACCGGCGCGATCATGTGCATGGGGGTCGCGACGGCCAATTCGATCCTGGTGGTCAGCTTCGCGCGCGAACAGCTCGCCGCGCTGGGCGATGCGACGCAAGCGGCGCTGCAGGCCGGGATGGTCCGGTTCCGCCCCGTGCTGATGACCGCGCTTGCCATGATCATCGGCATGGCGCCGATGGCGCTGGGCCTGGGCGATGGCGGCGAGCAGAATGCGCCGCTCGGCCGCGCGGTGATCGGCGGCCTGGTCTGTGCCACCATCGCCACCCTGTTCTTCGTCCCGACCATCTTCGCCTTCGTCCACCGCAAGCGCGCCGTGGCCCCTTCCCCTTCCGTGGAAATCCAGCCCAGCCATGTCTGACCAGACCGATATCAAGTCGCTCTCCGCCGAGGCAGAGGCGGCCGCCCCAAGCCCCGGCACCATGAAGAAGGTCGGCATCGGCGCCGCCGTGCTCGCGATCGCCGTCGTCGGGTTCGGCACCGCGAACCGGATGAACGCGAACCGCGTGCTCGACAGCACGGCGGCCGAAACCGCCCTGCCCAGCGTCGCGGTGGTCCGGCCCAAAGCCGGCGGCGACAGCAATGCGCTGGTACTGCCCGGCAATATCCAGGCGCTGAACAGCGCGGCCATCTATGCGCGCACCAATGGCTATGTCCGCCGCTGGCTGGCCGATATCGGCGACCATGTGCAGACCGGCCAGACGCTCGCCATCCTCGACGCGCCGGAGGTGGACCAGCAGCTTGCCCAGGCGCAGGCCGATTATCAGACCGCGCTCGCCAACCGCAATCTCGCCGCCTCGACCGCGACGCGGTGGAACACCATGCTCGCCAAGGACGCGGTGTCGCGGCAGGAGGCGGACGAGAAATCGGGCGACCTCGCCGCCAAATCGGCGCTGGCCAAGGCCTCGCTCGCCAATGTCCGCCGGTTGCAGGCGTTGCAGGACTTCACCCGGCTGCGCGCGCCCTTCGCCGGCGTCGTCACCAGCCGCGCCGCGCAGATCGGCCAGCTGGTCGTCGCCGGAAACGCCGCCGCTCAGCCGCTCTTCACCATTTCCGACGTGCGCCGGATGCGCATCTATGTCCGCGTGCCGCAGGGCTATTCGGCGCAGGTGCATCCCGGCATGGCGGCGACCCTGTCCGTGCCCGAATATCCGCAAGCCAGCTTCCCCGCGACGCTGGTGCGCAGCGCGCAAGCCGTCGATGCGCAGTCGGGTGCCGTCCTGGTCGAGCTGCAGGCCGCCAATCCCGACGGTGCACTGAAACCCGGCGCCTATGCCCAGGTCGCCTTTCATGTCGGGGCGGGCGGCGGCAACGGCCTGATCCTGCCCGGCAGTGCGATCCTCTATGGCAATGATGGGCCGAGCGTCGCGGTGGTCGATCGCGGCGGGCGCGTGACGGTGAAGCCGGTGACGATCGCCAGCGACCAGGGCAAGACCGTCGTCATTTCCAAGGGGCTGGCTGCGGGAGACGCCGTGGTCGACTCGCCGCCCGATGCGATCCGCAGCGGCGACCGGGTCCGCATTCAGTCCGCCACCGCGCCGGGCGGGAAGAGCGACCATGCGGGCTGAACCGCTCGCCGCCCCGATCGTGCTGGCACTGGCGCTGGCGGGGTGCTCGTTGGCGCCCGCCTATCACCCGCCAGTAAGCACCGTACCGCCCGCCTTCAAGGAAACGGCGACACCGCCAGGATGGACCGCCGCCACCCCGCTCGACGGCCAGCCGCGCGGGCCCTGGTGGATCGCGTTCGGCGACCCGGTGCTGAACGACTTAGAAGATCGTGCCGAACGCGCCAGCCCGACGCTGGCCGATGCGCTCGCCCGCTATGATGCCGCACAGGCAGAGGCGCGGATCGACCAGTCGGGCCTGTTCCCGCAGGTCGGCGTCAACGGACAGGCAGGGCGCCAGCGCGTGTCGGCCGATCGACCGCTCAGCCAGGGCAGTGCCGTCACCTATGACAATGTCGTGCTCGGCGGCTCGCTCAGTTACGAGGTCGATCTCTGGGGCCGCATCCGCGACGGCGTGAAGGCGTCGCGCGCGGAAGTCGTGGCCAGCGGCGCGGACCTCGCCTCCGCCCGGCTCAGCCTTCAGGCGGCGGTGGCGGACGCCTATGCCCGCCTGCGAGGCCTGGATGCGCAGGCCGACCTGCTGCAGCGCTCGGCCGAGGCGTTCGGTCGCGCCTATGACCTGACGGTGACGCGCCATGACGGCGGCATCGTCTCCGGCATCGACGTCAACCGCGCGCGTACCGTGCTGGCCAATGCGCGGGCGCAGATCTCTGCCATCGCCAATGCGCGCGCCGCGACCGAGCATGAGATCGCGGCGCTGACCGGGGCGACCGCGTCCGACTTCACGATCGCGCCCCGGGTCCAGCCGCCGCTGGCGCCCCCCGTTCCCGCCGGTACGCCGTCCGAACTACTACAGCGCCGCCCCGATATCGCGGCGGCGGAGCGGCGGCTCTATGCCGCGAATGCGCGGATCGGGGTGGCGCGCGCCGCCTTCTTCCCCTCGCTGACGCTCGGCCTGTCGGGCGGGTGGCAGAGCACCAACGGATCGCTGCTGTCCGCACCGAACAGTTTCTGGGGCCTGGGCCCGGTCACCAGCCTGTTGACGCTGTTCGACGGTGGGCGCCGTCACGCCCAGGTCCGCCTGTCGCGCGCGCAATATGACGAGCTGGCCGCCGCCTATCGCACGACCGTCCTCACCGCCTTCCGCCAGGCCGAGGATGCGCTGGCCGCCAACCGCTATCTGGCGGCCCAGGCGGTCGACCAACGCGATGCGGCGCAGGCGGCGGCACGGACCAGCGACCTGGCCCTGACCCGCTATCGCGACGGCGCGTCCGACTATCTGGAGGTCGTCACCGCACAGACCGCCGCGCTCGATGCGCAGCGCACGCTGATCGGCGTCGAGACCGACCGGGCGCGCGCCAGCATCGCGCTGGTGAAGGCACTGGGGGGCGCCCCGTCCCAGGACCGCTAGGCATCCGGCGCTGCCATTGCCCTGTCCTGTCGACGCTGGCCATCGGGTGCCGGTCGTCCTAAAGCGCGTCGGCTTGCAAGGGAGACGGGGATGGGCATCGAGCCGTTCACAGCAGAAGAGACCTTCACCGGGTCGGACGCCCTTATCATCGTCGATCCGCAGAATGATTTCTGCCCCGGCGGCGCATTGGCCGTGGCGGGAGGGGACGAGATCATGGCGGGGATCGGCGCGCTGGCCCTGCGCTTCCGGCATGTCGTCGTCACGCAGGACTGGCACCCCGCAGGGCACCTGTCTTTCGCTAGCAGCCATCCCGACCGGCAACCCTTCGACCGGGTGACGATGCCTTATGGCGAGCAGGTCCTGTGGCCCGATCACTGCATCCAGGGGACGGCGGGCGCCGCATTTCATCCCCTCGTGCAGGCCGCGATCGACCGCGCCGACCTCATCATCCGGAAAGGCTATAACCCGGCGGTGGATTCCTATTCCGCCTTTTTCGAGAATGACCGGACGACGCGGACGGGCCTGGCGGGCTATCTGCGCGACAAGCAGGTTCGGCGCTGCGTCTTCGTCGGACTGGCCTATGACTTTTGCGTCGCGTGGTCGGCCCTCGATGCCCGGCGCGAAGGTTTCGAGGCGGTGATCCTGAAGGAACACGCGCGGGCGATCGGCATGCCAATACAGGGCGGGACGACGATCGACGAAGCGGAGGCGCTGTTCCGCGAGGCGGATGTCCGGGTGGTCTAAGGGCGGATTTCACACGGCAGGAGCATCGCGCCGCCAGTCCCGATAGCCGATGACCGCAAGCCCGATCATCACCGCGTACAGCGCTGCGGTCGGCATCAGGCCCTTGAAGATGAACATGCCCACATAGACGATGTCGACCGCGATCCAGAGCAGCCAGTTCTCCCGGTGCCGCCGCGCGGTCCAATATTGCGCGACGAGGCTGAAGCTGCTGAGCGTCGCGTCCAGCCAGGGCAGCGTCGCATCGGTATGGCGGCTGGTGAACCACCCGATGGCCAGCGCCCCCAGCGCGCCCGTCATCAGTCCCGCCACGGCCTTGGTGCGGGACAAGGGCTTCACGACGACCGCGCCGGTGTCGGCCCTGCTGCGGCGCCAGACGATCCAGCCATAGGCGATGCCGAGGGCGAAGACCGCCTGCAACGCCATGTCGGCATAAAGCCGCACGTCCAGGAACAGCTTGAAGTAAAGCGCGCAGGCGACGAGGTTCAGTGGCCAGCACAGCATGTTGCGCCGCGCCGTCAGCCAGATCGCCAGAAAGCTGATGGCGACCGCCGCGATCTCCAGCGGCGTCATGACAGGCCCAGCCCCTCGCGCAGGCGAGCGAGGAAATCGCGCCCGGCCATGGACTGAAACCATGCCGCATGGCCCAGAAGATACCCGTCCCATGCCAGCAAGGCCGCGTCGGGATCGTCGACGACCCCCGCGAAATAGTCGATCTCGGACAAGGCGAATTCGATATGGACCAAGGGCAGGAGCCGGACGACCGCCACCTTCGTCACGGCATCGAGCGGGCTGATCCGCTCATAGCCCGCGATCAGGGCCAGGGCGGCGGCGGGGTCGGCGATGGCATCGTCCCGACCTTCCCCCAGCGCCAGCCAGGCAAAGGCGGTCCGCTCGATCGCGGTGGCCAGATCGTGGACCGCACAGGTCCGGTCGGCGAGCCCGAAATCGAATATGGTCGCGACCCCGCCGTCCGCCGTCCAGAGCAGGTTGGAGGGATGCCAGTCATTATGGGTCCACAAGGGCGTTTGATGGGCGAGGCGCGGCGCCAGTCCTTCGCCCCATGCGGCGAAGAGCGACGCCAATGGCCGCCGCCATGGTCGTTTCGCCAGAAACGCCGCCAGTGCGGGGCGTGCGTCGACATAGGCTTCGACCGCCGCCAGCGGATCGGTGGCCGACAGAATGGAGAAACTCGCGACCAGCGGCTGCACGGCGCGCGCGGGGGCGTCAAAGCCATGCGCGGCCCGGTGCAGCCGGGCCAGTGCGGCCCCGGCCGCGACGGCATGGTCGTGGGATCGAAACGGCGTCCAGGACGGCTGGTCCCGATACAGGTCTTCCCCCGGCGCCTGACGGTGCAGCTCATAGGTCCCTTCGCCCAACGCGACCGCACTCGCCCCCTCTCCGGTGCGCAGCAGTTCGGGCACCGGCATTCCGGCCGCCGCGAGATGGGCGATGAAGCGATGCTCCTCGGCCAGTCCCGCAACGCTGCGCACCCGGCGGTCATGCCGTTTCAGCAACAGCACGCCATCGCTCGTCCGGATCAGCGTCGCGGCGGAAAAGGGGCGCGGCGAATGCCAGTGCAGCGCCTCGATCGCGGCATGGCCCGGAAAACGGGCCAGCACTGCCGCCGCTTCGTCGCGCGTGATCGCCGGCCAGGTGGGGGCCTCCATGGCCAGCCCCATGCCATGGACCCGGTGTTCCCCGGCCGGATCGCCCGCGCCGCTCATGCTCAGAAAGCGCGCGACACGGTGGCGACGACCGCCGCACCGCCGCCGATATAATAGGTCGGCGCATTGCCCGCGATGACCGTGCCACCTCGCCCGACCGTGTCCCGGGCGTTGGTCGTCAGCGACTGCACCCCCGCCAGGACATGGGGGTTGGTGACGTTGATCGCATTCAGGCGCAGGTCGGTCCGCTTGCCGTCGAGCCAGTTCGCCAGATGCACACCGACCGAAAGGTCCAGCGTGGCATAGCCCGCTATGCTCTCGTCATTCATGAAGGTCGCATATTGGCGGCCGACATATTTGCCCGCGATGCTGCCGAACAACAGCCCGTCGTCATAGGTACCGCCGCCGCCGACCTGGAAGGTCGGGCTCGACACCGCGCGCTTGCCCCGCGTCGGCAGATAATCCGCGCCCACCGGCAGGTCGTCGTCGATCCGCGCGCGCAGATATTCGCCCGAGACATAGACGCTGACGCCCTTGGCCGGGCGATAGTCGATCTCGCCATCGACGCCGTAGGAGGTCTGCCCCCCGGCATTCAGCGTCGAATTGACCAGCGCGCCGCCACTGTCGACCACGGTCGCAAGCTGACGATTGCGGAATTTATAGTGGAAGCCGGTGACGGACGCCGACAGGCTGGGGCCGATATAGCGATAGCCCAGTTCCTGCGAGAGCGAATATTCGTTCTTGAGCGCGTTGGTACCGCGGGTCGAGACGACTCCGCCATAATAGCTGTCGTACAGCGTGAATTCGTTGGGCGCGCGAAAATTGGTGGTGATGTTGGCGAACAGCTGCTGCCGGTCGTCGATGGCGTAATGAACGGCCGCGCGCGGCAGGGCGACGAAACTGTCGCGGCGAACTTGGCTCTGCGGGCCCGGCAGATAGTTGCGGCCATTGCGCAGCAGATCGACGCCCTTGAACCCGATATCGACCGTCAGGCGCGGGGTCAGCGCGATGCTGTCGGCCAGGAAGACGCTCTTCGTCACGGTGACGGTGCGCTGGTTCTCATAGGCGAGCAGGCGGCCATCGGCGGTGCGGATCGCACGGGCACGATAGCCCCAGCGGTCGGCGGGACGGCCATCGGCATCGACCGCGGTATAGGTCTGCGTCACCCGGTCGGCGCCGTAATCGAACCACAGCCCCGCCGTCAGCCGGTGGATACCGGCCTGCAAGGTCAGGCTCGCGACCTGTCCCAGACGCATCTGGTCGCCGGTATAGTTGCCCAGCACCGTCGCCACCCCGTCCACCGCGCCGGGCAAGGCGATCGGCTGGGCCAGTTCCTCGGCGCCCAGGAAATTGTTGGTCGTCGTCAGCTGGGTGCCATAGGGCGAGTTGCCATAGCCGAACTGGAGATAGCTGGTGCCGTCGAAGGTCAGCCGGTCGTTCAGCACCAGATGGACCGGCGCCGAAGCATAGAGGTTGCGGAACGGCGCGCGGTACAATTCCCAGTAACTGGTATCGCCCGGCGTATAACGCGTATCGTAATTGAACCCGCGCCCCTGGGCCTGCCACTCCGCCAGCGTCGGGCTTGGGTAAGCCGAGGAATTGGCGTCGTTATACGACAGGGCCAGGCTGGCGCGGTTGCCATTCCCCCATTCGCGCAGCAGCTTGGCATCGACATGCTGGCGCGTATCGAAGCCCGCGCCGCGCCAATTGTCCGCGCGCGTATTGGAATAGGAGACGAACGCCTTCAGGCCGCTATTCCCGATCTCACCCGTATCGACCCGGACAAAGACGCGGCGCAGATCATAGAAACCGAGCGCCAGGTCGGCGAGCAGCTGCCGCGCCGGTTTGGGGGCGTCGAGCGTCAGCGACAACAGGCCCCCCGCCCCCACGACGGTCGGCGCGGCGATATCCACCGATCCCGGCGCCATCGCGATCCGGCGCAGATTCTCGGTATCCGCGAATTGCGACGGATAGGCATAATAATAGCCGATATCGTTCTGCGGCGCGCCCTCCATCAGCACGCCGATCTCGTCCTGGCCCAGGCCGCGCAACGTCAGGCTGGAACTGGTCGAGAGGCCGTAAGGATCGCTGGAGGCGATGTTCGCGCCGGGCAACAGGTTCACGAGCTGAAAGGCGTTCTGGGTCGGCGCCTGCTTGACGATGAAGTCGGTCGCCACCTCGCTCACCGCCTTGGGCTCGGTCTGGTCGGGCAGCAGGCCCTCGGGATCGCGGTGGCCGATCACGCGGATGTCGGCCGAGGCATTGGAGGCCTGCTGCGCCGATACCGCCATGGGCAGAACAGCCCAGGCGGCAGACAGCATCAGGATGGCATGGCGGACCTTGGTATGATCGCGCGAAATCTCAACCGGCATCGTCTCTTCGTCCACTTCACACGGAGGGACGACGAAGAAGCCGCGGACCCTCCCTACGCCGGTATCATCCGGATCAGGTTCAGCGGGTCATGGGCTGCTGCCCATCTCTCAACCGCGCATCAGCGGCTCCCCGGGGATGGCGCCGTCTAAGCGGTTATGCGCCGGGTGCAAATGATTATCGTCGCATGACCCTTGATGGCACAGCACGTCCCCGACCATGACGCGGCATAGCCGTTGTCGGCGCCCGTCAGCGCGCTGATCCGAACGGCTCCGTCAGGAACCGGTATTCTGCTGACGGCTGACCGATATCGGCGCGCGGCCATCGGACAAGGGGTGCGCTCGGCGGCCCCTAGTGATGAACGGGAAGGCGGTATCGTGCCTTCCCGTTCCTCCGAGCGTCACCGCGAAGTTTGAAAGGGTACCGCATCGCGGCTCATGCGGAGCGTTGCGACCGGACGCATAACGCACCGCCCTGACGACCAAAGGCCTTGGCCACCTTTTAAAGCGCCAGGCTTCCGATCGTTCGTTCACTATCCCAAAGCACACCGATACCGGCTGCGCAGCGCCGGATCAGACCATGCGAGCCGTCACGGAATGGCCGCAACCCTTGGCTAGTGCGCCGAATATTGCGCTGGGCTAATGTGCGTTTCGGGGGGCCGCACGTCTAATGGCTATGGGAACGGGCCAAACACAACCGCATGCCATGCCCAGCAACCTGCTGGAGCTGTCCAACCGGCTTCGTCCGGCGCTGATGGCGTTCTTCCAGCGGCGCCTGCGCGACGCGTCCCTTGCCGAGGATCTGACCCAGGACCTGTTCTGTCGCCTCGCCTCGGGACCGCAGCATGTCGTGGATAATCCCGAAGCCTATATCTTTCGTATCGCGGCCAATCTGGTCAAAGACCATTATCGTCGCGAAAGCGTCCGCACCCGGTATCAGCATGGCGAGATGCTGTCGGACGGCGATATCGACCGGCTGGATGCGGCGCGGACGCTGGAGGCGCGGGAAAGCGTCGTCCAGGTCGCGCGGATCCTGAACGGCCTGCCAGAACGGACACGTCACATCTTCATACTCTACCGCCTGGAAGGCATGCAGCGCAAAGCGATCGCCGATGCCTTCGGCATATCGGTCAGCGCCGTCGAAAAACATATCGCGACCGCCATGCGAACGCTGCTCCGCGACCTGGGAGGCGTGCAATGACGCGGGATCGGACGGAAAAGATCGACGATGACGCGATCGCCTGGTGCCTGCGGCTTCACGAAGCGCCGCTGAGCCCCGAGGATCAACAGGCCTTCTCGGCCTGGCTGGCCGCCGATCCCGTGCATTCGGAGCGGTTCGAGCGCGCGCGCGGCATGTGGAGCGGCTTGGACGATCTTGCCCTTGCCCCCGAATTGCTGGCGTTGCGCAGGCAGGCGTTGGGCGCGGTGCAACTGGCTGGCGCGCGGCGCTGGAGCGTCCGGCATGTCCCCATGATCGGATGGATGGCCGCCGCCGCGGTCGTGCTGCTGGTCGTCGGCCTGGCCGTGATGCTGCATGCGCCGTCCCGCTATTACGAAACCGGCATCGGCGAGCGGCGGACCGTCATCCTGGCCGACGGATCGACGATGATGCTCGACGCCGATACCGGAGTCCGCGTCCGCTTTACGGAAGACCGGCGCGAACTGACGCTCGATCACGGCCGCGCCAGCTTCAAGGTCGCCAAGAACCCGCTGCGCCCCTTTGCCGTGACCAGCGGCAAGAGCATGGTGGTGGCGGTCGGCACCGCCTTCTCGATCGAGCGCCTGTCCGATCAGGTCCGCGTGGCGCTGTATGAGGGGCGTGTCGCGGTCCTGCGCAATGCCGCCGAAGGACCGGCGCCGCAATTCGCCACGGTGCGCGGCACGCGGGAAACCGCCGAACAGGCGTTGACCCCGGGCCAGGAACTGATCGTGTCGACGGACACGCCGCTGGCGACCCTGCGGAACGCGGCGGTCAGCGATCGGCTGGAGGGCGGACAATTGTCCTTTGCCGACGAACCGCTGCTGATCGCGGTGCAACGGGTCAATCGCTACAATATCGGCAAGCCGATCGTCGTCACGCCCGAAGCCTCCGACATCCGCATCAGCGGCGTATTCAACGCCGGGGATATCGACGCCTTCCTGCAAGGTGTCGTCGCAGCCTTCCCGGTCCGCGCGGTCCCGTCGCGGGGGTCGATCCTTCTCGCACCGCGCGGCGGGACGGATATTACCAATTTCGAGCCGCGGAATCTCGTCCCCGCGACATGATCGAATTTTTTTGGGGGGTATCCTGAGTATTTCCGATCCGTGAACGTCATATCCTTGTAACCAAAAATGGGGGGCGATATGTCGAACTGGAGTGGGTTTGGTACCATTGCGTCACGCGTCAGTGCGATGGCCTTGGCGACCGCGACGATGACGGCCGGGCTGATGGCGGCACCGGCGGCGGCACAGCAGAACGTCGTCAAGGTGGATGTCCGGCCCCAGCCGCTGGGCCAGGCGCTGCGGACGCTGGCGCATCAGGCGCGGATCCAGATCGTGTTCGACGAGCCCCGGCTCGCCGACCGCCGCTCGCCCGCCGTGTCGGGCACCATGCCCGCCACCACCGCGCTTGACCGGCTGCTGCGGGATAGCGGCTTCAGCGCGTCGCGGACGCAGCAGGGCGTCTATGTCGTGGCGGCCCGCGCCGCCGGGCTGAGCCCCGCCGGGCTCAACACCGTCGGCCAGACCGGCGCGGGCGAGCAGCAGCGCGAGGCGGTGATTGCCGGCGAAGTCCCGGCGCCCCAGGCCTCGGGCGGCGGCGATGTCGTCGTCACCGGCACCCGCATCGTCCGCCCCAACCTGAAGTCGGCCAGCCCGATCACCTCGATCACCGCGTCCGAGATCAAGGCGCAGGGGGCGGTCAATCTGGAAGAGGTGACCAACCGCCTGGGCCAAGTCCAGCCGGACGCGCAGCAGAATTACCAGCAGAGCAACGGCCGGCAGCGCGGCGTCAAGCTGCGCGGTCTCGACTTCAACCGTACCTTGTCACTGATCAACGGACAGCGCATCGCCGGTACGGAATCGGTCGACATCAACCTGATCCCCGTGTCGCTGGTCGAGCGTATCGACCTGCTGACCGGTGGTGCGTCGTCGGTCTATGGTTCGGACGCGATTGCGGGCGTGGTGAACTATGTCATCAAGCGCGATTTCACCGGGCTGCAACTGTCGGCCAACTACAGTTTCTACAATCACCTCAATCGCGACAATGTCTCCACACCCGTCGCGCAGCGTTACGGCATCACCACGCCGCGCGGCCTGACGAATGGCGGCGGCCGCGCCGATTTGAGCGTGACCTATGGCCATAATTTCCTCGACGACCGGCTGAACATCTCAGTCTATGGGACCTATCGCACGGCCGATGGAATCCTGTTCCGCGACCGCGACGCGTCGGGATGCCAGCTTCGCCGCGACACCGGCAATCCGCTGCGCGTCAACAACCTGATCTGTGGCGTCACCGCAGCCTCACCCAACGGAACGCTGACCGCGAACGGCGCCAGCTATTCCAACGTCACCGGCAGCCCGGGCGTCTTCGCGCCCGCCTCGACCATTCCGGGCTATGCCAATCAGGGCGATCGACTGGCCGCACGCGGCTATGAGCGGTATAATGCCGGTGGGTTCATCAACTACAAGGCGTCGCCTGCTGCCGAGATTTCGATCGGCGTGATGCACCTGCGTGACAAGTCGGCCAACCTGCTCTACGGCCCCTATGTCCAGGGCAGCTATCAGGTCAATTGCGACAACCCCTTCCTCTCGGCGTCGCAGGCGCAGACCATCTGCGGCACGCGAGCGGGGACGGCGGTCTATGCGCCGCTGGGCGTCCAATATGGCTTCCCCGGCCTGGCGGGCGACCGCGACAAGGAGACCTTCACCAACACCGAGACGCGGATCAACGCCTCGATCCGGGGCGAGATCGCGGAAGGCTGGCACTACGATGTCGGCGGTGTCTATGACGAGAGCCGCCAGCTCTGGCAGCCCGGCGGCAATCCGGTCACGGCCAAGGTCAATCGCGCACTCGACGTCGTGAACGTGAACGGCGTGCCCACCTGTCGGTCGGTGGTCAACGGCACCGATCCGTCCTGCGTGCCGCTCAACGTGTTCGTCGCCAACAATCCCGGCAGCGCGGCGCTCAGCAACTATCTGTTCAACGAAGGCCTGGGCGTCAGCGATCTGCGCGCGAAATTCTATGACGTCACCGCCAATCTGACGACGGACCTGACCCGTTACGGCATCCGCTCGCCCTTGGCCGAACAGGGCCTCGCGCTGGCGTTCGGCGCGGAATATCGCAAGCAGGAGGAGCGCGGGCTTCAGAATGCCCGGTTCATCGAGGTCTATGGCGGCGTTCCCGACCGTTTCCCGAAACAGGACGTCGTCGAAGGCAATGTCGAGGCCCAGCTTCCGCTGGTGCAGAATGTCACGCTGATCAAGCTGTTGCAGGTCAATGGCGGCTATCGCCTGTCGAAGTACAGCACCAGTCCCGAGACGTTCAACACCTGGAAGGTCGAGGCGGTCTATTCGCCGAGCGAGGACATCACCTTCCGCTTCGGCCGCAACCGCGCCGCCCGCGCCCCCGGCCTGCGCGAGGCGAACCAGACGGTGGGCTTCCAGAATGCGACGATCGTCGATCCCTGCGCCAGCATCAACGGGGTCGCCCCACGTGCCAGCCGCGAGGCATGCCGACTGACCGGCCTGCCCGACAATCTTTACGGCAATGGCATCGCCGCCGGCATCCCCGGAAGCATCCGCTGCATCGACGATGTCTGTCGCCAGCGGAACAACGGCGTGCCGATCAGCCCCGAGGATGCACGGACCACGACCTTCGGCTTCGTGTTCACCCCGCGCTTCATCCCGCGCCTCAGCCTGTCGGTCGATCGCTACAAGATCCAGGTCAACAACGTCATCAGCTATCTGGGCGCCAGCTTCGCGGTGGATGGCTGCGCGATCACCGGCGATCCCTATTATTGCAGCCGCCTCGTGCGCGACCCGACGACCTATCAGCTGACGAGCACCAGCAGCACGGCGGGCTATATTCAGGGCGGCAACCTGAACGCCTATCGCCTGTTCGCCAGCGGTTATGACTTCCAGGCGCAATATTCGGTCCCGCTGGGCGAGGCGGCTGGCAAGGTCGACCTGCTGATGAACGGCACGCTGGCCACCGATCAGGGCGGACAGACCGCCGTCAATCAGCCGCGGACCAATTGCGTCGGCTATTTCGGCGGTTCCTGTTCGCAGCCTGCACCGCGCTGGGTCCATAACGTCCGGGCGACCTATTCCTCGGCAGGACAGCGCTTCTCCGCCTCGCTCGCCTGGCGGTATATCGACGGGACGACGGCGGGGCAGAATGGCGGTCCGAACTCGAAGCCGTCGACCGCGGTGTCGGATTTCACCCGCATTCCGCCTTATAATTACTTCGACCTCGCGCTGGCCTTCAACATCGCCAAGCGGCTGACCCTGACGGCGGCGGTCAACAACATCTTCGATCGTCAGCAGCCGATCATGACCAACACCTATGACTATGCCCTGTCGCGCGGCAACACGATCCCGCAGCGTTACGACACGCTGGGGCGGCAGATCTCGATCGCCGCGACGACGCGCTTCTGATGACCGGCCCGTCGCCCGAGCGTCCGCAAGGGCGACGGAAGCGGTCGCGCTCGGCCGGGCGCCGGGCGACGCGAGGCCTGCTCGCGCTGGCGGCGATGGTGCTGACCGCCGCCGGCCCGGTGGCGTCGCTCCTGCCCCGCCCGGCCCATCTGACAATGGGTACCGGCCGCTTCCGGATCGCGGCGGACGCCCGCATCGTCGTGCCCATGGGCGATGCCGGCGCGATGAACGCCGCGCGCCAGATGGCGGCGATCGTTGCCCGCACGCGCGGTCTTTCCCTGACCGTGGTGGAGGGCGGTGACGGCCCGATCCGCTTCGTGCGATCCGGGCAGGCCCCGGCCGGCGACGAACGATACCGGCTCGACGTCGGGGCGGCAGGCATCCGGATCGCGGCGGCGAGCGATGCCGGACTGCTCTATGGCGCGATGACCCTCGCTCAGCTGCTCACGCCAGATGCGCGCTTCCGCACGGCGGTCTCCGTCGAGGCGATGACGATCGCGGATTCCCCCCGCTTCGTCTGGCGCGGCGTCATGCTCGACGTGGCGCGCCACATGCAGCCGATCCCGTCGATCAAGCGCGTCATCGACATGATGGCGCAGGCCAAGCTCAATCGGCTGCAACTGCACCTGACCGACGACCAGGGCTGGCGGATCGAGATCAAGCGCTATCCCGAACTCACCCGGATCGGGGCATGGCGCGGCGCCGCTACCGACCGCTATGGCGGCTTCTATACGCAGGACGAGCTTCGCGAACTCGTCGCCTATGCCGCCGCGCGGGCGGTGACGATCGTGCCGGAGATCGACCTGCCCGGCCATGCCCAGGCCGCGATCGCGGCCTATCCCGAAGTCGGCGTGCTGGGCGATCGTCCGCCCGTGTCGGGCGATTGGGGGATCAATCCCTATCTGTTCGATGTCAGCGACCAGAGCCTGGACTTCGTCCGGAACGTCCTGGACGAGGTGATGGCGATCTTCCCCTCCCCCTATATCCATATCGGGGGCGACGAGGCGCTGAAGGATCAGTGGCGGGCATCGCCCGCCGTACAGGCGAAGATGCGAGCCCTGGGGATCGCCGATGAACAGCGGTTGCAGAGCTGGTTCGTCGAGCAGCTCGGCCAGCATCTCGCCCGCCATGGCCGTCGCCTGATCGGCTGGGACGAGATATTGGAGGGCGGCCTGCCCGCATCGGCCTCGGTCATGTCGTGGCGGGGGGAAAAGGGCGCGATCGAGGCGGCCAATATGGACCATGACGTGGTCCTCTCGCCCGGCCCGGTCCTCTATCTCGACAATCTGCAAAGCGCGCGCAGTGACGAACCGCCCGGCCGGATGAAGGTCCAGACGCTGGCCGATGTCTACGCCTATGACCCGCTGCCCAAGGCGATCGCGGCGTCGAAGGTTCATCATGTGCTGGGGGCGCAGGCCAATCTCTGGGCCGAATATATGGTGACGCCCGAACAGCGCGAACATGCGCTGTTTCCGCGTCTGGCCGCACTGGCGGAGATGAGCTGGTCCCCCGCCGATGCACGCGACTGGCCGGACTTCCTGGCGCGGCTCGATCCGCAGATGAACCGTTATGCCCGGCAGGGGATCGCCGCCGCGGACAGCGCCTTCGCGGTCGATTTCGCGGTGGTCGGCGGGGTCGGGGCGGCGTGGCGCGGACCGAGGGTGTCGGTCGCCATGACGCGCCAGGCCCCCTATGGCACGATCCGCTACACGACCGACGGGACCGCGCCGACCGCCCGTTCTCGCGCCTATACCACGCCGGTGACGGTCATGCCGGGCACGGTCCTGCGCGCCACCGACTTCGCCCCGGACGGCCGCCCGCTCGCCGCGGTCCGGACCTTCGACACCGCCTCGGCCGCATTGCTCCAGCGGTCGAGCGCGGAACTGATCCCCTGCCCCGGTCCCGGCATCCTGCTGCGCCTGCCGCTGACCCGCGATGCGACCGGCAATGGCCCCGCCCACAGCATGAACATCTTCAACCCCTGCTGGACGTACAAGGCCGCGCCGCTCGACCGGGTCGACGGGATCGCGGTGACGATCGGCCGCCTGCCCCGCAATTTCGCGCTGCGCCAGGAGCAGCGCGAACAGGTCGTGTGGCGCTACACGCCCAGCCAGTTCGGCACGCTGATGGTGCATGGTCAGGGCTGCGACGGTCCCGTCCTGGCATCGATGCCGCTGCCGGATCCGGGCCGGAGCGCGAACCGCTTCACCCTGTCCGCCCCACTTCCACGCCACCAGCCCGAAAGCGACCTGTGCCTGACGATCGCCCCGCCGATCGGCGGCCCGCTCTACGGCATCGACACGGTGCGACTGACCATGAAGGACCCTGCGTGACAGCTTCCCCCCGCCCCTCGCGCCGCGATGCCATCGCCCTGGCGGCCGCCACCCTCACACTGCCGGGACGGGCACTGGCCGAACCGGCCGCGCGCGCCCTGAAGCCCTATGGCGCGACGCCCTCCGCGCGGCAGCTGGCCTGGCACCGGATGGAGCAGAACGCCTTCGTCCACTTCACGATCAACACCTTCACCGATCGCGAATGGGGCTATGGCGACGAGGACCCCGCGATCTTCAACCCCAGGGATTTCGACGCCGACCAGATCGTGAGCGCCGCCCGGGCGGCCAATCTGCGCGGCCTGATCATCACCGCCAAGCATCATGACGGCTTCTGCCTCTGGCCCAGCGCCTTTACCGAGCACAGCGTCAAGAACAGCCCCTATAAGAACGGCAAGGGCGATATCGTCGGCGAGCTGGCCGAGGCCTGTCGTCGCCAGGGCCTGAAATTCGGCATCTATCTGTCGCCCTGGGATCGCAACCATCCGGACTATGGACGCCCGGCCTATATCACCTTCTTCCGCAACCAGTTGCGCGAGCTCCTGACGCGGTACGGGCCGATCTACGAGGTGTTCTTCGACGGCGCGAATGGCGGTGACGGCTATTATGGCGGCGCGCGCGAAATGCGGAAGATCGACGCGGTCCCCTATTATGACTGGCCGTCGATCATCGACTTCGTCCACCAACTCCAGCCCATGGCCTGCACCTTCGATCCTGTCGGCGCCGACCTGCGATGGGTCGGCAACGAGGAGGGCGAAGCGGGCGATCCATGCTGGGCGACGATGGACGACAAGGGCTTCACCCCGGAAAAGGGCAATGCGGGCGTGCGTGGCGGCTCGGTCTGGTGGCCTGCCGAGGCCGATGTCTCGACCCGTTATGGCTGGTTCTGGCACGCCTATGAAGATGGCCAGAGCCGCAGCCCGGCCAATCTGATGAAGATCTATTTCGATACGGTGGGGCGCAGCGCCGGGCTGCTCCTGAACCTGGCGCCCGATACGCGCGGGCGGATTACGGACGAGGATGTCGGCAACCTCGCCACGTTCGGCAAGGCGGTGCGCGACATGTACGCCACCGACCTCGCACGCGGGGCCGCCGCCTCGGCCAGCAGCGCGCGACCGGGTCATCCGGCCGCTCATGTGCTGGACGGAAAACCGGACAGCTTCTGGACCAGCGCCGATGGGACCATGACGCCAATGCTGACGCTGGACCTGGGTGCGGCGAAGACGTTCGACGTGGTCCGTCTGGCCGAACATCTGCCACTGGGCCTGCGGGTCGACCGGTTCGCGGTCGATATCACCCAGGCCGGGGGCTGGCGCGAAGTGGTGGCCAAGCAGGGGATCGGATCGCAACGCGTCGTCCGGCTCGACGCCCCCGTCTCGGCCCGCCACGTCCGCCTGCGGATCGTCGCCGCCACCGCCGAGCCCGCGATCACCGAGTTCGGCGTCTATCTCGCCCCCGTCCTCCTCGAACCGCCGCACATCACGCGCGACCGGGAGGGGCTGGTGACGCTGACCAGCGATGCGCCGGGTCAGGCCATCGCCTATACGATCGACGGCAGCACACCCAGCGCCGCGTCGGCCCGGTACACGGCCCCCTTCCCGCTGCCCGATGGCGGGACGGTCCAGGCGATCGGCATCCATCTGGCGAGCGGGGCGGTCAGCACCGTCGGGCGGCGCGACTTCGACATCCGCAAGAGCGACTGGCGGATCGTTCGCGCCAGCGCACCCCAGGCCGAAAGGCTGATCGACGAGCTGAACCGGACCGACTGGGTCGCGCCGCTGGTCGACATGGACGGCAAGCCCTGCTCGGTGACGATAGACCTGGGCCGCAGCGTGACCATGCGCGGCTTCGTCCTGAAGCCCGGCTGGCACGCCCCCCAGGGGGCGGGCGATCCGGCGGCCTGGACGGTGCGGATCGGCGACGACCCGGTCCTGGCCGGGCCGGTGCAGGAGGCGGGGGAATTCTCCAACATCGCCGCCAACCAGGCGCCGCAGCGCCTGATCTTCAGTCGCCCGCATCGCGGTCGCTATATCGAGATCGCCTTCCCCCGGACCGCGAATGGCGAGACGCGGCTCGCCATCGCGGAGATCGGCCTGCTGACCCGGTAGGTCGGACTTCAGAAGAAGGTCTCGATGACGTCCACCACGCGGTGATCGTCGTCGGCGACCAGGATATGGCGCCATTTGTCAAAGGTCAGGCAGGGATGCGAAATATCGAAGGCCAGCACGTCACCCACCGCCAGATCGTCGCCCGGGGCGATGGCGAGATAGGCATGCTGGTCCATCAGACCGGTCACTTCCCAATGCCCGGGCGCCTCGCCGGGGCGGGTGTCGCGTCCGGGCCGGAACAGGGTGGCGGGACGCGGCAGTCCGGCGTCGAACGCCACGTCGCGCTTGCCCATCGCCACCACCGCGCGCGCCGGATCGGGAATGGACTGCACCGCCGCCCAGATGCGCAGTGCCGGCAGCAGCGGCTCGCCCAGTCCCGGCGCGACCGGATTGCGGCGCAATATCCCCTCCTGCGCGACCCGGTACAGGCCGTCGTCATGGCTGATATAGCAGCCGGGGCGCAGCAGCACTTGGACGACGCCGTCGCGCACCACCCCCGCGCTTTCCTCGGCCACGACATCATACCAAGCCGAACCCGCGCCGGTCAGGATGGCGGGCACCCGCTCCACCCGCCCCTCGGCCACCAGCCGTGCCGCCACGGCCACGGCGCGGCGGACGAAACGCCGCACCTCCGCCTCATCGGGCAGCACGCCCTCGTAGAATTCGACGCCGGCCAGCCGCAGCGCGCCCTGCCACTGGTCCAGCGCGTCGATCACCGCCGTCAGGTCGGCCTCGGTCCGCACACCGGTGCGCAGGCCGGGCTGGTCCGGCTCGGGCGCCAGTTCGACCAGCACGTCGAGCGTGGCCCCGCTTGCGCGACAGGCCCGACCCAGCAGATCGACGCCCGCCACGCTGTCGACCAGGCACATGATATCCAGATCGGGCCGTGCCGCCATCTCCGCCAGCATCGCGACATTCGCCGCGCCGACCACCTGGTTGGCGATCAGGATATGCGCCACGCCATGCGCCGCGGCGACCCGCGCCTGCTGAACGGTTGCGACCGTGACGCCCCAGGCGCCCGCATCCAGCTGACGGCGGAACAGCGCAGGTGCCATGGTGGTCTTGCCATGCGGTGCCAGCGCCAGGCCATAGGCTTGGATGAAGTCGCGCATCCACCCCAGGTTATGCGCAATGCGCGACTCGCTAAGCACGGCGGCCGGCCAGGGCACGTCGCCGGCCAGCAGGTTCCAGGGCCGGTCCACGATGCCCACGCCCTTGTTCAGTTCCATGCCCTGCGCGCTCACTCTCATTCTCCCGATACGCATCCGCTCACCGATCCGGGCGGCCTATCCATCATGACGTTCGAGCCCGGGAAAGGCGCATCATGACACGAACACGCATCGTCGGCGCGACGATCTATGACGGCACTGGCAGCCCCGGTCATCCCGGCGACGTGACGATCCTGGACGGCCGTATCGCCTCGGTCGATCCAGCGTCCGACCTGGTACCCGACGGTGCGATCGACGGGCGTGGCCTGGCGCTGGCGCCGGGCTTCATCGACGCGCACACCCATGACGATCTGGTCGCGATCACCGCCCCGGCCATGCTGCCGAAGATCACCCAGGGCATCACCACGGTCGTCGTGGGCAATTGCGGGATCAGCGCCGGGACGGGCCGGGCCACCGGCCCCGCGCTGCCCGATCCGATGATCCTGCTCGGGACATCCGAGGCCTTTCGGTATGAGAATTTCGCGGCCTATGCAGAGGCGGTCGATGCGGCCCGACCTGCCACCAATATCGTCGCACTGGTCGGTCACACGGCGCTGCGCGCGCGGCATCTGGACCGGCTGGACCGCGAGGCGACCGAGGACGAGTGCCGGGCCATGCGCGCGGACCTGGCTGAGGCGCTCGCCGCAGGGGCCTTCGGCCTGTCGACCGGGCTTGCTTATGCCAATGCCGGGCACGCGTCGACGCAGGAGGTCATGGCGGTCGCCGGGGCGCTGCGCGATACCGGCGGGCTCTATGCCACCCATCTGCGCAGCGAAGGTGCGGCCATCCTGGACGCGATCGACGAAGCGGTCGCGATCGCACGCGACGCCGCGGCGCCACTGATCGTCTCGCACCTGAAATGCGCGGGCGCCCCTCAATATGGACGCAGCGAAGAGATTCTCGACCGGCTGGAGCAGGCGGCGAAGGCTCATCCGGTCGGGTGCGACTGTTATCCCTATACCGCCAGTTCCTCGACGCTCGATCCGCGACAAGTGGTCCCGGAAACGCCGATCATGATCAGCTGGTCCGATCCGGAACCGGGACAGGCCGGTCGGATGCTAAGCGACATCGCCGAGGAATGGGGCGTCGACCCGGTCGAGGCGGCGGGACGGCTGCAACCCGCCGGGGCGGTCTATCACTGCATGGCCGAGCGCGATGTCGACCGCATCCTGGCCCATCGGCTGACCATGGTCGGCTCGGACGGCCTGCCCTGCGATCCGCGCCCCCATCCCCGGCTCTGGGGCAGCTTCCCGCGCGTGATCGCTCATTACGTCCGGGCGCGCGGGCTGCTGACCTTGCCGGTCGCGATCCGCAAGATGACGGGGCTTGCCGCCGACCGCGTGGGGCTGGCCGATCGCGGCTATATCCGTCCCGGCCTGGCCGCCGACCTGGTCCTGTTCGACCCTGAACGGATCGCCGATCGCGCCAGCTATGACGATCCCCGGCAACCGGCGGAGGGCGTGCTGGGCGTCTGGGTCAACGGCGTCGCGACGATGGAGCAAGGGCGCGTCACGGGCGCGCGCGGCGGGCGAATGCTTCGCCGCCCAGGCACTAAGCAAGATTTCAACGGAAAGGACATATCGTGATGACGGACGGCATCAAGCGCTTCGGCGTCGAGGGCGGCAGCGGCACCGGCGGACAGCATCTGCCCTTCGCGCGCGCCGTACAGGCCGATGGCTGGCTATTCGTTTCGGGTCAGGTGCCGATGGTCGACGGCGAGGTGATCGACGGCGGCATCGTCCCCCAGACCCATCAGGCGATCCGCAACGTCCTGAAGATCCTGGAGGAAGCCGGATATGGGCCGGAACATGTCGTGCGCTGCGGCGTGTGGCTGGACGATGCACGCGACTTCATGTCGTTCAACCGCATCTTCAAGGAATATTTCGGGGCCCATCCCCCGGCACGGGCCTGTGTCGTCTCGCAGATGGTCGTCGACTGCAAGGTCGAGGTGGATTGCGTCGCCTGGAAGCAGCCCTAAGTGAGCCCTGGCGCCCTGCTGCTGGTCGAGGCGGCCGCGGCCGTCGCGATCCTGATCCTGCTGATCGTTCGGGTGCGGTTGAGCCCGTTCATCGCGCTGATCCTCGTGTCGCTCGGCCTTGCGCTCGCGACCGGCATTCCGGCGGGGACGATCGTCAAGGGGTTCGAGGCCGGGGTCGGCGGGGCGCTCGGTCATATCGCGCTGGTCGTCGGGCTGGGCACGATCCTGGGCAAGATGATGATCGAATCCGGCGGCGCGGGCCGGATCGCCGATACCGTCATCCGAACCTTTGGCCAGCGCCGGGCGGACTGGGCCGCCATGACGATCGCGCTGATCGTCGGGCTGCCGGTATTCTTCGAGGTCGGGTTCGTCCTCCTCGTGCCCATCATCCTGGTCGTGGCGCAGCGGCTGGGCCAGCATCCGCTGCGCCTGGGGCTGCCGATGGCCGCCGGGCTCTCGGTCGTCCACGCCATGGTCCCCCCGCATCCGGCGGCCATGCTGGCGACCCAGGCCTATCACGCCGATATCGGCCTGACCGTGCTCCTGGCGGCGGTGATCGGCATTCCCACCGCCGCGATTGCGGGGCCGCTCTATGCGCGGCTGATCGTTCCCCAACTGGGTCCGACGACGAGGCCCGCCCCCGCGCGCGATGGAGAACCGGCGGCATCGCTGCCACCGTTCGGGATCACGGTCGCGACGCTGCTGCTCCCCGTACTTCTGATGCTGATCGGCAGCCTGGGAACATCCGGACCGATCGCGACGTCAGCGATCGCGCCCATCCTCCAGTTCATCGGCTCGCCGGTCGTAGCGCTGCTGGCGGCAGTGCTGGTAAGCTATTGGACGCTGGGCCTAGCGCGCGGGCTGAGCCTGGATACGATCCAGCACTTCACCAACGAATGCCTGGGGCCTACGGCGATGATCACCCTCGTGGTGGGCGTGGGCGCGGGCTTCGGTCGGGTCCTGACCGATAGCGGTGCGTCCGCGGCGATCGTCGCATTCGCCGGGCAGTGGCATGTGCCGGTCCTGGTGCTAGCCTGGCTCATCGCCGCGGTGATCCGCATCGCCACCGGCTCCGCCACGGTCGCCATGGCAACCGCCGCAGGGATCGTCGCCCCCATCGCCGTCACGTCGACCGTTCGTCCGGAGTTGCTCGTCATCGCCACGGGAGCGGGTTCGGTGGTGTTCAGCCATGTCAACGATGGCGGCTTCTGGCTGGTGAAGGAATATTTCGGCATGAGCGTGCTGGATACGGTCCGCACCTGGACCGTGTGCGAGACGCTCATATCGCTCACCGCGCTGGCCATGGTGCTGGCGTTGTCGCTTGTCCTGTGATCGCAGCAGGCGGGTTTGCTGAGACATGACCGTGTTGACGATCGTTGCGTCTGGGATTCAGGTCTGATCGTCCGCAGAACGCTGGGACCATCTCCTCGAAGGTCATCCGACGCCTTGGGCTTGCTGCCGCCCTCGACCAGCGAGATCGCGGACGTCGAGCTCCTTGAGGGCCATGGGGGTATCTCCTGCCGAGGCGGGCATGATAGCCACGAAAATATTTCCAAAGGCAAACCGCCGTCCTGGCATCCACCGGATGGCGACGAGGCGCTTTAGCGGCCGCGACTCGGAGCCAAGCTGCCGCGAAAAGCGCACGAAAAAAGCCGTCTCGGGGTATCCTGAGACGGTTTTGATGTTGTGATGGTTGCGGGGGCAGGATTTGACCGCTGTAGAACCCGCTTTCCAATTTGCGATGTCTGGCAGATCAAGGCACGCAGCAAGCGTGACGGGGCGCGGAATCCCAGCTATCATGTGGCCTCGTTAAACCCGGACATTACCCGAAATACAGGTCTTTCCCACAGGCGACGCAGTAGGGCGATCCGCCACGTCACCTTGGACCCAGGCCCGGCTCGACCAGATTACGGACGTGGTCGGATGCGTCCGATATGGCCCGCCACTTGGTTGCGAAGGCGTACGCGCACATGATCAACCAATTGTGGCAGGTTGTGGGTCGTAAGTGGAAACGGCCGCTGCTGCGCTGGCAGCGCAAGCTTGACGGTCAGAACACGCTTTTTGCGTTCGGGATTGCCCGCTTCCCTGCCCAGCCGTTCGACCCACTTGATCCGACATTCCGGTGACACCGACCTGAGGTCGCCGATGATGACGGGGGGGCCGTCCACAAACACCCTCATGGTCCAGATCAGCTCGTCGCATTCCGTGTGCCAGTGACAGGAATCCTGATCGGCACGGTGAAGATACTGGAGCCTAGGGTCAGGACTCATTGATCATAGCCAGAAGATGACGGTGGCGGCGAGGGCGATGGCCGAGAAGAAGGCGGTGGGGCAGCGGTCGTAGCGGGTGGCGACGCGGCGCCAGTCTTTGAGGCGGCCGAA
>NZ_CAJXWX010000004.1 GCF_913062585.1 uncultured Sphingomonas sp. | reverse complement strand
AACAGGTCGCTCATTCCAGTCTCCTCTCGGAGCCTGAATCAGATCGCGCGCCTCATATCAATGGGTCCTGACCCTAAATTCACAGTGATCAAGGTTCAGGCCAATCATTCCTACAGGCGAACGGCCAGCGAGACGGCCGGGGAATTCCCATTGGGATGGTTAAACGGGAAGGCTGCTTCAGCCTTCCCAGAACGCCTGATCGTTAGTGATATCGGACGCGAAGAACGAGGCTTCCCTGATCTGGCCGCCTTTGAAGCCGAAGACGGCCATTTCCTGGCCCCGGATCGTTCGGCCGTTCTTGTCGGCGCTCCACTCGATGACCGCGGCGCAATGGCTTCCAGTCTCGACGGTGCTCGCGACCCGCAGCGAAAACGTGCCGCCCGTGGTCGCCAAGGCACGCTTCAGCATGTCCACGACCGCATCGGCCCCCTGAAGGTGCCCCATATGGTCGCCAACGACCGGCTCGTTCCAACGCACATCGTCCGCCAACCATTTGCGCAATGCGTCAGGGTCGTTTGCCTGTCGTGCTTCATAAAAGGCATGGACCAAGGCGGCGGGTGATTGATGCTCGGTGTTCATGCGGCTTTGTAGCGACGGCCTAGCAAGGTCGCCACCACCTTCCCGATTGGGAACCGCCAGCGAGACGCCGCGCGCGTTCTCGAAATCGATGGGTTTTTGGGAAAAGCCCGGAGCAATGGTAAGCGCCCGAGCAGCGTCCGATCGACAGACGGTCAAGTCGGCGATCGTGTCAGGCTTGCCACCTGATCTGCTTGGTCGCCACGTCATAAACGAACCGATGATCGAAGTCGTGTGCTGGGTTGGAGTCCGTATGTCCACTCACTCCACCTTCGATCCGAGTTGAGGAGAGCCACCGGTCACAATGAACATAGTAATGCGAGGCTGACGGCTTTTCATTGCCTATCGGATGTCCTCGCGTCCTTTGGACAATTTTCAAGAGGCTGACGCCGCTCACACTCTTCGCGATCCGGATTAGCACATAGCAATCGGCCGCATTGCTTCCCCAACTGTCCTGCAAGAAAACGCGCCGTCCATCAGACGACCAAGTAACGTCCATGCTGCGGGTCACCGTCGCCACCCGAATGCGATGACCACGACCATCCGCATAAAAAACGGGGTGTGCCTGTCCGCCATACCGGTCCAACTGCGGTCGGTAGAAAATACGCGCGCCGGAGCCGTCAGGCGACGAAACTGACCGGCTCGCGCCGGGAAAGGTGTTCGAATGAGGTTCGGCCACCGCGACCGCAGCAGGTAATAATATCGTCAAAAACGCTAACATTTTCCCGTAGCACCCAAGTCTGTTGCTATACGACTTCGCCATTGTGACAGGTTGCCCCAACGAAGGGGCACAAGCAAGTTGCCGGACCAACGCAACAACGAGGGTGCGGCTGTTTCTGCCGTAGCCACCTTTCCCAATGGGAACCGCCAGCGAGACGCCGCGCGCGTTCTCGAAATCGATGGTATTTCGGGATCGGACATCGGTTGGAAATTAGCGGTTGCTATGTTTCGAGAAGAACCTGATGCGTGACAATGCGAACCCAAGGGCCGGGGCAGGGATAATCGCGAGAAGCCAAAAATAGATATAGACTACCGCCATGCCAACGTTTTGTTGGTGGATCACCGCTGCTCGCGCATCCGCCAGGGCGAACAAAAGCCAAATCGAGAGGGTGGCTGCAGCAACCCAAAGCGCAACGACTGCTGATCGTCTGAGCGCGGCTGAAACGAGCCATTTTCTTGATAGCCGCGCCAAGCCCCAAAATACGGTGCCGAGAGCGCCAACGGTCCCAAGTGACCAGACCCAGAAGATCATCGGAAAATGAATCACACGGACGACATACCGGTTCTGTCGGATCGTGTCTCCCCGGTCCACCCGTTCCCAATTAGGAAGGTTGATCGAGATCCTGGATCGCAAACCGGCTACGCGGCGCGTCTCCGGGGCCATTTTCCCGAAATATGTTCCCGATTGCCTTTTCCCGAAATGCGGCATCGGAGACGGAGTTTCGGGAAAGCTGGAGCGTTCGAAAACTGGCGTGACCGAGCCCGCTGCTGTCGCAGCGGGTCCGGGGTCAGGAGCCGAGAGGCGATCGCATCAGCGGGGGCAGCGCTGCGCTGTTTGGATGGCTCCACGCTGCCCCCGCTGCTACCAAGGGTGTCATTTCTATCTGGCGCAGAAAGTGTCTTTTCTAAATTGCGAGAACAAGGAAATAACCCCGTGGATCGCCTGTTGACCATCATGAAGCGCCTGCGTGATCCGCAGACCGGTTGCGAATGGGACGTCGCGCAGAATTTCGAGACGATCGCGCCCTATACGATCGAGGAAGCGCATGAAGTCGCCGACGCGATCGCGCGTGGCGATATGGCGGACCTGAAGGATGAACTGGGCGACCTTCTCCTGCAGGTCGTCTTTCATGCGCAAATCGCCGAGGATCAGGGCCATTTTGCTTTTCCGGACGTCGTGACGGCGATCAGCGACAAAATGGAGCGACGCCATCCGCATATCTTCGGCGACGTGGCCGAGGGTGGCCATCATCTGTGGGAGCAGATCAAGGCCGAGGAACGCCGCGCCAAGGCGACTGGCGGCGCGCTGGACGGCGTGGCGCTGGGCCTGCCTGCCCTGATGCGCGCGGAAAAGCTGCAAAACCGTGCGGCACGGGTCGGCTTCGACTGGCCGAATTCGGAAGGCCCCCGCGCCAAGATCGACGAGGAACTCCAGGAAATCGCAGAGGCCACGCCCGATACGCTGGAGGAAGAATTCGGCGATCTGTTCTTCGCCGTCGTCAACTGGGCTCGGCACGAGGGTGTCGACGCCGAGGCTGCGCTGCGTAACGCCAATATCAAGTTCGAGCGTCGTTTCCGGGCGATGGAGGACGAAGCCGGTGAGGGCTTCCCCGCGCTCGACCTGGAGGCGAAGGAAGCCCTGTGGCAGTTGGTCAAGCGTCGCGGCGGATGAAACGCTCGTAATCGGGTTCGGACAGGCGGACGTCATAGACCGCCTGATCGCCCTCGATCGTCTGGTCCAGCACCTCGCCATGGGCGTGAAGCCAGGCGGCTCCTGCCCCATCGCCCGCATCGAGCGTCACCCGGTAGCGCCGATGGCCGGAGGTCAGTGCGGCCGCGACCTGTTCGATCAGGTCGTCAATGCCCTCCCCCGTCATCGCCGATACGGCCACGATGTTCGGACGGCGCCCGGCCTCGACCAGCACATCCTGGCGCGCATCACCCTCCAGCAGGTCGACCTTGTTCCACGCCTCGAAGCGTGGGGTTTCGGGGTCGACACCGATTTCGGTCAGCACCGCCTCGACATCAGCCCGCTGCGCTTCGGTATCGGGATGGGCAATGTCGCGGACATGGATCAACAGGTCGGCCGACACGACCTCCTCCAACGTCGCCTTGAACGCCGCGACGAGCTGGGTCGGCAGGTCCGAGACGAAGCCCACCGTGTCGGACAGGATCGCCTTGTCGATCCCGGGCAGAGAAATCTGGCGCAGGGTCGGGTCGAGCGTCGCGAAAAGAAGATCCTTCGCCATGACATGAGCGCCGGTCAACCGATTGAAAAGCGTCGACTTACCCGCATTGGTATAACCGACCAGCGCAATCACCGGCCAGGGTGCACGCTGGCGCCGTTCCCGGTGGAGCCCGCGCGTCCGGCTGACCTGGTCCAGCTCACGCCGCAACCGTGCCATGCGATCACGGATCATCCGGCGATCGGCCTCGATCTGGGTTTCGCCCGGACCGCCCAGAAAGCCGAAGCCACCGCGCTGACGCTCCAAGTGGGTCCAGCTGCGCACCAGCCGACCCGCCTGATAATCGAGATGGGCGAGTTCGACCTGCAACCGGCCCTCGGCAGTCGCGGCCCGTTCGCCGAAGATTTCGAGGATCAGCCCGGTCCGGTCGATGACCTTGGCTTCCAGCGCGGTTTCGAGATTGCGCTGTTGGACCGGGGTCAGCGCGGCGTCGAACACGACGAGCTGCGCCTCTTCCATCCGAACCTGTTGCGCGACCTGTTCGACTTGGCCGCTGCCGATCAGCGTCGCGGGCTTGGGCGCGCGGACACGCAACGCGATCCGTTCGACCACGTCCAGGCCGATCGCCATGGCAAGTCCGGCGGTCTCGTCGAGACGCGCATCCGCATCCCGTGCGGCATCGCCCTGATCGGGCAGGACGATGACCGTACGAGCGCCGCGGGCAAATTCCCCGCGATCGCGATCAAAGCCTGTGCTCAATCCTCGGCCGATCCCGCCTGCTCTTCGGCCAGGTTCAGCGCACGTGCTGGCTGAATGGTCGAAACGGCGTGCTTGTAGACGAGCTGCGCCATGCCTTCACGCTGAAGCAGCATACAGAACAGGTCGAAGCCCGCAATCTGGCCCTGCAGCATGACGCCGTTGATCAGGAACATGGTGACGGGGTCTTCGGACTTGCGCACCGCGTTCAGGAAGATTTCCTGCAAAAGCGGGTTCTTGCGCTGCTGTTCGTTGACGCCGTCGACGATCGCCGCGACATCCAGCGGGCCTGAAGGCATGATGGTGGAGATGGCGTGCTTGTAGATCAGCTGCGACTGACCGTCGCGGCGCAGCAGCACCGAGAAATTGTCGAACCAGGTGACGATACCCTGGAGCTTGACGCCCTTCACGAGGAACATGGTCACAGGCGCCTTGGAGCGGCGCAGTGCATTCAGAAACAGGTCCTGGAGCGAACCCGATTTGTCGGCCATGGTCGAGCCCTTGTTCTTGGCGGGTCCGTGCCCGCAAATTGCGCCGTTTCCCGGCGTCGGAGCCGCGCCCGTGGACTGGACGCAGCCCACATCTATGGTTTCGGGGCGCGTTCGTCCAGAGGCGGCGATCAATCCTCGCGCGTCTCGCTGATGCCCAGCAGCTTCAGTTTGCGGTGAAGCGCCGAGCGTTCCATGCCGATGAAGCTGGCCGTGCGGGAGATATTCCCGGAAAAGCGCCGGATCTGGACTCGCAGATATTCGCGCTCCCAGCTTTCCCGCGCCTCGCGCAAGGGAGCCCCCATGGTCGCGGTCGCACCAGCCGATCCCATGTCGCCCCCCTCGCCCAGCACTTCGGCGGGCAGAAGGTCGAGATCGATCCGCCCGACCCGGTCGCCCGGCGCCAGGATGATCGTACGTTCGACGACATTGCGCAGCTGGCGGACATTGCCGGGCCAGTCATAGGATTGCATCGCGACCATCGCGTCGGGCGCGATTTCGGGCGTGCGTACCCGGCGTTCGCTGGCATAATGCGCCATGAAATGCTCGACCAGCGGCGGGATATCCTCGCGCCGTTCGGCCAGCGACGGAATGGTCACCGGCACGACGTTGAGGCGGTAATAAAGGTCTTCCCGGAAGCGTCCCTCGGCAATTTCCTGGGTCAGGTCACGCGCCGTCGCCGAGACGACACGGACATCGACCTTGACGACGCGGGTGCCGCCCACGCGCGTGAAGCTCTGGTCGGTCAATACGCGCAGGATACGCGCCTGGGTCGCGATCGGCATGTCGGCGATCTCGTCCAGGAACAGCGTGCCGCCATGCGCCTGCTCCAGGAGACCGGTGCGGACGAGGTCACCCCCCTCCTCCACCCCGAACAATTCCTCCTCAACCCGTTCGGGCGTCATGCGTGCGGCGCTGACCACCACAAAAGGAGCATCGGCGCGATTGCTCCAGCCATGGAGCAGGCGCGCGGCCACCTCCTTGCCGACACCCGCAGAGCCCATGATCAGTACCCGGCTGCCCGTCGCGGCCACGCGCTTCAACGTCGCCCGGATCCCATTGATCGCGCTCGACGATCCGGTCAGGTCGGTCTCACGTCCTGCCGAGGCGCGAAGCGACGCGTTCTCGCGGCGCAACCGCTCGGTCTCGGTCGCGCGACCGACCATCAACAACAGGCGCTCGGCCTCGAACGGCTTTTCGATGAAGTCCGCCGCGCCCTTGCGGATCGCGGCGACCGCCGTGTCGAGATTGCCATGGCCTGAAATGACCAGCACCGGGATCGACGGATCGCGCCGCTTGATCTCGTCGAGCAGTTCCAGCCCGTCGAGTTTCGATCCCTGCAACCAGACATCGAGCAGGACCAGCGACGGACGCCGCACCGCCACCGCCTCCAGCGCGGCATCACTGTCGGCCGCGACCCGGGCCTCATAGCCCTCGTCCTCCAGCACGCCCGCTACCAGTTCGCGGATATCGAGTTCATCGTCGACGACGAGGATGTCCAAAGCCATGATCTTGTTACGTCCGGGTACGAGTCAAAGCAGTGAGCTGGCCCTCCCCAGCCAGCTCGGGTTCGGCACCCCCCTGATCGAGGGCCGCCAGGGCGCCCGCATCGAACATGATCGATACGATGGTGCCGCCGGTCGGATTGTCGGAAAAGCCGATCGTGCCGGCATGTTCCTCGATGATCTTGTTGACGATCGCCAAGCCCAGGCCGGTGCCCCGCGCGCGGGTCGTCATATAGGGCTCGATAATCCGGTCGCGTTCGGGCGGAAGGCCGATGCCATTGTCCGTCACGGTGATCGCTACCATGCCACCCTGCTCACCCACGGTCATGACGACCTTGCCGCCCGTCATGCCTTCTGGCCTGGATTCAATGGCTTCGATAGCATTCTTGACGATATTGGTGAGAGCCTGGCTCATCTGGCGACGGTCGCAAACCAGGGTCGGCGCGGGCTCGTCCTGGTCCAGCACGAAGCGGACATCGGGATGCGCGACCTCGTGAAGGAACATCGCCTGGGCGCAGATGTCGGCGATTGCTTCCTCTCGGAACACGGGTTTCGGCATACGCGCGAAGGAGGAAAATTCGTCGACCATCCGGCGCAGGTCGCCGACCTGGCGCACTATGGTCTCGGTCAGGCGGCCGAACGTCTCATCCTCCGGGCCGATGACCTTGCCATAGCGGCGCTGCAGGCGCTCCGCCGCCAGCTGGATGGGGGTCAGCGGATTCTTGATCTCATGCGCGATACGACGTGCGACGTCGGACCAGGCCGCACGCCGCTGGTCGAGCAGTTGCTGGGTGATATCGTCGAAGGTCAGGATCGGACCGTCGCCTGTCTGCGCGATCCGCACCGCCAGCGTCCGCATGTCACCATCGAGCGCCACCTGCACCGTCGCCTCGCGCCGTCCCTGGTCGAGCAGTTCGTCAAGCTCGGGCGCGACTTCGCCCAGCTTGCGGCCGATCAACCCCTCCTGATCCGCGCCGAGCAACAGGTCGGCGGAGTTGTTCGCGATCCGCACCTGGCGATCGCGCCCGACCGCGACCACGCCCGCCGACACGCCGGCCATCACCGCCTCGATCAGGGCACGGCGATTGTTCAGCTGGGCGTTGGCGGTAACCAGCTCGGTATTCTGCTCTTCGAGCTGTCCCGTCATCTGATTGAAGGCGTTCGCTAGCGTGCCCACCTCGTCGCGGGTACGCGGATCGGGAACGCGGACGCTCAGGTCGCCGCCTGCGATCCGCCGGGCCGCGTCGACCAACTCGCCGACCGGCCGGACCAGGCGGTCGGCCACCGCCAGCGCGATCCAGACGGCGATGCCGACGATCAGCAAGGCGATGGCGAACAGCACGAGGTTGAACTTCAGCTGCAGCGAGCGCGCCCGCCCCTGAAGCGCGCGGTAATCGTCGAACACGTCCTCGGCGGCGAAATGCTGCTTGCTCAGGAACTCCGCGTTCACCGGCGTGCCGATATAGAGCATCAGCCCGCGTCCTTCGGGCAAAGGCGTGACGACCCAGACCCGCTGCTCGTTGATGCCGACTTCCGGACGGCTGAGCTTGCTGGCTTGCTGGATCATTTCCGGCGTCACCAGCTCGCGAAAGGTCGTGTCCGATGGCTGGTTGAAAAAGTCGTAGAATTTGAAGCCCTGTTTGGGGTCGTAGGAGAACAGGACCGACTCCACCGTGTCGCGGACCACGGTCTGCTGGACCAGATAATCGTGAAAGTCGCGCGGGTTCTCGCGCAGTATGGGCAGGTTGCGGCCCAGATCCTGCGACATGGCGCGTCCGGTATCGACCCAGCGCTTGATGATCTGCTGCTGTGACTGGCGCGCAATGTCCATCGCATCGCCAAAGGCCTTGCGCGCCCGGTCCGAGATCCAGAACTCTGCCGAGGACTGGAACAGCACCGACGCGGTCACCACGGTCAACAGGATCGGTACGCTGGCGGTCAGCGAGAACAACGCGACCAGCCGGACATGGAGACGCCCGCCGCCCCCGACCGGCGATTTGGCCGCACGCCGCATGGCCACGCGCCTCCCAAGCAGCATGAGAAGCAGGACACCGGGCATCAGATTGAGGGCCAGCAACCCCGCCATGACCGGTGGCGCGATCAGCCCCTGCGCCTCATGGCGGCTGGCGATGAAGACATAGGTACCGACCGCGATCGCGACGGCGCCGACGACCACCGCGATTTCCACCGCCGGGGTCACCGCGAAACGAGAGCGCGGTGGTTCGGTGGGATCAGCAGGCTTCAGAAACGCCGACATCGTTGCAATCGTACAACGTGAAGCGTGACCTGCAAGCCACAATTCGTGAAAATTATGTCAAGCCTCGCCGCTGTCGTCATCACCGCTTGCGGCGATATTGAGACTATCGAGACGCTTGCGGAGCGTATTGCGATTAATCCCCATCGCCCGGGCGGTGCGAAGCTGGTTGCCACCGTGGCGCGCCAGCATCGCCTCGATCAGCGGCCGTTCGACCTCTCCGATGATACGGTCGTAGAGTGTCCCGTCGTCCAGCGCCTGCGGACGAGCGATCGCGAGGCGCGCCAGATAGGCCCGAACGGCGGCACTGAGATCGCCATCCGATACCTGATCGGCCATCACGCCGGCGCCGACCCTGCTCTCGCCGAGCATCCCGCGCACCGATTCGGCATCGATCACCTCGTCGCGCGCCAGCACGGCCAGACGACGCATCATATTTTCCAGTTCGCGGACATTGCCCGGCCAGTCATGCGCGACCAGGACGTCCAGAGCGTGGGCGTCGATCCGCCGGCGGGGGAGACCCTGCAGCGCTGCACTCTCCAAAAAATGTCGGGCCAGCAGAGGAATATCCTGCCGACGCTCACGCAGCGCGGGAAGCGCGATGGGCACAACGTTCAGGCGATAGAACAGGTCCTCGCGAAACTGTCCGGATGCGACCTGCTGGCTGAGGTCGCGATTGGTCGCCGCGACGATCCGTACATCGGTCCGGATCGTCCGAGCGCCGCCGACCGTGGTGAACTCGCCGGACTGGAGGACCCGCAACAGACGCGTCTGGGCCTCCATCGGCATGTCGCCAATCTCGTCCAGGAACAGCGTGCCGCCCGCCGCCTGCTCGAAGCGGCCGGCATTGCGCTGGGCCGCACCGGTGAAGGCGCCTCGCTCGTGACCGAACAACTCGGCTTCGATCAGCTCGCGGGGGATCGCCGCCATGTTGATCGCGACGAAGGGTGCCGCCCGACGCGGCCCCAGGTCATGAATGGCCCTTGCGACCAGTTCCTTGCCCGTGCCGGACTCGCCGGAGATCAGCACGGTCAGGTCGGTCGAGACGACCCGCGCGATGATCCGGTACACGCTCTGCATCGCCTGCGAGCGCCCGATCAGCGGCAGAGAGCGATCGTCTTCGCCCAGCCCATCCTCGACCAAGACGCCGCCCCGCGCCAGCGCGCCCGACACCGCCTGTGTCAGCGCATCCAGATCGAAGGGCTTGGGCAGATATTCATAGGCACCGACCTCGGCGGCGCGAACCGCAGTGGTCAGCGTGTTCTGCGCCGACAGGACGATGATGGGCAGCGCCGGATAGCGCTCCGCGACGCTGCGTACATGGTCGATGCCGTCGCCATCGGGCAGAATGACGTCGGTCACCAGCACGTCCGGCGCGCCGCCCGCCAGGATACGGTCGAGCCGGGCCAGCGTCTCGACCGTCGTCACCTCGTGCCCCGCCCGGCGCAGCGCCTGGCCGACCACGGTCCGGATCGCAGCGTCGTCATCGACCACCAGGACATGGCTCATGGCTGGGCCCTTGGCAGAAGCAGGCGCAGGACGGTCATTTCGGGCGTGCCCTCTCTGGCATATTGGATGATGCCGCTCATGTTGCGGACCAGCTTGTCGACGAGCGCGAGGCCCAGGCCCTGCCCTTCGCGACGGCCGGAGACGAACGGGTCGAACAGGTGATCGGCGATATCGGCGGGGGCGCCCGGACCATTGTCGATCACGCAGATCTCGATCGGCAGGGGAAGGCGCGGCCGCCCCTCGCCCGTGCTGACCGACATGCCATGGCGATAGGCGGTGGTGAGCAGGATGCGGGGATTCCGCACCTCCCGAACCGCTTCACGCGCATTCTTCAGAAGATTGATGACGATCTGCAGCAGCGCATCGCGATTGATCCGAGCGGGCGGCAGCGACGGGTCGAACCGCTCCTCGATCGGTATGCCCCGCGCAAAGCCCGCCAGCGCGACGCCGCGTGCATGGGCGAGCAGCGGATAGATATTCTCCGGGGCCAGCGGCAGGGGCCGGGTGTCGCTGAAATCCTCCATCCGGTCGATCAGGGCGGCGATACGGTCGACCTCGGTGGTGATGAGTGTCGTCAGCTCGCCGCCGTTGAGCAGTTGGGCGGCGCCGCGAATGCCCGACAGCGGGTTCTTGATCTCATGTGCCAACATCGCCGCCGCCCCGATCGCGGCGCGCGCCCCCGCCCCCCGGTCCGAGGCATGAGCCAGGCGTCGCGACGGGGCCGCGCTGTGCAGCGTGATCGCGCGCCAACCCGGGTGATCGGGGATTTGCGCTTCGACGAAATCGACGCGGATCTTCGGCCCGCGCGGCGTTTCGATGACGGTATCATAGACCGCGAAGCCATGGCCGTCGCGGCTACGCGGCTCATCCGGCGGCGGCAGGATCGCGGCCACCGGCTGGCCGACCATCAGTCGTTCGGACAGGTTGAGCAGCTGTTCGGCCAGGGCATTGGCATGGGCGATGCGATCGTCGGGATCGACGACGACGACCGCCACCGGCAGCGCCGCGAACATCGCGCCGAAGCCGGGTCGTCCATGCCGCGCCGGTTCAGGCAGCCGCTGCAAGCTCGATCTGCGGCAGGTAGAAGTCGCGCAACATGGTCTTCACCCGATCCGCGCTCGATTCCTGGTTCACCTTGTTGCGGAACTCGGCCGAGCCGTGCAGGCCACGCGTGTACCAGCCGATATGCTTGCGGGCCATGTTGACGCCGGTTTCGGTGCCATAATGTTCGAGCATCGCATCATAATGCTCGGTCACCGCGCGATATTGTTCGTCCAGGGCGGGGTCCTCACGACGCTCGCCCGTTGCGAACCAGTGCATCACCTGGCCGAGCAGCCACGGGCGACCATAGGCACCGCGCCCGATCATGACACCGTCCGCCCCCGACTGGTCGAGTGCCGCATCGGCATCCTCTAGCGAACAGATGTCACCGTTCGCGATGACGGGAATCGACACCGCGTCCTTGACGTTCCGGATGAAGGCCCAGTCGGCGCTGCCCTTGTACATCTGGTTGCGGGTGCGGCCATGGACGGTGATCATCTTGACACCGATATCCTCGGCGATGTGCGCGAGTTCGGGGGCGTTCAAGCTGTCATGGCACCAGCCCATCCGCATCTTCAGCGTCACCGGAACGTCGACCGCCTTGACCGTCGCCTCGATAATCGCCGAGGCGAGCTTCAGGTCGCGCATCAGCGCCGAGCCCGCATCGCCGTTGACGACCTTGCGCACCGGACAGCCCATGTTGATGTCGATGATCGCCGCCCCGCGATCGGCGTTCAGCTTGGCCGCCTCGCCCATTTCATAGGGGGTGCAGCCGACCAGCTGCATCGACACCGGCTCTTCCAGCGGATGCCAGGCGGCCTTCTGGAGCGACTGGCGCGTCTCGCGGATCGCGGCCTGGCTGGCGATCATCTCGGTGACGTTCAACCCGGAGCCATAGCGGCGAACGAGCGTGCGGAACGGCATGTCGGTGACGCCGGTCATCGGCGCCAGCACGACGGGGCTGTCGATCGTCACCGGACCGACCTGAATGGGAGCGAGGTTACGCATCATACTGCCTGAAAAATAAGCACGCGCTCTAGCCCAATCGCCTCGCAAAGGCAAGATTGGCGACCTCGCGCAAAGCCGCTAGGCGAGAAGCCATGAGCCAGAATGGAAAGATCGCCGCGCTGATCGTGGCGGCGGGTGGCGGCAGCCGGATGGGCGGCGGCACCCCCAAGCAGTTTCGCGATCTGGGCGGGCGGCCGATGCTGGCCTGGAGCCAAGAGGCCTTTGGCGGACATCCGGCGATCGACCTGGTCCTGACCATGGTGGCAGAGGATCAGCGCGACCATGCCCAGAGCCTGTCGCCGAGCGCTTGGATCGAGACGGGTGGGGCCAGCCGCCGGAACTCGGTGGCGCACGGCCTTCGCCATCTGGCCCTGGCGGGTGTCACCAAAGTGCTGATCCATGACGCCGCTCGCCCGTTCCTTTCGGCCGAGGTCATCGACAGGGTGCTGGCGGGGCTGGAGTCCGCCGATGGCGCGATGCCGGTGCTGCCGGTCGCGGACACGCTGGCGCGGTCGCAGGCCGCCATTCTGGGGGAGATCGTGCCCCGTGACGATGTCGTGCGGGTGCAGACGCCGCAAGGCTTTCACCTGCAAGCCGTGGTCGCCGCCCATGCCGCCTGGCCCGCCGATGCCGAGGCGACCGACGATGCCCAGATGGTGCGACGGCTTGGCGGACGCGTCGCTTTGGTGCAGGGCGATGCCATGCTCGAAAAGATCACCTATCCCGACGACATGACCGGCGCCGATATGCGCCTGACCTGGGAAACCCGGACCGCGATGGGCTTCGACGTCCACCGTCTGGAGGATGGCGAGGAATTGTGGCTGGGCGGCGTGCTGATTCCGCACCATCAGGGCCTGTCGGGGCATAGCGATGCGGATGTCGCACTCCATGCGCTGACCGACGCGCTGCTCGGCACTATCGCGGCGGGCGATATCGGCACGCATTTCCCACCCAGCGACCCGCAATGGAAGGGCGCCGAGTCGGGCCAGTTCCTGCAACACGCCGCCAAGTTGATCGCCGACAAGGGCGGCCGGATCGATTTCGTCGATCTGACGATCATCTGCGAAGCCCCCAAGATCGGCCCGCACCGCGCCGCCATGGTCGAACGGATCGCAGGGCTGCTGGACATCGACCAGAGCCGGGTCAGCCTGAAGGCGACGACGACCGAGCGGCTGGGCTTTACCGGACGCGGCGAGGGGATCGCGACACAGGCGGTGGCGACCGTCCGTCTACCCGGCGGGGCTGCGGCATGAAGCGCCTGGGCTTCGTCGCCGCATTGATGGCGCTGGCCGCGCCAGAGGTCGCCACGGCCCAGCGCGCGTGCATCACCGCGCCAGAGGCGGAAGCGATGACCCTGGTCGCCATGCCCGACATCTTACGCGAAACCGGCCGGGTCTGCGGCGCGCGTCTGCCCGCGACCAGCCTGATCCGGGGCAATGGCACGCTCCTCTCGAAATATGAAAGCGCCGCCGACCAGGCCTGGCCCGCCGCCCGTGCCGCGATCGTCAAGCTGTCCGACCCGGCGATCGATACTTTGCTTCAGTCGGACTATGCCCGACCGCTGCTGACCTCCCTTCTCGTGCCCTTCATCGTCGGGCGGATCGGACTGGAGGATTGCGGCACGATCGACCGGCTGGTGACGCAGCTCGCCCCCCTGCCCCCGCGCAACATGGCGGGCGTGGTCGTGACCGCGCTACAATATCTGAAGACCGAAAAGGCACGCGGACGGCAGGTGGCCGTGCCCGACCTGCCGCTCTGCACCAACGGAAACTGATATGGACGTCCTTCTTCCCCGCGAACTGATCGACCTGGCCGAGCGTGTGGTCCTCGCCAATCGCGCCGCAGGTCGCCGCGTCGCACTGGCCGAGAGCTGCACAGGCGGCCTGGTCTCCGCCGCGCTCACCGAAATTCCGGGATCATCGGACGTGGTCGAGGCGGGGTTCGTGACCTATTCGAACCAGGCGAAGATCAGCATGCTGAACGTCAGCCCGGACGTGATCGAGACCTTCGGCGCGGTGTCGACGGCAACCGCCTGGGGCATGGCGCAGGGCGCGCTGGCGGCGAGCGAGGCGGATGTCGCGGTCGCGATCACCGGCGTGGCCGGCCCCGGCGGCGGTACGACGAAGAAGCCGGTCGGCACCGTCGTCTTCGCCCAGGCGCTACGGGGCGGCGACCCCGAAGAGGTGAAGGCCGAACGCCATGAGTTCGGCGATATCGGCCGCGGCGCGATCCGGCTTCAGGCGGCGCTGTTGGCGCTGGAACTGCTGCTACCATAAAGCTTGGCGGCGCGATCCTCGAACGCGCCGATCATGCGGCGAAGGGCAGTGCTGAACACCTGCCCCGCCAGCATCTCGAACACCCGATTCTTGAAGGCAAAGTCGACGGTGAAGTCGACCGCACACCCCTGCTCATCGGGCCGGAACCGCCAGTTGTTGCGCAGGTACTTGAGCGGACCGTCGAGATACTCGACGTCGATCGATTCCGGCCGCTCCTTGGTCACGCGGCTGGTGAAGGTCTCGCGCAGACCCTTGAAGCCGACGATCATGTCGGCGACCGTCTCGGTCGGCGTGTCCGAGCGCACGCGCATCGCCGATACCCAGGGCAGGAACTCCGGGTAGCGCGCGACATCGGCGACCAGATCGAACATCTGCTCCGGCGTATAGGGCAGATGCCGCGTCTCGCTATGCTTGGGCATCAGCGCGCGGTGGCCAGCTTCGCCTCGCGGGCCGCCCGCAGCCGCTCGAAATCGTCGCCGGCATGATAGCTCGACCGAGTCAGCGGCGAGCTGGCGACCAGCAGGAAGCCCTTGGCCCGCGCGATCGCGGCATAGGCATCGAACGCCTTGGGCGTGACGAACTCGGCCACCTTGGCATGGCGCGGCGTCGGCTGCAGATACTGACCCATGGTCAGGAAGTCGATGTCGGCCGAGCGCATGTCGTCCATCACCTGATGGACCTCCAGCCGCTCTTCGCCCAGGCCCAGCATGATGCCGGACTTGGTGAAGATCGACGGATCATGGCGCTTCACGCTTTCCAGCAGGCGCAGTGACGCATAATAGCGCGCACCCGGGCGGATCGTCGGATAGAGCCTGGGGACCGTCTCCAGATTGTGGTTGTAGACGTCCGGCCGCGCCTCGACGATCGATTCGATCGCGGCCTGCGCCTTGTTGCGGAAGTCGGGCGTCAGGATTTCGATCGTGGTGTTGGGCGTCGTCCGGCGCAGCGCCTGGATCACCTTCACGAATTGCGACGCGCCACCGTCGGGCAGGTCGTCACGGTCGACCGAGGTGACGACGATATGGTTCAGCCCCATCTGCGCAGCGGCATCGGCGACATTCTGCGGCTCCATCGCGTCGACCTTGCGCGGCATGCCGGTCTTCACGTTGCAGAAAGCGCAAGCGCGGGTGCAGGTGTCGCCCAGGATCATCACGGTCGCGTGCTTCTTCGACCAGCACTCGCCGATATTGGGACACGCGGCCTCTTCGCAGACGGTCGTCAGGCTCTTCGACCGCATCAACTCGCGCGTGGCGGCAAACCCGACGCTCGTCGGAGCCTTGACGCGGATCCAGTCCGGCTTGCGCGCGCGCACCGGCGCGACCAACGGTGTCAACTCGTTCATGCCCGCGAAATAGCGATGCTGCCCGCCGGACACAATGCTTAGCGTCACACCGAACATATCGGTGGACAGACACATTTTGATATGGAACCGAAACGGCCATGCTCGGGTTCGCCTGCTACAGCATCGTTTCCTTAACTGGATAAGAGAGAGCAATGACCGACTTTAACGACCTCGTGGATGGCTATCAGCGCTTTCGGACCTCCGATTGGCGTCGCCAGCGCGACCGCTGGGCCGAGTTGAAGGAAGGCCAGAGCCCCAAGGTGATGGTCATCGCCTGCTCGGACAGCCGCGTCGACCCCGCCCAGATCTTCGACACACTGCCCGGCGAAATCTTCGTCGTGCGCAACGTCGCCAACCTCGTTCCCCCGTTCGAGACGGGCGGCGGCCATCACGGCGTGTCTGCCGCGCTGGAATTCGCGGTGACGCAGCTGGAAGTGACGGATGTCGTCATCATGGGGCATGGCGCATGCGGCGGCTGCAAGGCTGCACTGACGCAAGGTTTCGCGCATGCCCCCCAGGGCGAAGGCGGCTTCGTTTCGGACTGGGTGAGCCTGCTCGACGGTGCGCGTGAGAAGGTCATCGCCAAGCATGGCGACGGTGCCGACGCCGATGCGATGCGCGAAATGGAGCTGGAATCAGTTCGTACCTCCATCGCGAACCTGCGGACTTTCCCCTTCGTCACCAAGCGTGAGGATGCGGGTACGCTGACCCTGCGCGGCGCCTATTTCGCGATCGCTGACGGCGTGCTGCACCTGATGGACGAAAGCGGCGAGTTCAAGCCCGCCGCTCCGGCGCTGGTCGCGGCTTAACCTGTATATTCCTCCCCTTGCTGGGGAGGAATTGCACCAAACGAAAAGGGCGGACGCCGCATCCGGCGCACGCCCTTTTCCTTGTCCGGCGACCGGGATCAGCCCGCCGAAGCGGCGACCACCTGATCCACGTCCTTCTTCGGCTCGGCGGTCGAGCGCAGCGAGAGCTCGCGCATCTGCTTGCTGCTGGGCAGGCTCGGCGCGCCCATCAGCAGGTCTTCGGCACGCTGGTTCATCGGGAACAGCGAGATTTCGCGCAGGTTCTGCGCACCGCAGATCAGCATGACGATGCGGTCGACACCGGCCGCCATGCCGCCATGCGGCGGCGCGCCATATTGGAACGCGCGGTAAAGGCCGCCGAAGCGCTCCTCGACATCCGCCTTGGACAGGCCGACCTTCTCGAACGCGGCGACCATCAGTTCGGGCGACTGGTTGCGGATCGAACCCGAGGCGATCTCGAAGCCGTTGCAGACCAGGTCATATTGATAGGCCTTGAGCGACAGCGGATCGGCGGAAGTCAGCGCCTCCATGCCACCCTGCGGCATCGAGAAGGGGTTGTGCGCGAACTCGACCTTCTTCTCGTCCTCGTCCCATTCGTAGAAGGGGAAGTCGACGATCCAGCACAGGCGGAACGCGCCCTCCTCGATCAGGCCCAGCTGCTCGGCGACGCGGGTGCGCGCGAGGCCTGCCAGCTTGGCGGCCGCCTCGACCTTGCCCGCCGCGAAGAACAGGCCGTCATCGGGGCCGAGGCCGAGCGCGGCGTAGAGCGCCTCCATGCCCTCGGTGCCATGGTTCTTGGCGATCGGACCACCGAACTCGCCGCCCTTGCGAGTGACATAGCCCAGACCCGCATGACCCTCCGCGCGCGCCCACTCGTTCATCTCATCGAAGAACTTGCGGCTCTTCTCGGCGGTGTTGGGCGCGGGGATCGCACGGACGACACCGCCCGAACCGACGATCTTCTCGAACAGCCCGAAGCCCGAGGTCGTGAAATGCTCGGAGACGTCGGTGATGATGAGCGGATTGCGCAGGTCGGGCTTGTCGTTGCCGTATTTCAGCATCGACTCGGAATAGGGAATGCGCGGGAATTCACCGATCGGGGTGACGGTGCGGCCGTCGGCGAACTTCTCGAAGATGCCGCCGATCACCGCCTCCATCGTCTCCCACACCTCTTCCTGGGTGACGAAGCTCATCTCCAGGTCGAGCTGATAGAACTCGCCCGGCAGGCGGTCGGCGCGCGGGTCTTCGTCGCGGAAGCAGGGTGCGATCTGGAAATAACGGTCGAAGCCCGCGACCATCAGCAGCTGCTTATATTGCTGCGGCGCCTGGGGCAGCGCGTAGAACTTGCCCGGATGGATGCGGCTGGGGACCAGGAAGTCGCGCGCTCCCTCGGGCGAGGAGGCGGTCAGGATCGGCGTCGAATATTCGGTGAAGCCCGCCGTCTCCATGCGACGACGCATGTCGGCGATCACCTGGGTGCGGCGCACGATATTGGCGTGCAGCGTCTCGCGGCGCAGGTCGAGGAAGCGGTACCGCAGGCGGATATCCTCAGGATATTCCTGCTCGCCCGCCACCGGCATCGGCAGTTCCTCGGCGGCCGACAGCACCGTCGCGCCGCGCGCGAACACCTCGATTTCGCCGGTCGCGAGGTTCGCGTTGACCGTCCCCGCCGAGCGCGCCTTCACCACGCCGTCGATCGTCACGACCGACTCGACGCGCACCGCCTCCAGGATGGCGAGCGCGGGCGTGTCGCTGTCGGCGACGATCTGGGTGATGCCGTAATGGTCGCGCAGATCGACGAACAGCACGCCGCCATGATCGCGCTTGCGATGAACCCAGCCGGACAGGCGGACCGTCTGGCCAACTGCTTCGGCGGTCAGCGCGGCGCAGGTGTGAGTGCGATAGGCGTGCATGGCGGACATTCTCTGTACGTCGGGGGGAAAGTGTCGCCGCTTCCGCGCCCACCCCCCTTTTGTCAATCCCAATGTGCCCTAACGGGGCATATGCGCGTTCCTCTTTGTCAACCCGCGCGGGCGGCGCTATGTGCTGCTGATGCACGTTCACCCGTTGATTACCGACAGCGCCACGCTCGCCAATCTCTGCGCCCGTCTCTCGCAATCCGACTATGTGATGGTCGATACCGAGTTCATGCGAGAGAGTACCTATTGGCCCGAACTCTGCCTGATTCAGATCGCCGACACGCAAGAGGCCGCCGCGATCGACCCCAAGGCGCCGGGGCTGGACATGAAGCCGTTGCTCGACCTGCTGGTCGACAATGACGCGGTGCTGAAGGTCTTCCATGCCGGTGGGCAGGATATCGAGATCATCTACAACCTGACCGGCAAGACCCCCCACCCCCTGTTCGATACCCAGATCGCGGCCATGGCACTGGGTCAGGGCGAGCAGATCGGCTATTCCAACCTGGTCGACAGCTGGCTGGGCATCCAGGTCGACAAGGGCGCGCGCTTCACCGACTGGTCGCGTCGCCCGCTCGATCAGCGCCAGGTCGATTACGCGATCGGCGACGTGACTCACCTGGCCGCGATCTTCCCCAAGATGCTGGAGCGGCTGCGCAAGACCGGGCGCGGGGCGTGGCTGGATCAGGAAATGGAGCGGCTCGCCGATCCGGCGCATTACGCCAATGACCCCGATGTCGCTTGGAAGCGGATCCGCGTGTCCGGGCGCAAGCCCGATTTGCTCGGCCGCCTGAAGGCACTGGCGCGCTGGCGCGAACTGGAGGCGCAGGCCAAGGATCTGCCGCGCGGGCGGATCGTAAAGGACGAGACGCTGGCCGATCTCGCCGGGCATCCGCCGCGCAAACAGGCCGATCTGGCCAAGGTGCGCGGCCTGTCCGCGACCTGGGCGGGCAACGATATCGGCGCGCGCCTGATGGATGCGCTCGACGCCGCCGAACCGCTCGGCGCCGATGAGCTGCCTGCGCGCGACGATCGCAAGCCGGGTCTGGGCCGCGAAGGCGCGCTGGTCGCCGATCTGCTGAAGCTGCTGCTCAAGATTCGCGCGCGGGACATCGACGTGGCCCCACGGCTGCTGGCCCGGGCCGACGATCTGGAGATGCTGGCCGCCGGGGTCCGCACCGGCCTGTCGGTGCTGGAGGGCTGGCGTTTCGAGCAGTTCGGTCGCGACGCGCTCGATCTGGTCGAGGGGCGGACCGGGTTCGTCGTCAAGGGCGGCAAGCTGAAGATGGTCCGCACCGCCGAGGAAGCGGCGTGATGCGCGCGCTGGTCCTGGGCATGGCCGTCGGGCTGGTCGCCTGCACGCCGACGCCCAAGCCGGACCAGCAAGCTACGAGCGGTGGCTGCGGCGATAGCAGGGTCGCCAAGCTGGTCGGTCAGGTCTGGAACGAAACACGCCGGGCCGAGACCCTCAAGACCTCCGGCGCACGAAGCCTGCGGGTGATCGCGCCCGGCACGGTCGTAACGATGGATTACCGCCCCGACCGGTTGAACATCGAAACCGATGCGGCGGGACGGATCACCCGCCTCAACTGCGGCTGATCCGCTCCGCCGTCTTGCCGAGCGCGGTGGCGAGTGCTGCGTGGCGGCGCTCCACGGCCTCGCCGTAGAAGCCGCGATCCCCGTCCGTCAGGGCAAGACCCAAAGTCGTGTCGCCCAGAACGAGCGTGGTCCGCTCCAGCGGCCCGGCTAGGCCACCGCTCAACCGCTGCCCCAGACGGATCGCCAGCCCCCAGCTCGTCGCAAGCTTCAACTGCGCCGGACTCGCCAGCTCGGCCAGCGGTGACGGCACGTCGAGGCCACCGCCTAGGCTGGTGTGCAGCGCCTGTGCCAGCATCGCCCGGCCCTCCGCGTCGATCCCGACCCAATTGCCGTGCAGCGCAATCTCCACGCCGCGCTCGGCGCGAAATTCGGGGTTCGCACGCCAGCCCACATCGGCGAGCAGGCAGGCGGCATGGCGTAACCGGGCTTCCGCGACGGCCTCGCCCTCGAACAACGGCGCGATCCAACTTTCGAGAAGATCGCCATGTTCGGGAAAGCGCCCGAGCAACCGCCCTTCCTCCCGCGCGGCGACGATCAGCGGGTCCAGTGCGCGGGTCCTGGCGTCCAGTCCCCCGAAGAGCAGCCCTTCGCGCAGGCCGAAGGCGGAGACGACGGTCGTGCTGCTGCCCAGATGCTTCAGCAGGACGCTGAGCAACGCGGTCGCATCGCCCAGCGTCGCCGCGCGACTGGACGACAGGCCCTTTACCTCGCGCAACCGGGCCTTGCTCAGGTGCGGGATGGTCCGCGACAGCCGCAGGATGTCCACCGGCGTCAGTTCGTAATGATGGATGATCGGCAGCGGATAGTCGGCCAAGGTCATGTCCAGCCGCGCCAGCGCCCGCCACGATCCGCCCACGAGATAGAAGGGCAGGCCACGCCCCCGCCCTTTCCAGCCGGCATCCTCGATCAAGCGGCCGATATGCCGCTCGAAATTCTTGCCGCCCTTTTCGCGCAGGGCGGGGATGCGCAGGACACCCAGCGGAAAGGACACCCGGTCCTCGACGCCGCCGTCGCGGACCCGCACTAGTTCCAGGCTGCCCCCGCCCAGGTCGCCGACGATCCCATCGGCATCCGGGATCGCCGACAACACGCCCTCGCCCGCCGCCTTGGCTTCCTGTTCGCCGGTCAGCAGCTCGACCTCCAGGCCCAGCGACTCGGCACAGGCGATCAGTTCGCCGCCATTGGCCGCGTCGCGCACCGCCGCCGTCGCGACCGTCCGGAGCGTCGCGACGTCCATTTCGCGCGCCAGGCTGGCGAAACGGGCCAGCGCCACCTGCGCCTTGGCGAGCGATGCCGGCTCCATCGCCCCGGTCGCGGCCAGCCCGCGCCCCAGCCCCGCCATGACCTTTTCGTTGAACAGGATCGCGGGTAATCGCGCCGGCCCCTGATAGACGACGAGGCGGACCGAGTTGGAGCCGATGTCGATGATCGCGTTACGCGGCGCGCGGGAACCCACCATCGGTCAGCTTACCCCCGTCAACGCTGCCGCCGGAGCGACAGGGTCGGCACCGCCTTGCTGGTGTCGAGCGCGGCGCCGCGCCCCGAAAGCGAAGGATTGGTCATGAAATACCGATGCAGGTTGAAGGGGCGCTGATCGCCCGGCTGGTCACGGACATAGCTGCCATCCGGCTCCAACTCCCAGCTTTGCTCATTGTCGAGCAGGTTGGCGACCATCACCTGGTCCAGGATCTGGTCGTGCACCGTCGGGTTCAGGATGGGGAGCATATATTCGACCCGGCGATCGAAGTTGCGCGGCATCCAGTCGGCCGACGAAATGAAGACCTTCGCCGAATCGTGCGGCAGCACCTTGCCGTCGCCGAACGCCCAGATACGGCTATGCTCCAGGAAGCGGCCGACGACCGACTTCACACGGATATTCTCCGACATGCCCGGCACGCCGGGTCGCAGGCAGCAGATGCCGCGCACGATCAGGTCGATCTCGACGCCGGCGCCGCTCGCCTCGTAGAGTTTCTCGATCACCAACGGGTCGACAAGTGAGTTGACCTTCGCCCACAGGCTGCTCTTCCGCCCGGCGCGGGCATGGGCGATCTCGGCGTCGATCAACGCCATCAGATTGTGGCGCAGGTCGCGCGGCGAGAGGCTGACGCGGTTCATCGCCACCGGTTCAACATAGCCGGTGATATAGTTGAACATCTGCGCCGCATCGCGCCCGATCAGCGGGTCGGCGGTGAAGAAGCTGAGATCGGTATAGATGCGCGCGGTGATCGGGTGGTAATTGCCCGTGCCGAAGTGGCAATAGGTGCGGAAGCCGCTCCCCTCGCGCCGGACGACCATGGAGACCTTGGCATGGGTCTTCCAGTCGATAAAGCCATAGACGACCTGCACGCCCGCCCGCTCCAGCGCGGAGGCCCAGTAGAGATTCTGCTCCTCGTCGAACCGCGCCTTCAGCTCGACGATGGCGGTCACCGACTTGCCCGCCTCAGCCGCCGCGATCAGCGCGGCGATCACCGCCGACTGCTTGCCCGCGCGGTAGAGCGTCTGCTTGATCGCCACCACGTCCGGGTCCGCCGCCGCCTGTTTCAGGAAGGCGATGACCACCTCGAACGTCTCGTACGGGTGGTGGACGACGATGTCCTTGGCCTTGATCGCCGCGAAACAGTCACCCGCAAATTCGCGGATGCGCTCGGGAAAGCGCGGCGCATAGGGCGGGAACTTCAGGTCCGGGCGATCCTCGTCGACCAGCATGTCCAGGTCGCCGATGCCGAGCAGATTGCCGCTCTCGGTGATGATCGCATCCGATCCGCCGAGCTCGTCGCGCAGCACGTCGGCCAGCTCGTCGGGCATCCCGGTTTCCAGCTCCAGCCGGATTACCCGACCGCGCCGCCGCCGCTTGATCGCATTGGCGAAGTAGCGGACCAGATCCTCGGCCTCTTCCTCGATCTCGATATCGCTGTCGCGCAGCACCCGGAACGTCGCCGCGCCATTCACGACATAGCCCGGGAAGAGCAGCCCGGAGAAACGGCGCAGGATCGTCTCGATCGCGACATAGCGCGCACCCTCGCCCGGCAGACGGACGAAGCGCGGCATGGTCGCCGGGATCATTACCAACTCGCGAATCGGCGCCTTGTCCGACACACGGGTCAGGTCGAAGATCATCGACAGACCCTTGTTGGGGATGAACGGAAAGGGGTGCGCCGGGTCCAGCGCCTGGGGCGTCAGGATCGGGAAGATCTGGTCGCGGACATGCCCCTCCAGCCAAGCGCTCGCCTCCTGGTCGATCGCGTCGCGCCGCAGGACGAAGATACCCGCCTCATCGAGGAGGTTGCGCAGGTCGCCCCAGACCTCCTGCTGGCTGGCCATCAGCCGGTCAGCCTCGGCGACGATACCGCTCAGCTGCTGCCCCGGCGTCAGCCCGTCGACCGAGCGCTGCTCGACATCCTGGGCCTGCTGACCCTTCAGGCCCGCCACGCGGACCATGAAGAACTCGTCGAGGTTCGACCCCGAGATCGACAGGAAGCGCAGCCGTTCGAGCAGCGGATGCGCGGTATTGCACGCCTCCTCCAGCACCCGGCGGTTGAAGGCCAGCCATGATAGCTCGCGATTGAAATACCGCCCATTGGGCTCGGCCGAGAAATGATCGTCGTCCGGTTCGGACATTTGCGCGATATGGGCAGGACGTGTCATCATTTCTCGCTTGGCTTCACGGTTCGGCGATCAGACCGGCCGCGATCAGAGTGGATCGTGCAAGGGGAATCGACAAGCGCGCACGCCGTTCCATCGCCCCCTGATCGAGCATATCCACCGCGCGGATGACAGAAAGGTGACTACGCTCGATCCGAAGGGTCAACCATTCGATCAGATCGGGCCGTGCATCCAGGCCGCGTCGCTCGAACAGATGCTCGAACAGCCCGGCGACCAGTTCGTCGTCGGGCGGTCCGATCTCCGCCAGACTGCTGTTCGCCAGGCGCGAACGCAGGTCGGGCAGCTTCACCTGCCAGCGCGGCGGCGGCGCATCGGCGACGATCAGCAGCGGCAGCCGATCGGCCTGCGCCCGGTTCCAGGCGTGGAAGATCTGCACCTCAGGCACGCGTTCGGCATCGTCGATGATCGTGCCGCCGGTTCGCGCGGCGAAAATGCGCGCCAGCAGCGATCGCCCGGACTTGCGCGGGCCGGTCAGGATCGCGGCCATGGTCGGCCACGCTTCCCATTGTTCCAGCATCCGTGCCGCCAGTCGGTTGGACTCGGTCATCAGGAACGCATCGGATCGGGGGTCCGCCGGCCATTGCAGCGGCAGCGCCATCTGGTTCATCCGGTAATCACACTATCCGATGGAAGCGCAGGTGCATTCACCTGCGGCGCGCGTCGAACGCGCAGGGTGGTGCCCGAACCGGACACCTGGAAACCGCGCTGCTCAAGCGCGCGGCGAAGCTGATCCGGATCGCCGTCATAGGTCACCGCCATGATCGACACGCCGCCCAGCGCCAGGCTGGTCGTACCCGCCCGGACGACGCCGGGGATCGAGCGCACCAGACTTTCGGCATTGGCGACCGCGCTGGCGGTGGGCGCGTCATATTGGAGCGTGACGGCGATGCCAGCACCCGTCGAGGCGATCGTGGCATCGAGCCCCGAGATCGGCTCCTCGCCGGGCGTCGTATCGTCGATGACCGGGGCCTGTGGCTTGGGCGGCGGCCTCAGGGTCGAATCGGGGTGCAGCGCGCCGCTGGCCAAGGCCCGCTGGTACAGGCCATCCAGCCGCGCCACGCCGGTGTCGAGCAACTGGTTCAGCCCGTCCGTGCTGCCGACTCGCAGGGTGATCGTGCCGAGCAACGCATTGTCCGGGCCATGGCGCGCCTCGAACACGCCGATCACGGGCCCGCCGGGCCATTGCCGATAGAGATGAACCACCGGGATCAGGATGTCCGATGCGCCATATTGGTCCAGGATGGTCCGCCACCATCCGCGCGAGCGCCGGCCGATCTGGCCGACATTCAGATAGAGCGGATCGGCACCCGTTCCGGCGGGCCGGACATAGTCGATCGTGCTGTTGCCGGTGCGGAACCGGGCCCAGGCCTGTTGCCAGGGCGTGCGCGTCTCGAACATCTGCGAGACGCCGCCCGACACCTGAAGCGGCATGACCAGCATCGGCGGCGAGCGGTCGGCATAGGCCGACACGCCCAGCACGGACGCCGCACGCACCCGGTCGAACAGCACGCCCAGCTTCGCGACATAGCGGGTCGGGCCGATCTGTTCATTCTCGACGACGATGCCGCTGACCAGCGAATCGAGCAGGCCGTCAGAGGCGCCCATACCGCTCCGCCCCAGCCGCTGCGCCAGCATGGCCCAAGCTTTACGCTGGGCGATACGCCAGCCGCCGAGGCGAGCGGCCTCGGCCGTCTTGCCCGAAACATCGACGGCCACGCCCGTCACTTCATAGGAGCCGCCATTGTCGACCGGCGCGACGCCACGCGCCTGCCCGTCGATCTGGGCCAGCACGGCACCGCCCCCGGCACACAGGCCGACAAGCGCGGCCAGGCCGAATATCATGGAGGGCGAACGCAAACGCATCGCGGCCTTTTGGCGAACCAGACGTGGAAATCCAAGCGCGATGTCGCTAACCGGCAAACATGACCGACCATAGCACGCCGTCCCCCACCTCCTCGCCCGCCGAAACGGGCACGTCATACACCTATGCCGATGCGGGCGTTTCGATCGCCGCAGGCAATGCGCTGGTCCGCGCGATCGGCCCGCTTGCCAAGGCGACGCGCCGGCCGGGTGCCGATGCGGACCTGGGCGGGTTCGGCGGCTTCTTCGACCTGAAGGCGGCGGGCTTCACCGATCCGCTGCTGGTCGCAGCGAATGACGGCGTCGGCACCAAGCTGAAGCTCGCCATCGAACATGACCGCCATGACGGCGTCGGCATCGACCTGGTCGCCATGTGCGCCAACGACCTGGTGGTGCAGGGTGCCGAACCCCTGTTCTTCCTTGATTATTACGCGACCGCCAAGCTGGAAGGCGATGTGCCCGAGCGCGTGATCGCCTCGATCGCCGAGGGTTGCCGTATCGCGGGCTGCGCGCTGATCGGCGGTGAGACGGCCGAGATGCCCGGCATGTATGCCGCCGGGGACTATGACCTGGCGGGCTTCTGCGTCGGCGCGGTCGAGCGCGATCAGGTGCTGACCGGCGCGACCATCGGCGAGGGCGACGTGATCCTGGGCCTGGCATCGTCGGGCGTCCATTCCAACGGCTTCTCGCTCGTCCGCCGCCTGGCGGCCGACAAGGGCTGGAAGCTCGATCGCCCGGCCCTGTTCGATCAGGACCAGTTGCTGATCGACGCGCTGATGGCGCCGACTCGCATCTATGTCCGCGCGCTGCTGCCCTCCATCAAGGCGGGTGCGATCAAGGGCCTGGCCCATATCACCGGCGGCGGCCTCCTCGAAAACATTCCGCGCGTCCTGCCGAAGGGCGCCCACGCCATCGTCGATGCCGATGGCTGGGAGCAGCCGCGCCTGATGGCCTTCCTGCAGGCCCAGGGCGGGATCGAGCCCGAGGAAATGGCGCGCACGTTCAACTGCGGCATCGGCATGGCGGTGATCGTCGGGGCCGACCAGGCTGAGGCGGTGGCCGAGACGCTCCGCGCGGCCGGCGAGACGGTCGTGACCGTCGGCCGGATCGCCGCGGGCGAGCGCGGCTGCACCGTCAAGGGATCGGCAGGCACCTGGAGCGCCAAGGCGGACTGGACCGCGACCCATGTCGGCTGACAAGCGGGTCAAGGTCGGGATCCTGATTTCCGGCCGGGGTTCGAACATGCAGTCGCTTGTCGCGGCGTCGCAAGCGCCGGGCGCGGCCTATGAGGTAGCGCTGGTCGCCTCCGACAAGCCGGACGCGGCGGGCCTTGCCTGGGCGAGCGAACAAGGGATCGCGACCTTCGCCCTGTCCCCCAAGGGGATCGGCAAGCCCGCCTACGAAGCGGCGATCGACCAGGCACTGCGCGATGCGGGTGTCGAGATCATCGCGCTGGCGGGATATATGCGGCTGCTGTCGAGCGCGTTCGTCGCGCGGTGGCGGGGGCGTATCCTAAATATCCACCCGTCTTTGCTGCCGCTCTACAAGGGTCTCGACACCCATGCCCGCGCGATCGCCGCGGGCGACGGCAAGGCGGGCTGTTCGGTCCATATCGTCACCGAAGAGCTGGATGACGGCGAAGTGCTGGGCCAGGCGGACGTGCCGATCCTGCCCGGTGACGACACAGCGGCACTTGCGGCGCGCGTGCTCGTTGAGGAGCATCGCTTATATCCTCAAGTGCTGACGGAGTTTGTGCGCCGATGACCGATTTCCTGACCCGCATCCGCGACATCGCCATGCTGCTGCCGGGCGCGACCGAGCAAAGCGAGGGCAGCGAGACCCGCTTTCTGGTCGAGGGCCAGGCGTTCGTCCGCATCCATGACGGTGCGTCGGGCCTGCATGTGTGCGTCGCCGATGAGGGGACGGAGCCGCACTGGACCGAGATCGCCTTGTCCGACGATAGCGACTGGACGCTGATCGAGGACCGGATCGCGCGCAGTTGGGAACTCGTCGCGCCGAACGCGCTGCTGGAGGCGGGCGGCCGATGAGCGCTTCGGCAGGGGACGAAGCCGCAGACCGCGCCAAGTCGCGGCGGCGGCTGCTGACGCTGGCCGAGTTCGTAGCGGTGGCGGGCCTGCTCGTCGCGGCGTTGACCCTCTATCTCAACTGGTCTCAGCGTCGCAACGACGCCGCCGACAAGGCGGCAGCCGCCTCGGCGCAGCGCAACGAACGCGCGCGATTGGACCTGACCGCGACGGTCGAGGGGGATGGCCGTCGCTTGGCGCTGCGCGATCCCAACCATGATCTGCAGGACGTTACGATCGACTTCCCGAGGAAATCGGGCATCGGGCGTCAGGCACCGATTGGCGATCCGGCCATCGAAGCAGAGCCCATTGCCGGCCCGATCCTGGCCCTGACCGACGGTCAGGCCGACACCAAGGAGGGCCGCCTGCCGGTCCTCGTCACGACGCGCTATTGGGACGGCGACACGGCGCGGACCGTGACGGGCCTCTATGACCTGATCTGGAGCACCCATGGCCGCCTGTTGCGCGGGCGGACGTTGCGGCTGGAGGGGCTGCGGCTTCGCGACCGGAACGGTACGACCGCCAAGCTCGATGCCGCATGGGCGGCCAAGCGCGGTTAAAGCGACCGGGCGTAGACCACATCGTCATAAAGCGTGTCGCCGACCTGGAACTGTCGCGTGCCCGCCAATGCAAAGCCTTCGCGCTCGTAAAAGGCGCGGGCGACCCTGTTGATGCCCAGCACACCCAAAAGCATACGGCGGCGACCGAGCGCCCGCGCTTCGTCGATCGCTATCGCCATCAACCGATGGCCCAGCCCCGTGCCGCGCGTCAGCGACAGGGCATAGATGCGGCGAAGCTCGATATCGCGGGCATCGGTGTCGATGGGTAGGTCCGGCGGGACCAACAGGCTATAGCCGACCGGCGCGCCGCCGTCGGGATGCTCGGCCAGCGTGGCGACACAGGCGCCATCCGCGATCCAGCGCTCGAATTTGGCGGGCGAGCTATTAATGGTGCAGTGATGCACCATGTCGGGACCTGCAATGATCCCGGCAAATGTCTCGAGGAAAGTCGCGGCCGCGACGAGCGATAGCGCGGGCGCATCGCCCGGCTCCGCCCGTCGCAGCCGCCACGGCATCAGCCGACGATTTCTTCGGGCTTGAAGAAATAGGCGATCTCGATCTCGGCATTCTCGTCCGAGTCCGAACCATGGACGGTGTTGGCTTCGATCGACTCGGCCAGTTCCTTGCGGATCGTGCCCGGCTCGGCGTTGGCGGGGTTGGTCGCGCCCATGATGTCGCGGTTGCGCTGCATCGCATTCTCGCCCTCGAGCACCTGCACGACGACCGGACCCGAGATCATGAACTCGACCAGATCGTTGAAGAAGGGACGCTCCTTATGGACCGCGTAGAAGCCTTCAGCCTGCTCGCGGGTCATCTGGATACGCTTCGAGGCGACGACGCGCAGGCCGGCTTCCTCCAGCATCTTGGTGACGGCGCCGGTCAGGTTGCGGCGGGTCGCGTCGGGCTTGATGATCGAAAAGGTACGGTTCGCGGCCATGATGGTCACGCAGCTCCTGAATTAAGGTGTTGGCTGGAAGTGGCGCCGCCCTAGTCGCGGCGGGGTTGCAATGCAATGTCTTATGCCAGTCTCTCATTCCTCCCCTGCAAGGGGAGGGGGACCAGCGGAGCTGGTGGAGGGGTGTTCCCGCTGATGCTGACACCCCTCCGTCAGCCCTGCGGGCTGCCACCTCCCCTTATAGGGGAGGAAAAACTTACGCCGCCTGTTCCCAGCGGCCCTGGTCGTTCTGTTTCCAATAGCGCCGCTCGACGCCTTCGCGGTCCGCCAGCGCACGCCAGGCCGCCCGTGCTTCGCCGATCCGGTCGCCGTCGAAGAAATGAAACACGCGGTCGAACGTCAACGCCGCGTCGCGCCACACCCCGTCCGCCAGTGCGATGTGACGCGCGTTGTTGGCGGGCTGCACCTCGCCCGCGATCAGGATCGGCTGGGCGCTGTCATCGCCTTCCCCGGCCTGGGCATGGGGCAGGAAGCCGTCCGCCGGGATCATCCATAGCTGCCGGTCGAGCGCGGCGCGCTGTTCGGCGTCGCCGCTCACGACCAGCAACCGGCCGCCACCCATCAGCACCCGGTCGGCGATCACGGGCAGCAGCCGATCGAGCGGCGCGAGCGTCAGATGATAGAAATCGACCTGCATCGCGCCGCCCTTCCCGTCCTTTACGCCTCGAACCGGTCCGCGACGAACTGCTCGAGCAGGCGCACGCCGTAACCGGTCGCGCCCTTGTCATGGTTCACACCCGGCTTGTCCGACCAGACCATGCCCGCAATGTCCAGATGCGCCCAGGCGACGCCCTCATTGATGTAGCGCTTCAGGAACTGCGCCGCCGTGATCGAACCGCCACCGCGCGGGCCGACATTCTTCATGTCGGCGATCTGGCTGTCGATCAGCTTGTCATAGGCGTCGGACAGCGGGAAGCGCCACAGCTTCTCGTCGGTGGCCTTGCTGGCCGCCAGCAGCGCATCGGCCAGCGAATCGTCATTGGCGAACAGGCCGCCATGCTCGTTGCCCAGGCTGATGATCATCGCGCCGGTCAGGGTGGCAAGATCGACGATGGTCGAGGGCGAATGCACCTTCTGGACCCAGGTCAGCGCGTCGCACAGGACCAGGCGGCCTTCGGCGTCGGTATTGATGACCTCGATCGTCTGGCCCGACATGGAGGTGACGACGTCACCGGGGCGCTGCGCATTGCCGTCGGGCATGTTCTCGACAAGGCCCATGACGCCGACGACATTGGCCTTGGCCTTTCGCGCGGCGAGCGCCTTCATGGCACCGGCCACGGCGCCCGCGCCGCCCATGTCCCACTTCATGTCCTCCATGCCCGCGGCGGGCTTGATCGAGATGCCGCCGGTGTCGAAGGTCACGCCCTTGCCGACCAGCGCCACCGTTTCGGCATCGGCCGCGCCGCCATTCCACTTCAGGACCAGCAGCCGCCCTTCGCGCACCGAGCCCTGGCTGACGCCCAGCAGCGCGCCCATGCCCAGGTCGCGCATCTGCGCCTCGTCCAGCACGGTGACTTCCAGGCCGAGTCCCTCGACATCGCTCAGGACCCGCTCGACGAAGCTTTCCGGATAGAGCTTGTTCGGCGGTTCGGACACCAGCGTACGGGTCAGCTCCAATCCGCCATTGACCGCATGGATGCGGGCATAGGCGGCCTCGGCTTCCGCACCGGCATCGACGATCGCGATACGGGTCAGGGTCGGCTTCGCGCTTTCGGGCAGCTTGGTACGGTACACGTCATAGCGCCAGCCACGCTGCACGGCCGCACCGGCAAAAGCGGCGATCGCAGCCGCCGACGGCTTGTTGCCCAGGCCCGTCAGGACGACCGAGGCGGCGGAGGCGGTGGTGAGCAGCTTGGCGGTCAGCGCACCGCCCGCCTTGCGCCAATCCGCCTCGCTGCTCGTACCGACGCCCAGCAGGACGACACGCCGCACGCCAGCATCGGCCGGGGCGAAGAACTCGACGACCGAGCCCGCCTCGCCCTTGAACCGCGCCGCCGCGATGGCGGCCTTGCCCAGCGCGACCATGCCTTCGCCGCCGGCCTGGCCGATGTCGGTCTGGTCCTTGCCCAGCGGGAGAACCAGGACGTCGTCGGATTCGGCGGAGGCATTGAACGCGATCTGCATGAGGAACCTCTGATCAACTGATAACGAATGCTACCATCTAGGCCTTGTATCGAACGAGGCAAGCGCGCGATTGCAGCAAACCGCCGGTGATGCGATAGGCGGGCGTTCAGTGGCGTCACCCGGCCGGGGGAGGCTTATCATCGTGTCGGCAAGGACGGACCGGATATCATCGTGCGCAGATTGACGCTTCTGACCGGCAGCGCCCTGCCCTTGGCCCTCGTCCTGGCCTCGCCCTCGGCGGCGCAGGATCTCCAGGATCGCGCGGTCGCGCCGCCGCCCAGCGAAGGGCCAGCGCCCGCAGATCCCGATCAGGTCCGCTTCAGTTCCGATCAGCTCGAATATGACATGAACGCCGATATCGTGACCGCGACCGGCGAAGTCCGCATGATCCGGCAGGGCCAGCGGCTGCGCGCCGACAAGGTGACGTGGAATCGCAAGACCGGAAAGGTGCTGGCGACCGGCAACATCGCCGTCACCAATCCCCAGGGCGACATCGCCTATGGCGACCAGATCGAGCTGACCGATTCGCTCAAGGACGGCGTGGTCGACAATATGCTGGTCGTGCTGGAACAGGGTGGCCGGCTCTCCGCCGTTCGCGGTACGCGGCAGACCGACGGAACGGTCAATCTGGAACGCGCCGCCTATACGCCCTGCGCGGTCGAGACGTCGGAGGGCTGCCCCAAGGAGCCGTCCTGGAAGATCACAGCCGTCCGCGTCACCTATCGCCCCGACCGCGAGCGCATCTATTTCAACGGCGCGAAGCTCAATCTGTTCGGCCTGCCGACCATTCCGCTGCCGCGCCTGTCCGCGCCGGTCGGACCTGGCGGCGACAGCGGGTTCCTGACGCCCGACATCCGGCTCGACCGGGTCAATGGCGTCGATGTTGCGGTCCCCTATTACTGGCGCCTGGCACCCAATAAGGGCCTGACGGTCACGCCCCATGTGTTCAGCGCCGTGCTGCCGATGCTGGAGGCGCAATATGAGGCGCTGACCACGAAGGGCGCGTTCCGCATCACGGGCTACGGCACCGCCAGCCGTCGCAGCGACGACCTGAACACGCTCAACCCCACCGACACGACCCAGGCGTTTCGCGGCTATCTGGACGCGGTCGGCCGTTTTCAGTTTTCGCCCGAATGGAGCCTGTCGGGCTCGATGCGGATCACCACCGACCGTACCTTCCTGCGCCGCTATGACATTTCGCGCGACGACCGGCTCCGCACCACCGCCAGCCTGGAGCATATCGACGCCAACAGCTATTTCGCGCTGACCGGCTGGTATGTCGAAACGCTGCGCGTCAACGATCCGCAGGGGCAGCAGCCGATCGCGCTGCCCGAACTCGACTATCGCCGACGCTTCAACGACCCGTGGCTGGGCGGCAAGTTCGAGCTGGAGCTGAACACGCTGGCGATCAGCCGGACCGCCGGACAGGACACGCAGCGGGCCTTTGCCAGTATGCGCTGGGACCTGCGCCGCCTGACCAACTGGGGGCAGGAGGTGACGTTCACCGCCTATGGCCGGGGCGACGCCTATAACGCCAACAACATCGCCACGACGCCCCTGGTCTATCAGGGGTTGGCCGGGTTCCAGGGCCGCGTCATCGGCGCGCTGGCGGTGGATGTGCAGTGGCCGTTCGTCGGCGAGCTTTGGGGCGGCAGCCAGCGCTTCACCCCGCGCGTGCAGATCGTCGCCAGCCCGCCCATCCGCAATATCGGCATTCCGAACGAGGACGCCCGCTCGGTCGACCTGGAGGATTCCAACCTCTTCGCGCTGAACCGCTTCCCCGGCTATGATCGGTTCGAGGATTCGACCCGCATCACTTACGGCGCGCAATGGGCGCTGACCCTGCCGGGCTTCACCCTGGACACATTGGTCGGGCAGAGCTTCCGCCTGAACGACCGGCCGACGATCCTCTATCCCGGTACCGGCCTGTCGGATCGCTGGTCGGACATCGTCGGCCGGACGGAGATCCGGTTCCGCGACTTCCTGTCGCTGACCCATCGGTTCCGCCTGGACAAGGACAGCTTCGCCGTTCGTCGCAACGAGGTCGACGCCACGGTCGGGTCGCGCTCCACCTATTTCCAGGTCGGCTATCTTCAGCTGAACCGCAACATCTTCACCTCGATCGAGGATTTGCAGGATCGTCGGGAACTCCGCCTGGCGGGCCGCGTCCAGTTCGCGCGCTTCTGGTCCGCCTTTGGCTCGACCGTGATCGACCTCACTACCAGGGCGGAAGACGCGCTGTCACTGGCCAACGGGTTCGACCCGATTCGCCACCGGTTGGGCGTGCAATATGAGGATGACTGCCTGCGGCTCGGCTTCACCTGGCGACGCGACTATGTGAACACCGGCGACGCCCGGGCAGGCAACAGCTTCCTGTTGACTCTGGCGTTCACCAATCTCGGCCGCTAAGCCGGTATTCAGCATGGGCGAACCATATCGCGACGGTTACGCGCCTTCGTCAGGCGCGATGGGGATCACAGACACGGTGAAGCACGACATTCGTACCAAGGGCCGCCGCCTCCGCGCGGGCGCAACGTTGATGCTGGTCGCGATCGCGTCCGGCGCGCTGGCGCAGACCGTGCCCGATCAGACCGTGCCGGACACGGGCGGGCTCAACATCCCGTCGAACATGCAGCTGTTCGGCAAGCTGGACCCCAATGTCCGCAAGCCGACCGCGATCGTCAACGACACGGTGCTGACCCAGACCGACATCGACCAGCGCATGGCGCTGGCCATGGCGCTGAACAACGTCACCAACCTGTCGGCCGAGGATCGCGACCGGCTGCGGATGCAGATCCTGCGCCAGCTGATCGACGAGACGCTGCAGATCCAGGAGGCCAAGACCGCCGAGATCACCGTCACGACCGACGAGATCAACCAGGCCTATGCCCGCTTCTCCAAGCAGTTCGGCAAGTCGCCCAGCGAGATGACGACCTTCCTGCGCAGCGTCGGCTCATCCGACAAGTCGATGCGCCGCCAGATCGAGGGTGAGCTGGCCTGGAGCCGGTACCTGCGCAAGCGGGTCGAGCCGTTCGTCAATGTCGGCGACGAAGAGGTCAACGCCATCAAGGCACGCCTGGAGGCTGCCAAGGGCACCGAGGAATATAACCTCAAGGAAATCTTCCTCTCGGCGAACGAGGCGACGCAGCAGCAAGTCTTTGCCAATGCGCGTCAGATCATCGCCGAAATCCAGAAGGGGCAGCAGCCCTTCGAATATTTCGCGCGCAGCTTCTCCGAAGCGTCGACCCGCGCGGTGAACGGCGATCTGGGCTGGGTCCGCGCGGCGCAGCTGCCGCCGGAACTGCAGGCCGCGGTCCAGCAGATGCAGGTCGGCCAGGTTGCCGGACCGATCCAGATCCCGGGCGGCTTCTCGATCCTGTACCTGACCGACAAGCGCCAGGTGCTGACCGCCGACCCGCGCGATTCGCGCCTGTCGCTCAAGCAGCTCACCGTGAAGTTCCCGGCGGGTACGACCCAGGCCCAGGCCAGCGGCCGCGCGGCCGAGTTCGCCAAGGCGACCCAAGCGATTCGCGGCTGCGGCGACGTTCAGCGCGTTGCGACCGCGCTGAAGGCCGAGGTGGTCGACAATGACCAGGTGACGATCCGCCAGCTGCCAGCACCACTACAGGAAATCCTGCTGAAGATGCAGATCGGCCAGGCGACCCCGCCCTTCGGTTCACCCGAACAGGGCGTTCGCTCGCTGGTGCTGTGCGACCGCGAGGAGCCGCGCTCGGGCAACCTGCCGACCAACGACCAGATCCAGAACCAGGTCGAGCAGCAGCGCGTCAACCTGCGTGCCAACCAGAAGATGCGCGATCTGCGTCGCGACGCGGTGATCGAATATCGTTGATGGGGGCAAAGCGATGATCCGGCCGCTGGCGATTTCCATGGGCGACCCGGCCGGGATCGGGCCGGAGATCATCGCCAAGGCCTGGACTGCGCGCCGCGACGCTGGCCTGCCGCCTTTCGTGGCGGTCGGCGACGCGCGCGCGATCGAACGGGTCTGGGACGGCCCGGTCGTCCGCGTATCCGACATCGCCAGCGCACTCGCCGCCTTTGACGAGGCGCTCCCCATCCTGTCGGTCGACGACGCAGGCGAAATTCGTCCCGGCCAGCCCGATGTCGAGGGCGCGCGCTGTGCGCTCCATTCGCTCGAACTCGCGGTCGGCCTGGTCCGCTCTGACGCCGCCAGCGCCTTGGTGACGGGCCCGGTCAGCAAGGCCCAGCTCTACGATATCGGTTTCACCCATCCCGGCCAGACCGAGTTCGTCGCGGAGCGCTGCGGCGTCTCGGGCGCCAATGCGGTCATGATGCTGGCGGGGCCGACCCTGCGCGTCGTGCCGATCACGACGCATGTGCCGCTGGCAGCCGTATCGGCCCTGTTGTCGGTCGAGTTGATCGTCGCCAAGGGGCGGGCCACGGCGCGCGGTCTTTGCAGGAATTTTGGGATCTGGAACCCGCGCCTGGCCTTTGCCGGCCTCAACCCCCATGCCGGGGAAAGCGGCGCGATCGGGCGCGAGGAAATCGAACTGATCGAACCGGCCATCGCCCAGTTGCGGGCCGAGGGAATCGACGCGACCGGCCCCTTCGCTGCCGACACGCTGTTCCATCCGCGCGCGCGCACCGCCTATGACGCGGCGCTGTGCTGCTATCACGACCAGGCGCTGGTGCCGATCAAGACGCTGCATTTCGACGAGGGCGTCAACATCACGCTGGGCCTGCCGATCGTGCGGACCTCGCCCGATCACGGCACCGCGTTCGGCATCGCCGGGCAGGACCGTGCGCATCCCGGGGCGATGATCGCCGCCATCGCAATGGCCGGGGAAGCATCCCGGCGGCGGGCCGAAGCCGCCGCCTGACATGGATCCCGTTACGCCCCTGCCGCCTTTGCGCGACGTCATCGCGCGCCATGGTCTGTCCGCATCCAAGTCGCTGGGCCAGAATTTCCTGTTCGACGGCCAGTTGCTGGCCCGGATCGCCGCCATTCCAGGCGACCTGACCGATCAGGATGTCCTGGAGATCGGGCCCGGCCCCGGCGGGTTGACCCGCGCGCTGCTGATGGCGGGCGCGAAGGTCACCGCGATCGAACGCGACCGCCGCTGTATCCCGGCGCTGGCCGAACTGTCCGAGGCGTTTCCCGATCGGCTGAAGGTGATCGAAGGCGACGCCCTTCGCATCAACGCGCCCGAATTGTTCGAGCGCAAGCCGCACATCGTCTCCAATCTGCCCTATAATGTCGGCACGCCGCTGCTGGTCGGCTGGCTGTCCGGGGCATGGCTGCCCTGGTGGCAATCCTGCACGCTGATGTTCCAGAAGGAAGTCGCCGAGCGGGTCGTGGCAGCACCCGACCAGTCGTCCTACGGTCGCCTGGCGGTACTGACCCAGTGGCGCAGTGAGGCGCGGATTGCGATGCCGGTCCATCGTTCCGCCTTCACGCCGCCGCCCAAGGTGATGTCGGCGGTGGTTCATATCACGCCCAAGCCCGCGCCAGAGGGCGTGACCTTCCGCACGCTAGAGCGCCTGACCGCCGCCGCCTTCGGCCAGCGCCGCAAGATGCTGCGTCAGAGCCTGAAGCCGGTGACCGGGGCGGTCGAAGCGCTGGAGGCGATCGGCATAGATCCGGCGCGCCGCGCCGAGACTCTGTCGGTGGACGAATTCGTCGCTATCGCGCGCGCCCTGGGGTGAATATCCATTCCTCCCCTGCAAGGGGAGGTGGCAGGCCAAAGGCCTGACGGAGGGGTGTCACCCTCTCGATAGCGGAACACCCCTCCCCCCTTACAGGGGGAGGAATTGGGACATGCCCTTACGGCGTCGGCGGTGTCTTCGTGTCGACCTGCGCGGTCGTCACGGCCGCGGGCGGCCCCTTGGCGATCTGCGCGGCGAGCGCCGTCGCATCGGCGCAGTCGCTTTTGCAGAGTGTCTTGATCTTCGCGAGATTGTCCTTCGCGCGCGTCACCGCACCGCGCTGGACCAGGGCCTCGCCCTGCCCGCGCAGCGCACGCGTGTCGTTCGGGTCGAGCAGCAGTGCCTCACGATACAGACGGATCGCCTTGCCGGGCAGACCGCGCGCATCGGCGACCTCTGCCAGCAGGACGAAGGCGGCGCGGTTGCGCGGATCGACCGTAACGGCTGTTTCCAGCACATCGGTCGCGCCTTCGAGATTGCCCGCCGCCTTCAGGCCGCGTCCCTGTTCCAGCAACTGAAGCGAACGGGCGTCGATCTGATTGTCCGGGCGCTGGCCGCTGAGTGATGTGGAAATCGAAACCACCGCCAGGGCGGCGGCGGCGGCCAGGGACGACAAACGCATGAGGAACTCCGGACGTGGCACTGGGGCCGATGCTAGCATGGCGCCCGGAGGCAGGCGACAAAAAACCCGTCCGTGCCATGCGTGGCGGGATCGAGCCGCTGGCCAAGCCCATGGGACGAACCGATCGCCGGTTCGACGGGCAGAGTGGACCAGCCGGGATGACCGGCGAGGAACGTCGCCACCTGGTCCGTTCCCTCGGCATCGAGCAGCGAGCAGACGATATACACCAGCCGCCCGCCAGGCTTCACCAGGGTCGCGCCGACCTCCAGCACCTGCCGCTGCATATCCGACAGGCGGGCGAGCCGCTCGGGCGTCAGCCGCCAACGCGCTTCCGGATTGCGCCGCCACGTTCCCGTACCGGAGCAGGGCGCGTCGATCAGCACGCCATCGGCCTTGCTTGCCCAGTCGGCGAGCATTTCCGTTTCCCGACCGGGGTTGAGCAGACGGCTCTCCACGATCGTTGCCCCGGCCCGTTCGGCGCGTGGCGCCAGCCTCTGCAACCGGGCGCGGTCGATATCGCAGGCGAGAAGCGTGCCCTGATTGGCCATCGCCGCTGCGATCTGCAACGTCTTGCCACCCGCGCCGGCGCATAGATCGACCAGCCATTCGCCGGGCTGGGCATTCAGGGCCGCGCCGACCAACTGGCTGCCTTCGTCCTGAACCTCGACCAGACCGGCGCGGTAGATGTCGGACGCTTCGACCGCCGTTCCGTTCGGGAGCCGGAGGCCCAGCGGCGCGTGCGGCGTCGGACTCGCCTCGGGCCATTGCTCCAGCACCGCCTCGCGATTGGTCGCCAGGCTGTTGACGCGAATATCCAGCGGCGCCCGGCCGACGAGCGCCCCCTGCTGCCGTTCGTCCAGTCCGGACTCGGCCAGCGCCTCGACCAGCCAGTCCGGGGCCACGCCCCGCTCGGCACGGGGCTCGTTGGATCGGATCGGTGCCGGACCATGACCTTCGCCGTCAAAGGTCGCGGCGACGGCCGGGTCGATGTCCGCCAGCGCCACCATGGCGGCGCGGCCCGATGCCGGCACTGGCCCAGCCAGCCGGATGGCGGCATAGACCAGCTCGCGTACCGCACGCCGGTCCTTCGATCCGGCATAGCGCCGTGTCGCGAAATAGCGGGCGATCAGCGTGTCCGCCGCCGCGCCGCCACTGGCAGCTGCAGCGACGATCTCGTCAAGCAATTCGATCGCCGCCTGGGTGCGGGCGCCGGGGGTCATGCGCGGGCGTCCTTGGACTTAGCGGGTCGGGTAATTGGGGGCCTCGCGCGTGATCGTCACGTCATGGACGTGGCTTTCCTTCAGGCCAGCGCCGGTGATCTGGACGAACTGCGCCCGCTCGCGCAGGGCTTCAAGCGTCGCCGAGCCGGTATAGCCCATCGCCGCCTTGATGCCGCCGACCAGTTGGTGGATGACGTCGCGCGCCGGCCCCTTATAGGCGACCTGGCCCTCGATGCCCTCGGGCACCAGCTTCATCTGGTCCTTGATATCGCCCTGGAAATAGCGATCCGCCGAGCCGCGGCCCATCGCGCCGACCGAGCCCATACCGCGGTAGGACTTATAGGCGCGCCCCTGATACAGGAAGGTCTCGCCCGGCGCTTCCTCAGTGCCCGCCAGCAGCGAGCCGACCATGCAGGCGCCAGCACCCGCCGCCAGCGCCTTGGCAAGATCGCCCGAGGTGCGCAGGCCGCCATCGGCGATCACCGGCACGCCCGACTTCCAGCCTTCCTCGGCGCAGTCCATCACGGCGGTCAGCTGCGGCACACCGACACCCGCGACGACGCGGGTGGTGCAGATCGAGCCCGGCCCGATGCCGACCTTCACCGCGTCGGCGCCCGCATCGATCAGCGCCCGGGTGGCGGCCGCCGTGGCGACGTTGCCCGCGATCACCTGCACGGTGTCGGACAGCTTCTTGGCGGCTTCCACAGCCCGCGCGACGTCGCGGTTATGGCCATGCGCGGTGTCGATGATGACGCAGTCGACCTCAGCCTCGATCAGCGCGCGGGTCCGCTCAAAGCCCTTCTCGCCAACGGTCGAGGCCGCGGCGACGCGCAGGCGACCGGCGGCATCCTTGGTGGCCGAGGGATAGGTAACGGCCTTTTCGATATCCTTGACGGTAATCAGGCCGACGCAGCGATAGCTTTCGTCGACGACCAGCAGCTTCTCGATCCGGCGCGCGTGGAGCAGGCGGCGCGCCTCGTCCTGGCCGACGCCGACCTTCACGGTGGCCAGATTTTCATGCGTCATCAGCTCAGAGACGGGCTGCTGCGGGTTCTCGGCGAAGCGAACGTCGCGGTTGGTCAGGATGCCGACCAGGCGGCCGTCGAACTCGACGACGGGGATGCCGCTGATCCGGTGGCGCGCCATCAGCGCCTGCGCCTCGGCCAGCGTGGCGGTCGGCGAGATGGTGATCGGGTTGACGACCATGCCGCTCTCGAACCGCTTGACCTGGCGGACGGCGGCGACCTGCTGCTCGACGGTCAGGTTGCGGTGCAGCACGCCCATGCCGCCCAGCTGCGCCATGACGATCGCCATGTCGGCCTCGGTCACGGTATCCATCGCCGCCGACAGGACGGGGATGTTGAGCGCGATCGAGCGGGTCAGTTGCGTGCGCGTGTCGGCGGTGCTCGGCAGGACGTCCGACTCCTGGGGCACGAGGAGCACGTCGTCAAAGGTGAGGCCGAGGCGGATATCCATGGGGCTGCCAATCCTGCGGAGGGAACAAGTGGCGGGCCATGTAACCAAAGCAAGCCGTTCCCGCTAGGCCCTTGCTGCACCGCCATGCTAGAACGCGGGTCAGACAGATTTTGGGGGAGCCATATGGGCCTGATCATCGCCGCACTCGCCGTCCTGCTGGTGCTGATGTATCTGATGATGTCGATCAAGATCGTCCGTCAGGGCTATCAATACACGATCGAACATTTCGGCCGTTATACCGGCACGGCCATTCCCGGCTTCAACTTCTATCCCGCCTTTTTCTATCGTGTCGGCCGCCGCGTGAACATGATGGAGCAGGTGATCGACATTCCGGGGCAGGAGATCATCACCAAGGACAATGCGATGATCTCGACCGACGGGGTCGTCTTCTTCCAGGTGCTGGACGCGCCCAAGGCGGCCTATGAGGTGTCGGACCTCTATGTCGCGCTCCTCAACCTCGTCACCACCAACTTGCGCACCGTCATGGGATCGATGGACCTGGACGAAACCCTGTCGAAGCGCGACGAGATCAACGCACGGCTCCTCAATGTGGTCGATCACGCGACCACGCCCTGGGGCGTGAAGATCACCCGTGTCGAGATCAAGGACATCCGCCCGCCCGTTGACATCGTCAACGCCATGGCCCGCCAGATGAAGGCGGAGCGCGAGAAGCGGGCCAATATCCTGGAAGCGGAGGGCTCCCGCGCATCGGAAATCCTGCGCGCTGAGGGTCAGAAGCAGGCGCGCATCCTGGAGGCCGAAGGCCGCCGCGAGTCGGCGTACCGCGACTCGGAAGCCCGCGAGCGTGCGGCCGAGGCGGAGGCCAAGGCGACCCGTGTCGTCTCCGAGGCAATCGAATCGGGCGGCACACAGGCGATCAACTATTTCATCGCGCAGAAATATGTCGAAGCAGTCGGCAAGTTCGCGACCAGCCCCAATGCCAAGACGATCCTGTTCCCGGTTGAAGCGACGCAACTGATCGGCACGCTGGGCGGTATCGGCGAACTGGCCAAGGAGGCGCTGGCCCCCAACAAGTCGGACGCCACCACCCCGCGCGTCGCGACCAAGCCGGGGCCGTTCGACCAGACGCCGTCGTGACACTGGAGACCATCGACCCGGCGGCGCTCTGGCTGGCATTCGGGCTGGTCCTCGGCATTGCCGAGCTGCTGGTCCCGGGCGTGTTCCTGATCTTTCTGGCGGTTGCGGCAGGTATCACCGCGCTAACGAGCTGGGCCATTCCGAAATTGCCGATCGGACTGCAGCTCGCCGAGTTTGCGGTGTGGAGCGTCGTGTGCGTCGTCATCGGGCGATGCTGGTACCGGGACTTTCCGGTCGAGAGCGATGCGCCTGTGCTGAATGCGCCTGCGCTAAGACTGCGGGGACAGGTCGTGACGGTCACGACCCCGATCGTCGGCGGAGAAGGCCGGGCGCGGCTGGCCGATGGCGAGTGGCCGGTGCGCGGGCCGGAAGCCGAAGCCGGCACCCGATTGCGGGTGGCGCATGTCGATAATGGGGTTTTGCTGGTGGAGCCTCTTGGGGATTGAGGCTGGCCGTCGGGCGTGGCCTTCGACTTCGCTCAGGCTGAACGGAGGTCGGTAGCTGGTCCTTCCAAAACCCCGTTCAGCCTGAGCGAAGCCGAAGGCCAAGGGAAAGCGCCCGCCCCAGAGCGCTTTCCCCTGACCAGCCTTACGCCGGAACCGAAACCTTCGGTGCAGCCTCCCGCACGCCCTCGTCGACATGGTCGGCAAACTGCTGGAAATTCTCGTTGAACAGATCGACCAGCTTGGCTGCCGTCGCGTCATAGGCGGCCTTGTCCGCCCAGGTGTCGCGCGGGTTCAGGATCGCCGGATCGACGCCCGGCACCGAGACCGGCACCTGGAAGCCGAAATTCGGATCGGTGCGGAATTCGGCGCTGTTCAGGCTGCCATCGAGCGCCGCGTTAAGCAGCGCGCGGGTGGCCTTGATCGGCATCCGGTTGCCGACGCCGTATTTGCCGCCGGTCCAGCCGGTATTGACCAGCCAGCAATCGACGACGCCCTTGGCGATCCGTTCTTTCAGCAGATTGCCATAGACCGACGGGTGGCGCGGCATGAACGGCGCGCCGAAGCAGGTCGAGAAGGTCGCATCCGGCTCGGTCACGCCGATCTCGGTGCCCGCTACGCGCGCGGTATAGCCCGACAGGAAATGATACATCGCCTGGTCGGGCGTCAGCTTCGCGATCGGCGGCAGGATGCCATAGGCGTCCGCCGTCAGCATCACGATGTTGCGCGGCACGCCCCCCATATTGTCCTTCGACGCATTGGGGATGAAGTCGATCGGATACGCCCCCCGGCTGTTCTCGGCCAGGCTGTTGTCGTTCAGGTCAAGCTGGCGCGTGACCGGGTCCATCACGACATTCTCGAGCACCGTACCGAAGCGCTTGGTGGTCGCGAAGATCTCCGGCTCGGCCTCGGGCGACAGGCGGATCATCTTGGCATAGCAGCCGCCCTCGAAATTGAAGACCGCCGTGTCCGACCAGCCATGCTCGTCGTCGCCGATCAGCGTGCGGCTGGCATCGGCCGACAAAGTCGTCTTGCCGGTGCCCGACAGGCCGAAGAACACCGCCGTCGATCCATCCGCGCCCATATTCGCCGAGCAGTGCATCGGCATCACGCCCGTCGTCGGCAGCAGATAGTTGAGCAGGCCGAAGACCGACTTCTTCATCTCGCCGGCATAGCGCGTGCCGCCGATCAGGATCAGCTTCTCGGTCATGTTGACGGCAATGACGGTCGAGGAGCGGCAGCCGTGACGCGCAGGATCGGCGCGGAAGCTGGGCAGGTCGATGATCGTATAGTCGGCGACGAACTTGCGCAGTTCATGCTCTTCGGGGCGGACCAGCATCGTGCGGATGAACAGATTGTGCCAGGCGAGTTCGGTGACGACACGAACGCGGACCCGGTGCTCGGGCTGCGACCCGCCATACAGGTCCTGGACGAACAGGTCTTCCTTCTGCCCGAGCGCGGCAAAAAAATCGGCCTTCAGCGCGGCGAAATCGTCCGGGCTCATCGGCTTGTTGGCCTTGCCCCACCAGACGGTGTCGCGGGTCTCGTCGTCGCGGACCATGAACTTGTCCTGCGCGGAACGGCCGGTGTGCTCGCCGGTCTCGACCACCAGCGGGCCGTCTGCCGACAGCTTGCCCTCACCGCGCGCAACGGCCGTTTCGATCAGCCGGGCAGTGACCAGGTTCCAATGCAGCGTCGCACGGGTTTCGATACCCTGGGCCTGCAGACCGATCTCCGGAATCCGTTCGTTCATAAGAGCTTCCTCGTTCCCCAAGGCGCCGGGCCGCACAGGGCCAGGCACCGTTCACCACATACTTTTGCGTATGTTTCGACCCGTCTCATACCGCTTTTGTTAAACACGTCAAACAGGCGGTTCGACGAAGACGGTTGAGCCGTGTCTCGCTTTCGCCTAACCGAAGGCCATGGCGGTTTCCTCTCTCGGCACCTCTGGGGGTTCGTTCGTCGCATGACCGCAACGATCGCGCTGGTCGATGACGACCGGAATATCCTGACCTCCGTATCGATCGCGCTTCAGGCGGAGGGTTTCGTCACCCGGGTCTATGCCGATGGCGAGGCCGCGCTGAAGGCGCTGATCGACAATCCGCCCGACCTGGCGATCTTCGATATCAAGATGCCGCGCATGGACGGGCTGGAGCTGCTGCGCCGCCTGCGCGAGAAAAGCCAGATCCCGGTCATCTTCCTGACCAGCAAGGACGACGAGCTGGACGAGGCGTTGGGACTGGCGATGGGGGCGGACGATTATATCGCCAAGCCCTTCTCGCAACGCCTGCTGATCGCGCGCATCCGGGCCATCCTGCGCCGGTCAGAATATGTCGGAACGCCGCAAGGAACGCCATCGGCCGATGCGCAGGGGCCGCTGACCCGGGGCGCGCTGGCAATGGACCCGGCACGGCACCGCGTCACCTGGAAAGGCGAGCCCGTCACGCTGACCGTGACCGAATTCCTGATCCTGGAGACACTTGCGCAGCGGCCGGGCATCGTGCGCACCCGCAACCAGTTGATGGACGCCGCGTACCAGGACGACATCTATGTCGACGACCGCACGATCGACAGCCATATCAAGCGTTTGCGCCGCAAGTTCCGGCAGGTAGACCCCGAATTCGACGCCATCGAGACGCTCTATGGCGCCGGTTACCGATTCTCCGAGGAGTGACGCCCCCGACCTCGCGCTGCGATGGTCGGGCCAGATTTCGCTGACCCAGCGGATTCTGGCGCTCAACATTTTTGCGCTGCTGCTGCTTGCGGGTGGGTTTTTCTATCTCGATTCTTATCGCACCCGGCTGCTCGACAACCGGCTCGCCCAGTCGTTGCGCGAAGTGCGGCTGATGGGCGAGGCGCTTACCTCGGTCCGGAACGAGGAGCGCGACGTGCTGATCGGGCGGCTGGCGCGCGACACCGGTGCCCGGCTACGACTGTTCGATACGCGGGGGACGCTGACCGGCGACAGCCGCGCGCTGGGGGTCCGCAACGTCGTGCTGCGCGACCCGGACAAGCAGGATTGGGGGCAGGCCATTGCCCGTTTTCTGGATGCGGCGATCGACACCGTGGTCGGTGCCGCCCGGCCGCCCCTCTATCGCGAGCGACGCGGCGGCGCGGAGTGGCCGGATGTGCGCGCAGCCCGTGCCGGGCGGGTGTCCGCCTCGGTCTGGCGTGCGCCAGACCGAACGCCGGTCATCACCGCTGCTGCTCCCCTGCCCGATGGCGGCGCGATCATGGCGACCGAGAATGCCCGCTTCATCACCGAGACGGTCCGTATCGAGCGGTTCCGGCTGAGCGTCCTGCTGGCGCTGGTCGCGCTGATCTCGATCCTGTTGTCGCTCTTCCTTGCGCGTACCATCGTCCGGCCGCTTCGCCGTCTGGCGCGCGCCGCCGTCCGCGTCCGGCTGGGCCGCGCGCGCGAAGTGGTCGTGCCGCGTCTGCCCGATCGCCGCGACGAACTCGGTATGCTGGCCCGCGCGCTGTCCGATATGAGCCTGGCCCTGCGCGCGCGGATCGACGCGACCGAGGCCTTTGCCGCCGATGTCACGCATGAACTGAAGAACCCCCTCGCCTCGCTGCGCTCTGCCGTCGATACCCTGGAGACGATCCACGACCCCGATCTTCAGGCCCAGCTGCTAGCGATCGTGCGCGACGATGTACGGCGGCTCGACCGACTGATTACCGATATCTCCGATGCCTCCCGCCTGGATGCCCAGTTGAGCCGGGCCAAGTTCGATCCGGTGGACCTCCATGCGCTGCTCGCCGGACTGATCGCCCAGCGCGAGGCGCGTGGGGTGGAACGTGGCATCCGCCTGCGCTTCGACTCGACCGAGCCCGGCCCCGCCATGGTATCGGGCGAAGGCGCGCGATTGGAACGCGTGTTCGAGAACCTTATCGCCAATGCCCTATCCTTTTCCCCGGACGAAGCGGTCGTCGCGATCAGCCTGGCGCGCGAGCAGGACGACTGGATCGTCCGTGTCGAGGACGAAGGCCCCGGCGTGCCCGAGGAAGCGCGCGAGGCCATTTTCCGCCGCTTCCACTCGATCCGCCCCGCTGCCGAGGATTTCGGCCAGCATTCCGGCTTGGGCCTGGCGATCGCGCGGACGATCGTCGAGGCGCATCAGGGCCAGATCCATGTCGAAGCGCGAGAGGACCGGCTGAGCGGCGCCCGGTTCGTCGTCCGCCTTCCGCTCGCGGCGGGCGCATGACCACCGGTTCCGATGGCGAACTGGTCCATGCGACCTGCGTCCTGATCGACGGGATGGGCGTCATGCTGCGCGGGGCCTCGGGCGCGGGCAAGTCCGACCTCGCCTTGCGCCTGATCGACCGCGGGGCGACGCTGATCGCCGACGATTACGTCCGGGCGGGCGTCGAGGACGGACATCTTCACGTGTCGGTGCCCGATCGGATCGCGGGGCTGATGGAAGTCCGGGGCGTTGGTATTCTACCGATGCCCTATCGGCCATCCGCCCGGATCGCCCTGGTCATCGAACTCGTGGCAGCGGAGGATCGCCTGCCCGAGCCGGATGAGACGGTGATCGCGGGCGTCCCCCTACCTATATACCGGCTTACCCCCCTTTCCGCATCGGCCCCGATCAAGGTCGAGCTTATGGTATCGCGCCTCAAGGAGCGCCTGTGATGGACCGCAAACGCATCCTCCTCGTCACCGGCATGTCCGGTGCCGGCACCTCGACCACGCTCAAGACCCTGGAGGATCTGGGGTGGGAGGTAGTCGACAACCTGCCCTTGTTCCTGCTCGACGGCCTTCTCCAGGCGACGCCGCCCAGGGGCATGGAGGGCAAGAATCGGCCGCTGGCAATCAGCATCGGCGTGCGCACCCGCGATTTTGCCCCCGACCAGATCGCCCAGAGCATCCGCCGCCTCAACGAAAGCCCCAATCTGGCGATCGAGACGCTATTCCTGAACTGCGGCGGGGTAGAGTTGAAGCGGCGCTATGCGGAGACGCGCCACCGCCATCCGCTCGCCATGGATCGCGCCGCCGATGACGGGATCGCGCATGAACGGGCGCTGCTCGCGCCGCTTCGTGACATGGCCGATCGCCTGCTCGACACGACCAACATGACCAGCAACGACCTGGGCCAGTGGCTGCGCGCCAATTATGCGGTCGAGGGGCTGAGCGAGCCGGTGCTGACCGTCATGTCCTTCGGCTTTTCCAAGGGGCTGCCGCGCAACGCTGACCTGGTGTTCGACATGCGCTTCCTTCGCAACCCGCACTGGTCGGCGGAGTTGCGGCCGGGCACCGGCCTCGACCAGGGGGTGATCGACTATATCCGCTGCGACCCCGCCTATGAGACGTCGGTCGGCCAGATCGAGGGACTGCTGGACACGCTCGTCCCACGCTACATCGCAAGCGGAAAATCCTATATCACCATCGCGATCGGCTGTACCGGCGGGAGACATCGCTCGGTCCATGTCGCGGAACGGATCGCGGGGCAGTTGCGCAAAATCGGTTTTTCCCCCACGGTGGTGCATCGTGATTTGAGTGCCGCGCCGAAAGACTCCGTGGAAGCCAGGCCGGCCAAACAATGATGGATATGCGTGTCTGACATGATCGGTCTGGTTCTGGTGACGCACGGGCGGCTCGCCGATGAGTTCGTGACCGCGATGATACATGTGGTCGGCCCGCAGGAGCGGATCGCCACCATCGCGATCGGGCCGGAGGATGACATGGAGGAGCGGCGCGCCGATATCGCTGCCGCCATTTCCACCGTCGATGCCGGGCGCGGCGTGATCGTGCTGACCGACCTGTTCGGCGGCACCCCGTCGAACCTCGCCATCTCGCTGATGGAGCGTGGCCGGGTCGAGGTGATTGCGGGCATGAACCTGCCGATGCTGATCCGCCTGGGCTCGGCGCGCAAGTCGATGCAGGTCGTCGATGCGGTTGCCGCCGCGCGCGAGGCGGGCCGCAAATATATCTCGGTCGCGTCCGAGGTGCTGGGCGAGGCCGCCGCATGACGGAGCAGACCCGCACCGTCCTCATCACGAACAGGCGCGGTCTTCATGCCCGCGCCAGCGCCAAGTTCGTCACCCTCGCCTCGACCCAGCCCTGCGAGGTCCGGGTGGCCAAGGACGGCAGCACCGTAACGGGAACCTCGATCATGGGCCTGATGATGCTGGGCGCCGCGATGGGCGACACCATCACGATCAGCGCGGCCGGCGACGGCGCGGACGCAACGGTCGAGGCGCTTGCGGCCCTCGTGGAAGCCAAGTTCGGCGAAGACTGATGCCTCGCGAAATTACCGCTTATTCCAACCCGCTGATCAAGTGGGCGCGCGATCTGCGCGACAAGCGTCACCGCAAGCAGGCCCGCCAGTTCCTGGCCGAGGGCCTGCGCATCCTGACCGAAGCGCGCGAGACCGGGCGCCTCCCCACCCTGTTATTCTACGCCAGGCCGTCCGCCGGACATCCGCTGGTCCGCGAGATGATCGAGGCGGTCGAAGCCTCCGAAGGCGAGGCGATCGAAACGACGCCCGACATCCTGTCCAAGCTGTCGGGCAAGGACAATCCACAGGCGGTGGTCGGCGTATTCGAGGAATTCGCCGTTCCGCTGGGCGAACTCGACCGGTCGTCGGCGGGCATCTGGCTCGTCGCCGAACGCCTGCGCGATCCGGGCAATCTGGGCACGATCCTGCGGACCGGCGACGCGGTCGGCGCCGGCGGCCTGATCCTGGTCGGCGAGTGCGTCGATCCCTTCTCGGTGGAGGCGGTGCGCGCCAGCATGGGGGCGTTGTTCACCGTGCCGATCGTCCGGACCGAGTGGCAGCCCTTTGTCGACTGGCTGCGACAGGGGCCGGGGCAGCTGGTCGGCCTGAGCCTGGACACCGATTCGGATTATCGCGCGGCACGCTATTCCGCGCCGACCTTCCTGCTGACCGGCAACGAGGCGCAGGGGATCCCGGACGATTACGCCGCCGCATGCGATACGCTGGTGAAAATCCCAATGCTGGGCAAGGCCGACAGCCTGAACGCGGCGGTGGCCACGGCGGTCATGGCCTATGAGGTGTTGGCGCAGCAGGGCGGCGGCAAGGCGGGCTAAACCCCGCCGCCATCCCGCGCCCCTTTCAGTCTAAGCGAGGTCGAAGGCCACGCCCCGCCTTTGGCGAGCGTCATCCCGTGCACTTCGACTGCGCTCAGTGCGAACGGAGGACGGAAGGACCCGCCAGGCGGTTTCAGGAAATCGCCGCGCCCTCTTCCGCGCCGGTCAGTTCCGCCACCGGCATCAGCTTGGTCAAAGGCCGCACCGCCTGCTCGCCGATCGGCGGCTGCTCGATGCTCTTGCCACCGGTGTCGATGTTGAGCGCCTCGAACCGGCGCGCGCTGGTCAGGACCTGGCTCTCCAGGCTGCCGACGAACGCATTATATGCCGTCATCGCGGTATCGAGATTCTTGCCCAGCTTCGACACATGCCCGCCCATCACCGCCAGACGGGCATAGAGTTCCTTGCCGAGCGCGCCGATCTGCCGGGCCTCCTGCGCCAGCTTCTCCTGCCGCCAGACGGCCGCGACGGTTCGCGCGATCGCAATCAGGTTGGTCGGCGTCGCCAGCAACACGCGCTTGTCGAACGCGAAGTCCCATAGCGTCGGGTCATGCTCCAGCGCGGCCGACAAGAAATGCTCGCCCGGCACGAACATGATGACATAGTCGGGCGCGTCGTCGAACTGGTTCCAATAGCTCTTGTTGCCCAGCCCATTGACGTGCGCCCGCATCGCGGCCGCATGGCGCGACAGCCCCGAGAGCCGCTCGACCTCGTCCACCGCGCCGAACGCGTCCTGATAATCGTTGAGCGACACCTTCGCATCGATGACCAGCGCCTTGCCGCCGGGCACCCGTACGATCGCATCGGGCCGCAACCGTCCACCATCGCCATCGGCGACACTGACCTCGGTCTGGAAATCGGCATGTTCGGACAGGCCACAGCTTTCCAGCACGTTGCGAAGCTGCTGCTCGCCCCAGCGTCCGCGTGCCTTGGGGGCATTGCGCAGCGCATTGACCAGCTTGGCCGCCTCGCCCGAGACGCGCTCCTGGCCGATGCGCATCGCCTCGATCTGCCCCTTCAGTTCGCCAAAGGCATCGCGGCGTTCGTCCTCGACCTTGCGGACGCCTTCCTCATAGCGTTGCAAGCGCTGATGGACCGGATCGAGCAAAGCCTTCAGCGTCTGGCCCGAAGCCTCCTCGGACTGGCGGAAGCGCGCCTCGGCGCGTTCCAAGAACTGGCGCTGGGCAACCTCGAGCGCACGCGCCGCCGCTTCACCGAACTGCGCGTTGATCTGTTCGCGGGCCTGCCCCAGCGCCTCGAGCGTCTGGGCATAGGCCGTCTCGCGCTCCTGCGCCCGCGCGCGCAGTTCGGCAATCTCGCGAAGGGCCGCGTTCCGCTCGGCCTCCACCGCATCGCGGGCGGCCCGGATCATGTCGAGATCGGCTGCCCGGCCGCGAAGTTCGGCCAACGCCTGCAACGCGTCGGTCCGCTCCCGCTCCGCCGCCGCACGGGCAACCTTCAGCGGCTCAACCTCCGACGCGCGCATCGTCGCGGTCGCCAATTCGGCGGCCAGCCCATCGGCCTTGCGCCGCGCCATCAGCCAGCCGACCACGCCCCCCAGCAAAAGGGCGAGCAGCGCGACGGCGATCAATTCGGGCATAATGGCAACCTGTCAGATACTAGGACAGATCGGAACATAGAACGAACGAACCCGGTCGAACAAGGCTATTCGACCGGGGACACGCAGGAGGCTTAGCCCCGGCGCAATTTGGTCAGCTTGCGCATCAGCATGTCGCGCTTCAGCCGGCTGACATGGTCGATGAACAGCACCCCGTTCAGATGGTCGATCTCATGCTGCATACAGGTAGCGAGCAGGCCGGTCAGTTCGGCCTCATGCGCCTCGCCCTTTTCGTCCAGCCACTTCACCTGGCAGGCGGCAGGCCGCTTCACCTCAGCATATTGCTCGGGGATCGACAGACAGCCTTCGTTATAGGTCGACAGCTCGTCGCTGACCGACAGGATTTCGGGGTTGATATAGGCCTTCGGGTTCTTGACCGGCTTGCCCTCTTCATCCTCTTCCTCCTGAAGGTCAATGACGAGAATGCGCTGGTCGACGCCGACCTGGATCGCGGCAAGGCCGATGCCGTGGGCGTCGTACATCGTCTCGATCATGTCGGAGACGAGCTGGCGGACATGGTCGTCCACCGTCTCGACAGGCTTGGAGACGAGGCGCAGGCGGGGGTCGGGAACTTCGACGATCGGAAGAATGGCCATGACAGTTCCGCTACGGTCAGCGGCGGAAACCGTCAAGCATGGGCGTCAGACGACCGGCCGCCGCGCCCGAAGCGCCTGGGCGAGCGTGCCTTCGTCCAGATAGTCCAGCTCGCCGCCGACCGGCAGTCCGTGCGCCAGCTGGGTCACGCGCACCGGAAAACGCTCGATCCGCTCGGCGATGTAATGCGCGGTCGTCTGCCCCTCCAGCGTGGCGTTCATCGCAAGGACGACCTCGTCGATCCCGCCGCCTTCGATCCGGCGGACCAGCGCGTCGATCGCCAGGTCTTCGGGCCGAACACCCTCCAGTGCGGAGAGCCGCCCGCCCAGAACATGGAAACGCCCAGGGAACAGCCGCGACCGCTCCAGCGCCCATAGGTCAGCGACTTCCTCCACGACGCACAGCGCGCCCGCGTCCCGCCGGGGGTCGGCACAGATCGCGCAAGGATTGGCGGTGTCGATATTGCCGCAGGTCGAACAGGTCTCCAGCCGTTCCTCGACCGCGCCCAGTGCCGTCAGCAGCGGGACCAGCGCCGCCTCCCGCTTCTTCAGCAGATGCAGGACCGCACGGCGTGCCGATCGGGGGCCTAGGCCAGGAATACGCGCCAGCGCCTGGGTCAGCGCCTCGATCTCGGGGGATGCCATGGATGAACAGATAGGGGGTTGCGCGCCGTCCCGCCAGCGGGGAGAGGCTTTGGCCATGCGGATCATCTTCATGGGTACGCCGGGCTTTGCCGTCCCGGTTCTGCAGGCGCTGGTCGAGGCCGGGCATCAGGTCGTCGCCAGCTATAGCCAGCCGCCCCGCCCCGGCGGGCGACGCGGGCGGCAACTAGTACCCTCGCCGGTGCAGCAGATGGCGGAGGGCCTGGGCATTCCGGTGCTGACGCCGGTATCGCTGCGGCCAGCGGACGAACAAGCGCGGTTTGCGGGGTTCGACGCCGATGTCGCGGTGGTCGCGGCCTATGGCCTGATCCTGCCGCAAGCCATTCTCGACGCGCCGCGGCTGGGCTGCCTGAACGTCCATGGCTCGCTGCTGCCCCGCTGGCGGGGAGCGGCGCCGATCCAGAGGGCGATCCTAGCGGGCGACCTGATGACGGGCGTCGGCATCATGCAGATGGAGGCCGGGCTCGACACCGGACCGGTCCGGCTGGAGGGTTCGACCCCGATCGGCAGCAAGACGACGGGCGAACTGACCGACGAACTGGCCGCGATGGGCGCGGCGCTCATGGTCAAGGTTCTCGCCGATCCCGATCGCTATCCGCCGCACGCGCAGCCGGTCGAGGGCATCACCTATGCCGCCAAGATCGACAAGGCGGAGACTCGGCTCGATTTTGCCAGGCCAGCGGTCGATCTCGAACGTCAGGTCCGCGCCTTCCACCCGGCTCCGGGTGCGTGGTTCGAGCATCAGGGCGAGCGGATCAAGATCCTGGCGGCGGATATTGTCGAAGGCAGCGGCGTGCCGGGCGAAGTCCTGGACGATCGGTTGACCATCGCGTGCGGAAACGATGCGCTGCGCCCGCTCACCGTCCAGCGCGCCGGGCGCGGCGTGTCCAGCGCGGACGATCTGCTGCGCGGCTTCGTCATCCCGGCGGGAACGCAGCTTTGACCCGATTCGCGCTGACGGTCGAGTTTGATGGACGCCCCTTCATGGGCTGGCAGCGCCAGTCGCATGGGCCCAGCGTGCAGCAGGCGCTCGAGGATGCGATCCACGCCGTGACCGGCGAGCGCACCGCCGTCCATGCGGCGGGGCGTACCGATGCCGGGGTGCACGGCCTCGCCATGCGCGCGCATGTCGACATCGCCAAGGACATCGCGCCCTTTCGCCTGATGGAGGCCATCAACGCGCGGATCAGGCCGAACCCGGTGGCGGTCCTCGCCTGCGTCACGGTGGCGGATGACTGGCATGCCCGCTTTTCCTGCATCCGGCGATCCTACGAATATCGCATCGTCAACCGGCGCGCGCCGCTGACCCATGAGGCGGGACTGGCGTGGCAGGTGCCGCCGCCGCTGGACGAAGGCGCCATGGCGGACGCCGCCGGACGGCTGGTCGGGCGGCACGACTTCACCACCTTCCGCTCGGTCCATTGCCAGGCGGACAGCCCGGTGCGGACGCTGGACCTGTTGTCGGTGGAACGGGACGGCGTGCGCCTGTTCATCCGGGCGGCCGCCCGGTCCTTCCTGCATCATCAGGTCCGGTCGATGGTCGGATGCCTGGCGCTGGTCGGCATGGGACGCTGGTCGCCCGATGATGTGGAGGCCGCGCTCCACGCCCGCGACCGTGCGCAGCTGGGGCTGAACGCACCGTCGGACGGGCTGTTTTTCGTCCGCGCGGATTATCCGGACGAAGCCTGACGCGAGAAGCACGCCGCCAGTTCGACATGGGTCGACCAGCGGAATTGCCCGACCGGCTGCACCCAGTCGAGCGTCCAGCCATGCTCGACCATCGCCTTGGCATCGCGCGCGAAGCTGGCCGGGTTGCACGAGACATAGGCGACGGCACGCACCTCCGCCTCGGCCAGCGCATCCGCCTGATCGCGCGCACCGGCGCGGGGCGGATCGAGGACGATAGCGTCGAACCGGTCCAGCTCCGCCTTGGTGAGAGGCCGGCGATAAAGGTCGCGATGCTCGGCAAAGACCATGCGACCCTGCGCATTCGCCGCGCCCTTCAGCGACAGGATCGCATCGCGCGCGCCCTCAGCCGCATAGACCTTGCCGGGCAGCGCCAGCGCAAAGGTGCCGAGACCGGCGAATAGGTCCGCCGTGGTGCGCGGACTTCCCACCGCTTCGCGAACGGCGGCGACCAGGGCCGCTTCGCCATCGCACGTCGCCTGAAGGAAGGAACCCGGCGGCAGGGGAACACCGATGCCGCCCAGCATCACCGTGACCGGTTCGGGCTCCCAGCGCGTTTCCGGACCCAGCCCGTCATCGACCGCGAAACGCGCGACGCCGTGCCGCTGGCAAAAGCCGATGATCGCCTCCGCAGCCTCCAACCCGTCAGGCGAGAAACCGGTGACGAGCACATCCGCGCCCTGATCGGCCAGCGTCAGATGGACGTCACCGCGCCGCTTGAAGCCCAGACGCTGGAGAAGCCCCCGCAAGGGCGCGACCAGCGCGAAGAGTTGCGGGTCGAGGATGTGGCATTCCGCCATGTCGACGATCGCATGGCTCTTTTCCTCCGAGAAGCCGATCAGGACGCGCCCGCCCTTGAACTCGGCATGGAGCGTCGCCCGGCGGCGGCTATGCGGCGGCGAGACATGGGTGGGACGCAGCGGCGCCGCCAGCCCCTGCGCATCAAGTGCCGAGGCGACCCGGTCGGTCACGAACCCGGCATAGCTTTCATCGTCCAGATGCTGGAGCTGGCATCCGCCGCAGCGCGGGAAATGGCCGCAGGGCGGCGTCTGGTGATGCGGTCCCGGCGTGACGGTCCCGTCCTCGGCCAGCAAATCGCCGGGCGCGGTAAAGGCGGCGTGGCGGCCGGTCGCGGTCACGCCGTCGCCCCGGGCGGCGACGCGGATGATGGTATCGCTCATGCCATCAGCCTCTGACGGCGGAAAGCGCATCTGCCAAGTCGTCCGCGATGAAAGCCGGGCCGAGCCGCCTCGCCGCCTGTGCGTGCAGCCACACCCCGGCCTCCGCCGCCGCCAGCGGTTCCAGCCCGACGGCCAGCATCGCGCCGATGGCGCCCGCCAGTACGTCGCCCGTCCCGGCGGTGGACAGCCAGGGGCTTGCCTCGGGGCACAGGATCGCGCGCCCGTCGGGCGCGGCGATGACCGTGTCGGCGCCCTTGTGCACGACGACCGCGCCTGTCCGCCGGGCGGCGTCGATCGTCGCGCCGAGCTTGTCGGCCGTTGGCTTGCCGAAAAGATGGGCGAACTCGCCGCCATGCGGGGTCAGGATTTTCGGCCCGATATGCTCGGCCAGTGCCTGCGCCTCGACCAGGTGGAGCGCGTCGCCGTCAACGATCAGCGGCCGTCCGCTCCCCAGCGCCGCGCCGAGCCGCCGCCGGGCATCGTCGTCGCGGCCGAGACCGGGACCGATCACGATCGCGTTGATCCGCTCGTCACCCAGCGCATCCGGCGTGAATGCGCGCCGGACAACGGCATGGGGCTGCGCGGCCCCACCGCCAGACTGCGCCGCGAGATGCAGCACATAACCGGCGCCTGCCCGCAACGCCGCTGTCGCCGCCAGCTCCGACGCGCCGGACATGTTGCCCGCCACGATCGCCACCATGCCCCGGCTATATTTGTGCGAGTTGGCGTCCGGTTGCGGCAGGTCGGGGCGCGCCATGACGCGGACGGAACTCGTCACCGGCACGCCGATATCGAGCAGCCGGACCTGGCCCATATACGACGCGGCCGGTTGCAACACGTGCGAGGGCTTCACCGCGCCCAGCGCCAGCGTGACATCGAAGCGCGGCACATCCCCAAGGACTCTGCCGTCATCGGTCGCGATCCCGCTGGGCAGGTCGACCGCGATACGTATCCAGGCCTTGGCCGCCAGCCGGGCCAGTGCCTGTTCGGCTACCGTTTCCAGGCCGCGCGACAGGCCCGTGCCGAACAGGGCGTCGAGCAGAACAGGCGCTGGTGCCGCGTGGTCGAGCACCTCTACAGGGCCGTTCCATTGCGATGCCGCCTGGCGGCACCCTTCGCTGCGGGGCTCGGCCAACGCCGCGACCCGAACGGTCAGTCCAAGACTGCGGAGAGCCTGGGCCGCGATATAGCCGTCGCCGCCATTATTGCCCGGCCCGCATAAAACAAGAATGTCGCGCCCCGCACCCAGCCGGGCCACAGCCTGCGCCACGGCACGGCCCGCACAGTCCATCAGCTCCGCTTCGGATACGCCCCGGGCTATCGCCGCGGCTTCCGCAGCGCGCATCCCGGCCGCGTTAAGAATGAACTGGCCGTCGATCGGGATCATGGCGTGCCGATGGTCGCGGGCAGGTGGTAACGGTCGTCGCCGATCCGGATCTCGATCTGGCGATCTCCCGCCACGCTGACCTGCGCCGGGAGCGCGCCGTCCGCCGAAGCCACACCGCGCCCGTCCTGCGTCACCCGAAGCCGGCGGAAACCGCCATCCGGGTGACGGACGGTCAGGATCGTCGCATCGCCGGACGAAGACTGCTCGACGGTACAGTCGCGCGTGAAGCCCTGCGCACCGGACAGGGCGCATGCGATGGACAGGCCGGGATTTTGCGGAGCCGATGGCGTATTGGCCGCGGCCGTCTCCCGATCCCCCTGCCCACCTGAGCAGCCGGCCAGTGCCATGGCACCGGCCAGCCAGCGGACATCAGATATCCGCATAGACGTGGCGCTCGCTCTTGGCGCCGGGATGCGTAACCGCGCCTTGATGCGCCGGGCCGACATTTTGGGCATAGCGCCACAACACGCCGGCCTGGTAATCGTTCATGCGTGGGGTCCAGCGGGCGCGCCGCTCGTCCAGCACCTGGGGCTCGACCAGCAGGTCGATGGTTCCGGCTTCGGCGTCGATGCGGATGGTGTCGCCATCCTCGACCAGTGCGATCGGGCCGCCATCGGCCGCCTCGGGCCCGACATGACCGATGCAGAAACCGCGCGTACCGCCCGAGAATCGCCCGTCGGTAATCAGCGCGACCTTCTCGCCCAAGCCCTGGCCATAGAGAGCCGCAGTAGTCGACAGCATCTCGCGCATACCCGGACCGCCCTTGGGCCCTTCATAGCGGATCACGACGACGGTACCTTCGGTGATCGCGCGGGCCTCGACCGCGGCGAACGCTTCTTCCTCGCAATCGAAGACACGCGCCGTCCCTTCGAACTGGAGGCGCTTCATGCCCGCCACCTTCACAATCGCCCCCTCGGGGGCCAGGCTGCCGCGCAGACCGACGACGCCGCCGGTCGGCGTGATCGGGGTCTTCACGTCGTAGATGACCTTCTGGTCGGGGTTCCACGTCACCTCGTCGATATTCTCGGCCAGCGTCTTGCCGGTGACGGTGATGCAGTCGCCGTGCAGATAGCCGCCCGCCAGCAGCGTCTTCATCAGCATATAGACGCCACCCGCCTCGTACATGTCCTTGGCGACATAACGACCGCCGGGCTTGAGGTCGGCGATATAGGGGGTGGTCTTGAAGATCTCGGCGACGTCGAACAGGTCGAAGTCGATGCCCGCCTCGTTCGCCATGGCGGGCAGGTGAAGCCCGGCATTGGTCGAGCCGCCGGTCGCGGCGACGACGCGCGCAGCATTCTCGAACGCCTCGCGGGTGCAGATGTCGCGCGGGCGCAGGTTGCGGGCAACCAGCTCCATCACCTGCTCGCCCGCCGCCTCGGCGATGCCATGGCGGTCGAGGAACGGCGCGGGCATCATGTTGCTGTTGGGCAGCGACAGGCCGATCGCCTCGCCGACGCACGCCATGGTGTTGGCGGTGAACTGGCCCCCGCACGCACCATGGCCGGGGCACGCGACCTTTTCGAGCGCGATCAGGTCGTGCAGCGGGCAGTTGCCCGCCGCATGCTGGCCGACCGCTTCGAACACGTCGACCACGGTCACGTCGCGGTCCTGGTGACGGCCGGGCATGATCGAGCCGCCATAGACGAAGATCGACGGCACGTTCAGGCGGAGCATCGCCATCATCATGCCGGGCAGCGACTTGTCGCATCCCGCAAAGCCGACCAACGCGTCATAGCAATGGCCGCGTACCGACAGTTCGACCGAATCGGCGATGACCTCGCGACTGACCAGCGAGGACTTCATGCCCTGATGGCCCATGGCGATGCCGTCGGTCACGGTGATCGTGTTGAACCGGCGCGGCATACCGCCGCCCCGGATCACGCCGCCCTGCGCCGCATCCGCCTGTGCATCCAGCGTCGTGTTGCAGGGCGCGGAATTGTTGCCCGCACTCGCCAGCGCAACGAACGGCTTGGCGATATCCTCTTCCTGGATACCCATGGCGTAATAATAGCTGCGGTGCGGCGCACGCTCCGGGCCCACGGAAACATGGCGGGACGGCAGGCGGGACTTGTCGAATTGGCGTGTCATGGCGCAGGCCTATGTCGCGAGACGCACCTTTGACGCAAGCAAATTTCGCGTTAACCGTCGAGGCCGTGCGGAAAAGCCATCACCGATACGGGTGCGCTTGCTGTCCGCATGGGCTTTGCCCCACCCACTCCATCCATGATGGAGAGGATTTTGCGTCAGAGAGAATTCAACGCCTTGGCGACGCCGTCCATCGTGAAGGGCTTTTGCAGGCGGGGGCGATCGCGGAACCGTTCGTCCACCGAATCGTCCGAGCCGCCCGTGGCGAAGACGAACGGGACGCCGCGCTCCGCCAACGCCTCGGCGACCGGCGTGCTCTTCTGGCCGCCGCGCAGGTTGACGTCGAGGATCGCCGCGTCGATGCCGCCCTGAGCCACCCGGGCAAGCGCGTCGTCGACGCTGTCGACGGTGCCCGCAACCTGTTTGTCGAGGACGTCCAGGAAATCCTCGAGCATCATGGCGATCAGGGGTTCGTCCTCGACGATGAGGATCTGCACAGGCTCTGTCATCGACACCGCCATATCACGCTTTGCGCCATCCGCCAGCGGCTTGTTACGAGGCCGTATCCGGGTCGCTTCCCTGGGACAGCGCCGCCTGGGTCGCCTCGGCCAGTTGCTGGACCGAAAAGGGCTTGGGCAGGAAGCCGACATTGGGCAGCGTGATCGACTTGCGCAGCTGTTCCTCCGCATAGCCCGACATGAACAGGACGGCGAGATCGGGATAGCGTTTTCGGACATGGCCGACCATCGTCGGGCCATCCATGGTCGGCATGACCACGTCGGAGATCAGCAGGTCGGGCTTGCCGTGCTTGTCGAGCATCTCCAGCGCGACCTCGCCATTTTCGGCCGCCAGCACCGTATAGCCCTGCCTGGTCAGCGCCCGCTCGGCGACTGCGCGGACCATGTCCTCGTCCTCGACCAGCAGGATAGTGCCGGATCCCCAATGCGTCGCCGGGCGCGCGGCGGGCTTGGCCGCGCTGGCCTTGGCGGCGGGCAAGGCGGGGGCCGCGTGGACCGGCAGATAAATGGAGAATTTCGCCCCGCCCCCTGGCGGCGAATCGGCAAAGATATAGCCGCCCGACTGCTTGATGATGCCATAGACGGTGGACAGGCCCAAGCCGGTTCCCTTGCCCAGTTCCTTGGTCGTGAAAAAGGGCTCGAAGATCTTGGGCAGAATGTCGGCGGGGATGCCAGTGCCGTTGTCGCTGATGGTCAGGGCGGTATAGTCGGCGGCGGGCAGGATATCATTGCCCATCGCGCGTACGTCGGCCATCGACACGGCGCGCGTCTGGATGGTCAGGATGCCCCCGCCCGCCGGTTCATTGTCCAGGATCGCGTCGCGCGCATTGACCGCCAGATTGACGACCACCTGCTCCAGCTGCCCCGGATCAGCGCGGACCGGCCCGAGGTTTCGGCCATGGCTGACGTCCAGGCGCACCCGTTCGCCGAGCAGGCGCTTCAGCAGGTTCGACACCTCCGACACGACATCGGGCAGCTGCAGGATCTGCGGCCGCAGCGTCTGTTGCCGCGAGAAGGCGAGCAGCTGGCGGGTCAGGCTGGCGGCGCGGTTCGAGTTGGTGCGGATCTGCTGGATGTCGTCATAGTCGCTGTCGCCCGGCGAATGGCGCATCAGCATCAGGTCGCAATGCCCGATGATCGCGGTCAGGATATTGTTGAAGTCGTGTGCGACGCCGCCCGCCAGCTGACCGACCGCCTGCATCTTGGTCGCCTGCGCCACTTCGCGCTTCAGGCGGCTTTCCTCCGAATTGTCCTTCAGGCTGAGCAGCACCGCCGCCTCGCCCAGCCCGCGCGCGCCCGCGATCGTCAGGGCGACCGGTTCTTCGGGGTGGTCCTTCAGGCGCACGGCCATGTCGGCCGAATGGGTCGCACCCCCTGCGAAACGGCGGATCGCGTCGGCCACCGCCGCCTTGTCCTCCCGCACCACCAGATCGCCCGGATAGAGGGGCGGCGTGGCCCCCTTCACGCCCGCCGCGCGCATGAAGGCCGAGTTCATCTGGATGAAACGGCCATCCCGGTCGACGAGTGCGATGCCGAAGGGCATAAGTGATACCAGCCCGCGCACATGGCTGCCCGCATTGGTGCCCGCCGGCGCGACCAGCCGCTCCTCCTCGTCGAGCAGGATCACGAGCATCGGGGCGCCCTCCCCCTCGACAAAGGGGATCTGCAGGATGCGCAGCGGCCTGCTCTCCGCCGTGCCCAGTTCAGCGGCGAAGCGGACCTGGCCGCCGGGATCATGCGCCAGGAAGGTCGCGAAATCGCGGCCGACGATCGAGAGCATCTCGCCCCCCATCGCGCGGGCGCACAGCACCCGATTGGCGGCGCGCACCCGGCCGTCCGGGGCGATCAGCGCGGCCATGATGCCCGCCGCGCCCAGCCGGTCGCCATGGATGCCGCCGATCAGCCGCTCGACCGTCTCCGCCAGATCCTGCTCGTCAGCGACCGCGAAGCGCCAGACCAGCAGGTCCGCTTCGTCCCCCGCGCGCGTGACCAGCACGGACAGCTCGGTGCCCATCACCGCGATCCGGTCCGCGCGCCCCAGCCCGTCGCGCCATGCGGTCCGGCCGGCCTGGGCCAGCGCCTCGACACAGGTCGCGTCCAGCGGAACGCCGGGCGGGGTCGGCATCATCGGGAAGAGCGAGGCATAGGCGTCATTGGCACAGACCAGCCGCCCCGCACGATCGGTCACCGCGATCGCATCATGGCTGGCATCCGCCACGACGCGTGCGAAGTCCCAGTCGACGCTACGTCGCGCCTGTTCGGTCCGGGGCATCAGCAATCGCCAGGCGAGCATCGCCCCGAACACCAGCAGCGCCGCCGCCAGGAATCCCGCCGCGACGATCCAGCTGCGGACCGCGGCGAACAGCAGGGCCGCCGCGCAAACTCCGCTCGCGATCGACACAAGGCCCGCGACGCGGACGGGACTGAACCTTTCGGAGGACGCGATCGCCATGATGAACTCTTCATCCGGCGACCCGTCATGGGTCAAGCGCGATCCTGCACCCGACCCATGACGGGATAGCCCGCGGTTACCAGATCCGGACGCGCTGCTGGGGCGTCAGGTACAGCCTGTCGGTGGGCTTGGGATTGTAGGCGCCGTACCAGGGATCGAGATTGCGCACGACCCAGGCGCGCTGCTGCGACGGGGAATGCGGGTCGGTCAGCAGCCGGTTGCGCAAATTGGCCTCGCGATAGTTGCGCCGCCAGACCTGCGCCCAGCCCAGATAAAAGCGCTGGTCGCCGGTGAAGCCGTCGATCACCGGCGCTGGCTTGCCGCCCAGCGACGCGTGATAGGCGTCATAGGCGACCGACAGCCCCGCCAGATCGGCGACATTCTCGCCCAGGGTCAGCGCGCCCTTCACATGCAGGCCCGGCAGCGGCTCATAGGCGTCATATTGCTTCACCAGCGCGCCCGTACGCGCCTTGAAGGCCGCGACGTCGGCGGGCGTCCACCAGTCGGTCAGCTGGCCCTTGGCGTCGAATTTCGATCCCTGGTCGTCGAAATGATGGCTCAGCTCATGCCCGATGACTGCGCCGATGCCGCCATAATTGACCGCCGCATCCGCCTTCGGGTCGAAGAAGGGCGGTTGCAGGATCGCCGCCGGGAACACGATCTCGACCATGCCGAAATTGGCATAGGCATTCACCGTCATCGGGGTCATGCCCCATTCCCAGCGCTGGATCGGCTTGCCGAGATGGCCGATATTATAGTCGTGCCGCCACTGCGCCGCGCGCAACGCATTGCCGAACGCATCGCCGGAAACGATATTCAGCGCGGAATAGTCCCGCCAACGATCGGGATAGCCGATCTTGGGCGTGAACGCCGCGAGCTTGGCATGGGCCTTCACCTTGGTTTCCGGGGCCATCCAGTCGAGCTGGTCGATCCGCTTGCCCATGGCGGCGAGGACGTTCTTGACCAGCTTGTCGGCCGCCAGCTTGGTCGCGGGCGGGAAATAGCGCGCCACATAGACCTTGCTTACCTCGTCCGACAGCGCGCCGCTGGTGAAGTCGACCGCCCGCTTCCAGCGCTCCTGCTGCTGCGGCGTGCCCGACAGGACGGTACCGTAAAAGGCGAACTGTTCCTGGTCGAACTTGGCGGGCAGCACGGCCGCGAACTCGTCGAGCGAGCGGACGAGGAGCTGGTCCTTCAACACCGCGATCGGCGTCTGCTGGATCAGCGCGGCGATGCCCGTGATCGCGCTGGGCTGTGCGACGACGAGCGTGTCGACCGGCGTGCCGACGCCCTTCAGATAGGCGGCGAAGTCGAAGCCCGGCGCGGTACGGGCCAGATCGGCGACGCTCACCTTGTTATAGGTCTTGGTGCGGTCGCGGCTGTCGATCCGGGTCCAGTGAACCTTGGCGATCTCGGTCTCGAACGCGACGATCGCCTGCGCCCGCGCCTCGGCATCGGGTTCGCCCGCCAAAGCCAGCATCTTGGCGAGATGCGTCTGATAGGCGGTTCGTGCCGCGACCAGCTTGGCATCGTCGCTCAGATAGTAATCGCGGTCCGGCATCCCGAGCCCCGCCTGGCGCAGCCCGACCGTATAGAGATCCGGCTGGCGCGCATCCTGGCCGACGCCCGCGCCGAAGGGCACGCCAACGCCGTTGCGATCCGCCTCGGCCAGCAGCGCGGCGTAACCGCCTTTGTCGTTCAGCCCCTTGATCCGGTCGAGCCAGGGCTTGATCGGCGCCAGGCCCTTGGCCTCGATGGTCCCGGCGTCGAGAAAGGTGGCATAGGCCGTGCCGATCTTGCTGCCCTGCCCCTTGGCCTGTTCCAGGATCGTGTGGGTGCGGTCGCGGGACAGGTCGGCGAGCACGTCGAACGCGCCATAGCTGGACTTGTCAGCCGGGATCGCGGTCGTCTTGGCCCATTCGCCATTGGCGAAGGCATAGAAATCGTCGCCGGGGCGGACCGACTTGTCCATGCCCTTTTCGTCGAAGCCGAAACGCCCATAGGTCGGGCCCTTAGACACGGTGGCGCGCTCCTGCGCGTGGAGCGCCACGGCGCCGGTGATCGCGGTCGCGCCCAGAAGCGCGGCGATGGCCAAGCTCTTCATCATTCTCTCCAGAAACAAAAAAGGCTCCCCGGTCGTCGCCGGGGAGCCTGGATCATGTGATTACCAGATGCGGACGCGCTGCGCTGGCGGCAGTGCCATCTTGTCGGTCGGCTGGACCTTGAACGCCGCATACCAAGGGTCGAGGTTGCGCACGGTCAGGACGCGCTCATGACCCGGCGAGTGCGGATCGGACAACAGCGCCTGGCGCAGCGCCGGTTCGCGCCACTTGGTCCGCCACACCTGCGCCCAGCCATAATAGAAGCGCTGGTCCCCGGTCGTGCCATCGATGATCGGCGCAGGCTTGCCGCCCAGCGACTTGTGATAGGCGTCGAGCGCCACGGTCAGGCCCGCCAGATCGGCGATATTCTCGCCCAGCGTCAGGCCACCCTGCACATGCTGACCCGGCAGCGGCTCATAGGCATCATACTGCTTCACCAATGCGTCGGTGAAGGTCTTGAACCGCGCCACGTCCTGCGGCGTCCACCAGTCGGTCAGCTTGCCGGTCGCGTCGTACTTGCGGCCCTGATCGTCGAAATGGTGGCTGATCTCATGCCCGATCACCGCGCCGATGCCGCCATAATTGACCGCCGGATCCGCCTTCGGATCGAAGAAGGGCGGCTGGAGGATCGCAGCCGGGAACACGATCTCGTTCATCGGCGGGTTCGCATAGGCGTTGATCGTCATCGGCGTCATGAACCACTCGCTGCGATCAATCGGCTGGCCCAGCTTGTTCAGGTCGCGCTGGAACTCATAGGCATTGGCACGCGCGACATTGCCGACCAGGTCGTTCCGATCGATGGTCAGCGTGGAATAATCCTTCCACGTGTCGGGATAGCCGATCTTGGGCGTGAAGGCGGCCAGCTTGGCCAGCGCCTTCTGCTTGGTCTCGGGCGCCATCCATTGCAGGTTGCGCAGCCGGTTGCCCATCGCCGCGATCAGGTTCTTGACCAGCGCGTCGGCGGCGGCCTTCGATTCGGGCGGGAAATATTTGGCGACATATTGCTTGCCGACGTCGTCGCCCAGGCCGTTGGACACCAGGCCGACGCCGCGCTTCCACCGCGCCTGCTGCTCGGGCGTGCCCGAAAGGGTGGTGCCGTAAAAGGCAAAGTTGGTTTTATCGAAATCGCTCGACAGATAGCTGGCATAGCCGCGCAGGACCTTCAGCATCGCATAGTCCTGAAGGACGTTCAGCGGCGTCTCGCTATAGATCTTGGCCTCGCCGGTGATCGCGCTGGGCTGTGCGACCAGGAAAGCGGGGCGACCGGCGATGCCCAGCGTCTGCATATATTGCGTCCAGGGGAAGCCCGGCGCCTTGGCGGTGAAATCGCCTGCGGTCCATTTGTTATAGGTCTTGTCGGCATCGCGGCTCTCGATCCGCGTCCAGTGCACGCCCGCCAGCGCCTTTTCGAAATTGAAGACGGCCGCCGCGCGCGCCTCTGCATCGGGCTCGCCCGCCAGCGTCAGCATCCGGGCGAGATAGGCCTGATAGGCGGTTCGGATCGTCGCCAGCTTGGCGTCGTCCTTCAGATAATAATCGCGATCGGGCAGGCCCAGGCCGCTCTGGCCGAAACCCGGGATATAGGTGTCAGGCGCCTTGTCGTCCTGACCAATCGACATACCGAACGGCGCGCCGATGCCCTGACGCTGGAGCTTCGCTATCTCGACGGCCAGTGCGGTGCGATCGGCGGTCGCGCGGATGGCATTCAGCCACGGCTTGACCGGGGTCACGCCCTTGGCGTTGACGGCGGCCTCGTCCATGAAGCTGGAATAGAAGTCACCGGCCTTGTTGCCCGGCTGCTTGGCGGCCGCGTCCAGGATGGTGCGGGTCTGCTCCAGCGAGCGGTCCTGCAGGACATGGAACATGCCATAGGACGAACGATCGGCGGGGATCGTCGTGTTCTTGTACCAGGTGCCGTTCGAATAATCGAAAAAGTCGTTGCCCGGCTTCACCGCCGTGTCGCGCCCCGCCATGTCGAAGCCGAAATCGCCGATTTCGGGGCCGTTCTTCGCATTCGGCTTGACGGGACCGGCCGCCGCCTTGTCGACCGGATTGCTGGTCTGGGCGATGGCGGGCGAAATAGCAGTCGTGAGGAGAGCAGCGATCAGCAGAGAGCGCATCGGAATTCCCGAAAAAGGATGGTGATGCGACTGTTGTAGCGAGACGATACGCCTAGTCAAACCGTTAGAAAGGCGAGCCAAACGGAGGTGGAGCGGCCGCCGTCCGGTGTCACAGGGCGGCCGATACCCTACGGTTCCTCCACTTGCGGGCGATCCACAGCCGCCAGCCCAGCGCCGATGCGGCATAGCCGAACACCGCGCATCCGCCGGTCAGGACGCACAGGCCCAGGCCGAACGCCGGCCCCTGCTCCCACAGCCAGTGAAAGGCGCTGAACGCCCATTGCAGCCAGCCGGTCGCAGCCTCGGCCACCGGCTGGGTATTGATCGGCGTCTCGCTGCGCAGGAGGAACGTCCCGATGCGATAGGCGATGACCCACAGGATCGGCGTCGTCAGCGGATTGGTGATGAAGGTGGTCAGCGCCGCGACGGGGACATTGGCACGGAAAGGCAGCGCGAAGACCGCCGCGATCGCGATCTGCGCGACCGGGAACAGGAATCCCGCTACCACGCCCAGCGCGACGCCGCGCGGCACCGACCGGCGAGTGAAGCGCCACAGCTCGGGCGCGAGCACGCGGTGGGCGACCGGCCGGAGCAGCCGGTTATTCTCCATCGAATCGCGGGTCGGCATGTTGCGCCGGACCCAGGCCATGGAACGGCCCCACAAAGTGGGCACGGCCGATGCCATCAGCCGCGATCGCGCAGGATACGACCCTGCTCGCGCTTCCAGTCCCGCTCCTTGATCGAATCGCGCTTGTCGTGCGCTTTCTTGCCCTTCGCCAACGCCAGCTCCACCTTCGCGCGACCGCGCGAGTTGAAATAGATCATCAGTGGCACCAGGGTCATGCCCTCGCGCGCCACCGCACCGTGGAGCTTGTTTATTTCGCGCTCATGAAGGAGCAATTTACGCGGGCGCTTCGCCTCATGATTAAATCGGTTGCCGTGGCTGAATTCCGGCACGTTGGAATTGACCAGCCACACCTCCTCGCCGCGCACCTCGGCATAGGATTCCGCGATCGAGCCCTCGCCGAAGCGAAGCGACTTCACCTCGGTCCCGGTCAGGGCGATACCTGCCTCATAGGTCGTCTCGATGGCGTAATCGAAGCGGGCGCGCCGGTTCTCGGCGACGATCTTCTTCTTGTCGAAGGTTTGGGGTTTCGGGCGCATGGATGGGCGGATGTAGGCGCTCAGGCCCCTCGTGAAAAGCCGGTGATCGCCGCCTGTCGCGTTTCGCGCGCAAACCTCGCTTCGCGCGCGGTCGGCCCAGCAGGATTTTCCGTCAGATTATCGCACGATCGACGACACGGCGTTCAGGTCGAAACGACCTTTATCCCGGCTTCCTGCCATCCCTCCCCAGCGGCGGGAAAGGAAAGCAGGCATAGCCGAATGTCGATCAGCCTTAAATCAGCCCAGCATGGGCCAAGGCCGCATCGACCTGCGCCCGCGCGGCCTCGGAGGGCCAGGTCATGGGCAGGCGCACGCCTTGCGGGAAATGCGACAGGATACGGCTGACGGCGTATTTCACCGGGCCGGGCGAGGCATCGGCAAACATCGCCTCGTGCAGTGGGAAGAGGCGATCGTGCAGCTCCAGCGCACGCGCCCCGTCTCCCGCGGCACACGCCGCCTGGAATTCCGCGCACAAACGCGGCGCGACATTGGCCGTGACGGAAATGCACCCCACCCCGCCCATCGCGTTGAAGGCGAGCGCCAGGTCGTCATTGCCCGACAATTGGCAGAAATCCGGGCCCAGCGCGGCGCGATGGTGCGCCACGCGGGGGAGCGCGCCGCTGGCATCCTTCACGCCAACAAAAATGTCGGGCGCGTCCTGTACGATGCGGATCAGCGTCGAGGGCTGAATGTCGGTGACGGTCCGCCCCGGGACGTTATAGAGGACGATCGGCAGCGGCGCCGACTTGGCCAATTCGGCGAAGTGGCGGGCGATGCCCTCCTGGCTCGGCCGGTTGTAATAGGGCGGCACCATCAGGGCGGCGTCAGCGCCTGCTTCCTGCGCGGCCTTCAGATTTTCGATCGCGACGATCGTGTCGTTCGATCCCGCCCCCGCGATCACCGGCACCCGGCCGCGCGCCTGATCGACACAGACGCGCACGACGTGGAAATGCTCGTCCTTGGGCATGGTCGCCGCTTCGCCCGTCGTGCCGCACGCGACCAGCGCCGTGGAGCCTTCCGAAATCTGCCATTCGACGAAATCGCGGAATTTCGCCTCGTCGAACGCTCCGCCGACGTGATCGCCCTGATCGTCGAACGGCGTCACAAGCGCCGGAATGGACCCTGAAAACATGAGAGGAAATGCGCTCCTGCTGCGCCGAGTGGGACAATTTGTTCAGGACATGTACGGGTAGAGTCCCTATTCTGTCCACCATGATGGCATTGACGAAGGCGGGGGCGCTCCTCGCGACATTGGCAGGTTCGATGATCGCGCCGGGCGGGCAGGATCAGCTCGACCGATATCGCACGCAAATGGCGAATATGAGCCCGAGCCAGAACGCGAGCACCATGCCCGCCCCGGCCGACGGTGCGATCGCGGCGGCGCTGGCCCAGTGGCGTGCGCTGCAACAGACCGATTCGCTGCCCTTCGACAGCTATGCCGGGTTCCTGATGGCGCATCCGGGCTGGCCCGGCGAGGCTAGCAACCGGCGCGCGGCCGAGCGGCAGGCGGCGAACTTCACTGCCGCCCCGTCGAGCATCGTTGCCTATTTCCGCCGTTTCCCGCCTTTGTCCGCCACCGGCGGCGTCGCCTATGCCAGGGCACTGCTGGCGACCGGCGCGCCGGGCGAAGCCGCCCAGGCCGCGCGAAACGCCTGGCGGCGCGGCGTCCTCTCGCCAACGGACGAGGCTTTGGTCATGTCGACCTTCGCCTCTGCACTGACGCCCGAGGATCATGATGCGCGGATGGACGCGCTTCTCTGGTCGGGCCAGACAAGTGCGGCGGCGCGACAGCTCGGCTATACCAGTGCGGCGCGGCGACCGATCTTCGCGGCCCGCCTCGCCTTCCGCACCAAATCGGCCGATGCCGCCAGCCTCTCTGCCTCGACGGCGGAGCTGTACGCCAATGATGCCGGCTATATCGCCGACCGGGCGATGTGGCTGCGCGACACGGGCGACAGCCTGACCGCGCGGTCCTGGCTCGCCCGCAGCCGGCAGTTGACGACGCGGCCGGGCAATGTCGAGAAATTCTACGAGGCGCTGCTGGTCAACGCCCGTGCCGCCGCCGCCGACAGCCAGCTTCAGACCGCGTACGACATCGCGCGTCAGGTCGACGATGCCTATCCGGCGGGGACCGACGTTTCGACCAAGCCGTATGGCGAGCGCGACGACTATACCAGCCTGGTCTGGCTGGGCGGGCAGACGGCGATGAAGCTCACGCGGCCCGCCGATGCGATGACGCTGTTCGACCGCTATGGCCGGGGCAGCCAGTCGCCGCAGACGCGCGCCAAGGGCTTCTACTGGGCGGGTCGCGCGGCCGAGGCCGCCGGACGCACCACCGAAGCGGCGGCCTTCTTCAATCGCGCCGCCCAGTATCGCGACCAATTCTATGGCCAGCTGGCCCTGGAGCGCACCGGTCGCCCGCTGGTCGCACCCCCCGCGATCGCGACGAACAGCGTCTCGCCCGCCGCCCGCGCCGCCTTCGACGCACGCGAGACAGTGCGCGCCGCCAAGTTCCTGGGCCAGATCGGCCAGTGGCAGGACCAGACCGCGTTCGTCCGCCAGATCGCCGCCGATGCCGAGGACGAAACCGACCATCTGCTCGCCGCCGACCTGTCGCGCACGATCAATCGCCCTGACCTAGCCGTGATGGTCGGGCGCAGCGCGATGCAGAACGGGCTGACCGAATATTCGGCGGCAGGCTTCCCGACCATCGCCGTGCCCACAGGCTATGAGCCCAGCTGGACGATCATCCACGCCATCGCGCGGCAGGAAAGCCAGTTCGACCGCGCCGCCGTCAGCCATGCGGGCGCGCGCGGCCTGATGCAGCTGATGCCCGCCACCGCTGCGGAACAGTCGGGCAAGATCGGGCTCGCCTATTCCCCCGACCTGCTGACCACCGATCCGACCATGTCGATCCGGATCGGCGCCAGCTATTTCGAGCGGATCCGCAACAATTTCGCCAGCTATCCGCTCGCCATCGCCGCCTATAATGCGGGCAGCGGCAATGTGAATAAATGGCTGCGGCAGAATGGCGATCCGCGTACCGGCGCGGTCGATATCGTCGATTGGATCGAGGCCATCCCCTATTCGGAAACCCGCAACTATGTGCAGCGCGTCCTCGAAAACGCGGTCGTCTACGACTTGATGAACCCGTCGCGCGCGACCAGCCGGGGGCCGACGCCGCTCAGCTGGTATCTGGGCAAGTCGTCCCGGCCGGGTTGATCGGGCGGGCCTAGTCGATAGAGCGGGCGGATGGATCGTCCCAACTATATCACCCCTGCCGGCTATGCCGCGCTTCGCCAGGAATATGAGGCGCTGTTCGCGGTCGAGCGGCCCAAGCTGGTCGATACGATCGCCTGGGCGGCGGGCAATGGCGACCGGTCCGAGAATGGCGACTATATCTATGGTCGCAAGCGGCTGCGCGAGATCGACCGGCGGCTGGGCTGGCTGTCCAAGCGAATGAAGGCCGCCAAGGTCATCGACCCCGCCCGGCAGGAGGATCGCACAAAAGTGTGGTTCGGCGCGACCGTCACCATCGCCGACGAGGACGATAACGAGCGCGTGCTGACGCTGGTCGGCGATGACGAGGCGGATGCGGCCCAGGGCCGGGTCGGCTGGAACGCGCCGCTGGTCCGGGCACTGCGCGGTGCAGCCGTCGGCGACCTGCGTCGCGTCGTCCTTCCAGCGGGCGAGCGGGAATATGAAGTGATCGCCATCACCTATCCGAATGAGTAGCCACACAGGCAACAATTCGTTTCGGATCCGATCCTTGTCTTGGATCAAGGATTGGCGATGATCGTCGCATGAGGCCGCGATCGGCGCGGCCATGTTTTCGAAAGTCGATCGACCATGCCCATTCCCGCTCGCTGGTCCGCCCCGCTCCTGTCGCTGTTCCGGGCCGTGTTCGGCCTGCTCTTCCTGTCCCACGGCATCTCGAAATTCTTCGGCCTTCCCCCCTTTCCGATGCCGCTCAATCCGCTGCTGACCGCGGCGGGCGTGCTGGAACTGGTCGGCGGCGCGCTGCTGCTGATCGGGCTGTTCACCCGCCCGGTCGCGTTCCTCCTTTCGGGCCAGATGGCGGTCGCCTATTTCCTGGCGCATGCGCCGCAGGGCTTCCTGCCGCTCGCCAATGGCGGTGAGGCAGCGATCCTCTACTGCTTCGCCTTCCTGTATCTGGCCGCCGCCGGTGGCGGATCCGTCGGCGTCGACGCAATGCGGCGTGGCGGCTGACCCGCGGCTCTGATAGTCAGGGCGCCATGAACGCCCTGACCCGCAATATCGCGCTGCTCATCGACGCCGACAATGCCCAGTCGGCGGCCATCGACCCGGTCCTGACGGTGCTGGCCGAGCTGGGCACGGTCAATGTCCGCCGCGCCTATGGCAACTGGTCCAAGCCCGGGCTGAAGGGCTGGCGCGACGTCATGGTCAAGCATGGCATCGAACCGCAGCAGCAGTTCGACCTGACCAAGGGCAAGAACGCCACCGACATGAAGATGACCATCGACGCGATGGACCTGCTGTTCCGGGGGCGCATCGACGGGTTCGGCATCATGTCGTCGGACAGCGACTTCATGCCGCTGGCCACGCGCATCCGACAGGACGGATTCCCCGTCTACGGCTTCGGCAATTCCCGTACGCCCGAGGCGTTCAAACAGGCGTGCAGCCGGTTCATCGACGTCGGCGCGCTGATCGGCGAGGCGACGCGGCCCACCAATGCTAAGCCGACCGCCGCCGACGTGCCGCTCGCCGAATCGCTGCCCCCGTCGATCGAACAGGCCAAGCGCACGGCGGGCACGCCGCGCCCGATCGACGAGGAACTGCTCAAGCTGCTGGTCGACGCCTATAATTCGGTAAAGCGCGACGAACGCGGCTTTGCCAGCCTGTCGGCGATGGGCCAGTTGGCAGGCAACCGTTCGAGCTTCGACACGCGCAATTACGGGTTCAAGCGCCTGTCCGACCTGATCGAGGCGGTGCCCAATTTCCAGACCGAACGGCGCGAAGACGGCCGGACCTTCGTCAAGCGGGTGCGGTGATCATGTGATTTCGTCCCCTGCAAAGGGGAGGAATATTCTATTCCCGTGGATCCGGCATGGTCAGGGTCGCGCACGTTCCCGGCCCCGCATCATCGAACCGCACATCGCCGCGTAGCTGTCGCGCAAGGCTGGCGATCATCCGCATCCCCAGGCTGTGGCGCGACGCTGCCTTCATGTCGAAATCGTCGGGCATCCCCTTGCCACGGTCGCGGACCGACAGGACGATCCGCCCGTCATGCGCCTGGAGCGACACATCGATGACGCCACCGGCCTCGCCATAGGCGTATTTGATCGCGTTGGTCATCAGCTCGGTCAGCATCAGGCCGATCGGGATCGCCGTGTCGGCGCTGATCTCGATGGCTTCGATATCGCAGGTGACGTGGTGGTTCTGCGACTGCTGGGCGAGATGCTCCGCGATACCGCAGGCCAGATCGTCGAGCGACACCATGCCGACCCGCTCGCTGCGCCAGAGCTGGTCATGGGTCTGGGCGATCGCCGCAATCCGCGCCTGCGCGTCGTTGAGCATCCGTAGGACGCGCGGATCGTCATCCTCCTGCTTCTGCAGGTTCAACATCGCGGAGACGAGCGCCAGGCTGTTCTTGACCCGGTGGCTGGCCTCACGGGTCAGCAATTGCTGGTGCTCGACCGCCTCGGCCAGCCGCCGCTCCGCCTCCTGCCGCTCGATGGCGACGCCGATCAGATTGGCGAAACCCTGCATAAAGGCAAGATCGGCTTCCTCGAACCGCCCCTCGTCGGGACTATCGACCTCCAGCACGCCGTAGCGCTGGCCGGATGCTTCGACGAGCACGTTGATCGCCCGGCGAATCTTGTGATCGGCCATGAACGGCGGCGTGCGGAACCGCTCCTCCATGTCGAGATGGTTGGAGATCACCCCCTGCCCGGTCTGGAGCGCAAACCCGGCAGGCGAGCCCAAATCGGTCCGCATCTCGGTCGAGCCGACCACGCCCGGGCCCCAACCGACCCCGGCACGCACCAGCAACGTTTCGCGGTCCGGCTTATATTCCAGGAACTTACAGAAAGAAGATCGCATCCCTTCTGCACATAATTCGGTCGCCCGTTGCAGCATTGGGTCGAGATCGCGTGACCGGAGCGCTTCGATTCCAAAGGCCGAAAGGACCGATTGCTGTCGAAGCCGGTAATGCAACTGCCCCGCACCGGCGATCTCCTCATCATCGCCCGGCGCTTGTTCCACGACCGCCATTCCTATTCGACCCCGTTCATTCCTTACCCCGATAACGATCAGAATAGGAATTCGCCGCATCGGTTTAAACCGCCCATATGACAACGCCCTCCCCGATCGCTCTGGAAGGGCGTCATCGTCGGCGGGGATCGCCGGATCAGCGGGTCAGTTTCTTGTACGCCAGACGGGTCGGACGATCGGCGGCATCGCCCATGCGGCGACGCTTATCCTCTTCGTAGCTCTCGTAATTGCCCTCGAACCATTCGACATGGCTGTCGCCCTCGAAGGCCAGGATGTGGGTGCACAGGCGATCGAGGAAGAAGCGATCGTGGCTGATGACCACGGCGCAGCCCGCAAACGTCTCCAGCGCCTCTTCGAGCGCGCGCAGCGTTTCCACGTCCAGGTCGTTGGTCGGTTCGTCGAGCAGCAGGACGTTGCCGCCCTCCTTCAGCATCTTGGCCATATGGACGCGATTGCGCTCACCGCCCGACAGCTGGCCGACCTTCTTCTGCTGGTCGGGGCCGCGGAAGTTGAACGCGCCGACATAGGCGCGCGTGCCCAGCTCCTGCTTGCCGAAGCGGAAGACCTCCAGCTCGTCGGAGATTTCCTGCCAGACATTCTTGTTGGGATCGAGGTCGTCGCGGCTCTGGTCGACATAGCCGAGCTTGACGGTCGAGCCGATCTCGATCGTGCCCGCATCGGGCTGTTCCTGGCCGGTGATCAGCTTGAACAGCGTCGACTTTCCCGCGCCGTTCGGCCCGATCACGCCGACGATACCACCCGGCGGCAGCATGAAGTCGAGACCCTCGAACAAAAGCTTGTCGCCGTACGACTTGGTCAGCCCCTTGGCCTCGATCACCTTGCCGCCCAGACGCTCGGGGATCTGGATCAGGATCTGCGCCTTGCCCGCGACGCGGTTCTCCTGCTTCTCCATCAGCTCCTCGAACGCACGAATACGCGCCTTCGACTTGGTCTGGCGGGCCTTGGGCGTCTGACGCATCCAGGCCAGCTCGTCGGCGATCGCCTTCTGCTTGCCCGCCTCGTCGCGCTCTTCCTGCTCCAGGCGCTTGGCCTTCTTTTCCAGATAGCCGGAATAGTTGGATTCGTAGGTATAGTAGCGGCCGCGATCGAGCTCGAGCACCCAGTTCACGACGTTGTCGAGGAAGTAGCGGTCGTGGGTGACGAGGATGACGTTACCCGCATATTCCTTCAGATAGTTTTCCAGCCACGACACGCTTTCGGCGTCGAGGTGGTTGGTCGGTTCGTCGAGCAGCAGCACGTCGGGCTTTTCAAGCAGCAGCTTGCACAGCGCCACGCGACGCTTCTCACCGCCCGACAGGCGGGTGACGTCGGCGTCGCCGGGCGGGCAGCGCAGCGCTTCCATCGCCTGTTCCAGCTGGCTGTCGAGCGACCAGCCGTCGACCGCATCGATCTTGGCCTGAAGCTCGCCCATCTCCTCCATCAGGGCGTCGAAATCGGTGTCGTCCTTGGGATCGCCCATTTCGGCCGAGATGGCGTTGAAGCGATCGACCAGGTCGGCGATCGGGCGGACGCCGTCCTTCACGTTGCCCATCACGTCCTTCGACGGATCGAGCTGCGGCTCCTGCGCCAGATAGCCGACGCGAACGCCCTCGGCGGCCCAGGCTTCGCCGGTGAAGTCGGTGTCCATGCCCGCCATCACCTTCATCAGCGTGGACTTGCCCGCGCCGTTCGGGCCGATGATCGCGATCTTCGCGGTCGGCAGGAACTGAAGGTGGATGTTGTTCAGGACAGGCTTGTTGGCGCCGGGGAAGGTCTTGGTCAGACCCTTCATCACATAGGTATATTGGACGGCCATGGCGGCGCGGGGCTCCGTGCTTTTTGCGACTGTTGGATATTTGCCGCCCATGTAGAGGTTGCGCGGGCGGTTGGCAAACGGGACGGCCTGCGTAACAGTCGCGGCCATGAAGCGCATCATCCTCGCGGCCCTGACCGCCTCCGCCCTATCCGCCCCCGCCCTGGCCCAGCGCACCCCGCCGCCCATGCCCGCCGCCGTCGATCCGAAGGTTGCGGAACTCCGCGACGCCGCGCTGAAGGACGATGTCGCTTGGGACATCGTCGAGGGGCTGACGACCGAGGTCGGCCAGCGACTGGCGGGCACAGAGGCCGAGGCCCGGGCGCGCGCCTGGGCGGTCGCCAAGCTGACCGCGCTGGGTTTCCAGAACGTACGCATCGAGCCCTATCGGATGCCGGTATGGGAACGGGGCACCGAGACGGCCGAGATCCTGGCCCCCTTCCCGCAGAAGCTGACGCTGGCCGCGCTCGGCAATTCGGGGGCGACGCCTGCCGCCGGGCTGACCGGCGAGGTTGCCGTGTTCCCCAGCATGGCCGCGTTCCAGGCCGCACCGGATAATGCGATCAAGGGCAAGATCGTCTATATCGGCAATGCCATGCCGCGCACCCAGGACGGTTCGGGCTATGGCGCCTATGGCACCGCCCGCTTCACCGGCCCGGCGCTTGCGGCGAAGCGCGGCGCGGCGGCGATCGTCATCCGCTCGATTGGAACCGACCATCACCGCTTCCCCCATACCGGCACGACCAATTTCCCGGCGGGCGTGACGCCGATCCCCGCCGCCGCCCTGTCGGTGCCGGACGCCGAGCAGCTGGAGCGCATAGCCGCGCGTGGCCGCCCGATCCGCATGAAGCTGGTCCTGACGCCCCGACAGGTCGGGATGCGCGAATCGGGCAACGTCATCGCCGAGGTGCCGGGCAGCGAACCGGCGGCCGGCATCGTGCTGGTCGGCGGGCATCTGGACAGCTGGGATCTGGGCACCGGCGCGATCGACGATGCCAGCGGCGTGGCGATCACGACGGCGGCGGCCAAGCGGATCTTGGACGGGCCGCGCCCTCGCCGCACGATCCGCGTCGTCTGGTTCGGGGCCGAGGAGGTCGGCGGCATGGGCGGCGATGCCTATGCCAAAGCCCATGCCCATGAACGCCACGCGACCGCCTCGGAAAGTGATTTCGGTGCCGATCGCGTCTGGCGCTTCGAGGTCAACCTGCCTCCCGCCGCCAGGCCCATCGCCGACCGGCTGCAGACCGCGCTGGCGCCGCTTGGCATCACGCGCGGCAGCGGCCTGGGCGGTGACGGGACCGATATCGGCCCGACGCTGAAACTCGGTACCGCGGCGATCGACCTGAACCAATCGGGATGGGATTATTTCGATACCCATCATACGCCCGACGACGTATTAGACCGCGTCGACCCCGCGTCGCTGCGCCAGAATGTCGCCGCATGGACCGCGATGCTGGCGGTGGTCGCCAACGCGCCCGAGGCGATCGACCCGGTCACACCGCGCTGATTTCCGCAAGGGAGCGGTAACCCTTTGGTAACGCCAACGCCTTGAAAAAGCCTGATAGCCGCCATCGGTTCGTCGCGAACCTTGCCGGAATGTGAATTTTGCGGATTGACCGCGATGAACCGCGCGTTATTTGAGCCGCTTCGCGACGGCATTCGGGTCGGCCGCGATGATTGCTTATGCTTGGGAGCATTCGAATGAAGAAGATCGCTTTCGTTCTCGCTGCCGCCGGCCTGATGTCCGTGGCCGCCTGCACTAAGTCGCCTGAAGCTGCCGCTGTTGAGAACAACGCGGACATGCTGGCTGACAACATGGAAATGCAGGCCGACAACCTCGAAGCGGTTGCCGACAACACCTCGAACGGTGCTGCCGCTGCCTCGCTCGAGAACGCTGCCGACAACATGAACGCCGCCGCCGACAACGTCCGTGACGCTGCCGACGCCAAGGCTGACAACATGCAGTAATGCCGCCTCGGACCCTCGGGTCCGAAGCGCCGACTGTTTGTCGGAAAAGGGCGCCCTCCTTCGCGGAGGCGCCCTTTTTCTTTGCTTTTTCGCGCTTGCGAAGCCGTCCGGCGTCACGCTACGGACGATGTCGGTGGGGCCTGTAGCTCAATGGTTAGAGCTGGCCGCTCATAACGGCTAGGTTGCGGGTTCGAGTCCTGCCGGGCCCACCAACAAATCGCGGTTCGTCTGTAAAAACCGGTTGCCGTCCGGCCCTCCGCCTACCTAGGGTGGCCCAAACTTCATCGAGGATGGGCATATGTCGGTTAAGGGCGATCCTAAGGTCATCGAATATCTGAACGAGGCGCTCAAGAACGAGCTGACCGCGATCAATCAGTATTTCCTGCATTATCGCCTGCTCGACCATTGGGGCGTCTACAAGCTCGCCCAGTTCGAGTATCACGAATCGATCGACGAGATGCGCCATGCCGACTGGCTGGCCGAGCGCATCCTCTATCTGGACGGCCTGCCCAATTTCCAGCTACTCGGCCGCCTGCGCATCGGCGAGACGGTCGAAGAGGTGCTGAAGGGCGACCTGGCAATCGAGATCGAAGCGGTCGCCCAGCTCAAGGAAGCCATCGCCTATTGCGAGGAAGTCCGCGACTATGTCAGCCGCGACCTGTTCCAGCGCATCCTGGCCAGCGAGGAAGAGCATGTCGACACGCTGGAACGCCAGTTCGAGATGATCGCGCGCATGGGCATCCAGAATTATGTCCAGCTGAACGCCATGGCGGAAAACGACACGCCCAAGTCGGGCGCGGCTCCGCACCTTCAGGGGTAAGGGTTGTGGGGCGGGCCTGACGGGTCCGCCCCTATCCCCAACGTCCGTTCAGCCTGAGCGAAGTCGAAGACCAAGGGAGCGCGTCCGCGACGACATCCGCCACGACCCCGACGAAGGCCGGCGACCAGTTGCGAAGCGATAGCCTCCCCCGCAATGTCGTGGCGCGCTACGAACTTGACCGTTCCTGGAACCCGGCCTTCGCCGGGGTGAGGGCTTGGGACTATTGAATTCCCTTGGCCTGCGACTTCGCTAAGGCTGAACGAAAGTGGGAGGAGCGAGGCGGACGATAACGCCCGCCACGCTCCCTTAGTCCTTGTTGCCGAACGGGTTCTTCGGCGCCCGCAGCGTCAGGCGCACCGGCACCGCACCGAACCCCAGTTCGCGCCGCATCGAGTTGACCAGATACCGCTCATAGCTGGCCGGCAGCTGGTCCACGCGCGTACCGAAGATCACGAAGCTCGGCGGACGCGATTTCACCTGAGTGACGTAGCGCAGCTTGATCCGCTTGCCGCCGGGCGCAGGCGGCGGGTTGGCGTCGACGGCGCGCTCGAACCAACGGTTGAGTTCGCCGGTCGGCACACGCTTCGACCAGGCGGCCCGCGTCTCGAAGGCCGCCTCGATCAGCGTATCGAGCCCCTTGCCGGTCGCGGCCGACACCGCCAGCAGCGGCACGCCCTTCACCTGGCTGAGCCCATCCTCCAGCGCCTTCTTCACGCCGTTGAACAGCGAGGACGGGTTTTCCGCGACGTCCCACTTGTTCAGCGCGATCAGCAGCGCGCGCCCCTCTTCCAGGACGCGGTCGGCGATGCGTAGATCCTGCGACTCGAGGCCCAGCGTCGCGTCGAGCAGCAGCACCACGACCTCCGCAAAATCGACCGCGCGAAGGGCGTCGGCGACGGACAGCTTTTCCAGCTTGTCCTGCACCTTGGCCTTTTTGCGCATGCCCGCCGTGTCGATCAGGCGAACCTGCCGGACTTCGCCGTCGCGATCACGCCATTCCCAATCGATGGCGATCGAATCCCGCGTGATCCCGGCCTCCGGGCCGGTGATCAGGCGATCCTGGCCCAGGAAGCGGTTGATCAACGTCGACTTGCCCGCATTGGGGCGGCCGACGATCGCCAGCTTGAGCGGCGCAAGGGGATTTTCGAGGTCGACCTCTTCCTCTTCCTCGATCTCCACGTCGATATAGGGCAGCAGCGCCTCGAAAAGGTCGCCCACGCCTTCGCCATGTTCGGCCGAGAGCTGAACGGGATCGCCGAAGCCGAGCGCCAGCGCTTCCAGCACGCCCTGTTCGGCGGCGCGCCCCTCCGCCTTGTTCGCGGCGAGCACGATCGGCGTGTCGGAACTGCGCAGCCAGCGGGCGATCTCTTCGTCCAGCGGCATGATCCCCGCGCGGGCATCGATCAGGAACAGGGCGACATCGGCTTCGTCGATCGCCGCTTCGGTCTGGCGGCGCATCCGGCCGGGCAGCGTGTCGGGGTCTTCGTCTTCGTAACCCGCCGTGTCGATGACGCGGAAATCCACGCCGAGCAGATGCGCGTCGCCTTCGCGGCGGTCGCGAGTCACGCCGGGCCGGTCGTCGACCAGCGCCAGCTTCTTTCCGACCAGACGATTGAACAGCGTCGACTTGCCGACATTGGGACGGCCGACGATCGCGACGATAGGGAGTTTTGCCATCGTCGTCCGTTAGCGAAAGGCGAGGCTTTCGTCACGGGGTAGCGACACAAATGTACCGCTCCGTGGCATCCATGTCCCACGGAGCGGCCAAAGCATCACTTATAGGCGGCGATCCGCCCCTTCTGGTCCAGGACGTAGAGCGTTCCATTCGCCACGATCGGCGGCAGGGCGAAGGGCGTCTTGGTCTCGACCGTCGCCTCGACCGTGCCGTCGCCCGGATTGGCATAGACGATCTGGCCTTCGGAATTGGTCAGGATCAGGCGATTGCCTGCCAGCACCGGCCCGAACCAGGTGATCGCGCCGGTCTTCTTCTTGGCCTTGTGGAAACGCTGAAGCTGCGCGATCCAGCGCGCCTTGCCGCTGGACCGGGCGAGCGCGACCAGCCGGGCATCGTCCGTGACGATGAAGATCCACTCGCCCGCGATCCACGGCGTCGAAAGACCCGCGAAATTCTGCTCCCACAGGCGCTGGCCGGTCGACAGTTCCAGCGCGACCATGCGGCCACCCTGGCCCAGCGCATAGACCCGGCCCTGGTCGATCACCGGCGCGGCGTCGATGTCCGACAGCGTCGACACCGAGGTCGAGATGCTGGTCCGCGACAGCGCGTCCTGCCACAACATGCGGCCATTCTCGTAACGATAGGCGTTCAGCTCGCCGCTCGAGAAACCGGCAACGACGGTGCCCTGGCTCGCGGCGGGCGCCGCCACGCCGAACACGCCCTGCGTCTCCAGCGTGCCCTGCCCGGCCCAAACGATCTTACCATCTGCCTGGTTGATCGCGTAAAGCTGATTGTCCTGGGTCAGGACATAGACATTGCCATTGGCGATCGTCGGCGAACCGCGCAGGGGGCCACCGGGCTTGGCGCGCCACAGGACTTTGCCATCGGCCACATTGGCCGCGACCACATCGCCAAGGCCATCGGTCGCGTACACCGTGCCACTGTCATAGCTGGCCCCGCCGCCGAAACGGGCGAGACGGTTCTCGTCGCCCTCGGTGATCGGCGTCGACCACAGCTTCGCGCCGGTATCGGCGTTCATGGCGACAAGATTGCCACCCGCATCGACGGCGAACAGCTTGCCCTCGGCCACGACCGGGGGGGCGCCCAGCGGATCGCGGGCCGAGCCGCCGTTGATCGTCGCATCCCACAGCCGCGTTGGCTGCTCGCCGAGCGCCAGCTGGCCCATCGACTTGGAGGCGTTGCCGCCCGGCTGCGCCCATTCCGTGTTGGTTTCCGGTGCGGGCAGCGTGACCTGCACGTCGGCGATCGTCTTATCGGCCTCGACCCCGGTTTCCGACACCAGGATCGGCACGCGGTTGCCCACGGTCGGGGTCTTTTTCGGCGCGGACTTGAACACCCCGCAGGCACCCAGCGCCATCAGCGCGGCCAGCGCTGCGGAGGTGCGGAAATTCTTCGTCATTGGGTCTTGGTGTCCTCACTCTGGCCGACCGCGTCGACCCCCAATACACCGGCCATCTGAACCGCACGTTGCCGCAGGGTATCGGGCACATCCTTGTCGCTGGCAATCTGACCGAACAGACGGCCGGCCTGGTCGCGCTTGTTCAGCCGCAGATAGGCCACCGCCACCATCTCGCCCGCGCTGCCGAAATAGGCATTGCCGGGAACGGCCATGCCACCCAGCCGGGCGATCACCGCCTCGGGCTTCAGTGTGTCATATTCCGCCATGGTCTGGCGGATCAGGGCCAGGTCGCGAAACGGCTGCGCCAGCCCGCCGTCATTGGCGATCGCGGCGAACCGCGCGGCGGCCCCCTTCAGATCGTTCTTCTTCAGCAGGATATCGGCCTGGGTGAACTGCGCCAGCGCGCGATACGCGTCGATATCCGAACCGGCGACGCTCTTCAGCTTGTCGCCGGCCGTCGCCATGTCGTTCTCGCCGACCGCATCATAGGCGGCCTGCAACTGCTCGCCATCGGCCGCGGCCGCCTGATTCTGGCGGTGCTGCCAATAGAGATAGCCGCCAAAGGCCGCCAGCGCGACCACGATCAGGCCGCCGATGACCAGGCCCCACCGGGTCCAGAATTTCGTCAGCCTTTCGCGACGCAGTTCGTCGTCGACCTCGCTCATAAAGGCCTGGCTGGATTGGGGCGTTAGGGCCAAGACGGGCTCCGCTATTCTGGATCAAGGCAACAAGAAGCCGCGACCTTTAGCGAGGACAGGCCCCGGTGGGAAGCGGCCTTGGCTTATCCGGCGTCGCGGGGGGCATAGATCTGTTCCGGCCCCGGGAAGCGGCGGGCGCGGACATCCTCGGCATAGGCGCGGGCCGCCTCGCCGATCCGGTCGCCCATCGTCTCGTATCGGCGTACGAACCGGGCCGTACGTTCGAAAAAGCCCAGCATGTCTTCGCCTACCAGCACCTGCCCGTCGCACTCGACCGAGGCGCCGATGCCGATCGTGGGACAGGCGATACGCTTGGTGATTTCGATGGCGATGGGCTCGACCACCCCCTCGATCACCACCGAGAAGGCACCGGCGTCCGCCACGGCGACCGCGTCGGCAATGATCTTTTCGGCTTCCTCGGGCGTCCGGCCACGCGCGCCGTAGCCGCCCAGCACGTTCACCGCCTGCGGCGTCAGGCCGACATGGCCCATGACGGGAATGCCGCGCTCGACCAGGAAGCGGACGGTCGCCGCCATCGCGACGCCGCCCTCCAGCTTGACCGCCGCTGCGCCGGTTTCCTTCAGCAGCCAGGCGGCATTCTCGAACGCCTTTTCCGGGCTCGCCTCATAGCTGCCGAAGGGCAGGTCGATGACGACCACCGAGTGATAGCTGCCCCGCACCACCGCCGCGCCGTGCGCCGCCATCATCTGGAGCGTGACCGGCACCGTGGAGGGCAGGCCATAGATCACCTGCCCCAAGCTGTCCCCGACCAGCAGCATGTCGCAATGCGGATCGAGCAACTGCGCCGACCGCACCGTATAAGCGGTCAGCATGACGAGCGGGGTGCCGCTGCCCTTGGCACGGCGGATGGCGGGGACGGTCAGCCGCTTCATCGGAGCGGGCGTCGGATTGGCGCGACTCGTCGCGGTGTCGAGCGTGTAGGTCGTGGACATCGCCGCGCCTTACTCCGCCGGTTGCTGCCGCTCCACCCCCATGGGTTATATCAGAAAATTTCGACGTAACGCTCGGGCTTGAACCCGACGGTCAGCAAGCCGTCACGGTCGAGCACAGGCCGCTTGATGAGCGAGGGTTGGGCCTGCATCAGCCGGATCGCCTTGTCGGCGTCGATGTCCTGCCGGTCGGCTTCGTCCAGTTTGCGGAACGTGGTTCCGGCGCGATTGAGCAGCGCTTCCCAACCCACCTGATCGACCCAGCGGCGCAGGGTCGCCTCGTCGACGCCGTCGGTCTTATAGTTGTGGAAATGATAGGCGACGCCGTGCTGGTCGAGCCAAGTACGGGCCTTCTTCACCGTGTCGCAATTGGGGATACCGTAGAGGGTGTTTGTCATCACACTTCCGATCGCTCAGTCAAAGCTCCGGTACACTTGGCGATCGACGTGTCGAACACATTTTTTACATCTGCGGCGCATGAGATGACCATGCGGACTTCCACTCTTTTAATGATCACGGCCGCGATCGTGGTTGGCGCAATCGTGGGAATCGGGACGGCGCCCAGCAAGAAAGCAAGCTCTGAAGCCTCCCCATCCGGCTCGATCGCCCCATCGAGCACCTTGCTGCCAGGCATGGCGGTTGCCACCGGGATCAAGCGCCGTCGCGAACCCGAGGCGGGCGATCATTGGGCGGGTTGCAACGACGCCCGCGCCATGGGAACGGCCCCGATCTACCGGGGCGAGCCGGGTTACGACGAAAAGATGGACGGCGACGATGACGGCATAGCCTGCGAACCGCGACCCGACGAATGATGCACTAACCCGCAGCAACCCACACGGGGTGGCGTCCCTCTCCCCACCCCGCTATCCCGCTGTCATGCAGGACCATCCCTTTTACGCCCTTCACACCCATGGCCTGATCCGCGTTGCGGCCGCGACGCCCGCCGCGTCGGTCGGCGATGCCCATGCCAATGCGGATGCGATGCTTGCCCTGGCGCGCCGGGCGGATGAGGACGGGGTCGACCTGATCGTCTTTCCCGAGCTGTCGCTGACATCCTATGCGATCGACGACCTCCACCTTCAGGGCGCGATGCAGGCCGCCACCCTCGCCGCGCTGGGGGAGATAGTGGATGCCAGCGCGGCCCTGTCGCCCGTCATGCTGGTCGGCGCGGCGCTGCCCCGCAATGGACGGCTCTATAATTGCGCGGTCGCCATCGCGCGCGGACGGGTGCTGGGCGTCGTTCCGAAGACCTTCCTGCCCAATTACCGCGAATATTACGAAAAGCGCTGGTTCGCGAGCGGCGCGGGCCTGACCGGGCTGACGATCGAACTGGACGGACAATGCGTCCCCTTCGGCACCGACCTGATCTTCGCGGCGAAGGATGTGCCCGGTTTCGTTTTCCATGCCGAAATCTGCGAGGATTACTGGGCTCCCACCCCGCCCTCGACCCTGGGTGCGCTGGCGGGGGCGACGATCTGTTGCAACCTGTCCGCCTCCAACATCGTGATCGGCAAGGCGCGGGACCGCGCGCTGCTTGCCGCCGCGCAATCGGCGCGCGCCGCCTGCGCCTATGTCTATTCGGCCGCCGGGATCGGTGAGAGCACGACCGACCTGTCCTGGGACGGTCAGGGGCTGGTCCATGAACTAGGCGAGACGATCGCCGAGTCCGAGCGCTTCCTGCGCGAGCCCGCAATGACCGTCGCCGATATCGACGCGGAGCGGATCGTGCAGGAGCGGATGCGCTTCGGGACATTCAACGATGCCGCCACCGTTTCCGGCCATCCCGAACAGCGTTTCCGCCGCATCGGTTTCGTCCACGCCGCCGAGATCGCCGATCACGGACTGCGCCGCACCGTCGCGCGCTTTCCCTTCGTGCCCGACGACCCCGCGCGACGGGACGAGGATTGTTTCGAGGCCTATAACATCCAGGTCGAGGCGCTGGCGAAGCGACTGGAGGCCAGCGGTGCGAAGACGCTGGTCATCGGCGTGTCGGGCGGGCTCGATTCCACCCATGCGCTGATCGTCGCGGCCAAGGCGACCGACCGGCTGGGCTGGTCGCGCGACCGGATCCTGGCCTTCACCATGCCGGGCTTCGCGACCGGCGAGGGTACCAAGGCCAATGCCTGGGCGCTGATGCGCGCGCTGGGCGTCAGCGCGGAGGAAATCGACATCCGGCCCGCCGCGCAGCAGATGCTGGGCGATATGGGGCACCCCTTCGCACAAGGACAGCCGGTCCATGACGTGACCTTCGAGAATGTGCAGGCAGGCCTGCGCACCGATTATCTCTTCCGCCTGGCCAATCAGCGTGGCGGGATCGTGCTGGGCACCGGCGACCTGTCGGAGCTGGCGCTCGGCTGGTGCACATATGGCGTCGGCGACCAGATGAGCCATTATGCGGTGAACGCCGGCGTGCCGAAGACGCTGATCCAGTTCCTGATCCGCTGGTGCATCCGGACCGGCCAATATGACGACGCGACCAATCGCGTGCTGGCGTCCATCCTGGCCCAGGAAATATCGCCCGAGCTGGTTCCCGCCGACGCCAACGGCGCGATGCAGTCGACCGAGGCGATGATCGGCCCCTATGCGCTCAACGATTTCTTCGCGCATTACGTGATCCGCTATGGCCTGAAGCCGTCCAAGATCGCGTTCCTGGCCTGGCACGCCTGGCATGATGCCGAGGCAGGCGCTTGGCCAGAGGACCTGCCAGATGATGCGCGGGTCGCCTATGACCTGCCGACGATCCGCCACTGGCTCGGCCGGTTCCTGACGCGGTTTTTCCAGACCAGCCAGTTCAAGCGCTCGGCGCTGCCCAATGGGCCCAAAGTGTCCGGCGGCGGGGCCCTGTCGCCGCGTGGCGACTGGCGCGCGCCGTCCGATGGTCGCGCCGCGATCTGGCTGGCGGAGCTGGAGGACGCGCTGCCGCCGGCCTGATTTCGCGGACTTGGCATCGGCCACGGATCAGGTCTATGTTACTGTCCCGTTTGTACCGATTTCCCTGAATTGCAGGCTCCTCCCCGGCCTGTCGGCACGAGAGAGACCATGAGCCTTGTCGTTCGCACCCTGTCCGAGCAGATCTTTACGATCATTCGCGAACGCATCATCAGTGGCGATCTTCCCGAGGATCAGCCGATCCGTCAGGACGCACTGGCCAACGAACTGGGCGTCAGCAAGATTCCGCTGCGCGAGGCCTTGGCACGGCTGGAACAGGAAGGCCTGCTGACCAGCCAGGCCAATCGTGGCTTCTTCGTCCGCTCGCTGGGCGCCAGCGAAGCCGAGGAGATTTACGAGTTGCGCCTGGCCATCGAGCCGGACGCCGCCGCGCGCGCCGCGCGGGTCGCGACGGCGGAGGACCATGCCGCCGCCCGCGACGCGCTGACCGCGCTCGACGTCGCGGCGCGCGAGGCGCTGCATGAGGTGGCGCACCGCAACCGCGCTTTTCACCTCGCGCTTGTCCGGCCGTTGGGCGCCGCCCTGACCTTTCAGCTGATCGAGCGCCTGCAGGTCCTGGCCGAGCGCTATGTCGTTCAGCATCTGAAGCCGGCCGGGCGCGAGGATCGCGCGCACAAGGAGCATCAGGCGCTACTCGATGCATGGCTGGCGCGCGACGAGGCGCGGGTGGTCGAATTTCTGACCGACCATATCGGCGCGACCCTGGTCGATCTGCGGGCCCAACTCACCCGCTGAGCCGGGCGGTCAGCCGGGCGGTCGCGCGATAGGCGTGGTGATGATCCGCGCGCCCCGCCGATAGGTCAGGTAGCGCCAGAACCATTGCAGGCTGACCCGCATACGCTGCGCGAAATTCACGAGCAGCATGACATGGACGACCGCCCAGAGCATCCAGGCCGGATAGCCCTTCATCCGGTATCGCCCGAAGTCGAAGATCGCGGCATGGCGTCCTATGATCGCCGCATTGCCGCGGTTGTGAAAGCGGAAGGGCTTGGCCTCGCGTCCCTTGGTCAGCTCCGCACGCAAGGCATCGCCCAGATATCCGCCCTGCTGCTGCGCAACCTGTGCCAGGCCGGGTAACGGCTTGCCGTCCTCGCCCAGACAGGCGGCGACATCGCCCAGGGCATAGACGCCCTGCAATCCTTGGACGCGTAACCGGTCGTCGACCGCAACCCGCCCGCCGGGCCCCGGTTCGATACCGAGCAGAGCCGACGCACCGGTCGGGGCGACGCCGGCGCCCCACAGCACGGTGCGGGCCGGAATGAACCGGCCCCCGGCGGTCAAGCCCTCCGCCGTGATCGTCTCGACCGGCATGTCCGTCATCACCCGTACGCCCAGCCGCGCCAGCGCCCGTCCGGCATAAAGCGCCAGCGATTCGGGAAAGGCGGACAGGATACGCGGCCCGCCCTCGACCAGGATGATCTGCGCGGTCTCGGGGCGGATGCGCCGGAAATCGGCGGCCAGCGCATAGCGGGCGAGTTCCGCGACCGACCCCGCCAGCTCGACACCGGTCGGCCCGCCGCCGACGATCACGAAGGTCATCAGCGCCTCGCGATCGGCCGCGCCGTCACGCTCGGCTTCCTCGAACGCGCCGAGCACGCGGGAGCGGATCAGCCGGGCCTCCTCGATGGATTTGCACGCAGGCGCGACGCTGCGCCATTCGTCATGACCGAAATAGCTGCTGGTCGAGCCGGTCGCGACGACCAGACGGTCGTAGTTGAGCGTCTCGCCGGTCGCGAGCGTGAGTTGGCGGCCCTCCGGATCGACCCGCGACACCTCGCCGAGCACGACGCGGATATTGGGATAGCGGCCCAGGACATGACGGATCGGCTCGGCCACATCGGCGGGCGACAGGGCGGCGGTCGCGACTTGGTAGAGGAGCGGTACGAACAAGTGGTAATTGTTGCGGTCCACGACCGTCACCCGGACGGGCGCATTGGCCAGCCGCTGCGCCACGGCCAGCCCACCAAAGCCCGCGCCGACGATCACGACATGCGGCCAGTCCGGATCGACGGTCATGCCGCTCACCACTCCACCGCGATCTTGCCGAAATGCGCACCGCTTTCCTGATAGCGAAAGGCCGCCGCCAGTTCGTCCAAGGCGAAGCGGCGGTCGATCACCGGACGCCATGTCGCGCCCTCCAGCGCCCGGACGAATTCGACCTGCATCCGCCGACTGCCGACGATCAGCCCCTGCAACCGGGCCTGCTTGCGCATCAACGTCGCTGTCGGCACATCGCCCGCGATCCCGGTCAGCACGCCGATCAGGCCGATATGGCCGCCGATCCGCACCGCGTCGATCGACTGGGCCAGCGTGGCTGGGCCGCCGACCTCGATAACATGATCGACGCCCCCGCCTGCCCAGTCATGCACCTGACGCCCCCATTCGGGCTGTTCGCGATAGTTGATCGTGTAAGCGGCCCCCAAAATCCGGACCCGTTCCAGCTTCTCGTCGGACGAGGAGGTGACGGCGACCTCAGCCCCCATCATCCGTGCGATCTGCAAGGCCCAGATGGATACGCCGCCCGTGCCCAGGACGAGCACCCTGTCACCGGCTTTTAGACCGCCATCGACCACGAGGCTCCGCCAGGCGGTCAGGCCCGCCGTCGTGATCGTCGCCGCTTCGGCATGGTCATACCCCTTAGGCGCATGGGTGAAGGCCGTGGCGGGCGCGACCACCGTCTCGCAGGCATAGCCGTCGATCCCGTCGCCCGGCACGCGGGAGAAGTCCCCGATGCGCGGTGGCCCCTCCTGCCAGTCTGGAAAGAAGCAGGAGACGACCGGGTCGCCGCTCCGAAACGCGTCGACTCCCCCGCCCACCGCTTCGACGGTCCCGGCGCCATCGGCCATCGGAATACGGCCGTCCTCCGTCGGCATCCGGCCCGCCACGACGCCGTAATCATGATAGTTAAGCGAAGTGGCGTGCAGGCGGACCCGGATCATGCCCGGTCCCGGCGCCCCCGGATCGGGCCGGTCGACCATTCGCAGACGGTCGAGACCACCCGGCGCGTCCAGGATCATCGCTCTCATCGCTACGCCTTCCATCAGCCAAGTCCTGATCGGCCAACGCCGCGCCGCCGCGATGCGATCCCTCAGCCGGCCGCCAGCAGCCACCCGTCCGGCAGGAAATCGACTGACATATAATAATAGAAGACGCAGCTGCCGTCGCCGCGATAGCTGCCGCCCTTGACGATGCCATAGGCCGTGCTGCCCAGGAACACCGGGCCGCCGCTATCGCCGCTACGACAGGTCGGCCCCCGGACCGCGACCCAGGTCGGGGTACAACCGCCGCCGCACAAATCCCCGGCGGGCGCGAAATCGGGCATCCACACCTCCGCACAGCTATACCCCGTCCGCTCGCCCCGATGGCAGACGATGTCCCCCGCCCGCGTCGAGCCACGCGGCGTCGCCCCCGCCACCCGGCGAGCGATCGTCTTGGCCGTATCGCTCCAGAACAGCGGAGCGAGCGGCGTCGGGCTGACATTGACCTGCACATCCTGATAGCCCCAACCCCATTGCCCAGCGAAGCGCAGCGGATGCGCCACGCCTCCGGCGGCGATCCAGGACAGATCGTCGGGGCAATGCGCCGCCGTCACCACGGCGCTTTCTACGCCGCGCCGCACGACGAAGCCGCTGGTACAGGCATAACGACGCCCATCCGCCGGATCGACGCCAACCAGCCGCGCGCCTCCTTGCAGGTCGGCAAAGTCGCTATCCGCCATATCGAGGGTCGTGATCCGGACCGGCACGCCCGCGATTTGCGCGATCCGGTCTCGCAACGCGTCGCCCGGCTCGGCATCGGCGTCCGCGCGGGAAACCATCACGACGAGCGCGCCGATGCGCGGGTCGATGCCGATCCCGGGCGGTCGGGTCAGGCTGGCACGGATCTCCGTTTGATGAAGCGCCAGCGCGACGACCAGCTGCCGGTGGGTTGCATAGGCGCCAGTGCGGAACCGGATGAGTACCGGACTGCCCGCCACCTGCACCACCCGGTCGGCCACCGGCGCGTCGCCGGTCAGAAGAACGTCGATATGAAAGGGTGCATGGCCGACCGACAGGCCCGCGATCCGATCCGCAAATTCGCTCTCCAGCGCATCGGTCACGGCTATCGACGCTTGCTGCACGGTCAGCTCGTGCAGGACCGCCTGCGGTGTCAGCCCCGATGTCGTGGCGTAGCGATCGGCATCGAGCGCCAGCGCCGCCGTCCCATCCAGGCCTTGGGCCGTGCCTATAACCGGCCACGCCAGCAGCAGGATCGCCAGACCGCAGAACCAGCGCAAAGCGCAGCTATCGCGCGGCCAAGATTTGCGTTGCTTATATCCCATCAATTTGATGTGTATTCAATCCGTGAAGCCCGTGCGAGGCCATACACGAAAACCAAGGGGACCGAACCGATGTTGCGACGCCGTACCTTACCGATGATCCTCCTGGCGTCGGCGCTGCCGCTTGCCGCCTGCTCGCCGTCCCATTCGGATAACGCCGCCGTCGCCAACACCGCCGATGTGGCCGAGCTCGGCAATGACGGCATCGCCAATGACGACTTCGGCGCCGCGGACAATGCCGCGCTGGTCAACGATCTGCTGGAAGGAAACGGAACGGCCGCGAACGACTCCGCCGCCCGGTAAAGATGTCTTCCGGCGACCGGCCATTCCGGTCGGTTGCCGCTCCTGCCTCGCCAAAGGAAGCTCCCTAAGGCGATCGACTGGCCCGGCGGTTCGACCGCCGGGCCGTTTTTATGGGCGTTCGTCGAGGCCCCAGCTGCGCAGGACGCGCATGTCCTGCTCGACCACATTGGCGGAGAAACGCTCGATCAGGCGTTGCGCCTGTCGCCACATGCCCGTCGGCAAGGGCGCGGCGCGCGGCGCGTTGAGTATGCGGCCGCCACAGAGCTGGGCCAGGCCGGAACCACGTTCGGTCGCGTCGACGACCAGCGAGGGAAAGGGCAAGGCCACATCGGGCGAGGCGAAAAGCTGGCCGCCGGTCCGGTCGAGCGAACCGGCGGGAGGCGGCTGAAAGAACAGCGCGCCCGCGACCTTGGAGACGTAATGGCTGGGCGACAGCCGGGCCCACCAGACGCTGGCGAGACAGGCGGCCCCTTCCGCGACCAGCAGCACGGCGCGATCGGCGTGAGCGACCGCATGGTCCAGCCGCGTCGCCCAGATATCCCGCGCCTCGCGCGAGGCCCCGTCGAACGGTAGCTGCACGTCGCCCTGCCGAGGCCATGCAAAAAGATTTTCCCAGGGCATGGCGCGGTCGACGCCTGTACCCGGACGCCCCATGGGCAGGGTAATGATCGAAAAGGGGTCGGTGAGACGCAGTTCGCCGGTCATGGTCTGCTCCGTCGAAGATCACCGCCCAAGGTACGCCGCCTCGCCCAGAGAGCAAGGGCTATCGACGCAACCTGGCCTCACTCCGCCGCGATCGCCCGGATGCCACGCCGCGAATCGCTCAGCGCCACCGCGATGCTGTCGACCAACAGCTCATATTGGTCGGCCGTATAGCCCGAGGCGAGGAAGGCCCGGACCTCATGCGACGGCACGCTGTAACCGTGATGCCAGCTCAGCACCGCCATGCGCCGCAGCGCCTCGAGCGACGGATCGGCCAGGCGAGGATTGCGGGTCTCGCCAAAGATGCTGCTGATCGCACGGGTCAGCCGCGACGGCTCGCGCAGGCTGGAGACACGATCGCGACGAGCCAGCGCCACGACCTGCCATTCCAGCGCCGACAGCCGTGCATCGGCGCGAATGGCGGCAGCCCCCTGCCGGGCCAGCGCGGCATCCGTCGCCGAGCGTGCCGCGCCGATTTCCTGAAAAGCGACATAGGCCATGATACAACCCCTCTTCCTGCCGCGCGACATCCCGCCCCGGCCAGCCCATGCCCGCCGAAGTCGACGGCGCCGGACCGTCGGTCTTGCTGTCTCGCCGATTTCATCCTCTAGGGTGCTTGGCACCTTCGATACCGGTCGGTATATTAATCAGGCCGATCCGGGTCAAGCGTTTTATACCGTTCGGTATGGAATAATTCGACCTATCGCGATGGCCAGAGCGCCAGGGCGGAGTCGATCAGCGACTCCAGTTCCTTACGGGCCACGCCCGACCCGGCCTGGACGCCCATGCCCTGCAGCAACCCGAAGAGCAGATTGGCCAGCCCCACCGGATCGACGTCGGCACGCAGGTCTCCCTCGTCCACCGCCCGCTGGAACCGGGCGACCAGCGCGGCTCGTGACGAAGAGCGGCGGGCGACCACCTCGGCCTTGATCGACTCGGCTTCCGTCCCGCAGGCGACCGAATGGATGACGCCCAGGCAGCCACGCGGCTCGGACTGGCTGGTCATCACCTCCAGCGCGCCGCGTAACAGACAGTCGGCCACGCCGCGTGCCGTCGGCTGCTCCAGCGCCTGCCGCATATAGGCCATCTTCTCGGCCTCATAGAGTTCCAGCGCCTTGTGGAACAAGGCTTCCTTGTTGCCGAACGCGGCATAGAGGCTGGGCTTTGTGATCCCCATGGCCTCCGTCAGGTCCGCCATGGACGCGCCTTCATACCCCTTGCTCCAGAACACCCGTAGAGCCGAGGCCAGGGCCTGATCGGTACAGAATTCACGCGGGCGCCCCTTACACACGGGCAGGATATTTTTCATAACGATTGGTATAGAACTCAAAGGCGAATTTTTAAAGCCCCGTTTGTCGCGAAAACGGGACGCGCACGGCTCACGAACGGATGGAGAGAGAGACCGGCTTTAAACTTTGGCAATTTTCCCGGGTGTAGGATGCGGACCCGGGGGAAGCGTTATCACATGCTGGATATCGTCGGATGCATCACCGGAGACCATGATCCCTGGCTTATTCTGCCAGCACTGGGCGTCTGTCTTCTTGGCCTGTGCGCCCTGTTCCTGCTCGTTGCCCGATCGGAGGAATGCATCGAGTCGCGCCGACGCAGTTGGGTCGCCATGGCCGCGGTCGCCGCGGGGGTCAGCGTCTGGGCGACTCACTTTCTATGCATGCTCGCCTATCGGGGTCCGGTGCCGCTGGGTTTCGACCTGTCGCTGACCATCGTTTCGATCGCAGCGCCAGTCGCGGGTTTCTGGGCGGCCCTGAGCCTGCTGCATGTTCCGGACCGGCGCATGGCGACGTGGGGCAGCGGCCTGATCGCCACGCTGGGCATCGCCGCGATGCACTTTATCGGCATGAGCGCGCTGATCGTGCCCGCGCAGATCCATTATCGCTCCGGCGGGATCGCCCAGGCCGCCGTGATCGGTGCGCTCCTGATAACCCTGGCGTTTCACGTTTATAGGCGACTTCGGGGCCCGCTTCGCACGATCCTCTCGGTGGCCACCTCGGCGGTCGCCGTCGTGGTGCTACATTTCGGCGCGATGGCGGCGACGAAGCTAGTTCTCGGCAGCAGCGTGGTCGATCCATCCCCGATGTCGCTGAATGCCTTGAGCCTTGCACGGGTCATCGGCGTCGCGACGGCCGTCATCATCGTGCTGCTGATCGGCGCCGCCATGCTCGACCGGCTGCTGACCGATCTGCGCGGCCTGACCCAGGCAACGCGCGAGGGCATCGCCATCCTTCACCATGGCCGTATCGTCGAGGCCAATGCGCGCCTGACCGCGCTGCTCGACCTGGATTCAGCCGCGCTCCTCGGATCGCGGCCGGGGGACTGGCTCGAGGGCGGCGACGGCAAGCCGCTGACCCTGGACGACAATGGTCTGGTCGAGGCCCGCCCGCGAAATACCGGCATCGGCGACCGCTGCCTGGAGGTCGCCGCCCATGAGATCGAATATCGCGGACGGCGTGCCACCGTGATGACGGTCCGCGACCTCACCGAACAGCGCCGCAGCCAGCGGCAGATCGAATTCCTGGCGGTCCACGACCCGCTGACCGAACTGCCCAACCGCGCCTTCTTCACCCAGGCGCTGGAGACTGCGATCGCGCAGGCCGACCAGAAAGGCCCCTTCGCGCTCCTCGCGCTCGATCTCGACCGGTTCAAGGCGGTGAACGACCTGTTCGGCCATGCGGCGGGCGACGCCATTCTATGCCGTGTCGCCGCCATGCTGACCGCTGCGATCGACGAAGCGGGCGTGGTCGCGCGGGTCGGCGGCGACGAATTCCTGATCCTGCAGCGGGGGATCGACGGGCCGGAGCAGGTGCGAAAGCTGGTCGACACGATCCTCGAGCGCTTCGCCACCGAAATGGACCTGACCCGCGATCCCATGGCTGTCGGGGTCAGCATCGGCGTCTCCTTCTTTCCGCAGGATGCGACCGATGCGGCGACCTTGCGCCACAATGCCGACATCGCGCTCTATCGGGCGAAGACCAGCGGGCGCGGCATGGCCTCGTTCTTCGATCAGGAGATGGACCGCGCGGTCCGGGCGCGCCTCGCGATCGAGCATGATCTTCGCCACGCGCTGCTGCGCCGCCAGATGCGGCTATTCTATCAACCCCTGGTCGCGACCGACAGCACCGGCATCATCGGCTATGAGGCGCTGCTGCGGTGGGAGCATCCCGAACGCGGACTGATCGACCCCGACGAATTCGTGCCGATCGCCGAGGAGACGGGCATCATCCTGCAACTGGGCGAATGGGTGCTTGGCGAAGCCTGTCGCACGGCGGCGGGCTGGCCCGATAGGATGACATTGGCGGTCAACATCTCGCCCATCCAGTTCCAGTTGCCCAACCTGACCGAGATCGTGACCAGGGCGCTGGCCGACAGCGGCTTTCCGGCGGACCGGCTGGAGCTGGAGATCACCGAGAATGTCCTGCTCCACGACCGGGATGCCACGCTCAAGACGCTGCACCAGCTGAAGGCGATGGGTATAGGCATCGTGATGGACGATTTCGGCACAGGCTACAGCTCGCTCAGCAACCTGCGATGCTTCCCATTCGACAAGATCAAGATCGACAAGAGCTTCATCTCGGGCGTCACCGATGACGAGGCCGCCCGCTCCATCGTCCGGGCGATCGTCGGGCTGGGCCACAGCCTGAATCTGCCGGTCGTCGCCGAGGGCGTCGAGACGGCCGAACAGCATCGCATGGTCCTGGAGGAAGGATGCCCCCAGGCCCAGGGTTATCTGTTCGGCCGTCCCGAGCCGGTCGCCGATCAGCGCCCGGCGAGCGCGCTCCGCCGACGACCATAGGCGAAGTAGAGGATGAGCCCCGCGACATTCCAGATGACGAAGCGGATGATCGTCGAGCTGGGCAGGCTGAAGAGCAGATAGATGCACCCCAGGATGGCGAGCGTCCCGACGAGATAGGGTTGCGGACAACGGAACAGGCGCTTGGCATCGGGGGCCTTGCGACGCAGCACCATCAGACAGGCCCCGACCGCGATAAAGGCCAGCAGCGTTCCCGCATTGGCAAGCTCTGCGATCTCGTCCAGGCGGAAGACGCCCGCGACGAAGGCGATCGATACGCCGGTCACCAGCGTGATGCGGGTCGGCGCACCGCTCCGCTTGCTGACCACCGCCAGCGACTGCGGCAACAAGCCGTCGCGCGCCATGGTAAAGAAGATCCGGCTCTGCCCGTACATCATGACCAGGATCACCGAGGGAAGCGCAATGACCGCAGCGAGCGCGATCAGGTGCGCGGCCGTCGGCTGACCGAGCGAGCGCAGGACGAGCGCCAGCGGTTCGGGGGAATTGGCCAGCTTCAGGAAGGGCATGGAACCGATCGCCGCGATCGCCACCGCCATGTAGATCAAGGTGCAGACCAGCATCGAGCCGACGATGCCGATCGTCAGGTCGCGGCTGGGGTTCTTGGCTTCCTCGGCCGAGGTCGCGACCGCGTCGAAGCCGTAAAAGGCGAAGAATACGATGGCGGCGGCCGCCATCACGCCGCGCTTGGCCCCGTCGACCTCATGCGCCCCGAAGCCATAGGGCATGAAGGGGTGAAGATTGTCGGCGTTGAAGGCGGGCAGCGCGAAGGCGATGAAGACGCCCAGCGCGACGAGCTTGATCGCGACCAGGATGATGTTCAGCGTCGCACTCTCGCGCGTGCCCGCGATCAGCATTCCCATGACCGACAGGGCGACGAGGACGGCGGGCAGGTTGACGATGCCGCCGCCATGCGGACCCGACAGAAGCTCGGGCGGCAGATGCACGCCCGCCGCCTGCAGCCAGCCGACGAGATACCCGCCCCAGCCGACCGCGACCGCCGAGCAGGATAGCGAATATTCCAGGATCAGGCTCCAGCCGACGACCCAGGCGATCCGTTCGCCCAGGGCGGTATAGCTGAAGGTATAGGCACTGCCCGCCGCCGGGATCAGGGTGGCGAGTTCGGCATAGGCCAGCGCCGCGCAGGCGCAGACCGCCCCTGCAATGGCGAAGGCCAGGATCACGGCGGGCCCTGCCCGCTCCGCACCGACGCCGGTCAGCGTGTAGATGCCGGTGCCGACGATCGCGCCGACCCCCAGCGCGATCAGATGCGGCCAGCTCAGCGTCTTGGCGAGCGCCTGTCCCTCGGCGTGCCGGGTCGCACTGCCCAGCGGTTTAAACGGTCCGAACATGACTAAAAGAAATCCCCCCGCCTCATGGGCTTGTCCCGCATTATTGGATTATCATCGTCAGCAGACGGGTGCGAACCCGCCTTTCAGATCGGTCAGCGTGGACCGGATATGCCCGTCAAGCAATGCCTGAAGCCGCGCCCCGTCGCGTGCCATGAAGGCGTCGAGCTGTTCGCGATGTTCCAGATGTGCGCGTGCGTCACGCCCGGCGGGCTGAAGATGCGCGACGACATAGCGTTCCGCCAGGATCGCCAGCTGCCGGATGAGTTGGATGGTCAGCGGCCGCCGAATCGGGCGCACCATCGCCATGTGGAATTGCCGATTGCAGATGGCGACCCGCGCCAGATCGCTGGCCGCCGCCTGGTCTAGCGCGTCGAATGCGGCGACCAGCTTGGCGCGGTCCTCGTCCGTGGCGACCATCGCCGCCTGCGCAGCGGCGGCCGGTTCGAGCTTCAGGCGAAGGCCGTAAATATCCTCCGCCTGCGCGGCCGACAGCGGGGCGATCATATAGCCGCGATTGGCGACGCCATCGAGCAGCCCTTCCTGCTCCAGCCGGGCCATCGCCTCGCGCAGCGGTATCTTGCTGACCCCCAGTTCGGCGGCCAGCGCATCCTGGCGGATCGTGCGATCGGCGGGGATCGTCCCCGCGACGATCCGTTCGCGAACGATCGCGAAGATCCGGTCCGCCAGGGTCTGAACGACGATGACGCCCTCGCCCCGGGCGCGCCCTTCTTCCAGAGCGAGCCCGTCGAGCGAGAGCGTCGTCGCCATCAGGCGGCCTTTGCTTGGGTCAGCGACGGGCGGGTCGCGGCAGCCTTTTCGACCATCGCGATCACCTCTGCGCGACGCTCGCCCTGCAGGACGTAGCGCGGCGGCAGGACACGCTCGGACCCACGGCCCATGACCTGCTCGGCCAGCTTGATCGACTGGACCAGGTCATGCTCGGCATCCAGGTGGAGAAGCGGCATGAACCAGCGATAGATTTCCATCGCCTTGGCATGATCGCCACGGTCGAACGCCGCGACCAGCTCGACCGACTCCTTGGGGAAGGCGTTGGTCAGGCCCGAGACCCAGCCCTGCGCGCCGAGATACAGGCCCTCGAGCGCCACATCGTCGAGCCCCGCGAACAGGGTGTAGCGATCGCCGAACGCATTGCGGAAATCGGTGAAGCGGCGCGTATCGGGCGCCGATTCCTTGACCGCCACGATATTCTTCACATCGACCAGCGCTTCCAGGACCGACTGGTCGATCACGGTGCGATAGGCGGGCGGGTTGTTGTAGAGCATGATCGGCAGGCCGGTCTGGTCCGCCACGCCCTTGAAATGGTTCACCAGCTCATGCGCCTTGGGCACATAGACCATCGGCGGCAGCAGCATCAGACCGTCGGCCCCGGCCTTTTCGGCCGCCTGCGCGTAACGGACCGCACGGCGCGTATCATATTCCGACACGCCGGTGATGACCGGCACGCGGCCCGCCACCGCCTCGACGATCGCGGTCAGGACCGTGACCTTCTCGTCATAGTCCAGCGAGTTGTTCTCGCCGACCGTGCCCAGGGCGATGACGCCGGTGACGCCGTCGTTCACCAGATCGTCCACGACCCGCTGGGTATCGGCGAGGTCGATCGACAGATCCTCCCGAATCTGGGTCGTCACTGCGGGGAATACGCCGCGCCAGCCGATGCTCACAATCTGTCTTCCTGTTCTAGCTTTAGATACCGTATACTTTTCCTAGCGTATTGCCGGGAGGCGGTCAATCGTCATTCCTCGTCGGGATAAGGCCCCTTGCCGCCCTCCGCGATGAAGCGATCGTTGCGCATCTCGATGACGGGCAACGGCACATAACCGAGTTGCAGCATCGCGTCGTGCCAGGCGCGGATGTTGAACTTCGCCCCCAGCGCCTTCTTGGCTTTGGCGCGGGCCCGCTGGAAGGCGAGCTGCCCCATATAATAGGACAGCGCCTGGCCCGGCCATGCGATGTAGCGATCCACCTCGGTCTCGATCTCGTGATCGGACAGGGCGGTATTGTCGTGGAGATAGGCCTGGGCCTGCTCGCGGGTCCAGCCCATCGCATGGACGCCGGTATCGACGACCAACCGCGCCGCCCGCCATGCCTGGTAGGACAGCATCCCGAACCGCTCATAGGGCGTCTTGTAGATGCCCATATCCTCGCCCAGCGCCTCGCAATAGAGCGCCCAGCCCTCGCCATAAGCCGACAGATAGCTGTCGCGCCGGAAGGCGGGCAGGTCCTTATTCTCCGCGGCCAACGGCATCTGGAACGCATGGCCAGGCGCGCTTTCGTGCAGGGTCAGGGCGGGGAGCGAGTAGAGCGGCCGCGATGGAAGGTCGTAGGTGTTGACGAGATACACCCCCGGCCCGCCCCGCCCACCGGTATAGAAGGGCGCGAGGTCGGCTGGCACCGGCTTGATCGCGAAACGGCTGCGCGGCAGGCGGCCGAACCAGTCGGACGCGACACCGTCGAAACTCTTGGCGAACCAGGCCGCGCGATCGAGCAATTGCTGCGGCGTCTTGGCATAGAATTGCGGATCGGTGCGCAGGAAGGCCAGGAAGGCGGCGAAATCGCCCTTGAACTTCACCTCGCGCATGACATCGTCCATGCGCCCGCGGATACGCTTCATCTCCGACAGGCCGATCGCATAGACCTGTTCCGGGGTCATGTCGGCAGTTACATATTCGCGGATCTTCGACCGATAATAGGCCTTGCCGTCGGGCAGGTCATAGGCCGCCGTGCTGACCTGCGCATGCGGGATATAGTCCTGGCGCAGAAAGGTCAGCAGGCGCTGGTGCGCCGGAAGGACGTCGTCACGGATCGCGGCCTTGGCCTCTGCGCGCAGCGCGTTCGCAGTGGCCGCCGGGATGGTGGCGGGCATGGTCTTGAACGGCGCGTAGAAGGGCTGATCGTCGCCCGTCCCCGCATCCACGACCTGCGCAACGCCGATGTCGCGCCCCTTCAGCGTGATCCGGGGCGGTGTGAACCCGCGCGCCAGCCCGGCCCGCATATTGCCGATCTGCTGATCGAAATAGACCGGCATCTGCCGCAGCATCGCGATATAGTCACGATACTGGCTTTCCTTCGTAAAGCTGTCGCGCGACCAGGAGGCCAGATTGCCCCAGAAGCTGGTGTCCGAATTGAGCGGCTTTTCATATTCGTGAAAGCGTTGCTCGGCGAGCAGCGCGTCGATCTGGCCGCGATAGACCATGTAATCGATGCGCACCGCGGGCGAGAGGCTGGCCGGAGCGATGGCGTCCAGCGCCTTGGCGGTCGCTTCCCAGCGCGCGAGCCGGGCCGCCTGCGCCTTGGGACCGACATCGGGCAGTTGGCGCGAGCCGCCGCTGCCGCTGTCTTCATCGACCGCCGTCTGGCTGGTCCGCCACTTATACTCGGCGTCCGACAAGGCCCGGAAGCGCGCATCCGCGCTTCGCGCCGCCGTGACCACCGGGGCCTTCGCCTCGGCCATACCCAGCGGCACGGTCGCCAACGCCACACCCGCCAGCAGCCATCCGATCCGGTTCGTCATGCGCATACCCCCCTTATTCAACCGTTCAATGCCATGACGTCCCGGTACAGGTCCGCCGGAATCTCGACCCCTTCGGCCAGCGAGACGCGCCGCGCCGCATAGCGCCGGGCGGAGGGCAGCCGCGCCCCCTGCCCCGTGATCGCGCCGAACATCGCCTCGGCTCGCGCCTGATGTTCGGGCAGAAGATCGCCGAGGAAACCTTTGGGATCTATCGCGATAATCAGCTCGCCACCCAGCGGCGATCCGCCCCGCCCGGCGTCCCACTCGATCGACTCGCGGCTGGTCATGTCGCCGATCAGCGGGCCGGCCAGCAGTTCGACCATCGCCGCCAGCGCCGATCCCTTGTGCCCGCCGAAGGTCCGCATCGCACCCGACAGGATCGCCGCCGGGTCGGTGGTCAGCCGCCCTTCCGCATCGACGCCCCAGTTATCCGGCACGCGCTTGCCCGCCCGGCGGTGGAGTTCGATCTCCCCGCGCGCGACCATGCTGGTGGCGAAGTCGAAGACGAAGGGCGGGCCATCGAGGCGCGGCCAGCCAAAGGCGATCGGGTTCGTCCCGAACACCGGCTCCGCGCCGCCCGACGGCGCGACCCAGGCATGGCTGGGCGTGAAGGCGAGCGCGACGAGGCCCGCTTCGGCCAGTTCTTCGACCTCGGGCCAGAGCGCGGCGAAATGGACGACGTTGTTGAGCGCCAGCGCCGCGATGCCGTTGGTGCGCGCCTTCTCGATCAGCATAGGCAGGCCGGTCTGGAACGCCAGCTGGGCGAAACCGCCGCCGCCATCCACCCGTACCAGTGCACGCGCCGGTTCGGACAAAACAGGCTCGGCATCGGGCACGACCACGCCCTTGTCGATGCTGGAGACGGCGACGAGCAGGCGATAAATGCCGTGCGAGGTACAGCCGTCGCGCTCGCCCGCCACCATCGTCTCGGCAACCGCCTCGGCATGGGCAGGAGCCAGCCCGGCGCCCAGCAGCTTGGCCCGCGCCAGCTGCCGCAATTCGTCCAACGTCATGCGAATGCCGGTCACGCGGTCGCTCCCGGCTTGGCCGCGAACAGCCGCATCCCGAAGATCGGCCCTGCCGAGCTGCCGTCATGCGGCACGACGCGGATGCGGATGCTCTTCTTACCCTTGGTCAGCGCCTCGGGCAGCGGATATTCGACATCGAAGAACGCCCCCGGCTTGTCATTCTCCAGATGCTGGGTCGCGATCTTCACATTGTCGACCAGGATATCGAAGTCGCGTTTGCGCTCGTCGCCCCAATAGGTGCCCTGCAGGATCATCGGCCCCGGCCGCACCGCCATGGTGAACTCAAAATAACCGCCCGACCGCGCATCGCGGCCCTGCTTGCCGCGATAGGATACGGGATAGGAAATGTCGGAGGTCAGCGCATGGTCACGCTCTGGCTGCATCTCGCCCAGATGCATGACGTCGACCGAACGCGCGGCGATGTCGCGGGCGCGGGCCTGTTCGGCGAGGAAGGCCGCTTCCTGCGCCTGCCAACCCGCCTCGGTGAAGCGCTTGAAATAGACCGCGCTGCGCCGGTCATATTGGCTGAAAAAGGGCACGAAGGACAGATCGGCCGGACGGAAGACGCCCTTGGTGGCATAGCGCGCCTTGGCGGCATCGGTCGGGGTAAAGGCGTTCAGCGGATTGGCGCCGATCAGGACGGGGTCGGGCTTGTCCCACGTCCCCTCGGTATCGCCCAGGTCCGCAGCCATCACCATCGGCCCGCGCAGAACCGCGACCACCGTGTCGTCGCCCGGCGTTGCCTCGACCCGCAGGTCGAGCGGCAGGCGGATGGCGACGCTGTCTCCCGCCTTCCAGCGGCGCTGTACGATGGCATAGCCCCGCTCGAAGACCGGCGTGACCGGCTGGCCGTTGACCTCCACGACCGCCTGCCCATTTGCCCAGCCCGGCACGCGCAGCGCCACCGGGAAGCGCCCCGCGCGGTCGAGCCGGTCGAAGCGTAGCGTCGCCTGGCCGTCCATCGGATAGGCGGTGTTGAGCGTGACGATGCCCCCGCGCCTTTCCCAGCGCGCCTCGGCCGGGATGTAGAGGTTGACGAAGAAGGTGTCGCCGCCCTGCCAGAAGATCGACTCGCCATGCTTGGCGTGCGCCTCCATCCCGGAGCCCACGCAGCACCAGAAGGCGTCGTCCTGCGGCGTCGAATATCCGCGCACCGTGCCGGACATCAGCGGCGTCATATAGGTGAAGCCGCCATTGTCCGGATGCTGCGCCGCCATCGTGTGGTTGAGGTGCGCGCGCTCATAATAGTCGAACAGGCTGCCGTCCGGTTTCCATCCGTAAAGATGCCGGGTCAGCTTCATCATATTGTAGGTGTTGCAATGCTCGCACGTCTGGTCGGTGACATGCCGCGCAATCGTGTCGGGCTCGGAGAAATACTCCCGGTCCGCATTGCCGCCGATGACATAGCTGTGATGGCCGGTGACGGTTTCCCAGAAGAAGCTTGCACCCCTGGCCGGTTCGGGCTTGCCGGTGATCTCATGGATCCGCGCCAGGCCGATCAGCTTGGGCACCTGTGTGTTGGCGTGGAAATTGGCCAGCTTGTCCTGACCCGCGACCAGCGGGTCGAGCACCTTGCGGTCATAGATGCGCTCGGCCAGCGCCAGCCACTGCCGGTCGTTCGTCCGCTGATAGAGTTCGGCGAAGCTCTCGTTCAAGCCGCCATATTCACAGCCGAGCACGGTCTGCATCTGGGCATCGTCGAGCGCCGCGAAGACCTTGGCGAAATAGCCGCCCAGCTTCACCGCGACGTCGAGCGCCTGGGCATTGCCCCAGCCGCCATGAATGTCGAGAAGCCCGGCGAACAGCTTGTGCACGGTGTAGAGCGGCGACCAGGAGCCGTTGAGGTCGAACCCCCCCGACTTGATCTTGCCCGCCATGATCTCGGGAAAGATTTCCTCGCCGTCGACGATCTTGCCGTCGGGCCGCTTGCGACCCAGCGCACCGACATAGCCGGTGCCCCGCTTGGCCTGCGCCTCGGCCAGCTCGGCGACGATATAGTCGGCGCGGCGGCGCATTTCGGTATCGCCGGTCTGCTGCCAGGTCAGGACCAGCGCGGACATATAATGGCCCAGCGTATGGCCCGCGATCGTATCGCTCTCCCAGCCGCCATAGATCTCCGCCTTGGGCTCCAGCCCCGCATAGGCCCGGAAATTGTGGAGCAGCCGATCGGGGCTCAGGCGATAGAGATAGCGGCGATTCGTCTCGACCGCCGTGGCATAGATAGAGGGGCGCAGCCGCACGGCCGATAGCGGCAACGGCTCCGCCTTTTCGGGAAGCATCCCCCCGCTCGCCGCCATCGCTCGGGGCGCCACGCCGACCAGCGCCATGGTGGCCGCACCCCGCATCCATTCGCGCCTATTCGTACGCAGCATCTTGCCCTCCCGGTAATACTGTATACCAATATCGACCGATCGGGAGAGGGTCAATCGCGATGGTTCCGCGATCGAACATCCCGCCGTCAGGGGAAATTTTCGTGATGCGTCATCGCCTTATCTACCTTCTTCCCGTAACATTAGCGTTGGTTTCGGTCGTCGCGGATGCGCAGGGGCCTGGCGTGGCTGCCACCGGGAAAGAGGCATCCGCCGCGCCGGTCCGCGCCGCGCCGCGCATCCGCGTCGGGGCGTTCAACCTTATTCTGGACCCCGCCAGCCAGACGGCGCGCGGTCTGTCGCCGATCGGCACGCCGGGTTTCGACTTCCTGCCGATCGGTCGCGCAAAGGAACGCGCGGGGAATGGCTATAACCATCTCGGCGATATCCATCTGCGGCTGCGGACCGGGACGGGCGAGTGGCGGGATTATTCCTCGTCGCGCGAACGGCGGCCGGTCCGCGCGTTGCCGGTCAAGGGCACCGTGATGGCTTCGGCGGATATCAGCGCTTCGATGGGCGCGGGCCTGCCGCTGCGCATCGTCCGCGAATGGGTGAACGACAAGGGGACGCCCGCGCTGCGCTTCACCCTGACGAACACCTCCAATGCGCCGGTGGAGGTGGGTGGCTTGGGCATTCCGATGGTGTTCGACAACATCATCACCGACCGGACGCTGGAACAGGCCCATGCACAGGCGAGCTTCGCCGATCCCTATATCGGGCGCGATGCGGGCTATGTGCAGGTCACGCGGCTGAACGGCGCCGGGCCCGCGCTGCTCGTCGTGCCGGAGCGGAATACGCCGCTGGAGGCCTATGTGCCCATCCCGACGATGCGCGAGACCAAGGGCCAGGCGGTGATCGTCGAGGCCAGCCCCCGCGCCCAGACGTCGGAGGGCTTTTACGACTGGACGATCGCCAGCGCCGCCTATGCGGACAAGGAATGGGCCAAGGCGGGCGCCCCCTGGAACGCGCCGACGAGTTTCACCCTGGCCCCCGGCCAGAGCCGCCAGATCGGCCTGCGCCTAGTCGCCGCGCCCAGCATTCGTGCGATCGAGCCGACGCTGATCGCGCAGAAGCGACCCGTGGTGGTCGGCGTGCCCGGCTATGTCGTGCCGACCGATCTCGACGCCGCACTCTTCGTCCGTTCGCCGTCCGCGATCACCGGGATCGCCAGCTATCCGGCGGGGGCGCTGGACGTGACGCGGCAACCGGGCAAGCCCGGCTGGACGCGCCTGTCGGTACGCGGCAAACAATGGGGTCGCGCCCGCCTGACGCTCAGCTATGCCGATGGGAGCGAGCAGACGGTCCAGTATTTCGTGACCAAGCCGCTCGAGCAGACCATGGCCGATCTCGGCCGCTTCTCGACCACGAAACAATGGTTCGAGGGCCAGGGCGATCCGTTCGGGCGATCGCCCGCCATCCTGACCTATGACCGCGAGGCGAAGAAGATCGTCACCGCCGATCCGCGCGTCTGGATCTCGGGGATGAGCGACGAAGGCGGCGCGGGCAGCTGGGTCGCAGCCGTCATGAAGCAGCTCGACAACCCCGATGCGCAGGAGATCGCGCGGATCGAGCAGTTGGTCGACAAGACGGTCGTCGGCCGCCTCCAGGTCGCCGACGGCCCCCATGCGGGCGGCGTGAAGAAGAGCCTGTTCTATTATGATTCGGCCGCCTTCCCCGACCTCTATCAGCCCGCCAAGGACTGGCAGAGCTGGACCTCCTGGAAAAAGGACCAGGCCGACGATCTGGGCCGCGCCTATAACTACCCGCATGTCGCGGCGGGGCATTGGGTGCTCTATCGGATCGCCCGCAACCATCCGGGCATGACCAAGGTGCACGCCTGGGACTGGTATCTCGATCATGCCTATCAGACGATCGTGGCGATGATGCGCGACGCGCCGCATTATGCGCAATTCGGGCTGATGGAGGGCGATGTCTTCGTCGACATCCTGACCGACCTGAAGCGCGAGGGCTGGACCGCCAAGGCCGCCGAGGTGGAGGGGTTGATGAAAGGGCGCGCCGACCATTGGCGCACCCTGCAATATCCCTTCGGCAGCGAAATGGCCTGGGACTCGACCGGCCAGGCGGAGGTGTATGCCTGGATGCGCTATTTCGGCTATGGCCCGCAGGCCGATGTCACGCGCGAGGTGATCCTGGGCTATGATCCCTCCATCCCGCACTGGGGCTATAACGGCAATGCGCGGCGCTATTGGGATTTCCTGTATGGCGGCAAATATCCCCGGCTGGAGCGGCAGATCCATCATTACGGATCGACGCTGAACGCCATTCCGCTGTTCGATTCGTTCCGCCGCAACCCGGCCGACATGCATCTGCTGCGCGTCGCCTATGGCGGGTTGATGGGCGGCATCACCAATATCGACCAGGACGGCGCCTCGTCCGCCGCCTTCCACAGCTGGCCCGACCGGATGCAGTGGGATCCCTATAGCGGCGACTATGGCATGGGCTTTTTTGGCCATGCCTATGCGGCCGCGACCTATGTCGTGGACGATCCGACGCTCGGCTGGCTCAGCTATGGCGGCAATCTCTCGCAGGTCGGCGGGCGGATCCAGGTCGTCCCGCGCGATGGCGCGCGCTCGCGTCTGTTCGTCGCTCCTGCCGGGCTCTGGCTGACGCTGGAGGCGGGCAAGATCGGACGCGTCAACTATGATCCAGCAAGCGCCACCGTGCGCCTGACCCTCGACCCGGCGACCGCCGACACGCCGACCGCGCGCCTGTTCGTCGAGACGACCACGCCGAAAGGCCGCCCCTATCGTCCCGACCGGGGCACGCCGGAGCGTGGCGGTTACAGCATTCCGCTGTCCGCCGCACCGACCGAGATCGTGCTGTCGGCGAGATAGGTCTGCAACTGGCGGACGAGCGGCCCGTCGGCGGGCGGCATGGGCCAGGCGCCCATCGCCGCCGGTTCGCACCAGGTCAGCCCATCCGCCTCCAGCGCAACCGGCGTCCCCGACCATGTCCGGATGACATAGAGCAGCAGCAACAGATGCTTGCCGGCCAAGGGCTCGGTCGCGAATCCGGCGGGTTCGAGGGCGTGGGGCTCGACCACGATCGCCAGTTCCTCGTGCAGTTCGCGGATCAACGCGGCCTCCGGCGTCTCGCCGGTTTCCAGCTTGCCGCCGGGGAATTCCCACAAGCCGGCCAGGGCCTTGCCCAGCGGGCGCTGCTGAAGGAGCACGCGTCCGCCCGAATCCACCAGAGCGGCGGCAACGACAGGAAAGAGCGAAGGGACGGCCGAAGCGTCGATCATTTGTTAACCTTATCCGCTTATTCCACCAGCGTCATGAAAGCGACATCGCTCTATCACGATCTGCGAAAGCTCTGCGCTGATACGCGCGGTGCCTCCGCCGTGGAATATGGCTTGCTGCTGGCGGGTATCATGCTGATGATCTTCGCCGCCCTGTCACAGCTTGGCAGCGGGCTGGAGGGCTTCATGACCTATGTGGCGGCCGCGCTACGCGACGCGATTACCTAGGTTTTTCTATCCGACCCCCAGCGATCTTAAATCTTCGTCAACCAGTGGCCCGCTACACCATCGACAGCTGAACCGGCGCTCCGGCTCAGCCGGGTGATCGACCGTATTGAAAGAGACGGAGACCGGAATGAAGACGTTTCGCAAGATTTTCAAGAACAGCAAGGGTGCGACGGCCATCGAATACGGCCTGATCGCGGCTCTGATCGCTGTTGCCGCGATGGGCGCGATGAAGACGCTGGGCGGCACGCTCAGCACCACCTTCACCAACATCAACACCAAGCTGGCCAACCCCTGATCGGCCATGTCGTAGCGGGTGGCGGTCCGCCGTCACTTGTCTGCGGCAATTTTTCGCTGACATTCAAACCGCCGATCGTCCACCGATCGGCGGTTTTGGTGTTTTGGCAAGCCGTGGGGTTACAGCCGCCCCATGGCCAGGAACTTGGCGGCCCGCCCGCGCTTCAGCTCGTCGCGGCCCAGCCCGGCCAGCTCGCCCAGCGCCTTTTGGATCGAATCGCCCAGATTGGCGATGGCGCCCGCATGATCGCGGTGCGCCCCACCGACCGGCTCGGACACGATGGTGTCGATCACGCCGAAGCTCTTCAGGTCCTGCGCGGTCACGCGCATCGCCTCGGCCGCCTCGGCCGCCTTGTCGGCGGTCCGCCACAGGATCGAGGCGCAGCCCTCCGGCGAGATCACCGAATAGACCGCATGTTCGAACATCAGCACCCGGTTGCCCGCCGCCAGCGCGACCGCGCCACCCGAGCCGCCTTCGCCGACAATCGCGGAGACGACCGGCACGCCCGCCGCCAGACAGGCTTCGGTCGAACGGGCAATGGCCTCGGCCTGGCCGCGCTCCTCGGCCTGGATGCCGGGAAAGGCGCCCGAGGTATCGACCAAGGTCACGATCGGCAGGCCGAAACGATCGGCCAGCTCGACCAGACGAATCGCCTTGCGATAGCCCTCAGGCTTACCCATGCCGAAATTGTGGCGCAGGCGGCTGGCGGTATCCTCGCCCTTTTCATGGCCCAGCACCATGACGCGCTGGCCGCGAAACTGCGCGAAGCCGCCCATGATCGCCTGGTCGTCGCCGAATGCGCGGTCGCCCGCCAGGGGGACGAACTCGTCGAACAGCCCGGCCACATAATGTTTGAAGTGCGGACGCTGCGGATGGCGCGCCACCTGCGTCTTCTGCCAGGGGGTCAGCTTGGCGAAGGTATCGCGCAGCAGCTTATCCGACTTGGCCTGAAGCTTGGCGATCTCCGCGCCGATATCGACCGCACCTTCGGCGGTCGTGTCGCGCAGCTCGTCGATCCGGCTCTGAAGCTCGGCGATCGGTTTCTCGAAATCGAGGAAGGTCGTGGACATGCGCCTAGCGCCTAAGGGCGCTTGATGCGAAAATCAACGAGCGGGTGGCGGGTGTTGACCAGTTCGACCAGCTTGCCCGCCTCGACATGGGTGTAGATTTCGGTCGTCGCGATGTCGGCATGGCCCAGCATCGCCTGCACCGCGCGCAGATCAGCCCCGCCGCCCAGCAGGTGCGTGGCGAAGGCATGGCGCAGCACATGGGGGCTCACCCGGTCCGGCGGAATGCCCGCCTCCGCGGCCAGCGCCTTGATCAACTGATAGAGGCGGATGCGCGTCAGATGCTTCTTGCCGCCGGGAAACAGCCAGGGCGCTTCGGTCGGCACATGCACCCGCCACGCCGCCACCGCCCCGCGCGCACGGTCGGAAATCGGCACCATCCGCTCGGCCCCGCCCTTGCCCTTCAGGATCAGGAAGGGACGATCGGGATGGACGGCGTTGCGCGGCAGGGCGACCAGTTCGCTCGCTCGCAGACCCGAGCCATAGAGAAGCTCGACCAGCGCAGCGAGGCGGAGATCGTTCGCGCTCGGATGTGCGGCCGTGGTCCGTTCGCTGATCGCCATGAACAGCCGGTCGATATCGGCATGGCTCAACACCTTGGGCAACCGACGCTTCTGACCGGGCCGTGGCAGCACCGAGGAGGGATCGTCGGCCCGCAGCCCCTCTTCGTGCAGGAACGCGTAGAATCGACGCAACGCCGCGGCCTTGCGCGCGACGGTGGCATTGGCCAGCCGCGACCAGCCCTCGGCCAGGGTGCGGAGCGCCTCGGGCCGCGCATCGGCCAGTCCCTCCATCGCCTCGCCCGCCAGCCGCAGGTCGGAGCGATAGGCGGCCAGCGTGTTGCCCGCCGCGCCCGCCTCCGCCGCCATCATCTCCAGGAAACGGTCCAGAAGCGCAGCGTCGCGGGATGTCATGCCCGCGCGATCGCCTCCGCCGCGATCATCCGCGCCTCGGCATCGAACCCGACCGAGCTGAGCGCCTGGACGATGCGGAAAAGAGCCTGGGGCGGGACGCCGTGCCAGTCGCCGGTCTGCATACCGATCGCACAGAGCAGCACGACCATGCCGGGCTGGCCATCGGCCACTGCCTGGTCCAGCGCCTCGGTCCAGGCGTTACGCTGGCCGACCCGCACGTCGAGCGCCTCGGCTCCCTTTTCGATGTCGCTGCTCGACAACCGGCCGAGCCCCGCGAGCCCGGCAAAGAACATACGCTGCCGATAGGCATCGCCACCGCCATAATTGCCGACCTGGTCATAGGCGACCCGGCCCTGCTGGTCCGGATCGCTCAGCATGATCATCGCCCAGCCATCGCCACCCGGCTTCACCGCGTCGCGCCAGCGCGCGGCGCTGCGGTCCAGACCGGCCGACAGCATGGATGCGACCAGCCGGTCGGCCTCGTCATGCCCCGTCACGACGGGCAGGCGCGCCGCTGCGCGTGCAGTCAGCACCAGCCGGGCATAGGGCGTCTGTCCCGCTCCGCCCCAGAGCGAACGGATCGCGGACAGCCGCTGCCCCTCGTCGCTGGCGGCATAGGCGTTGCGCAGATCGTTGCCGATCGCACTCTGGTCTCGGCTGGCCTGATCGTCATCGGCCAGCGCCGCATAAAAGTCGACGAGCGCGGCATTGGACAGCACGCCCATGGCCGCCGCCCGATCGACCACCGCCGCCCGGTCGGTCGCCGCGATCGAGGGCGAGGTCGCCAGCCATCCGCGCACCTGCGGACCGGCATAGGACAGATATTCCTCGGGCACCGTCATGCCGGTCGCCGTGGCCAGACCGTAACGCCACGTCGTCAGGCGATCGGCACCGCCCCAATCCATGCTGACCGCGCGGCCGCCCGCACTAGCGCCCATCACCTTGTCGGCAAGCTTCAGGTCGAACTCGTCGGCGATATGCTGCCGCCGGACCTGCTTCACCAGCATCGTCCCGCGCGCGGCATTGCCCGCGAGCGCCGCGCACCAGCCCTGCGCCACGCGGTAGCCGCCCAGCCCGGTCGCACGGGCACCGCCATCGGCCAGCGGGCACAGACCGGCCGGATCGCTCGCCGCCAGCAGGGTGTTCATTGCGACCTGATAGAGCTTGGGCGTGTAATTGGCGGTGTCGACCGACTGGACGACCGCACGCGCGACCTGCGCCTCGCCCATGCGCAGCAGCAGCCAGGCCCGCTCGGCGGCGAAATCCGCGCCGTTCACGCCCCGCGGCGTCGTCATCCGCGCAGCCAGCGTCCGGCGGAGCAGGATCGAGGTCCAGCGCGACGGGAGGGGCGCGGACAGCCGCCGCATCAGGGTCTCCGCGACGCGGCCATCGACCCCGACAAAAGCATTCTGGTCTAGCGCGCCTTCGCCCGGCCCCGCCGGGCCGACCAGCGCCAGCGAACGCCGGGCGGAGGCCGGCAGTTCGTAATCGGCCAGCATCCGGGCATCCATCGTCGGACTGGGCGACGGGGTCGGCGACGGCGTCGGCGTGGACAGCGATTCGATCAGCGCACCGACCGGATCGGCGGGCGCGGCGGTGGGCGTCGGTACGGCAGCGGGCGTCGCGACCGCGCCCGGTGTCGTGCGGACAGGCGTCGCCGCGGCGCGCGGGGTGCTGCGCGGGCTGGCCGGGGCGGCGGGCTGGCCGAAGCCGGGGGGAAGCAGCGATTCGGGCCGATCCTGCGCCGCGGCAATCGCGGCGGCCCCGACCATCAGTAAGGCGACGGCCCGGGGCAGGTGGCGAAAAGCGGCGTTCCGCTTATTGCAGGTTGCCAAGCGAGACCGCCTTTTCGACCTGGGTGGTCGGCCGTTCGGTCGCCCGCCCCGAAAGCAGGAACAGGCCCCCGACGACGATGACGAGAAGGACGATGAGCGTGACGACCATACGGGACATGAAACGCAAAACCTTATAATGGACCCGTGAAAGCCCGGCCGGTGTTGCCGGGCGCGCGCCCGCTGTATAGCGCAGAGTGCAATGTTGCAAAGCCACAACCCTATAGATGCAAGCTGGAACGGGTCGCCCATCGTGCTCGTCGGCCTGATGGGCGTGGGCAAGTCGACCGTGGGCCGCCGCCTGGCGAATCGGTTGCGCGTGCCCTTCGTCGATGCCGACACCGCGATCGAGGAAGCCGCCGGCATGAGCGTGACCGAGATTTTCGCGCAGTTCGGCGAACCCTATTTCCGCGACGGCGAACGCCGGGTGATCGCCCGGCTGGTCGATGGACGGCCCAAGGTGATCGCAACCGGCGGCGGCGCCTTCATCAACGACGACACGCGCGCCCTGATCCTGGAACAGGCGACCGCCATCTGGCTGAACGCCAGTCCCGAGGTGCTCGCCGAGCGCGTCCGGCGGCGCGACACCAGGCCACTGCTGCGCGGCAAGGACCCGCTGAAGGTGCTTCGCGAACTCTCGGAAAAGCGCAATCCCATCTATGCGCTCGCGCCCATCCATGTCTCCAGCAAGCGGGGGCCGCACGAGGCCACCGTCAATGCCATATTGAAAGCCATCGGACGATGAAGACCGTCACCGTGTCGCTGGGCGACCGCAGCTATCCCATCCATATCGAAGGCGGGTTGCTGCCCCGCGCCGCCGAGTTCCTGGCGCCGCTGTCACGCGGGCGGCGCATGGCGATCGTGACCGACGAGCATGTCCGGCCGCATCTGGACGTGCTTCAGGCGTCCCTGCGCGCGGCGGGTGTCGAGAGTGAGGCGATCATCCTGCCGCCAGGCGAGAAGACCAAGAGCTGGTCGATGCTGGAGCATGTCTGCGACCGGCTGCTCGAACTGGGGATCGAGCGGGCGGACCATGTCATCGCGCTGGGCGGCGGGGTGATCGGCGATCTGGTCGGTTTCGCCTGTTCGATCGTAAAGCGCGGCTGTCGCTTCGTGCAGATCCCGACAACGCTGTTGTCGCAAGTCGATTCGTCGGTGGGCGGCAAGACTGCGATCAATACCTCGGCGGGCAAGAACCTGATCGGCGCGTTCCACCAGCCCGCCATGGTCCTGATCGACCCCGACGTGCTCGACACGCTGCCCGCGCGCCAGGTGCGCGCCGGTTATGCCGAGGTCGTCAAATACGGCCTGATCGACGACTTCGCCTTTTTCGAATGGTGCGAGGGCAATGCCGCTGCCCTGCTGGCGGGCGATCCGCAAGCGCGGGTCTATGCCATCGCCCATTCGGTCGCGGCCAAGGCGCGGATCGTCGCGGCGGACGAGCATGAGACCAACGGTATCCGCGCGCTGCTGAACCTCGGCCATACGTTCGGCCACGCGCTGGAGGCCGAGGCCGGTTTCTCCGACCGGTTGCTCCATGGCGAAGGCGTCGCGGCGGGCTGCGCGCTCGCCTTCCGCTATTCGGTGCGGATGGGGCTTTGCGAAGGACAGGAGGCCGAACGGGTCGCCGCGCATCTGCGTGCGGTCGGTCTGCCCGATGGCCTGGCCGCCGCCAGGATTCATGCGCCGTCTTCGACGTTGGTCGAGCATATGAAGCACGACAAGAAGATGGCGGCGGGCACCCTGCCCTTCCTGCTCGCCCGCGGGATCGGCCGGACCTATCTCGACAAGACGGTCGACCTGGCCGACGTCACGACCTTCCTGGATGCGGAACCGCGCTGATGCCTAACGGGGTCGCCAAGCGGGATCTGCCGAGCAAGACCTGCCCGGCCTGCGGGCGGCCCTTCACCTGGCGCAAGAAATGGGCGCGGGATTGGGAGCAGGTCGTTTACTGTTCGGATGCGTGTCGGAAGAAGCGGTGAGGTTTTCGCGTGGCCTTCGACTTCGCTCAGGCTGAACGGAGGTTTTTCTGAAACCCGTTCAGCCTGAGCGAAGTCGAAGGCCAAGGGAAGCCCTATCCCCGTATCCGCTTCGCCGCCGCCAGCGCCCGCTCCCGCCCCTCGCGGTGCCCGATGATGTTGGCCGGATAACCCTCGGGTCGACGTCCGGCCTCCTCCGGATCATGGATCGCCGCGTCCGACAGATCCTTCAACTCCGGCACCCATTCCCGGATATAGTCGCCCGCGTCGAACTTCTCCGACTGGCTGAGCGGTGCCATGATCCGCCCGAACATGTTCGAATCGATGCCGGTCCCCGCGACCCATTGCCAGTTGACCGCATTATTCCCGTAATCGGCATCGACCAGACAGTCCCAGAACCAGCGCTCGCCCTCGCGCCAGTCGATCAGCAGATGCTTGATCAGGAAGGACGCCGCGATCATCCGCACGCGGTTGTGCATCCAGCCCGTCGCCCATAGCTGGCGCATCCCCGCATCCACGATCGGATAACCGGTGCGGCCCGTCTGCCATGCCTTCAGGTCCGCCTTCGCCTCGGCACCCGTTCGCCACGGCATCGTATCGAAGGCCTCCCGGCCGTTGCGATCCGCATAGTCCGGCATCGCCATCACCACCCCGGACGTGAAGTCGCGCCACGCCAGCTCCTTGCGGAACGTCTCGGTATCGCCGCGCCGGTTCAGCGAGTACCACACGGCCCGGACCGAGACCTCGCCGAAGTGGAGATGGGGCGACAGGCGCGAGCTGCCTTCCTCCGACGGCATATTGCGCGCCGTGTCATAGGCCACCGCCTTGTCGCCGAAATCCGCCATCCGCTCCCGCGCCGCCGTTTCGCCGGGCGTCCAGTCCTTCGCAAAGCCCGTTGACCAGTCGGGCTTGGTCGGCAGCAGCGCCCAGTCGGCCAGTGTTTCGCTCTCCGGCCACTGGGCGGGCGCGGACAGCTTGCCCGGCGGGTCTAGCGGATGCTCGGGCGGCATGTGGCCCTGCAACCCCTTCCAAAAGGCGGAATAGATGCGGAACTGACTGCCGCTTCCCGTCGTCACCAGCTCCGGACGGGCGAGGTGATTGCCGTCGTGGAGACACAGGCGATCGCCCAATTCCTGCTCGGCCAAGCGCCACCAGGGTTCGTAATGCCGGATCGCGTGGATCGTCTCCGCCCCCGTCTCCTCCATCATGGCCCGCAAGACATCGACGGCCTTGCCGCGCCGCAGGATCAGGCGGCTGCCTTGATCCGTCAGGTCGTTGCCCAGCGACGTCAGGCTGTGATGCAGCCACCAACGCTGCGCCGCGCCCATCCGCCAGTCGCCCGGTGTCTCGTCGTCCAGGATGTAGAGCGGGATGACCGCCCCTGCCTGCGCGGCTGCCAGAAGCGCGGGTTGGTCATGAAGGCGAAGATCCTGGCGAAACCAGACGATGTGCGGGGAAGTCATGCACGCGCTACGTTTCGATCATGTTCTGGTTCCCCCCGGCCGGTTCCCGCTCACTCAATCGTTTGCCCAGGGTCAGGATCGCGGTCACATGCCGCTCGGCGATCGCCATGACGTCATCGCCATAGCCGCCGCCGACCGTACTCGCGAGCGGCAGCCCCCTTGCCAGCGCGATATCGGCTATCAGATTTTCACGAGCGATCAGCCCTTCCTGTGTCAGGGACAGCCGCCCCAGCCGATCCTCGACGAACGGATCGACTCCCGCCTGATACAGGATCATGTCGGGCCGATGATCGTCGAGGAAGGGCACCAGCGTCGCTTTCAACTGGGCGACATAGCCCTCGTCATCCACCCCGTCCGGCAAGCCCACGTCCAATGTCGAGCGTGCCTTGCGTGCCGGGAAATTCTTCTCGGCATGGATCGAATAGGTGACGATATCGCTGCGCCCGGCGGTCAGCGCGGCCGTGCCGTCGCCCTGATGGACGTCGCAATCGACGATCGCGACCCGCGCCACCGTGCCCTGCTCCACCAGCCGCACGGCGGTCACCGCCAGGTCGTTGAACACGCAGTAACCCGCGCCGGTATTGGCGAGCGCATGATGGCTGCCCCCGGCCGTGTTGGCTGCAAAGCCATGGTCCAGGGCCAGCATCGCCGCGGTCCAGGTACCCCCCGGCACCGCCTGCGCGCGATAGGCCACCTGTTCGGTAATCGGAAAGCCCGTCCGCCGCGTCTTTTCCGGCGGCACCCGCGCCTCCAGAACCTCGGCGACATAGTCCGGATCGTGCACCGCCTCCAGCCATCCGCGCGGGATCAGCTCGGGCTCGGTCCATGTGACCGCATCGCCCCGCGCCCGCAGCAGATCGCGGATCGCACCGTTCTTTCCCCAGCGATAGGTGGAGCGCGCCGGGGCCTCGGTGACATAGGCGGGGTGATGGACGACATGGATCATGCGCCCTAGTTAGGAAGCCATGACCCGCGATAGGAGGGCCCCGGCCCCGCTGCCCGAGTTGCGCGCCGATGTCGCCCGCTTCCTCGGCTATTATAACCGCCTGCCAGGACCGCCCCAGCAGGAACTGGGGCCCCAGGCGGCCCGCGCGATGATGCGTGCCGCCCGCGACCTGACCGATCCGCCGATCGGGCCGCTGGGCACCGACCGGAACTTCACCATCAACGGGCCGGCGGGCGCGATCGCCGCCCGGCTGTTCGACCCGCGCGCGGAACGCGCACCGGGACCGGTCGTGCTGTTCTTCCACGGCGGCGGTTTCGTGATCGGCGACATCGACACCCATGCCCCGCTCGCCGCCGAGATGGCGCGGTCGCTCGACCTGCCCGTGGTGTCGATCGACTATAGGCTGGCCCCGGAGCACCCCTGGCCCGCCGCGCCCGAGGACTGCGAAGCGGCGGCGCGCTGGCTGGCCGGACAGCCGGGTACCACCGCGCTGATCGTGGCGGGCGACAGCGCGGGGGGAACGCTCGCCACCGTCACCGCGCTGACCTTGCGCGAGCGGCCCGCCGCGGTGCCGGTGATCGCGCAGGCGCTGCTCTATCCGGCCGCCGACATGGCACGCGCGCACCCGTCGCTGCGCGATTTCGCCGAGGGTCATTTCCTGACCCGCGCGATGCTCGACTGGTTCGTCGCCTGCTATGCCGCCGATCTGAGCGACGTCCGCGCCGCCCCCATGCGCGCCGAGCTGAACGCCATGCCGCCCGCCGTCATCATGACCGCCGAGTGCGATCCGATCCGCGATCAAGGCCGCGCCTATGCCGCCGCGCTTGCCCGCGCGGGCGTCCCGGTCACGTTCCGCGAGGCGCGCGGCACGATCCATGGCTTTGCGACACTGCGCAAGGCGATCCCCTCCGGCGCGGCGGACCTGGACGCATTCCTGCTTGCGTTGAAGGCCATGATCGCCGAGGCGGGAGCGGCAAGCCCGATGGGACAATGACGATGACCGACCTTCCCTATCGCCCCTGCGCGGGCGTCATCCTGATGAACCGCGACGGCCGCGTCTTTGTCGGCCAGCGGATCGATTCGACGCTGGAGGCCTGGCAGTTGCCGCAGGGCGGGATCGATCCGGGCGAGGAGGCCGATGCGGCGGGCCTGCGCGAACTATTCGAGGAAACCGGCGTCACCGCCGACAAGGTAGAGCTGATCGCCCGCGCCCCGCGCGAGCTGACCTACGACCTGCCCGAGGATTTGATCGGCAAGGTATGGAAGGGCAAGTGGCGCGGCCAGCGTCAGGCCTGGTTCCTCTACCGCTTCCTGGGCGAGGATGGCGACATCCGCATCGACACCGAGCATCCCGAATTCCGCGCCTGGCGCTGGTCCGAGCCGGAGACGCTGCCTGCGATGATCGTGCCGTTCAAAAAGGCGCTGTACGAGGAACTGCTGGTCGTCTTCGCGGAGCATTTCGCCGCACCGCATGGCGATCATGCGGTTTCCCATGGCGACGCCAGGGCCTAAGGCTGGGGGTCATGAAGACGCGGTTGCTCCTGATCCCGCTGGCGCTGGGCCTGCTCGCCAACACCGCGCCCGCCGCCCAGCAGAACGATCCCGATCCCGCGCGCATCCCGCCCCCGATTCGCGCGATGCTGGAGGCCGCGATCGCCAGCGGCAACGAGACCGAGATCACGACGGTCGTCAAATATGCCCGCAACGCCGTGCCCGACGCCGCCGATGCGATCGACGCGATGGCCGATGTCTGGCGCGACGAAAAGACCGCCAGCCGCAGCCGGACCATCCGCGAAGCGACCTTTTTCGACCTGTGGCATGGCCGCGCCGAGCTGGGCGGGTTCGCGACCACCGGCAACAGCCAGAATATCGGCCTGACCGGCGTCATCGACCTGACGCGCGAGGGCCTGCAATGGCGGCACAAGCTGCACCTGCAGGGCGATTATCAGGAGAGTTTCAACGTCACCAGCCGCGAACATTATGTCGCGTCCTACGAACCGAACTACAAGCTCAGCGCCAACAACTATGTCTATGGCGCGGCGCAGTATGAAAGCGACAAGTTCCTCGGTTATTTCAACCGTTTCTCGGCTTCGGCCGGTGCAGGCTATAGCGCGATCCGCAAGCCGCGCATGACGCTGGACATCGAACTGGGGCCAGCGTTCCGGCACACCGAGTTCACCGATGCGCGCGTGGAGAGCGCGCTGGCGGCGCGCGGCAATCTGAACTTCGTGTGGAAGCTGACCCCGGCTTTGTCGTTCAACCAGAATGCCTCGGCCTATCTTCAGCGGTTCAACAGCACCGTCAGCACCAATTCGGCGCTGAACGCGAAGCTGTTCGGACCCTTGTCCGCCGCCTTGTCCTACAATGTCCAATATGAAAGCGAGCCGCCCATCGGCCGCCGGACGACGGACACGACCGGCCGCGCCTCGGTGGTCTACAGCTTCTAATTTCGGCCACGGGGTTCACCTCGGCGCCATCCTTGGCCTAGGTTGCCGCGATGGAGAGACTGAACCCCCTCGAGCGGGACGCCGTCGCGTCCGCCGCCGCTTACCCGATGTTGCCGCTGGTCGAGGAATGGGCCGCGATCAACAGCGGGACCCGCAATCTTGCCGGGCTGGCCGTGATGGCGGATCGGCTGGCCGAGGCGTTCGGGACGCTGCCGGGCGACCTGCACCTGATCGAACCCGATCCCGTCGAGCGTATCGGCGCGGACGGCCATCCCGCGCCGCTGGCCCATGGCCGCCACCTGCACCTCTCGGTCCGCCCGGACGCCCCCGTCCGGATGCTGTTCACGGGGCATATGGATACCGTCTATCCGGCCGACCATGTCTTTCAGACGGTGACGCGGATCGACGACAACCGGTTGGGCGGCCCCGGCGTGGCGGACATGAAGGGCGGCCTGGCCGTACTCCTCGCCGCCTTGACCGCCGTGGAGGCGAGCCCGGCGGCGGGGCGGTTCGGTTACGACGTCCTCATCAACTCGGACGAGGAAACCGGTTCCGCCTCGTCCGCCGCGCTGATCGCCCGGTGTGCCAGCGGCAAGGTCGCGGCGCTGACCTATGAGCCCGCGCTGCCAGACGGCACGCTGGCGGGCGCACGCGGGGGCACCGGCAATTTCACCATCGTCGTGCGCGGGCGCAGCGCCCATGCGGGCCGCAATCCCGAGGAGGGCCGTAACGCCATCGTCGCGGCTGCCCGCATCACGCTGGAGCTGAACCGGCTCGCGGCCGAGGACATCACCGTGAACCCGGCACGGATCGACGGCGGCGGGCCGAACAATGTCGTGCCCGACCTGGCGATACTGCACATCAATTTCCGCCCCCGCGCGCTGGCCGCGATCGAGCGGACCGGCACCGCGATGAAGGCCATCGCCGAGCGGATCGCCGCCGAGCATGACGTGACCGTGGCGGTCCATGGCAGCTTCAACCGCCCGCCCAAGCCCATCGACGATGGCGCAGCAGTCCTATTCGAAACGGTGCGCAGCGCGGGCGCCGATCTGGGCCTTAGCATCGGATGGCGGGCGACGGGCGGCGTGTGCGACGGCAACAATATCGCGGCAGCGGGCGTGCCGGTGGTCGACACCATGGGGGTGCGGGGCGGCGCGATCCACTCGTCGGACGAATTTATGCTGATCGACAGCCTGGCCGAGCGCGCGGGCTTGTCGACGCTGACCATCCTGCGCATCATCGGTGCCGCATGAGCAGCTTTTGCATCCGCCCCGCCGTCGATAGCGACCTTCGCCACCTGTATGAAATGGCCAAGCTGACCGGCGGCGGCTTCACCAACCTGCCCCCCGACCGCCGGTCGCTCACCGCCAAGCTGGCGCGCAGCCATGATGCCTTTGCCCGAGAGGCGGACGGCGGCATTCGCGACGAGCTGTTCGTCCTGATGCTGGAGGACCGCGCGACCGGCGAAGTGCGCGGGACCTGCCAGATCTTCACGCATGTCGGGCAGAAACATCCCTTCTACAGCTATCGCATCGGCACGCTGACCCAGCATAGCCGCGAGCTGGACCGCACGTTCCGCGCCGAGATGCTGTCGCTGACCACCGATCTGGAGGGGGCGAGCGAGGTCGGCGGCCTGTTCCTCCACCCAGGCGAACGCGCCGGGGGACTGGGCCTGCTGCTCGCCCGTAGCCGCTACCTGTTCATGCGCGCCAATCGGACACGCTTTGCCGACCGGGTGCTGGCCGAGCTGCGCGGGGTGATCGACGAGGCCGGGGGATCGCCCTTCTGGGACGGTCTGGCGGGCCGCTTCTTCGGCATGAATTTTCAGGAAGCCGACCAGTTCAATGCGATCCATGGCCACCAGTTCATCGCCGACCTGATGCCCAAGCATCCCATCTATACCGCGATGCTGACCGAGACGGCGCGCGCCGCGATCGGCCTGCCGCATCCGTCCGGCCGTGCGGCAATGCGGATGCTGGAGAATGAGGGCTTCGCCTTCGAGCATTATATCGACATTTTCGACGGCGGCCCGACCATGACGGCGCGGACCGATCAGGTGCGCACCATCCGCGATGCGCGCGAAAGTGTCATCGTCGGTATCGACGCGCTGCCGGGACGCGAGGCGCTGGTCGCGGCGGGGCGGCTGGCCGACTTCCGCTGCGCACTGGCCGAGATCCGTGACGCGGACGGCGGCGTCATCCTGTCCGAAGAGACCGCCCGCACGCTCGACCTGACCGTCGGCGATACCGCCCTGCATATCGACCGGTGACCATCATGCTGAGAGAGATCAACTTCGACGGCATCATCGGCCCGAGCCATAATTATGCCGGGCTGAGCCACGGCAACCTCGCCGCCACCCGCAATGCGGGCAGGACCTCCCACCCCAAGGCGGCCGCGCTTCAGGGGATCGCCAAGGTGCGCGCGAACCTGGACCTGGGGCTGGTACAGGGGATCCTGCTGCCGCATGCCCGCCCCGACCATGGCTGGCTGAAGCGGCTGGCAACCGATTACGATGCCGCTTCGTCCGTCCTGAAGGCGCAGGCGCTGTCCGCTTCCGCCATGTGGGCGGCCAATGCCGCAACCGTCTCGCCCGCGCCCGATACGCGCGACGGCCGCTGCTACCTGACCGTCGCCAATTTGCTGACCATGCCGCATCGCAGCCATGAATGGCCCGCGACGCTGGCACAGCTCAGGCTGATCTTCGCCGACCCGGCCTTTATCGTTCACCCGCCGGTCCCGGCTCCGTTCGGCGACGAGGGCGCGGCCAATCACATGCGACTGTGCAGCGGCCATGACCATCCCGGCGTCGAGGTGTTCGTCTATGGCGAGGGCGGCGGGCCCTTCCCCGCACGCCAGCACCGGGAGGCGTGCGAGGCGGTCGCCCGCGCGCATCGCCTGTCCCCCGACCGCATACTGTTCGTCCGCCAGTCGGACGCGGCGATCGCGGCGGGCGCCTTTCACAACGACGTGGTCGCCGTCGCCAATGAGCGCGTCCTGTTCGCGCACGAACAGGCCTTTGCCGATCGCGACACCTTCTACGCCGACCTCCGGACGCTGATGCCGGATGTCGAGATCGTCGAGGTGCCCGCCGCCCGCGTCAGCCTGCAGGACGCCATCGCGTCCTACCTGTTCAATGCCCAGCTGGTGACCCCGCCCGGCGGCGAGCCGACGCTGATCGTGCCCCAGGAGGCACAGGACAACGCCGCCGTCTTTTCCTGGCTACAGGACCATGTCGCCGGCAACGGCCCAATCCGGCGGCTGGAGGTGGTCGACGTCCGCGAATCCATGGCCAATGGCGGCGGCCCGGCCTGTCTGCGCTTGCGCGTCGTTGCCGACCCGGCAAGTATCGACCAACGCTTTCTGGTCGACCATGCCCGGCTCGACCGGATCGCCGCAGTCGTCGAGGCGCATTGGCCCGAGGCGATCGACCCGACCGCCATAGGCGACCCCGCCCTCATCGACCGGATCGAAACGGCGCGCCGGGCGCTCCTCACCGCGTTGGACTGTCTCATATTGGCAGACACTTGACGCTTGGCGCGGGGACCGGACGGTGGTCTAAACAAGCCCATGTGGTCCCGCCTGGTCGCCCTGTTCACGATCAAGTCCAAGTTCGAGGCGTTTCTCGTCATCTACGGGCTCGGCCTGGGCGCTGTCGAACGCGGGATGCATTATCTCCAGGCTTATCCCGGACTTCCGGGCAAGATCCTGTTCGCCGCCTGCCCCATTGCGGTGTTCATGGCGGGCGGACGCATCCTCGACTCGCTGGAGCGGGACTATCGCGATTGACAGGATAAGTTGGTCGCACGGTTCGCTGGCGACATTATCTGACAATCCGATGACTGGCCTGACCCACCTTCAACGCCTCGAAGCCGAGAGCATCCATATCCTGCGCGAAGTCGTCGCCGAGACCGAAAGGCCGGTGATGCTCTATTCGGTCGGCAAGGACTCGGCGGTGATGCTGCACCTCGCCAAGAAGGCGTTCTTCCCGGCGCGCCCGCCCTTCCCGCTGCTCCATGTCGACACGACCTGGAAGTTCCGCGCGATGTACGATCTGCGCAACCGCGCGGCCGAGGCGGCGGGGATGGAGTTGATCGTCCACCGCAACCCGGAGGCGGAGGCGTTGGGCATCAACCCCTTCGACCATGGCAGCCGCCACACCGATATGTGGAAGACCGAGGGGCTGAAACAAGCGCTGACCGCGGGCGGATACGACGCCGCGTTCGGCGGTGCGCGCCGCGACGAGGAAAAGAGCCGCGCCAAGGAACGCGTCTTCTCCTTTCGTTCGGCCGCGCATGGCTGGGACCCCAAGGCGCAGCGGCCCGAGCTGTGGAATCTCTACAACAGCCGCATCCACAAGGGGGAGAGCATCCGCGTCTTCCCCCTGTCCAACTGGACCGAGCTCGATATCTGGCAATATATCCTGCAGGAAGGCATCGAGATCGTGCCGCTCTATTTCGCCGCCCCCCGCCCGACGGTGGAGCGCGACGGGATGCTGCTGATGGTCGATGACGACCGTTTCCGCCTGAAGCCGGGCGAGGTGCCGGTCGAACGCTCGATCCGCTTCCGCACGCTCGGCTGCTATCCGCTGACCGGCGCGGTCGAGAGCGAGGCGGCGACGCTGTCCGAGGTCATCCAGGAAATGCTGCTGACGACGACCTCGGAGCGTCAGGGGCGCGCGATCGACCATGATCAGGCCGCCAGCATGGAGAAGAAGAAGCGCGAGGGGTATTTCTGAGATGACCGCCTATCAACCCGATGCGCTGATCGCCGCCGATATCAACGCCTATCTCGCCACGCACGCCGCCAAGTCGATGCTGCGCTTCATCACCTGCGGCTCGGTCGATGACGGCAAGTCGACGCTGATCGGGCGGCTGCTCTACGATTCGAAGACGATCTTCGAGGACCAGCTGAGCCAGCTGGAGGCGGACAGCCGCCGGGTCGGCACGCAGGGGGCCAATATCGACTTCGCGCTGCTGGTCGACGGCCTCGCCGCCGAGCGCGAGCAGGGCATCACCATCGACGTCGCCTACCGCTTTTTCGCGACGGAGAAGCGCAAGTTCATCGTCGCCGATACGCCGGGTCACGAGCAATACACCCGCAACATGGTGACGGGTGCCTCGACCGCCGACTTGGCGGTGATCCTGATCGACGCGCGCAAGGGCGTGCTGACCCAGACGCGGCGGCACAGCTATCTGGCGCATCTGGTCGGCATCAAGGAGATCGTGCTGGCGGTCAACAAGATGGATCTGGTCGGCAACGACCAGTCGGTCTTCAACGCCATCGTCGCCGACTATGCCGCCTTTGCGCGTGGCATCGGGATCGAGCGTTTCACCGCCATTCCGCTGTCGGGGCTGACCGGCGCGAACGTCACCACCCCCTCGCCCGACATGCCCTGGTATGAGGGGCCGCCGCTCCTCCCGCACCTGGAGACGGTGGCGATCGACGGCGACCGGGCGGTCGCGGCGTCGTTCCGTATGCCGGTGCAGTGGGTCAACCGGCCCGACCTCGACTTTCGCGGCTTTGCCGGGCTGATCGCCAGCGGCCGGGTGTCGGTCGGCGACCGCGTGCGGATCACGCCGTCGGGCCGGACGACCAGCATCGCGCGGATCGTCACCTATGACGGCGACCGGGATCAGGCGATTGCGGGCGAAGCGGTGACTTTGGTGCTGGCCGAGGAAGTAGACTGCTCGCGCGGCGACGTGATCGCGGCGGCCGAGGATCCGCCCGAGGTCGCCGACCAGTTCGTCGCCACCATCGTCTGGATGGCCGATGCACCGCTGGTCCCGGGGCGCAGCTATTCGTTGAAGCTCGGCGCGCAGCTGGTCGGCGCGACCGTCCAGCCGCCGCGCCACGTCGTCGACGTCAACAGCCAGGAGCAGCGCCCCGCCGACACGCTGGCGCTCAACGATATCGGCCTGGCGGAGGTCTATGCCGACCGCCCGATCGTGTTCGAGCCCTATGCGAAGGGCAGTACGCTGGGCGGCTTCATCCTGATCGACCGCGCGACCAACGCCACGGTCGCCGCAGGGATGATCGACCATGCGCTGCGCCGGTCGCAGAACGTCCATTGGCAATCGACCGTCATCACCCGGGAGGCCCATGCCCGGCAGAAGGGCCAGTCGCCCAAGGTGCTGTGGTTCACCGGTCTGTCGGGTTCGGGCAAGTCGACCATCGCCAATCTGGTCGAACAAAAGCTGCATGCCATGGGCCGCCACAGCTTCCTGCTGGACGGCGACAATATCCGCCACGGCCTGAACCGCGATCTGGACTTCTCGGAAGCCGGTCGGGTCGAGAATATCCGGCGGGTGGGCGAAGTCGCCAAGCTGATGGCGGACGCCGGGCTGATCGTCCTGACCGCCTTCATCTCGCCGTTCAAGGCGGAGCGGGACATGGTTCGTGCGCTGCTGCCCGAGGGCGAGTTCGTCGAGATTTTCGTCGATACGCCGCTGGCCGTCGCCGAGAACCGCGATGTAAAGGGTCTGTACGCCAAGGCTCGCGCGGGCGAGATCGCCGAGTTCACCGGTATCTCGAGCCCTTATGAAGCGCCCGAGCGGCCCGAAATCCATGTCGATACGACGAAGGAGACGGCGGAACAGGCTGCCGCGCGGATCGTCGAGCATGTACTGGGTGTCTGGAGCTATGACCTGTGACTGACGCCGAACTCGCGCGGTCCGTCGCGCTGGAGGCGGGCCATCTGCTCGAGGCTATTCGTGCGTCCAGCGGGCTGGACGGCGCTGCGCTGGGCAAGAAGGGGGATCGCGACGCCAACACGCTGATCCTCGACCGCCTGCGCGCCGCCCGTCCGAACGACTTCATCCTGTCGGAGGAGTCGGTCGACGACCGTGCGCGGTGCGCGGCCGAACGGGTTTGGATCGTCGATCCGCTGGACGGCACGCGCGAATATGCGAGCGGTTCGGACGAATGGGCGGTGCATATCGGCCTTGCCATCGGCCGCCGCCCGGCGCTGGGCGCGGTCGCTGTGCCCGCGCTGGGGCGGGTCTTCGCGACCGACGATCTGCCGCCCAAGCATCCCCCCTGCCCCGCAGGGCTACGCGTCGTCGTCAGCCGCAGCCGCGCACCCGATATCGCACGCTGCGTCGGCGACCGGCTGGGCGCGATCATGATCCCCATGGGCTCGGCAGGAGCCAAGGCGATGGCGGTCGTCGAGGGGCGGGCCGATGTCTATCTGCATGACGGCGGCCAATATGAATGGGACAATTGCGCCCCCGCCGCCGTCGCGCTCGCCGCCGGGCTCCATGCCTCGCGGATCGACGGCAGTCCGCTCGTCTATAATTGCGAGAATCCGCTGCTGCCCGACCTGCTGATCTGTCGCCGCGAAGTGGCCGCGACGGTGCTGGAGGCGATCGCGCTGGCGTGATGCCGGCGCTGATACAGGTTTCACAAATGTGACCTTGTAACGTCTCACCCCCTCGTTCATGGGTCGCCGATGACGCTCATCCCCCTCGCCTTCGGACTGGCGGCCATGCTCGCCACGCTGGCGGGCGGGCTCCTGGCGCTGCGCCTGCGCCACCGGATCGGGATCGTGCTTGGCCTGACCGCCGGGATCGTCATCGGGGTGGCGCTGTTCGACCTGATGCCCGAGGCGTTGGGGCTGGCGGGGGATCGCTGGTCGGTGCATTCGCTGATGGCGTTCACGGCCTTGGGTTTGGGCGGCTATATGCTGCTGGACCGAATGCTGGCGAAGATTCCGCGCGCCGCCGCGTCATGGCGGGGCGATCTGGGCCCGGCGATGCTCAGCCTGCACAGCCTGATGGACGGGCTCGGCATCGGCATCGCCTTTCAGATCGACACGGCCGCAGGCTGGATGATCGCCATCGCCGTCCTGACCCATGATGTGGCGGACGGCGTCAACACCGTGTCCCTGAGCCTTGCGGCTCGGAGCGAAGTGGCGGCGCGACGCTGGCTGATCCTGAACGGTATCGCGCCGATGCTGGGGGTGGTGATCGGCCTGGGCATCGCCATTCCATCCGCGATGCTCGCCCCGCTGATGGCGCTGTTCGCCGGCATTTTCCTCTATATCGGCGCGTGCGAACTGGTGCCGCGCAGCCAGTCGCTCGATCCGCGGCTGAAGACCGGGATCGCGACGATCTTCGGCATCCTGCTGATGCTGGCTATCACCCACGTCGCGCATTGACCGGAAGGGCACCGCCGCCGGGAAGGGCGGCCGCCGACGGTGCCCAGGGCGTCAAGCCGTCGCGCTGGCCTCCGCGGCCGCATTTGCGCCACCTTCGGCAAGATTGGTCAGCTTTTCATCGGTCGCCTTTTCCTCGGCCAGCGTCTCGTCCAGAATCGCGGCACAGTCGCTGCGCCCCAATTGCCGTGCCCATGCCACGAGGGTGCCGTAGCGGGCGATCTCATAATGCTCGACCGCCTGCGCCGCCGCGATCAGCGCGGCGTCGAGCACCCTCTTGTCGGCCACCTCGCCCGCGACCTCATTCGCTTCCTTGATGATGCCGTCGATCGCCGGGCAGGTCACGGCCTTGGGCGTCTGGCCATGCATCTCGAACACCCGTTCCAGCCGCGCGATCTGCCCTTCGGTCTCACGCAGATGCTGTTCGAACCCGGCCTTCAGCTGCGGGTCGGTCGCCTTGTCGATCATCTTGGGCAGCGCCTTGGTAATCTGATGCTCGGCGTAATAAATGTCCTGGAGCTGGTGGACGAACAGATCGTCCAGCGTCGCGATGTCCTTCGTAAACAGGCCCATGATCCGTCTCCTGTAGAAAAACTCAACGGTCGGCCGAGCCTGGCTCGGCAATCTTGCGGTGGGCCTCGGCCAGCACCGACTGCGGCACCACTCCGGAGCCTGCGACCTGTGCCTTGTTGGCGAGGCCGGGAGTGATGTGCCCCTCGCCGGCCTTCATCGCTTCCCAGCCGGTGCGGGCGACCTCCGCCGGATCGTCCTTCTTGCCAGCACCCACCCGGGTATCGAGCATGTCGGCGCGGGCGAAGAATTCGGTCTCGGTCGGGCCCGGCATCAGCGTGGTCAGGGTGACGCCGCGATCCTCCTTCAGCTCGTTACGCAGCGCCTCGGTGAAATTGTCGATGAACGCCTTGGTCGCGTTGTAGATCGCGTTGAAGGGACCGGGGATGAAGCCGACGATCGACCCCGTCACCAGCACCTTGCCCTCCCCGCGCCGGACCATGCCGGTCAGCACGCGCTGGAGCAGATGGACCGTGCCGGTGACATTGGTGTCGATCGAGCGCCGCCAGTCCGCGACCGGCTGATCGAGGAACGCGCCGCCCTTGCTGTTCCCCGCATTGGCGCACAGCACGTCGATGGTCCGCCCATCGGCGGCAGCAAGTAGCGTGTCGACGCCCTCGAAGGTCGCCAGGTCGGCCTCGACCGCCTGCACCCGCGTGCCCGGCGCGGCCAGATCGGTCGCGGCGGTGTGGATGGCGGGCTCGTCCGCGACGATCAGCAGGTCATATCCGTCCCGTGCCGCACATGCTGCCAGATGATAACCGATGCCCGTCGAGGCACCCGTCACGATTGCGAATTTCTCGGCCATGATGCGCTCCTTATTGACCGGGCTTCAGCACGATCTTGGTGACTTCGTTCTGCTTGTCGTGGAACATGCGATAGCCGTCCGGCGCCTGTTCCAGGGGGAGGCGGTGCGAGATGAGGAAGGTCGTGTCGATCTTCCCCTCCATGATCGCGTCCAGGAGGCCGGGGAGGTAATGCTGGACATGGGTCTGCCCGGTCTTGAGCGTCAGCCCCTTCTGCATCATCGCGCCGAGCGGAAACTTGTCGACGAAGCCGCCATAGACGGCGGGCATCGACACACGGCCGCCCTTGCGGCACGCCAGGATCGCCTGGCGAATGGCATGGATGCGATCGGTGCCGAGGAAGGTCGACGCCTTGATCTGGTCGATGGCATTGTCGACGAACATCCCGTGCGCCTCCAGCCCGACCGAGTCGATCACCGCGTCGGGGCCGATCCCACCCGTCATCTGCATCAGTGCGTCGTAGGTGGCGGTCTGTTCGAAATTGATCGTCTCCGCGCCGAACGTGCGCGCCAGCTCCAGCCGGTGGGGGAAATGGTCGATCGCGATCACCCGCTCGGCCCCCATCAGGAATGCCGACTGGACCGCGAACAGCCCGACCGGGCCACAGCCCCAGACCGCGACGGTATCGCCCGGCTCGATCTGGGCATTTTCCGCCGCCATCCAGCCGGTGGGCAGGATGTCGGAGAGGAACAGGACCTTCTCGTCGTCCACCCCGTCGGGGATGACGATCGGGCCGGTATCGCTGAACGGCACGCGGACATATTCCGCCTGTCCGCCCGCATAGCCGCCGGTCATGTGGCTGTATCCGAACAGCCCGGCCATGGGATGGCCGTACAACTCGCGCGCGATATCCTGATTGTCGGCGGGCAGGCCGTTTTCGCAGCCCGAATATTGATGCTTGCCGCAATGATAGCAGGACCCGCACGCGATGGTGAACGGCACCACCACCTTCTGCCCCTTTTTCAGGGTCGAGGCGGAGCCGGTCTCGACCACCTCGCCCATGAACTCATGGCCGAGAATATCGCCCGACTGCATGGTCGGGATATAGCCGTCATAGAGATGGAGGTCGGAGCCGCAGATCGCGGTCGCCGTCACCTTGATGATCGCGTCGCGCGGGTTGACGATGCCGGGATCGTCGACATTGTCGATGCGCACGTCATGCTTGCCATGCCAGGTCAGCGCTTTCATGCGGCCTGCTCCTCATGCTGTTCGCGGTTCATCGCGTTGGTCGCGACTTCGCCGGTTTCCATCAGCTGCTTGAACCGCGTCAGGTCGCGGCGGACCTGGATATTGGGCTCGCGCTGGAACAGTTTGGCGACGAGCTTGCCGATCACCCCGGCGGGCGGGTCATAGAGGATGGTGGCGGTGACGACGGTGCCGCGTGCGCCGGCGTCGCGGAACGTCACCCGGCCCGAATTGGCGATGTCGGCACCTTCGGCGGAGGCCCAGGCGATCAGCCTGCCCTCCTCTTCCTCGGTGACCAGCGCATCCCACTCGACCAAGGTGCCGCCGGGGGCCTTCACCACCCAGTGCGAGCGGCGGTCGTCGATCACATCGACCCGGTCGACATTCTCCATGACGTCGGCCAGGTTCGAAAAGTCGCGCCACCAGGCATAGAGGTCGGCGGCCGGGCGGTTGATCGTCACCGCCCAGCCGGTCAGGCTGTCGCCCCGGTCCTCGATCGCTTCGTGGGTTGCGATGCGGACCGCGGCGTCGCTGTCTTTCGATGCGGACAGCGGAGCGTCGTCATAGGGTCTGTCGGCGATGTCCGGCATAAGCCTCTCTCCTCATTCCTTGCGCGGACAGCGTCGGATGAGGCGGCTTGTTCCTTATTTTCTCATGTTTTTACAATATCTTGATAGGCGTCAATGATGTATTGCAAGACCGGGTCGATCGGCCCGGTCTTACGCCCCCGTGACGCGGACCTGCGCCCGGCCGACCTTGCGCGAAAGCAGTTTCGGGTCGGGGATCGTCATGGATCGCGCGGACCAGATCAGGTCGCCCGCCCGTCGCGCCGCCTGGAGCATCCGATTGACGTGCACCGCCGTCAGACCCAGCGCGTCGGCCAGCGTCTCCTGGGTGATCGGCAGGTCGTAGCTATGACCCTGGGTCAGTCCGCTCATCGCCAGACGCTCCTGCAATTCCAGCATCAGGTCGCCAATCCGCTCCATGGCGTTCATCCGCCCCAGCCGCGCGATCTGGGCGAGCAGATAGGCCTCGTCGAGCGCATGGGCGACGGCATAGGCCTGGTCCAGGCTGGGCGACATGGTGGGGTCGGGCGGCACACAGGTGGTCATATCGGTCAACGTCACGATGCTGCTCGGGGCGACCGGCCGGTGATGATCGTAGAGGCCAACCACGTCGCCCGGCAGCACGAAGCTCAGGAACTGGCGCCGCCCATCCGGCAGAATCCGCACCCGCGCCGCCCATCCCGACAGGATGAGGTGCGCGCTGGCAATGTCCCGCCCCTCAACGACCAGATCGCGGCGTGCGCGAAAGGCCTGCGGTCGAGCAATGGCCGATCCAAGCGCCGCATGGGCGGCGGCATCGAGCGGCGCCAGGCGCGACAGACGATGGAGCGCCGGTGACACGACGCCTGCCAGAGGGATCGCCCGGGCGGTCACGGCAACGCCTCCCGGGGATGGGGGACAGACCCGAAAGGCAGACATGCCCCTGATGTTGTACGAAACCGGAACAGCGACGAAGATCGAAAGCAGGGCATCGCGGAATATCCTCGTCAGCCGATAACCAGCAAAGCAATCGGCGGGGACGACAACGCAAAATACGTCACCGGGAACGGGAAGGGAGTTCGGTCGGATCGAGATAGCGGGATGATACCAAACCCTTCCGCCAACACGTTCTCGGCGGATGAACTGGACATCATCGCGACATCTCCCGTTCATCTGGTCTACGAACAACCCTCAGCGAAGCTCCATAATGCACATCAATATCGCGCACTTTTCGGATTTTAGTTGGATCAATGGGGGTGAAATGCTCGCAATCGGGTCCGTCATACGACACGGCTGCGGGCCATTGGACCCGTGTCATCGGCGACCAGCCCCAGCGCCCTCGAGACGGTCGGGAAAAAGGGCATGGGACATTCCCTTTCACAAATGAAACCCTATGGTGCGCGCGTTTCTGTCCAAAAGGCTTTTTCGATGCGTTTCGCGACCCTGACCCGCCAACCCGACGATCCCTTGCTGCGAATCATCGGCCAGCATGCCGCCGATCCTCGCCCCGACAAGATCGACCTGGGCGTCGGCGTTTTCCGTGACGAAGACGGCCGCACGCCCGTCATGACCGCGGTGAAGGCGGCCGAGGCGCGGTTGCTGGCCGATCAGTCGAGCAAATCCTATCTGGGGCCGGAGGGCGATATCGGCTTTGTCCGCGCGCTCGCCACGCTCGTCATCGGCGACACGGTGGCGGCGGACCGGGTCGTCGGCCTTCAGACCCCCGGCGGCACCGGCGCGCTTCGCCTGGCGGCGGAGGTACTCGCAAGGGCGGGCGTGTCGAAGATCTGGATCGGGAGCCCCAGCTGGGCCAATCACGCGCCCCTGTTCCGACAGGCGGGCGTCGAACCGGCGATGATCCCCTGTTTCGACCTGAACAGCCAGACCTTCGACCTGGATGGATTTCTGAAGGGGTTGGGTGAGGCCCAGCCGGGCGAGGCCGTGCTGCTTCACGGATGCTGCCACAATCCGATCGGGATCGACCCGGATGCGGCGGGCTGGACCGCGATCGCACAGGCGGTGGCGTCGAGCGGCCTTCTGCCGGTGGTCGACCTGGCCTATCAGGGGTTGGGTTACGGGTTCGACCGCGATGCGGACGGCGCACGCACTATCCTGGCGGCGGTGCCCGAGGCGCTGCTCGCCTATTCCTGCGACAAGAATTTCGGGCTCTATCGCGAACGGACCGGCGCGCTGTTCGCCCTGTCACCCGACCGCGACACCGGCGCGGTGGTCTTTTCCAACCTGCTCTCGCTGGCGCGGGCCAACTGGTCGATGCCGCCGGACCATGGCGCGGCCATCGTCCGCATCATCCTGGAGGACGAGGGCCTGACCGCCGAGTGGCGCGACGAGCTGGAGACGATGCGCCAGCGGCTCGAAAGCCTTCGCGCGGCCCTGGCGGCAGGTGGCAGGATCGGTACGATCGACCTGGGCGCCGTGGCGCATGGCAAGGGCATGTTCGCCACCCTGCCTTTGTCCCCGGCACAGGTCGAATGGCTGCGCGATCGGCATGGCGTCTATATGGCTGGGTCGGGACGGATCAACATCGCCGGGTTCAACACCGCCGCGATCGGACGCTTCCATGATGCGCTTCGGGATATGGCGGCGAACGGGGTGGCTTGATCGGGAGGGTCCCGCCGTTCGTATGGGGCGGCGGGAATCCCTTGGCCTTCGACTTCGCTCAGGCTGAACGGGGGTTGGGATGGGGCATATTCCCTGACTCCGTTCAGCCTGAGCGAAGTCGAAGGCCACGCCACCCGGCAAACAAAAAAAAGGGGCGCATCCGAACGGCCGGATGCGCCCCTTTTTATAAGGGCAGCGGGCCGGAAAATCCGGCCAGCCCCGCCTTACTTGCCCGAATGAACGAAGCGGTTGACGATATTCTCGATCCGCTCCTGACGGCCCGAACGCGGCTTGGGGTCGATGCCCTTCTGCTCCGCCAGATCGGCGATCCCGGCCAGGTCCAGGCTACCGACCTGCTGGCCGAACGCACCGTCCCAACCGGCATAACGCTCGGTCTTGATCGCATCGAGGCGGCCGTCCTCGATCAGCGCGGCGGCATTGAGCAGGCCCTTGGCCACCACGTCGATCCCGCCGATATGACCGTGGAACAGATCGACCGCGTCCATTGACTGGCGACGGACCTTCGCATCGAAGTTGAAGCCGCCGGTGGTAAAGCCGCCCGCCCGGATGATCTCCACCATCGCCAGCGTCAGTTCCTCGACCGAGTTGGGGAATTGGTCGGTATCCCAGCCATTCTGATGGTCGCCACGATTGGCGTCGATCGACCCGAAGATTCCGAGCGCGCCAGCGGTCGCGATCTCATGCTCGAAGGTGTGCCCCGCCAGCGTGGCGTGGTTCGCTTCGATATTGACCTTCACTTCGTTTTCCAGGCCGTAGGCCTTCAGGAAGCCGTACACGGTCGCCGTGTCGAAGTCGTACTGGTGCTTGGTCGGCTCGTGCGGCTTCGGCTCGATCAGGATGGTGCCGGTGAAGCCGATCTTGTGCTTGTGCTCGACCACCAGGCTCAGGAAACGGCCCAGATTGTCCAGTTCGCGCTTCATATTGGTGTTGAGCAGCGTCTCGTAACCCTCACGACCGCCCCACAGCACATAGTTGGCGCCGCCCAGACGATGCGTGGCCTCCAGCGCATCGCGGACCTGCATCGCGCCGAAGGCATAGACTTCGGGGTCGGGGTTGGTCGCGCCGCCGGCGGCGAAGCGCGGATGGCTGAACAGGTTGGCGGTGCCCCAAAGGAGCTTGCGACCCGACGAAGCCTGGAGCTTTTCGAGGTGATCGACCGCCTCGGCAAAGTGACGGCGATGCTCGGCCACGCCCTGCGCATCGGCCATCACATCGACATCGTGGAAGCAGTAATAGGGCACGTCCAGCTTCGAGAAGAAGTCGAACGCCACTTCGCGCTTCTGTGCGGCGGCCGCGCTGTCGTTCGCGCCGGCATGCCAGGGACGGTTGAAGGTGCCGCCGCCGAACACGTCCGAACCCGGCCAGCAGAAGGTGTGCCAGAAGCAGGCGGCGAAGCGCAGATGCTCCTCCATCGTCTTGCCCAAGACGACGCGGTTCTTGTCGTAGAAGCGGTAGGCGAGCTCATTGTCGCTGTCCGGGCCTTCATAGCGGATCGTCGGGATGTCGGCGAAAAAGTCGGTAGCCATGTTAGGAATTCCTCGGAGTGATGCGGGAATAGCTTTCGCGGAAGCGCGCGATCTTGGGGGCGAAACGCTCGGCGAGCGCGGCGTCGGGGGCGATGGTGTGACTGACGGGCGGAGGTGCGCAGACCTCCTCCGGCGAGCCCCCATCGACGGCCAGTTGGGCCAGCCGGGCAGCGCCCAGCGCCGGGCCGACCTCACCACCCTGCAGATAGACGAGCTCGACGTTCAGCGCGGCGGCCAGCGTCTGGCCCCAATAGGAAGACCGCGCGCCGCCGCCGATGACGGAAAGCTGGGACAGCTCGGTCCCGGCGTCGCGCAGCACGGACAGGCCATCGGCGAGTGCGAACGCCACGCCCTCCAGCACCGCCTGCGCCAAGCGCTCAGGCGTGGTGTCATGGTCGAGGCCAAGGAACGCACCCCGCACCTCGGCATCATTGTGCGGCGTCCGTTCGCCGGACAGATAGGGCAGGAAGATTTCGGGGCCGCTGGCAGGTCCGACGCTTTCGGCACGGGCGAAGAGCTCCGCCGCACCGGGCGTGCCGGTCAGCCTCGCGACCCAGTCGATGCACGCCGCCGCCGACAGATGCACCGACATCTGATGCCAGACATCGGGTAGACAGTGGCAGAAGGCATGGACCGCCCCCGCCGGATTGGGGCGGAATTCCTTCGTGGCCGCGAAGATCACGCCGGACGTGCCCAGCGACAACAGCGCATCGCCGTCCTTGACGACACCGACGCCCGCCGCCCCGGCGGCATTGTCACCGCCACCGCCCGCAACCGGCACCTGGTCGATACCCCAGGCTTCGGCCACCTCGGCGCGCAGCTTGCCCGTCTGCGCCGTGCCCTCGACCGCCTGCGGCATCTGGTCGCGGGTCAGGCCGGTGGCGGCGAGGATCTCGTCGCTCCATTCGCGCGCCGCCACGTCGAGCCACAAGGTGCCCGCCGCATCCGACACGTCGGACGCCTTCTCGCCCGTCATCCGCAACCGGACATAGTCCTTGGGCAGCAGGACGGTGCGGATGGCGGCGAACGTTTCCGGCTCGTGCCGCGCGACCCACATCAGCTTGGGCGCGGTGAAGCCCGGCATGGCAAGGTTGCCCGCGATGCGGTGAAGCGCGGGGGCCTTGGTTTCCAGCTCCGCGCATTCGGCATGGCTGCGCCCGTCATTCCATAATATGCCGGGGCGCAGCACCTGATCCTCGGCGCCCAGCAGCGTGGCGCCGTGCATTTGCCCCGCCAGACCGATGCCGCGAACCGCCCGGCGGACCGCCGGGTCGATCGCGCGGACCGCCGCCGTCGTCGCCTGCCACCACGCCTCCGGGTCCTGTTCGGACCAGAGCGGTTGGGGCCGCTGCACGGTCAGTGCCGCCGTCCCCTGCCCCACGACCGCGCCATGTTCGTCCAGCACCACGGCCTTCACGCCCGAAGTGCCGATGTCGATGCCCAGAAACATCCGCCGCCCTTACTTCACGAACGGGTCGATGGTCGGGATCGTCCCGTCCGGATTGAACTTCAGCTCGGTCATCTTGACGTTGCGCAGGTGGTTCTTGCCCGACAATTGCGTGTCGGCGTAGAACAGCCACCACTTGCCCTTCCACTCGACGATCGAATGATGGGTGGTCCAGCCCTGCACCGGGCTCAGGATATGGCCCTTATAGGTGAAGGGACCGTAGGGGCTGGTCCCGATCGCATAGTTCAGGAAATGCGTGTCGCCGGTCGAATAGGTGTAATAATATTTGCCGTCACGCTTGAAGACCCAGGACGCCTCGAAGAAGCGCTTGTCATGATCGCCGCCCAGCACCGGCTTGCCCTGTTCGTCGAGGATCACGACGTCGCGCGGGGTTTCGGCGAAGGTCTTCATGTCGGGGTTCATACGGGCGATCTTGCCCGAGATGGCGGGCTGGTCGTCCTGCTTCAGGTCGGTGTCACTGCCGTTCGGATCATATTTGCCGTCCTTCCAGCGCTGAAGCTGGCCACCCCAGATGCCGCCGAAATACATGTACGCCTTGCCATCGGCGTCCTGGAACACGGCGGGGTCCATCGAGAAGCTGCCGGGGATCGCCTCGGGATCGGCCTTGAACGGGCCCATCGGGTTCTTCGAGGTGGCGACGCCGATACGGAAGGCGCCAAGGCCGTTCTTGTCCTTGGTCTTATCGCGCGCCGGGAAATAGAGATAATAGGTGCCGTCCTTATAGGCGGCGTCCGGCGCCCACATTTGCTGCGAAGCCCAGGGCACGTCCCTCACGTCGAGCGCGACGGGGCCGACCGTGACCGGCCCACCCGGCTCGTCCATGCGCAGCACCCGATAGTCGCGCATCGCGTACTGGTTGCCCAGGTCGTCGTCCTTGGTCTCGGTCGGGATGTCGTGGCTGGGATACACGTACAGCTTGCCGTCGCCCCAGACATGGGCGGAGGGATCGGCGGTGAAAATGTCCTTCACCAGCGGCTGCGACAGATAATGGCGGCCATCCGGCGCGGTCGGATTGGCATCGTTCGACGTGGTCGCGGTGTTTTCCTGCGCGCCGTTGCCTACCGTATTCGAAGATCCACAGGCCGCCGTGCCAAGACCCAGCACAACCACGCTGGCCATCATCAAGCGCTTCATCGCTTACCTCTCCCATGCGCTCCATCTTTGGAGCTTTGGCTGCACGATAGCGCTATCAGTCGAAGAGATGCAAGGTCGGTTCGTCGTTTTCTGGAAGCGGGTGGAGCGTGGCCTTCCACTTCGCTCAGGCTGAACGGAGCGAGTGGATAACGCTCTGGACATCCAAAAGCCGTTCAGCCTGAGCGAAGTCGAAGGCCAAGGGAGCCAAGCTTGACAACACCCCGCCCCCATAGTTGGTAACGATATTCATGACGACAGACCGGCACGCGCATGTCGGCAGTATTTCCAGGACAGAGGATGACCCGCATGGCGCTTCGCTTCTCCCACGCCCACTGGCTGCTGGCCGCCGGTTTGGCCGCCCTGCCTCTGGCGGCGGCTCCAGCGCAAATGGCGACCCAGTCGCCCGCCGTCGTGCCGGGCGCCAAGGCGGTGACGGTGGAACGGATCAAGGTCCATTCCGCCGCGATCGAAGGCAATTTGGAGGGCAATAGCGCGGATCGCGACGTCATCGTCGTCCTGCCCCCCGATTATGCGAAGGACCGGACACGTCGCTATCCGGTCGTCTATGCGCTGCACGGCTATTCGATCGGCGCGGACCAGTGGACGAAGGAAATCCATGTACCCGCCTCGGTCGAGGGCGCCTTTGCACGGGGCGTGCCGCCGATGATCCTCGTCTTTCCCGACAGCCGGACCATGCATAACGGGTCGATGTATTCCTCGTCGCAGACGGTCGGCGATTTCGAGCGGTTCATCAGTCATGACCTGATCGCCGCGATCGACGCACGCTATCGCACCATTCCCCGGCGCGAGAGCAGGGGGCTGGCGGGCCATTCGATGGGCGGCTACGGCACCGCGCGCATCGGGATGAAACATGCCGACATGTACGGCGCCATCTATATGATGAGCCCCTGCTGCCTGTCGCCGCGCATGATGGCACGGCCCGAGGGCACCGACGAAAAGCTGCTGACCAGCCTGTCCTCACCTGCCGAATCCGCCAAGCTCAACTGGGGCCAGCGCGCGATGCTCGCCGCCTCCGCCGCCTGGTCGCCCGATCCGAAGAACCCGCCGCTCTATCTCGACCTGCCGATCAAGGACGGCAAGGTGCGCGACGACGTCATGGCCAAGTGGATCGCCAACACGCCGCTAGCCTTTGTCGATCAATATGTCGGCCCCTTGCGCCGATATCGCGCGATCGCGCTGGACGTCGGATCGCAGGACGGGCTGAAGGCGGATGCCCAGGCGCTGCACGACACGCTCGACCGTTATGGCATCGCGCACAGCTTCCAGATCTATGACGGCGATCATGTCAACCGGATCGGCGTGCGTTTTCAAGAGCAGGTGCTGCCCTTTTTCGGCCGGTCGCTGGTGACGAAGTAACGCCGTTACATGCCAGGCCGTCAGGCCTGACCGAGCGCGGTCGCCGCCAGCCCGCCCGCTTGCCCGGGATACCCGCATCGGCATTGGCTTTCGCCCAGGACAGGTTCACCGGGCTGCCGTTCATCGGCACGACGATCGGCGGGCGGCCCGTCGCCTTGGCCTGTTCGAGCAGCGCCTGCTGGTCGGCGGACAGGTCGAGCTCGACCATGCCTTCATGCCATCTCACTCCCGCATAACGCTATTTTTGATAACGGTATCGGCAACGTTGACGACGGGTTTGACCGGAAATTCGCGTATCTTTTCAACGGTGGACAGGGCGATTTTAGTCCGACAAGATAGCGCAAACACGATAAAGGGGAGTTTGCCATGCCGCGCATCGTCGGCAGGATGTTGGTCAGCGCCGTTGCCCTGACATGGATGACGTCCGTACCCGCTCTGGCCGCCGACACGGTCGATCCGCTGGCCCCGACGGGCCGGTGGAGCGCCAATCAGGATGGACAGGCCGCGCTGCCGCCGATGGGCTGGAACAGCTGGAACGCGTTCAACAGCGATGTTGACGAGGAAAAGGTCATGGCCTCGGCCCGGCTGATCCTCGACAAAGGCCTTCGCGATGCGGGCTATCGCTATATCAATATCGACGATGGCTGGTGGCTGCGCCGTCGCCAGCCCGATGGCCGCATGGTCATCCGCGCCGACAAATTTCCCTCCGCCAAGGCGGGGCCGAACCAGCAGACCAGCTTTCGCCCACTGACCGACCGGCTGCACGCCATGGGCTTCAAGGCGGGGATCTACTCCGATATCGGACGCAATAGCTGCGGCCAGGTCTATACCCCAATTTCGCCAACCAGCCCGAAGGCACGGTCGCCGAGCGCGAGGTCGGACTGTACGGCCATATCGACCAGGATATCGCCCTCTATTTCCGCGAATGGGGCTTTGACTACATCAAGGTCGATGGCTGCGGTATCCGGGGGCTCGGCAAGGACAGCGAGCATGTCCGGAACGGCGATTATAGCGCGCTGGCGCCGCTGATCGACATGAATTCGCTGGCGCGCACCGACATTCCGGCGGTCCGTTCGCTGTACGAACAGGCCGCGACAGCCCTTCGCCGGGAGAATCCGGACGGCGACTATCTCTTCTCGCTGTGCCTCTGGGGTTCGGCCGATGTGCGCAGCTGGGGCAAGCAGATCGGCAATGTGTCGCGGACCAGTGACGACATCACCGCCCATTGGTCGCGGATGCTGACCAATCTCGATACCAGCGCGACGCGCGCGCTCTATGCCCATCCGCATGGCTGGAACGATCCCGACATGCTGTTCGTCGGCTCGGGCGATTTCGATGCGGACCATATGACCGAGGCGCGCTCGCACTTCGCGATGTGGGCGATGATGAACGCACCGCTGCTGATCGGCTTCGACCTGCGCAAGGCCAATGCCGAGCAGATCGCGCTCCTGGGCAATCGCGCGATCATCGCGCTCAACCAGGATGCGGGCGGCAACCAGGCGGTGCCCGCCTATCTGTCCGACGATGTCCAGATCTTCGTGAAGAGCCTGGCCAATGGCGACAAGGCGGTGGCAATCCTGAACCGCACCGCCGCGCTAGTGCAGCCGGTCCTGACCGCAGACCATCTGAAACTGCGTGGCGAGATCGCCATGACCGACCTCTGGACGGGAGCGAAAAGCCGGTTCTCGGGCGAGACCAAGCTGACCCTCGCGCCGCATCAAACGCTGATTTACCGCGTGACGGGCGAGCACCGCCTGGCGAACGGCCATTATCTGTCGGAAGTGCCCAGCGACGTGAACCCGGCCGAGGACGGCGTGGCCATTCCCGAGGGCGATCCCACCATCCATCACGAACTCAGTCCCTGGGGCAGCAGCCATGGGCCGGGCGACTTCCCGCAATATGGCGGATGGGGTGGTGCGCAGGCCGATCGCACGCCGTTCGGGCGGCCGCTCCGGCTGATGGGCAAAGTCTACGATACCGGCATCGGGGTTCTGGCCAATTCGCGACTGGAGGTCCGCAATCCGGGCCAGTCGCACTTCGCCGCCACGGTCGGGATCGACGATTCCGCCACCGCGCGGGGGCGGCGGGTTGTCTTCGAGGTCTATGGCGATGGCCGGTTGCTGGCCCGCTCCGCCCCCGTCGCGCTCAACGCGGCCCCGACGACGATCGAGGCCGATGTGCGCGGCCGTAAGATCATCGAGTTGATCGCGCGCGCAGATAGCGCTCCCGGTGCCGCCCTGCCGGTCGTGTGGGGCGATGCACGGCTGACCGACTGACGAGATTTGGCGTGCACTCTCATGGCCTTGCCGTTTGGCGGCGACCATGCGACTGTCCGCGTAAAGGATAAGGGAGAGGGTGATGAAACCCAATTGGCAAGGGCCGGTGCTGACCCGTCGTCAGCAGCTGGCCGGTATCGCAGGTGGCCTGGCGATGGGAGCGCTCCCTCGCATGGCATGGGCGGCGGAGGATGGTGCTTCCCTGCGCGATCTCGCGGCCGCCAAGGGCATAGTGTTCGGCACCGCCATCAATGCGGGCCGGGGATCGCCGATCAACGATCCGGGTTACGGCGCGATCGTCGCGCGCGAATGCGGCGTGCTGGTCCCGGAAAACGAGATGAAGGTCTATGTGCTGGGCGATGATCCGGCCCGGCTGAACTTCGGTCCGGCCGACCGGATCGCGGGGTTTGCGCGCGACAATGCGATGAAGCTGCGCGGCCATACGCTGCTGTGGAACTACGGCAAATATATCTCGCCCGCGCTGGCCGACATGGTGACGAAGACCGGCGCCGAAAAATGGCTGCGCAGCTATATCACGGCCGTGACCGGGCATTTCGGCGACCGGATCTATAGCTGGGACGTGGTCAACGAAACGATCGACCCCAAGACCGGCCAGGTCCGGGGCACGGTGTTCGATCAGGCGCTCGGCTTCGACGTGTTCAAGATCGCCTATGAGACGGCGCGCGAACATGCGCCGCACGCCCAGCGAGTCTATAATGATTATATGTCCTGGGAGGTGGGCAACGAAACCCACCGCGCAGGCGTGCTCCGCCTGCTGGAGCGGTTCCGCAAGGAGAATGTGCCTGTCGACGCGCTCGGCATCCAGAGCCATCTCGGCAATGACGGCAGCCATTCCGGGGTCCAGCATGCGGCGTGGAAGCGCTTCCTCGATGACGTCACCGCCATGGGTTATCGCCTGCTGATCACCGAGTTCGACATCAACGACCGCGAAATGCCCAGGGACATCGCCCAGCGCGATGCCCAGGTGGCGGCGGTCGCCAAAAGCTATCTCGACATGATGCTGTCCTATCCGCAACTCGACCAGTTGCTGTGCTGGGGGCTGTGGGACAAGCATAGCTGGCTCAACGGTTTCGCACCGCGCGCCGATGGCCTGCCCCAGCGTCCCCTGCCCTATGACGAGGCGCTTCGCCCCAAGCCGATGCGCGCCGCCATCGCCGATGCGCTTCGCGCCGCGCCCGTCCGAAAGGGTATCGCATGATCCGCGCCACGCTCGCCGCGCTCGCCCTTTCGCTCGGCCTGGCAAGCGCGGGGTCCGCGCAGACCGCGATTTTCGAGCGGTTCACCTATCAGGGCCACTCGATCGAGCAGGTAAAGCCGAAGGCGGGCGAATATCTGAACCCTATCATTTCGGGCTATTATCCCGATCCGTCGGTGACGCGGGTCCGCAAGGACTATTATCTCGTCAACTCGTCCTTCGCGCATTTCCCCGGCCTGCCGATCTTCCATTCGACCGACCTCGTCCACTGGACCCAGATCGGCAATGCGATCGACCGGCCGGGCCAGCTCGACATGACGGGCCGCGCGGTGTCGGAGGCGGTGTTCGCGCCCGACATCAGCTATCACGGCGGCATTTTCTACATCGTCAACACCTGCGTCCAGTGCCGGGGCAATTTCGTCATCACCGCCAAGGACCCGGCCGGCCCCTGGTCCGACCCGATCTGGCTGCCCTTCGAGGGGATCGACCCGTCCCTCTATTGGGAGGGCGACCGCGCCTATATCGTCAACAACCGCGCCCCCGCCGAGCCGCCCCGCTATGACGGCCACCGCGCCATCTGGATCCAGGAATATGACTGGCGCGCGGGCAAGATGGTCGGCGAGAGTACCCAACTGGTCAATGGCGGCGTCGACCTGTCCAAGAAGCCCGTCTGGATCGAGGGGCCGCATATCTTCAAGAAGGACGGCTATTATTATCTGACCGCCGCCGAGGGCGGGACGAGCGTCAATCACTCGCAGGTCGTGCTGCGGTCGAAGGAACTGCGCGGCCCCTATGTGCCCTATGCGAACAACCCGATCCTGACGCAGCGCGATCTCGATCCGAAGCGCCCGCATCCGATCAGCGCGGCGGGCCATGCCGAGCTGGTCCAGACGCAAAATGGCGACTGGTGGGCCACCTTCCTGGCGACGCGGCCCTATGCGGAGGATTATTATAATATCGGGCGCGAGACCTTCCTGTTGCCGGTGACGTGGAAGGATGGCTGGCCGATCATCCTCGATCGCGGCAAGACCGTGCCCTGGACCGTCACCAAACCACGCCAGCCCGCCAGCCCGCCGCCCAAGCTGCCCACCAGCGGCGATTTCGGCTATACTGACGAGTTCGACGGCGACCGGCTTGCCATGCAGTGGATCGGCGTGCGCCCGCCGAAGGCCCCCTTCTACACAGTCGCCAACGGGACGCTGCGCCTGAACGTCGGCGCGGCGCTGGGCGATCGGCAGGGTGTTCCGGGCTTTGTCGGACGGCGGCAGCAACATGCCGTCGCGGACGTCTCGACCATTGTCGACTTCTCGCCCGCCAGGGACGGCGCACGCGCCGGGCTGGTCGCGATGCAGAACGATTATGCCTATCTGTTCTTCGGCGTGACCCGCATCGACGGCCAGCCGCGGATCGCGCTCTACACCCGCCAGGGCAAGAACACGCGCGACGAGGCGGCACCGGAGACGCTCGTCGCCTCGGCACCGCTGGATGACAAGGGGCCGGTCACGCTGTCACTTCACGCGAAGGGCGGCACCATGGCCTTCGACTATAATGTTGGCGGCAGGACCATGGCGTTGAAGAATGACCTCGACGTCCGGTTCCTGAGCACCGCCAGGGCGGGCGGCTTTGTCGGGACGGTCATCGGCCCTTATGCGTACACGCCGCAATGAAGTGGCTTCCGCTCGCCTTGCTCGCCGCCGTGCCCGCCCTTGCCGGAGCCCAGGCGTGGCAGTCGGATCGGGGGGACGGCAGCTATGCCAATCCGCCACTTTATGCCGATTATCCCGATCCCGACATCATTCGGGTCGGGCGCGATTTCTATTTCATCACCACGACCTTCGCGAACGTGCCGGGCCTGACCATCATGACGTCGCGCGACCTCGTGAACTGGCGTTTCGTCGGCCATGTCATCGACCATCTCAACGGCCTGCCCGAATATGACCTGAAGAATGGCGGCGCGTATCGGAAGGGCATTTTTGCGCCCAGCCTGCGCTATCGCGACGGGGTCTTCTACATCGCGGTGACGCCGGTGGGCGAGAAGACGCGCATCTATCGTTCACGCGATATTCGCGGCCCCTGGGCGATGAACCGGATCAGCGAGGCCGCCTTCGACCCCGGCCTGTTCTTCGACACCGATGGCAGCGCCTATATCATGACCTCGGTCGGGTCGGATGGCACCAACACGCTGCTCAGCCTGGACCGCGACCTGCGCACCGTGACGGCCAAGCGCATCGTCTATTTCAACAAGGGTGCGGAGGGGTCGAAGCTCGTCAAGCGCGGCGGCTATTACTACCTCTTCAACGCCATCCCCCGGCGGTTGGGCATGACCGTCTCGCGCGCCAAGAGCCTGTTCGGGCCATGGGAAACCCGCGACCAGATCGACGACAAGACCGGCGGCCATCAGGGTGCGATCGTCGATCTGCCCGACGGCACCGACTATGGCTTCGTCATGACCGATGCGGGCGCGATCGGCCGGATGACCAATATCAGCCCCATTTTCTGGCAGGACGGCTGGCCGGTCTGGGGCACGCCGCAAGCGCCGGGCCGCGTCCCCGCGACCGCGACCAAGCCCATCCAGGGTCAGCCGGTCAGCCTGCTTCCCGCTTCGGACGATTTCGCTGGAGCTAAGCTCGGCCTGCAATGGCAGTGGAACCACAATCCCCTGCCCGACCATTGGTCGCTGACCCAGCGGCCGGGCTATCTGCGGCTGCGCGCCACCCCGGCCCCGGCGCTCTGGACCGCCCGCAACACGCTGCTGCAAAAGGGGCAAGGACCGTTCAGCCAGGGCGTGGTCGCGATCGACGCCTCGCATATCGTCGCGGGCGACCAGTGTGGCTTCGGCACGTTCGGCAAATATAGCGGCCATATCGCGGTCGGCCGGGGCAGCGACGGGCGACTGACGCTGACCATGCGCGTGATCGAGGATCTGGCTTCTTCGCAAAAGACGGATGTTCGCGTCGATGCGCAGCCGGTCGCGGGCGATCGCTTGCTCCTGCGGACCACGATGGACTTCAAGACCGACCGGGCGAGCGTCGCCTACAGCCCCGACGGGCGCGACTGGCGGACATTGGGCGGCGACTTCCCCTTGGCGTTCGACTGGCGGACCGGCACGTTTCAGGGGCAGCAATATGCGCTGTTCTGCTACAATCCGGGGGCGAATGGCGGGTGGATGGACGTGGATCGGTTTACGCTGTCAGGGCGCTGATACGGTTTCCCGTGGCCTTCGACTTCGCTCAGGCTGAACGGAGCGGGGGTTGAAGGCCACACATCCAGCCATCCGTTCAGCCTGAGCGAAGTCGAAGGCCACGCAACCCGCTAAATCGTCGGCAACCCGCGCTCGACGATCTTGCGGATCAGGTCGCGGTGGCGCGGCAGGCCCTGGAGCAAACGCCCGGTCTGCACGTCATTCTCCCGCCGCGCCCGCTCCGCGACGATCGTCTCCGCGATCAGGCTGCCGGGCGCGATCTCGGTCCGCTGGCCCATGCCGTAGAGGACATACTGGTAACTGGCCGAGGGGAAGACCTCTTCCACCCGGTCGAACTCGTCATGCATCCATGGCGCCTGATACCGCCACAGCTCCATCAGCTCCTGCAGGCGGTCGGGCATCGACTCGGGCCGACAATTGTCGCGCCAGAAATCGCTGTCGGTCCGCTGGGTCAGCGCATAGTGCAGCTTCAGGAAATCGACGATCCGCCCCCAGCGGTACAGCGTCGTCGCGTTGAACCGCTTGGCAACGGTGTCCATCACCTCGCGACAGGCGGGCATCTGCTCGGCGATCAGCTTGGCTGACAGCTCGATCAGCACGATCGCCGAGGCCTCCAGCGGTTCGAGAAACCCGGCCGCCAGCCCGACGCCGACGCAATTGCGCTCCCAGAAGCGCGCGCGATGCCCGGCGCGGATCTTCAACTCGCGCACGCTCAGGTCACGCCCTGCCTCGCCCAGATAGGCGCGCAGTTCCCGTTCGGCCGCGTCGCGGTCGATATGGCTGCTGGAAAACACATGGCCGACGCCGCGCCGCGTCGGCAGGCCGATGTCCCATATCCATCCCGAAGACTGCGCGGTCGAGATGGTATGGGAGGAGATCGGCGCCTCGGGGTCGCCGTAAGGGACCTGGATCGCGAGCGCGGTGTCGCAGAACAGCACGTCATTCAGCGGCTTGAACGGCACCCCCATCGCCTCGCCCAGCAGAAGCGATCGAAAGCCGGTGCAATCGACGAACAGGTCGCCCGTCACTTCGCCCGCCTGGGCCGTGCGCACCGCGCGAATATCGCCATTCTCGGCCAGCAACACCTCTTCGACATCGGCAAGGACATGGCGCACGCCCAGTTGCTCGCAGCAATGGCGGCGCAGGAAATCGGCGAATTTCCCCGCGTCCAGATGATAGGCGTAATTGGCGATCGCCTCATATTCCGGCGTCGCGATCGTCTTGGGCGCCAGCCCCGCATCACAAATCCGCCCCTGTGGCGTCACCGCGTCGCAAAAGCTGATCTCCCCTTCGCCCGTCAACCAGTGCGGCGCCAGGTTCACCTGCCCGAAGTTCTGCGGCAGCATCAGCGGATGATAATAGCCGTCGTCGTCGGCGCCCGTCGTCCACCGGTTGAACCGCGCCCCCTGTTTGAACGAGGCGTCGCATTCCCGGAAAAAGACGGTTTCCGACACACCCATCTTGCGCAGTGTGGTACGCAGCGTCGGCCACGTCCCCTCGCCCACCCCGATGATCGGCACGTTGGGGGATTCGACCAGGGTCACGGTGAAGCCGTGCGGCCGCCGCCCCTGATGCCGGGCAGCGATCACGCCGGCGGTCAGCCAACCGGCCGTGCCACCGCCGACGATCACGATATGCTGAACGGGCTGAACCATGGGATCGAGAAGGTCCGATAAGCGACGGGGATGTCAAGCCGAAGCCGGACATCCCCGCCCCATGCCACCGTCAGAAGCGATAGCGCGCGCCGAGGGTGAAGCGGCGCCCATAATCGAACACGTCGAGCAGCTGGTTCTTGAACCGGCCATGCGTGCTCTGCTTGTTCTTGTTGATGTTCAACGCCTCGGCGAAGATCGAGAAGTTCTTCGTGACGTCATAGCTGCTGGTCAGGTCGACCTGGAAGCTCTGGTTCACGAAGGTCGGTTCGGCGCCGTAAGAGCCGGTATTCTGGTTCTGGCCAAAGCCCGACAGATATTCGTCGCGCCAGTTGAGCGCGGTCCGGAACTGAAAGCCGTTCTTGTCATAGAAGCCGACAAAATTGGCCGAGTTCGCCAGACCCGTCACCGCAAAGCCGCTCTGCCCGACGATCTTCGGGTTATAGGGCTTGTTGGTATCGACGAAGGTGGCATTCGCCTGGAAACCGAAGCCGCTGTCGCCGAACACCTGCTGCCAGGCAAGTTCGATACCGCGCACCGTCGCGTCGGGGCCGTTGACCTGCGCGGTGACCGCGAACACCGCGGGACGGCCGGTGGTCGGGTCGATCACGCCGTTGATCGTCTGGTTGGTCACGCCGCCAACGATGAAGTTGCTGACATTCTTCAGGAACAGGTCGACCGCCAGGTACGAGTTGCGCTGGTAATACCACTCGGCCGCCACGTCGAAATTGCTGGCGAGATAGGGCTTGAGGTTCGGATTGCCGCCGCTGCCCGACAGCGCACCGACGCGCTGGCCGTTGCCGATGCTGACGACGGGATTGAGGAGATTCAGGCCCGGCCGGGTCAGGGTGCGCGACGCATCGAAGCGCAGCTGAAGCTTGTCGGTCACCTCCAGCCGCAGGTCGACCGAAGGCAACACATAGGTATAGCTGCTGCGGTTCGAAATCGGCTGGGTACCCGTAAAGGCGATCGAGAGCAGCGTCTTATCCGCTTGGCTCGTCGTGATCCCGATCGGTGCACGTCCCTGACCGATCGACAACAGGCGCGTATTTTCCGTCCGTACGCCAAAGGCGGCGTGCAGCGGCATATTACCGATCCGGCCTTCCATCGCCCCGCTGAAGAACAGTGACAGGGTCTTTTCGTTGACCGACAGGATGCTGCCGGGATCGACCGCCTCGTTGAACTGCCCGCGGAAGCCCCGCAGGCCATTGGTCGTGTCGGTCGCAGACGGATAATTGAAGCCGGGAACGTTCTGGGCATATGGATTGCCCAGGCTGCTCAGATAGGCCTGATAGGCCGCCGGGCTGTAGATCAGGACCGAGGGCGGCAGGTTGCCCGAAAAACCGGAGATGAAGTTGTTGAGGCTGATCGACCCCTGATACAGGCTCGACGGCAGCGGCGAGATACCCGACCCCTGCCCCGAGGATCCACCATAACCGGCATAGGCCTGCCAGAAATTGTTGGTGAAGGTGCTGCGGTTGAGCAGGTTGAAGGTATCGTCGGTATACTGACCGCCGGCCTTCAGGGTGATGTCGTCGGCGGCCTTCCAGGTGACGACGCCGCGGAACTGCTTCAACTCGTCGGTATTCTTCTGGGTCTGAAGCACCGTGACGTGCGAGCCGATCACCGACGGATCGGCCCAGGCCGCGCCATTACCGGCGGGGCCGAAATTGCTGATCGTCGGGAAGGCCTTGTTGCTATCGGCGTTGACGTTAAAGCCCAGATTCGTGCCCAGCGCGCCGCCATAGCCGATATCGCCGTTGCTGCTGCCGATGGTATTGCCCGGGTTCAGCCAGCTCTTGGAATAGGCCCCGTCCGCCTCGACGGTCAGCTTCTCGGTCACGTCCCATTTGACGTTCAGGCCGGTTTGGTTGGTCTGCAGGATCTGCTTGTTATTGGCGGCGGTGAAGTCGGTCGGCGACCCCGCCTGGGTGAAGCTGACCGCCGTGCCATTGGCGTCCTGCTTGACGTTGCGCAGCGCATCCTGGCTGAACCACACGCCGAAGCCATAGACGTCGGTCGAAATCGTCTGGCGCGAGAAGTTGTTGTCCAGCGTGACCATCAGGTCGTTGCTGGGATGCCATTGCAGCGCGACGCGACCATCGACGCGCTCGTCCTTGGTCCGCTGCTGCTCGGCGCCATATTGCTGCGGGAACCAGCCGGTAATGGTGCGGACCTGGGAGGGGTCGGCGGTGGGATCGAACGTGGGGTTGCAGACCGTGGCCGTGCTGCCCTGCAGCTGGCACGGCGCGAAATTGCCGCCCGGCCAACCCGACACATAGACGCGATTGGTATCGGTATCACGCCGCGTGTAGATGAAGCTGGACAGGATACCGATCGTATCATCGGCGAAGGTATCGCTGACCAATGCGCCCAGCGTCGGAACGACACGGCCCGCGCGATCCTGGAGCGAACCGGAGGCGCTGGTCGCAACGCGGAAGCCCGGATGGTCGAAGGGCTTGGGGAACTGGATGTCGACGGTGGCGCCGATTGAGCTGGACGCCAGCGTCACATCGGGTGTCTTCAGGACGCTCAGCTGTCCTATGAAATCCGAACCCACGGTGCTGAAGTCGATCTGTCGGCCGCCCGTCGCGGACGAGATGCGGCGACCGTCATACAGCGTGGTGTTGAAGTCGCCACCAAAGCCGCGCACCGTGATGCCGGTCGGCTCGCCACGCGCGCCTGAGCGCTGGATAGACACGCCGGGCAGCCGCTGCAGCGAGGCCGCGACGTTGGAATCGGGAAATTTTCCAATATCTTCGGCGGAAATCGCATCGACCACACCGGTCGCGGTCCGCTTGATGTCGAGGTTGCGCTGGAGCGAGCTGCGCAGGCCGGTGACGATGATCTCGGGGGAGCTGGCATCGTCGGCGGGCGAGGGACTGTTGTTCGCCTCGCTGGGGGTGGTCGCCTGGTCCTGCGGCGCCCCCGCCTGCTGGGCGGTCGTGCTCTGGGTCTGGGCAGTGGCGGGCGAGATCATCGCCAGGGCCATCAGGGGCGAAACCCCCGCCAACAGGGCACGACGCGAAACGAATGCTGCCACACAAGCTGGGCGAGCCATCATCTTCCCCTCTCCTTCTGTCTTATATTTTATGGGCGACCAGCATTATCGTTACCGTACCGTCCATTCGACTCGAACATGTTAGCGTTATAATGAGACCCGAACAAGTCGTTTGTCAGAGGCCCCGCGACACGGTAACGCTCTACCTTGCGGCGGGCGCGGAAACAGAGAAAATTGACCTCCTCGCCAGTCCGGCATGCCTGGAAGGGACACCGGATCCTGGGGGATGGGATGCGAAAGGATCGAAGGTCATGGCCGACATGGAATTGCTCGACAGTGCACGGCATGCGGGACTGCGCGTGTCCGCCGCCCCCGATGCAAGCCGCCATTTCGTCCAGCTCGTCGCCGGTGAATTTATCCCCGCCGCGCTGCACTATCCCATCCTGTTCGCCCGCAATCCTCATACCGGCGATCTCTATCCCGGCGCGCTGATGGGCCTGGTGCCGGACGAAAATCTGTGCCTCGGCACGGACGGCAAGCTGGTGGGATATCGCCCGGCCGATCTCGAGCGTCAGGCCTTTTACGTCTCGGGCGAGAATATCGCGATCGACCCCGGCCATCCGGCGCTGACCCAGGCCGACGGCGCGCCCGTCTTCGACATCGATGGCGACGCCGCCCCGGCGCTTCGGCGGGTACAGGCGGCGCTGCGCACGCTTCATACCGGACTTCCGGAAACCGAAGGGTTCATCGCACGGCTGATGAACGACAAGCTGGTCGAGCCGATCGACCTGAGCTTCCAGTTCGACAATGGCGAGAGCCTGCGCCTGGATGCACTCTACACGCTCAGCCTCGACGCGCTCCATGCCCTTCCCGACGCGGCGGCGCTGGCGCTGTTCCGGTCCGGCGACCTGCAGCTCATCTATGCCGTGACCGCGTCCGTCCGCCATATCCCCTTCCTGGCGAAGCGGCGCAACGACCGGTTGAGCGGACTGGCGCAGTGAGCGACGTCGCGGTCGAGCTCGGTCGCGCGCAGCTGATCGACCATGAGGCCTTTCGCACGCTGGTGGTCGAGCCGTGTCGGCCGGTCGTCATCCGCGGCGCGGTTTCCGACTGGCCACTCGCCGCCGCCGCCACGACCGGCGGCGACGCACTGACCCGCTATCTGGGCGCGTTCGACGCGGGGTGCCAGGTAGAGGCCTTTGTCGGTGATCCGACGATTGCCGGGCGATATGGCTATACCGACGATCTGAAGGGCTTCAATTTCCGTCGCGAGGCCATGCCGCTTCGCGACGCCGTGGCGCGGATCGCGAACGGCGCAGGCAGCGAGACCCTCTATATCGGTTCGCTGCCGATCGCGGCGGCGCTGCCGGGGCTGGCCGAGGACAATCCCCTGCCCTTTGCGCCGCCGGGCGTTTCACCGCTGATCTGGATCGGCCACGGCTCGACCGTCGCCTGTCATTACGACATGATGGACAATATCGCCTGCGTGGTGGCGGGGCGGCGACGTTTTACCCTGTATCCGCCCGACGCGATCGGCGACCTTTATGTCGGGCCGATCGACCACACCATGGCCGGCCGCCCCATCGCACTCGCGGCCGAGGCCCCACCAGGCGATCCCCGCTATCCCCGTTTCGAGCAGGCAAGCGACCGGGCGATCACGGTGGACCTGGGCCCCGGCGACGCGCTCTACATGCCCAAGCTCTGGTGGCACCGGGTGGAGGCGAGCGGCGCGTTCAACATCCTGGTCAATTATTGGTGGGACGCGTTTCCGGTCGGGCCGGACCAGCCCTTTGCCGTCATGCTGCTGGCGATGAGCGCGCTCGCGGCCCGCCCCGAGGCGGAGCGTGCCAGCTGGCGGGCCTGGTTCGACCATTATGTCTTCCGCCCGGATGGCCCCCCCCTCGCTCATCTGGCCGAGGACCGGCAGGGAATCCTGGCCGACAGCCCGGAGAACAGGAAGATGCTCCGGGCCCAGGCGATGCGGATGCTGCGCGGCGGATAGGGTCAGGAGGCGGGGTCAGCGATGATCCCCTCCACCACGACCTCGGGGTCGACCAGCCACAGGGTCACGCGGTGCTTGCCCGACGCCAAGCCGGGCAGCGTGGTCGTGGCGATGCGGCGGTTTTCGATGACCGACCGGCTCCAGCTCGCCTCATTCTCGTTCGCCATCAGGTCGAGCATGATCGGCGCACCGTCATCGACCGACATCGCGACCCGGTGATGGCCCCCGCCCCGCACGTCCAGCCCCGGCGCCGCGACGACGCCGAGCGTCACCGGACCGCTCCGATCCCATGTCAGGTCATAGACGATATGGGGACTGTCGCCGCCCGGCCGGGTAATGGCCGGGGCGGTCGTCGGCGTCGCGATCATCGCCGCCCCCTCTGCGGTGAAGCCCGGCACGCGCTGCCAGCGGATACCCCGCCCATCCACCGGCCGCCCTGCGTCCGCCGCAATGGCGGGATGACGCTGCGCCAGTTGGGGCGGCAGGGGCAGCGGCTGGGCCTTCGTCGCCAGGGCGGGCATCACATCGCGGTCGGGCTGTTGCCAGCCGGTATAGCCGATATGCGTCTGGGCCATCATCTCGGTCCATTTGCCGCCCGCCGTCTCCACCTCATAGCGGCGGCGAATGGCCGCATCGCGGGCGAAATAGCCGCGCGCCTTCTCCGCCCAGCGCGCCGCGTCGGCATCAAGACCCGCCTGCGCCATGCTCCGGTTTACCGCGACCGCGTGATAGAGATGGTGGAGGTTCGCCATCGCCTCGACCCGGTGCAGCACCAGTTCGTAATAGGCGTCACGCTGATCGCGCGGCAGATCCCCTTCCAGGCGACGGGCCTCGGCCTCCAGGGCATCCCATTGCCCGACCACGCGGTCCCATTCGCCGGCCTTCAGATTATAGCTGGTCGCGTCGAGCAGTTCCGGTTTGCGGCGGCTGGCGAGCTGGCCGTAACGGGCGATCAGCGCGCCGATGGCGGGCCCATGCGCCGGGCCGAATTGCCGCGTCGCCCAGCGTGCCGGATAGGCCTGCATCGCCGCCAGATCCATCCGCGCCGGGTTCCACGCCATGTCGAGGAAGAAGCTGGTCGCATATTCCATCGGCTTCAGATCGCCGACATTGACGATCCACAACCGGTCGGCGCCATAGTCCGATGCCATGCGCATCTGTTGCCAGACACGCGGGATCGCGTTGGTGTCCAGCCACTTATAGTTGCGCGGGCCGCCGACATAATCGAAATGATAATAGACGCCCGAGCCGCCCGCCCGCTTCTGTCCCGGCGGCGGCAGGCGGCGGATATTGCCCCAATTGTCGTCGGCGAACAGCAGGGTGACGTCGTCGGGAACGCGCATCCCCTTGTCATAATAATCCTGTACTTCCTTGTAGAGCGCCCAGACCTGCGGCGTCCGGTCCGCCGGCCGGCCGGTCACGTCGGCGATGATCCGACGCTGGTCGCGCACGATGCCCTGGAGCAGGTCGATCGCGGTGCCCTCGGTCATCGGCTCGTCGCCGTCGCCGCGCATCCCGATCGTCACCGGGTCCTCGGCCTTGCCGCGCCGCTCGATCCCCTTGCGCCAGAAGGCCCGCAGTGCCGGGGCGTTCTTCGTATAGTCCCAGGGGCCACGCCCCTCCCGCTTCCAGTCGGCCTGGGCGCGCTGCATCGGTTCGTGGTGCGAGGTGCCGAGCAGCACCCCCATGTCTTGCGCCAGCGGCGCGGAGGCGGGATCGTCCTCCCACAGCGACTTGCCCCACATGGCGGGCCAGATGAAATTCGCCTTGGAGCGCAGGAGGAGCGTGAAGACTTTTTCATAGGCGCGGTGATTGACCCCGCCGAAACGCGCCCGCGCCCAGCCGCCGAAACCCGGCTCCTCGTCATTGATGAAGATGCCGCGATATTTGACCACCGGATGATCCGCGACGCGCCCGGCCGTCAGATAGAGCGTCGGGTGGCGCTGCACCGGCACGTCCGCCCACCAGGTCCAGGGACTGACCCCGACCTTCGCACTGATGTCGTACAGGCCGAAGATCGTGCCGCGCCGGTCCGAGCCGGCGATGACCAGCGCCCGCGCAACGCCTGGCACGGGATTGTCGACCACCTGCTCGACATAGCCTTCCCACTGGCCGGGCAGCCCGGTGACGTCCAGCTTGCCCGCCCTGACCAGCGCATCGACCAGCGCGCTATGGCCCAGCGTTCCGGCGATCACGGTCGCACCGCTGCCGGAATCGTCGGCCAGACGCACCTCGCCACCGCCGACCGCCCGCAGGTCGGCGACCAGATCGGTCGCGGCGCGGCGGACGCCGGGTTCGTCGTGCGGGTCCACGACGACCGATGCGACCCTGCCCGGCGCGAGCAACGCCAGCGCCCCCTTCGACGCACCCTCGCACGCCGCGACAGGAGCGGCGCAGTCGGGCGCGGCCCAGGCCATAGCGGGACACAGCGCCGTCCATGCGGCCGACCATAACAAAGCGCGCATCATTCTCTCCCGAATCCCGGTCGTCGCCAGGGGTGTTATCCATTGGCTTTGGCGTACGTTATCGCTACCATCCTTCCAGGCCGCAAGCGCGGATCGACAAATGAGAGAGGATGCGGATGACCTCCTTGGGCAAGATTCAGCGGGTAACGGGCCTGATCGCGCTGACCTTGGCGATGACCGCCGCCGCGCCGGTGCGACCGCTTCGCTGGACCCCCGCCTGGGGCGCGTCGCAGATGCGGATCGACGGCGCCAATGCCGACAAGCTGACCAAGGCCGGACCCGCGACGATCCGTCAGATCGTGCACCTGACCGCCACGGGCAGGACCATCCGCCTGCGCCTGTCGAACGTCGCCGGCACGACCCCGCTTTGGATCGGGGCGGCGAGCATCGGCCTGGCGACACCGGGACGACCGGACGTCGCCGCGCCGCTGCCCGTGCGCTTCGACGGATCGGGCGAGGTGGTCGTGCCGCCGGGTGCGGAGGTCTATTCCGACCCCATCGCTTTGCCCGTTGCGGCGGGCGGGGACGTCGCGGTCAGCCTCTATTTCCCGGAGGCCGTGACCACACCGACCGGTCATTCGGGTGCCAGGTCGACCACCTATCTGATCCAGGGAGACGCCACAGCCCGCCCGTCCCTGTCCGAGCCGCAGAAGATCGGCGGGTGGTGGAGCCTGTCGGACATCGAAGTACGCGACGCCGTGCAGACGCGGACCGTGGTCGCGATCGGCGACTCGATCACGGACGGCTATGGCATCGTCGATAACAGCAACACCCGCTGGCCCGACGATTTCGCGCGCCGACTGGCCGCCTCGCCCACGACGCGCGGTGTCTCGGTGGTCAATGCCGGGATCGGCGGCAATCGGGTCCTGCTCGACGGGCTGGGCCCCAATCTGATGGCGCGGTTCGACCGCGACGTGATCGCGCGGCCGGGCGTGACCCATGCCGTGCTGCTGGAAGGGGTCAACGACTTGGGCGTGCTGCCCCGCGAGCATCCGGTCGATGCCGCCACGCACCAGGCGATGGTGCGGCAGATCATCCTGGCCTATCGCCAACTCGCCGAACGCGCGCATGAGCATGGCATCAAGCTGATCGTCGGCACCATCACGCCTTTTCAGGGCAATGAATATTACCACCCCGGTCCGGAAACCGAGGCCGATCGGCAGGCGATCAACCGCTTCATACGCACATCGGGCATCTTCGACGGCATAGTCGATTTCGACCGGGCGGTCCGCGATCCGGCCAAGCCCGACCGCCTGCTCCCCGCCTATGACTCCGGCGATCATCTTCATCCCAGCGCGGCGGGCTATCAGGCGATGGCCGACGCCATTCCCCTGTCGCTGTTCGGCGCCCGCTGATCAGAAGGCGGCGTCCAGTCCGATCCGCAGCGTTCGCGGGCGGAGCGGCGTGACCTGGTCGCGCCCGGTGGTGAAGGGCGTGCCCAGGGCGAAGCGGTTGCCGCGCACATCGGCGAGGTTGGTGATCCCCACCGTCACGCCGAACGCGCCCAGCCCCAGCCTAGCGGTCAGACCGCTGTCCAGATAGTCGCCCTGTCGCTCGCCCAGGATCGGCCCGACGCCGAGCCGTGACGACCCGACATAGCGCAACCAGCCATCGACGCGCAGGTCGCGACCGCTGGCAAAGGTGCGGCGATACACCGCCCCGGTTCGCGCGGTCACGCGGGCGATGTTCGGGATCTGGCTCAGCCGTGCCAGGATCGTCGCGCGATCGGTTGCCTGCCCGTCGATGAGGGCAAAGGCCTGTGCGGTCGACGGCTCGTCGATCCGGCTGTCATTATAGGACACGGCCCCCTCGATCCGCAGTCCCTCCACGACCCGGAAACCGGCGAGCGCCTCGACGGTCCAGAGCTGGCCGTCACCGATATTAGCAGTGCTGGGCAGGCCGCTCGCGTCGATGAAGTCCGCCTGGATGTCGCGCCACGCGGTATGGGCGAGCGTCAGCGATCCATCGAACCGGTCGCGACCCGGCCGTCCGGTACGCAGCCCCGCCTCAATCGTGGCGACCCGGTCGTTGCGGAACCGGCGGACCAGCGGCCCCTCGATCGTCAAGCCGCCCGGCCGGAACCCCTGCTGATAGCGCAGGAAGAGTTGCGCGCCCGCCGTCAGGTCGATCAGCGCCGATGCGGATGGCAGCAGGATCGTCTGCGCGCGCCGCGCCGTCACCTCACGCAGCCGCGCCATCGCCTGGAGGGACAGGGCGGCAGGCAGGTCCTCGCCTGCGCCATCGAGTAAAGATCGGGTGACGCGCAGGCCGCCGGTGGTCAGCAGCCCGGGCAACAGCCGCAGGCTTGCCTCGCCGTAAAGCGTCGCCTCCTCGACCGTGTTGACGACGCCGGTACGCGGCACGAGTTGGCCGGGTTCGCCGAACAACCGGGTCAGCCGGGTGCGATTATGGACATAGCTGAACCCGGCCAGCCAGCCCGATCCGTCGGGCGACGACCGCCAGGCACGCGTCTCGTTGGCCTGCATCCGCGTGGCATTGGCCTGGGCAAAGAGCTGGACCGGGCCGCCGGGCGGGGTCGCATCGTAACGCTCCATCAGGTCGTGCGCCGTCACGCCGCTGCTGGAGCGAAAGCGGACCTGGCCGATTTTGCCGGACAGGATCAGTTGCGCCTGCCCGAAGTCGGCGGAAAACCCCTCGGTCACGGGTGACGATCGGGTCAGCGGCGGGCCATCGCGATCGACATATTGGCTGTCGGCACCGCGAATGCGCTGGCCGATGCCCACCGCCTCGATGCTCCAGCCGCCGCCGAGATCGGCCTTTACCGCCGCACGTCCGCCTGCGATCCGGGTGCGGTTTACATCGGTTCGGCCGAGCAGCGGCTTGTCGACATAGCCCCCTTCGCTCGCGCTATCCGCGACCAGCCGGATCGCGAGCCGGTCGGCGACGATGGGCAGGTTGAGCACGGCCTGCGCATCGGCGCCCGGCTCTCCGTGCATCGTCGCCGACCCGCCCAGGCTGACCGATCCACCCGTACGGGTCGCATCGGGCGCGTTGGGTACCAGCCGGATCAATCCACCGAGCGAGCCTGCGCCGTAAAGCGTCCCTTGCGGCCCCTCCAGCACCTCGACCGCCGCCAGATCGGCCAGCCGCAGGTCCGGGTCGGGGGCGTTGTAGCTCAGCCGCAGGTCGCCGAAATACTGGCCGACCGTCGCCTGGGTCGGGCCGGTGAAACTGGAATCGGCGATGCCCCGGATGAACAGCTTGTTCCGCCCCGCACCCAGATAGGTCGAGGCAACGACCGTCATCCGGTCGGCCAGCTTGCCCGTACCCCCGACGCCGCCCAGCTCCAGATCGCCGCCCGCCACCCGAACGACCTGGCCCGCGAAATGATCGCGGGTCGTATCGCGCTTGCTGGCAGTGACGATGATGTCGTCGCTCGCGACCTCGGACGGCTGGGGATGTGCGCGTACGCGTTTGGGCCGGGCCGTGGCAATGCGTCGCGGGGTGAGCCGCCAGCTGCCCGGCCCCAGCGTCTCGACCCGCGCGCCGCTACCCCGTGCGATCGCCGACAAGGCCTGTTCGACCGACAGCCTGCCACGAAGCGCGGGAACCGGCCGGTTCCAGAGCGTCGCATCCGGCACCGTGATATTCGCCCGCGCGCTCCGGCCAAGCGCCATGACCTGCGCGCCGACGGTCCCGGCGGGCAGGTCGATGGGCCAGCGATCGGCGGCGGTCGCAGGTATCGCCGCGACCAGCATCACCCACGCCGCTCCCCCGCCCGAAAATCTCACCCGCGCGGTTCCAGCATCCAGCCCATCGCGTCCCGCCGAACCGTCACCTCCATCAGCGGCCCCAGCACCGCCGGATCGCGCCGTACCGCGTCCAGGTCGATCGTGCCCCGGAACGGTTTCGCGGCGATGGCCGGAGCGACCCGGATCGGCGCCGTCAGGAAGCGCGACATATCCTCCGCGACCATGCTCAGGGAAACCCCGTCAAAGGCCAGTCGTCCATTGCGCCACGCGCCGACCATATCGGGCGCGACCGACGAACGGACCAGGCGATCGCCCTCGACCGTCGCTGCCTGCCCGGCATCGAGACGGACCGCCGCGCCCGTCGGATCGACCATCACCGCGCCCTCCGCGACGGCGACACGGGTCTCGTGCCCGACGCGCACGTCGAACACCGTACCCAGGTCGACCAGCGTCACGCGACCCGCCTGCACCGTGAACGGATGCCGCACGTCATGCCTCACCCGGAAGAGCGCCTCGCCACGTTCCAACACCGCGCGGCGCGGGTCGGCCTGGTCCAGGGCGATGCGGCTGCCCCCCGCCATCATGATCGAGCTGCCATCGGGCAGCGCCAGGATGCGCGTCTCACCCGCCGCCGTCTCGGCGATAGAGGGTTGCGACCGGTCAGGCCAGACATTCACGCCGACCAGACCGACCAGTGCCGCGGCGACCGCACCGCCGATCCAGGGCAGCAATCTACGGCGGGGCGGATGGTCCTCCGCCACGGGGGCGACGACATCGGGGTGGGCCGCCAGCGCATCCTCAGCGTCGAGCAACGTGGCCGCCATCCGGTCATAGCGCTCGGCATGGGCGGGGTCCGCCTCCAACCAGGCGGTGAAGGCGTCCCAGTCGGCGCTGGCGGGATCGGCCATGCGCAGCGCCCAGTCGAGCGCCTCGGCATCCGGGCCTTGCGGGGCGGTGTGGCGATCCTGGCTCATCCGATCTGTTCCTTGAGCGCGGCGAGCGCCTGCGCGGCCATGCGAAGATCGCTTTCGACGGTGCTCAGACTGACGCCCAGCTCGGCCGCGACCTGACGCTGGGCGATGCCGTCCACCCGGACACGGCGAAAGACGGTGGCGGGCCGCTCGCCCAGCGCCGCCAGCGTCGTGGCGACCCGCTCGGCGGTCTGGCGTGCGACGACTGCGCGTTCGGCGGCGGGCGGCTCGGTGCCGTCCTGATCCCCGGCCCAATCCTGTTCACGCCGCTCCGCCTGGCGCCGCGCGCGATAGCGGTCGATCATCAGCATGTCCGCCGCGCGATAGAGATAGGCCAGCGGATTGGCGATCGGTCCGTCCATACGGCCCGATAGCTTCAACCACAGATCCTGGACCAGATCCTCCGCCGTATCGCCCGCCCCGCGCGCCCTGAGGAAACGGACAAGCGTGTCGCGATGGGCCAGGAAAACAGCCTCTAGGCCGGTAGGCGGCATGATCGAAACCGGAAAAATGGTCTGGGAGTGTCGGCGTTTAGACGATCCGGCTCCCGGTGAAAAGGAGCCCCACCGGGACGCTTGGTGGGGCTCCCGTCGTCCGCGCACGCTACAGGGGTGATGCACGCGGACGAACCCGTCAAAAGGCGAATTGCAGCGCGGCACGCGCCGACAGCGCGACATCGCCCAGCCGCTGCTCGGCATTGACCTCGCCGCTCAGGCGGATCTCGCTGGTCCCAGTGATCGCGCGGACCCGGCCGATCCAGCCACCGTCGCGCGCCTCGGGATCGAGGATGAAGGGCGTGCCGTCGCCGAAGCGGGCGACCGTGCGGCCGAGCGTGCCCGCGATCCGTTCGCGCCGTCCGCCCTCGATCTCCAACCGGCTCCACTGGGCATAGCGATTGTCGCCGCCGAAATTGATGCCCGCCGCCACGCTCGCCGTCAGCGCCAGCTCGTCGCTGGTGCGCTTGGCGACCGTCAGGTCGTATCCGGTGCCGCCGCCGCGCTCGCGATAGCCGTCCTCGTTCAGCCGGTAATAGTCGACCGCCAGGATCGGCCGCACGTTGAACTGGCCGACCCAATGCTCCCACGACACCGAGCCGGAGCCCGAATAGAGCATCCCGTTCCAGTCGGCCGTGGCGCGGCGCTGCACCGCCTCGGTCCCGATCACGCCGTCGAACTGGCGCTGCGAGTCGAACGACAGGAAGGCCGCCGATGCCCGCGCCTGCGCCGCCAACGCACCCCAGCGGGCACGCCAGAACCCGGCCAGCTCATATTGGCCATGGTTCACGCGGTTGACGCCCGAGCCCTCATTGTCCCGGCCATTCATGTACGATAGCGATGCACCGAAATTGCCCGCATCGGTCTTGTGCTCGATGCCGCCGCTGATACCCCAGCCGCGCACGTCATAGCTGCGGGTCGAACGCGTGCCCTTGGACGCGTCCCAGCCGAGCGGGGTCAGCCAATAGCCCCATTTGCCCTCTTCGCTGAACTCACCCGCCGGTTCGCGCAACTGCGCGGCGGCGGCGCGGGAGGCGAGTGTCACCCCCTCGAACACGCTGCCGGTATAGTTGGGCAGCATCTGCTCGACCGCGCCCCGGAAGGCCGCCCGGTCGTAAATGCCCCGGATCGCATCGGACAGCTTGGCGTCGCTGCCGATCGCCGCGTCGATCGCGTCGAAGGCGCTGACGCCCGCCTTGCTCAGGCCCAGTTCGGTCTTGGCCTTGCGGCTGACCTCGACAGCGATCTCATTCGGCTGCGCGGCGACGATCGCCCCCTTGTAGAGGAAGGGCATGGCCGAGGGGGCGAGCGTCAGGTTGCTTGCACCGGTCAGCGTGCCCGAACGCAGGACGATATAGCGGCCGGTCACGTCGGTCCCGCCCGAGACGCGCAAAGCGAGCTGGCTGTTCGCGCCGATGGTCGTCGCACCGCCGACCTGGATCAGGTTGCCGGTCGGGTTCGCCTTGTCGAGCGCGACGCTGAGGATCGACTGGTCGCCCAGGCTGAGCGAGGCGATGTTGGTCACGCCGTTCGCCGCAAAGGTGCCGCCGCCGCTGGCGACCATCACCGCGACATGGCCCGCATTGGCCAGTCGCCCGGCGAAGATGCCCTTGCCGGTGATCGCCAGCAGATCCTGCCCCTGCCCGGCGAAATCGGCGACCCCGTCGAAACGCGCCGTGTCGCCGATGGTCAGCGTATCCGCGCCGGTACCGAAGGTCGCGGTTCCCGCATAGGTGCCGGTGCCGCTCATCTCCAACCGGTTGCTGCCGCTTCCGAAGGTCACGTCGCCGCTGACCGAACCCGCCCCGATCTGAAGCCGGTCGTCGCCGCTGCCGAAGCGGATAGCACCGGTGATGGTCGGCGCGGCGGCACCGGTGGCGGGGGCGATCTGGCGGATCACGGCGCCGCTGGTGTTGGCGGAGAGGTCGATGGCGGTGCTGCGCGAACTGTCAGCGCCCGCCCCTGCGATCGCCCCCGCATTTTCGACCAGCGTCAGGCCGCCGGTGCGGTCCAGGATCGCCGTCGCACTAGCGCCAGTCGCGGAGGCGCGGATCGCGCCGGTGTTGCGGATCGTCGGTACACTTGCCCCGGTGTCGATCAGGACGGCGGTCGTGAGCGCCGTCGGCGCGCCGCCACCGGTGGCCGTCACCGCCCCACTGACACGCAATTCGGGCGTAGAGGCCCCCGCACCGAAGCGGATCGCGGTCGCCTCCGCGCCATTGGCGGTCGCCTGGACCGTGCCGCCGATGCCGATCCCTTGCGCGATCTGCACGGTGCCGCCGAGCCCGCCGATCGCCAGCGCGGTGGCGCGAACGCCGCTATAGACACCGGCCGAGGTGATCCGGCCGTTGACGACCAGGCCCGGCGCGGGCGTCGCCCCGCCGGTCGCGCCGATCACGACCGCCCGGGTCGCCGAGCCGATCTGCATTGTCGGCGCCGAACCGTTGGTGATCAGGTCTGCCGCCTTGCCGGTCGTATTGCCCAGCGTGATGCCGCCCGCGACATTGCCGCCGAGGACCAGCGCCGATCCGCCCTGCAGCAGATCGTCGGGATCGAGCTTCGACACGTCGGCCGGGGGCGTGGTGTAACGATAGCCGGTCGATCCGATGCCGCCCTCGACGGTCAGCGCCCCACCGATATCGCCATCGACGCGCGCACCCACCGCGCCCTCGCCCACCGCGACGATCGAGCCGCCCAGCGTGACATTGCCCGACACGGCACCCGTCCGCACGCCGACCGAGCGGTCGCCGAGCACGTTGATCTTGCCCGACTGGGTCAGGTTGCCGGTCAGCGGACCGGTCAGGAAGATCCCGGCCGAGTCGTTACCCTTGATCGTGATCTCGCCGCTATTGGAAATGGCGCCGGTAAACGCCCCCGCGGTGCGGATGCCGGTCCGCCGCGCGCCTTGCGCAAAGGGGCCGTCCAGGTCGCCGTCCTTGTCGATGTCCGTCGGGCTATAGGTTTCGTCCAGGATGATCTTGCCGCTATTGGCGATCTCGCCCGTCACCCCGGCATTGGCACCGATGCCGATCGCGTCATTGGCATCGGTGGTCTGGATGGTCCCGGCATTGGCCAGCTTGTTGTTGCTGTCGATCGTGACCGCCGTGCCGCTGCCGCTCGTCACGACACTACCCGCCGCCACGATATTGATATCGGCCGCCGCGCCGTTGTTGACGGTGGCGGTGCGGACGGGCGTGGTCCGCTTGGTGTCGATGACGGTCTGGGCCGAGGCGGCCGTCCCCGCGACCAGGGCAAGCGTGGCGGTCGAGGCAAAGAGCAGGCGATGCACGAATAAGGTCCCCTTTATGTGCCTTTGCCCCGTCAGACGGAGCCGACACGCCCAAACCTTGGTCGCCACATTAAAAATTCGTCAGGTGGCCGTGCGGTGTTGACGATGACCGCGCGAGAGATCAGATGGCCCCCAGGCGCGGGAGCCCCCGCGTCGTTCCAGAAAGCGAGAACATGTCCAGCGACAGTTCCAGTAGCGCCGCACGCCTCGGGGTCGTCCGCTAGTTTCGCGAAACTGGCTTTCGTCCGCCCCGGGTCGTGCGGACGAAAGGTTTGAAATGGTCAACGATCTGATTGCCGGTGTCACCGCCGGTTTCCGTTCCTCCCGACGCGGCCTGTCCATCGCCGATCTCGTCGATACGCTCCAGTCGCTGCCCATCGAGGAAGCGGCCGATGCCCTGACGCAAATGCCCGACGCCCGCGCCGTCGCCGTGCTCGACAGCCCGGAACTGCGCTGTGCCGCCGATATCCTGTCGCGCCTGGCCCCGGCCCGCGCGGTCGCGCTGCTGTCGCAAATGTCGGAGGACCGCGCCGCCGACGTGCTGTCCGACATGGAGGAGGAGGACGCCGCCGCGCTGCGCGCCGGGCTGCCCGCCCCCGTGCGCGCCTCGATCGAAACATTGCTGCGTTGGCCACCGGACAGCGCGGGCGGTATGATGACGACGGAATATGTCGCCACCTCCGCCGACGCGACGGTTGCCGAGGTGCTGGCGCATATCCGCACCGTCGAGCGCAGCCGGGAAACCGTCTATTCGGTCTTCCTGCTCGAGCCGCAGGGGCGGCTGGTCGCCACCGTCTCGCTGCGCCAACTGATCGCCGCCGAGCCGGAATCACCCGCGATCGATCTGGCACGAGGCCATGACCCGATCACCGTCGCGCCGACCACCGACCGCGAGGAGGTCGCGCATCTGATCCGCCGCCACGACCTGCTCGCGCTGCCGGTCGTCGACGAACAGGGCTGCCCGATGGGCATCGTCACCGTCGACGACGTGCTCGACGCGCTGGTCGCCGCGCATACCGAGGACACGCAGAAGTTCGGCGGCGTCGAGGCGCTGGACGATCCCTATCTGGAAACCGGCTTCCTTGCGATGATCCGCAAGCGTGCCGGGTGGCTGAGCATCCTGTTCTTCTCGGAAATGCTGACCGCCAGCGCGATGCAGCATTTCGAGAGCGAACTGGAGCGTGCGGTCGTGCTGACCCTGTTCATCCCGCTCATCATGAGCTCGGGCGGCAATAGCGGCAGCCAGGCGACCTCGCTGATCATCCGCGCGCTGGCGCTTGGCCAGGTGCGCCTGCGTGACTGGTGGCGCGTGGCCCTGCGCGAACTGCCCGCGGGGCTGACGTTGGGCGCGATCCTGGGTGTGCTGGGGATGGCGCGGATCACGCTGTGGCAGACGCTGGGCTTTTACGACTATGGCCCGCACTGGGTCTTGGTCGCGACCACGGTCGGCACCGGACTGGTCGGCATCGTCACCTTCGGCTCGCTGACGGGCTCGATGCTGCCCTTCGTCCTGCAACGGCTGGGCTTCGACCCGGCAAGCGCATCGGCACCGTTCGTCGCGACGCTGGTCGATGTCACCGGGCTGGTGATCTATTTCTCCATCGCACTGGCGATCCTATCGGGAACGTTGCTCTAAATTCTCTCCGATACGGGGAGGTGGCAGGGCAAAGCCCTGACGGAGGGGGAGTTCCACAAAGGCTGCACCTTGCGGCGGCTCCCCCTCCACCACCGCTGCGCGGCGGTCCCCCTCCCCGTTCCGGGGAGGATCGTCACCGCTTCCAATAGCGTACGTAATCGACCTTCATCACCTGCGGCAGGGCGGTGTCGTCGATGCCCTTCTGCCCGCCCCAGTCTCCCCCGACCGCCAGGTTCAGGATCAGCGAATAGGGCCGGGTGAAGGGCCAGGCCGCCGCGCCGCCCGGCTGGTCGTTCTTCACGCGCATATAACCACGTCCGTCGACGCCGATGGTGATCGTGTCGGGCGTCCAGTCCAGCTGATAGAGGTGATAGGCGCTGCACGCCCCCGTGATCCGCGTCTGCGCACCGCGCTGGGTCTTCAGCCGGTGGTTGAACAGCGCCGAATGAACCGTCGCGTGGATGACATCGGGATCGTAGCCGACCATCTCCATGACGTCGATCTCGCCGCCATCGGGCCAGCGCGAGCCGTCCATCGGGAGCAGCCAGATGGCGGGCCACATGCCCCGTCCGCAGGGCAGCTGTGCGCGTACCTCGTAGAAACCATATCCCAGCGTCTGTTTGGTCACCAGCTTGGCCGAGGTATAGAGCTGCCCGCCCCAATCGGGTTCGTCGCGCGGCGCTTCCTTGCGGGCCTCTATCACCAGCGCGCCCTGCTCGACCCGCGCATTGGAACGATCCGGTCCGGCATAATATTCGAGTTCGTGATTGGGCCAGCCCTTGCGGTTCTGGCTGACATCCCAACGCCAGCGCGTCGGGTCGATGGTCTTGGAAAACTCGTCGCCGAAGGTCGGGCGCGAACGCGGTGCGGCCATCGCTCCGTCATAGGCATAGTTGGTGGCACCCAGCGACGGGGCCTCCACCTGTTGCGCGGACACCCCCGTCGCCAGCATGGCCGCGCCCGCCAACCACCAAGCCATTCGTTTCATTGCCATCCTCTCAATCTGGTTAGGACAGCATAGCGCCCGAGACGGCCCGTCGCCAAGCCGGGCAAGGCTCAGCCCGCGATGGTGGCCACCGATCCGGAGTCGACGCGGATGCCCGCTCCGTTGATGAAGCTCGCCCGCTCCGACACCAGGAACGCCACGGCGGCCGCCACTTCCTCGGGCTTGCCGCGACGCTTGAGGACCATGCCGGGGCGTTCCTCGTCCAGGAAACTGTCGATCGCCTCGTCGAAGCTGACGCCTTTCTCCTCGGCGCGCTTCTCCATCATCTTGTCTGTCATCGGGGTGGCGATAAACGCCGGGGAGACGGTGTTTACCAGCACATTATCGCCGCCATAGGCCTTGGACAAACCCTTGGCGAGGCTGAGGATGCCCGCCTTCGCCGCGCAATAGGGGAGTTCGTCGACATAGGGCTGCACCGCGTCTTCCGAGGCGAACAGGACGATCCGGCCCCAGCCCTTCTTCCGCATCGCCGGGATGGCCTCACGGCACATGCGCACCGCCCCCATCAGGTCGATGTCGAGCGTCTCCAGCCAGCCCTTGTCGTCCGTCTCCAGGAAATCGCCGGTCGCCCCCGTAACCCCGGCGGCGTTCACGTAAATGTCCGGATCGCCCAGCCGTTCGCGCACGTCCGCCCAGAGCCGGCGGACCTCGTCCAGCCGGGTGACGTCGCCCGTCACCGCGATGACCTCGCCGAACGGTGTCAGTTCCTCGACCGCCTGATCGAGCGAACCGCCCGGCTTGTCGGTCAGCGCGACCCGCACGCCCGCCTCCAGCAACAGCCGGGCGGTCTCCTTACCCATGCCGGAGTCCGCACCGCTGATCAGCGCGACGCGCCCCTCGATACCCAGATCCATCATCTTTCTCCCAGAAATCTCGCCAGGACCGGCGCCGGTGCAGCCATGCGGATCCGTCAGCCCGACCCACAAGCGCCGAAGCCGGATAGGGTTCCCAGCATAAGTCTTTGATCCCATGCGGAACGGTGGCGCGACCCACCCGTTCGACAAGCCCGCCTTCCCACCGGAGTGATCGCCGCTTGCGAACCTTGTCCGAGGCCGAAATCGCCACCCTTCCCCCGTCCGGGGACGCGCACCACGCGCCGCTCGGCCTGGCCGAACTGGCGGCCGGGGCAGCGGAGATACTCGCGCGCGCCGACATCATCCTGGCCGTCACCGACGAAACCCGCGCGCTGGCCGTCGCCCGGATGCTGGGCGCCATTATGCCCGATGCGACGATACTCTTCTGCCCAGGCTCGGATGCCCTGCCCGGCGACCAGGCCCCCGCCTCGCCCGCCAATGTCGGCCAGCGCGTGTCCGCCCTCCACCGGCTCCGCGTTGCCCTTCAGAGCAGGAAGCGTGGGCGGATCGCACTGGTGACGTCCGGCGAGGCACTGGCCCGCGCCCTGCCGCCACCCGAAACATTCGCCGCCGAACCGCCCTGTGTCGTGCGCGGCGAGGTCTGCGATCTGGCACAGCTGCACGCGACGCTGCTCGACCTGGGCTATATCGCGGACGAGCGGGTCGACGAACCGGGCGAGGTCGCGCTGCGCGGACAGGTGCTCGACATCTTCCCCGCCGACGCGGAGAACCCGCTGCGCATCGAGGTGGCGGACGGCCATATCACGGCGATCCGATCCTATGATTCCGCCGACCAGCGCAGCACCGGCGAGGTCGAGCGACGCGAACTCGGCCGCGTCGCCCAACCCTCCGTGGGAACAGAGCCCACCAGCCTGCTCGATCACATGCCCGGTGCCTGCGTTATCATCGAACCGGCCGCGGACGAGCGCCGTCGTCGGCTTTTGCTGCTCAGTGCCGATGTCGCCAAACGGGGATCGAAACGCGCTACCCGCGACATGATCGGCGACGGTCCGTGGCAAAAGGCGTTGAAGGGGCGAGAGACCGCAACCATCCGACGCATCGCCGAGCCGCCGCCACGTTTCGTGGAGCAGCCCAGACCGCTACGCGACTTCGCCTCTGCCGCGCGGGCGGCGATGAGGAAGGGCGACCGCGTCGTCCTGATCGGCGGCGAGCGCGACCTGCGTTTTCTGGGGCGGCGGGTCGACCATGTCCTCAAGACCACCGCCCGGCGCGTCCTGCACTGGCGGGACGTGGCAGCGGCGAAGCCGGGCGAGGTTCTGACCCTCGCCGCGCCCGCCGAACGCGGCTTCGTGCGCGACGGCGTGCTGGCGGTCAGCGCGGCCGATTTGCTGGGCAGCCGTGCCGAACGGGAGGACGGAGCGGCACGGACGGTCGACCTCTCGCTGATGCAGACGGCCGAGATACGGGTCGGCGATACCGTCATCCATGAGGATCACGGGATTGCCACCGTCCTGGGGCTGGAAACGGTCGAGACGCAGGACGGTGTTTCCGGCGACGCGATCAGGCTGGAATATGCCCGGTCCGCCACCCGGCTGGTCCCGATCGCCGATGCCGACCGGCTATGGCGCTATGGCGGCGAGGACGACGCGGTCCGGCTGGACACGCTGGACGGACGGAGCTGGCAGGACCGCCGTCGCGGCATCGACGAGGCCATTGCCCAAACCGCGCGCCAGCTGACCGAACTGGCTGCCGCGCGGGCCGAGCGCCACGCCCCCGTCCTCGACCCGCCCGTGGCCGATTACGAACGCTTTGCCGCCGGTTTCCCGTTCAGCGAAACCCCCGACCAGCTGACCGCGATCTCGGCCGTGCGGGCCGACCTGGCGTCCGGTCGACCGATGGATCGACTGATCGTCGGCGATGTCGGCTTCGGCAAGACAGAGGTCGCCCTGCGCGCCGCCGCCGTCGCGGCGCTGGCCGGGCGCCAGGTCGCAGTCGCCGCGCCGACCACGGTACTCGCCCGCCAGCATCTGGAGAGCTTCACCGCCCGCTTCGCCGATAGCGGCATCGCGGTCGCCGGGTTGTCGCGACTGTCGACCGCCGTCGAGAAACGCCGCGTCAAGGCCGGCCTCGCCGATGGCAGCATCCGCATCGTGATCGGCACCGGCGCGGTGGCGGCCAAGGGCATTCGCTACCATGATCTGGCGCTGGTCATCATCGACGAGGAACAACGTTTCGGCGCGGCCGACAAGGCCCGGCTTCAGTCGCTGTCCGAGACCCATGTCCTGACCATGACCGCCACGCCCATTCCCCGTACGCTGCAATCGGCGCTGGTCGGCCTGCGGCAATTGTCGGTCATCGCCACGCCGCCCGCGCGGCGGCAGCCGATCCGGACGGCCGTATCGACCTTCGCACCGGAGACGCTGCGCGCCGCATTGCTGCGGGAACGCTCGCGCGGTGGGCAGAGCTTCGTCGTCGTGCCGCGCATCGCCGATATGGCACCGCTGGCCGAAACGCTCGCCCGGGTGGTGCCCGAGCTGGAGGTGATGCAGGCGCATGGCAAGCTGCCGGCGGCCGAGATCGACGACGTGATGGTCCGTTTCGGCCGGGGCGATGGCGACGTGCTGCTGGCCACCAACATCATCGAAGCGGGGCTGGACGTGCCGCGCGCCAATACGATGGCGATCGTCCATGCCGACCGGTTCGGCCTGTCCCAGCTGCACCAGCTGCGCGGGCGGGTCGGCCGGGGCCATCGCCGGGGGCAGGTGCTGCTGTTCGCCAAGGGCGAAGACGCCATCGCGCCGCGCACCCTGAAGCGGCTGCGCACCCTGGAGGCGTTCGACCGGCTGGGCGCGGGCTTCGCGATCAGCGCACGCGACCTGGACATGCGCGGCGCGGGCGACCTGCTGGGCGATACGCAAGCCGGGCATATGCGGCTGATCGGCGTCGAACTGTACCAGCAATTGCTGGAGGACGCGCTGCGCACCGCACGCGGCGAGACGGTCGAACGCTGGACGCCCGAGCTATCCCTGGGTCTCGAAGGCCGTCTGCCCCCCGCATGGATCCCCGACGAGGATCTGCGCCTGTCGCTCTACGCCCGGCTCGGCCGCCTGCGCGATCAGGCGGCGCTCGATGCGTTCGAGGAGGAGTTGGAGGACCGCTTCGGCGAATTGCCCGCAGAGGCGAACACGCTGCTGACCCTTGCCCGGCTGCGCCAGCGGATGCGGGCGCTCGGCATCGCGCGGATCGACGCCGGCCCCGCCGCCATCGCCTTCACGCCCCATGGTCGCGGGGACGATCTCGGCGCGATCGAGGGGCTGGAGGAAAAGGACGGGCGCTATCTGCTGAAGGAACGCCATGACGATCCGGCCGCGCGGCTGGACCGGCTGGCGATGCTGCTCGGCTGAGCGCGTCTTGACCCAGGCGATTGGCGAGCGCGCGGTCGGCGCGTAGACATCGTCGCCAATCTGAGAGGAACCGAGCCATGCCCTTCCCCGCCCCCTATGTCGCTGACCCCGCGCGCTATGACGATCGTATGCCCTATCGCCGCACGGGGCGCAGCGGGCTGCGGCTACCCGCGATCAGCCTGGGCCTGTGGCAGAATTTCGGCGGTACGGACGTGTTCGAGACGGGACGCGCGGTGCTGCGTCGCGCCTTCGACCGCGGCGTCACCCATTTCGATCTCGCGAACAATTACGGGCCGCCTTATGGTTCGGCGGAGGAGAATTTCGGGCGCGTGCTGGCCAGCGACTTTGCGGCGCACCGCGACGAGCTGATCCTGTCGACCAAGGCGGGCTGGGACATGTGGCCCGGACCTTATGGCGATGTCGGCTCGTCGAAGAAATATCTGATCGCCAGCTGTGACCAGAGCCTGAAGCGGATGGGCGTCGATTATGTCGACATCTTCTATTCGCACCGCGTCGACCCCACCACGCCGCTGGAGGAGACGATGGGCGCGCTGGTCCAGCTGCACCGGCAGGGCAAGGCGCTCTATGTCGGCATCTCCTCCTATGATGCCGGACTGACCCGCCGTGCCGCCGCTATTCTGGCGGAGGAAAAAGTGCCGCTGTTCATCCATCAGCCGAGCTATTCGATCCTGAACCGCTGGATCGAGCGCGACCTGCTGGCCACGCTGGAGGAGCTGGGCACGGGCTGCATCGCCTTCTCGCCGCTGGCGCAAGGGATGCTGACGTCGAAATATCTGGACGGCGTGCCGCAGGATGCGCGCGCCAGCCGGGGCGGATCGCTGTCGCAATCGCTGCTGACCGAGCAGAATCTGGCTGCCATCCGGCGGCTGAACGCCATTGCCGAGGCACGCGGCCAGACCCTGGCGCAGATGGCGATCGCCTGGGCCCTGCGCGATCCGCGCGTGACCTCCGCGCTGATCGGCGCGCGCACGGTCGAGCAGTTGGACGACTCGCTTGACGCGGTCGAACGGCTCGACTTCACCGCCGGGGAACTGTCCGCGATCGACCAGGCGGCTGAGGATGGCGGCATCAACCTGTGGGCTGAATCCTCCGACATCGCCGAGCTGCCCGCCGCGCAGGGCAAACCGGCTTAGCACCCGAACGCGACGATGCGCCCGACCCGTAAGGGCCGGACGCATCGCGTTCGAGGGAGGCCCGGCTTACTTCGCCGCGCTGCTCACCTGGCCCTGTCCCATGGCCGAGACGAGGGCGCTGCCCGAACCAGAGAAATTGGCGGCGGGCAGGTTGGCGACCCGGTTGCCGACCTTGACCAGCACCCGCTCGACCGCGCCCTGGGCGTTGGTGCGCACCGACTGGACCGCGCCGATCGTCCGGCCCTGCGCATCGGTGACGGCCATGCCCGGGTTCACCGGAAAGGCACCGCCGCCTGCCGCACCGCTACCGGCCAGCGCCAGATTGCCCGCCAGCGAACCGTTTCCGGCGCCCGTCGACAGCGTGCCCGAGGCTGCTCCGTTCGCGGACCCCGCCGTATTGCCACCGACATTGGCCGCACGCTCGGCGACACTCCCGACCGCACCGCGAGCCCGGTTGGCCACCGCTCCGGCGGTATCGCGCGTCCGCTGGGCGACGTTGCCGACGGCATTCACACCGCGACCGGCCGCATCACGCACCGCGTCGGTCCCGACCAGCTGCGCATCGATGCCGCCGCCCACCGAGCCCGAGGCCGAACCGTTCGCACCGCCCGACTGGCGACCGATGCGGGTCGCGCTGTCCACCGCCGAGTCACCCGAGGCATTGCCCGAGGCACTCACCTGGCCCCGGCGAAGGTCGACATTGCGATCGCCGCGGACCGAACCCCGCGTGCGGGTCGCACCTTCGGTCGCGATCCGGCCCTGCTGCGTCGCACCCTCAAGCGAACCCGTCGCCGCGCCGGTCATGCCGCCAGTAACGCTACCGAGCTGACCGCCCAGGCCGCCGCCCAGACCGCCGCCGCCAAGAAGCTGCGCCGAAGCGGGCGATGCGACCAGAGCAACGGCAAGGATCGCGGTGCCAGACAGAAACTTCTTCATCATCGTTCTCCTTAACTTCTGTCGGGACAACGATGGGTGCTGCGGATTTAATCCCGGATTTTTGCGATTTTATTGAACCACGGTGCGGCAATCACCGCAAACCATTCCACGGCCTATGTTTTTTTCCGCACCTTTCAGACCCGCACGGCGCGCTTCGGCGTCGATTTTGGCCAGGGCGGCGCGAATTTGGTCGGGTACCGGCGTAGGATAGACCGCCGCGATCCGCCCGGCGACCAGCGGGGCGGCAAAGGACGTACCGCGCACCGCGAAACGCCGACCGCCCACGCCCGCCGCCAGCATGTCCGCCGCCGGCGCGACATAGTCGAGGTGCGAGGCACGCCCCGCCTCGATCAGTGGCCGGTTGCGCCGATCGACGCCGCTGACCGCGATCACGCCAGGATAGGACGCCGGATAGGCGGGCGGCGAGGCCGGGCCGTTATTGCCCACCGCCGCGACGATGATCGTCCCGCGCGCCTGTGCCGCTGCTACGACGCGCGCGAGCAGGGGATTGGATGGCCCGACCAGGCTGATCGTCACGACCGGCACGCGCACGCCGACCAGCCAGCCCAGCGCCTTGGCGATGGCGGTGGCGTTGCCGCCCGCCGGGTCCGTTCCATAGACATCGGCCGACGCGATCCGTGCGCCGGGCAGCGCACCGCGAATGCCGTTGCCGCCGGCTATCAACGACGCGACAGCGGTGCCATGATCGTTAGGACGCGGCGCGCCGCTGGCGAACCCTCGTACCATCGCCGCGCCCTCGACGCCGCCATCGATGACGCCGACCATCGTGTCCGAGCGTGCCGCCTCAGCCGTCATATAGGGGGCGCCGGTCTCGATCCCGCCGCTCGCCAGGTGGAGCTGATCCGCGCTGACCTCGCCCCCCAGCCTGCGCAGCTGGTCCAGTGCCTTTTTCAACGACAGGCCCTGCGGCACCCTGAGCCGGACAAAGCCGACACCCAGGACATCGTCCCGTTCGATGACGCCGTAACCTGCTTTGGTGGCCTCGGCGATCAGCATATCGCTCGGCGCATCGACCACCACCTCCCCGGCACGCGCGGGGAAACCCTGTGGGTCGAGGGCGATCGCATCCGGATGATCGTGGACAAGCTGCGCGAAGGTCTGTCGACGCAGCGTCTCCAGTCGGGCCGCCGTGGCGCGGGCAAGCCCGTCGACCGGCTCCAGCAGAGAGGGTGCCTTGGGCAGCCCGAGAGACGATAGCACGCCGCCCGGCGACGGCAGGTTCGGCAGGCCACCGCCCAGCTGAGCATGGACGACGCCCGCCCCGCCGCCGATCGCGGCGACGGTGGCCAGCAGCGTCAGGTAGCGGCGTGCCCCCCACTTCATCCTCGGTCTCCCATTGCCAAAAATCGTGCTGACATGGATTAAACGCTTCTCGTCATCCGTTTCATCCCCGCAAGAAGGAAATTGGCTTGGCCGCGTTCGAGAATGAGTTGTTGGCGCTGCTCCCGCGATTGCGGCGGTTCGCGCGATCGCTCACCCATGATGCCGCGGATGCCGACGATCTCTGCCAGGTCGCGATCGAAAAGGCGCTGGTGGCGCAGGGTTCGTGGCAGGTCGGGACGAGATTGGATAGCTGGATGTACCGGATCATGCGCAACGCCTGGATCGATACCGCCCGCTCGCGGCGCCGGGCGGCGGAAACCTTCGTCGCCGAGGAGGCGGGCATGGCCATCGGTGCCGAAGGCAATGCCGAGGCGCGTGTGGCGCTCGGCGAGGTCGATGCCGCGATGCGCGCCCTGCCCGCCGAGCAGCGCGAGGCGGTGGCCCTCGTGCTGGTCGAGGGGCTGGCCTATAAGGAAGCGGCCGAGATACTGGACATCCCGATGGGAACCCTGACCTCGCGGCTGGTGCGCGGGCGACAGGCACTGATGGCGCGGCTGGGAGAAGCGGCATGACGATCGAACCCGAACTGCTGATGGGCTATGCCGACAATGCGCTCGATCCGCTGACGACGAAGCGGGTGGAGCGGGCCATCGCAGCGGACCCCGCCCTGGCCGAAGAGGTCGCACGGCATCGGCGCCTGAAGGTGAAGCTCGCCCAGGCCTATGCCCCGCTGGCGGAAGAATCGGTTCCCGATCGCCTGGCCGCCCTGCTGACCGGCACCAGCAACATCGTGCCGATGCCGGTGCGCCCTGCCCGCCCTGCCTCGCGCTTTTCGCTGCCGTCCTGGCAATCGGCGGCGGCGATGGCGGCGTGTCTGGTCGTCGGGGTGGTGGTCGGCCAGCGTGTCGACCAGGGCCCGGTCGCCGCGACGAACCACGGCCTCTACGCCGCCGGATCGCTGGCACGCGCGCTGGACGACCAGGCGAGCGGCGGCAGCGGGCCGGTCCGTGTCGCGGTCAGCTTCCGTGCGCAGGACAATGGCTTTTGCCGGGTGTTCCAATCGGCACAAGCCGACGGCATTGCCTGTCGCGACCCCAAGGGCTGGGCGCTCCGCCGCACCATGCCCGGTACCGCGCCGGTGGCCAGCGGCGGCGGCTATGCCCAAGCCGGATCGTCCGATGCCGAACTGATGGCGGCGGCGCAGGACATGATGGCCGACATGCCGCTCGACGCGGCAGGCGAAAAGGCCGCAATCGCGAAGGACTGGCAGAACTAGGCGCTCGCGCCCGGCCTTCCCAAGCGGCTGGCCGGGCGGTGCTTTTCGGAAAGCGAGTGTTTCCGCGCGGCCGGGTGTACCGATCCCGCATTCGCCCTATCTTGGCGGGATGAAAAAGATCGGTTTCCTGTCGTTCGGCCATTGGTCGCCCTCGCCCCAGTCCGCCACGCGTTCGGCGCAGGACGTGCTGCTCCAGTCGATCGACCTGGCCGTCGCCGCCGAGGAGCTGGGTGCCGACGGCGCCTATTTCCGCGTCCACCACTTCGCGCAGCAGCTCGCCTCGCCCTTTCCGCTGCTTGCCGCAGTGGGTGCGAAGACCTCGCGGATCGAGATCGGCACCGGCGTCATCGACATGCGCTACGAGAACCCCTTCTATATGGTCGAGGATGCGGGATCGGCCGATCTGATCAGCGGTGGGCGGCTGCAACTCGGGATCAGCCGTGGGTCGCCCGAGCAAGTGATCGAGGGCTGGCGGCATTTCGGCTATGGCCCCGCCCAGGGTGAGACGGATGCGGACATGGGGCGGCGCCATGCCGAGGTGTTCCTGCACCTGTTGAAGGGCCAGGGCTTCGCCAAGCCCAATCCGCGCCCGATGTTCCACAACCCGCCCGGCCTGTTGCGGCTGGAGCCGCATTCGGCGGGCCTGCGCGACCGTATCTGGTGGGGCTCCGCCTCCGACGCGACCGCGATCTGGGCGGCCAGGCAGGGCATGAACCTGCAAAGCTCGACCCTGAAGGCCGACGAGAGCGGTGAGCCCTTCCATGTCCAGCAGGCCCGGCAGATTCGCGCCTATCGCGACGCCTGGATGGCGGCCGGCCATAGCCGGACCCCGCGCGTCTCGGTTTCCCGCTCGATCTTTGCGCTGACCACCGATCAGGACCGCGCCTATTTCGGGCGCGACGACAGCGCCGATCAGGTCGGGATCATCGACGATATGCGCGCGGTCTTCGGCCGTTCCTATGCCGCCGAGCCCGTACGCCTGATCGAACAGCTGCGTGGCGACGAGGCGATCGCGGAGGCGGACACGCTGCTGCTGACCGTCCCCAACCAGCTTGGGGTCGATTACAACGCCCATGTGATCGAGAACATCCTGACGCACATCGCGCCTGCACTCGGCTGGCGATGACGCGAAGCACGGGCCTCGACCACGGTCGGGGCCTGAATCTCTGGCGATGTCGATGAAGAAAATGGCGCGCCCGGAACGATTCGAACGTCCGACCCTCAGATTCGTAGTCTGATGCTCTATCCAGCTGAGCTACG
>NZ_CAJXWX010000003.1 GCF_913062585.1 uncultured Sphingomonas sp. | reverse complement strand
CCCTCGGGCGCGGGCGTCACCACGTCGATATGGGCGGGCGGGGTGAGGGCCGCGACCTGGACCGTCGGGGCGATCTCGATCGGCATCTCGCGGACATTAACCGGACGATCCGATTCGGGCAGATAGCGGATGGTCGCGCTCTGGCTGTCCTTCAGATAGGCGCGGGCCACCCGCTGGATGTCGGCGGCGGTGACGGTCTGGACCGCGGCGATCTGGCGATCGGCAGCGGTGGGATCGCCGTCGACGATGACGCTGTTGGCGATCAGGCTGGCCTTGCCCTCGGCGGTTTCGCGCTGCTTGAGCGCGCTCGTCAGCAGCTCGTTCTTCGCCTCGGCCAGTTCGGCGGCCGAGACGGGCGTATCGCGCAGCCGGGCGATTTCCTTCTTCAGCGCCGCCTCGCCCTCGGCGACCGGCTTGCCGCCCGCCATCATCGCATAGACGACCAGATTGCCGGTCGACTGCTTGGTGTCGAGGAAGGTCGAGGCCGACTGCGCCAGCTGGTCGCAGTAAACCAGATCCTCGTACAGCCGCGAGCTTTCGCCCGATGAGAGAATGGCGTTCAGCACCATGAGAGCGGGCATGTCGGCGCTGCGCTCGGGGGGTACATGATAGCTGATGAGGACGGCCGGAAGCGGCACATTGGCGTCATAGACCGTCCGGGCGATCGCTTGCTCCCGCGGCGGTTCCTGCACCGTCACGCGCGGGATCGGACCCATGGGGCGCTTGATGCCGCCGAAATACTGGTTGACCCAGTGGTTCAGCTGTTCGGGATCGAAATTGCCCGACACGACCAGCACTGCATTGTCCGGCCGGTAATAGGTGGCGTGGAAGGCGCGGACATCGTCGATGCCCGCCGATTCCAGTTCCTCCAGGCTGCCGATGCCGGGCCGCGCATAGGGGTGCACCGAATAGGCGAGCTTGGGGTAATAGATGGAGAACAGCTTGCCATAGGGCTGGGCGAGGGTGCGCTGGCGCAGCTCCTCCTTCACCACGTCGCGCTCGCTGGCGAAGCTCTTGGGCTCGACCACCAGGGCGGCCATGCGGTCCGCCTCGGCGAAGAGCAGGCGCTGGAGATGGTTGGCGGGCACCACCTCGAAATAATTGGTATAATCGTCGGCGGTGGAGGCGTTGTTATAGCCGCCGACATCCTCGGTCAGGCGGTCCATCTGTTCGGGGACGAGGTTCTTCGTCGCCTTGAACATCAGATGCTCGAACATGTGCGCAAAGCCCGAGCGGCCCTTGGGATCGTCCTTCGACCCGACATCATACCACACCTGGACCGAGACGTTGGGCGTCGTCGTGTCGCGGATGGCATAGACGCGCAGCCCGTTGGGCAGGGTGCGCGTGGTGAAGGCGATCGGCTTTACGCTTTCCGTGCGCGCTGAAGCAGCGGTCTGTGCCCCCGCCAGCGAGGGAAGGGCGGCGACGCCGAGCAGAAGCGCGGCACGGAAAAGGCGCATGAAGACCCTCTTTATGAAGTGCGGATTACTTGGACTTGTTGCGCGTGCCGTACATCACGGCGGCGGCGATCGCGGCCGAACCGATGCCGACGCCCAGCCCGATCTTGCCCAGCGGCCAATTGCGCGTCTTGTCCTTGATGGACTCTGCGGTCGCTTCGGCGGCGGCGACGGCGTGATCCTTGGCTTCCTTGGCGGCGGCCAGGATTTCGTTGGGGGTGTCTTCGGCGTGATCGGTCATGGTTACTCTCCTACTGTCCCGCAGCGTAGCGCGCCCGCAAGTCGTCCGCAAAGGCCGTGAGGCGGCCTTCGGAAATCGCGGCGCGCAGATCGGCCATCATCTGCTGATAGAACCAGATATTATGCTCGGTCATCAGCATCGCACCCAGGATTTCGCCCGCGCGGACCAGGTGGTGGAGATAGGCGCGGCTCCAGGTCGAACACACCGGACAACCACAGGCGGGGTCGAGCGGACCCTGATCCTCGGCGAAGCGCGCATTGCGGATGTTGATCGGACCCTGCCGCGTAAAGGCCTGTCCCGTCCGGCCCGAACGCGTCGGCAGCACGCAGTCGAACATGTCGACCCCGCGCTCCACGGCACCCACGATATCGGTCGGCTTGCCCACACCCATCAGATAGCGTGGCTTGCTGGCGGGAAGCTGGCCCGGCGCGAAATCGAGGCAACCGAACATCGCCTCCTGCCCCTCGCCGACCGCCAGGCCGCCGATCGCATAACCGTCGAAGCCGATGTCGATCAGCGCGTCGGCGGACGATTTGCGGAACCCTTCGTCCAGCGCACCCTGCTGGATGCCGAAAATCGCATTATCCTCGGCATGTTGACCCCCTGCGTCGAAGGCGTCGCGGCTGCGCTTGGCCCAGCGCATCGAGCGTTCCATCGCGCTTGCCTGTACCTCGCGGGTCGAGGTGGTCGGGACCAGCTCGTCGAACGCCATGACGATGTTGGAGCCGAGCAGCCGCTGAATCTCGATCGAGCGTTCGGGGCTGAGCAGGTGGCGGGTGCCGTCGAGATGGCTCTTGAACGCCACGCCGTCCTCGGACCGCTTGGTCAGCTCGGCCAGGCTCATCACCTGATAGCCACCCGAGTCGGTCAGGATCGGCCGGTCCCAGCCCATGAAGCCGTGCAGCCCGCCCAGCCGGTTCACCCGCTCCGCGCCGGGACGCAGCATCAGGTGATAGGTGTTGCCCAGGATGATGTCTGCCCCGCTGGCGCGCACATCGCCGGGCTTCATCGCCTTGACGGTGGCGGCGGTGCCGACGGGCATGAAGGCGGGCGTGCGGATTTCGCCGCGCTTCATGGTGATGGTGCCGGTACGGGCGCGGCCGTCGGTGGCGTGGATGGCGAAGGAAAAGCGGGCGGTCATTATTTTCTGTCTCGGGGCGCGAGCGGGCCGGTAGGGCCATTGGCGTCGGCGGGAATGGTGCGGATGGTCAGCGCCTCAGGCCGGCTGATCGCGCCGTCATGATCGCGGTCGAAGCGCGAGAACAGGCGCGAGAAATGCGCCTGCAACTCGGCCAGGGTGATGCGGTTGTCGCTGCCCTTGTCGACGTCGAACGGACTGGGCAGCGCGTTGCGGTCGCCCAGCCAGCGCTCCGCCCAGTCGGCGAACTGGAGATAGCCGATCGAGCCCTGATGGTTCACGTCGATCAGGTCGTAGGATCGCTTGACCCCGGCCTCCATCTCCTCGCGGGTGGTCTTGCCGTCGCCGTCCGCGTCGAAGGCCGCGATCATCATCGCGACCGGCTCGACCACCATGGTGGCCGGCGTCTGCGCGAATGGCTTGGGACGGGCGGTGACGGTCACCGTCTCGTTGGTGCCCGGCGTCGCCGCCTGCAGCAGCAGCGCCAGCAGGATCATGCGCGTGGCCCAGGCAGCAACAGCGAGGCGTCGCCATAGCTGTAGAAGCGATATTCTTGCGCGATTGCATGGGCATAGGCCGCCTGCATCCGCTCCAGGCCCATCAAAGCCGAAACCAGCATGAACAGGGTCGAGCGCGGCAGGTGGAAATTGGTCATCAGCCCGTCGATCCCGCGAAAGCGATAGCCGGGCGTGATGAAGATGGCCGTGTCGCCCTCGAACGGACGGATCACGCCGTCCTCTCCAGCCGCGCTCTCGATCAGCCGCAGCGAGGTGGTGCCGACCGCGATCACCCGGCCGCCGCGTGCCTTGACGGCGTTCAGCCGGTCGGCGGTGGCGGCGTCGATGCGACCCCATTCGGCGTGCATTTTGTGATCGACGGTATCGTCCGCCTTGACCGGCAGGAAGGTGCCCGCGCCGACATGCAGGGTCAGCGTGGCATGTTCGATCCCCGCCGCCGCCAGCGAGTCCAGCAGGCCGGGCGTGAAGTGCAACGCCGCCGTGGGGGCCGCGACCGCGCCAGGCTCGTTGGCGAACATCGTCTGATAGTCGTCGGCGTCCTTCTCGGTCACGCCCCGCTTCTGCGCGATATAGGGGGGCAGGGGCATGGTGCCCGCCCGCTCCAGCAGCAGTTCGACCGGCTCGTCGCCGGCGAAGTCGAGCGCGAAGCTGCCATCCTCGGCCCGGTCGCGCGCGGTCGCGCTGACGCCGGCGCCGAAGTCGATCACGTCGCCGTCGCGCAGGCGCTTGGCGTTGCGGATGAAGGCACGCCAGCGACGCGTGCCCTCTCGCTTGTGCAGCGTCGCGCCGACCCGCGCCTCGCCCCGCACGCCTTCCAGCTGGGCGGGGATGACGCGGGTATCGTTGAAGACCAGCAGGTCGCCGGGGCGCAGCGCCGTGGGCAGGTCGCTCACCCGTTCGTCACGGGTGGCGTTGCCGTCCAGGACCAGCATCCGCGCCGAATCGCGCGGGGATGCCGGGTATAGCGCGATCCGCTCGGGCGGCAGCGCGAAGTCGAACAGATCTACGTTCACTTGGTGGCCGTCGCCGCCTTCTTGGCCGGAGCCGCCTTGGGGGCCGGGCGGCGCGCTGGGGTGATGGTGACGGGCTTCAGGGTCGCGCCCGGCAGGGTCACCGGCGCACCCAGATTGGGGGTGGGCGCCGGGGCCATCGGCACATAGGCCGGGGGATTGTCCGCCGCGACATAGGCATGGATGATCCGGCTCGGATTCGCGGGCGGCTCGCCGCGTTCGATCGCATCGACATATTGCATGCCGTCGATCACCCGGCCGAACACCGTATACTTCTTGTCGAGCGCGAAACGCGGCTGGAAGACGATATAGAACTGGCTGTTCGCGCTGTTCGGATCGTCGGCTCGCGCGGCGGCAACCGACCCGCGAACATGCGGCAGATAGTTGAACTCGGCCGGCACGTTGGGCAGCGACGATCCGCCGGTCCCGTCGCCCTTGGGATCGCCGCCCTGCGCCATGAAGCCGTCGATCACGCGGTGAAAGGTCAGGCCGTCATAGAAATGCTGGCGGGTCAGCGTCTTGATCCGCTCGACCATCTTGGGCGCGACGTCGGGGCGCAGCCAGATGGTCACCCGGCCGCCGGTCGACAGGTCGAGCAGCCAGAGATTTTCCTTGTCGGTCACCGGCGGCGGGGTGGTGCGCCCGGTGACATTGTCCTCCAGCACCTGCGCGGCCTTGGCGGGCGAGCTGAACTTGGGCGGATTCTGGGACTGTTTCTGCGCCTGTGCCGGAACGGCGACCAGGCAGGCCATCATCATGGCAAGAGCGGCGAAAACGCGCATCATATCTCTACGACAAGGGAAGGAATGGGGGAGGCTGTAGAGCAAATCGCCCCTTGCGCCAATCTGAACCTTCGCGCCTCTTTTTTCCTCCCCTGCAAGGGGAGGTGGCAGGGCCAAGCCCTGACGGAGGGGTGTCCCGCTCTCGATAGGGGGACACCCCTCCACCATCCTGCGGATGGTCCCCCTCCCCTTGCAGGGGAGGAATAAGGTCAGGACCCCTTCCGCCCGATCTTCTCGACCCGTTCGACGACATCGGCGCAGACCGCAGGCGTCACGAACTTGGCGATGTTGCCGCCATAGATCGCGATTTCCTTGACCAAACGGCTGGCGATCGGCTGCAGCGCGACATCGGCCATCAGGAAGACGGTCTCGACCCGCGGATTGATCTGCTGGTTCATGCCCGCCATCTGATATTCATATTCAAAGTCGGCGACCGCGCGCAGACCCCGGACGATGACCTTCGCCCCTTCGCGCTCGGCAAAGTCCATCAGCAGCGAATCGAAGGCGACGACATGAATCTCGCCAGCCACGTCCGCCACTTCGCGCCGGACCATCTCCATCCGTTCGCCCAGCGTGAACATGGGCGACTTGGACGGGTTGGTGGTGACGCCGATCACCAGCCGGTCGACCAGCTTCGCGCCGCGCCGGATGATGTCCATATGACCCAAGGTCACAGGGTCGAAGGTGCCGGGATAGACGCCGATCCGGGTCATCGGTCACGCTCCACCACATAAGCGGCGATGGCGCGGAGCAGGTCCGCCTCGGGGCCGTAATCGCGTAAGTGCTCTATCGCCTGGGCGACCAGCATCCGGCACTGCTCTCTCGCGCGTTCGACGCCGAGCAGGCTGAGGAAGGTCGCCTTGCCCGCATCCTGATCCTTGCGCAGCTTCTTGCCTGCCGCCGCCTCGTCGCCTTCGGCATCGAGCAGGTCGTCGGCGATCTGGAAGGCGAGCCCCAAGTCATGCGCATAGCCGCGCAGGTGCGTGCGCCCCTCGGGCGCCACGCGGCCCAGGATCGCGCCCGCCTCGACCGCGGCGCAGATCAGCGCGCCGGTCTTCATCTGCTGAAGCCGGGTGACGGTGGCGAGGTCGAAGACCTGCCGCTCGGCCTCCAGGTCCATCTGTTGTCCGCCCGCCATGCCGCTGGGGCCGGATGCGCGGGCGAGGTCGAGGATCAGTTCGGACCGCACGAACGGATCGGGATGGGTCGCCGGATCCGCCAGGATCTCGAAGGCCAGTGCGTGCAGGCAGTCGCCCGCCAGGATCGCGGTCGCCTCGTCGAACGCCTTGTGCACGGTCGGTTTGCCGCGCCGCATATCGTCATCGTCCATCGCGGGCAGATCGTCATGGATCAGCGAATAGACGTGGATCGCCTCCAATGCGGTCGCGACCCAGCCTGCGCAATCACGGTCGACCGCGAACAGATGCGCGGTGGCGAAGACGAGCAGCGGGCGCAGCCGCTTGCCGCCGCCGATCGCGGCATGGCGCATGGCGGCATAGAGCGAGGCGCGCGGATCGCCCGGATCGGCGAGCAGCTCGGCAAAGCGTGCGTCGATATCCTCGGCGACTTCCGACAGGGCATCGCCCAGGTTCGTGGCGGTGAGCGTCACGCCTCAACCTGCCTGGAACGGGCGGGTGCCGGCGGCCTTGCCCTCGGCATCCAGGCGGATCGCCTCGATCCGGGCCTGGGCCGCGTCGAGCCGTTCGGCGCAGCGCTGGCGCAGACGATCGCCGCGCTCATAGAGGCGGATCGATTCGTCGAGCGTCGCTTCGCCGCTTTCCAGTCGGCCGACGATCCTCTCCAGTTCCTTGAGGGCGTCCTCGAACGTCAGTTCTTCGATGGGCGTATCCATGACGCCGCTATGGGGCAGGCCCGCGACCCGCGCAAGCAGCGTCGCGCTTACCGAAGCCGGTTCACCGTCCAGGTGTAGAGAAACGAGACGCCGAACACGCCCAGGTCGATCGCGGCCTGCACGCGGTGGGGCGAGCGATCGGTCAGGTCATGGGTGATCAGGCGGATGTCGGCCGTCGGATGGCGATAGGCGAGGGCGATCAGGGCCAGCACCAGTCCCGCCGTCATGATCCGCCGTTCGCGCAAAAGCTTTTCTCCCCCCGCTTATGGTACGCTTGGCGCGGGAAGGGGGCAAGAGCGGGGCGGTCAGCGGCGGCATGTCGATCGCCACGCCCCAGCAGGCGCGGTCACGGCCGCCGTCTTTTGCGGCGAACAGCGCCTGGTCGGCTTCGCGATACAGACGGCGCCAGTCCGATTCGTCCTGCATCGGCCCGGTGCACAGGCCCAGGCTGGCGGTGACCTTCAGTCCCGATGGATAGGTTGCGGCGCGCAGGCGCGTGAGCAAGGCCTCGGTATCGGGGGCGCGCTGCGCATCGACGAGCAAGGCGAACTCCTCGCCGCCGATCCGGGCAACCAGCAGGTCGGGGGCGACCGCGCCGGTCAGGGTCTGGGCAAAGATACGAAGCACCTCGTCGCCGCCGTCATGGCCCAGCGTGTCGTTGATCCGCTTGAAATGGTCGATGTCCGCCAGGATCAGCGTTTGCGCACCGGCCCGACCGATCGCCTGATCCATGAAGGCGCGACGGTTATACAGCCCGGTCAGCGGATCGGTGTCGGCCAGGCGACGCGCGACACGCTCGTCGGCGCGCGCCAGGTCGCGCTCGCGGCTGAGCAAATAGATGCGATATGCGACGCCCAGGCTGGCGATCAGCGCCTCGGCGCCCATCGACAGCACTGTCGACTGGTCGATCCAGGGATGCCAGGGGATCAGGTGCGCAGCGTTCAGCACGCGCAGCATGGCGAGCACGATCGGCGTGCCCCAGCCGATCGCGAAGGCCCAGGCGAAATTGCTCCGCCGCCGCCACGCCTGGACGAACACCGCGATCAGGAACACAAGCAGCACCGCGAACCCCGCCACGACCGCCGCATCCAGTGGACGAATCCAGATCGGTGCGAGCAGCGCGAAGGCGATGTTGGGTATGGCGATCAGCGCGAAGACGATCACCGCCAGCCGGTCGAGCCACCCGCGAAACACCTCCCGCTCGAAGAAATGCCGTGCAAAGACGACGATGGTCAGCGCGACGCCGCCCAGCATGATCGCATTCCAGCGATGCCGCTCGTTATTGTCGAGCCAGGGCAGCCACTGGCCGATCAACCCCGACGAACAGAGCGCATAGCCGGTGATGAAGAACAGCAGCAGGCAATAGACGGGCTGGAGCGGCTGGCGCAGCGCAGGCCAGAGCGCGAGATTGTAGATGGCGAGCGCAATCACCATGCCCATGATCGCACCGTAGAGCAGGCTGAGGTCGGACTCGACCTCGAGCGCCTCGGCATGTTGCTGCAGTCGTGCGCCCCGAACGACTCCGCGCAGATTGGCCGCGCCATGGGCTTCCCACAGGATGCGCACCGGCCGGGCGTCGGTGCGCGGCAGCGGCACCGCGATCATCGCGCCCAGCAGCAGATAGGGCGAGGTCGTCGCGCTGGTGAAGGCGATGTGGTGGATACTGCCATCGCCATACAGGATGTGAAGCGCCGTCGCATCCTGCCAGGTGCTGGCGAAACCGATGCTCAGCCGTTCGCGCGGATCGCCGGCCAGCCGGGGCAGGGGTTGCGACAGGACCCAGAAATCGCCTCTGCCATAGGAGGACTGGTCTGACGTGCAATCGAAGCGCTGTGGTTCCTTGAGCAGGTCCGCCGCCCGGTCGCCGGAGCGTATCGGCTTGATACAGGTGGCCACGGCCTGGCCGATCTGGGCGCGCGCCTCCGCGAACGGCCAGACGGTCGCGAGCAGTGCCAGGGCCAGCACCCATAATCGGATCGGGCCGATGCCGTTCATGACGTCGCATCTGCCTAGAAAACGACGAAAATTGGGTTAACGCCGTCATAACATACGTTGGGTCGAGCCCCAAACGGCGCTTTGGTCGACAAAAAAATGGGCCGGGTGTCGCCACCCGGCCCTGTCATGGGATCATGGGATGATCCGTATCAGTTCGCGTCGACCGAAGCGGGCTTGCCGCCCTTCTTCTTCGGCTTCTTGGGCGCGGCGGGTTCGATCGCGAAGGACAGCGCGCCGTCCTTCATCTTCACCGTCACCTCGCCGCCATGGACCAGCTTGCCGAACAGCAGTTCCTCGGCGAGCGGCTGCTTGATCTTCTCCTGGATCAGGCGGCCCATCGGACGCGCGCCGTACAGGCGGTCATAGCCCTTTTCGGTGAGCCAGCTCTTCGCCGCTTCGTCCAGGCTGATATGGACGTGACGGTCGGCCAGCTGGAGTTCGAGCTGGAGGATGAACTTGTCCACCACCCGCGCCACGACTTCGGGCGGCAGGTAGCCGAAGGGCACGATCGCATCCAGGCGGTTGCGGAATTCCGGCGTGAACATCTTCTGCACGGCCTGCTCATCCTCGCCCTCGCGGGTGAGGTTGCCGAACCCGACCGTCTCGCGTGCCATGTCGGCGGCACCCGCATTGGTCGTCATGATGATGATCGTGTTGCGGAAATCGACCGTCTTGCCGTGGTGATCGGTCAGCTTCCCATTATCCATCACCTGCAACAGGATGTTGAACAGATCGGGATGCGCCTTCTCGATCTCGTCGAGCAGCAGCACCGAATGCGGATTCTGATCGACCGCATCGGTCAGCAGACCACCCTGGTCATAGCCGACATAGCCGGGAGGGGCACCGATCAGGCGGCTGACCGAGTGACGCTCCATATATTCGGACATGTCGAACCGCTGGAGCGGAATGCCCAGGATCGTCGCGAGCTGGCGCGCGACCTCGGTCTTGCCGACGCCGGTGGGGCCGGTGAACAGATAGTTGCCGATCGGCTTGTCGGGATCACGAAGCCCTGCGCGGCTCAGCTTGATCGCCGAGGACAGGTTCTCGATCGCCGCATTCTGGCCGAACACGACGCGCTTGAGATCGGTCTCCAGCGTTTCGAGCTGCTGGCGATCGTCGGTCGACACGCTCTTCGGCGGAATGCGCGCCATGGTGGCGATCACGGCCTCGATCTCCTTGGGCGTGATCGTCTTCTTGCGCTTGCTGACCGGCACCAGCATCTGCATCGCGCCGACCTCGTCGATCACGTCGATCGCCTTGTCGGGCAACTTGCGGTCGTTGATGTAGCGCGCCGACAGCTCCACCGCCGACTTGATCGCATCGGGGGTGTATTTGACCTGGTGGTGATCCTCGAAGGCCGAGCGCAGGCCCGCCAGGATCTTGATCGTGTCCTCGATCGTCGGTTCGTTCACGTCGATCTTCTGGAACCGGCGCAGCAGGGCGCGGTCCTTCTCGAAGTGGTTGCGGAACTCCTTATAGGTCGTCGAGCCGATGCAGCGGATCGTGCCGCCCGACAGAGCGGGCTTGAGCAGGTTCGACGCATCCATCGCCCCGCCGCTGGTCGCGCCCGCGCCGATGACGGTGTGGATCTCGTCGATGAAGAGGACCGCGTGGGGCAGCTTCTCCAGTTCGTTGACGACCGCCTTCAGCCGCTCCTCGAAATCGCCGCGATAGCGGGTGCCCGCCAAGAGGGCGCCCATGTCGAGCGAGTAGATGACGGCGTTCAGCAGCACCTCGGGCACATTGCCCTCGATGATCTTGCGCGCCAGGCCTTCGGCGATGGCGGTCTTGCCGACGCCGGGATCGCCCACATAGAGCGGGTTGTTCTTCGACCGGCGGCACAGGATCTGGACGGTGCGGTCCACCTCGGGCCCGCGCCCGATCAGCGGATCGACCTTGCCCGCCTTCGCCTTTTCATTGAGGTCGACGGTGAACTGCTTCAGCGCGCTCTCGGCCTTGCCCTTTTCGGCGGGCTTGGCGGGCTTTTCCTCCTCGACGCCCTTGGGCGGGGTCGATTCGCTGGTCGCGCCCCCCTTGCCGACGCCGTGGCTGATGAAGCTGACGGCATCCAGGCGGCTCATATCCTGCTGCTGCAGGAAATAGACGGCGTAGGATTCGCGTTCGGAGAACAGCGCGACCAGCACGTTCGCGCCGGTCACTTCGTCGCGGCCCGAGGACTGAACGTGCAGGATCGCGCGCTGCACGACGCGCTGGAACCCGCTGGTGGGCGAGGGGTCGGTCGCCGCCTCGACCTTGAGCGCGTCGAGTTCGGTGTCGAGATACTGGGCGACCGTCGCCTTCAGCTCGCCCAGGTCGACATGGCACGCTTCCATGACCTTGGAGGCATGTTCGTCGTCGATCAGCGCGAGGAGCAGGTGCTCCAGCGTGGCATATTCGTGGCGCCGCACGGTCGCGGCTTCCAGCGCCTTGTGAAGCGTGGTCTCGAGCGCGGGGGCGAAAGATGGCATCTAAGATACTCCTTCCGAAGCGCCATGGACTGACGCCTCGTTTCGACCAATGTCGGGACGCGGGGCCCCGGCATCAAGCGGGTGTAACGCGCGGCGGCTGAACAAAGCGTATCGCGCGAACGAAAATGATGTGGCCGCCTCGGTGCGTATGCGCCGGGAGGGGCCGGTCCGTGTCACCGCTTGAAGAGCGCGTCGGCGCTGGCACGTTGGAGCGCGGCGCGCTCCATGTGGCGGCGGGTTCGCACGATCTCCTGCTCCAGCACCGCGATCCGCGTCTCCAGCTCGGCGAGCGAGAGCGGATCGAGATCGGCCTGGACCAGCGCGGTCAGGCTGTCGGGAAGGCGGATCGGAGAATCGTCCTGTTCCATAATGGGAAGCAGCGTTGACCCGGTCGCCACCGATGTCAATAACGGTGCCAAACAGCCACATTCGCGAAGGGGGTGGTAATCAGTGCACGCGGATAGCGATGTGAGGGGCATGATCGACGTCCCGGAGATGATGACCGCGATCGACCCCGAGGCGGCGGGCGGACCCGAGGTGCTGGTGCCCATACAGCGCGCGACGCCGATGCCGGGCGAGGGCGAAGTACTGATCCGCGTCGCGGCTGCCGGGGTCAACCGGCCCGACGTCATGCAGCGTCAGGGCCTCTATCCGCCGCCGCCGGGCGCCCCCTCCATTCCGGGGCTGGAGATTGCGGGCGAGATCGTCGCGCTGGGCGAGGGTGTAGGCCCCGAAATGCTGGGTCAGCCCGTCTGTGCGCTGATCGGCGGGGGCGGCTATGCCCAATATGCCGTCGCGGTCGCCGAGCATTGCCTGCCCGTGCCGCACGGCCTGTCGATGATACAGGCCGCCGCGCTGCCGGAAACGCTGTTCACCGTGTGGACGAACGTGTTCGAGCGCGCCTATGCCAGCGAGGGCGACACCCTGCTGGTCCATGGCGGGACCAGCGGCATCGGAACCATGGCGATCGCGCTGGGCCGGATCTTCGGGCTGACGGTGATCGTCACGGCCGGATCGGACGACAAATGCGCCGCCGCCGAAAAGCTCGGCGCGGCCCGGGCGATCAATTACCGGACGCAGGATTTCGTCGAGGCGGTCAAGGATTTCACCGGCGGCAAGGGCGTCGACATCGTGCTCGACATGGTCGGGGGCGATTATTTGCCCCGCAATATCCAGTGCCTGGCCGAGGATGGCCGTCATGTCTCGATCGCGGTCCAGCGCGGCGCGAAGGCGGAAATCCCGATCTGGGAGGTGATGCGCCGCCGCCTGACCCTGACCGGCTCGACGCTGCGCGGGCGCGACCGGGCGTTCAAGGCGATGGTCGCCGACGAAATCGCCCGCATCGTCTGGCCGCATGTCGAGGAAGGGCGGCTGCGCCCGGTCATCGACCGCAGCTTCCCGCTCGCCCAGGTCGCCGATGCGCATCGGCGCATGGAATCGGGCGATCATCTGGGCAAGATCGTCCTGACGTTCGACACCTGACCCTGTGCGAGGCTTGATCCGGTTGCAAAAGATTGCAACGGATCGAAAGGCCGGAACGGTCGTTTCCCGGCGCAGGATTTTGGGGGGATGTGAATGGCGCAGCTTTATGGTCGGGTCGGGCTGACCATGATGGTCGGCCTGGCGGGATGTGCGATCGCTGCCCCGGCCCAGGCGCAATCGGCGCGCGACATCCTGACCCAGGCGTCGTTCGCCGACATCGACCAGGCCAGCGCGCTGCGTCGCGTATCGGCGGCCTATAATGTCGCGGGCGCTGCGCTGCGTCATGCCCCCGAGGACCATGAAGCGCTGCTGATGCGGGCGCTCGCGCTTGGCTACCGTGCCAAGCTGACCGGCAATCGCACCGACGCGATCGCCGCGCGTCACCAGTTCGAGGCGCTGATCACGCTGAATCCGCGCGATGCCGAAGCACAGTTGGCGCTGGGCGCGTGGCATATCGGCGGGGTCAAGAAGCTGGGTGCCATCATGGGCCGGGCGGCGATCGGGGCACAGCGCGGCATCGGCTTTTCGGCGCTCGACAAGGCGGTGGCGCTCGGCGGCGACCGGGCGCTGTTCCCGGGGCTGGCGGGGCTGTTGCGCCTGGAACTGGACCCACGCGACCCGCGGGGACGCACGCTGGCAGAGGCGGCCGCGCGCGCCGGGGTGCCGACCCCGCTCGACCGGATCATGCAGCGGGCGGCCGCCGCGATCCTGAATCCCTTGCGCGCCGGGGATACCCAGGCGGTGCGCAGGCTCGCGTCGCAATCGCTGCCTTTCGGTCGGTTCGACGACGACAACTGAACGGCGGGAACGGCTGGACGAAGGGGGTGTTACGGTCTATCGGTCCATGTTCCCGGCAGTTTGTGGCGCCGCACCTTGCTCTCGGGACCAGCTTTCATTAGATTTGCCGCCGCTACGGCCGCTCCGATGAGGGGCGGCCCTTTTATTTTCCGACTGGAGTGATCCCCGTGGCCCAGCCGCTCATGCCCCATGCGACCGCTTCCTGGCTGGTCGACAACACCTCGCTCTCGTTCGAGCAGATCGCGGATTTCTGCGGCCTCCATATCCTCGAAGTGCAGGCGATCGCCGACGACACGGCCGCCACCAAGCTGACCGGTCGCGATCCCGTCCGTGCGCACGAACTGGCGCAGACCGAGATCGAGAAGGCGCAGGCCGACCCCGATTATCGCATGAAGATGATCAAGGGCCCCGAACAGGTCCGCCGTACCAAGGGCCCGCGCTACACGCCGGTCAGCAAGCGGCAGGACAAGCCGGACGGCATCGCCTGGATCATCCGCAACCATCCGGAAATCTCGGACGGTGCGATCTCGAACCTGATCGGCACGACCCGCACGACGATCGCGGCGATCCGCGATCGCAGCCACTGGAACATCGCCAACATCACGCCGAAGGACCCGGTGACGCTGGGCCTGACCACCCAGCGCGAGCTGGACTCGGCGGTGGCCAAGGCGGCGAAGGCGACCGGCGGCAATGCCGAGGCGCAGCCGACCGACACCCGCCTGGAGGGCGACCGCGAAGCCCTGCTCGCTTCGCTGCGGGCCGAGCGCGACCAGGCGAGCCGCGACGTCGATTCGATCGGCCACAATGACGATGTGATCGACCCGCACTCGCTGTTCCGCAGCTGATCGACGCGTCGACGTTGGAAAAGGGGCGTCCACCGACCGGGTGGGCGCCCCTTTTGCGTTTCGGGGAACGGCGGATGGCCTGTCCCGTTGAGCCGGGCAAAGGAGATTCGTTTATGTCCGAGCAGGAACAGCGCACCGGCCAGCCCTTCGATCACGACCACGGGCATAGCGGACAGGATTATCACCGCGACGCGGAAGCCGCGATGGGCCGCGCCGAGCCCTCGGGCAGCGTGACGACCACCCCACCCGCACAGGGCGAGGGCAATGCGGATACCGAACTGCCTGCCGATAATGGCAAGCGCGCGTCGGTCGATCCGAAGACCGGCGAGGTCCATGGTAGCGGGGCAGGGGCCGGCGGCGGCCATCGCGGCGACGAGATCGGGGAAGTCGACCCTGCGACTCCGCTGGGTGTGGGCAAGCGACCGGTGAACTGAACATCCTCCCCGGCACGGGGAGGGGGACCGCCGCGAAGCGGTGGTGGAGGGGGATGGCGGCCAGGGACTTGCCTGGCGGGAAGCCCCCTCCACCACCGCTACGCGCTGCCACCTCCCCGTACCGGGGAGGATCGTGCATGAGGCACGCTATCCAACGATGTCATGACAATGTCGTCGCAGCGAGCAAACCATAGTGCTATCTATCTGACATTAGACGCATTACCATATAAAATGCATTGGAGGCGAAATCGTTAAAATTGCTCAATACGCCAATTTTAACGGTAAGAGAGACTCAATCGGTCCCGTACCCGTCAAGGGCCACTTAGCTGGTTATGATGCAACCTATGATGGGGGCCACCAGCGAGAGAGATGGCTGCAGAAATCTGTCATCGTTCAGGTGGTATCCCGCCGAGGATCACCAAAATAGGCTGCTTGCAATGGCATCAAGCGTGTGCAGCGATTTGAGCCATCGGGTGCAAACAGGTTGACGGGGTTCAGGCGAGCCGCGGGGGTGGAAGCGTTATTGGCCAGCGATCCAGCGATCTGAGAAGAAGATGCTTCAAGCCGTGCGTGCCGCGCCAGGATCGGATCCGAAGGGCTATAGCAGTTTTGATCAAAATCGATTGACTATAGCGGGGCGGGAGCGCGCACGGCAGCATCTCTTTTGCCAATGTTCGGCAGTAGATGTGAGCGTAGTGGGGGTCCTACCATTTTGGTTGCTTTTCTCGGTTGTACGTATCGATGGCGTGATCCAGAAATTGGCACGTAAGGAGAACGCCGATGCAGATCGTGGAAGACAAGAACATCATTCGTGAGAGCGTACTGAAGACATCGACGAGCAATCCAGCGCTGCAGCGTCTTCAAAGCCGAGTCATGGCGGGAGTTGCCGCGAGTGAGGTGATCACTAGCTACGACCGCATGCATCATCGTCATAGCCGTTCCTGATCGGGGGCGTCGACGTGTCGGCGGCAAGGATCACGTCCTTTCTTGTCAAGGTTGCATCAAGGTGCAATCTCGATTGCGACTATTGCTACGTGTATCACCACGCCGACCAAAGCTGGCGCGAAATGCCAAGACTGCTCTCCGCGACGCATCGGCAGGCATTCGCTCTGCGCGTCGCGGAGTACGCCAAAGCTCAGCAGCTGACCCGATGCGCCGTGGTCTTCCATGGGGGTGAGCCTCTGCTCGCCGGTGCAGACGAACTCGCCGCGTTCGCCGACCTCATTCGCGAGGCGGCGCCGGATGTCTGCATCGACTTCGGCTTGCAGACGAATGGCATCCTGCTGTCCGATAAGGTCCTCGACGTGCTGGAGGTGGCGGGGATCGCCGTCTCGCTCAGCATGGACGGCCCGCGTGCAGCACATGACCTTCACCGCACGACGCGGCGCGGGCGATCAAGTTTCGACAAGGTCGAGGCAAGCCTTCAGCGTCTGAAAGCGAGGCCCAAAGTATTCGCGGGCGTAATTGCCGTGATCGACGCTTCCGTGCCGCCGGCGACTCTGCTCAAGTATTTCGCCGCGCATCAGGTGCCCAAGCTCGATTTTCTCCTGCCAGATGCTCATCATGACCGCCCACCACCAGGACGCGAGAAGGATCCCGAGTTATACCAGCGCTGGCTTATCGAGGCGTTCGACCTATGGCTTGATACATATCCAGAGCTTCCAGTCCGCACCTTCGAGGCTCTCCTAGACGCGGTTGCGGGGCTTCCCTCAGGTACCGACGCGTTCGGTTTCGGGGACGTAAGCCTTCTATCGGTGGAGACCGATGGATCGTGGCACGATCTCGACGTCTTCAAGGTCGCAGGTGATGGAGCCAGTCGACTGGCGGGTTCGGTCCTAGATACGACGGTTGCGGAATTGGCGGCGTCGCCGGCCATCGATGCTCATCGACGCCTTCTATCGAAGGAAGGGGTAAGCGATCAGTGTCGGACGTGTGATGTGGTGGACGTCTGCGGTGGTGGCTCCGTCCCACACCGCTTCCGTTCGGGCACCTTCTGCAATCCAACGGTCTACTGCGGCGAGATGAAAGCGCTGATTGCTCATGTCCGCATGCGACTCGGCGATTCTCTAATCGATGCCGTCCCGGTAGCGGACGCCACTCCCGACTTCGATCTGGCGTCCTTCGAGCTGGCGGAGACGAGTGCCATGATCATGGAAGGCCTGTATGGCGAGGCCGTCGCTGCAGACATGGCAGGGCTCGACGAGGCTCTTCTGATGCTGCCCGGGGCGAATGTCGAGAACGCGGGTAGAGCGCTGGCGCGTCGAGCCGGCACCGTCGCATGGCATCGGGCCGTTTTGGCTGCCGGTGCAGGACGCGTAGTCCATGACGTGGAAGGAACGCCGATCACGGTTGACGCCGACTATCTGGCCGCCCTGCACGACGGAGCTGCTCGCGACGATCTCGAGATTGCAGGGGAAGATAGCTGGCTTCGTAAGCCCTTTGGAAACGCGATCGAGTTTGAAGACGGCGATATCGTCGAGGAAGGGCGCGTTCTCGTCGCTGAGGCGCTGAAGATCGTGGAGACATGGCGTCCAGCGCTTGCGACCGAGCTTCGCACGATCTGTTCGGCGATCCAGTTCGTGCGCGATCCCTCCGCGCATCCGGACAAGATCGTGTCATTTAGCGACGATTCCGTGCCAGGAGCGGTATTCGTATCAATCCGGGGGACGCACGGCCTGATCGATGCATACGACTTGGCGGACTCTCTGGTGCACGAATATCGGCATCAGAAGCTGTACCTGCTCGAACGCCGGTACGCTACCACCCGACCGGGCGCGCTTGTCGTGTCTCCATGGAGGGACGATCTTCGGCCGGCCTCGGGTCTACTGCATGCGGTTTTCGTGTTCGTCGAGCTGCGCCGCTTCTGGGAACATGTGCGCGACTTCGGTCCCGCTCGTCTGGGAAACCGGTCGATCGCCCAGCTGGAAGATACAGAGCGCAATCTGTTGCAGGCTTTCGAGACGCTGCGTGCGTGCGATTTGACGAACACGGGCCGGGCCCTCGTGCAGGTGCTCGAGGAAAAGTCCCGGTCCATGGCGCTGGCGGCATGACCCTGATAGTCGAATCCAATTCGCTGCCATTCGAGCGACATACGAGGCATTCACGGCTCCGCGACTACTTCTGCGACAAGGATGCTACCGCAACGAAGGTCGACGAAGGGTGGGAGCTTGACCTAAGCTGGCCCGCTGACGCGAGGCGCCACGTTGACCCCGGTCTTGGCCGACACCTTGGCCTCTGGGGCGGTATAGAGCTCTCTGACATGGCGGTCGCGCGAAGGCGCTCGGGCAAGGTTCTGACCTCGCTGTACGATACGTGGTCGCTTCTGACATGGAGCGAATGGGTTGCGGGCAAGCGATCCGATCCCATCGATCCAATCACCGTTCTGCACATAGACGATCATCGAGACCTGATGGCGCCGCGTCTCGCGATCACCGCGGGTGGCATCGTCGACATGATAACAGACGCACCTTTCGACGTTCGAGATCCGGGTTCGGTACTGGCGGCATGCGAGAGCGGAGCCGTTGGCATGGGGAGCTTTCTCACGCCCTTCTTGCACGCCTTTCCAAATTGCGACGTTCGTCATCTGTGTCAGCCACCAAAGGTATCGGCGACGACTGACCATGTCATCATCGAGACGACCGTAGTGGACGATCTGCTGCGACCCGGGGTTCTTCGTCCCGCCATCTCGCTTGAAGAAGGGGAGGGGGTAGGTCCTGGCCGATACCGCACCACTCCAGATCTGGCGGACTGGCTCGCCGACGTCGGCGACGGCCCGATTCTCCTGCACGTCGACATGGATTACTTTAACAATCGCTATGACGGGGATGGAGACTGGATAGATCGCGTTCGAAGGCACGATCCCGATCTGACAAGCGTTCTTGAACGCATCGACGAAGTGACCAGCTTCATGCGGGCATCTGGGATAGTCGACCGGATCGTGGATGCCGCCGTCGCCTTCTCGCCAGGGTTCTTCCCCTCCGAGCTCTGGGCGCCAGCCGAGGACCGTCTGCGCAAAGGCCTGAGTTCTCTTTATGAGTAAGGTCCCTACCCACAAGGCAGCGGTAAAACGTCGCAAGCCGTCCCGTCCGACTCCGAAACCGAAGGTGGTCAAGCCTCCGAAAGGTGGCCCGAAGATCGATCCTGCGGAGGTGCGGCTGGCGCAGAAACCCGGCCCGAAGAACAAAGGGGACGGACCAGGAGGGGAGTACTGGGATGTCGTCGGCCCCACGGGTCGCGCGGGTGAGGTCTTCGTCAACGTCATCGACGAACCTCCGCTTGGCCGGCATGCCTCGATGCAGATCTTCCTGAACCAGGATCAGCAGGGCAGAGGAATCGGGCGGGTGGCCTATCGTCTGGCGGCGGAGGCGAGCCAGCACGATCCGCTATATCTACACATGCGCAAGTCGAACGATGCATCTAGGCTTGCCGCCGAGGCGGCTGGTTTCGTTGACGTATCGCCCTCGGGCATCACTCAGCTCATCCTCAGGCGCGACAGGCGCAAGGATTGATGCAACGTATCCCTGAATGGCTCGCTCCATCGGCGCGCACCGATTTGTCGTGGCTGCTTTCGAACCGAAGGTCAGTGGTTAGACTCCATGTAGGCCGTCAGCAGCTGGCCCTTCGTCGGTGGGCTCGACGCCACGGGCTTTTCGCCAGCGCGGATGCGGACGGATATGTGGCAATCTCGCGTGAGGCGATCCATGCCCGACGCGTGATCGACCTGGACCGTCGGCCCGGTCGACACACTCATGCTCTGGGCCTATTGCTGGGCTATCCCCGGTGCTGTAGTCGCTCGATCGACCGCTTCGGAGACGAGGGAATCGATGCCCGGCATGCGGTCCTGTCGGGACGGCGCTTCCACGGGCAATTCCGTGCCATCGATCCGACTGGCTATCTAGCAGGCCAGGCGTACATCTCGCATGTCCCCTGTTCACATCGTTGCTCTTTTTCACTTGCCCAGGTTCAAGGACTGGCGTGCTGACCGTCGCGGTCATGCCTTGTCTCGACGAGGCGGCCGATGTTCGTGACACAATCGCTTCGCTAGGCTTTCTGGAGGCTGCGCCGCCCGTACCCGACGCTCATCTGGTCGTGGTAGACAATGGCTCGACGGACGGCACGCTCGACATCCTCGAGCGGATCTGTGCGAGGTCGCCCTCGTCGGTACACGTGGTAACGGAAGTCGAGCGTGGATATGTGCCACCTCGAACACGTGGCGTACGCGAGGCCATGCGTCTCGCTTCCATCCTGGGGGTCGATGCCGACGAAACGCTGATACTGCAGGTGGACGCCGACACGATCTACCGCACTGGATACGTCGCGACGATGCGACGAGCGGCGGCTGCTGGACATGGCGTGTTGCTCGAAGGCTCAACCAAGCCACCGCCCGGCTTCGCCGAGCGGCACCCGGAATATGTAGCGGCCCAGCGACTCGTCGATGACCAGGTCGAGTGGTTAGACGCCAGAGACGAGGACGAGGTCGTTCTCGACGACAAGGTGTGCGGATATCGTCTGTCAGACTATTTGGAGTGGGGAGGGCTTTTCCCGGAAGAGTGTTCCACGGGCGATGCCATCCACGCGGAAACCACTCGGATGTTCATCCGCGCCCGGCTGCGATGCGGCGCGAGAAAAATCCGGGTAAATCCGGCCGGGGCTATACCCTCCCGCCGCAGGATCATCGAGGACCCGTCGTTACAATATGCAACGGCAGGGTTTCCCCGCGAGGCCTCATGGATCGCGCAGCGCCGGCGCGCGGGTGAGGTACCGTCAGATATCGACACGTTCGCAAGGCGCGTTGTGGAGGGGCGCGAGTCAGAGGCCGTGCGATTACGGATCGCACATCAGCTTGTCCTCTTCCGGCATTTACCAGCACTCGTAGCCGTCGTTGACGGGATGGTGAACATCAGCGACCTGCCGATCGATGTCCAACGAGTTCTCCGCGCATCGGCTATTCCAAGCCGCATGCAAATGTCCGAACGCCCCGGGGAGGTAATAACAGCACTGCTCGGGCTCATCGATAGCGCCCCGGAAATATTCGTTTCGATCCCATGATTGGGAAGTCGCAGAGCTTCCTGCCGAACGGCAATTCCGGGACAGCCCATTCTTGAGCTAAGGGCTAGGAATGAAAGACGAAGACCTCCTCCTATCGAGCCGGCTGGCATCGCTGTCGGATCGTCAGCGCGAGATACTCCGCCTCGTTTCGCGTGACGTCAACTCCAAGGAGATCGCCCGGAATCTCGGGCTGAGCGACGAGACGGTCAAGAATCATATTAAGGCTGCCATGAGACGGCTCGGCGTGACGTCCCGCTTTGACGCTGCTCGTCTCCTTCGCATGCATGAACACGATGACCCGCGAGTGGTCATGGACCCCTCGAGGGTCATTTCGATCCTCCCGACAGCCAGTAGCCATGGCGACGACGACATCAACCGTGCCCCGCCGGAACTGCGTGAACGTCGAGCCGTGTTCGAACTCGATGGAAACGCATCCGACAGGCCGGTGGACAAGTCATGGTCGGCAGAAGCGGGCGATCGACCCGATGCGCAATCCGCGCTTCGGGTGGTGACCCTCATCGTCGCACTGACCGTCGCGGTCGCGATCGCCATCATCTCGGCGGCGCCCTTGGCCAAGTCGGTGCAGGAACTGACCAACATGATCGAACCGCCAACCAGGCAAAGCTGACCCGGGTCCCCGCGCCCGGGCGAGGGGAAACGAGATGCTGAAGGAACGTCGACTAGCGGTTGAGAACGTCAAGGCCGCATTTCTGCCGGTGGAGCGATCCGCCGAAACCACCGCTGCCCTCGGTGCCAGATGCGTCGCGACCATGATCGAGGAGCGGTCGAAGGCGAATCTGCCCATCGCGACCGGAGCGGCTGCGATGGGGCTCGTGTCGGAGGCGCTGCAGCTGTCGCTTGCGGCACGTGCGAAGTTCATCGAGGCTCACCAGCTGCTGGGCAGCCTGCCCTCCGAGATCGGCGTGCATTCGTATGGCGGCGACGAGTGTCCGCCCAATCAGCCGTTCACTTCCGCGGAACTGACGCTCCGCGCGGTATCGTGAGACGTTGACCGCGCTGCGCGAGAGTGCACAACGTGGCGCATGCCCTGGTGGACGATCACCTTCTGGACCATTCTCCTGCTTGTCTGCGTCGCTGCCTGGCGGCTCGGCGGGCGGCATGAGCGGGAGGCTGCTTCGCTGCTGCTTCTCGCTGCAATCTCGACCGTCCTCGTGCGATCATCGGCTGCGGGTCGCTACTCTTCCGTCGAGGTGGGCGTGCTTGCGGTCGATGCCGCGCTCATCTGCGGTCTGGTTGTCGTCGCGGTCCGTAGCGGCCGGTGGTGGAGCATCGCCCTCGCCGTCCTCCAGGGCATCACGCTGCTCGGCCACCTCGGCAAGTTTCTAGATCCAGGGCTATGGCGACTTGGGTATGCGATCATGATCACGGGGCCGGCATTCCCGGGCCTGATCATCTTGCTGATCGGGATCATTCAGGGCCGGGGCGCCGCGACGTCGCAATCGAACACGACATCATCGCGGCCCTCCTCGAGGGTGTTCCGGGCGTAGACGGGCCAGAAGCCTCCAAGCATCTGACAGACGAGTTCGGCACTCTCGCGGCGGCCTTTGCCGCCTCAGAGGCCAGATTGCTAAGGGCATGCCGTGGAAACTCTGCGGCAGTGATCCGTCTGGGTGCGTTCCGGCGAGCGATGCTCCACGTCCTGAACACCGAGATGCGTTCAGGGCCGGTCATTTCGGGCAGTTCGGTGCTCATGGCCTATCTGCGGGCCGACATGGCGCTTTCTCCAGTCGAGTGCGTGAGGGTGCTGCACCTCAATAGCAGAAACATGCTTATCCGGGACGAGATGATCGCAAGGGGAACGGTGGACGCGGTCGCAATCTACAATCGCGAGATCATCGCACGTGCCCTCGAGCTGGGTTCGTCCGCGCTGATCATAGCTCACAATCATCCAGGCGGTGATCCGTCACCCTCGTCCGAGGACGTCGAAATCACGAAGGCTCTCGTGACCGCTGCGGGTGCCTTCGACATTCAGGTTCATGACCACGTGATCGTCGCATCGGAAGGCTTCTCGAGCATGCGCCAGCTGAGGCTTTTGTGAGCGAGGTTTTCGATGCGGTGGAAGGTGCCCGACGGATCCTGCTGGCGCGGGAAAGGAGGCGCTCAGCCCTTCCAGCGATGATCTTCGGCGAGCCAGCCTGGGAAATGTTGCTGGACCTGCTCGTCTCGAAGGAGGAGGGGCGGCCTGTTCCCCTTAACAGCGCATGTATCGCATCGGGGGCTCCGACGACGACTGCTATGAGGTGGGTCGCGCTATTGCAGACTGCAGGGCTGGTGGAGCAGCAACCCGATCCCTCTGACCGCCGACGTAAGTTTCTCGTCCTGACTCAACTGGGCGAGGAAAGCCTCAAGGCGGCCGTTCGAAATCTTTTTGCCGAGATAGCAGGATCGGTGTAGCTCATCATCGCGTGATGGGGAAACCTGCTAGAATCATCGCCATGACGTTCCGCGCAGCTCCACCCGCTCCCGGGACGAGGCGAACGTCAGCGAAATAGGATGTCCGCGGACTTTCGCCCGGCGGCTCTGAGCGAGAACGTGGTACAGCCCGAGATATTCATCAGCTCCGAATACAGGTCAGGCTGGGGATGACCGTATCCATTGTCCGACGAGCATGAGAACATGACCTGGCAGTCGCTGCCGGAGGTATGTCTCCAGTCCCGAAGGAGCGCCCTCGTCGAGCGCGTCCAGTGGGTCCCGGCACCATGATGGAAAGCGACGAGCCCGGTCAGCGACCTGCCCGAAGCATGTAGCCGTCGATAGAGCGGTACCCAGCCGAACGATGCATCGCCGGGAAGCAGAATGACCTGCCCATCAGACCCGACGCCTCGAACGAGTGCTAGAGCGACGCCGCTGCGGTTGCAGTCCTCGTCCTGCGCCGGACTGACAGCGGAATGGCGAATCTTCTGGAACAGGAGCGTATCCCCGTTCGCCGCCCTGAACGCATAGGTTCGCCCGACTCGCGTCTCAGGCACGCATGCCGCTCTAGCGAGCCCGGCCGAAAAGCGTACCGCGCGAGGAGAGGTGACTTGCCGAGGTACCAGCCATTCCGCCTTTCGCGCAGCGTCCCCCTTTGGGGCGGACGACCAGTGATCTTCATCCCAGTGGGTCAGCATGACGCAGGTATCCGATGCCACGGGCATACTGACATCGACGTCGCTAGGCTTCTTCTTGCGGAATGGACTGCCCTGACGTCCCCCATAGTCGATCTGCAGCACGGGCACACCACCCTGATCAAGAACTGCGATGGCGTCTCCCTGGCCTACGTCGTAGACTCTTACGCCGCTTAACGCCTTTGCACGACCGAACGCGGCCGGCGGCCGGATGATCGCGTCAGCCTCGCTGATACGCTTCCGAACGACGGCAGCCATCAGTACGACACCACGACGCGTTGCCGGTCGTCGTCGCGCGGAAGGCGCTCCGCCCAGTATGGTTCTGTGGTCGTCGACACTGCGGTTCGTTGCGCGGTCTGCAAGTTCTGCGTCGTCCGTGCCTCATCCGGCGCCGGAGGGGCGCCACCGTCGGGTGGCGATCCTGAGCCGGGACCGTCCGTATCCTCATCAAAGTCAGCGTCGGGTAGATGGTCCAGCGTGAATATGTTTCGAAGGAAGCGGATGGCCTGTGGCTCGGCCCGCCGGAGTGCTACGAGCCGACCGGAGCCGAAGTCGTCCCGAGGTCGATCGAATTCGCTTTCTCCGACGAACACAGGCGTATGGGACGTGACGGCGCCTCCTCTGACGGCGAGAATGCGGAACCAGACGCCTGGGCTCGGTCGGCGCAGGCGGCCCCGCCAGTGATATCTCAGGGGCTCCACGCTTCCGGCGGAATAGATATCGATGACGGGCAGGGCTATACTTTCGAAAGCGCGGTTCAGTTCCTCCCTGCGTCGGATACGCTGCGCCTCCGTGATATCGACGTCAGGCAGAGCGCCTACATACTCCATAAGATATGCAAGGTCTCCGACGCGTAGGCCGCTGAAGCGAGCTCTCGCGAAGGCCTCGGACAGAATATCCGGTCTCTCGCGCAGAGGCTCGCCGTCAGGCCCGTCCGGATCGAATTTCGCGTCGAATGTCGAAACGTCTTCCAAGAAAGCAAAGTAATCCACCAGGCCGGGATCACTCATATCAATATTGTGCATATGAAAGTTCCGCGAGAGGCCATTGACGCCCAACCAAAGTTGGAGGGTGTTGAAAAATTCGACTATGCCAGAAAAGAGATAATATCGCTAAGGGTAATCTTTGGAATGGGTGAGACCGAGCAGCCGTTCCGCGGCCGACCGCAACCAGCAGCCTGGAAAAGGTTGTGCGAGGGTGGCGTCTTCAAGAAACTTGACGATTGCCAAAGACGATTGGGATGTTCGGGCCATTAGCTCCGCTGTGGAGACGTAGACCGCTGCGAGGTCGAGCACGTCATCAACGGCGAGGCGCTTCGGCATTCTGCCGGTGACACGTTTCGAGAAGACGATGGCGGTATGCTTCGACGCGAGATTCAGAATCTCCAGGGCGTCCTCGAGGATAACCTCGCTGGAAAAGCGATCCGGCCACGCGGCATGGTCGAATCGCAACCGGCAGAGCCGGAGCATGTCGACACGGTCAATGGACACGCGCTGGAATATCGGACCATCGCCCTCGGCGATCACAAAGGGTACGCCGGCGAGCATCGCCTTGATCACCGGACCCCACGGCTTGCGACCCGGAACCGATCGGAGCGCATCGACTAGCCGGACGGGATCGGACAGCTCTCGGGTCACCGCCGCCTCGATCTGGTCGGTGAAGTCCGGCACATCGGACCCAATCAGGAAGTGGCGATCCCAGTCGGTCGATAGCCGCAGGCCGGAGGCGGTGAGCAGGCCGAGACAAAGCATCTGTTCGACGGCGTATAACGGCACGCCCAGGCGGTACGCGACTGCGGATGCGGAAAGCCGCTCGCGCATGGCATCGCCGATCGCCATGGCTTCGTGAAGGAAGAACGCAGGTACCAGCCGAGGGCCGTGACCGCGTTGCAGCCTAGTGACCAGACCGTCGTTCCAGGCGGTCGTCAGGGTGGCCCGCCGGGTACCGGCCGCTTCGGCAGCAGGGCGAACGGCCACGAAGCTGTTCTGTGAAACCTTGCTCTGCTGGCAAGAGGCGATCGACGTCAACTTGGAACCTTGGGCATGAGACAGTCGGAGCGGGGATAGCGCGACGACGATGGCGTCCAGGACGGTGGGGGGCAGGGCCCTTGCCAGCTCTTCGCTGCGCATCGTCTTGACGAAGGCGACGAACCTGGCCCGATCCCGCGAGGGCAGCGCTCGAGCGGCGATCTCGATCGCCTTCAGCGGAACCGGCCAGTCGAGCAGCACGTCGCACGCGCCGGTGAGGCTTTCCAGCAGGTCGTCCGGATCGGTATTCGGTCCGCTGATCCTGAAGCTGCCGCTCTTCGCGCCATGAACGATCATCGTGAGAAGGGTGAGGAGATCGAAGGCCTGCTGCTCGGTGAGGGCTGCAATGTCGAGAATACGGCTGATCGCCGCCTGCCTCTCCTGCGTATCCGGCGAGCAGATGCCGGCGGCGAGATTCAGGCGGAGGTGGAGTTCCGGCGGCACCGGGCGGGCCGGCGTCTTCGACAGGCTCGCCACGCACCGGAGATTGTCGCACCGGTCCACGCCGTTGGCGACGGTCCACTGCTGATCCCTGCCGCAGCAGCCGCACCTGCGCTCGAGCATTTGCCACGTCGTCGGGCAGAATGGCAAAAGTCGCATGTCCCAGCGGGTGTCGTGAACGGGCATGGGAACGCCGGCGCCGAACGCTCCCGGAGCGAACCGGCGCCGACGAGTGGTTTCCAGCAAGAGGGGCGGGACGGCCAAGCCCCAGTAGTTCACGCGGCCATTGCCCGCCGCCTCGTGGCGGCGGGCAATGACGTCGTCGCGCGAGACCTCGAGAAGCCGTGCCAGCTCGTCGATGTCGAGACCGGGGCAGTCGGCGAAGTTTGGGTGGTTCCGATTGGCGATCCCCACTCGCTGCGCGATGATCCACGTGTGAGGTAGATGGCGCCGGCGGCAGGCGCGCACCACGAGACTGCGCAGCGAGTCTCGCGGATCCACGTGAAGTGGCCTACCCGTCGCCGGCGCCATGGTCACAGCCCCCGTAGCGGGTTGTGGTCGATGAAACCGAGCTGCATCAGGTGCGCCTCGACGGCATCGCTGATGTCGTCCACCGTGAAGACGGTGTCGCCACGGCGCACCGCCGTGACGAGGGCGGTTCGCATGAGGTTCATGAACTGGCCGATCACGCCGCTGCACGCGTCGCAGAGCGCCGCAGCGAGCTGCTCGTCGTTCAGCCCGACAGGCGCGGAGATGATCTCGCGATCGACCATCTCCTGGTCCAGGGCGTCGAGAAAGCCGACCCAGAGCTCTTGGTCCTCGTCGTCATGCCAGCGTAGCGCTCCAAGCGTGCATGGAGCGCTGAGACGTCCCGAAAGCTCCCGGTCACGACCGAAAACGGGGACGGCCTCCTCGGTGCCGAGCAGTGCGATGGGAACGGGGCCGACGTCGAGCAGGAGCTTCACGCTCGCGGTGATGTGCGCGTTCAAACCCTTCCTGTGACCATGCTGGGCCTCGTCGACGATCAGGAGTTCCGTACCCTTCTCCTCCATCAGGTCGATCGCACGGCGCATGAGGTTCGGTTCGAAGCCGCGCCCGGTGAAGCTGTCGTCGAGCTCGGCGAGGATCGCGTCGAAGAGACCGCGACCGGTGCCGTTCGCGTCCATACGGACGTGAAGTACCGGCCGACCGCCCACGGGAACGTCCTTCCTGCTCTCGTTGAACAGCTTGTACTGGCGGGCGCCCACGGTCTTGCCGCACCCAGTCTGGTCGAAAAGCGTCAGCCCCAGCTGTGGCATGCCTTTGCACTCCAGGCCGGTGAGCCGCAGTTCCTCGAGCTCGGCCTGGAAGGCGATCTGGCGGGGATAGGGGAGGACGATGCGGCGCAGCGCCGCAGTCGCTTTGGCGACGCGTTGCGATCGCGCGATCAACCCCTCGGCAGGGGGCGCGACCGAATCTGCGGAAATCTCGATTTCGATCGAGGAAGCCGCTTCGTCGTCGAAATGATGGTCCATACAACTTCTCCAGGTTGGCGCGGGCGCACCAAGGTCGTGCGGTTCCGGCGCCCGCCCCGGAACCGCACGATCTCGGTCGCGATCAGGAGAGCTTGGTGCCCCAGACGAGCCCTGCGGTACGCGGCTTGCGAGTCGCGGAGCCCTTCTTGGCCGGGGCGTTCCCGCTCGCCTTCGCGTGCGTCTCGCGCCGATCCCGGACCTCGGGCGACGCGCGGCGCGACGGTCGACGGCGCGGCAGGGGGCCCTCTCCACGCACGTCGTCGTCGCCATCGGCATCGATGTCGTCGACGCTGCTGACGGCGTCGGAACCGGAGCGCGGCGTTCTCGTCTCCGCGTCCGTGCGATACCCCGCCGCCATGTCCTGCATGACAGCGCCCTGCACGTCCTCGATCTCGGGCGCGGCGGCGAAGCCGTCGCAGGCTTCGTCGTCCACTTCGACGTCGTGGCCGAGCAGGCGGCGGACCTGAGCGATGCCCATCAGACGACCGATCAGTCGCTTCTGGCGCTTACGGAGCTGCGGGGTCACGTCCATGACCGCGCCGATGAAGTCGGCGCGCGCCTCCATCTGCTCGGCAGGCGTGTTGAACTCCATCGCCTGATCGCTGGCGAATTCGCGGATGCGACGGTGGAGCCAGAGCGGAAGTCCCTCGGCATAGTCGGCATTGTCGCACGGTAGGGTCACGTAGCGACCCGCGCGGCGATTCCAGACGTGGACGTGGCCGACGTTCTCGGTATCCACCTTTACCTTGACCGGCACGCTGGGATTCTTGGTGCGGCGTTGCGACGGGGGGATCAGGCCGAGCATGTCGTCGAGGAGCTCGCGGGTCAGCTTGAAGTCGGAATAGCGCAGGTTGTTGACCGTGACGCCGGACTTGGTGAGCGTGACGTCGTACTCGACCTCCCCGATCGCGCGGCGGAACTCGTCGGCATCGTGCAGGACGTTGACGCCATGCTTCGCGACCTCCTGGTTCCACACGAGGGCCGGCTGCCGATCCATCAACGCCCGGCTCCGCGTCACGTGATAGACGGCGATCGCCCGGGCGAGCAGAGCCTGCGCTTCCTCGATGGTGAGCATCGCGTGCTTTTCGGGATCGTAGCCGAACTCGCGGGCGCGCGGGATGTCGTACGTCGCTCCGGGCAGCGCGCTGACGAAGATCTGTACGATCGTCAGAATGGCACGTTCGCCAAGCGCCTTGTCCCGCGGCATCTCGGAACCCGCGTAGAGGACCGTGGTGCCCACGTCCGCCAGGGCGTCCTCGGTGCCGTGGGAGTGATGCGGCGTGGCGTTGTCGAGGAGGATGGCGTCGGGGCGCACGCAGATGCCTGAAAGCGTGGGGTACCGAGCGGCCATGTCCGCCGGCACCTTCTTCGGCGTGCCCGCGTGATGGAACGTCCGCAGGGTCACCGCCGTCGACGGCCGGTCGAAGGACAGGTCCCAGCCGACGATGCAGCGTGTGACGTACTCCATCTGGATCGTGAAGAGCGGCTCGCCGATCGGTACCCCTCGTTCCACGTCGACGAGGAAGATCATCGGCAGCGGCGTATCGTCCTGGACGGTGAGCGCGCCGATCTTGGTGGGCATCCGGGCATGGCCGCCGCCGAGCCAGCGCGAACCGACGGCCTTGTCGCCGTGCTTCGTCTTCCAGGTATAGGAGCATTCGATGCGACGAACCTGGAGCCGGAAGGTCTGGTAGCTCGGGATGGCGTAAGGCTCGGACGGCTGCGCGTAGCGCGGCAGATCCTCTCCGGTGAATTCGCCGCGGTTCACGCGGCCGAGTTCGGTCGCGAACAGCGCGTAATGGGCGAGGATGGAATTCGACTTTGTCGTGTAGCTGGCGAGCGCATGCCGCTGCATGATCTGGAACACGACGGGATGCAGGCGGCGCTTGCGGGGCGTCTTGCCCCGCATGTCCACGAAGTCGCGCATGCGGCGCTCACCCGGTTTGCCGCGCTTCCGGATCCAGCTGCGGATCGTCTGAGGCGAGGGCGTCCACCCGTTGAGTGCCTCCACCAGTTCGTCGTCGTTCTTGAGGATCTCGTCGCGCCATGCTCGCAGCGCACGATCACTCAGCCCGCTGGGTTCGGCATCATACGCGCGCACGAGCATCGCTCGCGCTACCGACTTCGGGTCGAGCTTCCTGGCGGTTCGGGCATCGATCTCCATGACGCGCGCACGATTGCGCACCGCGTCGTCGAGCCGGTCCGAGCGGATGATGGCCCGTCCTTCGGCCATGAGGTCTAGAAGCTGCGAGGTCGTGGGCTTCTCTGGGAAGCCGGTCTTCGGATCCGGCAACCTGAATTCCAGATTGCTCTTTTCCCGACGGATCGTGAGGTGATCATCGGGATCGCGGCGCTCGTACACGTGAGCGATGCCTTCGATGTCGATGATGCGGCCTGCGGTCAAGCTGCGGGGGAGGTCGGTCATTTCGTGGTCCTGTCGTCTGGGCATGGAGAGGTCGGCTGCCGACGACGCCACCCGCCGACAGGGACGAGGATCGATCCGTCGGACCGTCCCTTGCGGTGGTGGGTGGGGGGCTAAGTGCCCCCGATGTGGAGCCTGAGGGCTCCTCGCAGACCTCTGGCTCACGGCCGGGTCCCATCCGACGATCGTCCGACTTCCGGCGATCGAGGGCCAAAACGAGTAGGTGGTCGGTGCTCGGCCGACCGGCCTCAGGTCAGAACTGGCTAGGAAGGATCGCTTCCGCCGTTCGACGCCGAGTGGGGGTAGTCAGGAAGCCTGGGCCCTTGGGCCGTATCGGCCTGTCCGATGGTCAGATCCTCATGCTGGCGACGGCCGGCGGGGCCGACAAGGGCGTGACGATGGTGTCCGGGGTGATCTCGGCGTCGAGATCGAACGACAGGCGCTGCCGGGTCGAGACGTGGCAGACGATCGCGTTGCCCTCGATGCGGGAATGCGGAGCGACGGCGTCCCGCAGGGAGCCCCACGCGACCGGCACCTTGTCGTTGACGAACCGCTCGACCGTCTTTTCCACGCTGCGGTCAAGCTGCTTGTAGACTTGGCCGAAGAGCATCTCGACCGTCCGGCGACGCGCCTTCGATCCGATGATCTCCGCCTTGTAGCGGATGTCGAATTGCCATCCGATCCGTCGGCAGATCTCGGCATAGCAGCCCAGCTTCAGCGCATAGTCCGGATCGACCAGGTCGCTGGCGGTACGCTTGGCCTCGATGCACTCCACCGTTCCGTCCCGCAGCTGGCGCATGAGATCGACGCGATAGGTCATCGGCTTGCCGTCGTAGACGAAGCTGGAGATCATCGGGTGCGCTTCCCAGTCGCGCACGTTCCAGTTCGCCTCACTGTCCATGCCAAGGAACATCTCGGACGGCCCCTCGAGCATCTGTCGCCTTCCAGTCTTACGGGAGGGGATGCGGACGCGTAGGTGCTTCTTGCCGCGAGTGATGATGGGCTCGTCGTAGCCGCCGTGCTGGAGCACGGTCATGCGCGCGAGGATCGAGGTCGATGCCTCGCCCCCCTCCCACGAGGTCGCGACGCGCTTCAGGCGCAGGCGGCTCGGATCGATCTCGACGTTCGCCAGGTTCGGCACGGCGGGATCGGGATGCTTGGGCATGCGTCTCATCGGACTTCTCCCCGGAGCGGTCGAACAGTTCCGGACAGACGGTGGCGGTATACGGACGTCCGCCGGCTCAGTCGCCGCCTCGCCCGAAGCGTTCGCCTCCGATCCTCCCTCGCTCGACGTTCCGCTTCCTCGTACGAATCCATATGCTCTCTATCCAAATAGTGATCGACAAGCCGCTATGTATGAAGCAGATCGCAACCCGTCAATATTCTTATTTGGTCATCCTGATTTTTATATGGACAAATGGACATGTGGGGTGCGTCGGGTTAGGAAGCAACCATGAGTGACCAGATCGATACTTCGGGCGCGGGAGCCCCGTCGTCGAAGGCGGCGATGCGTCGACTGCGTGGCTTCCTGGGCGACCCACTGCCCGCCGAAGAAGCGGTGCTGTGGGCGGAACTGTCCGAGCGGCAGCGGGCCAAGGCGCTGCAGCGCATGGCCGCCCTGACCCGGTGGAACACGGGGAAGGCGCCTCAGGACGCCGTACTGGCTGCCGCCAACGCGGGACTGAAGCACACCGCTAGGTTTTACGAAATGGCGAAGGCCTGGGACGACGCCCCATCGCTCAAGGTTCTTGGTGTACTCGCCACGGCGCCGCGGACGCGCAAGAATAAGCACGAGGATCTGCTGTCGGAGAGAGCCCGCGAGCTGATCGATGCCCATCCGGGCGAGAGCGTGCGTCAGCTCGCGCTGAAGCTCGCCGAGACCCCGGGGCTCGGAGACAAGCCGCCGACCTACAATACCTTCCGTCGCTTCGTGGACGACGAAATCCGCCGACGAAGTCGAAAGGCACGGCCGGGCAAGTATGTCGGGTTCGACTGCTGCGCCTGTTCGATGCAGCGGATGGATGGCTCTGAATACGCGCTGTTCGCGATCGTCGACCAGGAAAGCCATCTGATACTAGGTGCCGCGCTGGGAGATGCGGCGGATAGCCGGCGCGGATACGCGGATGCCGCTGCCGACGGGCTGAGGCGCATGGGACGGTCGCCGCTCGCCGGCGTGGCCTGGCTTGATCGCGTCGAAGGCTTCCAGCTCGTCGTGGGGGTCGATGGAGAGAGATGGAACGACATCCGGTCGGAAATCGTAGCGGCGGGGGTCCGTGCCCCGATCGAGCCCTCGACGCGCCGACAGCGTTTCGGCCGATATCTTAAGCCGGCCGTCGGTTCGCGACTGGGCCGGATTGCGCTCTCGCCGAACAGAACGCAGGGGCTGGGGACGGGGGAAGGAGGCGGTGGACCGTCGAGCCCGACCGCCGACGACGTGATGAGGCTGGCGATAGAGGTCGATGCCCACAACGCGTCGATCGTCGGGGATCTCGAGCGTGTCGACCGATCGGAGCCACCTGCAGACCTGATGGCCCTATTGCAGCACCTTGCTCCCGATTAGCGCCGCGATCGATGTGTGCTGGTCGCCTTCGACGGGATCTCAGTCGACCCAGATCACTTCGACTGCCTGCCGCGCGGCGTTATGATCGAGCAGGAGATCGCCGACGACGTCGCGCGCGTCTTCGGCCGTGAGCGGCCGGTCCTTGCTGTTCCGCAGAACGGCGACCGGATCGACCGCGCGAACCGGCTGGTAGACGATGCGCATCTGGCCGAAGCCACGGCCGAGCGCCCGTGCGAGTTCGCGCCGACCATTGTGCGAGAGCAGGCGGATCACGCGCGCGCCCGCAAGTTCGAAGGGGTCGGCGAGGGCGTTCTCGACCCTGATCTCTGCATCGCGCGCCACTTCGAGGACCGCGGCCGCCATGCGGGCAGGCACCTGGTCGTCAGTCCCCATCGAAGCCGCGATGATGGCACCGGTCGACGGCCGGACGGCCAGGACGAGTTCGGGATAGGACATCGCGCCGTCGGGCGCTGCAATCGGTAGCCTGATCCAGCAGCGGGTAACGAGGACCACGTCGTCGTCCGTCTCGACGACGACGTGCTGGCGTGCATCCATGACCATGTTCCAGATCGTGCTTCGGGATGGCGCCTTGAGCCCTTGGGCGGCCAGGGCATCGTTCACAGCCGCGACCGTCTGTTTCAGGGTCAGGTCGGCGTCCAGGCTCGCGATCACCTCACGCGCTGCACGCTTGACCTCGGCTGCGAGGTGGCGGGGTCCGGTCCTGCGCTCCTTGCCCCTGGTGAAACCCGAGCCGGATATGGCGGAGGGGCGACGATACTCCTTCCATGCGCGGACGAGCGCGAGAAACTGGCCGACACTGAGTTCCAGTCGATCGGCGTGCCCCTTCCGGTCGACGTCGTTCGGTTTCGCGATGGCTATGAAATCCTGGATGACGGCAATCCGGCGACGGACCTCCGCGCGGCGCAGGGGGTCGACGCCCGACATGTCGAGCTCTTCCATTTTTTTATCCTTTGAAAGTGTTGCCGAGCGCTGTGTCGGCAGTGTTGGAAAGGGCAGAGCTTGCTCGCGCGCGTCGGTTCCGACGGGCAGTCGGATCGCGTGTCGTCGTGGGGTCGCGTCGCTTCGGGTGAGGCTATGGTCGAGCCGGAGCCGAATTCGGCGTCAGCCGAGTCGCCTGGGTATCGAGCCCTGCAGTGTCAGTCAGACTTCGACACGCGGCATATCGAAGCGAGATACCGAGCGAAGCCGACCGGCTTCGCCGCCGTTGATGATGATGCAACGAATGTGTGTCACGCCCCCTGTAGAAGGAGACGGGGCATGGGCGCCTACCGCATAGACAAGGACCTCACGATCACGCGCGTCGAGGGCGCACCTTCGGAGATCATCGGCGATTACCAGACGTGGGACTGCGTCTCCTACGACGCGGACAACGACATCTGGTGTAATGATCGGGGGCTTTTCGAGGATGATTTGGTGGTCGCCTGGGTTGGAGAAGCGGGGCGGGTTCCGCTGCCAGCCTTCATTCTCGGGCGGTATGATGGCGCATACGGCGACCCGCATCTTGCGCTGGAAGACGTAAGGTTCGGTGCGGTGAACAACCCGTATGGGTATCTCTCCTTCCGCTGAAGCGATCTGCAAAAAGCGCGTGCGAATCGAAAACCTCAACTGCGGATATTGAGCCCTTCGACGGATCGAACGGCGACGACATGCCCAAGCCGATCCGGGCGTCACATTTTTTTGACCGACCATGTTCTCTAAATGTTCGAATTGTCCTATAAGGGTCTGGTGAGCGTATCGAAAGAAAAGATGCTGCCCCTGACCCAGCACGACCTGCCCTTCGAGGTGGTGCCGATAGAGGCGCGACTACTTCTCGAGACGACGCCGGCCGGCTTGCCGTCTCCTGCCCAGGACGTCCTGAATCAGCCGATCGATCTTGCCGCTTGGCTGATCGGTCAGCCGGCCGTGAGTTATGTGATTCGCGTCACTCGATGACCGACGCGGGTATCGCCGATGGCGATCTGGTCGTGGTCAGCCGCGCCATCGAGGCGCGTCCTGGCGACATCGTCGTCGTACTATTGATGGCGACCGCACGATGAAGCGGTTGCGGCGCTCGGGCGGTAGGCTTTGGTTGTTGTCTGAGAACGGGTACGCCTACATCAAGGCGGGGATCATGCTTGAGGACTTGGTCGCCGCTGACTTTAGGCCAACGGCGCTGTTCGAGGGCGATGTGGAGCGTTGCGACCGGCTGACGACGGCGTTCGACGAGGTCAACGCCCGGTTCGGCAAGTTTACCGCAGTGCGCGCGGCGCAGGGCTTCAGACGTGACTGGAAGATGCGTGCAGAAAACCGTTCGCCCGCATGAACCACACGGATCGGCGAAGTGTCCGTAATCAGGGCATGACGATTATCTTCTAGACAAGATCAGGGGCGTTGCCGTGTGCCGTACCGGTCGATACTCTGGGGAAAAATCAACGGGAGGCAGTGTGGCATTTTTCACTGAAGACGAGCAGAATGTTCTCCGGGTCACACGCATGATCATCCACGTTGTCGGCCGGCCTGACGAAGATTTTGTTCCGGAACCAGAGATTGAAGTGCAGGAGGAAGGTTTCTTTCGCGCGCGCATCATCGCCGATGCCAGCGACGCCCTGCATGAGTTCCGCGACGATTCCCTGGTCAAGCCGATCGTAGAGCAAATGGCGCGAGGCGAGATCACATTCGAAGCGGGCGGTCAGGAACTGGCCCGTCAATTCGCGCGCGATCACGTGAAGACCGCCGTCGCAGGTGCCTTTTTCGTATTCGAACTGGATGTCGGCGCAGATGCCCGCGTCTATGCACTGATCAAGTACGACTATCGCGAGGCCGTAGAGCTATCGCAGACCGAGGGGCGCAGCGTGCTGCGCGCCATTGTCCAGGCGTTCGTCAAGGATCGGAAGGCGGTGCAGAAAATCTGCCTGATCCGGGTGGTCGGCCGTGACGCGGATCGCATGATCTCGGCCGCCGATCGGATGCATCAGGCCCCCGACCTGACCGACTATTTCGCAAAGTATCTTGGCGTCTATCGCAACCAGTCCGATACCGAGCTCAGCGATAGGCTGGACACGGCAATGAGACAGTCGCTGAACGAAGTACGCGAACACCTCCCGAACGGTGTTCCAACCGCACTGCGCCAGATGAAGCAGACCCTGGAAGGGCGCGAAACCGTAACGAACGATGATGTGGTTCAGGCGGCTATACATGTTGCCGGTCGTCCCGATGACGAGGGGATACGCGTGCTGATCGAGGCGAAGACCAGGAAGTGCCTCAAGCGGCAAAGGCTCGACGACGTGGCATTCACCCCCGAGGCAAGGATATTCCGCACCCGGCCACGCGAGTTCGTTCGAACCGCAGAGGAGGTGCGGTTGGAGTACCCCGCCGAGCAACTGGGACAGACGGTTGTGCGCCAGGAGGTCGACGACAATATCGTATTCACGGTAACGACGAGAAGGATCATTGAGGATGGAACCGTCCCGGACCGCTCTCACACGCGCAATTGATGCGCTTGCGGCGACCGGACGTGTGACGGTCACCGAATCGCGAACCGAAATCGCCATCTATCAGTTGGATTCAAATGGCGTTCGTACCGTCGCGCCGCTTGTCGCGCCGGCCGGCTTCACCTTGTCCGTCCTGGCGGACGAGGGAGGTCCGATCGCGCTGGCGGACGTGACTGACGATTCCGAAGGCATTGAACTGGTTGCCACGAAGCCCGCCGTTCCAGACGGTGTACTGCCGATACTGACGCGTGCGGGATTTCGCGCGATGCTTGAGCGCGGTCTCGATGAGACCGTGGTCTGGATAGAGGAACTCGATCGCCGCATTGATACCGTTTGTGTCCGCTATACTTCCTGGCCCGATGTCGACTCATTCGATCCCCATTCAGCACCAGCGGACCCTGCCCGCGTGGTCAGGGTGCTGGGTGTCGCGGGTGTGCCCGATCCTATTGGTCGATGGCTGTTGCGCGATCCTCACGCTGACGTCTCAGGACAGGTACTGTCGCCGTGGCGCACCAAGGCTGCCGGCGCCTTGGCATGCGCCATCACGCAGGAGGTCGAGCCGGACGGCACACTGCTATTCCGCGGTCCGCCACCGACGAGGTTTCGCCGCGACCGCGGAGACCGCATCGAGGTCAAGAGCTTTGGCGCGCTGCAGGCTGCCGCCGCCTGGGTATACGAAAACCCGCGCGAACTGGAGAACCGCCACGGGCTGCTAAGTGCCGAGATAGCACGAACCGCGCTGCGGGACGGCGACCTCGCTGACCTCGCCTCCGTCATGTCGGTGGCGCTGGAAGGAGCCAGAATCGCGTTCAGTTTCGGCGTGTCCCAGCAAAGCCGAGACGCCCTGAAGACGTTGAGCGACCTGCGCAAGGCGGTGACGGAAGAGACGGGCAAGCTGGCAGATGCCACGCGGTCGCTGGCGACGGCGATGACGACGTCGGCGCTAGGCAACGCGGGCTTGGTCATAGCGCGCCTGACGCTGCCCAAGGGCGCAGGTTTCGTTGGATCCGCAGCGATAGTGATTGGTGTAGCGCTCGCACTATATGTCGCGGTCGTGATCGCGAGCGGATGCCACTTTGTATCGATCCAGCGAGATCTTCGCGCCAACTGGAAGGACCGCCTCTATCGCTTCTTGCCGGAAGACGAATACGAACGGATGGTGACGAAACCGGTTGGCCGGGCTGAAGCTGGTTTCAGAAATACCGCGATCGCCAGCGGCGTGCTGGCGGGCGTCATGCTGGTCGCCGTCACCCTCGTGGTCATTCTTGCCGCCCAGCCGCCGGTCGATCCTATTCCCTGACAATTTCGATCGGCGCATCGCGTCGGCGAGGCACCCTGTTTGTCCCTCGTCTGCTTGGTGTCCCGAAAGGGGCGCAAAATGGAACACGGCGAGGAGGTCTACCTCCGGAAGCCAAGGCTATCCCTGCAACTGTAAGCCGCGAGCAAGAAGTACGGCGCATCTTCCATGAAAGGTGTAGCCGTTGAATTGCCGTGACATCGGCAACGATCCGGGAAGGCCGTATGTCGAGCGACGCCCCTTGAGCCAGGAGACCTGCCAGCATCAGGTCGCTCTTACTTTGGTCCAGGAGGTGATCGGGGCACTGTTCTTCCGTCTGAGCGGAACAGGCGGCGGGGGCCGCATCGGTTCGTGTCGCGGGCGTCTGCGTTCGTGCATCGACACGCGCCGACTGTTCGCAGCGGACGAGGGCACGGCTTGGGCCCTCTGATAGCGCTCGTCTTAATCGTGCGTCAGTCTTCGTAGTACCAGCCATCCTCCCTGTCGCGAACCGATCTGTCTTCATTTTCGCCACGATCGTGATGACGGTCGGCATCATGTGTGTCGATATCCCGCTGAACCTCACGCTCGTGATCCGTGACGTATGCCTCCTCGCGCTCGCGCGCGGGACGATGCATGCGGGAGCGGGCCTGCCGGTAAAGGTCACGGATGCCGGGATGAAGGCCAGCGATCTGCTCTTCGGAAAGCGTCGGTTCGGGCAGCAGGACGATGTCGCTCTCGCCAGCACCGACCCTGTCGATGTGGGCTGGATCGAAGGCTGTCTTGAAGATTGCTTCGATTTCCAGTGCCTCGTCGATCGAGGTGACTTTCCGGTTCGCCACGATTTTCCAGTCGTCGTATCCAGCGCATGCGGGCACGACATTTCCGCTCCAGGGATCCCGGCCAGACAGCCATATCTCTCGATTGGCCAGGTTTCGCGTTTCCCCCACTTTAACGGCAGGTCGACCGTGTACCTGGCTCGACCAGTCAAGCAGGTCGGGGCTAGTCGCGATGTATACGTAATGCGTCATGACCTCGATCATCACGGCGCGGTGTAAATGTTACGTCGCCAAATATGGTTTATGTCTGGGGCATCGAAAGACCGTATCTGAACATGCGCAGTATCTTTGCTCAGCCCGACTACAGGTGCCAGAGATGGGCATGTATCTGCTTGTGTCGCCCCTTCTTGAAGCTCGCACTGGCCGGAGGTGGATGGCCACCATCCGATGTGACCTAAAAACTCGTCGCCATCCTGAGAACAGCAACCTATAGTGCCCGATGCACGGGAAGCTGTTCCCGAGCCGGGGCGTGGAAACCCTGAAATTGGAGGTCGGTCGAAAGACCAATGACGGTCGAAGAGCTCTTCGGCCGGGTGGCGGAGGCGTATGTCCAGACCACCCGGTTAAAGGTTTCCGCGCCTGTTCCAATTCAGGTTTCCAACACCCGGCTCAGGGGGCCGGCATCCCGTTCCACGGGATGCCGCCGACTGGGGTGGCGTCCTTCGAGTAGGGAGGCGACGATGATTGGGAATCAAGCCGAGTACATGGACATGCTGGCCGGGATGGCCACGACAACGGGATCGATGCTGGCCTTCGGGGGCTGAGCCATGCCTATACAGACCGTTCCGTTCGTCCCGATCTTCATCCTCGGCGGCTTTTTCCTGATTGCCCCGGGCATGATCGTGACGCTCTTCACCAACTCCGATCCGCTTGGCTTCGCCGTCGTGATGGCGACCGCCATCGCCGCGCTTATCCGCCCGACAGCGTCCTGGATGCTGTTCGCCGTACTGTGCTCGATGCGAACCGTGCCGTTCATCGTCGCCGCGCTGACGGCCGTCGCGATGAAGATCGGGCTGGCGAAGCACGGCCTGCCCTACCTGATCGCGTACATCGTGATCGGCGGTGTAGCACAGTTGCGTATCCGCTCGCTGCGGCGATCGGGCGAAATCGACATCTGAAAGGAAGCATCATGAAGCATGTGATGGCGCTCGTCCTCGTGGCGGCGCAGCCGGCGGCGGCTGGTCAGATCGGCGTGGACGCCGCCGCGACGCAGACAGCGAAAGGAGCTCCCGCCACCTTCGACCTCGCTGGATTTCGGCTCGGAATGACCGAAGGGGACGTCGAAAGGGTCATGAGGGAACGCGGATTGATCATGAAGCGGCGGACGCGGACCGACACGTTCGAGGATCGCGTCCGCAAGGCGGTCAATCTTCGAGGCGGGCGGCTGCCGTTGAAGGGCGGAAGCGTCCTGGACAGTGTCGAATTCGACGACGGCAAGGGCGGCAAGGTGATGATCGGCACGTTCGTCTGGCCGGATGGCGCCCGTGTTCGTAGCGTCGCATATCTGCCGCCAGCGGGAACTGATCCCGCAGCTTGGCGGACAATGCTAGTCGGCAAGTATGGCCCGCTATCCAGGGACAGCGGCGGCATCGATGGCGAGGGGCTGCACGCGAGGTGGTGTGCTCGGGCCGCCTGTCTGGGACAAGGAGGCGTGTTCCGGCTGGCTGCCGACGTAGGATTGCAAGGTGGCCAGATCACCCTGTCTCAGCCGGAAGGAACGGGAGAGAAGGCAATGACCCTCATCGAGCGGGAAGCGTCGAGGCGCGGCACGGGCGGCACGCCGTCCCTCTGACGCCGAATGTACACCGACGCCTCTTATGCCCGGCATCGGGATATCACTGATCGTTGGGTGGGGCCGCCTCAATTGAATGCCTAGACGTGGTGCGCTCGTCACGCCTGACGAAAGCACCAGCGGTACAGGAAGTTATCGGTCCGACCACCAGTCATACGAGCGATCGTATGACTGGTCAGATGGAATTTGCACGCCGGATGTTGGGCCAAACCGGATGATCGGGCGCGAAGCTGGTGATCTTGAGCAAAGCGTGCGTGCGTTTTGACTCCCGCCCTTTCCACGACGACGCCCCCTACCTATCGACATCGCGGCAAAGCGCGCGGCGAATTCGGTACTTCGCAACCTGTATCGGGTGCGGCAACATCAGATTTGCCATGAGCTATGCCGCCAAATCAATCCTTTACTAAGGATTTAGGTGTCATGCTCACCTTCCCGTTGCGCATTCCGCAGCTGCGGTGATGAAATGCATGGTATGATCGCAGACTTGCAGGAGAAGCTCCACATCGACGATGCGCGGGCAGCGGCTATTGCCGATTATGCAATGGGCGATTCCGAGGCCGAAGCCGAATTCGATCACATCGTCGCGTTGACGAGGGAGCTGTTTCAGGTTTCCGCCGCCATGGTGTCGATCGTGACCCGCGACGTGGTCCACTTCAAGGCGCGGACGGGGCTCGACGTCTGCTCAGCCCCGACGGACGTGGCATTCTGTGCCCATGCGCTCGATCATGAAGGCCCGTTCGTGATCGCGGACGCGGCCCTGGATCCGGCCTTCATGAACAATCCGCTCGTTATCGATGGCCCCCGCCTGCGGTTCTATGCCGGCGTACCGCTTCGGGTCGCGTCTGGACAGGTGATCGGCACGCTCTGCGTGGTCGACGAGACGCCTCGCCTCTTCAGCGAGCGCGATCAGCACCTGCTCGAATGCCTTGGTCAGGTCGTCGTAGATCGCATCGAAGTGCGGCGCCAGGAGCGCGAACTTGCCCACCTTGCCCATTACGATCCGCTGACCGGGCTGCCAAATCGGACGCTCCTTCACGAACGTGCCAGCGCCATCCTCAGCACGCAGCGGCCGATGGCCGTTCTCCTGTTCGACCTCGACGGCTTCAAGGACGTCAACGACGTGTTCGGCCATGCGATGGGCGATGCGCTGCTGTCGGCCATTGGCCACAGGCTATCGGCGCGGCTGGAGGACGGGCAGACCTTGGCGCGCCTGGGGGGCGACGAGTTCGTCGTGATCGCGCCGAAAGTCGCAGACCCGCGCGCCGCCTTGGTCATTGCGGAACGGCTGCGATCGGGCTTCGACGAAGGTTTTATCGTCGATGAGCAGGAGTTGCGGGTCGACACCTGCATCGGCGTCGCCATTTCGCCCTATCATGGGGACCAGATCGATCGGCTCATCTGTCATGCCGACCTCGCGCTCTACCGCGCTAAGGAACGCGGCGCCGGCTCCATCGCCTTCTACGAGCCGCACTTGCGTCATCAGGTCGAAGATCGCCAGCATATCCAGCATCAGCTTCGCGAAGCCTTCGAGCGTGGCGAGTTCGAAGTTCATTATCAGCCACAGGTGCGCTTGTCCGACGAAACCGTGGTGGGCGTCGAGGCGCTTCTCCGCTGGCGGCATCCCGAACATGGCCTTCTGACCCCGGATCGTTTCCTGCCCATCCTCGAACTTATGCCGCTTGCCGCTGCGGTTGGAGCCTGGGTGCTGGACGAGGCCGTCGCGCAGGCAGCCGCCTGGGCGGCCGCAGGCATACCGCTACGCGTGGGCATAAATCTCTTTGCCTCGCAGTTCCGTTCGACCTCCCTTGCCGAAAAGGTGGCGAAGACGTTGCAACAGCACGGCGTGGCGGCCGACCTGATCGAGCTCGAGTTGACCGAGAACATCGCGGTCAGGAATACACGCGCCGTGGTGGGGACGCTGACCGCATTGCGCGCATTGGGCGTCGGAATAGCACTCGATGATTTCGGTACCGGCTTTGCTTCGCTCAGTGTGCTACGGGACTTTCCGATCACCAGGCTCAAGGTGGACCGCAGTTTCGTCGCCGACATCGCCGTGGGGTCCGATCAGTCCGCCGTGGTGGACAGCATCCTGACGTTGGGACGCGCCTTCGGCGTGGAAGTCATCGCCGAGGGGATCGAGACGATCGTGCAGGCCCGGTGGCTGCGCGCGAAGGGCTGCCACGAAGGGCAAGGGTGGCACTATGGCTACCCGGTCCTCCCGACCGAGATCGAGGCCATCGTCTCGGCTGCAAAGGTTCACGCCGCGCGCTGGTCGGCGTGACCCTTGTTGCTTGCAGGCGGCAGGAGGCACCAATTACGGCGATCCTCCCTCCGTCTTGATCGGCTAAGACCGGTCAACCGTCGGTTAAAACGGACCGGCTTTCCTTCATATCCAAAGCGCGGGCGAGGGCGCGTGCGTCATAGGGCTTGGCCAGCACGACGCAGTTGTCCTCCTTCGCCACCGCACCTGGGTCACCGGTCGCGAACACCACCAATGCATCCGGCCGTAGCGCCCGCGCCTTGGCGGCCAGTTCCTGCCCCGAGGCACCGGGAAGATTGAGATCGGTGACCAGCACGTCGACCGGCGTCGTCTGAAGCGCCATCAGCGCTTCTTCCGCGCTGGCCGCCTCGACGACGACGAAACCGGCTTCTTCAAGCATTTCGCCCGTGTTCATCCGGATCAGGTCGTCATCCTCGACGAGCAGTGCTGTCCGTCGGATCGTCGCACTGGGGGCCATCGGAGCGGCGCACATGAAATCCGTCTCAGGAACCGCGGGCGCCGGTGCGGACGCCTGTCGACGCTGCTGTTCGTTGGCCAGCACATGGCGGAACTTCCGGGCGAGGGCATCGCGCGTATAGGGCTTCGACAGCAGCTCGACGCCCTTGTCGAGACGACCGCCATGAACGATCGAGTTTTCGGTATATCCGCTAGTGAAAAGTACCGCGATATTAGGCAGCCGCTCGCGGGCCTTGCGGGCCAGTTCAGGGCTCTTGAGTGTACCGGGCATGACCACGTCGGTGAAGAGCATGTCGATCGCCACGCCGCTTTCGACCACCGCCAGTGCGCTGGTCGCATCGGGCGCCTTCAGGACGCGGTAGCCCAGATCGGTCAGCATCTCGACGACGGTCGTGCGCACTTCCTCGTCGTCCTCGACGACGAGGACCGTCTCCGTTCCGCCCGTGATCGGTCCCGTATCGACCAGGACCTCGACATCTTCCGATTCCGTGGCACGCGGCAGATACAGCCGAATCGTCGTGCCCTCGCCGACCTCGGAGTAGATCTTCACATGGCCGCCCGACTGCTTGACGAAGCCGTAGACCATGGAGAGGCCCAGCCCCGACCCCTTGCCCTCGGCCTTGGTCGAGAAGAAGGGCTCGAACACCTTGGCGACAATCTCGGGCGACATGCCCGAACCGGTGTCGGTCACCGCCATCATCACGTACTGGCCGGGCGTGACCTCCTCGTGTGCACGGGCATAGGCGTCGTCGAGATGGGCGTTGGCAAGCTCGATGGTCAGCTTGCCGCGGCCCTCCATGGCGTCCCGGGCATTGATCGCGAGGTTGAGCAGCGCATTCTCGATCTGGTTGGGATCGATGAAGGTGTTCCACAGACCGCCGGAGAAGACCGTCTCGACCTCGATCGCCTCGCCGATCGCGCGGCGCAGGATATCGTCCATTCCCTGCACGAAGCGGGTGACGTTCACGACCTTCGGCTCGAGCGCCTGACGGCGCCCGAAGGCGAGAAGCTGGGCGGCCAGTTTAGCGCCGCGCGAGACGCCTGCCATGGCGTTCGTCACACGCCGCTCGGCCCGCTCGTTGCCCGCGACGTCCCGAGCCAGCAGTTGCAGATTGCCGCCTACGACCTGCAGCAGATTGTTGAAGTCGTGCGCAACGCCGCCCGTCAGCTTGCCCACCGTCTCCATCTTCTGCGCCTGCGCCAGCTTGGCCTCCGCCTGACGCCGTTCGCCGATCTCGGCGATGACGCGACTTTCCAGCGTCTCGTTCAGCTGACGCAACTGTTCCTCGGCACGTTCGCGGTGACGCACTTGGCGTGAGAGGCTATCCGCGTGTTCACGCAGCGCCATTTCGGCCGCGCGCTGATGCGAGATGTCGGTGTGAACGCCCACCCATTCGGTGATTTCGCCCGCGTCGTTGAGTATAGGGAGCGCACGGATGGCAAAGGTCCGCCATTCGCCGTCATGGCGACGAACGCGATGTTCGTGGACGAACATGCTGCGCGAGGCGACCGCTTCGTTCCATGCGATGACGCTGCCGGCAGCATCGTCGGGGTGGACCGCCGAGGACCAGCCGAAGCCTTGATACTCGTCGGTGCTCTGACCGGTGAGCGCAGCCCAGCCTGGCTGCTCCCCGATCATCCGCCCATCCGCGCTGTTGGTCCACAGGACGCCGTGCACTGCCTCCATGGCGGTACGGAAGCGGCTGTTGCTGGCCCTGATCTGTGCTTCCCGTTCGGCTCGTTCTCCGACGTCGATGCCAAGTATGTAGACGCCGTGCGTGGTACCATCATCGCCGATATGCGGCACATAGCGAATCTCGGTCTGACGTGGGCCCAGCTCGCGATGCTGGAGCACCGTCTCCGCCACGATCGAAGCCCCTGCTAGCGAGGCATCGAGGTCTGCACGGCGGTCGCTATAGGCGACGTCGCCGATCACGTCTCGCACATGCCTGCCGACCATGGCGTCGGGCGCTATGCCGAACCAAGTCTGATAGTCGGCATTGGCGAAGCGGTAGACGTGGTCCCGATCGACATAGGAAACGAGCATCGGCACGGCGTCGGTAATCCGACGCAGTTCCGCCTCGCTGGCCGCGACCTTCTGCTCGGCTGCGATGCGCGCGCTGTTGTCGATGATCGTGCACAATACGCCGCCCGGCTGGCCATCCGCATCGTAGACGGGCGTGTAGAATAGGCCGAGGAACAGCGTCTGTGGGCCATCGGGCCGCTGGAATACGATGGGCTGGTCGAGATGGGACTGAGCCTCACCCTTCAGGACGGCAGCCAGCACCGGACCATTCCAGTCCCAGACCTCCGGAAATGCCTCGGCGACCGGCATTCCGAGCGCCAGCGGATGCCGGTCGCCTGCGATTTCCCGATATGCGTCATTGTAGAACATGACGTGGTCGGGGCCCCACATGAGCACCTTGGCGACCGGTGAATTGACGAGATTCGAGATGGTCGCGCGCATCTCGTGCGACCATCCTTGCGGAGTCCCGAGTGAAGTTCGGCTCCAATCCCGATTGCGAATGAGTGCGCCACATTCCCCACCAGAGGCGGGCCAGTCCTGAATCATCGGCCGGACCACGACGCCCTGTCCGTCACGCAGGGCACGCAGACCCGCCCGGACGACTTCGCTGACATTGGCATAGTCGCCCGTGACGATGCTGTCCGCAATGAAGCTCTTCAGCTCAGGGGTCAGCGAAACATTGCAGGAAAGTCGGGAGGTCATGGCTCGCACTGCGCGTACGTCACATTCGTGTCAATAGATGGCACAGGTCCTTGAAATGATGGGCAATCAATCTTTGCGAACGGCTGCGTCGACCGCTGGCCTATCCGCTTTCGCACATTCCGATCCTGTGGAAGGCGTCCTTCAGATCGCCCTCGCGAAGCGGCTTGCTCAGGACGATTCCGGGTGGGTCGCAAGGTTTACATTCGCCGGGAGTCGCGCTGATGAAGATGACCGGCAGGGCTCCCAGCCGTTCATGGATCTGGGCCACCGCCATGGGGCCGGTACCCTCGATCAGCTTCACGTCGGAGGTTATCAGTTCCGGGCGATGTGCCATCGCCGCCGCCACCGCATCCTGCTCGGTAACGGCGAAGTCGAACGACGTCGCACCTTCCTCCTCGAGCATCACCTGGATGCTCATGGCGATGAATGGTTCATCCTCGATAATCAGCACATGACACATGATCCGGCTCCCGACCCGACCACTTCATAACGCATGCCGAGGTCAATCTTGTTCCGGACAATCCACCCATGTGATTGATACAGTTTCGAAACATTCTGTCTCGTGAAGGAACATAATGGCAGTCGAGACGATCAGTTCAGGCACGAAACGGGGGATGTCGCCTAAATGCGCGACGCCGCCCTCCATGGCCCTTCAGACCGCCATGAACAACGTTCGCAACGGGTAACACTTTGCGAAAGGAGACATGCGTGAGTGAAGATTGCCCGGCATACTTTGAACGACGCACCAATGAGGAATTGGCCTTGGCCAAGTCGGTCGACGACCTGACCCTGAAAGCGCGGCATTTAAATAGGGCCGCCTATTTCGCCGCAACCGGGGAACGGGCGCGCGACACGGTAGAGACATCCGGCTGAGGAAAAGGCAACCGGATGGTCGGATCAACTCACGCTCGCATAGAAATTCCATTGATCCGGCTCCAACTGGAGCCGTTCATCCAGCTCATGCGCAGCATGAGTTCGGCATGGGTGATCGGGCAATCGGCCGCCGAGCCCAGAGGTGGGGCACCGGCACGCCGTCCCGCATCGAATGCATCGTTCATTGCGGCCAGCCACCAGTACATCGTGGAGAACTGACTTATCGTCCTGACGATCACCATCAATCAGATTAGCGAATTGGTCAACGTGTCGGGACAAGCCGAATTGCAGTTGCATTTGCTCTGGCAACCACGGGTTAATGCCCCGATCCGTAACATTTTTTTCGATTGCGGTGCCGCCGTCGCCGCTAATATGGATCGCGATAATAATCATGCGATGCCAGCAGCGGAACCGTCCTTGAATACGATGACCAGAGAGGAACTCGAGGCGGAGGTCGCGCATCTGCGCGCGGCGCTGGCGCAAGCTGAGATCCGGGCTGACCAGTTCGGCCAACGACAGATAGAACAGGAACATCGGCACCTGACCGACCTGACGGTAAGCCGCAGGCAGACGATCGAGGCCAATGGGCGAACCATCGCGGCGCAGGAACGCGAACAGGCCGCGGCGAAAACCCATAGACTTCACATTGCCGATGCCTTGGCGGACCTGAACGATTCTCGGGAACTGGTCGCCATGCTCCGCGAAAGCCAGATCGCGCTCGCTGCCAGCGAGGCCAGGCAGCGCGCGATTTTCGAAAATGCGATCGACATTGCGATGATCGTCACCGACCCGTCAGGCATCATCACCGACTGGAATCCAGGCGCACAGACCGTGCTCGGCTGGACTGCCGACGAAATGGTGGGCCAGGATGCAGAACGGTTCTTCACGCCGGAAGACCGCGAAAGCGATCGTATCGAATACGAGATGTCAGGGGCCCTCCGGAACGGTCGTGCCACCGACGAGCGATGGCATCTGCGTAAGGACGGCGAGCGCTTCTGGGCGTCGGGCGAGATGCTGCCATTGTTCGATGCGGATGATCGACATCTCGGCTTCGTCAAAATGCTGCGTGACCGGACGCACGAGCATCTGAGCGGCGTTGCCCTCCGACATGCGCAGGAGCGGTTCCAGACGATCATCGACACGATCGACGCGGCCTTTGCCATCGTCGAGGTCAAGTTCGACGCTGACGACAAGCCGATCGACTATCGCTTCCTCGAGGCGAACCCTGCATTCGCCGAGCAGTCGGGTGTCGATCTTCGCGGCAAGTGGGTCACTGAGTTCGCACCTGACCTGGAGCGTTTCTGGTTCGAGACCTATGGCCACGTTGCGAGGACGGGCGAGCCGACCAATTTCGAAAACTATGCTGAGGCGTTCGGACGCTGGTTCGACGTGCGCACGGTTCGCGTCGGCGACCCCGCCGATCGCCAGATCGCCATCCTGTTCAACGATGTCACCGCGCGTCGCGAAGCGCAGGAAAAGCTGAAGGAAAGCGAGGCCATCGCTCGCCAGAATGTCGAGCGGGTGCAGCTGGCGCTGGCTGCCGGTGCCATCATCGGGACCTGGCACTGGGATGTTCCTGGTGATCGCTTCACGATCGACGAGGCGTTCGCCCATACCTTCGGACTGGATCCGGCATTGGGTCGCGAGGGCATCCCGCTCGAGCAGATCGTCGCCACCGTCCATCCGGACGACCAGGCTGGCCTCGCGGAAGCGATCGGAGCCGTCATTGCCCGCGGCGGCCCCTATGCGCACCAGTACCGCGTGCGTCGAACCGATGGCCGCTATTACTGGATCGAGGCGAATGGCCGGGTCGATATGGGGCCAGAGGGCAATGCACAGAGCTTCCCTGGCGTGCTGATCGACGTCGAGGAACGCCGCGCGGTGGAAGCGGACCGCGACCGTGCAACCGCGGCCCTCCGCACGCTTACCGAGACGCTAGAGCAGCGGGTCGCCGATCGGACGGCTGAACTGATGGAGGCGGAAGAACGTCTGCGTCAAAGTCAAAAGATGGAAGCGATCGGCCAGCTCACCGGCGGGGTGGCGCACGACTTCAACAACCTGTTGACGGTCATCCGCGGCTCGGTCGACCTGCTGCGTCGGGACAATGTCGCACCGGAGAAGCGCCAGCGCTATCTCGATGCGATCGGCGACACCGCCGACCGAGCTGCCAAGCTGACCGGTCAGCTTCTCGCCTTCGCCCGCCGGCAGACGTTGGAGCCGGAAGTGTTCGAGGTCGGGCAGCGGCTCGATGCCATCACCGACATGCTCGACAGCATCACCGGCAGCCGCGTGCTCGTCCGGTTCGAGGTCCCGGACGGCATATGCCGCGTGCGTGCTGACGTCAGCCAGTTCGAGACGGCCTTGGTCAACCTCGCCGTCAACGCCCGCGATGCGATGAATGGCGAGGGCACAGTCACGATCCGCCTGCGATGCGATGCGCAGATGCCCTCAATACGCGGTCATGGCCCTGGGACGGGCCACTTCGTCGCCATATCACTCACAGATACCGGGACGGGCATTTCACCCGAGGACCTGGAGCGCATCTTCGAGCCCTTTTTCACGACCAAGGATGTGGGGAAAGGCACCGGCCTGGGCCTCAGCCAGGTGTTCGGCTTCGCCAAGCAGTCCGGCGGCGACGTCGACGTCTCGAGCTTGGTCGGAGAGGGGGCGACCTTCACCCTCTATCTGCCACAGGCCGATCCGGCGATTGCCACGGAAGAGAGGTCCGCCGATCAGCAGGAGAACATCGACGGAGGGGGCCGCTGCGTGCTTGTGGTCGAAGACAATATCAGCGTCGGCCAGTTCGCGACCCAGCTGCTTGAGGACATGGGCTATCAGACTGCGTGGGTAACCAGCGCGGAGGAAGCGCTCGAACGGCTCGGGTCCGATGGCGACGGCTTCGACATCGTGTTCTCAGACGTCGTGATGCCCGGCATGGGCGGTGTCGAGCTAGCCAAGCGGCTCATGCGGGATCTGCCCGACATGCCCGTCGTACTCGCCAGCGGCTATAGCCATGTCCTTGCGCAGGAAGGTGTCAAAGGTATCGATCTGCTCCGCAAGCCCTATTCGGCTGGCCAACTGTCGGTCGCGCTGCAGCGTCGTATCGCACGATCGGGCGAACGCCGAAACTGACGCTTGCCGAATGATGGGGTGTTCACAAATTCGACCTCCGCCGCGCGGAGCGGTCCATCACGCCGAAAGGTGGTCGATCACGCCCAGTACATGGCGCGGGTCGAACGGCTTTCCCACGAACACCGCCCGGTCGGGTAGGTCGGCTGCAGATGGATTGGCCATGCCCGAAACGACGATGAGGATCGTTGGCGGATAGCGGTCGCGGACGAAGTGGGCGAGTTTCACGCCATCCATGGATCCTGGCATCTGCACGTCGGTCAGGACAATCCGAACGGAAGCGTTCGCGGCGAGCACTTCGATCGCCTCTTCTGCATCCTCGGCTTCGAACACCTTGAAGCCACGGTCTTCGAAGAAGTCCACAAGATCGTAGCGAATGAACGGCTCGTCCTCGACGATGAGGATGCTGCGTGGGGGAATGGCCTGTCCCATGTCAGCTGTCGATCAGTTCGCCGGTGTCGCCAAGTGGCGCATCGATCCGGAACACGACGCCTTCGGCCGGGAAATCCAGTACCGTCCTGCCTCTGAAATAGGCCCCGAGCGAGCGCTCAATCATACGTGAGCCAAAGCCGCGCTGCGTCGGTCGTACGACCGGCGGCCCATCCCGTTCCTGCCAGATCAGATGGAAGCAGGAAGCTCCGTTGTTGCCATTCACCTGCCATCGCAGAGCTACCGATCCCGTGTCTTTGCTGAGCGCGCCATACTTGGTCGCGTTCGTCGCCAGTTCGTGAAGAGCCAGGGTCAACGCCAGAGCGACCTGCGAGTTCAATCGGATGCGTGGGCCATCGATCGTGATCCTGTCCTTCATGCCGGACACGGCCGACAGGCCGGCATCGACGACGTCGTGAAGCTCCGCCTGCTGCCAGGCGGTGGTGGTCAAAACGTCGGTAGCCCGTCCGAGCGATGCCAGTCTCGATGAGAAGGCGGCCGAAGCGTCCTCGACGCTATGCGCTCCGCGCAGCGTCTGATTGGCGATGGACTGGACTAGGGTCAGGACATTCTTGAGCCGGTGGCTCAGTTCGCCGTTCAGCAACTGCTGCTGCTCGCGCGCTTCGTGCAGCGCGGTGTGGTCGCGCGACACCGACAGGACGCGGGCGGGGTGACCATCTGGGCCGGGGATCGGCGACACCGACACCGACCACCATTTGGGAATGCCGATATGGGTGTCCGCCGCCGCCTCGAAATGCGACGAACGCCCCTCGGCTGCCGCATCAAGTGCCGCGCGCGCCTGGACCGAGCCGGCGTCCTTGAGGAATTCCGGCCAGGGACAGCCACGAACCGCGTTGAAGTCGCTGATGTCCATCACCTTCATGCCGCCTTCGCTCATGAAGGTCAGGTTGCCGTCCAGATCCAGGACCTTGATGCAGTCAGTCGACGCCGCAAGGACGCTGGACAGGAAGGCCTCGCGTTCCGCTGACGAACGCTCCCGCTCGACCAGCTCGGCATTTAGGGAGACCGACCGACGCATGGATTCGCGCAGTTCGCCGGCAAGCATGACCATCCCCGTCAGGATCACGACGAAGAGGCCTGCCGCCACCCACTGCGGTTCCGGCAACCAATAGTCGTTGGAGGCGCTTCCGATCGAAAGGGCACCGGCAGCCGTGGACAGCGCGGCGGCAAACAGCCCGGCTCCCTGTCCAAGCACCAGCGCAACGCCAATCGCCGCAGGAATGAACAGCAGCCATGGAAGTTCGTCGGGCACGAACAGGATGCGTGCCGCCGCGACCAGAACTATCACCAAGGCTGCGACAGTATATCGCGTCAGACCCGACAAAGGCCGATCGAAAGACCAGATGACGATCCTGTCGAAGATGCTGCTAGGTCGTGTCCTGATCATTCCGCCATCCGAAAGCGGACCTTGGCCCCCCGGCCTGTCCCTAAAAAGAGTCTTATCGGAAACGTCGCATCAGGACCATGCCGGATGAGGCCGTTTCGAACTTTTCCCAGTCTATCGAATGGTTAGCCTGTGCACGATGCCCAAGATTCGAATTCAGCGTATTGGGGAGCGACACATACGAGTTGCCCCAGGGCAGGCGTCAGGACACCCGCTCGATCCGCCACCCTCTGGAGCGATGGGAAGACAGAGCCATGTTCAGCATGGCCTGGGTATGAAGGGCATGCTCGTTGCGCGACACCAGAAGGACCAGATTGCCCCCCCAGCGCTCGATGGCCTCGTGCTGAAGGCGCGCAGGCAGGGGAGCGCCCGCCGTCACCGCCTTGGGCGAGATGCTATGCCAACCGATCGGAACACGCGCATAGTGGACGCCGCGAGCGGAAAGCATGTGGAAGAACACGTCCCGTGACAGCCCGGGAAGATTGAAGCGCAGGACGTCTCGAAGGTCGAGCACGAATTCGGGGGAAACCTGGTCGATCAGAGCCGATAGGGTCTGACCGTGAAGTGATTCGGTGGCTGCGATCTTCATGATGCGACAGGCCCGATCCCCCAGATCGAGTTCGAGCTGGGGGTCGTCGTGGCGCGCGAGATGGTCGACGTGATGAGCCATGTTGGCCTGAACGTCCGAGACGTGGTTGGGAAACTCGAGATAGCTTACGTTCATAACGATTTGGTCAATACGGCTTCAAGTTCGGGGTAGGCCGCGGTGAACGGCGACCATTCGTCTCCCCATTCGGGGGGCTGGATATTCATGTCTCCCGTATTTTTGTCCTTCAATCTACGCGTCTTTTCGAAGGCCCTGAGATAGAGGCGGGGCGCAACGCCCACGAAGGGGCGGAACAGCACGCGACCGGTTCGTGGCGCTGCACGCTCCGTCTGATCGGCCACGGTCTTACGCCTCTTCGCTTCGGCCATCCCGATCTCCTCCGGCGGTAGCCAGTCCTGCTCCTCGATCGCGATCGCATCCTGGTGGAGGTCGAGGGCGAGGCTCTTAGGATAGGGTTCGATGAACTGCACCTCGTAAACACCCGCGCTGACGACGTGACGGGCGCAATAGTGGCATGGAAACGTCGTCACGAAAAGACGTGTTCCGACGGTCGATATGCCTTCACGCCCTGCCGAAAGCAGTGCATCCATCTCCGCGTGAACCGCCCGGCTGAACTCGATGAGCTGCCCCACTGCGGTACCGCGCAGCTTGCTGACCAACGCCGATCGGTCGGCCACTGCCTTGAGTTCATCGATCGAATCAATCAGCTCGTTGATGATCCTGTTCTGCTGGACGTTGCTGCTGCAGAAGGCGGTTTCGCGAAAGGCGCAGCGATGATCAGGCTCGTCGGCTAGCAGCGGTCGTTCGCCATAGACCCCGCCGCCCGCGCGGGGCACTTCATTCGTACCCGTCGCGACGACGGTACCATCGCGGTCCACGAGGGCGGAACCAACCTGTCGCGATAGGCAGGCGCTTCGGACCCGCGCTGAATGCGCATGATGCATGGCGGTCTCCTCGATCGTCGGCCGCTCTATCTTATCATGGGAGATGATACTGACGAGACGGGCCAGCGGGTCGTCGAGGAACTGCTTCTCGTCGATCTGGTCCTGCAGCGTATTGTCGACGAAGAAGTCGGCCTCGAAGAATGCATCCCGTACGTGCTGGCCATGGGAGGCGTTTTCGTCTTCAGCATCTCGGCTTATGAACGCTTCTGCTGCGGCGATCAGGTCGGCGTCTCGTCGCTGAGGGCCGGTGAAGAGCTTGTCGAGGATGCGGTTCTTCCTCTCCTTTTCCTCACAGACAACTCCGACCAGGGCGAAGGCGTTGGCATAGGTTCGACGAAACAGGCTCGTCTCCGCCGGATGCCGGATCGAGTCGATGATGTAGGCCACCTTCTCAGGACCCGGCTTGACGACATCACCCTGGGTGAACGTCTTGCCGATCCGGGCGGCGCGCAGGCTGGCGATCTTGGCCAGCGTTGCGCGAGCGACCCTGGTCGGGTCTGTGGCACGCATCCGGTCGCCTAGATCTTGCAGATGACGAACCTTATCGATCGGTGAAAGATTCGCCGGAACTGGAGATTGGTTGGCCTCGCCCCATTGTGCGATGAGCGAACTGACCTTGACCGTCTCCACTTTATAACCTGCTTCGCGACAGGCCCGGTCAAGCGAATCTCGGGCGCGTGAAGCTCCGGCACCGACCGGCCCAACGACGGCAAAGAAGATTTCACTCGAGCGATTGGCCTGGATGATGCCACGGCCATCGCTTTCCGTCCCCGAATCGTTGGCTCCTCGTGGAAGTTGCTGAACGTTCGTCGCCATCGATTTATGTATCCTCCCCTTGTAATCGATACGGATTAGCAATCGAGATGGTATTAGGAAATTAATTCCTGATAGGAAATTCGGGGAAATCAGCTTTCATTTGTTTTTACGGCATTCCCTCGATCGAACCGGAATCACCCTCATTTTAGCGGTGAGCGATAGGCCGGTAGGTATCGCGGCCAATGCAGCGACAAAGAGCGGTCGGAACCGTCGCGTATGCGCCGACGAAACTTTCCAGGTGTGTCAGGAGGGACAAATCACTAGAACTAAGCCACTAGCGTCCGGCACGACAAGCGCCGCGGAAGGGGTCGTTGCCGCATCGCTTCATGTTCGGCTGCCTAAAAACTTGTCCCGCGTTGCCACCCGCTATCGTCGCGGCCCCACGGCCTCTTTCGTCGTTGCTCTCGCTGCCACCTTCATCCTCTGGCTGAGATCAACGAGCCCTGACCCCAATCATTCCCACTGAGACGTCGGCAATTGACGGCACAGACCTACAGGCTGCGATCGATAATAATTGATACATTGCATTCCCCGCGCATGCGGATACCCACGGGTGACGATCGCCAGTGCTCGTGCCGACTTATCGCGCCGATGCTCTCGGCACCTAGTGGCTGTTTGCAGCAAATGCTTCGTCCAGCGCGGTCGCGAAACTGTCGCTTAGGTTTTTGGCGCCCCCACAGCTGCCCATCACAAGGAATAGCGCGAGGTCGCGGACAGCGGCTGGAAGCACTTTGTAGCTTACCACCCGCCCGTCCCGGTTGGCGACGACTGCACCTGCACGAGCAAGGATCGAAAGATGGGTCGACATCGTGTTTGGAGGAGTATCCATAAGCCGCGCTAGTTCGCCGACCGGTAGCCCTTCCACCCCATGCTTTGCCAATGTGAGAAACACCGCCATTCTCGTAGGTTGGGCCAAGGCACTCATCAGCTGAATGGCAGAAATCTGGTCCATATCTCTAGATTAATAGACATTTTTTGCATCGCAAGTGGTGGAGGCCCTAAAAATAGTTAATGCGGTATTCACCGGCAAAATCATCTCAATATGTCCAGACTTATTGACATATAAATCAGTGTCACCATTCTTAACCGCGTTCCCGAACAGACCGCACAGCGACGGGAACGTGATCAGGATTCGGGGGACATGGAGATGACCATGCATGCAACCGTAATGTCGAACATGCCGAGCACAGTGGTGCCGGTTCCACAGTTTACCTTCGAAGATCCGTTGGATGACGATATGCCCGGCGACGAGACCGTCGTCACGACGCGTCGAGCCCTCTGCCGCGTCGTGACGGTTGCCGCTGAGGCTGGTGCCCGCTTCCAGCGGGAGGCAAACCCGATCGATCCAGTGGGATGGATGCTCGCGCCTCGCCGTATCTTTGATGGGGCTCCGGCGATCGAGGCGTGCCTCGACCGGGAACACTTCGTCCGCGCGATCGTCCTGCACGGCCTTTCGCTCGGGGTGGACGCCGATCCCGCCATGCTCGACCGGCTCGTAGCCCCCGATGGTGACGGCGACACTCCGCATCTCTCGCGGCCGAGGCGCGGTCGCAGCGGAAGGCACAGACTGGCGGCGAGGCCATCGCTCTACTGCGCGACGATCGCCTGGGAGGGAAACGGCGTCGTACTGCAGGCCTTTCACGCTTCGGTGGCGCGTCACCCGGCCGAGGTCGTGCAGCGCCTGCGCGCTAGATTCGGCGAGGATGTGATCGACCTGGCGGAGATTCGTGAAGGTTTTCACCCCTATTTGCCGCTAGCCATCGCTCTCGTGCCGGGCGCGGTCGCCGAACTGCTGCGTTCGGTAGAGTTGGCGAGCGACGAGCCGCGATACGCCTCCTTCTCGTACGACACCGAGCAGCGCCTCGAAGCCTAAGGTTCGCGTAACCGCCGGGCACGGCCTGGCATGATCACCGGAGAACGACATGGAAAAGCTGGCATCGGCCAGCCGCATTGGTGCGGCTGGCGACGAGAAGACGCGCGTCCTGCACAGCCTCGACGTGCGCGAAGGCCCCACCGGCGATGGCGACGATCATGACACCGCCATCGGCGTCGCGGTCGACGTGGAGACGACGGGCACCGTTGTCCACCTAGGCGCGGTCGTCGAACTAGCGATCCGCCCGTTCCGTTTCGATGCCGATGGCGTCATTACCGACATCGGCCCCATCTCCTCGTGGACGGAGGATCCGGGCCACCCGCTGACGCCGGAGACGGTCGCGATCACCGGGCTGACTGACGACGACGTCGCCGGTCGGCGGATCGACGATGCCGAGGCGACGCGCATGCTCCGCACGGCGTCATGCGTCGTGGCGCACCACGCCGCATTCGACCGCCCCTATGTCGAACGTCGCCTGCCGGACGTACGCGGACTAGACTGGGCTTGCTCCTTCCAACAGGTCGACTGGCGCGGGCGAGGCTTCGATGGCCGGGCCCTCGGCTACCTGCTCCAGCAGGCCGGATACTTCTTCCGGCCCCATCGGGCCGCCACGGACGTCGACGCCCTCGTGCAGCTGCTCCGTCACCGCGCGGACGATGGCACGACCGTGCTCGCGGAACTGCTCGGTCGCATGAGGGCACCCAGCTGGATGGTGTACGCCGATGGGGCCAGCTTTGACGCCAAGGATGCACTGAAGGCGCGGGGCTATAGGTGGGATCCGGAGCGCCGGACGTGGTGGACCGAGGTCGCGGATGACGCGCGCACGGCGGAAGAATTCTGGCTGGCGACGAACGTCTACGCCGCGGGGCACGGTGCCAGAGCCATGGCGCCCCGCTTCGAGATGGTCACGGCCGCGGACCGCTTCCTGTGAGCGCCTTCGTCAGTGCCGGTAGGCGCGCGCTTCATCTCGACCGTCAGCGAAGGACCATCCGCAGGCTGCGCAGGTGCTGTGGGCGGGCGGCCAGGGACGATCCGATAGGCGTAGGCGCCGAAGGGCGGCGCTGCCCCTCGACCAACTGATCGATCGAACCACAGCAGGAAAGGTGAAAGTCATGGCCACGAAGAAGAGCAGGTCGACGGCCGTCGCGGTGCAGAAGCCGCTGCCGCTCGCGAAGGTAGGGAAGGGCGCATTGGCGGATGCGGTCGGGTCGGGCGTCGATCTGGCCAAGGTGTCGGGGACCGGCGGCGAGTTCGTCAGCCAGGACGGCGTGGTCCGCATCACCGGCCGCGCCTATGCGACGAGCCGTGACTTGGTGCCGGAAGCCGAGATCTTCTATGCGAAGCGGGAGATGCCGCGCTCTCATGGTCCATGGCTCGGCGAGGCAGACAAGGTCTCGTGGGTCGACGAGGCGACCGGCCTGGAGTGCATCATGATGCGCGGGCATCCCGAGGGCTACCTGAGCGGCTTCGTCGGGGTGCCGTCCACCCATCCCCTCTTCGGCTGGGACCATGACGCGGTGCCGGCGAGCCTCGGGATCGAGGTGCACGGTGGCCTGACCTACTCGCGCATCTGCGACGACGGCCCAAACCCTAAGCGGCGCCTGATCACCGAATACCGCCGCATCTGCCACGTCGTCGTTGGCGAGGTGCCTCTGCAGCATGCGACCGATCATCGCGCCAGCCCGCACCAGTGGTGGTTCGGCTTCGACTGCAACCATGTCTACGACGTCGTGCCCGGCGAACTGCGCGATCGCCAGAGCTCGGCAGGCACCGGGATCGAGGCAAGGTATCGTGACGACGGCTATGTCGTGCGTGAGATCCGCAACCTGGCTGCGCAGCTCGCCGCGATCCGCGACGGTCGTCCAGTCCCGGCCCGCGACGGGCCGCCGCTCCCGCCCATCGGCCTCGAACCGAGGGCCGAATAATGGCGACGGCGCGGGAACGGCACCGGCCTGGCGATCTGCCGTGGGGCTGGTGGCTGCGAGCCAACGGCGCTCATTTTGAGGACGAGGATGGCCGCAAGTGGACGTCGGTGCGCGATGCCTTTTGGCGGGACGAGTTGGGCCTTCCCGAAACGCACGCCGTACGGGAGCAGCTCGAATTCCTCCTCCGGGTCCTTCTGTCGGTCGATATGGCAGAACGTGGTGAGAGCGAACGCCGATTTGATCTCTTCCGCGGCAACCTGGTTCTCTGGACTTTCTATATGTGCTGGCTCGGTACCGTCGGTCTGCTGCAGCGCGGGTCGACGGACGATCTAAGCCCCGAGGGTCGGTCGGTGCTGATGATGCTGGTGGCTACCCGCGATCCAGAGTGGGAGGATCTGCCTATCGCGGACGTCATGGCAGCGGTGGTCGCGGCCGTCCGGAATCCATCCGATCGGGACCGGGAGCAGGCGCTGCAGGATTTCGAACGCGCGGTTGGCTTTCGGCGTCACGTCTTCGCGCGCGAGACGGTTGGGCAGTCGCACGCGATCACCCTGACCTCGATGGCGAACGGAAGTCCCGTCAGGATGCCGGTGAGGCGAGTGACTTGGTCCCTGGCGTTCGATGACCAGAGCGTACGCGACGATCTGTTCGCGTGGATCGCGGCCAGGGTCGACAATTGGGATCACTGGGGACGCATGGCCTACAGCAAGGGAGGCGATGCATTCACGCAGCACCTGCTCGGGCTGGTTGTAGCATCCAGGTCACCGCTGACTTAGGCGACGCTTGTGCCAGGCGGCGACGAAGCCTCGACGTACTTGAGACACGCGAAGGGTATTTGTGTCATCCGAAGCCTTGCTGAGCGGCCGTCCGATCCGATCAGCAAGGCTTTTTATCGTGATCGGCGCCGTCACCGGATGCGCCTCGCGTGAGATATGCTGCCGCAGTCTCTTCGTCGGCTCGATGGAGCCGCATCCACCAGTCGACCACGTCCCCGCCCGCGCCGCACGAAAAACAGTGAAAGCGGCCGTTGTGAACGTAGAGGCCACGGGTCGCATCCGGGTGGAAAGGGCATGACCCTCGAAGCCCTGACTGCGTCGTCTCCAATTCGACAGTTTTTGCCACCACCTTGGCGAGGTGATGCGCCACAGAGGCGGTCGATCGGAATGCTGAAGGGTCGGACATGGCGGTATGATCGTCGATCCACCGATCCCGTCAACCATGAAACGCCGGCGATAATGTGATGTCGCCGACGTCCTGAAAGGCGATTCACTCATTCACACAGAAAGAGCACACCGCTTTTATCGGAGCGCTTTTCGCATGCCTTTAAATTAGGCGTGACTTGTGCAAGTTCCTAAGCGACGGCGATGTAGGACTTAGCGTTCAAATGCGTGCACTTATACCGTGCTACGACAGACAAGTGGCAGGAGTGCACGGACTCGAACCGTGGGCCCTCGGTTTTGGAGACCGATGCTCTACCAACTGAGCTACACTCCTGCGAGGCGGCTGCCATTAGCTTGGCTGGCAGGGCGGGACAAGACCCAAATGTGCGATTTTCGCAGATAATTCGGATGCGCCCGGGTCGCCTCTCCGCGCCGACATTGACCGCCCGACGACTCCCGCGTATAGGCCGCCGCTGCACGAAGGGGATTTTCCGGGAATCGGGACTTATCCGTCGGGCAAGCTTGAACATTGCTGGATGCGAATGAGGGCCGGGCGAAAGCCGCGAAGGCCCCTTTTTGTATTCCGAAGTGCTGTGATGGCTCCAGCAAAGTAACCTCATGGAAAGGTGAAGGCTTCAATGCCGACGATCAACCAGCTGGTCCGCAAGGGCCGCGAACTGCAGAAGGCCAAGTCCAAGGTCCCTGCAATGGAGCAGAACCCGCAGAAGCGCGGCGTTTGCACCCGTGTCTACACGACGACCCCGAAGAAGCCGAACTCGGCGCTTCGCAAGGTGGCCAAGGTCCGTCTGACCAACAGCCGCGAAGTCATTTCGTACATCCCGGGCGAAGGCCACAACCTGCAGGAGCACTCGGTGGTGCTTATCCGCGGCGGCCGTGTGCGCGACCTTCCCGGCGTGCGTTACCACGTGCTGCGCGGCGTTCTCGACACGCAGGGCGTGAAGGATCGCAAGCAGTCCCGCTCGAAGTACGGCGCGAAGCGTCCGAAGTAAGCCGGTCGGGCCTCTCCTGAGGCTCCTCGACCATCAAAGGCTGAAGTTTTGTAAGGAAATACGAGAATGGCTCGTCGTCGTCGTCCCGAAAAGCGGGAAATTCTGCCGGACCCCAAGTTCGGAGATGAGGTCCTGTCGAAGTTCATGAATTCGGTCATGCTGGACGGTAAGAAGTCCGTGGCCGAAGCCATCGTTTACGGTGCTCTGGAAACCGTCGAGACGCGCGCCAAGCGCGATCCGATCGGCGTGTTCCACGATGCGCTGAACAACATCAAGCCGGGCATCGAAGTCCGTTCGCGCCGCGTCGGCGGTGCGACCTACCAGGTTCCGGTCGAAGTCCGTCCGGAGCGTGCCCAGGCTCTGGCCATCCGTTGGCTGATCGGCGCGTCGCGTGCCCGTTCGGAAAACACGATGGCTGCGCGTCTGTCGGGTGAGCTGATGGATGCCGCGAACAACCGCGGCAATGCGGTCAAGAAGCGCGAAGATACGCACCGCATGGCGGAAGCGAATCGCGCCTTCTCGCACTACCGCTGGTAAGGGCCTTGCGGCGGACCGGAATTATTTCCGGCCTGCCGCAACCTTTTCAGGGTGCGGTGCCGGCGGTCTTCCGCTGGTCACGCAAACAGCCTATATAAGGGGGAGCCGGGCCAACCGGCTCCCCCCTACGCTTGAGGAAGATCGATCATGGCCCGCAGCCATCCGCTCGAGAAGTATCGCAACATCGGCATCATGGCGCACATCGATGCTGGCAAGACGACCACGACCGAGCGCATTCTTTATTACACCGGCAAGTCCTACAAGATCGGCGAAGTGCACGAAGGCACCGCCACCATGGACTGGATGGAGCAGGAGCAGGAGCGCGGCATCACGATCACGTCGGCCGCGACGACCTGTTTCTGGAACGACAACCGCATCAACATCATCGACACCCCCGGGCACGTCGACTTCACCATCGAAGTGGAGCGTTCGCTCCGCGTGCTCGACGGCGCGGTCGCCTGCTTCGACGGCGTGGCGGGTGTTGAGCCGCAGTCGGAAACCGTGTGGCGTCAGGCCGACAAGTACGGCGTGCCGCGTATGTGCTTCGTCAACAAGCTCGACCGCACCGGCGCCGACTTCTATTTCTGCGTGAACTCGATCATCGAGCGCCTTGGTGCGCGTCCGGCGGTTCTGTACCTGCCGATCGGCATCGAGGGCGGCTTCAAGGGTCTCGTCGACCTGGTCGAGAACCGCGCGATCATCTGGCTCGAAGAGTCGCTGGGCGCCAAGTTCGAATATCAGGACATCCCCGATGACCTGAAGGAAAAGGCCGCCAAGTATCGCAGCGACCTGATCGAAATGGCCGTCGAGCAGGACGACGCCGCGATGGAAGCGTATCTGGAAGGCAACGAGCCTTCGGTCGCCGAACTCAAGGCGCTGATCCGCAAGGGCACGCTGGAAATGGCGTTCGTCCCCGTGGTCTGCGGCTCGGCGTTCAAGAACAAGGGCGTTCAGCCCCTGCTCGACGCGGTCATCGACTATCTGCCGTCGCCGCTCGACGTTCCCGCCATCAAGGGCGTCAAGCTCGACGGCGAGACGCCGGACGAGCGTCCTTCGTCGGACACCGAGCCCTTCTCGGCGCTGGCGTTCAAGATCATGAACGACCCGTTCGTCGGTTCGCTGACCTTCGCCCGCATCTATTCGGGCAAGCTCGAGACCTCGTCGCAGGTCCTGAACTCGGTCAAGGACAAGAAGGAAAAGATCGGCCGCATGCTGCTCATGCATGCGAACAGCCGCGAGGACATCCAGGAAGCCTATGCCGGCGACATCGTCGCTCTCGCGGGCCTCAAGGATACCACGACCGGTGACACGCTCTGCGCGCAGAACGCCCCGATCATCCTGGAGCGCATGGAATTCCCCGAGCCCGTGATCGAGTTGTCGGTGGAGCCGAAGACCAAGGCCGACCAGGAGAAGATGGGCGTCGCGCTCAATCGTCTCGCTCGCGAGGACCCCTCGTTCCGCGTGACCTCGGACGCCGAGTCGGGCCAGACCATCATCAAGGGCATGGGCGAGCTCCATCTCGAGATCCTGGTCGACCGCATGAAGCGCGAGTTCAAGGTCGAGGCCAACGTTGGTGCGCCGCAGGTGGCGTATCGCGAATACCTCAAGAAGCCGGTCGACATCGACTATACGCACAAGAAGCAGTCGGGCGGCACCGGCCAGTTCGGCCGCGTCAAGGTCAAGCTGACCCCGGGCGAGCGTGGTTCGGGCTTCGTCTTCAAGGACGAGATCAAGGGCGGTAACATTCCGAAGGAATATATCCCCGCGATCGAGAAGGGCTTCCGTGAGACCGCGGAAACCGGTTCGCTGGTCGGCTTCCCGATCATCGACTTCGAAGTCCTGCTGTATGACGGCGCGTACCACGACGTCGACTCGTCGGCGCTGGCGTTCGAAATCTGTGCCCGTGGCGCGATGCGCGAAGCGGCTCAGAAGTCGGGCATCACGCTGCTCGAGCCGGTCATGAAGGTCGAAGTCGTGACCCCGGAAGACTATCTGGGCGACGTCATCGGCGACATGAACAGCCGTCGTGGTCAGATCCAGGGCACCGACACGCGCGGCAACGCGCAGACGGTCGAGGCGATGGTCCCGCTGGCCAACATGTTCGGCTATGTGAACGCGCTCCGCTCGTTCACCCAGGGCCGTGCGCAGTACTCGATGCAGTTCTCGCACTATGACGAAGTGCCGCAGAATGTTGCGGACGAGGTCAAGGCGAAGATGGCCTAAGGCGTATGTCGCGCCTGCCGGGCGACCGGCAGGCGCGATGACGCTAGGGGCTGGCAATCACCTGAAACACCCGCTATGGGGCCGCGTTCGCGTGGCCTCGGATGCGGCACCGAATTCGATTCAGAAGGTAGGAAAATGGCAAAGGCAAAATTCGAGCGGAACAAGCCGCACCTCAACATCGGCACCATCGGCCACGTCGACCATGGCAAGACCTCGCTGACCGCAGCGATCACCAAGGTTCTGGCCGATAACGTCGCCGGCAACGCGGCGGTGGACTTCGCGAACATCGACAAGGCGCCGGAAGAGCGTGAGCGCGGCATCACCATCTCGACCGCGCACGTCGAGTATGAGACCGAAGCGCGCCACTATGCGCACGTCGACTGCCCCGGCCACGCCGACTATGTGAAGAACATGATCACCGGCGCGGCGCAGATGGACGGCGCGATCCTCGTCGTTTCGTCGACCGACGGCCCGATGCCGCAGACCCGCGAGCACATCCTGCTGGCCCGCCAGGTCGGCGTGCCCGCGATGGTCGTGTTCATGAACAAGGTCGACCTGGTCGATGACGAGGAAATCCTCGAGCTGGTCGAGCTGGAAATCCGCGAGCTGCTGAGCTCGTACGAATTCCCGGGCGACGACATCCCCGTCGTCAAGGGTTCGGCGACCTGCGCGCTGTCGGGTTCGAACGACAAGTTCGGCAAGGATGCCGTTCTCGAGCTGATGAAGCAGGTCGACGAATACATCCCGCAGCCGGAGCGTCCGCTCGACAAGCCGTTCATGATGCCGATCGAAGACGTGTTCTCGATCTCGGGTCGCGGCACCGTCGTCACCGGCCGTGTCGAAACCGGCATCATCAAGGTTGGTGAAGAAGTCGAGATCGTCGGCATCAACGACACCCGCAAGACCACCGTCACCGGTGTCGAAATGTTCCGCAAGCTGCTCGACTCGGGCCAGGCCGGCGACAACATCGGTGCGCTGATCCGTGGCGTCGCTCGTGACGAAGTCGAGCGTGGTCAGGTTCTGGCCAAGCCGGGTTCGATCACCCCGCACACCGACTTCCAGTCGGAAGTGTACGTCCTGTCGAAGGAAGAAGGCGGCCGTCACACCCCGTTCTTCGCGAACTATCGTCCGCAGTTCTACTTCCGCACGACCGACGTGACCGGCACCGTCGAGCTGCCTGAGGGCACCGAGATGGTCATGCCGGGCGACAACGTCGCTCTGGGCGTGAAGCTGATCGCTCCGATCGCCATGGACATCGGTCAGCGCTTCACGATCCGTGAAGGCGGCCGTACCGTCGGCGCGGGCGTCGTCAGCTCGATCGACAAGTAAGTCTCGGGCGAAAGCCTGATACTTCTTAGGAAAGGGCCGGCCCCGGCAACGGGGTCGGCCTTTTTCGTGTGTGGGGTCGTGGGTGATACACCCTCACCCTTCCGGCGCTACGCGCCTCCCTCCCTCTCCCGGTGGGAGAGGGAAGGGGCCCGCCCGCGCCAGCGGGTGGGAAGGGGGAGGGCGGTCCAGCTCCGTCCGCACCGAGCGAAGTCGAAGTGCACGCCCGGCGCTCTCCGCTTTCCCGTGGCCTTCGACTTCGCTCAGGCTGAACGGAAGTCGGGATTTTCGGCTGGTGGGCGCTGGTTCCATCCCCTCCAACAAAAACCGCCGCGCACCCCTTGCGGCGCCCTCGCCATATGCGTATAGGCACACGCCTTGAGGGAATCGGCTGGCACCGGAAACACCGGAGTCGGCCTTTTGCTTTTAATGAGGGCAGGGGTGGTTTTCCGCTCTTGTCGTAACCCAGAGTTTGTTTCGGCCCAGGGTCGCCTTGACGGCGAACGGTCGAGTGCCCGGTCGGATAGCCGATCGCACTTGCCGCTCACCGCGTGGGAGACCTGAAGGCCCGCTCTTTCGCATCGGTAGGGATCATGGACAGCAATATCCGCATTCGTCTGAAGGCGTTCGACCATCGCGTGCTCGATCAGGCGACCGGCGACATCGCCGACACCGCGCGCCGCACCGGCGCTCTTATCCGCGGTCCGATCCCGCTTCCGACGCGCATCGAGAAGTTCACGGTCAACCGTGGTCCGCACATCGACAAGAAGTCGCGCGAGCAGTTCGAGGTCCGCACCTACAAGCGGATGCTGGACATCGTGCAGCCGACCCCGCAGACCGTCGATGCGCTGATGAAGCTCGACCTCGCCGCAGGTGTTGATGTCGAGATCAAGCTGGCGTAAGAGGGCCAGCATTCCCGTGGTCGACGATTCCGTCCCACGGGATTTTGGCGTTTCCTGGTTCTAAAGCTGCCAGGCAACGCGCTGAGGTCGCTCCCGCGATCCGGCACTCTTAAGGGATACCGCCCGGTGGTTTCGCGCAAGCGAGATGGTGCCGGGGCAGCGTCCCCCGTCTGACCGGTTCGCCGGTCACCAGCCCGGGACGGGGGCTCGTTTCGCTTTAATCGGGCTGGATATGCCCCCCTTGAATGGTTCTTGGGGGCCTCTGTCGAGGAAGGAACAGGATCATGCGTACCGGCGTGATCGCGAAGAAGCTGGGGATGACCCGCCTGTTCCAGGACGATGGTCGGCACGTGCCGGTCACCGTCCTGGCGCTTGAAGGCGTACAGGTCGTCGCTCGCCGCGAGATGGATCGTGACGGCTACACCGCCGTCCAGCTTGGTGCAGGTGTCGCCAAGACCAAGAATGTTGCCAAGCCGCAGCGTGGCCACTTCGGCAAGGCCGAAGTCGAGCCCAAGCAGGTGCTGGTCGAGTTCCGCGTGAACGAAGACGGCCTGTTGGACGTCGGCGCGGAAATCGCCGCCGACCACTTCGTTGCCGGGCAGTATGTCGATATCCAGGGTCGTACCCAGGGTAAGGGCTTTGCCGGTGCGATGAAGCGCTGGAACTTCGGTGGTCTGCGCGCGACCCACGGCGTCTCGGTCTCGCACCGTTCGCATGGTTCGACCGGTAACCGTCAGGATCCGGGCCGCGTCTTCAAGAACAAGAAGATGGCCGGCCACATGGGCGACAAGAACCGCACGCAGCAGAACCTGGAAATCGTGTCGACCGACGTCGAGCGCGGCCTGATCTTCGTCAAGGGCTCGGTGCCCGGCTCGAAGGGTGGCTGGCTGATCGTCAAGGACGCGGTCAAGGTTTCGCGCCACGCTGACGCCCCGTTCCCCGCCAGCATCAAGGCGGCCGCCAACAACAACGCTTCTGCCGAGCCTGCTCCGGAAGCCACCGAGAGCCAGGAGGGCTAAGTCGTGAAGGTCAAGGTTCAATCCTTCGCCGGCACCGACGCCGCGGACATCGAGCTCAACGACGAGGTCTTCGGCCTCGATCCGCGCGCCGACATCCTGCACCGCGTTGTGACCTGGCAGCTGGAAAAGCGTCGCGCCACCGCGCGCGGCACCCGTGAGCGCGCCGATGTCGCCCGCTCGGGCAAGAAGCTCGGTCGCCAGAAGGGCGGCGGTGTCGCTCGTCACGGCGATCGTCGGGCCCCCGTCTTCATCGGCGGTGGTAAGGCGCACGGCGCCCGCGTCCGCGACTTCAACCCGGGCCTGAACAAGAAGGTTCGCGCTCTGGGCCTGAAGATGGCGCTGTCGAGCCACGCCAAGGCGGGTTCGCTGATCGTGATGAACGATCTGGCCGTCGAGGGTAACAAGACGAAGACGCTGCAGGGCGATCTGGTGAAGCTCGGCTTCGGCAAGACCGCGCTGGTCATCGATGGCGACGCCGTCGAGACGTCGTTCGCACTGGCCGCAGGCAACCTGAAGGAAATCAACGTCCTTCCGGCCGCTGGCGCCAATGTCTACGACATTCTGAAGCATGACACCCTGGTGCTGACGCGCTCGGCTGTCGAAAAGCTGGAGGCCCGTTTTAATGGCTAAGCAGCAGAAGGCGGTCGATCCGCGTCATTACGACGTGATCGTCGCGCCGCACATCACCGAGAAGGCGACGCTCCTCAGCGAGCACAACGCCGTGGTGTTCAAGGTCGCTTCGGGGGCTACCAAGCCCGAGATCAAGGCGGCTGTCGAGGCTCTGTTCGACGTGACCGTCACCGGCGTGAACACGATCGTCCAGAAGGGCAAGACGAAGCGTTGGAAGGGTGCGCCCTATCAGCGTTCCGACATGAAGAAGGCGATCGTCACCCTCAAGGACGGTCAGTCCATTGACGTGACGACGGGGATCTGAGGCGATGGCACTCAAGCATTATAACCCGACGAGCCCGGCCCGCCGCGGCCTGATCCTCGTCGACCGCTCGGCGCTCTGGAAGGGCGCGCCTGTCAAGGCGCTCACCGAAGGCAAGCGCAAGACCGGCGGCCGCAACAACAAGGGCCATGTGACCAGCCGCGGTATCGCGGGCGGCCACAAGCAGCGCTATCGCTTTATCGACTTCAAGCGTCGCCAGTGGGACGTCGAGGGCACCGTGGAGCGGATCGAATATGATCCCAACCGCACCGCCTTCATCGCGCTCATCAACTATGGCACCGACGAAGCCGGCAAGGTCGACCAGTCCTACATCATCGCACCGCAGCGCCTCGCTGTCGGCGACAAGGTGATCGCGGGCAAGAAGACCGACGTGAAGCCGGGCAACGCGATGGAACTGGGCCAGATGCCGGTCGGCACGATCGTCCACAACGTCGAGATGAAGCCCGGCAAGGGCGGTCAGATCGCACGTTCGGCCGGCACCTATGTGCAGGTCGTGGGCCGCGACAAGGGCATGGTCATCGTCCGTCTGAACTCGGGCGAGCAGCGCTACATCCATGCGAACTGCATGGCGACCGTCGGCGCGGTGTCGAACCCCGACAACGGCAACACCAACCTGGCGAAGGCTGGTCGCAACCGTTGGAAGGGCCATCGCCCGCTGACCCGCGGTGTTGCGAAGAACCCGGTCGACCACCCGCACGGCGGTGGTGAAGGCCGGACCTCGGGCGGCCGTCATCCGGTCACCCCGTGGGGCAAGCCGACGAAGGGTGCGCGCACTCGTCACAACAAGGCGACGGACAAGATGATCATCCGTAGCCGTCACGCCAAGAAGAAGGGCTAACACGCAATGGCTCGTTCCGTTTGGAAGGGTCCTTTCGTGGACCTCCATCTCCTGAAGAAGGCCGAAGTGGCTCAGGATGCTGGCAACCGCGCAGGTCCGATCAAGACCTGGTCGCGTCGCTCGACCATCCTGCCGTCGTTCGTCGGCCTGACCTTCAACGTCTACAATGGTCGCAAGTTCGTTCCCGTCTCGGTGAACGAGGACATGGTCGGCATGAAGCTCGGTGAATTCGCGCCCACGCGCTACTTCCCCGGCCACGCTGCCGACAAGAAGGGTAAGCGCTGATGTCGAAGCCCGCATCCCCCCGCAAGGTCGGTGACAAGGAAGCGCTGTCGGTCGGCACGCAGATCCGTGGTTCGGCGCAGAAGCTGAACCTGGTCGCGGCCCTGATCCGCGGCAAGAAGGTCGGCGACGCGATGAACATCCTGGCCTTCTCGACGAAGGCGATGGCTGTCGACGCGCGCAAGATCCTGGCCTCCGCGATCGCCAATGCCGAGAACAACCACAACCTCGACGTCGACTCGCTCGTCGTCGCCGAGGCGTCGGTCGGCAAGTCGATCACCATGAAGCGTTTCGCGACGCGCGGTCGTGGCAAGTCCACCCGCATCCTGAAGCCGTTTTCGCGGCTCCGCATCGTCGTCCGCGAGCAGGAAGAAGCATAATGGGTCAGAAGAGCAATCCGATCGGCCTGCGTCTCCAGATCAACCGTACCTGGGACAGCCGCTGGTTCGCCGAAGGCCATGACTATGGCCGCCTGCTGCTGGAGGATCTGAAGATCCGCCAGTTCATCATGAAGACGCTGCCCCAGGCCGCGATCTCGAAGGTCGTCATCGAGCGTCCGGCCAAGCTGTGCCGCATCTCGATCTTCGCGGCGCGTCCGGGCGTGATCATCGGCAAGAAGGGCGCCGACATCGAAAAGCTTCGCAAGAAGCTGGGTTCGATGACCTCGTCCGACGTGTCGCTGAACATCGTCGAAATCCGCAAGCCCGAGATCGACGCCAAGCTCGTTGCACAGGGCGTGGCCGACCAGTTGGAGCGCCGTATCGCGTTCCGCCGCGCCATGAAGCGTGCGGTGCAGTCCGCGCTCCGTCTGGGCGCCGAAGGCATCCGTATCACCTGCGGCGGCCGTCTGGGCGGCGCGGAAATCGCGCGGACCGAATGGTATCGTGAAGGCCGCGTTCCGCTGCACACGCTGCGTGCGAACGTCGACTATGCCGAAGCGCAGGCACACACCGCTTATGGCGTGTGCGGCGTGAAGGTGTGGATCTTCAAGGGCGAGATCCTGGGTCATGATCCCATGGCGCAGGACCGGCTGATGATGGAGGCTCAGACCTCCGGCGTGCGCCCGGCGCGCGACGATCATCGCCGCTAAGGATCAAAGAACATGCTGCAACCAAAGCGCACCAAGTTCCGCAAGGCCTTCAAGGGCCGCATCCACGGCGATGCGAAGGGCGGCACGAGCCTGAATTTCGGTTCCTATGGCCTGAAGGCCATGGAGCCGGAGCGCATCACCGCTCGCCAGATCGAGGCGGCTCGCCGCGCGATCACGCGTCACATCAAGCGCCAGGGGCGTCTCTGGATCCGCATCTTCCCGGACGTGCCCGTCTCGTCGAAGCCTGCCGAAGTCCGCATGGGCTCGGGTAAGGGTTCGCCGGAATTCTGGGCCGCCCGCGTGAAGCCGGGTCGCATCCTGTTCGAGCTCGACGGTGTCGACGGCCCGCTGGCCGCCGAAGCATTCGAGCGCGCCGCGATGAAGCTGCCCATCAAGACCAAGGTCGTTGCCCGCCTGGGCGACACCTCGCACCTCGGAGGCGAGTAATGGCCAAGACTGAATATACCGGCCAGAGCGACGACCAGCTCGTCGAGGCGCTGGGCAACCTGAAGCGTGAGCAGTTCAACCTGCGCTTCCAGGCGGCCACGAGCCAACTCGAAAAGCCCAGCCGGGTCAAGGAAGTCCGTCGCGACATCGCGCGGATCAAGACCATCCAGGCGCAGCGCTCCGCTGCGGCTGCCAAGTAAGGACCGAGACACATGCCGAAGCGCGTGCTGACCGGGGTGATTGTCTCGGACAAGACCGACAAGACGGTCGTCGTCAATGTGGAGCGGAAGGTTAAGCACCCCCTCTACGGCAAGATCATCCGTCGGTCGAAGAAGTACCACGCCCATGACGAGGCGAACGAGTACAAGGCCGGTGAGACGGTGCGGATCGAAGAGACCGCCCCGATCTCGAAGCTGAAGACCTGGAAGGTCGTCGAGCGGGTCGATACCCACTTGACGCCGGAACGGGCCTCGGCCGAGGGCTGAAGTCTTTGATTTCGGACCCCGCTTCTCCGGCAAGGAGGGGCGGGGTTCGGAGTGAAAGCCGCCCTTTCGGGGGTGATGAGCGGATTGGTCGAAGGGCGAAGCGACTCGCTTGCCTTTCGGACCAGGAGTGGCTAAGGGGCCTCTCCCCCTGGCGCGGGTCACCCTGCGCCGGGGGTCGTTTTTTAAGGCGGGGTAGGGTCGGTATCCTCCCCAGAAGAGAGAAGGAAGCGGATCCATGATCCAGATGCAGTCCAATCTCGACGTCGCGGACAACAGCGGCGCGAAGCGGGTGCAGTGCATCAAGGTGCTGGGCGGCTCGAAGCGCCGTACCGCATCGGTCGGCGACATCATCGTCGTCAGCGTCAAGGAAGCGCAGCCGCGTGGCCGCGTGAAGAAGGGCGACGTTCACCGCGCGGTGATCGTGCGTACCGCCAAGGACATCCGTCGCGCCGACGGTTCGGTGATCCGTTTCGACGGTAACGCCGCCGTGCTGGTCAACAAGAACGAGGAGCCGATCGGCACCCGTATCTTTGGCCCGGTCGTGCGTGAGCTTCGCGGCAAGAAGCACATGAAGATCATCTCGCTGGCTCCGGAGGTGCTGTAATGGCCGCCGCCAAGATCAAGAAGGGCGATCGCGTCATCGTCCTGTCCGGCAAGGACAAGGGCAAGACCGGCACCGTGTCGGTGTCGATGCCCAAGGACGGCAAGGTCGTCGTCGATGGCATCAACATCGCGACCCGCCACCGCAAGCCGACCCAGGCGAACCCGCAGGGTGGCCTGGAGCGCACGGCTGCGCCGCTGCACGTCTCGAAGGTCGCGCACGTGACCGCCGACGGCAAGCCCACCCGCGTCCGTTTCGAGACGCAGGATGGCAAGAAGGTCCGCGTGGCCGTCAAGACCGGGGAGAAGATCGATGGCTGATTACAAGCCCCGCATGAAGGCTATCTACGAGGATAGCATCATCAAGGCGATGACCGACAAGTTCGGTTACAAGAACGTCAACGAGATCCCCCGGATCGAGAAGATCGTGCTCAACATGGGCGTGGGCGAAGCGACGCAGGACAAGAAGCGCGTCGACCAGGCCGCCTCCGAGATGGAGCTGATCGCGGGTCAGAAGCCCGTCATCACCAAGGCGAAGAAGTCGATCGCGCAGTTCAAGCTGCGTGAAGGCATGCCGATCGGTGTGAAGGTCACGCTGCGTCGCGAGCGCATGTACGAATTTCTGGACCGCTTCATCACGATCGCGCTGCCGCGCGTTCGCGACTTCCGCGGCCTGAATCCGAAGTCCTTCGACGGTCGCGGCAACTATGCCTGCGGCATCAAGGAACAGATCATCTTCCCCGAAATCAACTATGACCGCATCGACAAGGTGCGCGGCATGGATGTGATCGTGACCACCTCGGCGAAGACCGACGACGAAGCGCGCGAGCTGCTCCGTCTGTTCGGCTTCCCGTTCCCCAAGGAAGACGCTGCCGACGAGAAGAAGGCAGCGTAACCGGACTGCCCCCTCTCCACGCCGGGGAGGGGGTCCTTACAGAAAGAGCTTAAGTCCATGGCGAAACTGAGTTCAATCAATAAGAACGAGAAGCGTCGCGCTCTCGTCAAGAAGTATGCGGGCAAGTACGCGAAGCTGAAGGCGATCGCGAACGACCAGAGCCTCGATGAGACCGAGCGTCTGATCGCGCGCCTGAAGATGGCCGAGATTCCCCGTAACGGCAACCCGACCCGTATCCGCAACCGTTGCGAGATCACCGGTCGTCCGCGTGCGTATTACCGCAAGTTCCGTCTCGCTCGCGTCATGCTGCGTGAACTGGCCAACAAGGGCCAGATCCCCGGCGTCACCAAGTCGAGCTGGTAAGGACCATTTGAGATGGCAGTGACCGATCCCCTGGGTGACTTGCTCACCCGCATCCGCAACGGCCAGCGCGCGCGCAAGGACTCCGTCCTGACGCCTGCGTCGAAGCTGCGCGCCCGCGTGCTCGACGTGCTTCAGCGCGAGGGCTATATCCGTGGCTACAGCGAAGAGCAGATGGGCCCCGCGGCCGGCATCCGCATCGAGCTGAAGTATTTCGAGGGCCAGCCCGCGATCAAGCATGTCGCGCGCATCTCGAAGCCTGGCCGCCGTATCTATTCGGGCGCGCAGGACCTGCCGCGCGTTCGCAACGGCCTGGGCATCACCATCGTGTCGACGCCGCGTGGCGTTCTGTCGGACGCCGAAGCGCGCGAGCAGAATGTCGGTGGCGAAGTCCTGGCGGAGGTGTTCTGATGAGCCGCATCGGTAAGAAGGCGGTCCCGGTTCCGGCCGGCGTCACCGCGACCATCGCCGACAAGGTGCTGAGCGTGAAGGGGCCCAAGGGCACCCTTTCCATGCCGCTCGCCGACGAGATCAGCTATGACGTCCAGGCGGACGCCATCGCCGTGCAGCCTGCCAACGCCACGAAGCGCGCTCGCGCCTTCTGGGGCATGCAGCGCACCATGGTGCAGAACCTCGTCACTGGCGTGACCGCAGGCTTCTCGAAGAAGCTGGTCATCACCGGCGTCGGCTACCGCGCCGCCGCGCAGGGCAAGACCCTGAAGCTGCAGCTTGGCTACAGCCACGACGTCAACATCGACGTGCCGGAAGGCCTCGAGGTGAAGACGCCGGACGCCACCACCGTCGAAATCAGCGGTGCGGACAAGCAGAAGGTCGGCCAGCTGGCCGCCGAGATCCGCCGCTGGCGCAAGCCCGAGCCGTATAAGGGCAAGGGCATCAAGTACGACGGCGAGTTCATCTTCCGCAAGGAAGGGAAGAAGAAGTAATGACCAAGGGTCTCTCTCTTTTCGAGAAGCGCCGTCGGCGCAACCGTACCGCGCTGCGTGCGCGGGCCGGCACCCGTCCGCGCCTGTCGGTGCATCGCTCGGGCAAGCACATCTATGCCCAAGTGATCGACGACGAGGCAGGTCGTACCGTGGCTTCGGCCTCGACGCTGGAAAAGGACGCACGCGGCCAGTCGGGCGCGAACGTCGCAGCGGCGAGCGAAGTCGGCAAGCGCGTGGCCGAGAAGGCCAAGGCCGCCGGCGTCACGCAGGTCGTTTTCGACCGTGGCGGCTTCCTGTTCCACGGTCGCGTCAAGGCGCTGGCCGAGGCGGCACGCGAAGCGGGATTGGAGTTCTAATATGGCTGACGAGAACAACGTGGCCGTTGCCGGTGCCGAAGGCGCCGCGCAGGACGCGACCCAGGGTCGTGGTCCCCGGGGCGGCCGTGGCCGTGGTCCGGGCGGCGGTGACCGCGGCCGTGGTGGCCGTGACGGCAACCGTGGTCGTCGCGACGACCGTCGCGGTAACCCCGAGGAGCAGGGCGAAGAGCTGATCGAAAAGCTCGTCCACATCAACCGCGTCTCGAAGACCGTGAAGGGTGGTAAGCGTTTCGGCTTCGCCGCGCTCGTCGTGGTCGGCGACGGCAAGGGACGTGCGGGCTTCGGTCATGGCAAGGCGCGCGAAGTGCCGGAAGCCATCTCGAAGGCGACGGCTGCCGCCAAGAAGGCGATGGTCCGCGTTCCGCTGAAGGACGGTCGCACGCTGCATCATGATGGCAACGGCCATTTCGGTGCGGGTCGCGTGACGCTGCGTTCGGCCCCGCAGGGGACCGGCATCATCGCCGGTGGTCCGATGCGCGCCATCTTCGAATCGCTCGGCGTCGCCGACGTGGTGACGAAGTCGGTCGGTACGTCGAACCCGTACAACATGATCCGTGCCACTTTCGAAGCGCTGGGCGACCAGACTTCGCCGAAGGCGGTGGCGCAGCGTCGTGGCAAGAAGATCGCCGACCTGCTGGGTCGCGGTCACGGTGCCACCCAGCAGACTGCCGAGGCGGAAGCCGCGGCCGTCGTGGAGTAAGCGACCATGGCTACCATCAAGATCAAGCAGACCGGTTCGCCGATCCGCCGCACCAAGGACCAGCGCGCGACCCTCGTCGGCCTGGGCCTGAACAAGATGCACAAGGTCTCCGAGCTTCAGGACAGCCCTGAAGTCCGCGGCATGATCCGCAAGGTGCAGCACATGGTTCAGGTGGTGGACTGAGCCCTGTCGTAAGACAGTCTCACATCCGTCACATTGAACAGTGACAAACACGGGGAAGGGGGCTATGCGGCCCCCTTCCTTTTATCCAGCGGTCGTGATTCTTCCCGAGTGACGGCCATGCGCGAAACAAGCGAAAGCGAGTGCAAATCATGAAGCTGAACGAACTTTTCGACAACCAGGGTGCCCGCAAGTCCAAGATCCGCGTTGGTCGCGGTATCGGTTCGGGCAAGGGCAAGACCGGTGGTCGCGGCGTCAAGGGCCAGAAGAGCCGTGAGGGCGTGTCCATCGCGGGCTTCGAGGGCGGTCAGATGCCGCTCCACATGCGTCTGCCGAAGCGCGGCTTCAACAACATCTTCGCCAAGGACTATGCCGAGGTGAACCTGGGCGCGATTCAGAAGGCGGTCGATTCGGGCAAGCTGAAGACCGACGGCACGATCGACCACGCCGCGCTGAAGGCCGCTGGCCTGGCGCGTGGCGGCAAGGACGGCGTGCGTCTGCTGGCCAAGGGCGAGCTGACCGCCAAGCTGTCGTTCGTCGTGCAGGGTGTGTCGGCTTCGGCCCGCGCCGCCGTCGAGAAGGTCGGTGGTTCGGTCGACGTGCCGCACGTCGTGCCCGCCGCTGAAAAGGCTGCCGCGAAGAAGGGCCAGACCCGCGCCGCGAAGCTCGCCGCCAAGGCCTGAACCGGATAAGATCCGTCGCTGTTGCTTGGTGAAAAGCCACAGCGACAGCGGCGGATTTTTCATCCGGGTTAGACAAGCGCGTCTTCGCGCCTATATGAGCGGCGGGGCGGTTCAAAACGCATCCCGCCGTTTTTCGTTTCCAGGATAACGCAACAGCTATGGCATCCGCAGCCGACCAGATGGCGCAAAGCATCAGCCTGGCGAAATTCGCCAAGGCCACCGACCTCAAGAAGCGGCTGTGGTTCACGATCGGCGCGCTGATCGTCTTCCGCCTGCTCAGCTATGTCCCGCTGCCGGGCATCGACCCTGTCGGCCTGACCAGCCTGGCCAATCGCACGCAGGGCGGTGTCCTCGACTTCTTCAACACCTTCTCGGGCGGTGCGCTGTCCCGCGCGTCGTTGATCGCGCTGGGCGTCATGCCGTACATCACGGCTTCGATCGTCGTGCAGCTCGCGACCTCGCTGATGCCGCAGCTCGCCGCGATCAAGAAGGAAGGCGAGTCGGGCCGCAAGAAGCTCAACCAGTATACCCGCTATGGCACCGTCGCGCTGACCGCCATCCAGGGCTATGCGCTGGCGCGGGGCTTCGAGGGGGGCGGTGCGGTCGTCGAGCCCGGTGCGGTGTTCATCATGTCGGCCATCGTCTCGCTGATCGGCGGCACGATGTTCCTGATGTGGCTGGGCGAGCAGATCACCACCCGGGGTATCGGCAACGGCGTGTCGCTGATCATCATGGCCGGTATCGTCGCGCATCTGCCGACCACGCTGCTCAACCTGCTCGAGGGCGGGCGCAGCGGCAGCATCGACGCGGTGCGCCTGATCGGCATCATCCTGGCCGTCGTGTTCCTCGTCCTGTTCATCTGCTTCATGGAGCGCGCCCAGCGCCGCATCCTGATCCAATATCCCAAGCGCGCGACGCAGCGCGGGATGCAGGCCGATCGCAGCCACCTGCCGCTGAAGATCAACACCGCGGGGGTGATCCCGCCGATCTTCGCCTCCTCGCTGCTGCTGATGCCGCTGACCATCTCGCAGTTCGCGGGGCAGCGCGTCGCGGGTGAAAGCCGCTGGGGCGACCTGATCATCAGCCTGAACCAGTATCTGCAGCACGGCTCGCCCGTTTATATGCTGCTCTACGGCGCGGGCATCATCTTCTTCTCGTTCTTCTACACCGCGGTGGTGTTCAATCCGGAAGAGACGGCGGACAATCTGAAGCGCTATGGCGGCTTCATCCCCGGCATCCGTCCGGGCAAGAATACCGAGACCTATCTCGATTACGTCCTGACGCGTATCACGGTCATCGGCGCGGCCTATCTGACGATCATCTGCCTGCTGCCCGAATATCTGGTGACGGCGTTGCAGATCCCCTTCTATCTGGGTGGCACCAGCCTGCTCATCGTCGTGAACGTGACGATGGACACGGTGACGCAGATCCAGAGCCACTTGCTCGCGCATCAATATGGCGATCTGATCAAGAAGGCGAAGCTGAAGGGTGGCCGCCTACGCTGATCGCGGGGCGGATCCAAGGGAAAGAGGGGAGAGAGACGTGGGCGTGAACATCATCCTGCTGGGGCCGCCGGGCGCGGGCAAGGGGACCCAGGCGCAGCGGCTGGTGGCCAATCGCGGCATGGTGCAGCTGTCGACCGGGGACATGCTCCGCGCGGCGGTCAAGGCGGGTACGCCCGTCGGGCTCCAGGCCAAGGCGGTGATGGACGCGGGTGAGCTGGTGTCCGACGCGATCGTCTCGGCGCTGATCGGCGAACGGCTGGACCAGGCGGAAGCGGAAGGCGGCGCGATCTTTGACGGCTATCCCCGCACCGCCGCCCAGGCGGAGGCGCTGGACGTGTTGCTGGCAGAACGCGGCAAGGCGCTCGACCATGTGATCGAGCTGGGCGTCGACGAGGATGCGCTGGTCGAGCGGATCACGGGCCGCTTCACCTGCGCGTCGTGCGGCACGGGTTATCACGACCGGTTCAAGCCGACCCAGGTCGAGGGCGTGTGCGACGTGTGCGGCTCGACCGAGTTCAAGCGCCGTCCCGACGATAATGCCGAGACGGTACGCACCCGCATGGCCGAATATCGCGCCAAGACCGCGCCGATCCTGCCGATCTATGAAGCGCGCGGCATCGTGACGCGCGTCGACGGCATGGCGGGCATGGACGAGGTCGGTGCCGCGATCGACGCGGTGCTCGATCGCTGATCCGGTCCTGATGGATTGAAGACAGGGGGGCGTTTCCGCGAGGGAGCGCCCCTTTTTCTTTTGAAGCCCCTCTCCCGGCAGGGGGAGGGGTTGGGGAGGGGCAAGGCCACGGGGGCTGGTCTCTGTGAGACCCCCGTGCCCTCCCCCATCCTCTCCCGTTTACGGGAGAGGAGCGGCAAGAAGCGTGCGCGGAGGCTAATGAGGAGGGGAGGATCATTTCAAACCCCCGTTCCGCCTGAGCGAAGTCGAAGGCCACGCTCCGGCCCTCGCCACATGCCTTTGGAAAAGGAATCCCTTGGCCCTCGACGTCGCTTAGGCTGAACGAAGCGGAGAAACGGTTCAACCGGATAGGATATTCCCCTAAACCCGCTCCATGACCGCGCAGATCGCCGACTATTACCGTCACCTGACCGTCGACCTGCGGCGATCCGACCACACGGTCCGCGCCTATGTCGCCACGGCCGAGCGGTTATGCGGATTCCTCACCGAGCATTGGGCGGAAGCGATCGACGCCGCCAGCCTCGCCCGGATCACCGCCGCCGACCTGCGCGCCTATCTGGCGCGGCGTCGGGGGGAGGGGCTGACCGCCGCTTCGACCGCGCGGGAATTGTCGGCGGTGCGCACCTTCCTGCACTGGGCGGGGATCGAGCCGCCCGCCCTGAAAGGCCCGCGTCGCAAGCGCAGCCTGCCGCGTCCGCAGTCGCCCGCCGACATCATGGCGCTGGGCGAGGATATCGGCGAGAATGCCGCCGAGCTCTGGATCGCGGCGCGCGACTGGGCGGTGTTGCTGCTGCTCTACGGTGCGGGTCTGCGCATCGGCGAGGCCATGGCGCTGACCGCCGACATCCTGCCGCTGGGCGAGACGATCCGGGTCACGGGCAAGCGCGCCAAGACGCGGATCGTGCCGCTGCTCCCCGAACTGCGGACCGCGATCGAGGCCTATGCGGCGCAATGTCCCTATCCGCTGCTCCCGAACGAGCCCTTGTTCCGGGGCGCCAAGGGTGGGCCGCTATCCCCCGCTATCATCCGCCGGGCGGTGCAGGGTGCGCGGGACCGGCTGGGCCTGGGCGCGCGGACGACACCCCATGCGCTGCGTCACAGCTTCGCCACCCATTTGCTGGGACGCGGAGCCGATCTGCGGCAGCTCCAGGAACTGCTGGGCCATGCCAGCCTCAGCTCGACGCAAATCTATACGGCGGTCGATGCGGCCCATCTGCTCGACATCTATCGCACGGCGCATCCGCGCGCCTGATCATCCTTTGCCGTGCGGCTTCCAGGTGAGGACGCGCCAGAGATAGCCGCCGACCATCACCACCGTCATCGCGATGGCGGCGGGGCCGATATAGCGGTTGATCGCTTCGAAATTCGATCCCAGCCATAGCCCTGCATAGGCCAGGATGGTGTTCCAGATCGTGCTGCCCGCAAAGGTCCAGATCAGGAACTTGGCGAGCGGCATCCGTGTGATCCCGGCGGGCAGCGAGATCAACGTGCGAAAGGCGGGCATGAAGCGGAAGACGAACACGACCCAGCCGCCATGCCGGACGAAGAACAGGTGTAGCCGCTCGACATCGCGCCACTCCATGGTCAGCCAGCGGCCATGGCGGTCGATAAAGGGCCGGAAACGCTCGTAACCGATATAGCGACCGACCGCGTACCAGGCGTAATTGCCCGCCGTCGTCCCCGCCGTGCCCCACAGGATCAGCGGGATCATCTCCATCTGCCCGCGCGCCACCGCCATGCCGCCCAGGCCCATGATGACCTCCGACGGGATGGGGGGTACGATATTCTCCAGCGCCATCAGCAGGAAGATGCCGAAATAGCCGCCCCAGGCGATCAGGTTGAGGATGAAATCGGTCATGGGTGTAGGGATGTACCGATGAGGGCGGGGGCGGTTCCTCTAACGGCCCCGATCCTCCGGCGAAAGAGTCGAGCGGCCTGAAGAGCTGGGTTGACGGCGCGAAGCGGTTGCGCGAACCCGCTGGGCATGGCCGATACCCCACAAAAGTCCGAGGCGAAGGACACGCTGCGCTTTTTCCTGAAGCTGGCGCTGTTCGTCTTCATCCTGCGCAGCTTCATCGTGACGTCGTTCGTCATTCCGTCGGAATCAATGCTGCCGCGCCTGCTGATCGGTGACTATCTGTTCGTGACGAAGTGGAATTACGGCTATTCGCGCTGGTCGCTGCCCTTCGGCCTGCCGCTGCTGCCCGGCCATATCCTGGCGCGCGATCCGGCGCGCGGCGACGTGGTGGTGTTCCGCTCGCCGGGGCCTGACGATCATGACGTCATCAAGCGGGTGATCGGCCTGCCCAATGACACGATCCAGGTGACGAACGGTCAGGTGATCCTGAACGGCCGCCCGATCCCCAAGCAGCGCGTGGCCGACTTCATCCTGCCGCTGACGCCCAATTTCGGGTTCAAGGAATGCGGCCCGTTCGTCGATACGGTCGATGGCAAGCCCGTCTGCCGCTATGCCCGGTTCCGCGAGACGCTGCCGAACGGCAAGAGCTACGAGGTGCTGGACCAGGGCAATTTCCCCGATCGCGATGATACGGTCCTCTACAAGGTGCCCGAGGGGCATGTCTTCCTGATGGGCGACAATCGCGACGACTCGGCCGACAGCCGCTTCGCCCCGCCCCAGGGCATGGGCATGATCCCGATGAACCGGCTGGAGGGCCGCGCGGCGATCACCTTCTTCTCGACCGATGGCTCGGCCGAGTGGATCAAGCCCTGGACCTGGGTATCGGCCGCGCGCTGGAACCGGATCGGAGAGGGGTTTTGAGCACGGTCGATGACTGGCTGGCCGGTATCCTCGGCCGTGCCCCCGCCGATGCCGCCCCGTTCCACCGCGCGCTGACCCATGGCAGCCAGGCGGCCGAGAATTACGAGCGGCTGGAGTTTCTGGGCGACCGGGTGCTGGGCCTCATCATGGCCGAATGGCTGTGGGAGCAGTTCCCCGCCGAGCCCGAGGGGCAGCTGTCGCGCCGCCTCAACGCGCTGGTGACGGGGGCGGTCTGTGCCGATGTCGCGCGCGATCTGGGCGTGCGCGACCATCTGAAGCTGGGGAAGCAGGCGCGCGACGATGGCGCCTCGGACAGCGACAATGTGCTGGGTGACGTGATGGAGGCGCTGATCGGTGCCTGGTATCGCGAGGCGGGTCTGGAGGCGGCGCGGGCGTTCGTCCGCAAGGCCTGGGGCGACCGGGTCCACGCGCAGGGCAAGGCGCCGCAGCATCCCAAGTCGGCGCTGCAGGAATGGGCGGCCGCGCATAATCGCAAGGCGCCCGAATATGTGGTGACGGATCGTTCGGGGCCGCATCACGCGCCGCGCTTTACGGTAACGGTGCGGATCGGGCGGACGGCGGAGGCCTCTGCGTCGGGTGCGAACAAGCAGGAGGCGGAGACGGCCGCTGCGAAGGCGTTGCTGGCGAAGCTGAAGGCTTGAGGGGGGGGCGAGGTCTGGGCGTGGCCTTCGACTTCGCTCAGGCCGAACGTCGGTTTGGATGTGTGGCTGCCTTCCAGAACAGCCGTTCAGGCTGAGCGAAGTCGAAGCCCATGCCCCGACCTCGCCCAGTAACTACCGAGATCAGCGCCCCTTGGCGGCGGCTGCTTCCTTCTTGGCCTGCACCTTGGCCCGGTGATGGCCGACTGCGCAGCCCGCCGCCGCGCCGAGCACAGCATGGCCCTTGCCGACGAAATGCCCGCCGACCGCGCCGACGGCCGCACCCTTCAGGCATCCCTTGGCCGAGGCCGGGCCCGCGACGGTCAGCAAGGCGGCAGCCGACAGGGCGGTGAGAAGGGTCTTCATAACGTCTCTCCTTGCACTCGAATTCGTGGGCCGAAAATGCGCGCGCCGGCTTGGCCGTTCCGTGATGGAGCCATTACATTCTGTCCATGTGGTCTGGCCGTTGCGGGAAGGGGGCGGGACCTGTACCGCTGGCACATGACTGAACAACGTTGCGGCCTCGTGGCCGTCGTCGGCGCGCCCAATGCCGGCAAATCCACCCTCGTCAATGCGCTGGTCGGCCAGAAGGTCGCCATCGTCAGCCCCAAGGCGCAGACGACGCGTGCCAAGCTGCTCGGCGTGGCGATCGAGGGCGAGGCGCAGATCCTGCTGGTCGACACGCCGGGAATCTTCGAGCCCAAGCGCCGCCTGGACCGCGCGATGGTCGCCGCCGCTTGGGAAGGCGCGGAGGGCGCGGACATCCTGGCGCTGGTGGTCGATGGCAAGGGCGGCATCGGCCCCAAGGTCACCGCCATCGCCGAGTCGATCGCGCAACGGCCCGAGCCCAAGCATCTGATCCTCAACAAGGTCGACATCGCCGACAAGGCGCGGCTGCTGGGCCATGCCGAAAAGCTGAACGCGGTCGTGCCGTTCGACGAAATCTGGTTCGTCTCGGCCCAGACCGGCGACGGCCTGCCCGAACTGAAGGCGCATTTCGCCAAGCTGATGCCCGAGGGGCCGTGGCATTATCCCGAGGACCAGGTCTCCGACGCGACCGAGCGCGCGCTGGCCGCCGAGGTGACGCGCGAGCAGATCTATCTCCAGCTCCACGCCGAGCTACCCTATGCCAGCGCGGTCGAGACCGAAGCCTATAAGGAGCGCGAGGACGGATCGGTCGAGATCCACCAGCAGATCCTGGTCGAACGCCCCACCCAGCGCGCCATCGTGCTGGGCAAGAACGGGGTGCGGATCAAGGAGATCGGGGCCAAGGCGCGCGAGGAGCTGTCGCGCATCTTGGGGCATAAGGTGCATCTGTATCTGCACGTGAAGGTGAAGCCGGGCTGGGACGAGGATCGGTCGGTTTACAAGGATATCGGGTTGGATTGGGTGGATTGATTATTGGGGGTGGGGGCTCGGTGAGACACCGTTGCCCTCCCCCATCCCCTCCCGCCTGCGGGAGGGGTGCGATGCTTGGCTCGTATCCAGCATAAGCAACACGTTCATTGCTTGCAGGAGCGCTTACTCTTCGGGCCAGGCACGCCCCTCCCGCAGGCGGGAGGGGATGGGGGAGGGCCGGGGCTAGGCCACTCCCTCACCCAACCGCCCCAAAGCCCATCCCGCCGCCTCGACGACAACCGGATCGGCATCCCCCAACAACCCCCGCAACACCGGCACCAACTCCGCCGCACCGCTATTCCCCGCTGCGATCGCCGCGTTGCGCACCATCCGGTTCCGTCCGATCCGCTTGATCGGCGACCCCGCAAAAACCTGCCGAAACCCCGCATCGTCCAGCGAGAGAATATCCCCCAGCTCCGGCGCGGTCAGCTCGGCGCGGGGATGGAACGCCATGTTCGCCTGCGCGACGGCCGCGAACTTGTTCCACGGGCACACTGCCAGGCAATCGTCGCAGCCATAGATGCGGTTGCCGATCGCCGTCCGGAACTCATCCGGGATCGGCCCGGCATGTTCGATCGTCAGGTACGAAATGCACCGCCGCGCATCGAGCTGATAGGGCGCGGGAAAGGCATCGGTCGGGCAGGCATGCTGGCACGCATCGCAGCGTCCGCACGTATCGCGCGCCACCGCGTCGGGCTCCAGCGCCAGCGTGGTGTAGATCGCGCCCAGGAACAGCCAGCTGCCATGGGTCCGGCTGACCAAATTGGTGTGCTTGCCCTGCCAACCGAGCCCCGCCGCCTCGGCCAGCGGCTTTTCCATGACCGGCGCCGTGTCGACGAAGACCTTCAGGTCGCACCCGCCCTCCTGCGCCAGCCAGCGACCCAGCGCCTTTAGCTGGCGCTTCACCACGTCATGATAATCGGCCCCTTGCGCATAGACCGAGATGCGCCCGATCCGCCCGTGATCGGCCAGCCGCATCGGGTCCTCGGCCGGGGCATAGCTGACCCCCAGCGAGATGACGCTCTTCACCTCGGGCCAGAGGCTCGCCGGGCTCTGCCGCTGATGCGCACGGTCGGCCATCCAGATCATCGACCCGTGGCGCCCTTCGGCGAGCCATTGGTGCAGCCGCTCGGCCGTTTTCGGCGCGGCGTCGGCATGGGTGATCCCGACCGCGGCAAAGCCCAGTTCGGCCGCTTTTGCCTTGATCCGGGTTTCCAGCTTGTCTTGCGCCACATGCGCCCGCTACCACAGGCGTTCAGGGAGGAACAGTTGCGTGGATAATCAGTGGGCGGTCAACGCCTCGGGCCTCGCCAAGCGATTCGGCGACCGGCGCGTCGTCGATGGCGTCGATATCGCGGTGCCCACGGGCGCGGTGTACGGCGTGCTGGGGCCCAATGGCGCGGGCAAGACCACGACGCTGCGCATGTTGCTGGGCATCATCGAACCCGATGAGGGGGAGCGCACGCTGCTCGGTCATGCGCATCCGCGCGACGCCAGCGACCTGGTCGGCTATCTGCCGGAGGAGCGCGGACTGTACCCGGCGATGAAGGCGCGCGAGGCGATCGCCTTCATGGGCGCGCTGCGCGGGCTCGACTGGAAGACCGGGCGGGCACGGGCGATCGAGCTGCTGGAGCAGGCCGGGCTCGGCCATGCCGCCGATACCAAGATCCGCAAATTGTCGAAGGGCATGGCGCAGCTCGTCCAGCTGCTCGGCGCGGTCGTGCACCGTCCCCGGCTGCTGGTGCTGGACGAGCCCTTTTCGGGGCTGGACCCGGTCAACCAGGAGCGGCTGGAGGCGCTGATGCTGGGCGAGCGGGATCGCGGGGCCACCATCCTGTTCTCCACCCATGTCATGGCCCATGCCGAGCGGCTGTGCGACCGGCTGGCGATCATTGCGGGCGGGCAGCGGCGGTTCGAGGGGACGGTCGACGAGGCGCGGGGCACCTTGCCCTCGCTGGTCCGCTATCGCCCGCGCGATCCCGACCGGGTGACGCCCGAGCTGTTACCTGCCGATGCGCGGCCTGACGGCACCGACTGGCGCTTTTCGCTGCCCGACGAGGGGATCGAGCCGGTGCTGGGGCGCCTGCTGGCGGCGGGGGCGGGCATATGGAATCTGTCGATCGAACGTCCGAGTCTGCACGAAGCCTTTGTCCGCATCGTCGGCGAGCAGGCGTCCCAGGAGAATGCGGCATGAGCCCGAGCCGGCGGCTGATCCGCCAGACGCTGACGATCGCGCGGCGCGACTTCATCGCGACCGTCTTCACGCCGATCTTCCTGCTGTTCCTGTTCGCGCCGCTGATCATGGTCGCGTTCAGCACGATCGGGGCGATGGGCGCGGCGCAGGCGGCGGATCATGGCGCGGACCGGGTAAAGATCGTCGCCATCGTGCCGGATGCGATCGCCCGCGCCTTTGTCGAGGCGGACACGCGCACCCGCACCGTGTTCCGGCGCGACGAGGAGCCGCCCGCACTGAAGACGCTGGCCCCCGCCCGCGATCCCGCCGCCCAGGCGCGCGCAGCGTTCGAGGCGCGCGATTACGATGCCACGGCGGTGCTGTACGGCCCGCTCGAACGGCCGACGATCCTGTATGGCGCGCGTGGCGCGCGTGCGGCGGATTATCTGGCCGTCCTGGCGGGGCAATCGCTCGTGGCGGATCGGGTCGGCGGCCATCTGCCGCAGGTCGCGGCCGTCAAGACGCCGTTCGTCCGCCAGCGCGCGACGCTGGGCGGGCAGAACCAGACCGCGTTCCTGGCGGTGTTCGGCGTCTTCTTCCTCACCCTGTTCCTGGCGGGGCAGGTGGTCGGCACCATGGCCGAGGAGCGGTCGAACAAGGTGATCGAGGTGCTGGCTGCCGCCGTGCCGCTGGAGGCGGTGTTCCTGGGCAAGCTGCTCGGCATGTTCGGGGTGGCGGTGCTGTTCGTCGGCTTCTGGGGCACCGTGCTCGGCCAGCTGACGAGCATCTTGCCCCCCAGCTTTGCCGGTATGGTCGGCGAATTGTCGCCCGCCATCGGCCTGCCGATGTTTGCGGTCCTGTTCGTCGCCTATTTCACCATGGCCTATCTGCTGCTGGGATCGGTGTTCCTGACCATCGGGGCGCAGGCATCGACCATGCGCGAGATCCAGATGCTGTCGCTGCCGATCACGATCGTGCAGGTCGGCATGTTCACCCTGACGCTCAGCGGCCTGTCCAAGCCCGATAGCTGGCTGGCGGTGATCGCCGAGGTGTTTCCGCTGTCCTCGCCCTTTGCGATGGCGGGCATGGCGGCGGCCAGGGACACGCTGTGGCCTCATGCCGTGGCGCTGGCGTGGCAGGCGCTGTGGGTCGCGCTGTTCGTCACGCTGGGGGCTCGGTTGTTCCGGCGCGGCGTGCTGCAATCGGGGAGCGTCCGGCCTTTCTGGCGGCGCAAGCGGGCGTAGGACGGTCCTTCCTATTGGAAATAGGGAGGATGGAAGGCACCCTTTTCCGGCCTGCACCGCTTTCCTATCTTGTGTTTATGACCGCATCCTCTTCCGATCGCCGCACTTTCCTGTCGCTGATGGGCCTGGGCACGCTGGGCGTGGGCCTGTCGGCTTGTGGCCGCCAGGCCGATGCGGCGGAGCGCTTTCCCGTGACGATGAGCGATGCCGCCTGGCGGCAGAAGCTCGGCCCGGCAGCCTATGACGTCCTGCGCAAGGAAGGGACCGAGCGGCCCTATTCCAGCCCGCTTAACGGCGAGCATCGTGGCGGCATCTTCGCCTGCAAGGGCTGCGCGCAGCCGCTATTCTCCTCGAAGACCAAGTTCGACAGCGGCACGGGCTGGCCCAGCTTCTGGGCGCCGCTGCCCCGTGCGGTAGGGACGAGCAACGATCGGTCGCTGATGATGGAGCGAGTCGAGGTGCATTGCAGCCGCTGTGGCGGGCATCTGGGCCATGTCTTCGACGACGGGCCGAAGCCGACCGGCAAGCGCTATTGCATGAACGGCGTGGCGATGACGTTTCGGGCGGGGTAAGATCGCTCGCGGGCGGTGAGCTTTTCCCTTGGCCTTCGATTTCGCTCAGGCGGAACGGGGTTTTGGGGATTTTCCGTTTCGGGGGCGAGCCAGGTTGATCCGCTGCTCTTTAAAGTCGTCAGCACCAACCCCCGCTCACGCCGAGCGAAGTCGAAGCGCACGTTCCGCGCTTTGGGCTAAGCTTTCCTGACCTCGCTCGGGGCAGGGCAGGTGGGAAATTACTGAACCGGCGCCGCGAAGGTCAGGATGCCCGAAACGCGGCCGCTGTCGCGCGAGGCGATCTGGGTGGCGGGCAGGTCGGCGGTGCCGTTCTTGTGACCCGAATAGATGAAACCCTTGGTCGGATAGGCCGAGGTACCCAGGCCGCCGGTCGGGCCGTACCAGACCTTGACCATCGACCAGTCGTTGTTCGGCGAGACGTCAATGGCGCGGACGTCGCGCTCGATGCCGCCGCGACGCGACCAGTTGGCATGGGTCAGGAGGACTTCGCGGTCGCTGACGACCTTGCTGACCATAGCGACATGGCCGACGCGCATCCGGCTGGTGGCTTCGAAGGCGAGGACCGAACCCTCTTGCGGCGTGTGGCCGCGGTCGTAGCGACCCTGGGCCTGGCCCCACCAGGTGTTGGCGTTGCCGTGAAGATCAATGCCCGAGATTTCGCGGGCATAGGGTGCGCACTGCCAGAACTGCGCGGCAGCGGGGGTGGCCATCATCAGGCCGCACGATGCCATCAGCGCGAATCGCACTGCAAATGCCTTGAACTTCACATGACCCCCCGGTCGGAATGTCGGTGTGGGTGTCGATTAACCGGGGCTAAACAGGTTGGAAAGGTCGCCGGGAACCATATCCGGTGAACGGTGTTCGAGCGGCGATGACCTGAAAAACCGGCGGCGAAACGAGTTTTTCGTTCCTCGTTTCGCCGCTCGGAAGGTTCGTTTTATCGCCCCAACAGGCGATCGACCGTCACCTGCGTGACCGAATGATAACCGGGACGCGCTTTGTCGTAGATTCGCTTGGCTAGCGCCTGACCCCATTCGCCTTGTCCCTGAAGCTGCTGGAACAGCGGTGCGACGAACTTGCGGCGGCCCTGGGCGGTTAGGAACTGCTCGGCCGAGGCTTCGGCGGGCGGATAGCGGTTGGCGAGAGCAAGGCGCAGCCAAGCGAAGCGGATCTCGCTATTGCCCGTCTCGTTCCAGTGGAAGCGTCCGTCCAGCGCGGCGAGCCGCTCGGCCGAGAGCTGGCGGGGCAGCTGGTCGAGGAAGCGGACATATTCCTGCGTCGTCACCTTATCCGGCACCGCCGACACCGGACCGCCGGCCGCGAACGCCTTGGCCGCCGCGTCGATGGCGGGGAAGGCGTCGGAGCGGACATGGACGGCGTTGGCTGGGATGCCGGGCTGATAGACCCATTGGTCAACGCCGATCTTCTCAGCCTCGCCGGGCTTGAGCAACTTCGCCTTCAGGTCGGCGAGGAAGCCTGCACTGGTCTGCGGCTGGAAGGCATGGCGGTCGAAATAGCCGCGCAGATAGGCGTCCCAACGCGCGCGGCCGACGACCGACTCGATCGTCCGCAGGAAGGTCGCGCCCTTATCATAGGCGATCTGGGTCATGCCGTCGTCGGGGTCACGACGGGCGTCCAGATCGAGGTGCAGCTTGGTATCGGCCGACTGCGGGCCGCCCGCTTCCTTCACGGCGTTCTGCATGTCGGTCCAGGCAAGATCCGCCTCCATCGCGGCGCGGCGCTTGCCGTACATGGACTCCATGATCCGGTTTTCGAAATAGCTGGTGAAGCCTTCGTTCAGCCAGAAATCGTCCCAGGTTGCGTTGGTGACGAGATTACCCGACCAGCTATGCGCCAGCTCATGCGCGATCAGGCTGACGAGGCTCCGGTCGCCCGCCAGCACGGTCGGCGTGGCGAAGGTGAGGGTGGGGTTCTCCATGCCGCCGAACGGGAAGCTGGGCGGCAGGACCAGCACGTCATACCGGCCCCAGCGATAGGGCCCGTACAGCCCCTCGGCCGCGGTGACGAACTTGTCGAGCCCGGCAAATTCCCACGCCGATTTGTCGAGCATCGCAGGCTCGGTCCAGATGCCGGTATGGGCGCTCAAGGCCTTGAACTTCAGGTCGCCGATGGCCAGCGCGATCAGATAGGGGGCGACCGGCTTGTCCATGCGATAGCTGGCGGTGTGGCGACCATCGGTACAGGGCGTCTCGCCGGTCCGCTCGCCGCTCATGACGACGGTCAGAGCGCAGGGGGCGTTGATCGTCGCGTCCCAGGTCTGACGGATGCCGGGCGAATCCTGAGTCGGGATCCAGCTTCGGTTGAGGATCGCCTCGCCCTGGCTGAACAGATAGGGCTGTTTCTTGCCCGCCGTCTGCTCGGGCGACAGCCATTGCAGCGCTTTGGCGCCCGGGACTGAGGCATAGGCGATCCTGACCGTGCGGGCGCCGTTCAGCGTGATGGCCAGCGGCGCGCCATGCACCTTGTCGACCGCCCCAATGGTGTAGGGCAGGGGGCGATTCTGCCCGTCCGTCACCGCGACGATCCGCAGGCCGTTGTCGTCGACGACGAGTTGCCTGACGTCGGGCTTCGCATCGACCGACAGGGTCGCGATCCCGCGCATCACATGGGTATCGAAATCGGCATAGAGGTTCAGCGAGACATGGGTGGCCCGCGCCTCCAGCGGCCGGGCATAGCTGTGCACGTCGCGCGCATCGGCGCTAGTCAGGACGGGCGCGACGGCGGGCGCGGGGGATTGGGCGGCGAGCAGAATCGCCAGGGCGGCCAGGGACATGGGCACTCCGATTAGGGCAGGATGCGTGTACCATAGCCGGATCGCGGACGAATGGGAGGGCTCTGGACGCAGCGGCGTGGCGTCACCAGCTAGGGGGCATGGACGAGATGACGCTGACCGTGGTCGGGATCGACTTTCCCAACGAGGACAAGGCACGCAGCAATCGGCGTTTCGAGCTGATGGCGTCGGCCCCGGGCGATCCGGTGACGTTGCGGCCCGAGCCGCGCAACCGGCACGATCCCAATGCGGTGGCGGTGTTCAGCGCGCGGGATGTCCAGATCGGTTATCTCTCGGCCGAACGCGCGCCGCTGATCGGTGCACGCCTTCGACGCGGTGAGGTGGTGCGGGCGATCTATCAGGGGATGAAGGGGGCGGTCGGCTATATCCGGGTGCGATTCGGGGGCGAGGCCCCGACACTGCCGCTAAAGGACGACCGGGCGCCGTCGTCGGTCGGCCCCGAGCAGGATGGCTTTTATCCCGATCCCGATGGACCCGATTGGGGTGCGTAAGCCCCAGAACGAAAAAGGGAGCCGAAACCGGCTCCCTTCCGTCCGCTGGGGATTGGACCCGAGCGGTGATGATCGGGGCGGGGTTTCCCCCGCCCGCGACAATCAGTTGCTCGCGGCGCTGTCGTCCTTGGTGACAGCGACGACGCCGATGGCGACGACGCCAGCAGCGATCAGAGCGGCCAGGATGCCGGCGCCGGCCAGCTTGTTGCCCTTGGCGGTCGGGGCCGAGGCGCGGACCGACTTCGAAACCGACAGGCTGGCAGCCGGGTTGGCCGGAGCAGCAGCAACCGGAGCGGCAACCAGGGCGGTGGCGGCAACAGCAGACAGGAACTTCATCATATACAATCTCCCATGGCGAACTACCGCCAAGACGCGGCGTGGTTCATCGTCCCATTAGCGTATACGGGCAAAGACGTAAATTTGTTCCTGCACTGCAGCAATTTTTTTGGGCGATGTGGAACTTTTTGCCACAGTAAAATTCAGTTAACCAAAACGGCACATTCCGATTACTTTATTATTGCCGGATGGCAGCTGTCGCGAAACCCGCGAAAATCAACGCACCGCCGCCCGCGCGTTGCGCCCAGGCCTGGGTGCGCGGCGAACGCAGCAACCCGCCCGCACCGGATGCTGCCCAGGCATAGCAGCCGTCCGTCAAGGCCAGGGTCAGGGCGAAGGTCGCGACCAGAACCGCCGCCTGCGTCGCATAGGGGCGCTGGGAATCCAGGAACTGCGGGGCGAAGGCGGCCAGGAACAGGATCGTCTTGGGATGGAAGGTTCCGATGCCGAGATTGCCCAGAAAGGCCGCGCGCGGAGAGATCTGGCGCGGGCGAACCGCGACGGCATGGGCATGGCGCGCCCGCCATAAACCGATCGCGCCCACCGCGATCAGATAGGCCGCTCCCGCCCATTTGAGCAGTCCGAACAGAAAGGCCGAGGCGGCAAGCACCGCGCCCATGCCGAGCAGGCTGGCGGTGGCCGCTGCCATGTTGCCGAGCATCAACCCGGCGACCGAGGCGAAGGCGGTCCGTCGTCCCGATCCGATCGCATAGCCCAGGATCGCCGCCACGCCCGGACCGGGGATCAGGCCGATCACCAGCGTCGCGGCGACGAAGGCGAACCACAGGTCGGGGCGCATCAGCGTCCGCCGTCGCGCCGGGTCAGCGCCGCGACGCAGCTCGCCCGGTCGATCGAGCTGCCATCGGGTTCGCGCGCGTCGAGATAGGTGACGCGCGGCTCCGCCCCGTCCTTGGGGTAGAGATAGGCGTCGAGCACGCAGAAGCTGCCCTGGAATTGCAGCTTGCGGGCGGTGCCTTCGCGGACATCGGCATCGGGCGTGCCGAACAGCTTGGTCAGCCCGGCGGCGTCCTGGCCGATGACCCGTTCCAGCCCGACGCTGGTATAGGGCACCGGGACCGGGGCCATGCCGCCGGTGCGGACCGGCGCGGCGGTCTGCGGCACGGTACACCCCGCCAGCACGATCAGCGGAAAGAGCGGCAACGCATAGCGGCGGATCACGCGCGGGGTCTCCTGTGGAAGAAATGGGTCGCCATGCTCGCCCCCAGGACGGGCGCGAGCAGATTGAGCCCTGGAACCACGAACAGGGCGGCCGCGGCAAGTCCCAGGAGGAAGCGCCTGGGCCCGGTCGCCTTGCGCCAGCGACGCATGGCAGGCCCGTCCAGATGCCGTGCCGCGACCATGTCGCCCAGATCGCGCGACAACAGCCAGGCATTGACCAGCAGGAACGCCACCGCCGTGCCAACGCCGGTGACCAGCAGGACGATATAGAGCGGCAACAGGATCAGGTTGATCGCGACGACGCGCAAGCCCGATCCCAGGCCCATCGCCATCCCGCGCGCCAGCGATACCGGCCGCGCGCTCGCCAGGCCTTGCGGATAATGGCGCGCCTCGACCGCCGCGACGATGTCGTCGGCGAAGATCCCGACCACGCCGACCGCCACTGCGCGAAAGGCAATCCACAGCGCAAGTATCTCGACCACCAGGGTCAGCGCCGCCGACCAGCCGCCTGCCTGCGCCCCCAGCCACCCCGTCAGCGCCGCGCGGACGCCCCACCAGAGGGCCAGGCCCGCCACCGCGAACAGCGCGAAGGTGAGTGCCAGCGAGCGGACCAGCACCCGGCGGATCGCCGGATCGCCCAGCTGGCCTATCGACAGAAAGAAGGCGCGGATCATCGCGCAGGGATGCGGTGGCCGACGCGACGGAGTCAATGCGTGATGGGCTGGCGGCCGGCCAACTTGCATGGGGACATGGCCCTGACTAGGGCGGCGGTATCACAGCTATTTTTCCCGGAGTCCCTTTCTTGAGCAACCCCACTTACGACGTGGTGGCGATCGGCAATGCGATCGTCGACATCCTGGCCTCTGCCGAGGATGATTTCATCGCCGAACAGGGCATGACGAAGGGCGCGATGCAGCTCGTCTTCTCGACCGAGGAGGCCGACGCCCTCTATTCCAAGATGGGCCCCGGCCGCGAGATTTCGGGCGGTTCGGCGGCGAACACCCTGGCGGGCATGGCTGCGTTGGGCGGCAAGACCGCGTTCATCGGCCAGGTCGCCGACGACCAGCTGGGCCAGGTCTTCGGGCACGACATCCGCGCGGCGGGCGTCCGCTTCGACGTGCCCGCCCGCGCGGGCCTGCCGACCACCGCGCGCTGCATGATCTTCGTCAGCCCCGATGGGCAGCGGACGATGAATACCTTCCTCGGCGCGTCGCACTATCTGCCCGCCGAAGCGCTCGACCGCGCGCTGATCGCCGATGCGGCCTATCTCTATATCGAGGGCTATCTCTGGGATCCCGAAGAACCGCGCGCCGCGATGCGCGCTGCGATCCAAGTTGCGCGGGATGCGGGCCGCAAGGTCGCCTTCACCGCCTCGGCCGAGTTCGTCATCGACCGCCACCGCGCCGATTTCCACGCCCTGATCGACGGCGGCATGATCGACGTGATCTTCGCCAATGAGACCGAGATCGTCGCGCTGACCGAGACGGCGGATGTCGAGGCGGCGATCGCCGCGCTGAAGGACAAGGTCGAGACGCTGGTCGTGACCCTCGCCGAAAAGGGCGCGCTGGCACAGCGCGGTGACGAGCGCGTCACCGTTCCGGCGCATCCGGTCGACAAGGTCGTCGACACGACGGGCGCGGGCGACCTGTTCGCGGCGGGCTTCCTCTATGGCCAGACGCATGGCCAGGACCTGAAGGCCTCGCTGACGCTGGGTGCGGCTTGCGCCGCCGAGATCATCAGCCATTTCGGCGCGCGGCCCCAGGTCGATCTGAAGACGCTCGCCGCCAGCCTCTGAGAGATAAGCGTGGCCTTCGACTTCGCTCAGGCTGAACGGAGGAAGGCCTAACCCATTCCTCCCCAAGCTAGGCTTGGGGAGGGGGACCACCCGGCCCAGCCGGGTGGTGGAGGGGCAGGAGCCCAAACGGAAAAGGCCCGGAGGATCGCTCCCCCGGGCCTTTTCCATGTCTTCGCGAAACCGATCAGCGGTCGATCGGCTTGGCGACCTCCGGCTGCATCGCGGGATCGTCGACGACATCGACGATGCCGCGCCCGACATAGCTGCGCTTGCGGCTATAGCCGAAATAGATGGCCAGGCCGACCGCACCCCAGATGGGCAGGACGAGGATCGAGCCCCAGTCGAGCGAGAGGAACAGATACAGGCAGCCGACGATCGCGAGCGGCGCGACGATCCACACCAAGGGCGTGCGGAACGGACGACGACGATCCGGGTCGGTCCGACGCAGCACCAGCACCGACACGGCCACCATCAGGAAGGCGAAGAGCGTGCCCGAATTGGAATAATTGGCCAGCTTGCCGACCGGCAGGAAGGCCGATGCGAAGGTCGCGGCCAGACCCGTCACGATCGTGACGACGTGCGGCGTCTTGTACTTCGGATGGACCTTGGCGAACGCCTTGGGCAACAGGCCGTCACGCGCCATGGTGAAGAACACGCGGGTCTGGCCGAACATCATCATCAGCACGACCGAGGGCAGCGCCAGCGTGGCGGCCAGGCCGATCAGGTTGCCGATCTTTTCCCAGCCGATGGTGCGCAGGACATGCGCCAGCGCTTCCTTCGAGCAGGACAGCGGTTCGGCCGCGCCACTGGCGACGACCGCCTTGCACTGCGCGGTCAGTTCCGACGTGCCGGGCGACAGCACGACGCCGGCGGCATCGCGCACCGGCTGCGCACCCAGCGGCGAACCGATCGCGCCCGCCGACACCAGCAGGTAGAAGACGGTGCAGAACAGCAGCGAGGCGATCAGGCCGATCGGCACGTTGCGCTGCGGGTTCTTGGTTTCCTCGGCGGCGGTCGAGACCGCGTCGAAGCCGACATAGGCGAAGAAGATCGAGGCCGCGGCGCCCGCCACGCCCGTCAGGCCGGTCGGCATGAACGGGTGGAAATTCGCGCCGTTCATCACCGGCACCGACAGCGCGATGAACAAGGTCAGCGCGGCGACCTTGATCGCGACCAGGATGGCGTTGACGCGCGCGCTCTCGGTCGTGCCGACGACCAGCAGCCAGGTGACGAGCAGCGAGATGATGACGGCGGGCAGGTTGATATAGCCGCCCGAGGAGGGGCCGTTAACCCACTCCATCGGTATGTCGATGCCCAGCAGGTTGCGGATCTGCCCCACCACATAACCCGACCAGCCGACCGCGACGGCCGAGGCGCCGACCGCATATTCCAGGATCAGCGCCCAGCCGACCATCCAGGCGAGCAGTTCGCCCATGACCGCATAGGTATAGGTATAAGCCGACCCGGCGACCGGCACCATCGAGGCCAGCTCGGAATAGCAGAGTGCCGCCACCGCGCAGACAAAGCCTGCCAGCACGAACGACAGCATCATCCCCGGCCCCGCCTTTTGCGCGGCTTCGGAGGTGAGAACGAAGATGCCCGTGCCGATGACCGCGCCGATACCCAGCATGGTGAGCTGGAACGCGCCTAGCGATCGTTGCAGCCCCTTCTTCTCGGCGGTCGCCAAAATGGCGTCCAGAGGCTTAACGCGCCCGAAAATCATGAATGTCCAATCCCCCCAAGGGAAGGGCGGCCCCGATATGAGGCGCGCCCGGCGTCCGGTGAATGGTCGGGGAAGTTAGCTGCAATTTTATTACGCGCAATCCCTAAGACGCCGGGGATGCGGTCGGGGCGCGATTAAAGCCCTCTCCCGGTTGGGGGAGTGGGAATGGTGTTCCTATCGCGGTAAGCCCCTCCCGCAGGCGGGAGGGGCGTGCCAAGAGGGGACGTCAGCGCGCCAGCATCGGGCCGAGCGGCCTGCCCGCCAGGATATGGACATGGAGATGCGGCACTTCCTGTCCGGCATCGGGCCCGATATTCGCCAGCAGCCGGTATCCCGGCTGAACCGCCCCCGCTTCGCGCGCGACATGGCCGACGGCACGGACGAAACCGGCGATCTCCGCTTCGCTCGCTCGGGTCGAGAAATCGTCCCACGACACATACGCGCCGCGCGGGATCACCAGGATATGGGTCGGCGCGTGCGGCGCGATGTCGTGGAAGGCGACCGCCCACTCGTCTTCATAGACGCGGGTCGACGGAATCTCGCCGCGCAGGATCTTCGCGAAGACATTCTGGTCGTCATAGGGCAGGGTGGCGTCGATCGGCATCAATGGTCTCCGAGGGATCAGCGGGCGCGCGCGGCCTTTTCGTCATGCCCCGACACGCCCTCGCGCCGGGCGAGTTCGGCGCGGACATCGTCCAGCGAATGGCCGGTGTCGGCCAGCAGCACGATCAGGTGGAACATGAGGTCGGCGGCCTCCGACACGATCTTGTCGGGCTGGGCCATGGCGGCGATGACGGTTTCGACCGCTTCCTCGCCCAGTTTCTGCGCGATCTTCGGCCGTCCCTTGGCGAACAGGCTGGCGGCATAGGAGGTGGCGGCGTCACCTTCGTCGCGGCGCGCGCGGATCGTGGCTTCGAGGCGGTCGAGCATGTCCATGCGCGGCTGGGTGACGCGCCGACGCGTCCGCGTCAATCCTTGCGATTGCGGCGGCGCATGGCACGACGCAGGAACCAGATCGCGCCGATCGCAAAGACGAACAGCGCGATGTCCGACAACTCCGGATGGGTGCGCACGCGGATGATACCGCTATGGCCGTTGGCAGGGGTCATGATCGCGAGTGGCATGGAGGGAGTTTAGCAGCGTCGCGGGAGCGGGTCATCCGGGGGATTTGAGTTCGCGCGAAGACGCGAAGGCGCGACGGTTTTTTTGGTTCGCGCAGAGGCGCGGAGGCGCAGAGAGTTTGGTCTTGGAGGGGGCGCGGCGGTCTGCCTCACTGACGTGGGAAGGTCTCCCGGTCGATGGCGGTTGCCCGTAATCCCACCGCCGTTCAGCCCGAGCGAAGTCGAAGGCCAAGGGAATCCCGTCTGGCAAAGGGCAGGGCGTACGCTTCGACTTCGCTCAGCGTGAACGGGGGTAGGGCGGCGTGGCAATCGGAAGACAAACACCGTGCATGAGCCGCCATGCAGCCCCCCAAATCCAAACTCTCCGCGCCTCCGCGCGAACCCCAAAAACCTTCGCGGCTTAGCGGCTTCGCGTGAAATCAATGTGCCCGAACCGGCACCCCCGCCGCTGCCAGCGCCCGGTGCGCATCCGCGATCGACGCATCACCGAAGTGGAAGATCGACGCCGCCAGCACCGCCGAGGCATGACCGTCACGCACCCCCGCGACCAGATCGTCCAGCCCGCCGACTCCGCCGCTCGCCACCACCGGCACGCTGGTCCGATCGGCGATGGTGCGGATCAACTCCAGGTCATATCCGCCCCGCGTCCCGTCCCGGTCCATCGAGGTGACGAGGAGTTCGCCAGCACCCAGCTCCGCCAGGCGCAGCGCATGCTCGACCGCGTCGATCCCGGTCGCGCGCCGTCCGCCATGGGTGAACACCTCCCAGCCATCTGCCGTCCGCCGTGCGTCGACGCTGGCGACGCAGCACTGGCTGCCGAATCGCTCGGCAATGTCGGAGACGACCTCCGGGCGGCTGACGGCGGCGGAGTTGACCGCCACCTTGTCCGCCCCTGCCAGCAACAGCGCACGCGCATCCTCCGCCGTGCGGACCCCGCCGCCCACGGTCAGCGGCATGAAGCATACCGCCGCCGTCCGCCGCACCACGTCCAGGATGGTGCCGCGCGCCTCATGGCTGGCGGTGATGTCGAGGAAGCACAGCTCGTCCGCGCCGGCGGCGTCATAGGCGCGCGCCTGTTCGACGGGATCGCCCGCATCGATCAGGTCGACGAAGTTGACGCCCTTGACCACCCGGCCGTTCGCGACGTCGAGACAGGGGATGACACGCGCACGGACGGTCATGCGGCCGCCGCCACCGACAAGGCCGCCGCCAGATCGAGCCGCCCGTCATAGAGCGCGCGGCCGGTGATGACGCCCTCGACCCCGTCCTGATGATGGAGGGCCAGCATATGAATGTCGCCGATTCCCGCCACACCGCCGCTGGCGATGACGGGAATCCGCACCGCGCGCGCCAGATCGACGGTTGCAGGCACGTTGCAGCCCTTGAGCAACCCATCACGGCCCACGTCCGTAAAGAGGAGCGCGGCCACGCCCGCATCCTCGAACCGCCGCGCCAGATCCTCGACCGACACGTCCGACACGTCTGCCCAGCCGCGCGTGGCGACCATGCCGTCCTTGGCATCGACCGCGACGACGATGCCACCGGGATAGGCCTTGGCCATGTCACGCACGAAGTCGGGATTCTCCAGCGCCGCAGTGCCGATCACCACGCGCGAGACGCCCAGATCGAACCAGCGCTCGACATTCGCAGGGTTACGGATGCCGCCGCCCAGCTGGACATGGCCGGGGAACGCCTGGACGATCGCCTGCACCGCCTCGCCATTGACCGACTCGCCCGCAAAGGCGCCGTCGAGGTCGACGACGTGCAGATGCTGCGCGCCCGCCTCGGCGAAGAGCATCGCCTGATGGGTGGGATCGTCGCCATAGACGGTCGCGCGGTCCATATCGCCCTCGGCCAGACGCACCACTTGGCCGCCCTTCAGGTCGATGGCGGGAAAGACGATCAGGCTCACGGATGCCACTCCAGGAAACGGGTGAGGAAGGAGAGGCCATAACGCTGGCTCTTCTCGGGGTGGAATTGCGCGCCGACGATCGTGTCGCGGCCGATCGCGGCGGTGACGGCGCCGTCATGGTCGGTGGTCGCCAGCACATGCTCGCCGGTAAAGGCAAAACTGTGGAGGAAATAGGCCTCGCCCGGCACGATCAGCGGGTGGTCGTGCAATGGGCGGACATCGTTCCAGCCCATATGCGGCACCTTCGCCGCCGGATCGGACGGCGTGAGTCGCGCCACACGGCCGCGGATCCAGCCAAGCCCGCGATGCTCCCCCATTTCCTCGCCGGTGTCGGCGAGCAGCTGCATGCCCACGCAAATGCCCAGAAAGGGGCGGGCGCGGGTGAGGGCGGCCTCGCGCAGCGCCTCTTCCAGCCCGTCGACGGCGCGCAGATTGGCCGCGCACGCGCCGAACGCGCCGACGCCCGGCAGCACGATCCGGTCGGCCTTGGCGATCACATCCGGATCGGCGGTGATGACGACATCGCTCGCCCCTGCCGCGCGCAGGGCATTGTCGACCGAGTGGAGATTGCCCGACTCGATGTCGATCAGCGCCAGCGTCACAGCATGCCCTTGGTCGAGGGGATGGCGTCGGCCTTGCGCGGGTCGATCTCGACCGCCATCCGCAGCGCACGCGCCAGGCCCTTGAAGACGCTCTCGGCGATGTGATGGTTGTTGTGGCCGTGCAGCAGCTCGACGTGGAGCGTGATCCCGGCCTCCTGTGCGAAGCTGTGGAACCAGTGCTCGATCATCTCGGTCTGGAGCGTGCCGAGCATCGGGTTGGTGAACGGTACCTTCCACACCAGCCAGGGCCGCCCCGAAATGTCGAGCGCGGTGCGGGTCAGCACCTCGTCCATCGGCGACAGCGCTTCGCCGTACCGATAGATGCCGCGCTTGTCGCCCAGCGCCTTGGCAAAGGCCTGTCCGATCGCCAGCGCGCTGTCCTCGGTGGTGTGGTGCCCGTCGATATGCAGGTCGCCCTCGACCTTGACCGAAAGATCGATCAGCGAATGCCGCGACAGCTGGTCGAGCATATGGTCGAGAAACCCGATGCCGGTGGCGTTCTGATAGACGCCGGTGCCGTCGAGATTGACGGTGACGTCGATGACGGTTTCCGCGGTGGCGCGGTGGACGGTGGCGGTGCGCATGGCCCCTCCCTTAAACACCTATCCGTCCCATGCAATCTTGACCCGCGATCAAAGGCCGCTAGTCCATGGGCCATGACCGAAGGATTGCCCGACAGCCTCATCCCCTATGACGACATCGTGCAGGAGGCCCTGCGCGCCGTGGTGGGGCGTGTGCTCGGCCCGGTGGCGGAGACGGGGCAACTGCCCGGCACGCATCATTTCTACATCACCTTCAAGACCCAGGCGCCTGGCGTCGACATCCCGCAGCGGCTGGTCGAGCGATTCCCGGACGAGATGACCATCGTCCTGCAGAATCGCTTCTGGGACTTGACGGTGGACGAGAATCGCTTCTCGGTCGGCCTCAGCTTCAACCAGGTGCCCTCGAAGCTGGTGATTCCCTATTCGGCGATCACCCGTTTCCAGGACCCGGAGGTTCAGTTCGAGCTGGGCTTCCACGTCGCCGACGATCCCCAGAGCGATCCCGATCCGCACGGTTCGGCCGAAAATGACGAACCCGTCGCCAAGCCGGTCGAGGACGGCAGCAATGTCGTCGCGGTGGACTTCAAGCGGAAGAAGTAATTTCGGTTCGCGCAGAGGCGCGAGTCCCTTCTCCCTCTCCCCCTCGGGGAGAGGGCCGGGGTGAGGGGCTGGGGTCGGACCTGCAGTCCGCCTGTTTCGCCAAGCCTCAACCCCTCACCCAACCCTCTCCCCGGAGGGGAGAGGGCTTGATATTCACCGGGAACCCATTCCCTACCCGGTGAGTCCCTAGCCCATGACCCAGACCCCCACCGCTACCCGCACCGAAACCGACTCGATCGGCCCGATCGACGTCCCCGCCACCACCTATTGGGGCGCGCAGACCGAGCGCAGCCTGGAAAACTTCCCCTTCGGCGCGCGCGAGCAGATGCCGATCGGCATCGTCCATGCGCTGGCCATCGTCAAAAAGGCCGCCGCGCGAATCAATCGCGGGCACGGGCTGTCGGCGGACAAGGCCGATGCGATCGAGGCGGCGGCGCAGGAGGTGATCGACGGGCGGCATGACGACCAGTTCCCGCTGGTCATCTGGCAGACGGGCTCCGGCACCCAGTCCAACATGAACGCCAATGAGGTGATTGCGGGCCGCGCCAATGAGATGCTGACCGGCACGCGCGGCGGCAAATCGCCGGTCCACCCCAATGACGACGTCAATCGCGGCCAGTCGTCCAACGACACCTTCCCGACCGCGCTTCATGTCGCCGCTGCGCTGGCGGTGACGCAGCAGCTTTTCCCCGCGCTCGACCGGCTGCACGCCGCGCTGAATGCCAAGGCGAAGGCATGGGACGACATCGTCAAGATCGGCCGCACCCATTTGCAGGACGCGACCCCGCTGACGCTGGGCCAGGAATTTTCCGGCTATGTGCAGCAGCTGGCCAATGCCCGCGACCGGATCGAGGGGACGCTTCACCGCAATATCCTGCCGCTGGCGCAAGGGGGGACGGCGGTCGGCACCGGGCTGAACGCGCCGAACGGTTTCGCCGAGTCGATCGCCGCCGAAATCGCCGAGGCGACGGGCCTGGACTTCGTCACTGCGCCTAACAAGTTCGAGGCGCTGGCCAGCAATGACGGGCTGGTCGACCTGCACGGCACGCTGAACGTGCTGGCGGTGGCGCTGACCAAGATCGCCAACGACATCCGCTTGTTGGGCTCCGGCCCGCGCTCGGGGCTGGGCGAGCTGGAACTGCCAGCCAATGAGCCGGGCAGCTCGATCATGCCGGGCAAGGTCAACCCGACCCAGTGCGAGATGCTGACCATGGTCGCCGCGCAGGTGATCGGTAACAATGCCGCCGTGACGGTCGGCGGCTTGCAGGGGCATCTGGAACTGAACGTCTTCAAGCCGTTGATCGGCGCGAACGCCCTACGCTCGGTCCATCTGCTGTCGGTCGGGATGGAGAGCTTCGCGGAGCGCACCGTCGAGGGGATGACGGTCAATCGCGACCGGATCACCGAACTGCTCGACCGCTCGCTGATGCTCGTGACCGCGCTCGCGCCCGAGATCGGTTATGACAACGCCGCCAAGATCGCCAAGCACGCGCATCAGAAGGGGCAGACGCTGAAGGAGGCGGGGCTGGAACTGGGGCTGGTCGATGAGGCGACCTTCGACCGGGTGGTGCGGCCGGAGTTGATGCTCGGGCGGTGAGGGTTTCCCTTGGGCTTCGACTTCGCTCAGCCCGAACGGAGGCGGGGATGATTCTTCGCTCCGTTCAGCCTGAGCGAAATCGAAGGCCACGCCCCGGCGCTACCGCTCGATCCTACCCCTTGGCCGGATAGGCAGGCAAAGCGAGCCGATACCGGATCGCGGCCCCGCGCAAGGCGAATCCCGCCAGCGCCGCGATCGGCCCGGCCCCCGGCACGCCAAGCGCGCTCAGCAGCACATAGCTGGTCGAGGCCAGCGCGGCGGCGGTGACATACAGTTCGGGGCGCATCAGGATCGAAGGCTCGCCCGCGATGACGTCGCGGATGATGCCGCCGACACAGGCCGACACCACCCCCAGCATCGCCGCCGGAATCGGGGGAATGCCATATCCGCTCGCCTTGGCCGCGCCGTACACAGCATAGGCCGCCAGCCCCACCGCATCGAACCAGTCCAGTGCGCTGCCCCGCCACCAGCGCGCCGGCGTCGCCCAGACCGCCACCGCCGCGACCAGGCAGACCAGGGGCACCCGCGCATCATGCACCCAGAAGACCGGCGCGTCGATCAGCAGGTCGCGCAGCGTGCCGCCGCCAACCCCCGTAATCAGCGCGAAGAACACCAGCGTCACCATGGTCTGGCGATGCTTGGCCGCGGCCAGCGCGCCCGAAACCGCGAACACGGCCAGTCCCGCCAGGTCGAGCCAGGGCATTACGGCGGGCAGCATGGCGGTCGGTTGGGGCAGCATCGCAGGCGACCCTAGAGCCCGCCCCCGCTTCCGAAAAGGGCGTCATTTCGATGAACGTGACGTTATCTGACGTTCATGCAACAGACAGTAGAATTGGAACGTTACGGCATCAGAACACATCAGGAAGGAAGTTTGTCATGCGGAAATTGATGCTTGCCCTGGGCTGCACCGCGATGGTCGTCCCCGCGCTGGTCCTCCCCACCACCGCCGCCGACGCCCAGCGTCGCTACAAGTATCGCGAGTGGCGCGATGATCGCGGCCGCGTCCGCTGCCGCAAGCCGGACGGCACCACCGGCCTGGTGGTCGGCGGCGTCGCGGGTGCGCTGCTGGGCCGCACCATCGACACGCGCGGCGACCGTACGCTGGGCACGCTGGGCGGCGCCGCCGTCGGTGCGCTGGCGGGTCGCGAGATCGAGCGCGGCACCAGCAATCGCCGCTGCCGCTAACGGCCTTTTCCGCGACGTCGGGAAACAGGGGCGTCACCTCCGGGTGGCGCCCTTTCTATTTAGAAAATCAAACGCATGCGCCTGTCTGTGAAGTGAATGGCAGGTAGTTTTGGGTTCACGCAACATCCCGCGAGGTCTCGGGTTCTCATATCCATCTTCAACGGGAGTTTAGTAATGCGTATCGCTCTCTTGTCGGCGACGATCGCCGCCACCGCTTTTACCGCCATTCCTGCCGAGGCTCAGCGCAATGGCTGGGAAGCGCGCCAGGAATATCGCGACGAGGTTCGTGATGCCCGTCGTGACTATAACCGCGATGTCCGTCGGGCCGACTCGCGCCGCGATGTTCGCGAAGCCCACCGCGAATATCGCGAGGACATTCGCGATGCCCGCCAGGATTATCGCAAGGACATGCGCAACGTTCGCTGGCGCAACTACGACTATAATCGCTTCGAGCCGGGTCAGCGCGGCTATTATCCCGAGCGCTATTATCGCGACGGTCGCTATTATCAGCCCCGTGCGCTCGGCCGGAACGACCGCATCTATCGCGGCATGAACGGCCGCTATTATTGCCGCCGCAATGACGGCACCACCGGTCTGGTCATCGGCGGTCTGGCCGGCGGCGCGCTGGGCAATGTGATCGCGGGTGGCGGTTCGCGCCTGCTGGGCACGGTGATCGGTGCGGGCGGCGGCGCGCTGCTCGGCCAGCAGATCGACCGCGGTCAGGTCCGCTGCCGCTAAGTCGCCCGAGCGACCGGCAATAGGGCCCGGCGGGGAAACCCGCCGGGCCTTTTCCTTTTAAATGAACCCGCCGCCCAGCATCAAGCGCAGGCCGAAGATCAAAATGAGGATCAGGTTGAGATTGCGCCCGCCGTTTCGTGACGAGAGCGCGCCGACCGCCGCGCCGACGATCGCGATGGGGATGACGAACCAATAGCCCCAGGCGAAAAAGGGCAGGAACGGCACGATGCCGAGCAGCAGCGCGACCAGGCCGATGACGATGGAAAACAGGTTCAGCATGGCGATCAAGATGGCGTCGCCGCGCCGCCCATACAAGCGCCGGTGCGGCCGCATCGCGTGATGGCGTTTCGGCCGTTAAGGAAGATGTCGCATCCCTGTGCTAAGGCGAGGGCATGATGGCCAAGATGCGACCGACCCTGATTTCGCTGGCATGTTTGCTGATCGCCGGGTGCGGCGGCAAGCCGGATGACGATGCGCAGCTGAATGCGCTCGACAACGAACTCGCCGCGATGAACGACGGCAGTCCGACCCGCGACCCGCAACTGCGCGAGGCGCTGGCCGGGCAGATCATGGTCGATCCCGGCCTGACCCAGAGCGCCAACGCCAATGCTGTCCGCCCGCCCAACCGGCCGCCGAGCGATCAGGTGCCCTCCATGCCGCTGCCCGTCGATCCCGTCGATCCGCGCACGCTGAAGTCCGCCCCGGCCGCGTCGCGCGATTGCCCGGAATGCCGGGCGTCGGCCGGGGCCTATACATTGGCGGCCAAGGCGGGGCAGCAGGCCGCCAACGCCGCCTGTCTGTCGGGGCTGCGTTATTCGGCCGGTTGGGCGCAACGCCTGCCCCAGGCGCTGGCGCCCTATCCCGGTGCGCAGGTGGCCGAGGCGGCGGGCAACGACGCGAACAACTGCGCCTTCCGCATCGTCAGCCTGCGTACCGCGGCGCCGGTCGCAAAGGTGATCGACTATTATTACACCCAGGCCAGCCGGGCCGGCTATTCCGCCGAACACAAGATGGACGGCGCGCAGCATGTCCTGGGCGGCACGCGGGGCGAGGCGGCGTATATGGTCTATGCCACGCCGCGTGACGGCGGCACGGATGTCGACCTGGTGGTGAAGGGGGGATAGGCTGGATCGACGTCGGGCCGGATTGCCTTCATTCCGTCCCCATCGGGCCGGGGAAGGATGGGATTCGCCCCCCAATGCTTGTCCTTTGCGTGAAAGGCGCGGTTGCGCTAAGGGCGACAGGATCATGTCACCACTTCTTCTCGTGATGCTGGGCGGCGCGCTGGGCTCGGGGGGACGGTATCTGACGGGGCGCGTGCTGACCGATGCACTGGGCCCCGGCTTTCCTTACGGCACGCTCGCGGTCAACTGGTTCGGTTGTCTCGCCATGGGCGTGCTGGCGGGCGTGCTGGCCCGGACCGGGGCGGGCGAGGGGTGGCGGCTGTTCATCGGTGTCGGGATATTGGGGGGCTATACGACCTTCTCGTCCTTTTCGCTCGACACCATCACGCTGATCGAGCGGGGGCAGGGGGGTGTGGCCATGGCCTATATCGCCCTCTCGCTGCTGGGCTCGCTGGCCGCGCTATGGGCTGGGCTTTGGATGACGAGGATTTTTTCATGACGGACTCTGTCCGCCAATTTACGGTCGGGTATGACGACGACGGAATCCGTCTGGACCGCTGGTTCAAGCGGCATCTGCCCGAAACGAGCTTCACGACCGTCGCCAAATGGGCGCGTACCGGGCAGTTGCGCGTCGACGGTTCGCGCGCCACGCCGGGCGACCGGATCACGGCGGGCCAGGTGCTGCGCGTTCCGCCCGCCGAGCCCGCGCTGGCCGAAAGCAGCAAGCCGACGATGCGGCCGCGCCACATTCTGTCCGAGGATGAGGAGTCGTTTGCGCGCGAGATGGTGATCCACAAGGATCGCGACGCGCTGGTCCTCAACAAGCCGCCGGGGCTGGCGACGCAGGGCGGGACCAAGACGACCACCCATGTCGACGGCCTGCTCGACGCGTTGCAGTTCGAGGCGGAGGGGCGGCCCAAGCTGGTCCACCGGCTCGACAAGGATACCTCGGGCGCGCTGCTCGTCGCGCGCAATGCGCGGGCGGCGGCCTTCTTCGCCAAGGCCTTTTCGGGGCGCACCGCCAAGAAGATCTACTGGGCGCTGGTCGTCGGCGTCCCCTCGATCGAGGACGGCACGGTCGAACTGCCCATCGCCAAGCAGCCGGGGACCGGCGGCGAGAAGATGCATGTCGACGAAGAAAACGGCCAGGCCGCGCGCTCGCGCTACCGGGTGATCGAGCGGGCGGGCAATCGCTGCTGCTGGGTCGAGTTGCAGCCCTTTACGGGCCGCACCCACCAGCTTCGCGTGCATATGGCGGCGATCGGCCATCCGATCGTCGGCGACGGCAAATATGGCGGTGCGGCGGCGTTCCTGACCGGGGGGATCAGCCGCAAGATGCACTTGCACGCGCGGCGCATCCGGGTCGATCATCCCGATGGCGGCCGGATCGACCAGACCGCCGAGCTGCCCAGCCACTTCGCCGAGTCGATGAACCAGCTGGGCTTCGACGAGATTCGCGGCGACGTCCTGCCCCAGGACGAGGATCGCGGCCCCCCGTCCAAGGACGTGCTGAAGCAGCGCGCCAAGGCCCATGCCAAGCAATATCGCAAGGAACGGCGCGGCGAACGGCGGGGCCGGGGCGCACGGTAACACCAGGCCATTCCTCCCCTTGCAGGGGAGGTGGCAGGCCGAATGCCTGACGGAGGGGTGTCAGCGCTTGAGATCGGAGTGCCACCGGCGGTTAAACCCCTCCACCATGCTACGCATGGTCCCCCTCCCCTTGCAGGGGAGGAATTAAAGGCCGGTATGCCGCAACAAATGTCGTCCCGTCCCTCGCAGAACCAGCGTCGCCAGCGCATAACACCCCAGCGCTCCGGCAATGGCGACCGGCAGGATCCATAGCCCCATCATTTCCGGCGCGGCGGGCGGCTCGGTCATGATACCGAAGGCACCGCCTTGCGGCGGCGACCATAGCCCGACATGCGTCGGAAACAGCGGCTTGGCGATGGCAACGGCGGCCAGGCACAGCGCGAAGAGATAGAGCAGCATCGCCGCCAGCACCGCACCGAACGCCGCGACGCTGCGCCCCGACCGGACCAGCATCGCGCCGATCAGCGCCACCGGCCGGTCCTCGGCCAACGCGCCGGCCAGGCGATATTCCTGAACATAGCGCGCTGCCAGCGCATGGGGCGGACCCATCGCCCGGATCGTCGCATCGAACGAATCCGCGCCCGCAGCGAGGCTGTCGTTCAGATGGCTTTCGATTTCCCGCACCAGCCCGGCGCGATCCGCAGCGGGAATCGCCTGCAGCGACCAGCGCAGGCGGCGGACATAATCGGCGATCACGCGGGCAGGCTCGGTCATGACGGATCCTCGACAAGGGTGGTGATGGTGGTGCGGAATTCGATCCAGGCGGCGCGCATCGCCTCGGACAGCGCCGCGCCTTCGGGCGTCAGGCGATAATATTTGCGCGGATTGCCGCCCTCGGCCGGCAGCTCCCAACGGCCGGCGATTCGCCCTGCCTTTTCCAGCCGGGCGAGCAGCGGATAGAGGCTGCCCTCGCTGACCAGATCGCCGCCCGCCCGGATGCGCGCGAGGATCTCCAGGCCATAGGCTTCACCGCGCGACAGCACCGACAGCAACACGAGTTCGGCCGCGCCCTTGCGCAACTGCGATTGCCAGCTTCCGATATCCATGCGGCCTAGGTAATGGCATGTATCCTGTTATGCAAGGTACATGGCGATGACGCAGAAAGCCCCGCCGACCATAAGTCGACGGGGCTTCCGGATTTGGGGGAGGGGGACGTCGCGCCCCCATCCCGTTAGCGACGGCAATAGCCGGGGTTGTTCGACTTTTCGATCGCGTTACCGGCCAGCGCACCGGCGCCGCCGCCCAGGATCGTGCCGAGGGTGCGGTCGCCCCGGGTGTCGATCGTGCGGCCCAGCAGACCACCGGCGATCGCGCCGACAATGGTGCCCGTGGTGCCGCTGTTGCAGCGCTGCGGACCGCGATAGGCATAGCCGCGCTGGTCATAATAGCCACGGTCGCCCCGATAGCCGCGATCGTAACGCGGGCCACGGTTGTAACCGTCGGAATAGGCGTCGCCATAGGCGCGGTCATAGCGGTCGTAATAACGCTGCGCCGAAGCAGCGGTCGGAACCATGGCCGTGGCGCCGACGGCAAGGGCGGCGGCAGCGAGCGAAAGCTTCTTGAACATCACGATCTCCCTTGATCTTCAAACCGGCGGCGGCGGGGTGATTCCCGTCGTCGTTGAAGACCTTTTGCCCGATTCGCGCTGTTCGGATGCTGAATGCGGTTGTTAGCCAATGTTCATGCAAAACGTCATGCTTCCCCCGCGCAGGGCTTGCCGATAGGAGGGGGCGATGACGCGCCCGCGCCTTGCCCTGTTCGATTGCGACGGCACCCTGGTCGACAGCCAGGCCAATATCTACCTCGCAGCGGTCGAAGCCTTTCAGCTGTCCGACCTGGTCCCGCCGCCCGCCACCGCGATTCGCCGGATCGTGGGGCTGAGCCTGGTCGAGGCGATGCGCGTGCTGGCGCCCGATCTGCCGGAGGCGGTGCATCACCGACTGGCAAGCGACTATAAGGCCGCCTTCTTCCGCCTGCGTACCGAGGGCGCGATGGAGCCCGAGCCTTTGTTCGACGGCATTCCGGCGCTGCTCGACCATCTGGCGGGGCAGGGCTGGCTGATGGGCGTGGCCACGGGCAAGTCGGATCGCGGATTGGCGCGGGTGCTCGCCGAACATGGCCTGACGCATCATTTCGTCACGCTGCAGACGGCCGACCGGCATCCTTCCAAGCCCGATCCGTCCATGGTGCTCGCCGCCATGGCGGAAACGGGCGTGGCGGCCGAGGATGTCGCGATGATCGGCGATACGAGCTTCGACATGGCGATGGGCAGGGCGGCGGGCGCCTTCGCGATCGGTGTCGCCTGGGGATATCATGACGTGCACGAACTGGTGAACGCGGGCGCGGACGTCGTCGCGCAAGAGGTGGCGGACCTGCCCGCGCTGCTGGTGCGGCGATGAGCCGCGATACCCTGGCCCGGCGGCGCTGGTTCATCATCATGGCCGTCCGCCTGATCGGCGTGGCGGGGGCGCTGTTCGGCGTAATGCTGGCGTCGCGCGGGGTGGCTTGGCCGGAAAAGGCATTGGGCGTCGCCATCGTCTTCTCGGCGCTGGGCATGATCGCGATCGTCCCCGCCGGGCTGGCGCTTCGTTGGCGGAGCGGTGGCGAATGAAGCGCTTCTGGACCGAGGTGACCGTCGATGCCGATCGCGTCGTGCGGCTGGACGACAGGCCGGTGCGGACGCCCGGCCGCGTGCCGCTGGCGCTGCCCACGACCGCACTGGCCGAGGCGGTGGCGGACGAATGGCGCAGCGTCGCGGAGACGATCGACCCGCGCGCCATGCCGCTGACCGGGCTGGCCAATGCGGCGATCGACCGGATCGCGGCCGATGCGGCCCCCTTTGCCGAGGGGCTGGCGCGTTATGCCGAGAGCGACCTGCTCTGTTACCGCACCGACTCGCCGCCGGAACTGATCGAGCGGCAGGACAGGGTCTGGAACCCGCTGCTCGACTGGGCGCGTGATCGGTACGACATCCACTTCACGCTGGTGACGGGCATCATGCACCGGCCTCCGCCCGACGCGACGGTCGCGCGGCTGGCCCAGGCAGTCGAGGCGCTCGACCCGTTTCGTCTCGCGGCGCTTTCGCCGGTGGTGACGATCACCGGCTCGCTGGTGCTGGCGTTGGCGCTGCTGGAGGGCGCAGCGGACGCCGATGCCGTATGGACCGCCGCGCATGTCGACGAGGATTTCCAGGCCGAGCTATGGGGCGAGGATTATCTCGCGGTCGAAGCGCGCGAGGGCAAAAGGCGCGAGTTCGATGCGGCGGTGCGGTTTCTGAAGGCGCTGGGGTAGTTCGCGGAGCAAGCGGCGGGGCGTGGGCTTCGACTGCGCTCAGCCTGAACGGAGGTGAGGGAGCCCGGAGGACTTACCGCTCCGGTCGCCCCAATCCCCGCCCTCCGTTCGCTCTGAGCGAAGTCAAAGTGCACGGGATTCCCCCGCCCCGCGCTTATTTCGTCGTCAGCTTCCGAATGAACCCGATCAGCCCGGTCTGGCGCGAGCGCTTCAGGCGTTCGGCCTGGAGGATGGTCTTCACCCCCTGGAAACACTGCTCCACATCGTCATTGACCAGGACATAGTCGTAACCGTCCCAGTGGCTGACCTCGTTGGCGGCGCGGGCCATGCGGGCGTCGATCACCGCCACCGAGTCGGTCGCGCGGCGTTCAAGTCGCTGGCGCAGTTCCTCCATCGAGGGGGGGAAGATGAAGACGCGGACCACGTCGCCGCCCGCGATCTGGAACAGCTGCTGCGCGCCCTGCCAGTCGATGTCGAACAGCACGTCCTTGCCGGCCGCCAGCATCGCCTCGACCTGCGCGCGCGGGGTGCCATAGCGATTGTCGAAGACATGCGCCCATTCGAGGAATTCGTCATTCGCCACCATGCGGCGAAATTCCTCGAGGTCGACGAAGTGATAGTCCTTGCCGTCGACCTCGCCTGGGCGAATCCCGCGCGTCGTTGCGGACACCGACATCTGCAGATGGTCATCGTCCGCCAGCAGCTTGCGCGCGATGGTCGACTTGCCCGCGCCGGAGGGCGAGGACAGCACGAACAACATGCCGCGGCGCTTCAGCTTGTGGGGATCGTCGGGGTTGGCGGGCGAATTGGACATGCCTGCCTTTGACGCACGCAGTCGCAGCGCGTCAAGCCATGCTCGACGCGCTGCGACATATCGGCGAAATCGCCGGGGCTTTAGAAGCGGTCGCCCGAGACTTTGCCCGCCTTGTGCCGGTCATAGGCCTTTTTGGCCGCGTAACCGCCGCCCAGCAGCAGGCCAAGCGGCCCCAGGCGACGCATCCCGCCGACGGCCAGCGCACCCAGCGCCGCGCCCTTGAACCCGTCGCTACCTTCGCGACGGCTGATTTCGCGCCCGACGAGCGCGCCGATGATACGTCCGATCATGCTGCTTCTCCGAAAACCCGGTCCTTGATCTCGCCTGCGCCGCGCAGCACCGCCCAGCCCACCGCATAGGTGATGGCGAGCGGCAGCACGATTTTCAGAACATTGGCGGTCACCGCGCCGATGATCGCGCCATCCGCGACGCCGTCGTCGCCCGACATGCCGTCGATCGCGGCGCCCACCATGGCGCCGATGGTCGTTGCACCCATTGCCTATGCCCTTCGTTGCTCAGGGCAGGAAAAGCGCGGGAGGGGGGATGGGTTCCCAAGCCGAATTCTTCCTCCCCTGCAAGGGGAGGGGGACCAGCGAAGCTGGTGGAGGGGTGTCACCCCTATCGAGAGCGGGACACCCCTCCGTCGCGCTACGCGCGCCACCTCCCCTTGCAGGGGAGGAAAAAAGGTTATGCTTTCCCCGCGACCTTCGCTTCGATTGCGTCCCAGATCATCCCGGCGACATCCGTCCCGTCGAACTTTTCGATCGCGACGATGCCGGTGGGGGAAGTGACGTTGATCTCGGTCAGCCACTCGCCGCCAATCACGTCGATGCCGACGAACAGCAGCCCGCGCCGCTTTAGTTCCGGCCCCAGCACCGCGCAGATTTCGCGCTCGCGCGCCGTCAGTTCGGTCTTCTGCGCCGAGCCGCCGACCGCCAGGTTGGAGCGGATCTCGCCCTCGCCCGGCAGGCGGTTGATCGCGCCGGCGACCTCGCCGTCGATCAGGACGATGCGCTTGTCGCCCTTCGCCACCGCCGGAAGGAAGGCCTGCACCATATGCGGTTCGCGATAGGCGGTGTTGAACACCTCGATCAGCGCGGACAGGTTCGCGCCGTCCCGGCCGACCTTGAAGATCGCCTTGCCGCCATTGCCGTGCAGCGGCTTGATGACGATCTCGCCATGTTTGGCCAGGAAGGCCCGCGCCTCATCCAGCGAGCGAGTGACGAGGGTGGGCGGCATGAACTGCGGATAGTCGAGGACGAAGACCTTTTCCGGCGCGTTGCGCACGCTACGCGGGTTGTTGACGATCAGCGTCTTCTCGGCGACCCGCTCCAAGAGGTGGGTGGCGGTGATATAGCCCAGGTCGAAGGGCGGGTCCTGCCGCATCAGCACGACATCGGCCTCGTCGCCGAGATCGAGCTTCACCGGCTCGCCGAAGCGATAATGGTCGCCCGCGACCCGTTGCGCGGTGACGGGATGCGCCCGGGTCCAGAGATGCCCGTCCGACCAGTTGAGGTCGCCCGCGTCATAATGGAACAGCCTATGCCCGCGCGTCTGGGCGGAGAGCATCAGCGCGAAGGTCGAATCGCCCGCGATGTTGATCTGGTCCATCGGGTCCATCTGGACGGCGACGGTCAGCGGCTTGGACATGGGGCGTTCCTTCCTTCGGGCGGTCTTTACGGGCGGGAGGTAATCGCTGTCCGCGCGCCTGTCACCCACACCATGCGTTTTCGATGTGACGCGGCCGCGTGCCCGGTGCGAGCAGGATGACGTCGACCCGAATATCGTCGCCCGGCCCGGCATAATTCGGCATCAGCACCTCCGCCGCCGCCGCGACTCGCGCCAGCCGTCGTTCGTCGATCGCGAAGTCGAGTTCGGCGGCGGTCTTGCGGGTCTTCACCTCGACGAATGCGACCAGCGACCCGCGCCTGGCGATCAGGTCGACCTCACCCGCAGGCGTACGGACTCGGCGGTCGAGGATGGTCCAGCCTTTCAGCCGCAGCCACCAGGCGGCGAGCCTTTCACCGCGTCGGCCTGCTTCCTCTGCCCGTTGGCGTGTCCGGGTCTGTTCCCCATGCGGTCTCATTTCCAAGCGATCCGGGGCGCCGATCGCGCAATGGACCGGGATGTTTCGTCCGATCGCTCAACATCTATGATGTGGTGGGCGCAGAAGGGAAGCTCGGTCCCGAGCCACAGGCTATCATTTTCGGCAATGGAATATGGTTTGTTATCAAGGACGCCAAGATAGCCAAAAGATGTGCGTTCGCGGACGATGACCCACATCCGTTCATACTCTTCGATTGCGCCGGGGCCTCCGTCAGCATCGTCGAGCGTAATCCGAAAAATCAGCTTGGCAAGATCACCGGGTTCTAGCGCCTGGCGAACATCCAGGTGCGGAATCTTGAAGGTCGAAGGCGCGGCGGCGGCGTACATTTCGCCATTGTCCAGACACCATCCATCCTCTGACAAATCGGGCATTCGCATGACGAGTATTGGTCAACGATCAGCATGGCCCGTGTCAATCAAGACCATAAGGACGCTTCAGGCCCTCAAGCCGCCAATTCCTCCGGCGCGGTCAGCCAGGCCAGACTGTCCTCGGCAGGGTCGAATACCCGCAGATAGGGCTGGGTCATCAGCCGCCGGATCTGCTGTCGCCCGATCGCGCTGCCGTTGACCATCGCGATCCGGCTGGCGCGGGGAAAGTCGCGCAGCGCCTCGTGCACCGTCATGATCGCGTCCTTGGGCTGGACGTTGATCGCGGACATGTCGATGCGCAGGCGATAGCCGGGGCGGAAGCCGCTGCGCCGAAACGCCTCGACCAGCTCATGGGCGTAGCGGGTCGCGATTTCGGGCGTGAAATGCCCGGTCCACTTTATGTCGAGCAGGTTGAGATCGTGGCGAAAAGCGATGGCATACATGGTCCGGCTCCTGACTTGCCCTGCGCTCAACTTCCTTGCCGAATTGTTAACGCTGCCGCTCAGTCCGCCGCATCCGGCTCCTTCATCGCCAGCGCACGGGCGTAGAGCGCCTTGCGGTCGAGCCCCAGCGCCTTGGCGACCTCGCTCGCCGCGCGGCCTGCGGGCAGGCGGGTGAGCGCTTCGGCCAGCGCGGCGTCGGCATCCTGTTCGGTGGCGGGTGGCGCTTCGCCGGGAGGCGCGACGACGATCGCGATCTCGCCCTTCGGCCCGCCCTCGGCATAGCGCGCGGCGAGGGTGGAGAGGGTGCCGGTCACTGCCTCCTCGAACTTCTTGGTGATCTCACGCGTCACCGCTGCCTCGCGGTCGCCCAGGCCTTGCGCCAGTGCGGTCAGCGTCGCCGCCAGGCGCGGCCCCGATTCGTAGAGGACCAGGGTGGCGCGAATCGACGCGATCTCGGCGATCGCATCGGCGCGCGCCTTTTCCTTGGGCGGCAGGAAGCCCGCGAACAGGAAACGGTCGGTCGGCAGCCCCGCCAGCGTCAGCGCGGCGATGGCGGCGCAGGGCCCGGGGATCGTCACCACGGCATGGCCCGCCGCGCGCGCGTCGCGCACCAGCTTGTAACCGGGGTCGGAGATCAGCGGCGTGCCCGCGTCCGACACCAGGGCCACGGCCTGAGTCGCCATGCGCGCGATCAGGCCGGGGCGGACATGCTCGGCATTATGGTCGTGATAGGGCTGCATGGGCCGCTTCACGCCGATATGGCGGAGCAGCCCGGCGGTCACGCGGCTGTCCTCGACCGCGATGACATCGGCCTTCGTCAATATGTTGGCCGCGCGCGGGGACAGATCGCCGAGATTGCCGATGGGGGTCGCGACGATGTACAGGCCGGGTTCGAGAATAGGTTCGGATTGGGTCACGGGGATCGTCATGACAGAGGCAAGGCTGTTCGTACAACCGGGGGCCGCATATTCCGGCGCTCGCGAAATTCCGGTCCGACGGCTGGGGCGCGGCCTGGCGCTGATGACGACGCTGTTGCTCGCTGCCTGTCAGACCATCGTGCCGCGCGGCCCCGTCGACCAGCCCCAGGCCCGGCCCGCCCCCTCCGGCCCGCGCCCCTCGACCGAGGTCGAACCCGGCCTGCCGCGCGACACGGCGCGTCACCGTATCGCGCTGCTGGTTCCGTTGTCGGGCAGCAATGCGGGGGTGGGCCAGTCGATCGCCAACGCCACGATGATGGCGCTGCTCGATGCGCAGGCCGATACGATCCGAATCACCAATTACGACACCACGCACGGCGCGGCGGCGGCGGCGCAGCGGGCGATCGCCGAGGGCGCGCAGCTGATCCTGGGGCCGCTGCTGTCCGAGGATGTCCGCGCCGTCGCGCCGATCGCGCGTGCCGCCCATGTGCCGGTCATCAGTTTTTCCAACGATACCGGCGTGGCGGGGAACGGCACCTATCTGATGGGCTATACGCCCGCCCAGTCGATCGACCGGGTCGTCACCTATGCGCGCGGACGCGGCGTCACGACCTTTGCCGGGCTGGTCCCCAACGGCCTGTATGGCGAGCGTGCCTCGACCGCCTTTCTGCGCTCGGTCGAGGGGGCAGGGGGGCAGGTCGTCTCGCTCCAGCCCTATGGCCGCGTCGCGGGCGGCATCGCGGCGGCGGCGCAGCGGCTGAATGCCAAGGCGCCCTATGACGCGGTCCTGATCGCTGATGGCGGCGCGGCGGCGGCGGTGGCCGCGCCGGTCATCAAGCGTGGATCGGGCGCGACGACGCGGCTGCTGGGCACCGAGCTGTGGAATTCCGAATCGGGCATCGCGTCGCGCGCGGCGCTTAACGGGGCGTGGTTCGCCAGCGTGTCGAACACGCTTTACCGCCAATATGCGACCAAATATCGCGCCCGATTCAAGGCCGCGCCCTATCGCCTGTCAAGCCTGGGGTATGACTCGGTGCTGCTGACGGTGCGCATCGCGCGCGACTGGAAGATGAATGCGCCCTTCCCGGAGGCGCGGCTGCGTGCATCGGACGGTTTTGCGGGTATCGACGGCGCGTTCCGCTTCGGCCGCGACGGCGTCGCCGAGCGCGCGCTGGAGGTGCAGGAGATCCGCGACGGCACGGCGGTGACGGTCAGCCCGGCGCCCACCGGCTTCGGGGAATGAACGACGCGGCCATCCTGGTGATGTGCGCGGCGGCGTCCCCGGACGAGGCCGCCGCGATCGCCAGGATGCTGGTCGAGCGCAGGCTGGCGGCCTGTGTCCAGACGATGCCGATCGAAAGCTGGTATCGCTGGGACGGCGCGGTTCAGCACGCGCCGGAGGTGATGCTGCACATCAAGACCCTGCGCGCTCGTTTCCCCGCGCTGTGCGACGCGATCACCGGAATGCACAGCTATGACGTGCCGGAGATCATCGCCACGCCGATCATCGAAGCCGCACCTGCCTATCTCGCCTGGCTGCGCGCGGCGGTGGGGGGCTAGAGCGGGCCCATATCTCATGATCGCTTCTTCTTGCCCTCGCCCCTGGACATGGGAGAGGGTTAGCGGAGCTTGCCAGTTCACTGGCTAGCGCAGCTTGGGTGAGGGGTCGAGCGAGCCTTCGGCTCGCGCGCGCCTTGCGCGCCCACCCCTCACCCAGCTCCGACTAGGCCTTTGCTTTCGCAAAGACCAAGTCTGCGCAACCCTCTCCCCTCTGCGAGGGGCGAGGGGAGGAAAGGCATCGCTGGATTTCGATTCGTCCGAGAGACGGACCCGCTACCCTTGGAACCGCGGACCGGAGGCCGGTCAGCCGACCTCGTCCGTCACCACCACCTCGCGCAGGATCGCATCGAGCAGCAGCGCGCCCGCCTCCGTCACGATCAGCCGGTCGCCGTCGCGCCGCACCAGGCCCTGACCGGCCAGCCGGTCGACGGCCGCGTCGTCCACCATCGTCCGCCCCTCGGCCAGCGCGGTCACGCGGGACAGGTCGACGCCCTCGTGGAGGCGCAGGCCCATCACCAGCGCCTCGGTCGCGCGGCTGACGGGGGGAAGGGTTTCCTCCAGCTCGATGCCATGGCCGTTGCGGTCGACCGCGCCCATCCAGTTTTCGGGCTTCTTGCGCCGGGCCGTCGCGACGCCCTCGCGGCGGCCATGGGCGCCAGGCCCGATCCCGGCATAATCGCCATAGCGCCAATAGGTCAGGTTGTGGCGGCTCTCGGCGCCGATCCGGGCATGGTTGGAGGTTTCGTAAGCGGGCAGGCCGGCGGCGGCGGTGATGGCCCGTGTCGTCTCGAACAGGTCGGCGGCGGCATCGCCATCGGGGATGACCAGCCGTCCGGCCGCCGCCTCGGTATGGAAGCGCGTGCCCGGCTCGATGGTCAGCTGGTACAGCGACAGATGCTCGGTGCCATAGCCGATCGCGCGTGACAGCTCGGCCTCCCATTCGGCGAGCGGCTGGCCGGGGCGGGCATAGATCAGGTCGAAGCTGACCCGGCCGAACTGTTCCTGGGCCGTCTGGAGCGCGCGCAGTGCCTCGTCGACGCCGTGCGCGCGGCCCAGGAAGCGCAGCGCCGCGTCGTCCAGCGCCTGCACGCCCAGCGACGCCCGGTTGACCCCGGCGGCGGCGAGGTCGGCGAAGCGCGCTGCCTCGACCGACGAAGGGTTCGCCTCCAGCGTGATCTCGATCCCATCGGCAAAGCCCCAATGCTGCTCGGCGGCGTTCAGCATCGCCGCGACCGTCGAAGGCGGCATCAGCGATGGCGTTCCGCCACCGAAGAAGATCGAGGTCAGCCGCCGCCCGGGCAGCGCCGCCGCCTCATGCGCCAGATCGGCGAGCATCGCCTTGGCCCAGGCTTCCTGGTCCACCGACTCGCGGACATGGCTGTTGAAGTCGCAATAGGGGCATTTGGAGACGCAGAAGGGCCAGTGGACATAGAGGGCCAGCGGCGCGGCATCGAGGGTGGGGGTCGGCGATATTGCGGAGGACATGATGTGCCCCGATATGGCGGCGATGCGCGCGCTTCGCCATCTCTTATCGTTCCCCGCCCTCGCCATGCTCATGGCGGCCTGCGGTCCCCTGGTGCCGGCACAGTCGGGCGGCGGCGAGCGGCCGCCCGCGCGCGTGGTCGACGGGCGGACCTCCGACGCGCCGTCCCCGCGCGGGGCGGGGCTGTTGCGTCAGGCGATGCTCGACGGGCACCGGGCGGCCCGCGCGGCGGTTGGCCTGCCGCCGCTTCGTTGGGACGATGGCCTGGCGGCGAGCGCGCTCGCCTATGCGCAGGAGATGGCGCGGACCGGGCGCTTCCAACATGCGGAGCAGCCCCAGGGGCCGACCCGGCAGGGCGAGAATCTGTGGACCGGCACGCGCGGTGCCTATCGTTACGACGAGATGATGGGGCATTGGGTCGCCGAACAGCGCGACTTCGTGAATGTCCCGGTGCCGCAGTCGAGCCGGACCGGCCAGTTCGGCGACGTCGCCCATTATACCCAGATCGTCTGGGCACGATCCACGGCGGTCGGATGCGCGATGGCGAGCAACAAGAGCGACGACTTCCTCGTTTGCCGCTATAGCCCGACGGGCAACGTCTTTGGCGAGCGGGCTTTCTGACTCGGTCCAGGCGGACGATAAGGTGTGACTCCGATGGCCAATCCCTATGATCCCATGGCGTGGCTCGCCTTCTGGACGGCACCGGCGCGATTCGCGGTGATGGCGGGCGAGGCGATGATGAGCGCGCAGAGCGTGATCGCGACCCGGATGGGCGCGATGGCGACGGGTACGTCGTCGGTCGCCGAAATGACTTTGATGGTCAGCGAGAAGGTGAAGGCGTTCGACCAGTCGGCCAAGGTCTGGAACCGCGACCAGGCGGCGCTGTCGCGCCTGTCGCGCCACGACCCGCGCGGTGGCGTGTTCGACGCGTGGGAAGCAATGGCGCGCGCCATGCTGATCGGCGCGTCGATGCCGGTCCAGGCGATGACGCCGGTGCACCGGGTGGTCACGGCCAACCAGAAGCGGCTGGCCAAGGGGTAACACATTTCCTCCCCTGCAAGGAGAGGTGGCGGGCGAAGCCCTGACGGAGGGGTGTCGCGCTATCGAGAGGGCGACACCCCTCCACCATGCTTCGCATGGCCCCCCTCCCCTTGCAGGGGAGGAGTTTGCGGTCAGAACACCGCCTTCACCAGCTGGCCGAAGGCATCGGCGCGGTGGCTGATGCGGTTCTTTTCGTCCTGGTCCATCTCGGCGAAGGTTTCGCTATAGCCGATCGGCTGGAAGATCGGGTCGTACCCATGGCCCTTGTCCCCGCGCGGCGGCCAGACGATGGTGCCGTCGACGCGCCCCTCGAACCATTCGACATGCCCGTCGGGCCAGCCGACCGCCAGCGCGCAGACGAAATGCGCGGCGCGGCTCATGTCCGGTTCCTCGTTCAGCCGATCCTCGACCGCGCGCATCGCCATGGCGAAGTCCTTCTCCCGCCCCGCCCAGCGCGCCGAGAACAGCCCCGGATCGCCGCCCAGCGCCTCGACGCACAAGCCGCTGTCATCCGACAGGGCAGGGAGCCCCGACAGGTCGGCGGCGGCCAGCGCCTTCAACTCGGCATTGGCGACGAAGGTCGTGCCGGTTTCCTCGGGCTCGGGCAGGTCGAGATCGCCCGCCGCGATCACCTCCATGCCGTATGGCGCGAGCAGTTCGCGAAATTCGACGATCTTGCCCTTGTTGTGGCTGGCCAGCACCAGCTTGCCGGGCGTCAGCTTGCGGATCGCCTGGCGGCCATTGCCTTCGCCGCTCATGCGCGGATCGCCTGTTCCTGCGCCGCGAAGATCTCGGTGCAGCCCATGCGCGCCAGGCGGAGCAGGCGCAGCAGCGCCTCTTCGTCATAGGTGGCGTGCTCGGCGGTCGCCTGGACCTCGGCGATATGGCCGTTCTCGATCAGCACGAAATTCGCATCGGCATCGGCGTTCGAGTCCTCGATATAGTCGAGGTCGAGGACCGGCGTGCCCTGATGGATGCCGCACGACACGGCGGCGACCTTGTTGCGGATCGGGTCGCTGGTCAGCTTGCCCTCGGCCATCAGCGTGTTGACCGCCATGCGTAGCGCGACCCATGCGCCCGAAATGGCGGCGGTGCGGGTGCCGCCATCGGCCTGGATCACGTCGCAGTCGATGGTGATCTGCCGCTCGCCCAGCGCCTTCAGGTCGCAGACGGCGCGCAGGGAGCGGCCGATCAGCCGCTGGATTTCCTGGGTACGGCCCGACTGCTTGCCTTTGGCCGCCTCGCGGCTGCCGCGCGTATGGGTGGCGCGGGGGAGCATGCCGTACTCGGCCGTGACCCAGCCTTCGCCCTTGCCGCGCAGGAAGGGGGGCACGCGCTCTTCGACGCTGGCGGTGACGAGCACCTTGGTATCGCCGAACCCGATCAGCACCGAACCTTCGGCGTGGCGGGTGAAATTCGGCTCGATCGTGATGGGACGCATCTGGTCGGGCATCCGGCCGGACGGGCGCATAGTCTTCTCCTTGTTCCTTGGCGCCAGCCCTAACCGGCCCCCGCGCGATGCGCCAGAGACGAAGGTGGCGATCGGAAAACACTCCCTTCTTCTCTCTGCGTCCTCTGCGCCTCCGCGCGACAAAATGGTTCACGCGAAGCCGCGAAGCCGCGAAGATTTCCAGTCCCCTCTTCGCGGCTTCGCGTGAACAATCTCTTTTCTGCGCGCAGAGGCGCAGAGATCGCAGAGAAGAAGGAGGGTCTTCCGATCGCGGTTGAGTAGCGTGTGGCGGGTGCCTACATTTGGCACATGGTCACCCCACCCATCACCGAGCTTACCGACCGGGCGCGCGATATCTTTCGCGTCGTGGTCGACAGCTATCTCACCAGCGGCCAGCCGGTGGGGTCGAAGACCATCGCGCTGTCGGGGATCAACCTGTCGCCCGCTTCGATCCGCAACGTGCTTCAGGAGCTGGAGGAGCGGGGCCTGCTCGCCGCGCCGCATACCAGTGCGGGGCGGATGCCGACCGATATGGGGCTGCGGCTGTTCGTCGACGGCATGATGCACGCGATGGAGCCCAGTATCGAGGAGCGCGCCGCGATCGAGGCGCGCGCCGCGCGCTCCGGCCCGGTCGAGGAGGCGCTGGCGGCGACGACGGCGGTGCTGTCGGGACTGTCGGCCTGTGCCGGGCTGGTGATGGTGCCCAAGCGCGAGATGAAGCTGCGCTCGATCGGTTTCGTGCCGCTCTCGCCGACCCAGGCGCTGGCCGTGCTGGTGGCGGAGGATGGCGCGGTCGAGAACCGGGTACTGGAGCTGCCGCCGGGCATGACGGCGTCCGCGCTGATCGAGGCGGGCAATTATCTGTCCGCGACGCTGGCCGGGCTGACGCTGGGTCAGGCGCGCGAGCGGCTGGAGCGCGAGCTGGCGGCCGGGCGCGCGGCGCTGGACGGCGCGGCGCGGGCGCTGGTCGAACAGGGGCTGGCGGTGTGGAGCGAGGACGGCAATCGCCGCCCGATCCTGATCGTGCGCGGGCAGGGGCGTCTGATCGACGCCGCCGCCGCCGCCGATCTGGAACGGGTCCGCGACCTTCTCGACGATCTGGAGGGCAAGCAGGAGATCGCGCACCTGCTCGATTCGGCGCGCGCCGGGGATTCGACCCGCATCTTCATCGGCGCGGAGAATAAATTGTTCGCGCTTTCGGGGTCTTCGGTGATCGCCCGGCCGTTTCGCGGCCTCGACGGCCAAGTGGTCGGTGTGGTCGGTGTAATTGGGCCCACGCGGTTGAACTATGCCCGCGTCGTGCCCATGGTGGATTTCACGGCGGCAACGCTTGCCCGGATGATGGGCTGAACAGGGATTATGATGAGCGAAAATACGATCAACGAGACCCAGAACGACCTGCGCGGGGAAACGGCCGAGGCCGCGCCCGAAGTTGCGGTGCAGGACCGCGTTTCCGAGCTGGAGAACCAGCTGGCCGAGGCCAAGCAGCAATATCTCTATGCCCAGGCCGAGAACCAGAATGTCCGTCGCCGCGCCGAAAAGGAAGCGGCCGACGCGCGCAACTATGCCGCGACCGCTTTCGCGCGCGACGTCCTGTCGGTCGCCGACAATCTTCAGCGCGCGCTTCAGGCGATCCCGGCCGAACTGCGCACCGACGACAAGTGGAAGGGGCTGGTGACCGGCCTGGATGCCACCGGCCGCGAGCTGGATAGCGTGTTGGGCCGTCACGGCATCACCAAGATCGAGGCGATGGGCCAGGCGCTCGACCCCAACAAGCATCAGGCGATGATCGAAATGCCCTCCGACCAGGAGCCGGGCACGATCGTGCAGGAGATGCAGTCGGGCTATATGATCAAGGACCGGCTGCTGCGCCCCGCGCTGGTCGCGGTGGCCAAGAAGCCCGATTGATCGGTCTTTTGCCAATTTATGCGAAAAGGGGCGGTCCGATAGGGCCGCCCTTTTTTATTGGCCGAGCAGCTTCAATATGTCCTTCTGGCTCTGCTGCGCCTGCGCCAGCATCGCGATCGAGGCCTGGGACAGGATCTGCTCGCGCGCCAGATTGACGCTTTCCTGCGAGAAGTCGGTGTCGGTGATCCGCGAGCGCGCCTCCGACAAATTGGTCGTCGTGCTGGTCAGGTCGTTCGCGGCGGATTGCAGGCGGTTGGCGCTGCTGCCCAGGGAGCCGCGCACGTCGCTGATCTTGGTCAGCATCGCGTCGATCCGGCTGAGCGTATTATCGATGCGATAGGTGTTGGTGACGTCGAGTTCCTCGTTCAGCTCGAAATGCCGCCGCTCGGCATATTCGCTGGGGCTCATATGCGTCATATAGCCGCCCTTGGCCGGGTCGTACCACTGCGCGCCGCCCATGTTCTGGACGGAGGTGCCGACATCCTCCAGCGTGATATAGCGTCCGTTGAACGTGCCGGAGGCCATATAGTCCTCCATCGTGACGACATGTGATTTGGGCGGGATGACGGCGGCTTCGAATGTCAGATAGCGCTGGTCGCGCGGGTCGATCCGGTTGGCGTCATACCATTGGTCGCCCATATTCTGCGTGACGGTCGTGCCGATATCGTCGCGCGTGATCGGGCGTCCGGCGATGCTGCCCTTGGCGATATAGTCCTCGACGGTGACGAGGTGGGTCTGGGGCGAGGCGGTGGTCGTGGCGGGACCGAGCAGGCCGTCATATTGGCGCGGACCGCCATCCGGGTCGTGCCACTGGTCACCCGGCTGCTGCGTCACGATCGTGCCGATATCGTCGCGGCCGATCTCGCGCCCCGCGATCTTTCCCTTGGCCATATAGTCGTCGAAGGTGACGAGATGGGTCGCCGTGCCCGCCTGCGTCGCGGGTGGCGTCAGGAAGATGGTGATCTCATAGCCGGAACCCGCCGCGCGCGACGCGTGCAGCAGTGGATAGTCCCAGGTCTTGGCGCTTTTGTCGCGGTCGAACTCGGTCGAGATCGCGTCGGTACGCACGGCCACGAAGTCGGTGGTGCCGGGGCCGGTCTGCACGTTCATCTGGATCGCGTCGTCGATCGGCTGGTCGTTGGCGTCGAAGGTCGGCGCCTCGGTGCGGAAGAGGTTGAGGCCGTTATAGGCGGCCTTTTTCAGCGTATTGTCGATCTGCGTCGCCAGCGCCGCGACCTCGACCTGGATCGCCTTGCGGTCCTTGTCGCTATAGGTGTCGGACCGCCCCTGGATCGCCAGTTCGCGCAGGCGCTGCAGGACGTTGCTCGTCTCGTTCAGGATGCCGTCGGCGGTCTGGACCATCGAGATGCCGTCCATCGCGTTGCGGATGCCCTGCGTCATGCCGCGGATCTGGGACGTCATCGAGTTGCTGATCGCGAGCCCCGCCGCATCGTCCTTGGCCGAGCTGATCTTCTGGCCCGAGGACATCTTGATCATCGACTCGCCGATGGCGGCGCTGGCGCGGTTGTTTGCGGCCAGCGCGCGCAGGGCGGCACCATTGGTGTTGATGACCGTCATCGCTGTTTTCCATTCCCTGTCGCACGCGTCCCGCGCGTGAGGGATGGTGATGACGGCGTTAACCAAGCCGCGGCAATCCGGGCAAATTCCGGCCGGGTTTTTCCCGGATATCAGGGCCCCGGAAAAGGAATCAGACTGTCATATTGCGCTTTCGGCGGCGCCCCCGCCACCCGCGCGCCATGCGCGAGCAGAAAGGCATGGCGGACGATCTCCGCCTGCTGCTCCAGGCCGTAACGGGCAAAGGCCTGGCCCGGCTTCAGCGCATAGGTGTAGCGGCAGAAGGGATGGCGCTTCAGCGGCAGGAAGATGCCCTGCTGATGCTGCCAGATATGGACCATCTCGTGCACGAATAGCCCCTGTTCGTGTAGGGGACAGGTGCCGAAATCCTCGCGCCACAGCCCGCCCTTGGGATGGAAATGGATACATCCCGTCGGTGCCATCACCGTATCGCGCGGCTGGAAGAACGCCCATTTGGTCGGCGACAGCCGCACCTTCGCATAGTCGATCGCATCCCCGAAGACGCCGCGCGCCAGCGCTTCCTCGGCCGGGGTGAGGGGGCGCTTCGTCACGAGCCGGTGGGGGCCGGATCGCCCGCCGCGATCACCCGCGCACCCTGGCGCAGGCGCGTGCCGTCGGAAAAGGTGAGCAGCAGCGACAGGATGCGTCCCGGCTTCACGCCCGGATTCATGTGGTAGAGCATGACGTGCCGCCCGCCCGGCCGGAAGGCGACGGTGGCGCCCGCCGGAATGGGGACGGCGTCGACCTTCTTCATCGCCATGCCGCCCTCATGCATCTCGGTGCCGATCGCCACATCGCTGCTGACGTCGATCAGGGTCATCGGCTTCGGGCCGCCCCGGATGGTGAAATAGGCCGCGGCCGGGCGTCCCGGCACGGCGGCGAGGCGGACCCAGCCGTCCGAACTCTCCAGCGTCGGCTTGCCGCTGCATCCCGTCAGCAGGGCCGCGCCCGACACGGCGCAAAGCCCCCAAAAAAACGCAGCCCGCATGGCAAACCCTCCCGTTTCGGCAAATCCTGAGGCGACCCTAGGTTCCATCCAATCTTGCGGCAACAAATCGCCCACCTATATCCGGCTTCGTGAACGGGGTTTTCGGTTGCCGCTTTCGGGACCGACGGACCCCGGCATCTGACTTCCAGACTATGTTCTTGAGGGGCATTTAGAGACTTATGGCAAAAGTGATCGGCATCGACCTCGGCACCACCAACAGCTGCGTCGCTGTCATGGAGGGCGGCAAGCCCAAGGTCATCGAAAACGCGGAAGGCGCGCGCACCACGCCGTCGATCGTCGCCTTCGCCAAGGATGGCGAGCGCCTGATCGGCCAGCCCGCCAAGCGCCAGGCGGTGACCAACCCCGACAACACGATCTTCGCGGTGAAGCGCCTGATCGGTCGCCGCTTCGACGACCCCGTCACCAAGAAGGACACCGAGCTGGTCCCGTACGCGATCGCGCGCGGTCCGAACGGCGACGCATGGGTCCATGCGGGCGGCAAGGATTACAGCCCGTCGCAGATTTCGGCCTTCACGCTCCAGAAGATGAAGGAAACCGCCGAATCGTATCTCGGCGAGACGGTGACCCAGGCGGTCATCACCGTGCCTGCGTACTTCAACGACGCGCAGCGTCAGGCAACCAAGGACGCCGGCCAGATCGCAGGCCTCGAAGTGCTGCGCATCATCAACGAGCCGACCGCGGCGGCGCTGGCCTATGGCCTGGAGAAGCAGGACGGCAAGACGATCGCGGTCTATGACCTTGGCGGCGGCACGTTCGACATCTCGATCCTCGAGATCGGCGACGGCGTGTTCGAGGTGAAGGCGACCAACGGCGACACCTTCCTGGGCGGCGAAGACTTCGACAACAAGATCGTCGACTTCCTGGCCTCGGGCTTCCAGAAGGACGAGGGCATCGACCTCACCAAGGACAAGCTGGCGCTCCAGCGTCTGAAGGAAGCGGCCGAGAAGGCGAAGATCGAGCTGTCTTCGGCCCAGTCGACCGAGGTCAACCTGCCCTTCATCACCGCCGACCAGAACGGCCCGAAGCACCTGGTCAAGTCGATCACTCGCGCCGACCTGGAGCGTCTGGTCGAGGACCTGATCCAGCGCACGCTGGAGCCCTGCAAGAAGGCGCTGGCCGATGCGGGCATGAAGGCGGACGAGATCGCCGACGTGGTGCTGGTGGGCGGCATGACCCGTATGCCGCGCGTCCGTGAAGTCGTGAAGAACTTCTTCGGCAAGGACCCGCACACCGGCGTGAACCCGGACGAAGTCGTCGCCATGGGTGCGGCGATCCAGGCCGGCGTGCTGCAGGGCGACGTCAAGGACGTGCTGCTGCTCGACGTGACCCCGCTGTCGCTGGGTATCGAGACGCTGGGCGGCATCATGACCAAGATGATCGACCGCAACACGACGATCCCGACCAAGAAGAGCCAAGTCTATTCGACCGCCGACGACAACCAGAATGCGGTGACGATCCGGGTCTTCCAGGGCGAGCGAGAGATGGCGCAGGACAACAAGCTGCTGGGTCAGTTCGACCTGGTCGGCATCCCGCCGGCGCCGCGCGGCGTTCCGCAGATCGAGGTCACGTTCGACATCGACGCCAACGGCATCGTCAACGTCTCGGCCAAGGACAAGGGCACCGGCAAGGAGCAGCAGATCCGCATCCAGGCGTCGGGCGGTCTGTCGGACAACGACATCGACCAGATGGTCCGTGACGCGGAGAAGTTCGCGGAAGAGGACAAGAAGCGTCGTGCCGAGGCCGAGGCCAAGAACAACGCCGAGTCGCTCATCCACACCACCGAGCGTCAGCTGGCTGACAATGGCGACAAGGTCGACGCGTCGCTGAAGTCGGAGATCGAGGCGGCGATCGCCGAGACCAAGACGGCGGTCGAGGGTGGCAACCCCGACACGATGAACGAGAAGGCGCAGGCCCTCGCTCAGGTCGCGATGAAGCTGGGCCAGGCCATCTACGAGAAGCAGCAGCAGGCGGAAGCCTCGCCCGCTGCCGACGCAGGTGCGGCCAAGCAGGACGATGTGGTCGACGCCGAATTTTCGGAAGTCGACGACACCAAGTAAGGCGCATGCGCCCGGCCTGCCTTCGGGTGGGCCGGGCCATGGCTTTTGCATTTGAATACCGCCCCGGTTGATGAAAGCCGGGGCCCATGACGAAGCGCTTCGCGGTGTCGCTCCGTCCGGCCTGATGGCGCGGTCGGCCAGCGAAGCGCGCACGGGCGGACGGGGCGAGACCGGGCATGAGCACGACGATTGACTATTATGAACTGCTCGAATGCGAGCGCACGGCGGACGATGCGACGATCAAGTCGCGCTACCGCAAGCTGGCCATGCAATACCATCCGGACCGCAATGCGGGCTGCAAGGACTCCGAGGCCAAGTTCAAGGCGATCAGCGAGGCTTATGACTGCCTGAAGGACCCCCAGAAGCGCGCGGCCTATGATCGCTATGGCCATGCCGCCTTCCAGCAGGGCATGGGCGGGGCCGGCGGCGGCCACGGCGCACAGGATTTCGGCGCCTTTTCTGACATTTTCGAAAGCGTCTTCGGCGAATTCATGGGCGGCGGACGCGGCGGCGGGCGGCAATCGCCCCGGCGCGGCGCGGACCTCCGCTACGACATGGAAATCTCGCTCGAAGAGGCGTTCCACGGCAAGCAGACCGAGATCACCGTCGATGTCTCGGCGGCGTGCGATACCTGCGACGGCACCGGCGCCAAGGCCGGGACCAGCGCCAAGACCTGCCAGCATTGCGGCGGCCATGGCAAGGTCCGCGCGCAGCAGGGCTTTTTCGTGGTCGAGCGGACCTGCCCGGTCTGCCAGGGCGCAGGGCAGATCATCGCCGATCCGTGCCCCGACTGCCGCGGCGAGGGCCGGGTCGAGAAGACTAAGACGCTGGCCGTGAACATCCCGGCGGGTGTCGACGAGGGCACCCGCATCCGCCTGACCGGTGAGGGCGAGGCGGGTGCGCGCGGCGCGCCGGCGGGCGACCTCTACATCTTCCTTCACGTCAAGCGCCACGCCATTTTCGAGCGCGAGGGGACCACCCTCTTCGCGCGCGCGCCGATCAGCTTCACGACGGCGGCGCTGGGCGGATCGCTGTCGATTCCCGGCCTCGACGGGCGCACCCACGAGATCAAGATCCCGGCGGGCATCCAGTCGGGCAAGCAACTCCGCCAGCGCGGGGCAGGCATGCCGGTCCTGCAGGGACGCGGCACCGGCGACCTGGTCATCCAGATAGAGGTCGAGACGCCGACCCGCCTGTCGACCCGCCAGCGCGAACTGCTCGAACTCTTCCGCGAGACCGAGACCGGCGACGAATGCCCGGAGAGCCAGGGCTTCTTCGCCAAGTTGAAGAGTGTGTTCGCGGGGGAGTGACGCTGGTCGAAGGCGCTTGAGGCGGGCCGTGAAAGCCATTTGGTAGGGCGGCCATTGCCGATTAAAATGAGGTCATCGGGGGGTGATCATGATCGTAGCATTGGCTTTGGCGCTGGGGGCGGATGTGCCGCTGGTTTACTCTCAGCCCGGTTTTGATTGTGCCAAGGCCGCCACGCCGATTGAACGCACGATTTGCGCCAATCCCAACGCAGCCGTTGCTGATGGCCGGATGGCGGCGCAATACGGCCACGCCTGGCATGCACTGTCGCTCGAGGGGCGACAGGCTCTGCTGGCCAATCAGCGGCATTTCCTCCGCTGGCTTTCGATCACCTGCGATCCGCGCAATCGCTATTTCGAGCGTAGGCTCACGCGGGACACCTGCCTGATCGAGAAGCTCGACGATCGTACCCGTGAACTGAAGGACTCGGTGACGATCGCGGCCGGTCATGTCTTCCTGACATTGACGAGCCTGATGGAAACGCCGGTGCCGCCGGATCCCGACGAACATAATCTGCCGCCGCTCCGTAACGTTTCGATGACACTCGTCCAGATCGATCGACCGCATTCGGCGGCGGAGCGCCGCTGGAACATGGCCATGCGGACCTGGCTTCAGGACGGGCTGCGTCTGTTGGAAGGCGATGACGGCCCAAACGATGAACAGGCGAGTCAGGTCGACGTGGGCATCAAGATCACGGCTGCCTCCAGCGCCATCATATCCGCCTCGCTGGGAGCTTCAGGCTATTATGGCGGCCCGCATCCTGTCAGCTACAGCCGAGCGATGATATGGGCTCTCCCTCTTGGCAGAGCACTGAATGATCGGGATGTTTTACGGAACGTGCATGATCCGGCGGTCGATCGGCTGCTGAGCAGTTTCTACAATGCCAATTATAGCGGCGGTCCAGAGGGTTGTGATCGTCCCAAGGCGGTTGGTCGGGTGCCTACCCTGACGCCGAAAGCCGTGACCTATACCTACGACCCCTATGAACTGGGCGGCTATCCTTGTGGTGGTGGCAGTGAGATACCCCGGTCACGGATCGAACGATCCCTGAAACCTCTCGTTCGCGCGGCGCACCTGGAAGTTCCCAAGCCGCTCTCGTGACCCGTTTGTCGAGCGCTTGCCCCACTCACGCGCTCATTTATGGATTGCGTCCGGCTGTTTACCGTCGTGAAATGGGAGCGTTCCAGGGAGTATCTTCATGCGCCACTCTTTCATGCTTCTTTCGATCTTGTCTCCAGTCATTCTGACCGCCGCCGCCCCCGTTTCGGCGCCGCGCGTCGGCATCGCCAGTTTCGAGGCGCTGCCCAAGCCGCTGCCGCTGCCCTATCATGCAAGTGACGCGAAAGCGGAGATCGCTGCCGCTCGCGCACGCTCGGTCAAGGCGCACAAGCGGCTGCTGATCGATCTGGGCGGCAATTGGTGCCTCGACTGCCGCTTGCTGGCGGGCACGATGGAATTGCCGCAGTTGCGGCCCTTCGTCGCGAAGCATTTCGAGGTGGTGACGGTCGATGTCGGTCGGTTCGACCAGAATATGGATATCCCGGCGTCCTACGGGATCAAGGGGCGGTTGCAGGGCGTGCCCGCCGTGCTGATCGTCGATCCGAAGACCAACCGGCTGGTCAATGCAGGGCGCGAGACGGCGCTGGCCGATGCGCGGTCGATGACGCCGCAGGCGCTGGCGGACTGGTTGGCGGGTTGGGTGGGGTAAGGCCCATCGGCCGGTCGCTCGAATAACAAGCGGTGTTCCCTCCCCCAGCCCCTCCCGCCTGCGGGAGGGGAGTTATTTGGGGAAGCGGTTGCCCACGCCCTCTCCCCTCCCGAAGGCGGGAGGGGCTGGGGGAGGGGAGTACGGTTCGGCAAAACATGCCGCCGCCGGAACTCCCCCCAACATCACGCTTCCCCGAACACCCGCGCGAAAATCGCGTCGACATTCTTGTAGTGATAATCGAGGTCGAACCGCGCCTCGATCTCCTCCGGCGACAGCGCCGCGGTCACGTCCGCATCCGCCTTGAGCAGCTCCATCAGCGACAATTCGCCGTCCGACTCCCACACCTTCATCGCGTTGCGCTGGACCAGGCGATAGCTGTCCTCGCGGCTCACGCCCGCCTGGGTCAGCGCCAGCAGCACCCGCTGCGAATGGACGAGGCCGCCCATCTTGTTGAGGTTCTTCTCCATCCGCGCCGGATAGACGACCAGCTTGTCGATCACGCCGGTCAGGCGGGCCAGCGCGAAGTCGAGGGTGATGGTCGCGTCGGGGCCGATATAGCGCTCGACCGAGGAGTGGCTGATGTCGCGCTCATGCCACAGCGCAACATTCTCCAGCGCAGGCGTCACGTAACCGCGCACCATGCGGGCGAGGCCGGTCAGGTTTTCGGTCAGCACCGGGTTGCGCTTGTGCGGCATCGCCGACGAACCCTTCTGGCCGGGCGAGAAATATTCCTCGGCCTCTAGAACCTCGGTGCGCTGCAGGTGGCGGACCTCGGTCGCCAGCCGCTCGATCGAGCTGGCGATGACGCCCAGCGTGGCGAAGAACATCGCATGGCGGTCGCGCGGGATGACCTGGGTCGAGACGGGCTCGACGGTCAGGCCCATCTTCTCGGCGACATGGGCTTCGACGCGCGGGTCGATGTTCGCGAAGGTGCCGACCGCGCCCGAGATCGCGCAGGTGGCGATGTCGGCGCGTGCCGCGACCAGGCGGGCGCGGTTGCGGTCGAACTCGGCATAGGCTTGCGCCAGCTTCAGGCCGAAGGTGACCGGCTCGGCATGGATGCCATGGCTGCGGCCGATGGTCGGAGTCAGCTTATGCTCGTACGCACGGCGCTTGATGACGGCGAGCAGCGCGTCGAGATCCTCGATCAGGATGTCCGAGGCGCGCGCCAGCTGCACCGCCAGGCAGGTGTCGAGCACGTCGGACGAGGTCATGCCCTGGTGCAGGAAGCGCGCTTCCGGCCCGGTCCGCTCGGCGACATGGGTCAGGAAGGCGATGACGTCGTGCTTGGTCTCCGCCTCGATCGAATCGATGCGGTCGATGTCGAAATCGCCCGCCGCCTTGTCGGCTTCCCAGATACGCGCGGCGGCTTCCTTCGGCACGACGCCCAGCTCGGCCAATGCATCGGTGGCGTGCGCTTCGATCTCGAACCAGATGCGGAAACGGGTCTGCGGATCCCAGATCCGGGTCATGGGGGCTCGGGAATAGCGCGGAATCATGGGGCACCTCTGGTCGTGGAATCGGCACGGGCGACCGTGCATCCCCTCTTGGAATCACGGTGTGCCGTGCCGTTAGCAGGGACGAGCCGAGCCTTCAAATCCGAAGATGCAATACCCATATGGCATAATGTTGAACGGAATCGTATCACTAACGTTGTGGATGCGTGACCCGCCATCACAGTCATCGATCGAACCAGAGTAAGGGAGAGACGAGATGATGAAATATGCTTTTCTTGGCGCCGCGATGATGGCGTCTGCCCCGGTGCTTGCGCAGGTGACGCCTGCGCCCGGCCAGACCACAGGTGCTGCGCCGCAAAAGGCCCCCGCAACCACGGCGGATCCGATGCAGACTGCGCAGCCCACGGCCGAGCCCGCCGCGCCGACCCAGTCAGCGCCAGCCGAAGGCCAGGTCCAGGCGACCGGCAGCCAGATCGCGCAAGTCGTCGACACGCAATTCCCGACCTATGACAAGGACGGTGACGGCAAGCTCAACAAGGCCGAGTTCGCCCAGTGGATGGTCGCGCTGAAGTCGCAGACCGATCCCTCGACCAAGGCGGAATCGCCCGCGACCAAGAAGTGGGTCGGCAGCGCCTTCGCCCAGGCGGACACCGACAAGGACAAGGAAGTGTCCAAGACCGAGCTGACGGGCTTTCTGAGCCAGGGTCAGGGCTGATCGACCTGACATGACGGACTTCCCTCCGTCCTGAGCCATCCCTGAGCGGGGATGGGTGGGCCGCCGGACCGAAAGGTTCGGCGGCCCCTTTGCCATTCCTCCCCATCGTCAGATGGGGAGGGGGACCGCGCCCGTAGGGCGTGGTGGAGGGGCAGGGCCCTATCCGTCCTGCCTCTCCGCCATCGCTGGCGTGTGCGCGAGCTTCGGCTTGCCCCCGGCAAGCCAAGATTGTGCCGGAGGCACAATTTCGCTCGCACACCCCCTCCCAAGTCCAGCTTAGAGAGGATTTGGACAGGGCATAAAAAAGGGCAGGGGCGTCGCCGCCACCTGCCCCTTTTTCGTTCGCTCACCCGATCGGGGAAGCGAGGCCGGATCAGGCCTCTTCCGAACCTTCGGCCTGCGCCTCGGCGTCGGCCGCTTCGTCCGCGGCGGTCGGGACCGTCGGCGGAACGATGGTGGCGATCGCGAAGTCGCGGTCGTCGATGGCGGGCTCGGCGCCCTTGGGCAGCTTCACGTCCGAGATGTGGATCGAGTCGCCCACGGCCACGCCCTTGAGCGAGACGGTGATCTCGGTCGGGATGTTGGCGGCGTCGACGACCAGCTCGATCTCGTGGCGGGTGACGTTCAGAACGCCGCCCTGCTTCACGCCGCTCTCGTCTTCGTCGGTGAACACGACGGGCACGGCGACCGTGACGGTCTCATGCTCGCCGATGCGCAGGAAGTCGACGTGCAGCGGGCGGTCGGTGACGGGATGGAACGCGACGTCCTTCGCCAGCGTACGCTGGCCGTCCACCATGATGACCGAGGTGAAGAAATGACCGGTCATCAGCGCCTTGACGAGGGCCTTCTCTTCGAGATGGATCGACGCGGCGGCCTTGTTCTGGCCATAGATCACGGCGGGGACGCGGCCTTCACGACGCAGCGAACGGGAGGCTCCCTTGCCAACCTGATCGCGCGTCTCGGCGGCGAGCGTAAGGGTGTCGCTCATTCCAGTAACTCCGAAACAAAATGGATATAGGCTTCCGACCACGCCTCCAGGGATGACCATGACCGGAAGCCGGCGCGCATAGCGGAGATGCGCCCGAAAGGCAAGGCGGGGGCTCCCCGCCCTGTCCGCGATCAATAGGCGATGCGTTGCGCCTTGATACCCAGCTTGGCGAGCTGCGCCTGGACGCTGTCGTTGCCGGCCAGATGGCCCGCGCCGACCGCGATGAAGACGGTGCCGGGCTTGGCCATGCGCTGCTTGATCCAGGTCGCCCAGCGCGCGTTGCGGTCGGTCAGCAGGGTCTTCGCGACCTCGGGCGAGTCCTTCAGGCTCTCGTTCATCGTCCGGGCCAGCGCATCGGGGTCGCCCTTGGCCCATTCGTCGACCATCTCGGCCATTTCCTCGCCCGCCTTGGGCAGGTCCTCGACGGTCGAGGTCAGGAACTCGATCTGCGCCTTTTGCGACAGGCCGTTGAAGAAGCCGATCTGCTGCTCGGCGGTCTCCAGCCCGGCGACGGGCTTGTTCGCCGCCTTGGCCGCGTCGGCGAGCACCTTCTCCGGCCCATTTTCCGGGTCGTAACCCAGCTTTTGGATCGGGGCGAGCGACAGGGTTACGCCCGCCAGCCAGGGCTTCATCCGGTCGAAGTTGCGCGGATCGGCGCCCAGGTCGGTCACTGCCTTCAAATATGCGCCGCGCTTGTCGGCGGGCAGCTGTTCGGTCAGCGTCGGGCCGGTGGTGATGATGCCGTTCTTCAGCACGATCTGCTGCATCGTCGCCTGGTCGGGCTGCACCATCTCCAGCATCAGCTGGTCGGACTTGTCGAAGGCGGTCTTCACCGCCTCGTCGAACCAGCTCAGGCCGGGCTTCAGCACATGGATGGTGCCAAACAGATAGATGGTGGTGTCGGCATCCTTGACCACCCAGAGCGCGGGGTCGGCGTCATTGGGGTTCGACGCGGGCTTGCTCTGGGCACAGGCGGGCAGCGCCAGCATCAGCGCGAGCGAGGTGAGGGCGGCTTTCATGATCGTCTTCATGGGATCGGGCTTTCGGAAAAGGAAGGGGCCGGAGAGAAGAAGGGAAAGCTCAGGCATATTTGCGCCACATCCAGACGATGCCGCAACTCGCCATCAGCGCGCCGTACATCCATTCGACCTGAAGGGGCGGCAGCACGCCGCCGCGCCACAGGAACCACCAGACAGGGGCGCCCAGGCCGACGACATAGAAGGCCGCCAGCGCGCCGTCGCGATAGGCGCGGCTCTCATGCTCATCGACCACCCGGTGCCAGCGCCAGGAAATGATCGGCACCACGACGCCCCACATCAGTGCCATGAGGATCGCGAACCAGAGCGGCAATGGCGACGTCCACATGTTCACTGTGCTGGGCTTCATTCCCGCCGGGGCGGAAAGGATCGCCACGAGAGCCATGGACAGGCCCATGATGCCGCCGACGGCGCCCGAGATGGCGACCAGACGGTGATTGGCGCGCTCGCTGGGGCCACGGCTGTCGCGTTGGGATAAATCGGTCATGGCCGCACCTCGATAGAAAGATGGACGGAAAAAGCGGGCATTTGCGCGCTATGGGCGGCGGCGGTAGCGGCGCGGATGTTGGGACGAAGCGTGTCGAACGTGACCTCGCCCACCTGTCCGGCCCCCCAGCCGAGCAGCGACAGCGCGATGCCGCTCCCGATGACTGCGCGGGTCAGACGGCGGCTCATGACCGCACCCTCCGGACGAAATAGAAGGCCAAGCCGATCAGGATCGCGATGCCCCAACTGGAGTTTTCGAAATCCGCCTGATGCATCTGCGCGCCGATGATCGTCAGCACCGGGTGCAGGACGAAGTTGGCCAGTCCGATCACGGCCCATGTCTCGATTGCCAGCCGCCGTTGCATTTCGTCGGTTTCGCGCCAGTTGCGCCACGTCATGATGCCCCCGAGGATCAGGATGACGGCCGCTGTGATCTGGGCCAGGGGCCGTGGCGCGGATACGCGGGGAAGATGGAACAACCCATCGATAAACCCTTCCAGAAACGGCAGGCCGACCACGAGCAAGATCGCCACGGCGACCAGCAGCATTCGCCGTCGCTTCCGGCGCGTCGTACGCGCGGCTTCGCGGCTCTCGCCCCATCCGGTACCCTCACTCACCATGATGCTCGTCATCGAAAATCTCCTCGATCGGCATGTCGAACAGCCGCCCGATGCGGAAGGCGAGCGGCAGGGACGGGTCGTATTTCCCCGTTTCGATGGCGTTGACGGCCTGGCGCGACACGTCCAGCCGCCCGGCGAGTTCCGCCTGGCTCCAGTTGCGTTCGGCGCGCAGCACCTTGAGGCGATTTTTCATGTCCACCTCCTTTTGCATGGCAACCTCCCTTTGTCACCCGTGCATGACCTAATGTCAGGTAACCATGACAAAGTGACAGCGAGTCGCGACTGTGTCAACAACGCCTGACAAAATATCATGCTTGGCTGACTGGCGGCATCCGGGGCGGGGCGGCTTGCCTTGACCGCGAAGGGGGCATGAGCCAAAGCCTGCCGCGTTATGCAGACCCGGAACGGACCCCCGGAAGGACCACTTTCCTTCCAGCGCATGATCCTCACCCTCCATGACTATTGGAGCGAGCGGGGATGCGTGATCCTGCAACCCTATGACATGGAGATGGGGGCGGGCACCTTTCACCCCGCGACCACGCTGCGCGCGCTGGGCCCCGATAGCTGGAACGCCGCCTTCGTCCAGCCCTGCCGCCGCCCGACCGACGGCCGCTATGGCGAGAACCCGAACCGGCTCCAGCATTATTACCAGTATCAGGTGATCCTGAAGCCCTCGCCCGCCGACCTGCAGGACCTGTATCTGGGCAGCCTCGCCGCGATCGGCGTGGACATGGCCAAGCACGACATCCGCTTCGTCGAGGATGACTGGGAAAGCCCGACCTTGGGCGCCTGGGGCCTGGGCTGGGAGGTCTGGTGCGACGGGATGGAGGTGACGCAGTTCACCTATTTCCAGCAGATGGGCGGTTACGACATGAAGCCGGTCGCGGGCGAGCTGACCTACGGCCTTGAGCGCCTGGCCATGTATATCCAGGACGTCGACAATGTGTACGACCTGCGTTTCAACGATGCGGGCGTGAGTTACGGCGACGTGTTTCTCGAAAACGAGAAGCAGATGTCGACCTGGAATTTCGAGGTCGCCGACACCGACACGCTGTTCGACGCCTTCAAGAAGGCGGCGGCGGAATGCGAACGCTGCCTGGAGGCCAAGCTGCCCATCCCCGCCTATGAACAGGCGATCAAGGCCAGCCACACCTTCAACCTGCTGCAGGCGCGCGGCGTGATTTCGGTGGCGGAGCGCCAGGCCTATATGGGCCGCGTCCGCGATCTGGCGAAGGGCGCGTGCGGCGCCTGGATGGACAAGAACGGCTGGGCCGCGTGATGACCGATTTTCTGCTCGAACTCCGCTCCGAAGAAATCCCCGCCCGGATGCAGGCGGGGGCGCGGGAGAACCTCGCCAAGCTGTTCACCGCCGAACTCGCCAAGGCGGGGCTGTCGGCGGGTGAGATCGTCACCTATGCGGGTCCGCGCCGCCTCGCGCTGATCGCCAAGGGCCTGCCCGCCGCGACCGAGGCCGTGTCCGAAGAAGTGAAGGGGCCGCGTGCCTCCGCCCCGCCGCAGGCGCTGGAGGGTTTCCTCCGCAAGACCGGGCTGACGCGCGAGCAACTGACCGAGCGCGACGGCGTGCTCTTCGCGATCACCGAAAAGCCCGGCCGCGCGACGGCGCAAGTGCTGGCCGAGGCGATCCCCGCGATCGTCCGCACCTTCCCCTGGCCCAAGTCGATGCGCTGGGGCGCCGAGTCCGCCTCGACCGAGTCGATGCGCTGGGTCCGCCCGCTGCACGCCATCGTCGCGCTGTTCGGCGGCGAAGTGGTGCCGTTCGAAATCGCCGGGATTACGAGCGGCAATGTCACGCGCGGCCATCGCTTCCACGCGCCTGCCGAGATCGTGCTGACCGGCGCCGACACCTATGTCGAGCAACTACGCGCCGCCAAGGTGCTGGTCGATCAGGACGAGCGGGCCGCGATCATCCGCGCGCGCGCCGCCGCGCTGGCTGCCGAGGCTGGGCTTGAGCTGGTCGCGGACGAAGGGCTGGTCGCGGAAAATGCCGGGCTGACCGAATGGCCGGTGCCGCTGCTCGGCCGCTTCGACGAAGCCTATCTCGACGTGCCGCCCGAGGTCATCCAGCTCACCGCGCGGGTGAACCAGAAATATTTCGTCTGCCGCTCAAGCGACGGCAAGCTGGCGAACGCCTTCGTCTGCACCGCCAATATCGAGGCGAGCGACGGCGGCGCGAAGATCGTCGAGGGCAATGGCAAGGTGCTAGCCGCCCGCCTGTCCGACGCGCGCTTCTTCTACGAGACCGACCTGAAGACCAAGCTCGACGATCTGCGGCCCAAGCTGGAAAAGATCGTCTTCCACGAAAAGCTCGGCACCGTCGCCGACAAGGTCGAGCGGGTGGCCAAGCTCGCCCGCTGGCTGGTCGAAGAAGGTATCGTCGGCGCAACGCCCTCTCCCCACCGGGGAGAGGGAGGGGACCCGCGGCAAGGCCGTGGGGAGGGTGAGGGGCAGCCCGGCAGCGCCTCGCCCGCGTCGGCCCCTCACCCCAGCCCTCTCCCCGATGGGGAGAGGGAGCGGCTTGCCGATCTGGCGGAGCGCGCCGCGTATCTGGCGAAGGCCGATCTCGTCACCGGCATGGTCGGCGAGTTCCCCGAATTGCAGGGCCTGATGGGCGGTTACTATGCCGCTGCGCAGGGCGAAGACCCGCGCGTGGCCGAGGCGGTTCGCGATCACTACAAGCCGGTCGGGCAGGGGGATGACGTTCCGACCGCGCCGGTGACGGTGGCCGTGGCGCTGGCGGATAAGCTCGACAGCGTGGCGCAGTTCTTCATGGTCGGGCTCAAGCCGAGTGGCTCGAAAGATCCGTTCGCCCTTCGCCGGGCCGCTCTGGGTATCGCCAGCACGATCCAGCAGAACGGCCTGCGACTGCCCTTCTACCCGACGACGATCCGCGCCATGGGTAACGCCGATCACGGTTCGACGGAGATGATGGACTTCATCATCGACCGCCTGAAGGTCCAGCAACGCGAAGCGGGCGTCCGTCACGATCTGATCGACGCGGTGTTCGCGCTCGGCGGCGAGGACGATCTCGTCCGCCTGCTCGCCCGCGTTAGCGCGCTGCAAGCCTTCGTCACCACCGACGACGGCACCAACCTGCTCGCCGGGTATAAGCGCGCCGCGAACATCCTGAAGAAGGAAGGCGTCGAGGGCGACCAGGCATGGACCGCGCCGACCTATACGCTCGAACCCGCCGAGGCCGATCTGATCGCCGCGCTCGACGCGGCCGAGCCGAAGGCTGCGCAAGCGGTGCAGGCCGAGGATTTCGAGGCCGCCATGGCCGCGCTCGCCTCGCTTCGCGCGCCGATCGATCGGTTCTTCGACGATGTGACCGTCAACGATGCCGACCCGGCCAAGCGGGCCACGCGCCTCGCGCTGCTCGCGCGTGTCCGGGCCGCCGTCCACACGGTGGCGGACTTCTCGCGGATCGAGGGATGACTTGAGCCGGATCGGGAGACGGGCGCGAACGTTCCTGTCTTCCCCTCCGGCAATATCGCCTTATTAAAGCCGACGCCTGTGTCCCCAGGGCGTCGGACGATACGACCAGTAAAGGATCGAACCGATGACCTATGTGTACCGTTTCGGCGGCGGCGTTTCGGACGGCGGCAAGGGGGACAAGAACCTGCTCGGCGGCAAGGGCGCGAATCTGGCCGAGATGGCCTCGATCGGCCTGCCGGTGCCGCCGGGCTTCACCATCTCCACCGCGATGTGCACGCGCTACTACGAGGATGGCGAGCAGTTTCCGCAGGAACTACGCGACGAGGTCGCGGACGGCATTGCGCATATCGAGGCGGTGACCGAGAAGCGTTTCGGCGACCCGGAAAACCCGCTGCTGGTCTCGGTCCGCTCGGGCGCGCGGGTGTCGATGCCGGGCATGATGGACACGGTGCTGAATCTCGGCCTCAACGACGAAACCGTCGAGGGGCTGGCGAAGAAGGCGGGCGACGAGCGTTTCGCCTGGGACAGCTATCGCCGCTTCATCCAGATGTATGCCGATGTCGTCCTGGAGCTGGATCACGGCGCGTTCGAGGAAGCGCTGGAGATCGCCAAGGAGGATAACGGCTTCACCCTCGATACCGAGATGTCGGCCGAGGACTGGAAGGCGCTGGTCACGACCTATAAGGGCCTGGTCCAGGAGCAGTGGGGCAAGCCCTTCCCGCAGGACGTGCACGACCAGCTCTGGGGTGCGGTCGGCGCGGTGTTCGGGTCGTGGCAGTCGGAGCGTGCGAAGGTCTATCGCCGCCTGAACGACATTCCCGCCGACTGGGGCACCGCCGTCAACGTGCAGGCGATGGTCTTCGGCAATATGGGCGACACCTCGGCGACGGGCGTGGCCTTCACGCGCGATCCGTCCAAGGGCGACCGGGCCTATTATGGCGAGTTCCTGATCAACGCGCAGGGCGAGGACGTGGTCGCGGGCATCCGCACGCCGCAATATCTGACCAAGGCCGCGCGCGAGGAGGCGAACGCCAAGCCCGCCTCGATGGAAGAGGCGATGCCGGAGGTTTACGGCGAGCTGGCCGCCGTCTTCGACCGGCTCGAGACGCATTACCGCGACATGCAGGACATCGAGTTCACGGTCGAACAGGCCAAGCTCTGGATGCTTCAGACGCGCTCGGGCAAGCGCACCGCCAAGGCCGCGCTCAAGATCGCGGTCGACATGGCCAATGAGGGCCTGATCACCCGCGAGGAGGCGATCGCGCGGGTCGATCCGGCGGCGCTCGACCAGCTGCTCCACCCGACGCTGGACCCCAAGGCCAGCCGCGATGTGCTGACCAAGGGGCTGCCCGCCTCGCCGGGGGCTGCCTCGGGCAAGGTGGTGTTCGACGCCGATGCCGCCGAGCGTGCGGCGGCGGCGGGCGAGGCGGTGATCCTGGTCCGTGTCGAAACCTCGCCGGAGGACATTCACGGGATGCACGCGGCCAAGGGTATCCTGACCGCGCGCGGCGGCATGACCAGCCATGCGGCGGTCGTGGCGCGCGGTATGGGGCGGCCTTGCGTTTCGGGGGCGGGCAGCCTGTCGATCGACAACAAGGCCAAGCTGTTGCGTGTCGGCAGCCGCGAAGTGCGCGAGGGTGACATCCTGACGCTCGACGGTTCGACCGGCGAGGTGATGGTCGGCGCGGTGGCGACCGTTCAGCCCGAATTGGCTGGCGATTTCGGCACGCTGATGGAATGGGCCGATCAGGTCCGCCGTCTGAAGGTCCGCGCGAACGCCGAAACCCCGCTCGACTGCCAGACTGCGCGAGACTTCGGCGCGGAGGGCGTCGGGCTGTGCCGGACCGAGCATATGTTCTTCGACGCCGCGCGGATCACGGCGGTGCGCCAGATGATCCTGGCGACGGACGAAGCGGGCCGCCGTGCCGCGCTCGCCAAGCTGCTCCCCGAACAGCGCGCCGACTTCACCGCGATCTTCGAGGTGATGGCCGGCCTGCCGGTGACGGTGCGCCTGCTCGACCCGCCGCTGCACGAATTCCTGCCGCAGCAGGAGGCCGAGTTCGCCGAGGTTGCCAAGGCGGCGGGCGTCGATGTCGACACGCTGAAGCGCCGGGCGAGCGAACTCCATGAGTTCAACCCGATGCTCGGCCATCGCGGTTGCCGCCTGGGCGTGACCTACCCGGAGATCTACGAGATCCAGGCGCGGGCGATCTTCGAGGCGGCGCTGGACGTCGCAGACAAGTCGGGCGAGGCGCCGATCCCCGAGGTCATGATCCCGCTGGTCGCCACCCGGCGCGAGCTGGAGCTGATGAAGGCGGTGGTCGACAAGGCGGCGCAGGCGGTGTTCGCCGAGCGCGGCAAGACGGTCGAGTATCTGGTCGGCACGATGATCGAACTGCCGCGCGCCGCGCTGAAAGCCGGTGAGATCGCCGAGGTGGGCGAATTCTTCTCCTTCGGCACCAACGACCTGACCCAGACGACGCTGGGCGTCAGCCGTGACGACGCGGCGCGCTTCCTGGGGGCGTATGTCGAGAAGGGCATCTACGCCAAGGATCCGTTCGTCAGTCTGGATGTCGACGGCGTGGGCGAGCTGGTCAGCCTGGCGGCCGAGCGTGGCCGCGCGACGCGGCCGGGGATCAAGCTCGGCATTTGCGGCGAACATGGCGGCGATCCGGCTTCGATCGCTTTCTGTGAGTCGGTCGGGTTGGATTATGTCTCGGCCAGCCCGTACCGGGTGCCGATCGCTCGGCTTGCGGCGGCGCAGGCGGCGCTGAAGGCGCGGTGATTTGGGGGGGGAGGGGTGGCGAAGCGTCTCGCCTAGAACTTGCCCTCCCCCATCCCCTCCCGCTTGCGGGAGGGGCGTGCCAAGCGGAAACGTTTAGCGCTTCAATCAGCCTACCGCTTCTGGAAGACGTGAAACGGTTGCCAAGCAACGCTCCCCTCCCGCAGGCGGGAGGGAATGGAGGAGGGTAGGGTGTCTCACCGAGCCTAAGCCCCGCAAAAACAGATCACCCGTTGGTCGAAATCCCTTTCCCGAAATCGAACCACCCCCGCCGTTCCCCCGCCGGATAGGCCGGACGCGCCGCGCTCGCCGCGACGGGGCGATACGGCGTCCGTTCCACCACCGGCGCCGCCGCAACCGGCTGCGCGGTCGCCAGCCGCTGGTTTTCGCGCTCCAGCTCGGCGATGCGGTCGCGCGCCGCCGACAGCTTGGTTTCGGTGTCCTTCACCTGCGCGGCATGGGCGTCGCGTTCGGTGGCATAGCGGTTGCGCCATTTGCGCCCACCGGGATGGCTCGCCAGGCCAAAGAGCCAGCCGGCGATGAGGACCAGCCCCAGCACGGCAAATTGCGTGGTCGAAGTGAACAACATCGCGTCGATCCCTGTCCGTTGATCCCGTCTGTTACGAAGGGTCAACGACTGGCGAGGGCGCTGGTTGCGGCGGCCGTTACTTCCCCGCGATCAGCGTGTCCTGGATCGAGCAGGCGGCGGGCCCCAGGATCACGACGAACAGGGTCGGCAGGATGAACAGGATCAGCGGCACCGTCATGATGGCGGGCAGGCGCGCGGCCTTTTCCTCGGCGCGCATCATGCGTTCGTTGCGGAACTCGGCGGACAGGACGCGCAGCGCGCTGGCCAGCGGGGTGCCGTATTTCTCGGTCTGGATCATCGTCGTGACCACGCCGCGCAGCGAGTCGAGATTGACCCGCATCGCCAGATTCTCCAGAGCCTGGCGCCGGTCGGTCAGGAAGCCCAGCTCGACCGAGGTCAGCTGGAACTCGTCGCCCAGCTCGGGATAGGCACGGCGCAGCTCGCGCGACACGCGGGCAAAGGCGGCATCGACGGTCAGGCCCGCCTCGGCACAGATCACCATCAGGTCGAGCGCGTCGGGGAGGCCCTTGCGGATCGCGGCGGTCCGCTTGTCGATACGGTTCTTCAGCGCCAGGTCGGGTGCCTTGTAGGACAGGACCAGCGTGCCCGCGACCAGCATGTAGCGGCTGAACCAGCTCCAGTCGGCGAAATCCTCGGTGGCATAGACCCACAGCGTCATGAACCCGCCCAACACGATCGGCAAAGCGAGGCGGCCGAAGATCACCGCGACCGCCATTTCCTTCGACCTTATGCCCGCCTGGAGCAGGCGGACCTGGATCGCCTTGACCTGTTCGTCCTGCAGCATCTTCAGCGAACTGAGCAGGGCGCGCATCCGCTCCAGCATGTCGGCCCGGTCGATCAGCTGCGCGCGGCGCTTGGGCGCGCTGGCGATCCCGGCCTTCAAAAGCTCGCGCCGTTCGTTGAGCGCGCGCACCCGGCGCGTCATCGGATCGCGGCTGCCGATCAGCAGATAACCGACGACCAGCAGCGCGAAGATGCAGGCGGCCCAGAGCAGCACCGCAAGCGATGCCGGATCGAGGCCGAGGATGGCGGGGGCGGGCTGGCTCATTCAGATCTCGAAATTGATCATGCGCGACATGATGAACGCCCCCAGGCCCAGCCAGACGAACGCGCCCAGCCCGACGACGATCAGGCGCGGATCGACGAAGAAGCGCGCCATATAGGGCTGATTGATCGTCCAGATGATGCCGAACACCAGAAAGGGCAGGGCACCGACGATATAGGCCGATGCCTTGGATTCGGACGACATCGCCTTGATCTTCAGCTTCATCTGGGCGCGCTTGCGCAGGACGTCGGCCAGGTTGGACAGCGTTTCGGCCAGGTTGCCGCCGGTCTCGCGCTGGATGGCGATGGCGATGACAAAGAACTGGAATTCGGGAATGTCCAGCCGGTCGGCGGTTTCCTGAAGCGCGGCGTCCATCATGCGGCCGATCCGCATTCGGTCCGCGACGGCGCGGAACTCCTCGCCGATGGGGCCGGGAATTTCATTCGCCACGACCGCCATGGTTTCGGCGATGGGCAGGCCGGAGCGCAGGCCCCGGACGAGCAATTCGATCGCATCGGGAAAGCGCGTGACGAACTTGGCGACGCGGCGCGCGATCAGCTTGCGGACGACCATATGCGGCAGCGCCAGGCCCAGCGCGATGCCGAGCACCAGCGCCAGGAAAAAGGACAGGCCCAGCATCATCAACAGGACCATGACGCCCAGGGCGGTGCCGGCGCAGGCCATGCCGAACTGCCCGACCGTCCAGTCGCGCCCGGTGCGATCCAGCATCTTGGCCAGCCGCGCGGGGTTGGGGAGCAGGCGGCCGAAGGCCTTGTCCATGCGGGTATCGCCCGCCAGCGCGATGCTGCGCGACGCGGCGGCAGCGGCGATCGCCGGCTTGTCCAGATCGAGGGCGATCCGGTCGCGCAGGCCCGCTAGCCGCCGCGTCTGTGCGCGCGACCGGCTGGGGGTCGAGAAGGCCGCGATTCCCAGCATGAGCGTCAGGAAGACGCCCATCGCCAGGATCAGGGTCGCGAGCATCGACATGGGGTCAGTTGGCCCGCGTCCGCTTGGGCAGCAGCGCGCTCAGGTCGAACCGGTCGAGCAGGCCGCGTCGCGCCGGGGGCGTGGCTTCGCCGCCCTCGGCCGTGGCGCAGATACGCTGCGACAGTTCGAGCAGCGGCAGGACCGTGCGCGAGGTCCGGCCCAGCTCCGCGATCGGCTTGCCTAGCTTGGCCGCCTGCACGACCAGCTTGGGGTCGTAGGGGACCAGGAAATCGACCGGGCGTTCGATCGAGCCCTCGAAATCGCTCTGGGCGATCTCGCTCTGCGCCGTCGGCTGGACCCGGTTGGCGAGCGTCAGTACGGTCGATTGCGGGGCATGCATCTTGAACCACGAAAGCAGGCGGATCGTGTCGCGCGCTGCCGCCAGGGTGAATTCGGTGACCAGCACGATGGTCTGGGCGCTGGCGACCAGCATCGGCTGCTGGATCATCATGCTGCGCGGCAGGTCGACGATCGTTGTCTCGAAATTCAGCCGCATCTCGTCCTGCAACTGCGCGAAGGCCAGGCCGTCGGTCAGGATCGGCGCGTTGATCGGCGCCTCGGCGGACAGGATGGCCAGCTTTTCGGACGCCTTGACCATGGCGCGTTCCAGGAACAGCCCGTCGATGCGGCTGGGATTGTCGATCGCGTCAACCAGCCCGCGCCCCGGCTCCAGATCGAGCGACAGGGCGGCGGTGCCGAAATGGACGTCGAGGTCCAGGATCGCGGTCGTCCGCTCCAGCCGGTCCGCCATCAGCCAGCCGAGCGAGGTGGCGATGGTCGACGCACCCACGCCGCCGCGCACGCCGATCACCGCGACGCTGCACGGCGCCTTTTCCGGCGCGGCATCGGCGGCGCGCGGCGCATGCAGGATCGCCCGCGCCTGGGCGATCGTATCGCGCAACTGGTCCGCGCCGATCGGCTTCAGCAGATAATCGTGCAGGCCGCTGCTCATCAGCTGGCGGTACAGCCGGACGTCGTTGACCTGGCCGACCGCGATCACGATCGTGCCGGGCTCGCAGACTTCGGCCAGATTGTTGATCTCGCTGGCGGGGTCGGGGGTATCGCTCAGGTCGACCAGCAGGATCTGCGGGCTGGCGGACACCGACAGCGCCTGCACCGCACCGCGCAGGCCGCCCTTGGCGACCTTTTCGGGCGGCCATCCCTGTTCGATCACCAGCGGGCGGATCGCCTCCGCCGTCCAGTCGTCGCAGACATAGGCCTGGAACGGATCGCGGGTGGTCAGCATCGCGGGTTTCCAGGGCGCGTTCACTGGCTCACCCCGCTGCCCGACGGGCTCATGCCGCCGCCAGCGCCGCCGCTACCGCCGCCGCCGCTGGAATTGGGACTGCGCAGGGTGGTGCCGCCATTGCCGGTCGGCGGAGCATTGCGCAGCGCGTTGACGGCACGGGCGGCGGTTTGCGGGTCGCTGGTCGTCGGGCCGCCCGCGCCGCGGACCAGATCATTGGGATTGGCGATCATCGCGGCCAGGTTGCGATTGACCGCGCAGCCATGGTTGGAGGACGTATTGCCCTCCAGATCGGGCATGGCATCGCTGCGCAGGTCGGGACAGCCGGGGACATAGGCTCGGGCGTGGCTGACGACGACGCGGATCGTCATGGGGGCCACCGGGCTGTGCGGGATGGCCGAGGCCTGTCCGACCAGCAGGCCGTACCGGCCGACGACCTGGGCGATCTGGCGAAAGGCGTCGGGCCCTTCGCCCGCCGGATCCTCGACCGTCACCCGGTCGCCATAGCCCAGCCGCAGATTGCGGGCCCAGCCGTCCAGACGCCGATCCTCATCCGCCGCCAGCCGCCCGCCGGACAGCGCCAGGTCGAGCACGTAATCCGCTTGCGACACGACCGGCTGGTGCGTCGATTCGAGCCCGTGCTGGCCATGGCCCATGCAGCCGCCGGTCATCAGCATCAGGCCGAGCGGCATCAGGAAGGACGGGGATGGGCGCATGGCACGCGATATCCTTGGACGAGCGATCATTCGGAAAAGCCCGGGGTCGGCGCGGACTTGCGGGTGCGCGGGGCGGGGGAGACGGGCGCCTGGGCACCGGCCACCGGACGGCCCTGGACGGGCTGGGCCAGGGTCGGGACCGGGCGGGGTTCGGCCGTCCCGGCACCCATGCGGCCCAGCAGCACCCGCTCGGCGTCATTGGGCGAACGCTGTCCATCGGTGGGCAGCGCGATGTCGGACGGCGCATTGACCGGCTTGACCAGATAGGGGGTGATGATGATCACCAGCTCGGTCTCGTTCCGTTTGAAGGCGTTCGAGCGGAAGAGCGCGCCGATCAGCGGCAGGTCGCCCAGCCACGGGGTCTTGTCGATCGAATTGTCGCGCGTGTTGGACAGCAGGCCGCCGATCATCATGCTCTGGCCCGAACCCAGCTCCAGCGTCGTCTCGGCGCGGCGGGTGGTGAGGGCGGGGATCGACGTCCCGTTGATCTGGACCGCGCCGACCGACGAGATTTGCGACACTTCCGGCCGGACGCGCAGCGAGATGCGGCCATCGGCCAGCACCGTCGGCGTATAGGACAGGCTGACGCCATATTGCTTATATTCGACCGACACCGCGCCGAAGCCGCTGGCCAGCGGGATCGGGATCTCGCCGCCCGCCAGGAAGGTGGCGGTTTCGCCCGACAGGGCGGTCAGGTTGGGATTGGCCAGCGTCGACACCTGGCCCAGCGTCTCGCCCAGGTCGATCGCGCCGAGCAGGTCCATGCCCAGGACCCGGCCACCCAGGCCCAGCGTCGTATGCTGCAGCCCGGGCGTGAAGGTATATTGGGTGCCCGTCACCGCTCCGGCCGGGTTGGTCACATCGCCGATCGTCCCGGCGCTGCGCCCCGACGAGATGCCGAACAGGAAGCCGCCGCTATTGTCGCGGTTGAGCAGATTGACGCCGATCTGCTTGACATAGCTGCGGTTCACCTCGGCGATGCGGACCTGCAGATTGACCTGGAGCGGGGTCGCGGTGCGCAACCGGCTGATGATCTTGGTGTCCTTGCCGACATAGGCCTGGACCAGCCGTTCGGCCTCCGCCGCGTCGTCGGGGGCGGCGACCGTGCCGGTCAGCAGGATCAGGCCGTTCATCGGCGTGGCGGTGATCGTCGCCTCGGGCATGGCCAGCTTCAGCATCCGGCCGATCGAATCGAGATTGTTCCCGATCCGCACGGTCGTGGCATAGACCACCGCGCCGCCCCGCCCGGTCGCCGAGACCGTCGTCTCGCCGGGCTTCTTGCCGAAGATATAGAGCTGGGTGGGCGAGCGCACCTGGACGTCGGCGATGCTGTCATCGGCGACGAACAGGTCGGTCATCGGCCGGGGCAGGGTGATCAGCCGGGCGCGGCCGGTGTTGATCTCCAGCGCGCCGGAGCCGTCGCGGGCGGACGGTGCATCGCCCGGTTCCACGGCGGAGGCCAGCGGCGCGGCGACGGCACGGCCGGGCGCCAGGATCAGGGGCGCGAGCACCAGCGCGAACGCCGAAGCGCGGGCAGTGCCCGACAGGACGGATCGCATCGACATCCTCGATTCGTGGGTCAGGGCGTGGGTCAATTCCGGGCCCCCACGGGTGTGACGGTGGTGGCGTTGCCGCGCGCGACGCGGACGGCCGGGCCCTGGATGGCGGCGGTCTGGCCGGGAGCGGCGGCCATGGGCTGGCTCGGGCCGGTCATGCCCGGCGTGCCCTGATCCGGCCCGCTGGTCTGCGCGCGGCCGGGTACGGTCCGCCGCTGGTAGCGCGAGACGTCGCCGCCGGTGACATAGGAGGCGCGGTCCATCACCGGCTGGGCGATCGTGCCGCTATCGTCGCCCGAGGCCAGGCGCGCCATGTCGTCGGACCGCTCGGCCAGGGCGCGCAGCGACAGCGACAGGGTGCCGACGGTCTGCGCGACGGCAAGCTGTTCCGCTATCTTGGGCGTCGCCTCGACCGTGACGGTGGTGAAGGTGTGGACCGGCGTCTTGCCGTCGTCGCCCGCCTGGTTGTCGGTGCGCTGGTCGGTGGCCAGCACGCGGACGTTGCGCAGGATCGTCTCCGACACCTTCAGCGGGGGGCCGTCGCCGCCGCCCGCCACATCCTGGGTCAGGACGACGTCGATGCGATCGCCCGGAAAGACGAAGCCCGCAACGGCCGTCTGCGCGGACACCGGCACCGTTACCGCGCGCATCCCCGGCGTCAGTGCGGCGGCCAGGAAGCCCCGGTCGCCCGGACGCACGACCGCGCCCTGCGTCAGCGGCTGGCCCGCCGTGACGGCATAGCGCAGGACGGTGCCCTGCAGCTTGGTGACGTCGGCCTGGCCCTTCAGATAATAGGCGCCGGCGACCATGTCCTTGGGCCAGGGCTGGAATTTCAGGGCGGTGGGTTCGATGATGGTGCCCACCGGCAGGGTGCGGGTGGCGACCAGCACCTCCGTCTGCTGCGGTTCGGCCGGCGTGGCGATGGCGGCGGCCTGGGCCTGGGGTGCGCTACTGCCCGACGTGATCGTCCGGGCGAATAGGGCGGTGACCCCTGCGATCAGCAGAGCCCCGACCAGCAGTAAAACTTTGCGACTGTCCATCCTGCGTTCTTCGGCCTTGCCGCCAAGCCCTTTGCCTGGCCAATCCGCGGTTAAGTATGAGGGAATGGGTTAAATATCGGTTCCCGCAGGATAACCAGCGCGGCGATGGCGATGGCGACGCCGTACGGCACCTCGATCCCGTTTTCGGCTTCTCCTGCTGGGGCATGGCGCAGGCGGTGGTCGACCATCATGGCCAGCGTCACCGCGCCGCCCGCGATCGACATGACCAGCATCATCTGCATCAGCAGCGCGGGGGGCAGCCACAGGGCGATCGCGGCGATCATCTTCACGTCGCCGCCGCCCATCATGCCGATGCGAAAGGCCTGGGCGAACAGCAGGAAGGCGCCCGCCGCGACCGCGATCCGCACCACCATGTCCGGCCAGACCGGCAGGCCGCTGGCCCACCACCACAGCGGCGCGATCAGCGCGATGGCGATGTTCTTGCGGTCGGCGATCTCGCGGGTGCGCGCATCCTCGATCCCCGCCGACAGGAGCAGCAGGACGAGCGCGACGATCAGCGCGATGCGCAATATGGTCCAGTCCATGGCACAAGTCCCTAGACGGCGGGGCTTTCGAAACCGTAACCGGAACATGGATGATCGACAGCCTGACCCTTCGCCGCACCTTTCCCGCCGGGGCCACGCTGTCGCGCTGGCAAGCGCCCGACGGATGGGACCATCGGCGGTTCGACTGGCCGGCGGAACGACCGGTCGGCCGCCTGCTGTTCCAGACCGGTCGCGCCGATGTGATCGAGAAATATCTGGAGGTCTTCGCCCATCTGGTCGGGCGGGGGTGGAGCGTCACCGCGTTCGACTGGCGCGGGCAGGGGGGATCGGGCCGGCTGCTCGCCGATCGGCATGTCGGGCATGGCGGCAATTTCTCGGGACTGGTCGAGGATCTACGCAGCTTCTGGCGGGAATGGCGTGCGGACGGCACGGGGAACCTGCCCCATGTCCTGATCGGCCATTCGATGGGTGGGCATCTGGCCCTGCGCGCGGTCGTGGAGGGCGCGGCCGATCCGGATGGACTGGTGCTGGTCGCGCCGATGCTGGGACTGAGACTGCCGACCGGTCCATGGCTGGGTGCGGTCATCATCCGCCTGATGACCCTGCTCGGCCGGGCGGAGCGCGGCATCTGGGAAGCCAAGGAGGGGCCCGGCCACCATACGCGCCAGCGCAACCTGACCCATGACGTCGCGCGGTTCGAGGATGAGGCCTTTTGGTATGCGCAGGCCCCCGAACTGGCCTTGGGGCCGCCGAGCTGGGGCTGGCTCGAGTCCGCGATGCGCTCGACCCGCGCGCTGCTGCGCGATCCCCGGCTGGACCGGGTGAGCCTGTCGACGCTGATGCTGATCGCCGAGGCCGACCGGCTGGTCGATCCGTGCGCCGCCGCCGCCGTCGCCACGCGGATCGGCGCGAAGGTCGAGCGGTTCGGGCCAGAGGCGGCGCACGAACTGCTGCGCGAGGTGGACCCGGTGCGGCTGCGCGCGCTGGCGGCGATCGACGGCTTTCTGGACGGGTTGGCCGCGTGATCCATGACGTCGCCATCGTCGGCGCAGGCATGGCGGGCGCGAGCCTTGCCGCTGCGATCGGTGCGCGGGCAAGGGTCGTGCTGATCGAGGCGGAGGATATGCCCGGCCGCCATGCGACCGGGCGCTCGGCCGCCTTCTGGTCGGAAACCTATGGCGGCCCCGCGGTGCAGCCGCTGACCACCGCTTCCGGCCCGGTCCTGCGCGATGGCGGCTATCTCACGCCGCTGGGCTCGCTGCATATCGGACGGACAGGGGATGGGACGCTGGCCGAGCGTCTGTTGCACGACTTTGCGGGGTCGGGCGTGGACCTGTCGAGGGTCGATCCGGCGGCCTATGTCCCCGGCCTGCGCGCCGACTGGGTGCACGGCGTGTGGGAGCCGAGCTGCGCCTATATCGACGTCGCGGCGGTCCATGCCGATTACCTCGCGGCGGCCAAGGCCTCGGGCGCGGGGGTGATGACCGACGCGGCCCTGTTATCGGCCACGCGCCGAGGCGGTGTTTGGCGTTTGGACACGCGTGCCGGTCCGGTCGCGGCGCGGGTGCTGGTCGATGCGGCGGGTGCCTGGGCCGATCAGGTGGCGGCGCTGGCCGGCGTCGCGCCGATCGGCATCACCCCCTATCGCCGGACCATGGTGCAGTTGCGCACCGATCCGCCCGCACCCGACGGTCTGCCGCATGTCGTCGACCTGGCTGGCGGCTTCTATTTCAAGCCCGAGGCGGGCGGGCGGCTCTGGCTGACCCCGCATGACGAGAGCCCCAGCCTCCCGTGCGACATCGCGCCGGAGGAATGGGACGTGGCGGTCGCCATCGACCGGCTGGAAAAGGTGGTCGACTGGCGGGTCGAGGCGGTCGAGCGCCGCTGGGCCGGGCTGCGCAGCTTCGCGCCCGACCGCGCCCCGGTCTATGGCTTCGATGCGAAGGTGCCGGGCTTTTTCTGGTGCGCAGGGCAGGGCGGCTTCGGCATCCAGACCGCGCCCGCCGCGGCGGCGATGGCGGCGGCCTTGTTGCTGGGCGAAGGGGACATGCCTCACGGCGTCGATGCGGACCGCTATCGCGCGGGGCGATTTCCTGATACAGGATAAGCGCCTTATTTAGGAGAGATCATCATGGCCCACAGCTTTGCGATCGAGAAGAACAAGGCCGGCGAATATGTCGCCAAGTTCCGCTACAACAGCGAACTCATCTGGTGGACCGAGGGCTATTCCAGCAAGGCCGGGGCCCGCAACGCGATCGAGTCGGTGCTGAAGAACGGGCCGGGCGCCCCGGTTCACGAACCGGAATAAGCGGCGCTCAGCCGATCGGCCTGGGCATCTGCGCGCTGATCGTCGTGCCCGTCGCATCGGGCGTGAAGGTGATCGGCACCGCCACATTCCGACCACAGGCGGCGATGATCCATGTCTCGCGCCAGGCCTTGCGCGCGGTATCCACCACGCCGTCATAGCGCGTGTGGCGGGCATGGGGCGTCGTGCAATCCGGTGCGACCGCCTTGGCCCCGAGCCAAGCATAGCGCAGCGCGTCGCGTTGCAGCGTCAGGTTCGCGCGGGTGTCGCCCGGCACCGCGACGATGCTGGCGATCTTCTCGTCCGGTTGCGCCTGGAAGAAGATGTTGATCGTCGTGTCGTTGCCGCATCCCCGGACGGGAAAGCTCTGCCGCCAGGTGCCCGATACGGGATAGCCATCCGGCGCGAAGGTCACAGGGGTCAGGACGGAGGCGGCCGATGCCGGTGCGACCAGGTCCGGGCAACGCTGGAACACGTCGGTCGGCAGGGCGGCGAACAGGCGCTGGATATTGCCCAGATAGCCCGGCGATCGAACCAGCGACTGTAGCTGCGGCGATGGCTGCGGTGCGGCGGGAGTCTCGCCCGGAGCGGCCATTCCAAGGGCGGTCGCGATGACGGCGGCGATCAGCAGGACGTTTCCCCCTTATTCCCTCCGACGCGTCATAGCCGGGATCGTGTGGCGATCGGATGAACCCCGCTTCTTATTTCCGAAACGTCTCCGCCGCCGCGCAGGCCAGCTTGTCGGCGCGTTCATTGTCGGGGTGGCCCGCATGGCCCTTTACCCATTTCCATTCGATCTGGTGCCGCGATGCGGCCTCCAGCAGCGCCTGCCAGAGTTCGGCATTCTTGACCGGCTTCTTGTCCGCCGTCTTCCAGCCGTTGCGCTTCCAGCCATGGATCCACTTGGTCAGGCCGTCCATCACATAGCGGCTGTCGGTCGACAGCGTGACGGCGCAGGGGCGCTTGAGCGCGTTCAGCGCCTCGATCGCGGCCATCAGCTCCATGCGGTTGTTGGTGGTCAGCACCTCGCCGCCCGACAATTCCTTCTCATGCGTGCCCGAACGGATCAGCGCGCCCCACCCACCGGGGCCGGGATTGCCCTTGCACGCGCCATCGGTGGCGATCTCGACCGGGGTCACAGTCCCGCTTTCCCGTCGCGATAGGCGAGGTAGCGCCGCCAATAAGCGAGCGGATCCTTACGCGTCACCAGCGCGTCGGCGGGGGTGTTCAGCCAGTCCCAGGCTCGCGACAGCGCGAAGCGGAGGCAGGCGCCCATGGCCAGCTTCGCGAACGCCGCGCGCTCGGTGTCGGACAGCGGGAAGTGGCGCTCATACCCCTCGACCAGCGCCGCGCCGATTTCGGGCGCATAGGTCTCGCCGGCCGCGTCGAAGCTCCAGGCCGAGTGCATGACCGCAAGGTCGTAGACGCGGAAATCGGTGCAGGCGAAATAGAAGTCGATCAGGCCCGTGACCGCGTCGCCCAGCACCAGCACATTGTCGGGAAACAGGTCGGCATGGATGACGCAGGAATCGAGCGCCTGGCCGTCCCAGCCGTCGAGAACCGAATCCAGCGCCGCGCCCATCGCATCGTGCAGGCCCGGCTGGATCCGGTCGAGATCGCCCCCGCATTGCGCGAACAGCGGGTGCCAGCTGGCATGACCCATTGAATTGGGACGGTTCAGTGGGAAGTCGGCGACCGCGCGGTGCATCGCGCCCATCGCATCCGCCGCCGCCAGCGCCTGGGCCGGGGTGGGGTGCGAGAGCGACACGCCGGTCAGGAACTGGATCAGGCAGGCGGGGCGGCCCGCCAGTTCCTGAATCTCGACGCCCTGCCGGTCCTTGATCGCGGGCGGCACGGCCAGACCCTTGGCGGCGAGATGATCCAGCAGCGCGAGGAAGAAGGGCAGGTCGCCCGCCGCCACGCGCTTTTCGTACAAGGTCAGGATGAAGCGCGCGGTCGTGGTGTCGACCAGATAGTTGCTGTTCTCGACGCCCTCGGCGATCCCCTTGGCGGAGATCAGCTCGCCCACGTCATAGCGTGCCAGAAACGCCGACAGCGCCTCGGCCGAAACCTGCGTATAGACGGCCATGGTTCAGGCGGCCGCTTCCAGGCCGCGCGGCAGCTTGAAGGCGATGGTCTCGCGCGTCGTCTCTTCCTCGCGCTCGGAAACGGTGAAGCGTTCGGACAGGCGATCGACCAGCTCGCGCACCAGCAGCTCGGGCGCGGAGGCCCCGGCGGTCAGGCCCAGGGTCTTCACCCCGTCCAGGAACGCCCAGTCGAGATCGGCGGCGCGCTGGATCAGTTGCGCGCGCTTGCCCGCGCGCTCGGCCACTTCGACCAGACGCAGCGAGTTGGAGGAGTTGGGCGCACCGATCACCAGCACCGCGTCGCACTCGGCGGCGATCGCCTTGACGGCGGCCTGGCGGTTGGAGGTGGCGTAGCAGATATCCTCGCCGCGCGGCGCCAGGATGGAGGGGAAACGCTGCTGCAGCGCCTCGACCATCGCATGGGTGTCGTCGACCGACAAAGTGGTCTGGGTCAGGAAGGCAAGGTTCTCGGGATCGGCGGGCATGAATGCTTCGACATCCGCGACCGTCTCGACCAGCGACATCGAGCCTTGCGGCACCTGGCCGAAGGTTCCGATGACCTCGGGGTGGCCTGCATGGCCGATGAAGACGATGTGACGGCCCATTTCGACCAGCCGTTCGGCCTGGCGATGGACCTTGGACACCAGCGGGCAGGTCGCGTCGAGATAGTCGAGACCCCGGCTCTCGGCATCCGCAGGCACCGACTTGGGCACGCCGTGGGCGGAGAAGACGACATGCGCGTGCGGCGGCACCTCGTTGAGTTCCTCGACGAAGATCGCGCCCTTGGCCTTCAGGCTGTCGACGACGAATTTGTTGTGGACGATTTCGTGCCGGACATAGACGGGGGCGCCATGCTTTTCGAGCGCCAGCTCCACGATGCGGATGGCGCGGTCGACGCCGGCGCAGAAACCGCGCGGGGCGGCGATCAACAGGTCGAGCGGCGGCTTCATGGCGTCGGTCTGAGATGGGGTCATGGATGCGGCTCTACGCCATTGCTTGCGCGCGTCCAACCCGGTTCCTATGCTGGCGACCAAACCGGCATCCTGCTTCGGCACCCAGAATAGGCGTTTCGACCTGTGAAAGCATCGTTTCTCGCTCCCGTCGCCCTTGCGCTCGTCCTGGGCGGTTGCGCCCGTACCGGCGAGATCGACGCCTCGGGCGGCATCACCGCCGTCCGCTCGGCCTGCCCGGTGGTGGGCGTCGCGGCGGGGACCGGCGACATCACCCTGTTCAAGACGCCAGGCGCGACCGATGAAGGGTCGATCGATCTGGTCGCCAACATGACCAATGTCCGCGGCAGTTGCGCGGATTCGGGGGCGGACATCGTCACGACGGTCAGCTTCAACGTCGAGGCACGGCGCACCGATACCAGCGCCGCGCGCGACGTGGTGCTGCCCTATTATATCGCGATCGTGCGCGGCGGCACCAATGTGGTCGCCAAGCGCGTCAGCCGCGTGAACGTGCATTTCGACGCGGGCCAGGCGCGCGGCCAGGTGGCGGGCGAGGCCTCGGCCACCATCGCCCGCTCGGCGGCGACCCTGTCCGACGAGGTGCGCGAAAAGCTGACCCGCCGTCGCAAGGCCGGTGACGAAGACGCGGCGGTCGATCCGCTGACCCAGCCCGATGTCCGCCAGGCGGTGGCGAGCGCGACCTTTGAGGCGCTGGTCGGCTTCCAGCTGACCGATGCGCAGTTGCGGTACAACGCGACTCGGTAATTTCGCGGCGTTGCCGCCCCTCCACCACGCCCTGCGGGCGCGGTCCCCCTCCCCAAGCGCGCTTGGGGAGGAATGGGCAGGACACAATCCTCCCCATCTGTGATGGGGAGGGGGACCGCTCGCGAAGCGAGTGGTGGAGGGGCAGGCCTCCGCTTTCCACATCTTTCCCCGCACCGCCGCCGTTCCCCGATTGACTTGGGCGCACCCGACCGGCAGAGGGCGCGGCGTCGATGCCGGACATGTCCGACATAGGCGCGCGCGGGAGAGCGCCGGGTTCGCCTTTCAGGTGACGAAAACCCGGCCGCCGAAGGAGCAACCACCCCGGAATCTCTCAGGCAAATGGGACCGCGTGATCGCCATCGACACTCTGGAAAGCGTGCCCGGCCTTAGGCCTTGGGCGCCACCGAAGGGGTAAGCCGGAAATTCCGGCGAAAGCTCTCAGGTTCCGTGACAGAGGGGGATCGGATCGGGTAAGGACACACGCGTCCCTAGCCGACACCCTTTTGACGGAGACCGGCCCCGTGAGCGACGCAACCGACCTGAACGTAGAAGACGCCCCCGAGGGTCAGGAGATCATCCAGACACTGCCGCTGGACGCATGGCATCGCGCGCGCGGCGGGCGGATGGTCCCGTTCGCCGGATATGAGATGCCGGTCCAGTATGAAGGCATCATGGCCGAGCATCTGTGGACCCGCGAGTCGGCCGGGCTGTTCGACGTCAGCCATATGGGCCAGGTGGTCTTCACCGGCGAGAACGGCCTCGGTCCCGTCGTCACCGCGCTGGAAAAGGTGCTGCCGGGCGACATCGCTGGGCTCGGCGATCGCAAGAACCGCTACTCGCTGCTGCTCAACGAAGAGGGCGGTATCCTCGACGACCTGATGGTGACGAAGCGCTCCCTCGACGGCGCGGACGAGCTCTACATGGTCGTCAACGGCGCGACGAAGTATGACGACATCGCCTATCTGCTCGACTTCATCCCCGACGATGCGACGCTGAACCTGCTCGACGAGCAGGCGCTGCTGGCGCTCCAGGGTCCGAAGGCGGTCGATGCGCTGTCGCGGATCGTGCCCGGCGTCGAGGCTTTGGTGTTCATGACCGCCGCCGACTTCGTCTGGAACGACGTGCCGCTGTGGATCAGCCGCTCGGGCTATACCGGCGAGGACGGTTACGAAATTTCGATCCCCGCCGAGCACGCCGCCGCGTTCGCCGATCTGCTGTGCGAGCAGGCGGAAGTGAAGCCGATCGGCCTGGGCGCGCGCGACTCGCTGCGCCTGGAGGCGGGGCTGCCGCTCTATGGCCATGACCTCGATCCCGAGACGACGCCGGTGATGGCCGATCTGGGCTTCGCACTCGCCAAGAAGCGTCGCGAGGCGGCCGACTTCCTGGGCGCCGAGCGTATCCTCGCCGAACGCGAGAACGGCCCCGCCGTGAAGCGCGTCGGCCTGACCGTCGCGGGCCGCCAGCCGGTGCGCGAAGGCGCGTCGGTGGTGGCCGAGGACGGTTCGGTCATCGGCCGCGTGACCAGCGGCGGCTTTGCCCCCTCGATGGGGGCGCCGATCGCCATGGCCTATGTGCCGACCGAGCTGGCGACGCCCGGCACGATCGTCAAACTTCTTCAGCGCGGCAAGACCCATGACGCCACCGTCACGGCGATGCCGTTCGTCCCCCATCGTTACGTTCGTTCAGGAGCCAAGTGACCATGAGCCGCTATTTCACCGAAGATCATGAGTGGATCGACGTCGACGGTGATGTCGGCACGGTCGGCATCTCCGATTATGCGCAGGGCGCGCTGGGCGACATCGTGTTCGTCGACGTCCCCGAGGAAGGCCGCGAACTGTCCAAGGGCGACGAGGCCGCCGTGGTCGAGTCGGTCAAGGCCGCGTCGGACGTCTACGCGCCCGTGTCGGGCACCGTGATCGAGGGCAATGCTCAACTCAGCGACGAGCCGGGCCTGGTCAACACCGATCCGGAAGGCGAGGGCTGGTTCTTCAAGATCACCCTGTCCGACGCCTCGGAGCTGGAAGGCCTGATGGACGAAACCGCCTACGCCGCGTTCGTCGCCAAGCTGTAATCCGACGCCTTGGGGGAGGGGCGTCATCCTCCCCCATTCGGGCGGCTGCCCGATGCCTCCCGTCCTCTCCGGGGCGGGCAAAGCGATGACCCCTCGATCCGCGAGGTTTTCGGGGTGAGGGGCGGAGAAATGGAACGCATGCGCTACCTGCCCCTTACCTCTTCCGACCGGGCCGAGATGCTCTCGGTCATCGGCGCGGGCTCGGTCGACGACCTGTTCGTCGACGTGCCCGAAGCCGCCCGCCTGTCCGGCCCCATTGAAGGGCTGCCCAACCACGCCTCCGAACTGGCGGTCGAGCGGCACATGACCGCGCTCGCGCGCAAGAACATGGTCGCGGGCGACGTGCCCTTCTTCCTGGGGTGCGGTGCCTATCGCCATCATGTCCCCGCCAGCGTCGATCACCTGATCCAGCGCGGCGAGTTCCTGACCGCCTACACGCCCTATCAGCCGGAAATCGCGCAGGGCACGCTGCAGATGCTGTTCGAGTTCCAGACGCAGGTGGCGCGTCTGCTCGGCACCGATGTCGCCAACGCCTCCATGTATGACGGCTCGACCGCCTGCTGGGAAGCGATCGGCATGGCGCGGCGCATCACCAAGAAGTCCAAGGCGATCCTTTCCTCGGGCCTGCACCCGCATTATGTCTCGGTCGCCAAGACGATGGCGAAGTACACCGGCGACACGCTGGAGACCGGCAGGCCCGTCCTGACCGCCGAGACCGATCTCGACCAGATGATCGCGGCGATCGACGGCGACACGTCCTGCGTCGTCGTCCAATACCCCGACATTCTCGGCCGCATCGCCGACCTGACCCCGCTGGCCGAGGCCTGCCACGCCAAGAAGGCGCTGCTGATCGCGGTCGTGACCGAACCGGTCGCGCTGGGCGCGATCCGCGCACCCGGCGAGATGGACGCCGACATTGTGGTGGGCGAAGGCCAGTCGCTGGGCGTCGGGCTTCAGTTCGGCGGTCCTTATGTGGGCCTGATGGGCTGCAAGGATAAATATATCCGCCAGATGCCGGGCCGCTTCTGTGGCGAGACGGTGGATGCGGACGGCAAGCGCGGCTTCGTGCTGACGCTGTCGACCCGCGAGCAGCATATCCGCCGCGAAAAGGCGACCTCGAACATCTGCACCAATTCGGGGCTGTGTGCGCTCGCCTTCTCGATCCACATGACGCTGCTGGGCGAGGCGGGTCTGCGCCGGATGGCGGGGATCAACCATGCCAATGCCTGCCGCGCGGCGGATCGTCTGGCGAAGGTGCCGGGCGTCAAGCTGGTCAACGGCGTGTTCTTCAACGAGTTCACGCTGGATCTCGGCCGCGAGGCGCGTCCGATCGTACGGACACTCGCCGAGCGCGGCGTGCTGGCGGGCGTGTCGCTCGGTCGGCTCTATCCGGGCGAGGACGCACTCGCGAACGGACTGGTGGTGGCGGTCACCGAAACGGTGACGGCGGAGGATATCGAGACGCTTGCCAAGGCTCTCGAGGAGGTGCTGGCATGACGATCAACCAGAGCGGCTGGAAGCCCACGAGCCCCGAGGCCAAGGACGGCGACGTGCCTGCGACCTTCACCGGTAACCGCGCGCTGATGCTGGAAGAGGCGCTGATCTTCGAGATCGGCGATTCTGAGACGACCGGCGTCGATTTCGCCGAGGGCGATGTCGCGGGTTCGCGGCTGGGCGACCTGTCGCGTAAGAGCGCGATCGGCCTGCCGGGCCTGTCGGAGCCGGAGACGGTGCGCCATTACACCCGCCTGTCGCGTCAGAACTACGCGATCGACCTGGGCCTGTTCCCGCTCGGCTCGTGCACGATGAAGCATAATCCGCGCCTGAACGAGAAGATGGCGCGTCTGCCCGGTTTCAGCGACGTCCACCCGCTCCAGCCCGTCGACACGGTGCAGGGCGCACTGGAGGTCATCCACCAGCTGGCGCACTGGCTGGTCACGCTGACCGGCATGACCTCGGTGGCGATGAGCCCCAAGGCGGGCGCGCATGGCGAGCTGTGCGGCATCCTGGCGATCAAGGCGGCGCTGGAGAAGCGGGGCGAGGGTCATCGCAAGGTGATCCTGGTCCCCGAATCGGCGCACGGCACCAACCCGGCGACGGCGGCGTTCGCGGGCTTCTCGGTCGAGAACATCCCCGCCGCCGCCGAGGGGCGTGTCGACACAGGCGCGCTGAAGGCGCGGCTGGGGCCGGACGTGGCGGGCGTGATGATCACCAACCCGAACACCTGCGGCCTGTTCGAGCGGGACCTGAAAGACATTTCCGACGCGGTCCATGCCGCCGGCGGCTATGTCTATTGCGACGGCGCGAACTTCAACGCGATCGTCGGCCGCGTGCGTCCGGGCGATCTGGGCGTCGATGCGATGCACATCAACCTGCACAAGACCTTCTCGACCCCGCATGGCGGCGGCGGGCCGGGTTCGGGGCCGGTGGTGTTCTCCGAAGCGCTGACGCCGTTCGCGCCGCTGCCTTTCGTCGAGAAGACGGGCGAGGGCTTCCGCCTGGTCGAGGAGGAAAATGCCGACGACCATCACGCCGACAGCTTCGGTCGCATGGTTGCCTTCCACGGTCAGATGGGCATGTTCACCCGCGCGCTGACCTATATCCTCAGCCACGGTGCGGACGGCCTGCGCCAGGTCGCCGAGGATGCGGTGCTCAACGCCAACTATATCCTGCGCTCGCTGGAGAATACGCTGGACGCGCCGTTCGCCAAGAGCGGCCCGTGCATGCACGAAGCCATCTTCTCGGACGAAGGGCTGGCCGAGGGCTTCTCGACGATCGACGTCGCCAAGGCGCTGATCGACGAAGGCTTCCACCCGATGACCATGTATTTCCCGCTGGTCGTCCACGGCGCGATGCTAGTCGAGCCGACCGAGACCGAATCCAAGGCCGCGCTCGATCAGTTCATCGGCGCGCTGGCGTCGGTGGCGGAGCGGGCCAAGGCGGGCGACCCGTCGCTCAAGACCGCGCCGCACTTCGCGCCGCGCGCGCGCCTTGACGAGACGCTCGCCGCGCGCAAGCCGGTGCTGGTGTGGAAGGACAAGGCGGCTTGATCGCATAGCTTCCCTCACCCTTCCCTCTCCCAATGGGAGAGGGAAGGGTGAGGGAAGTTGTCCGATCAAAGCGCCGTGAACAACGAAATCCCGCCCAGGATCACGCCGGGCGCATTGGCGAAGACGATCGGCCAGTCCCGCTTCTCGCGCAGGAAGCCATAGGCGACCCAGAGCGCGCAATTCACCATCGTCGCCAGCGGCTGGATGGTGGAGCCCTTATGGCCCGCTAGGTTCAGCTGGATCTGGTCGATATAGGACAGGTACATGGCCACCGCCGTGGCGGTCGCGATCCAGCCGAGCAGCATCAATTTCCGTTCGCTCACAGCCGCTTGGTCTCCCTTTCATGACAGATAAATCGATTGAAGCCGGGTGCTGCAACGCACAAGCGCGACGGGATGCTCCGGGCCGGAAAAGGGACGACCATGCGCTTTGACGCGAACCAGGCCGATACGCTGGAGACGATCCTGCGCTGGCGTCGGGATGTGCGGCACTTCCGCACCGATCCGATCAACGAGGCGGTGCTGGCGCGGCTGGCCGAGGCGATGGCGCTGGCGCCGTCGGTCGGCAATGCGCGGCCCTGGCGGGTGATCCGGGTGGAGGACCCTGGCCTGCGTGCAGCGGTCCAGGCGGATTTCCAGCGTTGTGACGAAGAAGCGGCGGCCGACTATGCCGACGAACAGGCGGCCGCCTACCGCGCGCTCAAGCTCGCCGGACTCGACGCCGCGCCCGTGCAACTGGCGGTCTTCACCCATGTCGATCCGGCGGAAGGCCATGGCCTTGGCCGCCGCACCATGCCGGAGACGCTGCGCCAGTCGACCGCGATGGCGATCCATACGCTATGGCTGGCGGCACGGGCGGCCAATCTGGGCATGGGGATGGTGTCGATCTTGGACCCCGCCGCCATGGAGCGGCTGTTCGCGGTGCCGGAGGACTGGGCGTTCACGGCCTATCTGTGCCTGGGCCATGCGGAGTGGGACGACGACACCCCGCTGCTCCACCGGGCCGGGTGGCAGGAAAATGCGCCGACGCGGTGGGACGTGCGCTGAAATTCCTCCCCTGTAAGGGGAGGTGGCGCGCGGAGCGCGTCGGAGGGGTGTCTCCCTCTCGATAGCGTCACACCCCTCCGTCAGGCCTTCGGCCTGCCACCTCCCCTTCCAGGGGAGGAATTATCCGGAATCAATCCTCCGGCGCGGCCGTGATCGTCTGCTGCTTGCCCAGCCTCTGCTCGCGCCACACGATGAACAAGCCGCTGGCGATGATGATCGGCGCACCCATCCAGGTGGTCGAGGCGGGCAGCACCCCGAAGATCAGCCAGCCATAGACGGTCGCCCAGATCAGCCCCGAATAGTCCATCGGCACCACCGCCGCGACCGGCGCCAGCCGTGACGCCCCGGTCAGCGCGATCTGGCCGAAGCCGCCGACCAGCCCGATCGACCCCAGGATCGCCCAGGTGCCCCAGTCATGCCCCTGGATCTGAAAGGCGTAAGGGATCGCGATGAAGGGCAGGGTCAGCGTCGAGAAGTAGAAGACCGTCGTCCCCGCAGGCTCGTCGCGCAACTGGCGTAGCAGGATGGCGACGATCGCGACGAACAACGCGGCCAGCAACCCCACGCCCGCACCCAGCAGCGACATGTCGCTCGCCCCCGGCCGCACCACGATCAGCACGCCGACAAAGCCGATCAGCACCGCGCTCCAGCGCTGGATTCCGGTCTTCTCGCCCAGCACCAGCGCCCCCAGCAACGTGGCGAAGATCGGTACGGTGAACTGGAACGTCGTCGCCTCGGCCAGTGGCAGCAACAGCACCGCGCCGAAGGTGAAGACCATGCCGATCAGCCCGACCATCGACCGCGCCAGATGGCCCTTGAACCGGCTGGTCCGCAGCGAACCCAGTCCGGGGCCCGCCATCACGAAACCCAGGACGACCGGCAGCGCGCAGGCCTGTCGCCAGAACATGGTTTCGAACAGGGTCGCCCCGCGCGATTCCGCCAGCTTGATGAGCGCCGACATGGTCGACAGGAAGAAGATGGCGATCAGGCGCAGGCCGATGCCCTTGAGCACGCGGTCGCCGGTCATGCGCCTGCCCCTAACCCCTGATGAGGCGAGGCGAAACCCCGGACGCGTCGCCCCCTTGGCGAATGGCCCCCTTTGCCGCTATCGGGCGGGCATGAAGCACGCTCTGCCCGTCACCCGCGACGCGGATTTCTCCGCCTGGTATCAGTCCGTCATCGCCGAGGGCGATCTGGCCGAGGAATCGGGCGTCCGTGGCTGCATGGTCATCCGCCCCTGGGGTTACGGCATCTGGGAGCGGATCCAGCGGTTGCTCGACGATCGCATCAAGGCGACGGGGCATGAGAATTGCTATTTCCCACTCTTCATCCCGCTCAGCTATTTCGAGAAGGAGGCCGAGCATGTCGACGGCTTCGCCAAGGAAATGGCGGTCGTCACGCATCACCGGCTGATCGCGGACGGCAAGGGCGGGCTGGTCCCCGATCCCGAGGCGAAGCTGGAAGAGCCTTTGGTCGTCCGCCCCACCTCGGAGACGGTGATCGGCACCGCCTTTGCCCGCTGGGTCCAGTCGTGGCGCGACCTGCCGGTGCTCATCAACCAGTGGGCGAACGTCGTCCGCTGGGAAATGCGCACCCGCATGTTCCTGCGCACCGCCGAATTCCTGTGGCAGGAGGGGCATACCGCCCATGCCACGGTCGACGAGGCGCGGGCCGAAACGCTGCAGATGCTGGAGGTCTATCGCAGCTTCGCCGAGGACTGCCTGGGCGTTCATGTGATCGCGGGCGAGAAGCCCGAGAATGAGCGCTTTCCGGGCGCTGTCTCGACCTATTCGATCGAGGCGATGATGCAGGACGGCAAGGCGCTGCAGACCGCGACCAGCCACTTCCTGGGCGATAATTTCGCTAAGGCGCAGAATATCCGCTTCCAGAATGCCGAGGGCGGGCTGGATTATGCGCAGACGACCAGCTGGGGCATGACGACGCGCACCATCGGCGCGATGATCATGGTGCATGGCGACGATGACGGGATGCGCGTACCGCCCAAGGTCGCGCCGTGGCAGGTGGTGATCGTGCCGATGCTGCGCGACCAGCCCGAGGATGAGGCGCTGCTCGCCTATTGCCGCGACCTGCAAAAGGAATTGGCCGGCGGGACGGCGCTGGGCGAGCCGATCCGCGCGATGGTCGATGCGCGGGCGCAAAAGGCCGCGACCAAGCGCTGGGGCTGGGTCAAGAAGGGCGCGCCCGTCGTCATCGAAGTCGGCGGCCGCGATATGGCGGGCGGCAACGTCTCGGTCATCCGCCGCGACCGGCTGTACCGCGAGGACGGCAAGCTCGATTCGGTCGTGCAGCCGCGCGGTGATTTCGTGTCGGGCGTCGAGGCGCTGCTGGCCGACATCCAGGGCGAACTCCACCGCCAGTCGGCCGAGCGGCTGAAGGCGCAGATCGTGCCGGTCGACGACTGGGCGGGCGTCGAGGCGCATTTCGCGGACGGCGTAAAGAACCCCGGCTGGGTCGATGTCCGCTGGGCCAAGCCGACCGGCGAAGAGCTCGAGCAGGTGGTCGAGAAGCTGAAGGGCCTGAAGCTCACCATCCGCAACGCGCCGATGGGGCAGACCGGGTGTGACGATGGGCCGTGCATCTTCACCGGCCGCGCGGCGGTAGAGCGGGTGTTGATCGGCCGGGCGTATTGAGAGGGAACTCCCCCTCCCGCAAGCGGGAGGGGGCTGGGGGGAGGGCAGGAGGTCTCACCGAGAGCATTGCTCGCGGCGAAACCCCCTCCCCAAACCCCTCCCCCCTCCGGGAGGAGGGGCTTATTATGCCCGCACCAATCCCGCCCAGGGCAAAACCGGCCCGGCGGGCACGATCCCGGTCGGGTTCAGCTCGCGATGGCTGGCATAATAATGCGTCTTGATATGATCCAGATGCACCGTGTCCGCGATGGCCGGGATCGCCAGCATCCGCTCCAGCAGAGCCTCCAGCGCCGGATAATCCTGCAGCCGCCGCAGATTGCATTTGAAATGCCCGTGATAGACCGCGTCGAAGCGGACCAGCGTGGTGAACAGCCGAATATCCGCCTCGGTCATCCGGTCCCCGACCAGCCAGTCGCGGCCGTTTAGCCGTTCCTCCAGCCGGTCCAGCTCGGCGAATAACGGGCCGACCGCATCGTCATACGCCGCCTGCGTCTTGGCGAAGCCGCATTTATAGACGCCGTTATTCACCCGGTCATAGACGGCGGCGTTCACGGCATCGATCTCGTCGCGGAGTCCGGCGGGATAATAGTCGCCCTCCAGCGCGCCCGACCCGTCAAAGGCGCTGTTCAACATGCGGATGATCTCGGCCGACTCGTTGCTGACGATCGTATTGCGCGCCTTGTCCCACAGCACCGGCACCGTGACCTTGCCGCTATAGCCGTCGCGGGCACGGGCATAGAGTTGCCACAGATAGTCCGCGCCGTGCAGCGGATCGCCGGTGCCGCCATGCGTCGTGGCGAAGGTCCAGCCATTTTCGCGCATCACCGGGTCGACCACCGACACGTCGATCATCGCGTCCAGCCCTTTGAGCGCACGCAGGATCAGCGTCCGATGCGCCCAGGGGCAGGCATAGGAGACATAGAGGTGATAGCGCCCCGGCTCGGCCCGGTGGCCGGGCTGGCCGTCCGGGCCGGGTGCGCCGTCCGCCGTCACCCAGTCGCGAAAACCGGAATCGGGGCGTTTGAAGCTGCCCTTCTCGTCCGACTTGAACAGCCCGTCGGCGTGCCAGACGCCATCCACCATATTGCCCATGTGTATTCTCCTATGGGGAGGGTACGCATGGGGGCAGGGGAGCGATCCCGTCTTTTCCTCCCCTGTAAGGGGAGGGGGACCGCCGCGAAGCGGTGGTGGAGGGGTGTCCCCCTATCGATAACGGGACACCCCTACGTCGCGCTCCGCGCGCCACCTCCCCTTGCAGGGGGGGAATGGGTCAGCGCCGCTTGCCGTTGTGGCGGATGTTCGCGGGCCGCCCGCGGCGTTTCAGCACCCGGCGCGGCTCGGGCTTGGCGCCCTTGCCGTCGGGCAGCTCGAAGCGCAGTGCCCCCGATACCGGGTTCGCCTCGGCCAGGCGCAGCGGCAGGCGCTGGCCCAGCTTGTAGATTTCACGGCTCTTCTCGCCCAGCAATTGCTGCGAGCCCTCGTCATAATGGAAATAGTCGCCGCCCAGATCGCGGATCGGCATCAGCCCGTCCCCGCCCACGCCGTCGACCGTCGCGAAGAAGCCGAAATTGGTGACGCCGGTGATCCGCGTCTCCACCACCTGCCCGACATGCTCGGACAGATAGGCCGCGACATAGCGGTCGATCGTCTCGCGCTCCGCCTCCATCGCGCGGCGTTCATATTGGCTGATTGAGGTGCCCAGCCGCTCCATCTCCTCGCCCTCGGGCAGCAGACCGCCTTCGCCTAGCTTATAGGCGCCGACCAAAGCCCGGTGGACGACGAGGTCGGCATAGCGCCGGATCGGCGAGGTGAAGTGCGCATAGGAGCCGAGCGACAGGCCGAAATGCCCCTGATTGACCGGCGCATAATAGGCCTGGGTCTGCGAGCGCAGGATCTGCTCCATCACCTGCGGTCGGAAGTCCGCGTCGCCGATCTTGTCGATGATCCGGTTGAAGGTCGCCGGGCGGATCACCTGACCCATGGCGAAGGGGATGTCGAAGGTTTCAAGATACTCCTTCAGCGCGACCAGCTTGGTGCGGCTGGGCACCTCATGGACGCGGTACATGACCGGGGCCTTCTTCGCCTCCAGCGCCTTGGCGGCGGCGACGTTGGCGGCGATCATGTAATCCTCGATCAGCCGGTGCGCATCCAACCGCGCGCGCGGCGCGACCGACAGGATGCGGCCATTCTGGTCGAGCACCACACGTCGTTCGGGCAGGTCGAGGTCCAGCGGCTCGCGCGCATCGCGTGCCTTGGCCAGTGCCGCCCAGCAATCCCATAGGGGACGCAGCGCCGTCTCGGTCAGCGGATGCGACAGTTCGCCGTCGATCGCGGCCTGCGCATCCTCATAAGCGATGTTCGCCGCCAGCCGCACGACCGCGCGGGTGAAGCGGAAGCCCTTGAGCTTGCCGTCCTTCGTCACCTGCAAATGACAGGCGAGCGCGGCGCGGTCCTCGCCCTCTTTCAACGAACAGACATCCGCCGACAGGATTTCGGGCAGCATCGGCACCACCCGGTCGGGGAAATAGACCGAGTTTCCCCGCCGCCGCGCATCCTTGTCGATCGCCGAGCCGGGGCGGACATAGAAGCTGACATCCGCGATCGCGACGATGGCGCGCCAGCCCTCGGGATTGGCGGGATCGTCGTCGGGCGCGGCCCAGACCGCGTCGTCATGGTCGCGCGCATCGACCGGGTCGATCGCGACGATCGGCAGGTCGCGCAGGTCTTCGCGGTCGTCGCCCAAGGGCTGGCGCGCGACCCGCTCCGCCTCTTCCAGCGTCTCGGGCTGGAAGCGGTCGGGGATTTCGAACTTGTGGATCGCGATCAGCGAGAAGCTGCGCGGGGCGAAGGGATCGCCCAGCCGCTCGACCACCTTTGCGGTGATACGCGGCGGGCGGCCCGCCTTCTCGGCCAGCACCAGGTCGCCCGCTTCCGCGCCGCCGGTGTCCGACACCATCATCTCGCGCCGGTCCTTCTTGTCGACGGATGTCAGCCAGAAGCGCCCCGCCTCCTCGCGCAGCACGCCCAGCACCTGTTCGGAGGCGGGGGCGATCGTCTTCATGACATGCGCGATCCAGCCGCCGCCCGCTTCCTCGGTCCGCGCCAGCACCCGCTGCCCGATGCCGAGCGACCCGCGCTTGCGTTCGCGGATGCGCAGGCGGGGAATGGGAATGCCGTCCGCCTCCCAGCGCTCGGGCTGGCCCCAGACATTGCCGCCGTCATCGACATCGACGACGCGCAGCACCGTCACCTTGGGCAACCCGCCCATCTTGTGGAAGGCGCGGCCCGGTGCGCTGTTGATCAGTCCTTCGTCCGCCATGTCCTTCAGCAGCGCCTTCAGCCCGATCTTCTCCTGCGCGGAGAGGCCAAAGGCCCGCGCGATCTCGCGCTTGCCAGCGGGCTGGTCCGACTGTTCGATGAAGGCGAGGATCTGCTCACGGGTCGGCAGACCCGGCTGGGTTTTTTTCATGATGTGGAGATAGGCGGTAGGGGCGGCGGCGTCACCCCCAGCATTCTATTCCTCCCCTGGAAGGGGAGGTGGCAGGGCGCAGCCCTGACGGAGGGGTGTCACCATTTGCGAGAGCAGGCCGCCATTACGACCGGTTACACCCCTCCACCAGCTTCGCTGGTCCCCCTCCCCTTGCAGGGGAGGAAGACTGAGGTCATGATCCAATGTAATACCAGTGTGGCGTAGCGGGACGGGCAGAACATGATGACTTTATGGGCTTCGGCCGCGATCCTGGCGGCGGCGGCGGCGGCACAGGCCGATCTGGACCGGCTGGCCGCGACGATGGGCTATCGCTTCACCATCCTGACCAACCGCCCGGCATCCTGCCCGACCGGGGTGCCGCGCTGTTTCGAATCCGATATTGCGATCACCATGCCCGAGGGGGCACCCGATCTGCCGGTCGAAATCCGCTACAGCTTCGTCAATCCGGTGCTGTCCACCGATAGCGACACGTTCGACAACCGGACGATCAACGGCGACCTGAACGTCCTGACGCTGAAGGCCGGGCACAGGCTGAAGCCGGGGCAGGTCTATCATGTGAAGATCACCGGGCTGGGCAGCTATGTCTCGCGCAACCATGCCATGCCCAATGCGATCCTGGCCGCCGAGGGGCTGGCCCCTCGGGTGATCGCCGCGACGCGGACGGGGACCGACCCGGAGACGGGGCTGGAGACCTTGCCCTTCGTCGCCCCGATGACCGACGAGGCGGCGCTGGCACGGGTGTCGGCGGATGACCGAACGGTGTGGCGGACGCCCGAGCGCGCCTTCGACCTCTATGCCGAGCGGGGCGCGGCGACGCCGGTCGATGGGGCGATCCTGCCCCGGCCGGTGCTGGCAACGCGGCCCGCCGGTGCGCCGGTCGATCTGTCGAAGGGCTTGGCGATCACGACGACCGGAATCGACCGCGCGACCATCGCGCCCGCCCTGGCCGCGCTTCCTACCGGAACGGTGCCGCTGACCATTCGCAAACAGGCGGGCATCGCGCCGGAAGGGTATCGCCTGACCATCGGCAAGGGCGGTGTCGCCATCGAAGCGGCGGATGCGGCGGGCGCCTCCTATGCGCTGCGTTCGCTCGCCCAGCAGATCGCGGCGGAGGGGACGACGCTGCGCCCGCTCCATGTCGAGGACGCGCCGCGTTACGGCTTTCGTGGGCTGCATATCGACCTGGCGCGCAATTTCCACAGCAAGGCCGAGATCCTGAAGCTGATCGAGCAGATGGCGGCGTATAAGCTCAACACGCTGCACCTGCATCTGGGCGATGACGAGGGCTGGCGGTTGCAGATCGCGGCGCTGCCCGAACTGACCGAGGTTGGCGCCTATCGCTGTGCCGAACTGACCGAGAAGACCTGCCTGTCGCCCCAGCTCGGCGCCGACCCGGCCAGGGACGCAGCCACCAACGGCTATCTGACCGCCGCCGATTATGCCGACATCCTGCGTGCGGCGAAGGCGCGGCAGATCGCGGTCATCCCTTCCTTCGACATGCCCGGCCATTCGCGCGCTGCGATCCGGTCTATGGAGGTGCGGTACGACCGGCTGATGGCGAAGGGCGACCGTGCCGGCGCCGAGCGCTATCGGCTGGTCGAGCCGGGCGACACCACCCGCTATTCCAGCGTCCAGCATTATGACGACAACACGCTGAACGTCTGCATCGACAGCACCTATCGCTTTATCGACACGGTGATCGACGGCATCGCCGGCCTCCACAAGGCGGCGGGGGTGCCGCTGACCACCTATCATATCGGCGCGGACGAGACGGCGGGGGCCTGGGTCCAGTCGCCCGCCTGCAAGGCGATGATGGCGAAGACCGGGCTGCAACCCAAGCAACTCGGCGCCTATTTCATCGAGCGGATTTCCGCCGATCTCGCCAGGCGCGGCATCGCGGTCGCCGCCTGGAGCGACGGGCTGGGCCATACCGACCCGGCGAAGATGCCCGCAAAGGTCCAGACCAATATCTGGAGCAACCTGCATGCCGGGGCGGTGGCCGAGACGCATGGCCAGGCCAATCTGGGGTGGAAGACGGTGCTGTCGATCCCCGATCTGGGTTATTTCGACATGCCCTATGCCGCCGACCCGAACGAGACGGGCTATGACTGGGCCTCGCGCGGGGTGGACAGTTTCCAGGTGTTCGGCTTCATGCCGGGCAATCTGGCGGCCAATGCCGCGCTGATCCCCAATATCCTCGCCCAGCCCAAGGCGATTGCGGACAGCGTGCCGCTCCAGCCCGGCCGCGCCATCGCCGGTATCCAGGCGCAATTGTGGAGCGAGACGGTGCGGCGCGACAGCCAGGTCGATTACATGCTGTTCCCCCGCCTGCTCGCGCTGGCCGAGCGCGCGTGGAGCAAGCCGGACTGGGAGCCGGCCTATGCCGCAGGGACCGGCTATGCGCCGAACGACCCGCGCGTCGATCGGACGAAGCTGCTCACCGGCTGGCGGGATTTCGCGGGGCGGATGGGCGTGCAGATGCGGCTGCTCGACCGGGCGGGCGTCACCTATCGCCTCGCCCCGCCGGGCGCGCGAATCCTGGGCGGCAGGCTGGAGGCCAATGCCGAGTTTGCGGGCACGCCGATCGAATATCGGACCGGCGGCGCTGCTTGGACCCGCTATACCGGCCCGGTCGCGGTGACGGGGGTGGTCGAGCTTCGCACCCGCACCCCCGATGGCCGCCGCGCCAGCCGGACGGTTACGGTTTCGCCGTAACCGCGATCAGGCCGGGCGCGTCGGCGATGAACCGGTCGAGCACGCCGTCTGCGATCTTGATCGGTCCGTCGAAGCGCACCGCACCCTTGATGCTCTGCACGGCGGCGGCCTGACCCGCGATCCGCTTGGCATCGGCGAAGTAGCGCGCCGCCGCCGCATTGCCTTGCTCGGCGGCGTCCAGCCCGGCGGCGGTCTGTTGCAGCGCGCGGCCCCAGAGCTGCATCGCCTCCAGCCAGGGGGCGGCCTGTTCGGCAAAGGCCGGATCGACCACCCCGGCCCGGATCGTATCGGGCGCATCGGCCAGGGCATCGGCCTTGGCATGGAGTTCGGCCAGCGCAGCGCGGCGTTCACCCTCGTCGCCATTGGCCAGCGCCTCGCGGACATGGTCGAGCAGCGCCTTCAGCCGGGGCGCCTGTTCTTGCCAGGGCTGGCTGCCGAACGTTGGCGCGAGATGCTGGGTGTCGAACAGTTCGAGCAGCGCCGCCGTCGCCCGCGCGTCATTCCCCGCCAGATCGCGCGCGGCGTAGTGCCAGGTGCGGTCGGCGTCATAGCCCTTGTCGTTCCACCCGAAGGCCAGCACCCCCGTCACCGCGACGCGGCTGGGCGCTTCCTGGTTCATCGGATTGGACAGGATGCCGGTCAGCTCGGATGACAGCCCCGCCTCGCGCTTGGCATAGGGGGCGAGGAGCAGCCGCCCGGCCGAGCTGGCATAGTCGTTGACCGGATAATTGTCCCAGAGCAGCGTCTTGCGCCCGAACGCCTTGGTCGCGGCCTTCGCATCGGGGATGGAGATGGCAGGCGGCACGACATCGGTACCCGTCCACTGCACCACGATGCGCGGGTCCAGATGGGTGCGCAGGGCCGCCTTATAGGGGCTTTCCTTGGCGTCATAATATTCGGTCGGCACCATGATCAGCGGCTGCGCGGCGGGGTCCTGCTTCAGCAGGTCGGCCTGCACCGCGTTCAGCAGCTTCGATTGCGCGATCCCGGCAGCCTCCGCCCCCGACGGGCCGAACGCAGCCTGGTCGGCCTCGCAATTCCATTTCTTATACTCGATGTCGTCCAGCGCGACATAGAAGCTATGCACGCCGATCCCACGCAGCGCCGCGAATTTGCGCAGCAGCGCCTGCTCGTCCGCCGGATTGGAGAAGCAGATGCTCGGCCCCGGCGAGATGGCGTAGACGAAGTTCACATGATTGGCTCGCGCCCGCGCGGCGAGCGTGCCCAGTGCGCTCAGCGTGTCGGCGGGATAGGGATCGCGCCACTTGTCGCGCGCGAAGGGATCGTCCTTCGGGCTGTAGACATAGGTGTTCGCCTTCATCTGGCCCAGAAAGTCCAGATGCCTGGTCCGGTCGGTCATCGACCAGGGCTTGCCGTAGAAGCCCTCGATCGTGCCGCGGATCGGCATGGCGGGATGGTCGCGGATGGTCAGCGCGGGGATGGTCTTGCGTGTCAGCAGCTGGCGCAAGGTCTGGACGCCGTGGAACAGCCCGTCCGCGTCACGCCCGGCCAGCGTGATGAGGCCGCCGGTACCCGAGGCGGTGGCGGTCAGCGTATAGCCTTCGCGCGCGTCGTCGGGACTGGCGTTGCTGCGCGACAGGGCCTCGCGGATCAGGCCGGCATTGTCCGGGCCGACCACAATGGTCGGCCGGTCGAGCGCGGCGGGCAGGCGCTTGGCGACTGCGATGTCGGTGATGCCGGCCTGGGTCAGCACGTTGCGGACCAGGGCGGCCGTCTCGGGCTCGGTGCCGGGGGCGACGATCAGCGTGACCTGGCGGCCCAGCGGGATCGCGCCATCGCCCAGCGTCATCGCGACTGGGGTGGGAACGATCGCGGGCAGGGTGATGGTATCGGCCCCAACCGCCGGGGCCATGGCCGTCAGCGCCATTGCCAGGGCCATGCCCGTTCCTCTGTTTGCCGCCCGCATCATCCTTGGCCTCCGGTATTGAAATGGTATTGTCGGAGGGTAGGGGAGCGAGCGGCGACCCGCAAGCACGATTACGGGTTATATTTCAGGAGCTTGTGGGTAGGGAGGCGTGGCCTTCAACTTCGCTCAGGCTGAACGGAGCGTAGGAAGGGCGTCACCCCAACCTTCGTTCAGCCTGAGCGAAGTCGAAGGCCAAGGGAAACCGTCACCCCGGAACTGGTACTAAACCGGCTATATCAATCGTGAAATTGCAGGCTGGCCAGCCGCGCATACAGCCCGCCGCCCGCGATCAGCTCCGCATGTCGCCCCTGCTCGACGATCCGACCGCCGTCCATCACCACGATTCGCTCGGCGGCGCGTACGGTCGCCAGCCGGTGCGCGATGACCAGCGTCGTGCGGTTCGCCATCAACCGCTCCAGCGCCTGCTGGACCAGTTGCTCGCTCTCGGCATCCAGCGCGCTCGTCGCTTCGTCGAGCAACAGGATCGGCGCATCGCGCAGCAGCGCGCGGGCGATGGTGATCCGTTGGCGCTGCCCACCGGACAGTCGTGCTCCGCCTTCGCCCAGGAAGGTGTCCAACCCCTGCGGCAGCGTGCGCAGGAACTCGGCGGCGTTGGCGGCCTCGGCGGCGGCCCAGAGTTCGTCGTCGCTGGCCTCCCAGCGGCCATAGCGCAGATTGTCGCGCGCGGAGGCGCCGAAGATCACCGTCTCCTGCGGCACCATCGCGATGCGCGAGCGGATCGCCGCCGGATCGGCGTCGCGCAGCGACACGCCGTCGAGCGAGATGCTGCCGCTTTGCGGGTCATAGAAACGCTCGGCGAGCTGGAACAGCGTCGACTTGCCCGCGCCCGAGGGGCCGACCACCGCCACCGTCTCGCCGGGGCGGATATCGAGCGAAAAGTCGTTCAGCGCCGCAACCTCGGGCCGGGTCGGATAATGGAAGACCACATGCTCGAACCGGAGCGCGCCCATCGGGATCACCGGCAGCACGGCCGGGGCGGGGGGCGGCGCGATCTCGGGCTCTTCCGCCAGCAGTTCGGCCAGCCGCTGCGCCGCGCCCGACGCGCGCAATATATCGCCCCACACCTCGGTCAGCGCCTGGAACGAGCCCGCGACCAGCATCCCCGTCACCACGAACGCGGTCAGCGAGCCGCCCGACAGCCGCCCGCTGGCGACATCCGCGACCGCTTCCCACAGGAGCAGGGTGAGGCCGCCGAAGAACAGCCCGATGACCATCGCGGTCATGATCGCGCGCAGCAGGAAGCGGCGGCGCGAGGTGGCGAAGCCGTTGCTGACCGCCAGTTCGAACCGCTCGGCCTCGCGGCGTTCCTGGCCGAACGCCTGCACGACCTTCATCGCGCCCAGCGTCTCCACGGCGGTCGCGCCGATATCGGCCAGCCGGTCCTGGCTGTCGCGCGAATAGCTGCGCACCTTTTTACCCAGCAGCACGATGGGCAGGACGATCAGCGGGATGCAGACCAGCAGCGACAGGGTCAGCTTGGGCGACAGCGCAAAGAGATAGATCGTCCCGCCGATCCCGATCACCGTGTTGCGCAGCGCGATCGACACGGTCGAGCCGACCACCTGTTCGATGATCGCAGTATCGGCGGTCAACCGGCTGGCGATTTCGGAGGGGCGATTCTCCTCGAAATAACGCGGCGCCAGGCGCAGCAGATTGGCCTGCACCGCGATACGGATGTCGGCGACGGTCCGCTCGCCCAGCCAGGACACGAAATAGAAGCGGAACGCCGTCGCCACCGCCAGGACCAGCACCACGGCCAGCAGCCCCTGGAAATAGGGCGCGATATTGCCGGTGTCGGCGATGCTGCCGAAACCATGGTCGATCACCTTCTGGAAGGTGCGCGGGATGAACAGGGTGGCCAGCGCCGCGACCGCCAGCGAGACGGCCGCCGCCGCCAGCTGCGCCGGATAGCGCAGCGTGTAGCGCCAGACCATCTTCAGGTTGCTCAGGCGCTTGCTGGCGGGCACGGGGGTGGATTGCGACGAGGCGGCGGGTCTGGCCATGATGGCAGGGGACCTAGCAGCGTGCGGACATGCGCTCAACGGCGCTTGAGGGGCCGATACGCATCGTTTGGGCGCATTGGTGCGTTTCGTCAGGCGATGGATGCACTCTATGACCGATCGGCCATATTATGGTCATCATGCGCAAACGGTTTCATGCTAAACCGGCGGTCATCAGGGCTCCCTCCGACGGAGCGCAGGGGAATCGACGATGTTGTATGACGCCTATGAAATGCAGCGCTCGATGCTGGCCGGCGCCAGCGCGCTGGCCAATTTCGGCGCGGGGCTGCTGCAGAACCCGGCCAATCCCTTTGCCTATCTGGGCGGGGGTTCGATCATGGGATCGGCGCTAGAGGTCTTCGCCCATGCCGCCGCACCCCGCGGCAAGCCCGCCTTCGGCCTGACCAAGACCGTGATCGACGGGCGCGAAGTGCCGGTCCAGGAAGAGATCGTACTCCGCAAGCCCTTCGGCCAGCTGAAGCGCTTCTACCGCGAGGGCGTGGAGGACAGCCCCAAGCTGCTGATCGTCGCGCCCATGTCGGGCCATTATGCCACGCTGCTGCGCGGTACCGTCGAGCGGATGCTGCCGACCTGCGAAGTCTATATCACCGACTGGCGCGACGCGAAGCTGGTGCCGCTGTCGGACGGGCGGTTCACCTTCGACGATTATGTCGATTACGTGAGCGACTTCCTGGCCGCGATCGGGCCGAACGCTGCGCATGGCGGCCTGCACATGCTGGCGGTGTGTCAGCCTTCGGTGCCCTGTTACGTCGCGGCCTGCGTCATGAGCGCGGACAAGCATCCCTGCACCCCGCGCACCCTGACGCTGATGGGCGGGCCGGTCGACACGCGCGAGGCGCCGACGGCGGTCAACCTGCTGGCGACCGAGCGGCCTCATGCCTGGTTCGAGCAGAATGCGATCGCCACCGTGCCCATGACCTATCCGGGCGCCGGGCGGCGGGTCTATCCCGGCTTCCTGCAGTTGGCCGGGTTCATGTCGATGAACCTGGGCAATCACATGATTTCGCACTGGGAGATGTTCAAGCATCTGGTCCAGGGCGACGGCGAAAGCGCCGACTCCACCAAGCGATTCTATGACGAATATCGCGCGGTGTGCGACATGACGGCGGAATTCTACCTGCAGACCGTCGAACTGGTGTTCCAGCGTCACGCCCTGCCCAAGGGCGAGATGCTGCATCACGGCAAGCAGGTCGATCCGGGCGCGATCACCGATATCGGCATCCTGGCGATCGAGGGCGAGCGCGACGATATTTCGGGCCTCGGCCAGACGCGCGCCGCGCTGACGCTGGCGACCAATCTGCCGGAGGAGAAGAAGCGCTATTACATGGCCGAGCAGGTGGGCCATTACGGCATCTTCAACGGATCGAAGTGGCGCAACCGCATCGCGCCGGTGGTCGAGGAATGGATCAAGGCGAACGGGTAAGGGGCATCCCCAACCTCCGTTCAGCCTGAGCGTAGTCGAAGGCCACGGGATGCCCTTAGCCAAAAGCGTGTGGCGAGCCGTTTCCCTTGGCCTTCGACTACGCTCAGGCTGAACGGGGCGGGGCAAATTGAAAAACGCCCGGAAGCCCTTAGGCCTCCGGGCGTTTCGCATTCCACCGATCGCGGCTTATGCGACCGAGCCGACCACCGCATGGCTGGACGACTCGTCCGACTGGATCGTGCCGCCGAACAGCATCTTCACCCGGCCCGACAGCGAGATGTCGGTTTCCCACAGCTCGGCCGAATTGATGTCGAAGCGCAGCAGCGTCAGGTTCGGGTCCGACTTGCCCTGCGGAAACCAGGCCTCGACCTGATTGCTCCACAGCTTGTCGATCTGGGCCGGGTCGTTGTCCTTCGAGACATGGCCCGCCAGGCAGGCGAAGAAGTCATGCCCCTTGCCGACGAACTGCGCCATCGCCTCGCCACCGCCCGCGATGCGGTTGTCGCGGCCGGCGAAGAAGAACAGCGTGTTGGGCTGATCGTCGTCGATCTGCGCGGTCATCGGCTCGGAATGCTGACCGTCGTTCAGGCCGATCATGACGAACGGGCTGCTCTTCAGCTTGTCGAGGAACTTGGCGGCGATTTCCTGGGGGCTGTCATCGGCCATCACGGCTCTCCTTTCAGGGGTTTGGCGGGAGAACGATGCGGGGGCGGGGATGGTTGCGGCGGAATTCCGCTGTTCTGCTCTAACTATCAGACAGGATTCCGCTGACCAATGTTGTTATGGCGTTCGAGACGGCAATTCCGCCGTCATCTACAGAAAGGACCACGGATGTCCGTAGCCGATCTGTGCCTGATCCTGGGCATCGTCATCGCCTTCGCGACCTTGGTCGTGAAGATTATCGACGTTCGCAACAGGTAAGGTGCCCGGCGGGGCTCGGGCTGCAACCTGAGCCCCAAAGGATTTGAGCCCCGGCCGCTGCAACAGCCGGGGCTCTACAGAAAGGCGGATGTCCTCGCCTGCGAGGCATATACGCCAACGACGTCAAAATTTCAATTCTGATGGCAATTGCGAAGCGTGCCTCATCTCGTATCAAACGATACCCATCCCCCGCATTTCCCGCTAAGCGCTGGTCCATCACAGCATAGCCATGCGTCCCGCCAGTGCCTTACCGCGCGCCGGGTCGCTCGACCGGACCTGAAGACCTATGACCTCTGCCGTTACCGCCGACGCGCGCAAGACCATGAAATCGCTGTACCGCGCGCCCGAGCCCGATGTCCTGAAGCCGCTGCTCGACCGTGCCGCCGCGACGCCGGAGATGCGCGAGCGGATCATGGGCCATGCCTCGGGCCTGCTCGCCGATTTGCGGGCGGCGCAGAATCGCGGCTGGGTGAACCAGTTCCTCCAGGAATACCGCCTCAATTCGTCCGAGGGCGTGGCGCTGCTGAGTCTCGCCGAGGCGTTCCTGCGCGTGCCCGATCCCGAGACTGCCGACCTGCTGATCGCCGACAAGCTGGGCGAGGCCGACTGGCGCGCGCATACCGGGCGGTCGGCGTCGAAGCTGGTCAACTCGGCCACCTGGGGGCTGGTCGTCGGCCGCGCACTGGTGGGTGAGGGCGAGGCGGGGCCGCTCAAGCGCCTTCTGTCGCGCGCGGGCGAGCCGTTCGTGCGCCAGGCAGTCGGTGCCGCGATGCGGATGATGGGCGAGATCTTCGTGATGGGCCGCACCATCGAAGAGGCCATGCGGCGCATGAAGAAGCCTGAGAACAAGGGCTTCACCGCCAGCTTCGACATGCTGGGCGAGGCGGCGCGGACGCATGAGGATGCCGAGCGCTATTTTGACGCTTATGTGAAGGCGATCGACGCGGTGCGGTCGGACCCGGCGGCGGGGCATTCGGTGTCGGTCAAGCTGTCGGCGCTCCATCCGCGCTACGAACTGCCGCGCGCCTATGAGTGCGTGCCCGCGCTGACCGACATGCTGGCACAACTGGCGCGGCAGGCGGCCGACAAGGGCATCGCGCTGACCGTCGATGCCGAGGAGTCCGAGCGGCTGGAGATGAGCCTCGACATCATCGGCGGCGTCGCGGCGCTGCCTGCCCTGAAGGGCTGGGACGGGTTCGGCATGGCGGTTCAGGCCTATGGCAAGCGCGCGCGCGCGGTCATCGCCTGGGCGAACGGCCTCGACCGGATCATGAACGTCCGCCTGGTCAAGGGCGCCTATTGGGACAGCGAGATCAAGCGTACCCAGGTCGAGGGGCTGGCCGACTATCCGCTCTTCACCCGCAAGGCGGCGACCGACGTGTCCTATCTGGCGGTCGCCAAGGACATGCTGGCGGCGGAGAATATCCGCCCCGCCTTCGCCAGCCACAATGCGCTGACCGTTGCGACCATCCTGGAATGGGCGGGCAATTCCCGCGACTTCGAATTCCAGCGGCTGCACGGCATGGGCGATGGCCTGTATGAGCGGCTGGTGCGCGAGCAGGGGCATAAGTGCCGGATCTATGCGCCGGTCGGCGGGCATCGCGACCTGCTGGCCTATCTGGTCCGCCGCCTGCTGGAGAATGGCGCGAACTCCAGCTTCGTGCATCAGCTCGCCGATGCACGGCTGACCGAGGCGGAGATCCTGGCCGATCCGGTCGCCAAGATTGCCGCCGTGGGTGGCGCGCGGCACCCGAGCATCCCGCTGCCCATCGACCTGTTCGCGCCGGGCCATCGCAACTCGACCGGCATCGACCTGAGCGACATCGCGACGCTCGACGCCACGGTGAAGGCGGTGAACGTGCCTGCCGTGACGCCGGTCGCCGCCACCGCCGATGTCGCCGCGCTGGTCGCGCGCGCCCATGCGGCCTTCCCGGCCTGGAATGCGACGCCGCTCGACACCCGCGCTTCCGTGCTGGAAAAGCTGGCCGACCTGCTGGAGCAGGATCGCGAGCGGCTGATGGCGATCCTGGTGCAGGAGGCGTTCAAGACCATCCCCGACGCGATCGGCGAGGTCCGCGAAGCCGCCGATTTCTGCCGTTACTATGCGCAGCAGGCGCGGGCGCGGCTGGGGTCTGTCGAACTGCCCGGGCCGACGGGCGAGCGCAACACGCTGCACCTGGAAGGGCGCGGCGTCTGGGCGACGGTCGCGCCGTGGAACTTCCCGCTGGCGATCTTCCTGGGCCAGACGGTCGCGGCGCTCGTCACAGGCAACACCGTCGTCGCCAAGCCCGCGCCGCAGACGCCCGCCATCGCGGCTGCTGCGGTCGAACTGGCCTACCGTGCGGGCGTACCGCGCGACGCACTGCTGCTCGCGGTCGGTGGGCCCGATGTCGGCCAGAAACTGACCGAGGATCACCGGATCGCGGGCGTCGCCTTTACCGGCTCCACCGCCACCGCCAAGCGGATCGCGCGCACGTTGGTGGCGGATGACGACCGCCCGATCGTGCCGCTGATCGCCGAGACCGGTGGTATCAACGCTATGATCGTCGATTCGACCGCTCTGCCCGAACAGGTGGTCGCGGACGTCATCACCTCGTCCTTCCGCTCGGCAGGGCAGCGTTGCTCGGCGCTGCGGCTGCTGCTCGTGCAGGCGGATGTCGCGGACAACGTCATCGAGATGCTCAAGGGCGCGATGGAGACGCTGGTGCTCGGGGCCACGGGCAATCCCGCGACCGATGTCGGGCCGGTGATCGATCAGGCGGCCTATGACAAGCTGATGGCGTACCGCGCGGACATGGTGACGCAGACGATCAAGACACTAGACGCGCCCGCCGAAGGTCTGTTCGTGCCGCCGACGCTGATCCGGCTCGACCGGGTCGAGGACCTGACCCAGGAATGGTTCGGCCCGATCCTGCATGTCGCGACCTGGGAAGCGGGTACCCTTTCCGAGACGATCGCGAAGGTGAACGCCAAGGGTTATGGCCTGACCATGGGCCTGCACAGCCGCATCGCGCGGGCTGGCGAGGTGATCGAGGCGGAAGCGGCGGTCGGCAATCTCTATATCAACCGCTCGATGATCGGCGCGGTGGTGGGCAGCCAGCCCTTTGGTGGCGAGGGGCTGTCGGGCACCGGGCCCAAGGCGGGCGGGCCGCATTACCTGTACCGCTTCTGCGCGGAACGGGCTGTGTCGGTCGACACGACCTCGGCGGGCGGGAATGCGACGCTGTTATCGCTGGATGAAGGCGGGATCTGATCCGACCTGTTCCTCCCCTGCAAGGGGAGGGGGACCATGCGAAGCATGGTGGAGGGGTGTCCCCGCTGGCCGTGACACCCCTCCGTCAGTCCTTCGGACTGCCACCTCCCCTTAAAGGGGAGGATCAGTTTGCCCGGTGCACCTCGACCGGCTGGACCTGCGGATAGGGCATCACCAGCGTCCCGTCTGGCGCGGCAGTGTAGGTCGTCTGGGTCGGATAGGGGATAGAAATCTTCTCGGCCGCGAAGCGCTTCATCAGCGTGACCAGCATCCGGTTGCGCAGGTCATGCGCGGTCGCCCAGTCGTCGCCGGGCACATCGAACTGTAGCGCGAAGTCCAGGCTCGACGCGCCGAAGCTCTCGAACCCGGCGCGCGCAACCTTGCCGCCTTCGCCCTCGACGATCTCGGTCAGCAGGGCGGGGATACGCGCCAGCGTTTCGGGCGGCGTTTCATAGGCGACGCCGATCATCAGCGAGATGCGGACATGCTGGCGCACCGTCTGGTTCTGGATTTCCTTGTCGAGCAACTGGCGGTTCGAGATGATCCGCAACTCGCCGGTAAAGGCGCGGATGCGGGTGGATTTCAGGCCGATCGCCTCGATGATGCCGGTCGTATTGTCATAGGCGATCTTGTCGCCGCGCCGGAACGGCCGGTCGAAGATGATCGCGAGCGCGGCGAACAGGTCGCCGAAGATGCCCTGCGCCGCCAGACCGATGGCGATGCCGCCGACGCCCAGACCTGCGACCAGGCCGGTGACGTTCACCCCCAGATTGTCGAGCACCACCACCAGCGCGATCGCGAATAGCACGACCGTCACCAGCAACCGGATCAGCCCCATGGCGGACAGCAACGCCTCGCCCGAATAATGTTCGGACTGGGTACGATGCTCGATCGTGCCCAGGATCAGCTCGCGGGCCCAGATCGCCGCCTGGAACACGCTGGCGATGGTGAACAGGAAGCTGATCGTCTTGGCGACCTCGCCCGGCGCGCCAGCATAGCCTGCGACCAGTTGCGCGGCGAGCGTGACGATGAAGAACAGGTTGGTCCGCGCGATGGCATGGCCCAGGATCACGCCCCAGCCGCCCGCGAAGCCCGGGCGGCTGCAAAGCTTGTCGCCGAGCTTGCGCACCCAGAGCAGCGCCAGCACGATGACCGCGCCGAAGCCGATCGCGATCAGCACCTTCAGCCAATAATGCTGTATCCACCAAGAGGTGGCGTTGACGATGTCCCCGATCTGGTCGGGGATGCGGGAGCCGTCGAAGATCGGCGCCTTGGGCGAGGAATTCGCCATGGGGACTCCTTGAATTCGGGGCGGTCAGGCCGCCTTGCTGGCCGGGGTTCCGGCCTCCAGAAATGCGATCAGCCCGCATTCGACGCGGGACAGCCCGGCGCGGGCGCGGGGCAGGCGCAGGGACTTGCGAAATGCCGTCTGTCCGTCCTTGACGAGCGCGATCAGCGAGGGGTGGACATAGGATTTGCGCGCGATGGCAGGCGTGTTGCCCAGCTTTTCGACCACCGGCTCCAGCATCGCCTTCAGGCTGAGGTCCGCTTCGGCCAGCGCCAGCGCCTCGAACGCGGCGACGCTGGCTGCCCAGGTACGGAAATGCTTGGCGGTGAAATCGCAGCCCGTCGCTTCGCGGATATAGGCGTTGACGTCGGAGGAGGAGACGGGGTTCGCCTCGCCCTCCTCGTCTACCCAGGCGAACAGATGCTGTTCGTCCAGATCCTGGCAGCGCTTGACGAAGCTGGCGAGCGAACGGTCGGTCAGGGTCAGGTCGCGCATCTTGCCCGACTTGCCCCGGTAGCGCAGGCGGAGCGTCGTACCCTTCACCTGACCGTGGCGCTTGCGCAGCGTCGTCGCGCCGAAACTCTTGTTGGTGGCGGCATAGGCCTCGTTCCCCACGCGCAGGTGGCCATTGTCGAGCAATCGGACGACGGCGGCGACCGCGCGTTCCTTGCACAGGCCGCGCTTCTTCAGATCGGCTTCCACCCGCTTGCGCAGCATGGGCAGGGCGTGACCGAATTCCACGCAACGCTCATATTTGGCGGCGTCCTGTGCCTCGCGGAAATCGGCGTGATAGCGATATTGCTTGCGCCCCTTCTCGTCCCAGCCGACCGCCTGGATATGGCCATTGGCGCGCGGGCAGAACCAGGCGTCCATGTAAGCCGGGGGCAGGCCGATACGGTTCAGCCGGTCGATTTCGTCGGCATCGGTGATCCGCTCGCCCTTGGCGGTCCAATAGGCCCATTTGCCGCGGACCTTGGTCCGGGTGATGCCGGGCTTGCTGTCATCGCAATAGACTAATCGGGTGGCCATCGCTCTCTCTCGGGTCGTCCTTGCAAATGCGCCGCTGGTCGCTTCGTTCCGGAACGGCCGATGCGGTCGCGGGTTCTGGACGAGCCACCCCCCAGGCACCCCCCGACAGGAGTTATCCCATCATGGCCGATCTTTCCCAGGCACGCGTCCTGATGCTCGCCGCCGACGGCTTCGAGACCGTCGAATTGTTCAAGCCCCGCCAGGCGCTGGAGGAAGCGGGCGCGAAGGTCACGCTCGCCTCGCTCAAGTCCGACCCGATCCAGGGCATGGAAGGCGACATCAACAAGGCCGAGACCGCGACCCCCGACCTGACCGTCGACGAGGTCGATACCGACGATTACGATGCGCTCGTCATCCCCGGCGGCACCTGCAACCCCGACAAGCTGCGCCTGAACGAGCGCGCGGTCGAGATCGTCACCGAATTCATGGAGGACGACAAGATCGTCGCCGCCATCTGCCACGGCCCCTGGCTGCTGGCCGAGGCGGACGTGATCGATGGCCGCCGCCTGACCAGCTATCCCTCGATCCGCACCGACCTGTCCAATGCGGGCGCCGATGTGGTGGACGAGGAGGTCGTGGTCGACGGCAACCTGATCACCAGCCGCAAGCCGGATGACATCCCCGCCTTCAACCAGGCAATCCTGACCGCGCTGGAAGACGAACTGGCCGACGAGGAAGAGACCGAAGAGGCGTAACCCCTAACTCCTCCCCAAGCTGTGCTTGGGGAGGGGGACCATCGCGCAAGCGATGGTGGAGGGGCGGGACGAACCGGCCATGCCCCTCCACCACGCCCTGCGGGCGCGGTCCCCCTCCCCAAGCACAGCTCAGGGAGGAATGGGCATCGTATCCCGTCACGGGACGATTACGGGCGTCGCATCCGGCCGACTTGCGTGGCAGGATGCTGGCGCCCGCTTGTTTTTTCAGGATGACCCCATGCGTCTGGTTCCGCTTCTCCTCCTCGGCACGATGTCGGCGACCGCGCTGGCCCAGGGCACGTCGGCGCCCTTCACGGTCGGCGGGCGCGGCTTTCCGACGCTGCAGGAGGCGATCAGCGCGATCGGCGATGGCGACGGCACGATCCGCATCGCGCCGGGCATCTACCGGGAATGCGCAGTCCAGAATGGCGGGCGTATCGACTATGTCGCCGCCGAGCCGGGCAAGGTGATCTTCACCCGTATCGCCTGCGAAGGAAAGGCTGCGCTGGTGCTGCGCGGGCGCGGTGCGCAGGTGGAGGGCATCGTCTTCAGCCATATCGAGGTCGGGGACGGCAATGGCGCGGGCATCCGTATCGAGAAGGGGCCGCTGGTCGTCAGCAATTCGATGTTCCTCGACAGCCAGTCGGGCATCCTGTCGGCGGAGGATCCCAACGGCACGGTCGTGGTCGACCATTCGACCTTTTCGGGCCTGGGCCATGACCCGACAGGCTATGGTGCTCACAGCATCTATATGGGCCGCTACAAGAGCCTGCGGGTCGTCGCGTGCCGCTTCGAGCGCGGGCAGGGCGGCCATTATGTCAAGACGCGCGCCCCTTATGTCGAGGTGCTGGACAGCAGCTTCGACGACAGCAACGGCCATTCGACCAATTACATGATCGACCTGTCCAACGGCGCGAAGGGGCGGATCGCGGGCAACGAGTTCGTCGATGGCCGCGACAAGGACAATCATTCGACGCTGATCACCGTCGCGCCGGAGGGGGCCAAGAACGACTCGTCGGGCCTGGTGGTCGAGAACAACCGCGCGCGCCTGGCGCCCGGGGCCGATTACAAGCCGGTCTTCGTCGGCAACTGGGCGGGCGAGCCGCTGGTGATCCGGGGCAATATCCTGGGCGCGGGGATCACGCCGACGGCGCGGAAATTCTGACGCCCGGCCGCGCGGACTGGCGGCCGGGGGGCGGCTTCTGCCGCGCCTCGCGCGTGCGGCGGGCGAGATAGGTGTCGAGCCCGATCTGCGCGGCCATCACCTGATACAGGAACGGGTTGAACGCGATCCCGACAAAGGCCGCGCCCAGCAGATAGATCAGATGTGCATGTTGGAGCGCGCCGGCCAGCTGCCCGCCCCAGAGCAGCGGATCGTCGGGCTTGCGGTACCTGCGACGCAGCGCCTCCATCCGGATCAGCCCGGAGATGTTGATGCCCAGCCACAGGAACAGGCCGGGCCAGCCCTGCTCGCCCAGCATCTCGAAATAGCTGGAATGATAGGCGCGGGCGCGGTCGGTCGTGACCTTTTTCTCGATGCTGGCATTGTGCGCCGTGCCCTCGACCGTGGTCACGTCGAAGCGCAGATCATTCTGCAGATAGGCCGCAAAACCGCCGCCAAAGGGATTGGAGCTGACATAATCCAGCGTCCATTTCCACACCGCCAGCCGGGTCGAGGCGGACTCGTCGCCCTGATAGGTGCGGATCGTGTCCATCCGCTTGGTATAGGAGGATGGCAGCAGCGGCACGACCGCCATGCTCGCCACCGCCAGCGCGCTGATGTAGAGGATCCGTCGCTTGACGTCGCGCAGCATCAGGACCGCGAGCAGGCCGATGCACAGCAACCCCGTCCGCGCCGAGGTGCCGACCGGGATCAGCAGGCAGGCGACGATCAGCCCGGCGCAGAATAGCTGCACGCGGCGGTCTGGCGGGAAGATCGTGCCATGCTTCATCAGCCACAGGATGATCGGCACCGCCGAAATCGCGACCGCCGAGATGATGCTGCCTTCGTAGAACCCGGTATTGTTGCTCACCATCAGGTTCAGTTCGCCATATCCGCCGCCGCTGAACAGCGTCTTGATCCCGCCGACGATGACGATCGAGGCGAGGGACAGGACCATGAAGAGCAGCAGCGACTCCAGCCGCAGACGGGTGCGGAGCGTCAGCGGCAGGAAGACGGCAAAGGCCAGCGCCTTCCACACCCAGCTCCATTTGTCCGCCGCCTCCGCCGGGAAATCGGCGCCGAAATAGGTGGTGATCGCGCAATAGATCAGCAGCAGCAGGATCGCCCCCTGCCGGGCGGTGAAGCGGCTGTCGGTCTTCTTGTCGACCATCGCCCAGCCCAGCACCGCCGCGACCACCGCGATCAGCGAGATGGGCACCGTGTTCAGCAGATAATAGGTCAGCCGCTGGGGCGAGACGATGTCGATATAGATATAGACGAGGACGAGCAGGAACGGCCGCCGCGTTCCCATGGCGAACAGGCTGAACAGGAAGCCGATCAGGAACAGGTCACGCATCGGGGCGCCGCCTCTTGCCCGGTGCGGGGCGGCCCGCATCCTCATCGTCCAGATCGCGCCGGCCGAGCAGGCGCCAGGCGGCGATCAGCATCAGGCCGTGGGTCAGGAGAAGGGCAAAGCTGTCGATCATCGCCTCTTCCTTTCCTGCTGACGCGCCTCGATACCGAATGATGCTTTATAAACCGGCGGTTGACGCGGCGTTAAGGGCTGGCATGGCACGTCCAACGTCATGCGTATCCTGCATATCCTCGACCATGGCCTGCCTTTGCAGAGCGGCTATACCTTTCGCACCCGCGCGATCCTGAAGGCGCAGCTGGGGCAGGGGCATGAGGTGGCGGCGGTGACGGGACCGCGCCAGGGTCCGCGGGACGCGGCGGTGGAGACGATCGACGGCCTGACCTTTTATCGCACGCCAGTCGAGAGCGGCGGCGCGGGCCAGCGCGGCGTGGTCGGCGAGGCGGTCGGGCTGGCCGCGCAGATTCGGGCGATCGACCGGGCGGTGAAGGCATTCCGGCCGGATATCCTCCACGCCCATTCGCCCGTGCTCGACGCGCTGGCCGGACTGGCGGTTGCCAGGCGTCACCGGCTGAAGCTGGTCTATGAGATTCGCGCCTTTTGGGAAGATGCGGCGGTCGGCAACGGGACGGGGCGCGAGGGGAGCGCTCGTTACCGCGCCACGCGCGCGCTGGAAGGCTGGGCCTGCCGCCGTGCCGATGCGGTGGCGGTCATTTGCGAAGGGCTTCGCAGCGACCTGATCGCGCGCGGGCTGCCCGCCGACAAGATCGTGGTGTCGCCCAACGGTGTCGACCTGACCCTGTTCGGCACGCCCGCGCCGCGCGACGAGGCGCTGGCCGCGCAATGGGGGCTGGCGGGGGCCGAAGTGATCGGCTTCATCGGCAGCTTTTACGATTATGAAGGGCTGGACGACCTGATCGCCGCCATGCCCCGGCTGGTGGCAGCGCGGCCCCGCGCTCGGCTGTTGCTGGTCGGCGGCGGCCCGATGGAGGCGGACTTGCGCGCCCAGGCAGAGGCCTCGCCGGTCGCCTCGGCGATCCATTTCGTCGGGCGCGTGCCGCATCAGGAGGTGGAGCGCTATTACAGCCTGGTCGACATCCTGGCCTATCCGCGCAAGCGGATGCGGCTGACCGATCTCGTCACCCCGCTCAAGCCGCTGGAGGCGATGGCCCAGGGACGGCTGGTCGCCGCGTCCGATGTCGGCGGGCACCGCGAGATGATCGAGGACGGGCGGACGGGCACGCTGTTTCCGCCCGACGACCCGGCCGCGCTGGCCGATGCGCTGGCGGGATTGCTCGCCGATCGGGACATCTGGGACGCGCGACGCGTTACAGCGCGGCATTTTGTTGAGAACGAGCGTAATTGGGCGTCGAATATTCGCCGTTACGAACCTGTTTACCATCGGTTGCTACAGGGGGCGGCGACGAAACGCCCATGACTTTCACCGCCACGCCCTCTTCCCATCGCTTCGCGCCTGCCTGGATCGGCGGGGCGGTCGGCTTGTTCATGGTTTTGCTGGCGCTGGTCACGCCCGACTGGCGGCTGGAGAGCCTGGTGGTCCAGTTGGGCCTGCCCGATCTGCTCGCGGCCGCCCAGCCTCCGTTGGGGCTGAAGGCGCGGCTGTTGTTCGCCGCCCTGGCCGGTTTCGGGGGCGGTGCGGTCGCCTGGGCCGTTGCCTATCTCCTCTGGGGACCGGGCGGGTTGCTCGCCCGCCGTGCCGCCCAGGGCCGGGACGAGGCCGAGGATTATGTGCCGAACGTCCGCCGCTCGGATCGCCATCCCGATGCGCCGCCGCGTCGTCCGCTCCATGCGACCGAACTCGGGGCGCCGCCACCGCTGCAGGACGACGAACCGGTCGAACGGACGCTGCCCGCCGATCTGGACATGCCGCTCGCCGCCTTCGATCCCGACGCGATCCTGTCGGTCCCGCGCGAACCGGTCCGCCCGGTCACGCCGCAGACCCCGCCGCCTCCAGGCCCGAGCCACATGCCGCTGCCGCCGATGCACGATCCCGAACCCACGGAGCGTGGCGCACCGCTGCCGCTGACCGATCGGCAGAATGAGACGATCGAGACTTTGCTCGACCGGCTGGAGCGCGAAACCGCGCTGCGTAAGGCGAAGCGGCCGGATTAATTACGGAAAGGGCGGGGCAGGGCCCCTCCACCACCGCTTCGCGGCGATCCCCCTCCCCAAGCAAGCTTGGGGAGGATTTGGCGCGTCCGCATTCCTCCCTGTGCGAAGCACGGGGAGGGGGACCGCCCGGCACAGCCGGGTGGTGGAGGGGCAAGCTCCTACACATGAAAAAGGCCCGCCCGGATCGCTCCGGACGGGCCTTTTCGCATCCAGAGGGCTGTTACGCCGCCAGGTTGCGCAGCACGTACTGCAGGATGCCGCCGTTCAGGAAATATTCCAGCTCGTTGACGGTATCGATGCGGCACTTGGTCAGGAAGGTCTCGGTCGAGCCGTCCTTGCGGGCCAGGATCACTTCGACATCCTGACGCGGACGGAGACCCGCCACGCCCTGGATGGTGAAGGTCTCGGTGCCGTCCAGCTTCAGCGTCTCGCGGGTCACGCCCTCGGCGAACTGCAGCGGCAGGACGCCCATGCCGACCAGGTTCGAGCGGTGGATACGCTCGAAGCTCTCGGTGATGACCGCGCGCACGCCGAGCAGGTTGGTGCCCTTCGCCGCCCAGTCGCGCGACGAACCGGTGCCATATTCCTTGCCCGCGACGATGACGAGCGGCGTGCCGTCGGCCTTGTGACGCATCGCGGCGTCATAGATCGGCATCACTTCGCCGTCATACTTGGTCATGCCGCCTTCGACGCCCGGCACCATCTCGTTCTTGATGCGGATATTGGCGAAGGTGCCGCGCATCATCACGTCGTGGTTGCCGCGACGCGCGCCATAGGAGTTGAAGTCCTTCTTGGCGACCTGATGCTCCTGCAGGAAGATGCCTGCCGGGCTGTCGGCCTTGATCGAACCGGCCGGGCTGATGTGGTCGGTGGTGATCGAGTCGCCCAGGATGGCGAGCGGCTTGGCCTCGATGATGTCGGTGACGGGCTTTGGCGTCATCTCCATGCCCTCGAAATAGGGCGGGTTGGCGACATAGGTCGAGCCCGACGGCCAGGCATAGGTGTCCGAACCGGTCACCTCGATCGCCGACCACTTGGCGTCGCCTGCATAGACATTGCCATAGCGCGAACGGAACATCTCGTCGTCGATGTTCGCGTCCATCAGGGTGCGGACTTCCTCGTTCGAGGGCCAGATGTCCTTCAGATAGACGTCCTGGCCGTCCTTGCCCTGGCCGATCGGCGTCTCACGCATATCCTGCGTGACGGTGCCCTTCAGCGCATAGGCCACCACGAGCGGCGGCGAGGCGAGGAAGTTGGCGCGCACGTCGGGCGACACGCGGCCCTCGAAGTTGCGGTTGCCCGACAGGACCGAGGCGGCGACGATGTCGTTGCCGTTGATCGCCTTCGAGATCGGCTCGGCGAGCGGACCCGAATTGCCGATGCAGGTGGTGCAGCCATAGCCGACCAGGTTGAAACCGATCGCGTCGAGATCGGCGGTCAGACCCGCCTTGTCGAGATAATCGGTGACGACCTGCGAACCGGGGGCGAGCGAGGTCTTGACCCAGGGCTTGGGCTTCAGGCCCAGCGCGTTCGCCTTGCGCGCCACCAGGCCGGCGGCGACCAGCACGCTCGGGTTCGAGGTGTTGGTGCAGCTAGTGATCGCCGCGATCACGACGTCGCCGTCGCCAATGTCATGGCCACGATCGTCGACCGCGACGCGGGCGGGCGCGTCCTTCTTGTACACCTTGGCGAGGTCGGCGTTGAACACGTCGTCGACTTCGGTGAGGACGACCTTGTCCTGCGGACGCTTCGGCCCTGCCAGCGACGGGACGACCGTCGACATGTCGAGCTCAAGGGTGTCGGTGAAGACGGGATCGGCGGCATCGTCATGACGCCAGAAGCCGTTCGCCTTGGCATAGGCCTCAACGAGGGCGACATTCTCGTCCGAACGCGCGGTCAGGCGCATATAGTCGAGCGTCTTGTCGTCGATCGGGAAGAAGCCGCAGGTCGCGCCATATTCGGGCGCCATGTTGGCGATCGTCGCACGGTCGGCGAGCGTCATCGACGACAGGCCGGGGCCGTAGAACTCGACGAAGCGGCCGACCACGCCCTTGGCGCGCAGCATCTGGGTGATGGTCAGCACCAGGTCGGTGGCAGTGATGCCTTCCTGGAGCTTGCCGGTCAGCTTGAAGCCGACGACTTCCGGGATCAGCATCGACACGGGCTGGCCGAGCATCGCGGCTTCCGCCTCGATCCCGCCGACGCCCCAGCCGAGCACGCCCAGGCCGTTGATCATCGTGGTGTGGCTGTCGGTGCCGACCAGCGTGTCCGGATACGCGATCGCGGCCGAGCCGGTCGCATGCTCGCCGGTTTCGGTCGAGGACCAGATGGCCTGGCCGATATATTCCAGGTTCACCTGGTGGCAGATGCCGGTGCCCGGCGGAACCACCGAGAAATTGTCGAGCGCCTTCGAGCCCCACTTCAGGAACTCATAGCGTTCCATGTTGCGCTGGTACTCGAGGTCGACGTTATCCTCGAACGCCTTGGGCGTGCCGAACTCGTCGACCATGACCGAGTGGTCGATGACGAGGTGGACGGGAACCTGCGGATTGATCTTGGCCGCGTCGCCACCCAGCTTGGTGATCGCGTCGCGCATCGCGGCGAGGTCGACCACGCACGGCACGCCGGTGAAGTCCTGCATCAGCACGCGGGCCGGGCGATACTGGATCTCGCGGTCCGAACGCTGGGTCTTCTGCCAGTCGACGATCGCCTGGATATCCTCGCGCGTGACGGTCTTGCCGTCCTCGAAGCGCAGCAGGTTCTCCAGCAGCACCTTCATCGAGAAGGGCAGGCGGCTGATGTCGCCGAGCTGCTCGGAGGCCTTGGCGAGGCTGAAATAATCATAGGTCTTGCCGTCGACGTCGAGCGTCGAGCGGGTGTTCAGGCTGTCCTGGCCTATCGCAGTCATGGGCGTCCCTTCTTGGTCGAGCCGAGCACGCCCGGGGGACACGGCAGCATGCAGCCGCGAGCAGGCGCGCCGGGGATAAATCCGGTAGACGGGAGCGGCCTTAGCAAGGGGTGGGCCGACAGGGAAGGGCCGCGCGGGCGGAAACACGGCATTTGGGGCCATCGGCCGGTATCCCGTCGCACCCGTGGAAAAAGCGTGGAACAGGCATGACGAATGACGGGTTCAGACGTCATGGATGGAGTTCGCACGATGTACGGCGTAACGGATGGGCGATTGTCGGCATTTCCGGCGTGCGATGTGCCTAAGGCGACGGCAACCGCCGAAGCGTCGGATCGTGCGGCCATCCGCCATGCCGCACGGTGGCGGCGATGACCCGTCATACGCCGTCTTCTCCGCGGCGCCCCGATGCGATCGTCGCGGTCGGACTGTTGACCCAGCGCGATCTCGACGTGCTGGGCTCAGGTTTTCGACGGTCTTTTCCGGTCAACGAAGACACCGCCTTCGACGATCTGCTGCAGGCTTTGGATTCGATTGAAGCCATTCACGTGCCGAATCGGCACGACTGATCGCTCAGGTCGATTAGCTATATATTTTGGGCCGATGTCCTGCCCGGATTGGACATGGAAGCGCTTGGCGAGAGCGCCCTGTCCCGGCTAATGCACGTCCCATGCCTGGACGGATCCGCCGGCACGGCCGGAAAAGACAATGACTCCCGAACGCTTCGCCCTTCTCACGCGCCGTCATCGTGAATGCCTGCATGGCGTCAAGGCGCTCAAGGGTTCGAAGGAAATCGCGACCGAGCTGGGCTTGGGAAAATCGACGGTCGACAGTTACCTGGCCGAGGCCGTGCGCCTGCTCGGCGCGCGCAATCGACGCGATGCGGCGCTGGCACTGGCCGAGTTCGAGGCCCTGGAAAATGACCAGGGCATTGAAATCACGGAGAAACCGACCCCCGATAAAATCATACCCGATTTTACGGGGCTGGTCCCGCCACCGCCGCCCATGCCAGTTCCGATGGCACCGGATGGGAGTACGGTCGGCGGGGCGGTGCAGGGCGGCCATGCCCAGGTATCGTCCCGCTTGCCCCTTCCGATCCGGCGGCAAGGACAGCTCCATAACGACATGAACCTGGCCGAAAGGCTGTTCTGGGTTCCGACCATCGCGGTTGCGCTCGCCATCGGCTTCGGCATGTTGGCGACGGGCCTCGACGTGATGACCCGCGTGATCGGTCGGCTGTCGCACCTTGCCGGATGACCATCATCCATGCCGCCGGGGGCGCGCATGGACCCGATCAGGAGCGCAGGCAATGACGACGGAACATGAAGCGGCTCTTCAGGTGACCAAGCTCCTCTGGAAGCTGGAAGACGAATTGGACGTGGCGTTTGCGACCGCCGGCGAGCTGGCGATGGCGCTGCCGCGGGCCCGGGTCGAGGCGCGGCTGTCGGCCGTGGTCGGGCAGCACGCCTTCGAAATGCTCAGCCAGGCGATGATGGCGATCGGCCAGGCCCGCGGCCATGCGGTGCAGAGCCACCGGATCCTGGAAAAGGTCGGCAAGACGATCGGCTTCGATGCCGACGAATATGGCGACAACCATCCCAAGCCGCCGGAAGCGACCGGAGCGATTACCGCCATGCCCCTGCGCGCGGCGGCCTGATCGACCCCGATCGGCTTATGCACGGCGTGTCTTATCGGATCACCAAGCTGCGGGGCACGCCGTGACTCACATCTATGTCTTCAACGCCGTCCAGGGACTGATCTGCCTTTACGCCCTGACGATGGGGGGCTGGCCCGAACGCTGGGGGGCCATATTGTTGCTGGCGGCGACGGCGGCGACGATCCTGCTGGCCTTCGAACCGGCGACCCATTTCCGGACGACGGACCCGCGCGAGGTGATCATCGACATTTTCCTGATGAGCGGATTGTTGACGATCGCGATGCTGGCGAACCGGTTCTGGCCGCTCTGGCTGGCGGCGCTTCATCTTCTGGGCATCGGCATACACGGGGTGCGGGGCTTCGATTCGACGCTCGTGCCGTGGATGTACGGGATGGCGGAGGGCAAGATCGCCTATCCGATGGTCAGCATCCTGGCGATCGGGGTGATCCGCCATCGCCAGCGTCTGGCCCGTTATGGCCGTGACCCGGACTGGACCTTTTCCTGGCGGGGCATGCGATGATGTCGGATCTTCGACTGCTGCACTGGCCCGAGGCCGATCGGGCCAGCTTTGCGCATTTCACGACCGTCATGGCGGACGTACAGGCGCGCATCCGGGCGATTTCGGGCGATGTCGGTGGCGTGCCCGTACCGCGTCCGCCGCGTATGCCGACGCCGCAGGAATGCGCCGCGATGATCCTGAAGCATCGCCGCGACGTACGCCGTCTGGCGGACGAGGATGCCGATCTGTTCGGCGATCCCGCCTGGGAGATCACGCTGGCCGTCTTTCACATGTCGGGCAAGCTCGACGATGCGGGGGCATTGGAGGCCGCCGACTTGGCGCCGGACGGAACGGTCGGGCGGCGCTGGATCGCGCTGCTGATCCGACGCGGCTGGCTCGCGCGGGACGAAGGCGGGTATCTGTCCGCGACCGCCAGGGCCGAGACGGCACTCCAAAGCTATTTCAAGCGTCTTTGATCCGGTTTGCACGGACCCCGTGCAACTCGCGGCCGGGCCGCTGGTTCAACCCGAACGATGACAGACAGGAGATAAAGGACATGGCCGAGGACATCGGGAATGGCGGCGGCGCGGGTGCGATCGGCGGCGACATGGGCGCCGGCGCTTTCACCGACCGCATGAAGGGCGCGGGCGAGGCGATGCAGGCATCGGGCCAGAAGATGGCCGAAGGCGGATCGGCGGTCACCCTGAAGATGCTCGACCAGGCCGAGACGAATGCCCGCGAAGCCTTTTCCGCGATGCGCGAGGCGGCCTCGGCGCGCGACCTGTCCGAGGTGATGCGCATCCAGACCGAGTTCCTGCGCGAACAGGGCAATCGTTCGATGTCGCAGGCGCGCGAGATCGGCGAGATGATCGTTCAGTTCGGCCGCGACGCGATCGGCGCGGCGCGCGGGCCGACACAGGACTGACGGCCGAACCATCCTCACGCCTCTACCCTGGTGGAAAAGAGGCGTGAGGGCGGCCTTGTCCTCAATCGGCGGGGCTGAGCGCCACCGGGCCGTTCGGCGTCGCCTCCAGCAGCGAGTCGCCGCCGAGCACCCGGTACAGCGTCACGCGGTTGCTCGCCGCGGTCAGCTGGGTCGCGATGACCGTGCGCTGGGCGGTGTAGAGCGAGCGTTGCGCATCCAGCGTATTCAGGAACGGCGTGATGCCGCCGCGATAGCTGGCCTCGGTCAGGCGATAGGTATCGGTCGCGGCGGTCAGGAAGCGCCGGTTGGCGCCCAGTTGATCCTCGATCGTCCCTTGCCGCGCGAGGGCGTCGGCGGTTTCCTGGAAAGCGGTCTGGATCGTCTTTTCATAGGTGGCGAGCGCGGCATCGCGCTGGGCCTGCGAATATTGGACGTTCGCCACGCCAGCGCCCGCCTGGAAGATCGGATAGCTGACCGATGGCGCGACCGAATAGTTGAAGCTGCCGCCCGAGAAGAGCGAGGACAACGCGGTGCTGGCGAAACCGACCAGCCCGGTCAGCGAGATGCGCGGGAACAGGGCCGCGCGCGCCGCGCCGATCTGGCCATTGGCGGCGCGCAGCAGATACTCGGCCTGCACCACGTCCGGACGGCGCAGCAGGATGCCCGAATCGAGCCCGGCGGGCAACGTCGCGACGGTGGGGGCGGCTTCCTCGATCGAGCGGGGCAGGAGCGCGGTGTCGATGGGCGCGCCCACCAGCAGTTGCAGCGCGTTGACGTCCTGCGCGACCGCCGTCTTCTGCTGCGCCAGATCGGCCTGCGCGGTCGCCAGCACCTGTTCGGCCTGACGCAGATCGGTGCGCGGCGCGATCCCGCCCTGTAGCCGGGCGCGGGTCAGGGTGACGCTGCGCTCGGCACTGGCGGCGGTCTGCTGCGCGATGGCGAGCAGGCTCTGGTCCGCGCCATAGTTCAGCCAGGCATCGGCGATGTCGCCGACCAGCGTCAGCCGGGTCGCGCGCGCCGCCGCCTCGGTCGCGAAATAACGGTCGAGCGCCGCGCCGGTCAGCGAGCGGATGCGTCCGAACAGATCGAGTTCGAAGGCGGTCGTACCCAGATTGACCGACCAGGCACTACCCGAGCCGCTGCTCGTCGTGACGGCGCCGCCGCTATTGCCGGTGCCGGTACCACCCGTTCCAGTGCCGGTTCCCGTACCCGTACCCGTGCCCGTGCCGCCCGTTCCGACGCCCGTGCCGCCATTGCCGATCGCCTGGCTGCCCGCGCCGCCCGAGCCGCGATCGGTATAGCTGTAGCGTCCGGTGGCATCGACCTGCGGGAACAGGCTGCCGCGCTGGATCCGGTACTGGGCGCGGGTCGAGGCGATGTTCGCCGCCGCCAGCCGCAGGTCGCGATTATTGACCAGCGCCTGGGCGATCAGTTGCTGCAACCGCGCGTCGCGGAAGATGTCATTGTAGCGCACCGTGGGCAGCGCCGCCTCCGACTGGCGGAGATAGGCGTCGCCGACCGGCCAGGAAGGCGGCACCGGCGTCGCGGGCCGCTCATATTTCGGGGCCAGCGAACAGCCCGACAGCGCGGTGGCGCTCAGCAGCAGGGCAGGGAGGGGGGACAGGATACGCATCAGGCCTTCTCCCCCTCCGGGGTGTCGGTCGCGGGACGATGCCCCGCGCCATGTTCGCTCATCGGCTTGCCCCGCAACCGGGCCAGGCCGTTGCGGACCGACCGGCGGACCAGCACGAAGAACAGCGGGATGTAGAAGATCGCCAGCACCGTCGCGGTCAGCATCCCGCCGATCACGGCGGTGCCGATCGCGATGCGGCTGTTCGCGCCCGCGCCGGTCGAGATGGCGAGCGGCAGCACGCCGAAGATGAAGGCGAAGCTGGTCATCAGGATCGGCCGCAGACGGATCTTGGCGGCCTCCAGCGCGGCGTCGATCACGCGCTTGCCCTGTTTCTCCGCCTGTTCGGCGAACTCGATCATCAGGATCGCGTTCTTGGCCGCCAGCCCCATCGTCGTCAGCAGACCGATCTGCAGATAGACGTCGTTGGTCAGCCCGCGCAGCGTGACGAAGGCGACCGCACCGATCAGGCCGAGCGGAATGATCAGCAGCACCGCGAAGGGAATCGACCAGCTTTCATAGAGCGCGGCCAGGCACAGGAACACGACCAGGATCGACAGGCCATAGAGGATCGGCGCCTGCCCACCCGACAGCCGCTCCTGATAGGACAGGCCCGCCCAGGCGACCGAGGTGCCGGGGATTTGCGCGGCCAGCTCGGTCATCCGCTGCATCGCGTCGCCCGAGCTGTAGCCGGGTGCGGCCGATCCCTGGAATTCATAGGAGGGGATGCCGTTGAACCGCGACAGGGTGGTGGGTGCCACGCCCCAGTTGATCGTCGAGAAGGACGAGAAGGGCGCCATCTGCCCGCTCGACCCGCGCACGAACCACTGCTTCAGGTCCTCGGGCTCGCCGCGATAGGGGGCGTCGCCCTGGACATAGACGCGCTTCACCCGGCCCCGGTCGATGAAGTCGTTGACATATTGCCCGCCCCAGGCGGTCGATAGGGTCGAGTTCACCTGCGACTGGGTCAGGCCCAGCGCGGACAGCTTCTGCTGGTCCAGATCGACGCGCAGCGTGGCGATGTCGGGCAGTTCGCTGAGGCGGACAGAAGCGAGCATCGGGTCGGCATTGGCCTTGGCGAGCAGCTGGTCGCGGATCGCCTCGAACTTCTCGAGCGGCATGCCCGAGATGTTCTGCAGCTCCATGGTGAAGCCGTCCGACTGGCCCAGACCCCGGATGGCGGGGGGGACCAGCGCGAAGACCTGTGCGTCGCGAAGCCCGCGGAAGGCGGCGGAGGCGCGGCCGGTGATCGCGTCCGCGCTATTCTCCTTGCCCTTGCGATCCGCCCAGTCGACGAAATTGATGAAGCCCTGGCCGGTATTCTGGCCGCTGGCCCCGCCACCGCCGCCCGCGACCGTCAGCAGCACCGAGACGTTCTTGGACTCATGCTGGGCGAAATATTGCTCGACTTGGCGCTGCACCTCCGTGGTGCGGGCCTGCGTGGCGCCGGCAGGCAGGCGGAACTGGATGATCGCCGCGCCCTGGTCCTCGGTCGGCAGGAAGCCGGTAGGCAAGCGCAGGAACAGCACGGCGAGCAGCGCGACGACGCCCGCATAGATCAGCAGGAACAGCCATTTGCGGTCGACCACGGTCCGCACGGCCGAGGTGTATTTCTCCACAGTCCAGTCGAAGCGACGGTTGAACCCGTCCTTCGCGCTCTGAAGGCCATGGGCGACGCGCGGGAATTTGCGGTCGAGCCACGCGCCTTCCTCATGCTCCTTGGCCTTCTGCTTCAGCAGTGTGGCGGTCAGCGCAGGGCTCAGGACGAGCGCGACCGCGACCGACAGGACCATGGCCGAGACGATGGTGATCGAGAACTGGCGATAGATGACGCCGGTCGACCCGCCGAAGAACGCCATGGGCAGGAACACCGCCGACAGGACGAGCGCGATGGCGATCAGCGCGACGCTGATCTCGTTCATCGACTCGATCGTCGCCTCGCGCGGCGTCATGTCGGGATTTTCCTCGAGCAGACGCTCGACATTCTCCACGACCACGATCGCATCATCGACCAGCAGACCGATCGCCAGCACCAGCCCGAACAGGGTCAGCGTGTTGATCGAGAAGCCGGCCAGATAGAAGACGGCGAAGGTGCCGAGCAGCACGACCGGCACCGCGATCGTCGGGACCAGGGTCGCGCGCCAGCTTTGCAGGAAGACGAACATGACGATGACGACCAGGATGATCGCCTCGATCAGCGTCTTGACCACTTCGTCGATCGACAGCTTGATGAAGGCCGTCGTGTCGTTGGCATAGGCGACCTTCAGGCCCGGCGGGAAACCTTTGGCGACGCGGGCCACCTCGGCCTTGACCAGCTCGGCGGTCTTCAGCGCGTCGGCCCCCGGCGCCATCAGGACGGCGATACCGGCACCGGGATGCTGGTTGATCCGGCTGACCGCGGCATAGCTTTCCGCGCCCAGTTCGATGCGGGCGACGTCGGACAGCTTGACGGTCGCGCCGTTGTTCAGCGTCTTGACGATGATCGCGCGGAACTGCTCGGGCGTCTGGAGCCGCGACTGCGAGGTGACGGTCGCGTTCAGCATCTGGGTCGTGGGCGAGGGGGTGCCGCCGACTTCACCGGCTGCAACCTCGGTATTCTGGTTCTGGATCGCGGTGATCACGTCCGACGGCATCAGCTGATAGGACGCCAGCTGTTGCGGGTTCAGCCAGATGCGCATCGCATATTGCGAACCGAAGACGTTGGTGTCGCCGACGCCCTGGATACGGCCCAGCGGATCCTGGAGGTTGGAGACGAGATAGTCGGAGACGTCCTGGTTCGTCATCCGGTTCGTCTCGTCATAGACGCCCGCGATCAACAGGAAGTCGGGGTTCGACTTGCGGACGACCAGACCCTGTTGCTGCACCTGCTGCGGCAGGCGCGCGACCGATTGCTGGACCTGGTTCTGGACCTGCACCTGCGCGATGTCGGGGTCGGTGCCCTTGGCAAAGGTCGCCGTGATCGTCACCTGGCCACGGCTGGACGAGGAGGACTGGAAATAGAGCAGCCCGTCGATGCCGGTCAGCTGCTGTTCGATGACCTGCGTGACCGAGTTCTGCAGCGTCTGGGCGGATGCGCCGGGGAAGGTGGCGCGGATCGACACCTGGGGCGGTGCGACGTCGGGATATTGCGCGATGGGCAGGCCCATGATCGCGCCGACGCCCGCCAGCATGACGATGATGGCAAGGACCCAGGCGAAGATGGGTCGATCGATGAAGACGCGGCTGAGCATGGGTCCGTCAGCCCGCCTTGCCCTTGGCCGCTTGCATCTTCTTCATCTGCTCGGGCGAGGGGGGCTGGACCTTTTGCGGGCTATTGGCGGGCACCGCGCGCACGCTCTGGCCGGGGCGGAGGTTGTTCAGGCCCTGGGTCACGATCCTGTCGCCGGGCTTCAGGCCGTCGGTGACGACCCAGAAGGCGCCTTGCGTCCGCTCGGTCCTGACCGTCTTCTGCTGCACCTTGTCGTCGGCGCCGACGACGAACAGCGTCGCATTGCCCTTCGCATCGCGCGCGATCGCCTGTTGCGGGACCAGATAGGCGCTGGTGTCGATCGCCTGGGCGAAGCGCGCGCGCACGAACATGCCCGGCAGCAGCAGCCCTTGCGGGTTGGGGAAGCGGGCGCGCAGCGTGACGGTGCCGGTCTGCGGGTCGACCACCGCTTCGGCAAACTCGACAGTGCCGGTCTGGCCGTAATCGGTGCCGTCCTCCAACCGCAGCGTGACGCGCGCGCTGGCGGGGATCAGGCCATCGCGCGCCGCCAGGCTGCGGCGGAGCGACAGCAGGTCGGTCGCCGATTGCTGGATGTCGACGAAGATCGGGTCGAGCCGCTGGATCTGGGCGAGCGGATCGGTCTGGCCCGCACTGACCAGCGCGCCGACCGTGAAGAGCGAGCGGCCGATGCGGCCCGTGATCGGGGCGGGCACGGTCGTGAATTGCAGGTTGACGCGCGCGGTGTCCAGCGCGGCGCGGGTCTGCGCCACTTGCGCGGTGGCCTGGCGCGCAGAGGCGACGGCGTTGGTATAGTCCTGTTTCGAGATCGCCTCGATCTGCGCCAGCGGGCGGTATCGGTCGGCCAGGGTGCGGGCCGCTTCGGCATTGGCCTGTGCGCTCTGCAGATTGGCGGCGGCCTGGTTCACCGAGGCGCGATAGAGGCGGGGGTCGATCTCGTAGAGCGGCTGGCCGCGCTTGACGAGCGTGCCCTCGGTAAAGAAGCGGCGGCGGATCACGCCGGTCACCTGCGGGCGGACGTCCGAGCTCTCAAATGCAGTGGTGCGGGCGGCCAGTTCGGTGACGATCGGCGCATTGGTCGGCTGAACCGTCACGAAGCCGACGGTCGGCGTCTGCTGCTGGGCGCCATTCTTGCCCTTGCCCGATTCGCTCTTGCCGCCGCCACAGCCCGAAAGGGCGGCAAGGGCCAGCACCATCGCCGTACCGGCGAGCGCTCCGCGCCCGCGAAAGCCTGCAAAGTTCAAATCGTCCACCTGCTTGAGATAACCGCCGCGGCTTTGGCTCGCGCGATAATGCACGACCGCAACGAAACGTTGCCGTTGGATAACAAATTGCACGATTCCTGTTCATAAAGGCAAGCGATGATGGCCTATTCGCCACGCCTTATTTGTCGCAATTTGTCGCGCTGCCGCAAAAGCGCGGGGCAGGGGGAGCCTTTGGGTTTCTGATGCATTTTCAAGGTGAGATGACCGACCGCGATGCCGATAAACGCCTGGCCGCCGCCGCCGCGGTCGAAGAGGTGCGCGACGATATGCTGGTCGGCCTTGGCACGGGATCGACCGCCGCCCATGCCATAGAGGCGCTGGCCGAAAAGCGTCTCAGGATCGATACCGTGGCGACATCGAACGCCAGCGCGGAGCTTGCCGCGCGGTTGGGCTTGCGGGTGCGTGATTTCGACTCGGTGGCGCGGGTCGATCTGGCGATCGACGGGGCCGATGCGATCGACGCACGGCTGCGCGCCGTGAAGGGCGCAGGGGGTGCCATGCTGCGCGAGAAGGTCGTGGCCGCCGCCGCCGACCGGATGATCGTCATCGCCGACGGATCGAAGCGCGTGACCCGATTGGGGTCTACGCCCCTGCCGGTCGAGGTGCTGCCCTTTGCGCGGGCCTATGCTTCGCTGCGGCTCGCCCAGCTGTTCGTCCGCTGCGTCGAGCGGCCGGATTATCGGACCGATAACGGCAATATCGTCATCGACGGCCATGGTTGGGACGATGCCACGCCGCGCAGCCTGGCGGACGCCTTGATGACGATTCCCGGCGTCGTCGGGCACGGACTATTTCTCAGCGAGATCGACGCCGCCTATATTGCCGACAACGGGGTCGTTACCCGGCTGGAACGGGGGCGGAACCCGCGCTAAGGCGACCCACGCATGGCAACCAGAGCGAGCGCGGACGCGTTCGATCGCACATAAGAGGATGAGGCCCGTTTCATGACCGATGCCACCACCACCGCCGTGGCCGACAGCCATCTCCACGAGGACGGTTCGATCGAGCGTCTGACCATCGACACCATCCGCACCCTGTCGATGGATGCGGTGCAGCAGGCCAATTCGGGCCATCCCGGCACCCCCATGGCGCTGGCCCCCGTCGGTCATACCATCTGGTCGAAATTCCTCCGCTACGATCCCGCCCATGCCGATTGGCCCAACCGCGACCGCTTCGTCCTGTCGGTCGGCCATGCCTCGATGCTGCTCTATTCGCTGATCCACCTGGCGGGCATCGAAGAGATCGACGCGAACGGCAACAAGTCGGGCAAGCCCGCGCTGAGCCTGGAGGACCTGAAGGGCTTCCGCCAGCTCAACTCCAAGACGCCGGGCCATCCCGAATATCGCCACACCACCGGCGTCGAGACGACGACCGGCCCGCTGGGCGCGGGCTGCGGCAATTCGGTCGGCATGGCGATCGCCGAGCGCTGGCTGGCCGCGTATTTCAACCGCGAGGGTTTCCCGATCTTCGACCATGACGTCTATGTCGTGTGCGGTGACGGCGACATGATGGAGGGCGTCGCGTCGGAAGCGGCCTCGACCGCCGGGCACCTCAAGCTATCGAACCTCTGCTGGATCTACGACTCGAACCATATCTCGATCGAGGGCGGCACCGACATCGCGTTCGACGAGGATGTGGGCAAGCGTTTCGAGGCCTATGGCTGGAACGTCCTGCACGTCGACGACGCCAACGACGTCGGCGCGCTGACCGCCGCGCTCGACAATTTCAAGGCGACCACCGACAAGCCGACCTTCATCGTCGTGAAGTCGGTTATCGGCTATGGCAGCCCCAAGGCGGGCAGCGAAAAGGCCCATGGCGAGCCGCTGGGCGAGGACGCGATCCGCGCGACCAAGAAGGCCTATGGCTGGCCCGAGGACGCCAAGTTCCTGGTCCCCGATGGTGTCCGCGAAGCCTTCCAGGGTGCGATCGAAGCGCGCGGCAAGCCGCTGCGCGACGAATGGGTCGCGATGACCGATCGCTACCGCGCGGAATATCCCGAGCTCGCCGCCGAACTCGATGCGATGCTCGCCGACAAGCTCCCCGAGGGCTGGGACAGCGAGATTCCGGCGTTCGAGACGGATGCGAAGGGCATCGCCAGCCGCGACTCGGGCGGCAAGGTGCAGAACGCCATCGCGGCGAAGGTGCCGTGGCTGATCGGCGGTTCGGCCGACCTCGCCCCCTCGACCAAGACGCTCATCAAGGACGGCGGCTCGTTCCAGGCGGGCAGCTATGAAGGCCGCAACATGCACTTCGGCGTGCGTGAGCATTCGATGGGGGCCATCGTCGACGGCATGGCGCTGTCGCATCTGCGCTCCTACGGTGCGACCTTCCTGGTCTTCTCCGACTATATGCGTGCGCCGATCCGTCTCGCTGCGATCATGGAGCTGGGCGCGACCTTCGTCTTCACGCACGACTCGATCGGTGTGGGCGAGGACGGTCCGACCCACCAGCCGATCGAGCATCTGGCGACGCTGCGTGCGATCCCCGGCCTCGACACGATCCGCCCCGGCGATGCGAACGAGGTCGCCGAGGCGTGGCGCTGCGCCGTCGAGTCGGCCAGCCATCCGACCGCGCTGATCTTCTCGCGTCAGGCGCTGCCGACGCTCGATCGCGGCAAATACGCGCCCGCGTCGGGCGTCAAGAAGGGCGGCTATGTCCTTGCGGATTGCGAAGGCACTCCCGACATCATCCTCATCGCAACGGGGTCGGAACTGTCGCTGGTGACGGATGCCTATGAGACGCTGAAGGCCGACGGCATCAAGGCGCGCGTCGTCTCGCTGCCGAGCTGGTATCGCTTCGAGTTGCAGGATGCGGCGTACAAGGACAGCGTGCTGCCGAAGACCGTGACGAAGCGTCTGGCGGTCGAGCAGGCCGGGTCGATCGGCTGGGACCGTTATGTCGGTTTCGACGGCCGCACGATCACCATGTCGACCTTCGGTGCCTCGGCGCCGCTCGCCAAGTTGCAGGACAAGTACGGCTTCACCCATGACAATGTCGTGAAGGTGGCCCGCGAAATGCTGGAGACCAAGTGATGAGCAAGCTGTCGGAACTGGGCGCCAAGGGCTGCGCTCCCTGGCTCGATTTCGTCGATCGCAAGTTCCTCGAGGCGAAGGGCCTGGAAAAGCTCGTCGCCGAGGACGGGCTGACCGGCGTCACGTCCAACCCGTCGATCTTCGAGAAGGCGATGGGGCATGGCGACGCCTATGACGGCACGCTGGCGGCGTTCGACAAGGAAAACCCCGGCGCGGCGACCATCGACCGTTACGAACATCTGGCGATCCAGGACATCAAGGCGGCGGCGGAAACGCTAAAGCCCGTCTATGATCGGCTCGACGCCAAGGACGGCTATGTCAGCCTGGAAGTGTCGCCCTATATCGCCGACGACACCGACGCGACCATCGCCGAGGCCGAGAAGCTGTGGCACGCGGTCGATCGCCCGAACCTGATGATCAAGATCCCCGGCACCGATGCGGGCGCGCCGGCCATCTCGGCGACCATCGCCAAGGGGATCAACGTGAACGTGACGCTGCTCTTCTCGAAGGCCGCCTATATCAAGGTGGCCGAGGCCTATGCGGCCGGGCTGGAAGAGCGGGTCAAGGCCGGGCAGCCGATCGACCGGATCGCCAGCGTTGCCAGCTTCTTCGTCAGCCGCATCGACTCGGCGATCGACAAGAAGATCGACGAGCGCGTCGCCGCCGGTGACGCGGAAGCCGAGGCGCTGAAGGCCGTGCGCGGCAAGGTCGCCATCGCCAATGCCAAGATGGCGTATCAGTGGTATCTGGACTTCCTGAAGTCCGACCGCTGGCAGGCGCTGGCCGCCAAGGGCGCGCAGCCGCAGCGTTTGCTCTGGGCCTCGACCGGGACCAAGGACCCGTCCTTCCCGGACACGCTCTATATCGACACGCTGATCGGGCCGGACACGGTCAACACCATGCCGCCCAAGACGATGGACGCCTTCCGCGACCATGGCACGGTGGCCGAGACGCTGACCGCCGATATCGACGAGGCTCGCCACGTCCTCGCCGAGGCCGAGCGGCTGGGCCTGGACCTGGACGGCGTGACCGACACGCTGGTGGCGGAGGGGGTGGCCTCCTTCGTCAAGGCCTTTGACGATCTGCTCGGCGCGATCGGGCAGAAGCAGCCCGCTACGGCCTGATCCGACAGGCCCCCTTCCCAAAGCGGGAAGGGGGCCTTTCACTTTCTAAGACATCAAAAACATAATGGAGTTCCGCATGAAGATCGGTCTGGTCGGCCTCGGCCGCATGGGTGGCAATATCGCACGTCGCCTGATGCAGGCTGGGCATCAGGTTGTGGCCTGGGATCGCAGCGACGAGGCGGTGCAGGCGCTCGCCAAGGACGGCGCGGAGGCGGCCACGGGTCTTGAGGACATGGCCACCAAGCTGGCCGACAAGGCCATCTGGTGGGTGATGCTGCCCGCCGGCGGCCCGACCGAGGACACGATCGCGGAGATCGCCAAGCTCGCGCATGACGGCGACGTCGTCATCGACGGCGGCAACAGCTTCTACAAGGACGATATCCGCCGCGCCAAGATGCTAGCCGAACAGGGCATCCATTATGTCGATGTCGGCACCTCGGGCGGCGTCTGGGGCCTGGAGCGCGGCTATTGCATGATGATCGGCGGCGATGACGAGACCATCGCGCATCTCGACCCGATCTTCGACGCGCTGGCACCGGGGCTGGGCACCATTGTCCGCACGCCCGGCCGCGTCGCCGACAAGGTCGATGAACGTGCCGAAAAGGGCTATATCCATGCCGGTCCCGCCGGTGCCGGTCACTTCGTGAAGATGATCCACAACGGCATCGAATATGGCCTGATGCAGGCCTATGCCGAGGGCTTCGACATCCTGAAGTCGAAGAACAGCGACAAACTGCCCGAGGACGAACGCTTCGACCTGAACCTGACCGACATCGCCGAAGTGTGGCGTCGCGGCAGCGTGATCTCGTCCTGGCTGCTCGACCTGACCGCGATCGCGCTGGCCAAGGACGAGATGCTGGACCAGTTCTCGGGCCATGTCGCCGATTCGGGCGAGGGCCAGTGGACGATCGACGCGGCGATGGAGGAGAAGGTCCCGGCCAACGTCCTGACCGCCTCGCTCTTCGCGCGCTATCGCAGCCGGGTCGAGCATACGTACGGCGACAAGGTGCTGTCGGCGATGCGCTTCGGCTTTGGCGGCCACACCGAAATCCCGCAATGACGAAGCCGATCAGGCTGGTCGTGTCGGATGTCGACGGCACGCTGGTCGATCCCGACAAGAAACTGCGCGCCGCCACCATCGCCGCCGTCAGGCGGCTGGAGGCGGCGGGGGTCGGCTTCACCATCATCAGCGCCCGGCCGCGCTCGGGGCTGGGATGGCTGGCCGAGGAACTGGCGATCGACGCGCCGATCGGGGCGTTCAACGGCGGGACCGTGTTCCGCCGCGACGGCTCGGTCGATGCGCAGTTCCGGGTGCCGGTCGCGGTCGTGAACGACGTGCTGGCGATGGCGGCGGACAATCCCGTCGCCATCTGGATCTTCGCCGACGATCGCTGGTATGCCAGCAGCGACGAAGGCACCCATGTCGAGCATGAGCGCAAGGCCTCTGCGCAGGAGCCGGTCATCACGCAGGACTTTGCCGCATTGGTCGACAAGGTCGACAAGATCACGTTGGTCAGCGACGATGCCGATCTGCTGCGCGGCCTGCATGAAAAGGCGAATGCCGCGCATGGCGAGGCGGCGACTATCGCCCAGTCGCAGACCTATTATCTCGACGTGACGGCGCTGGCCGCCAATAAGGGCGACGGGGTGGCGACGCTGGCCAAGGCGTTCGGCGTCTCGCTGGAGGAAGTCGCGGTGCTGGGCGATCAGGCCAACGACCTTCCCATGTTGACACGCGCCGGGCTGCCAATCGTGATGGCGAATGCGCCGGACGCTGTTAAGGAACAGATATCGGTACACACCCGTTCCAACGCGGACGATGGCGTGGCCTATGCCATCGACACTATCATCATGCCCAGAATCGGAGTGCCTTCATGAAGCAACTGGTTGCGTTCGACCTCGACGGTACGCTGGCCGAAAGCAAACAGCCCCTGGGCACGCCGATGGGCGAGGCACTGGCCGACCTGCTCGACGTCGCGCATGTCGCGGTCATCTCGGGCGGCGACTGGCCGCAATTTGACAAGCAGGTGGCCAGCCGCCTGCCGGAGCGCGCCGACCGCACCAAGCTGTGGCTGATGCCGACGACCGGCACCAAGCTCTATACCTATCAGGACGGCCAATGGACCCCGGTCTATGCCGAACTGTTCGACGATGCGACCAAGGCCAAGATCCTGGAGGCGTTCGATGCCTCGCTGGAGGCGACCGGTTTCGTGCCCGAGCAGACCTGGGGCGAGCGCATTGAGGATCGCGGCAGCCAGATCACCTTCTCCGCGCTCGGCCAGCAGGCGCCGATCGACGCCAAGGAACACTGGGACCCCAAGTTCGAGAAGCGCAAGGTCATCCAGGCCGACCTCAAGCAGCGCCTGCCGGGCCTGTCGATCAACATGGGCGGCGCGACCTCGATCGACATCACCCGTGAAGGCGTCGACAAGGCGTATGGGCTGAAGAAGCTGCGCGACGCCAGCGGCATCCCGCTCGACGCGATGATGTTCATCGGCGACGCGATCTTCCCGGGCGGCAACGACTATCCCGCCAAGGAACTGGGCCTCGACACGGTGCGCGTGCGCGATCCGGAAGAGACGCTGGCCGTGATCGCAGGGATCGTCGCCTGTCTGAAGAAGTAAGCGCCTCGGCCGCCCTGCGCGCCCGTACGGGGCCCGCGCATGAGGCGGTCGATACCGCCTATGGCGAATATCGGCTGGACGATCGGGAAAGCTATCAAGCGTTCCTGATCGCCCATGCCCTTGCCTTGCCCGCGGTCGAAGCGTGGCTGGGCGCGCGCGATGTCGGCTTTCCCTGGCGCTCGCGCCGTGCGGCGCTGGCGGCGGATCTGGCGGCGCTGGGACAGACGGTGCCCGAGCCTTTGCCGTTCGACCTGCCTGATGACGACGCGGCGCGCTGGGGCGCGCTCTATGTGACCGAGGGCTCGCGGCTTGGCGGCGTGATGCTGGCGCGGCAGGTGGGGGAGGGTCTTCCTCGCGCCTATCTGGAGTCTGGCTTCGGCCCTGGCGAATGGCGCGACTTCCGCCAGGCGCTGGATGCGGCGGCGGCGGATGACGCCTGGATCGTCCGCGCGGTCGCGGCGGCGGAGCGGGTCTTTGCCCTATACGAGCAGGCCGCCTAGCCCCGCACACCGTTCGGCCTGAAGCGACGTCGAAGGCCAGAGAAACAACCCGCGCGGCCCTCACCCTTCCGGCGCTCCGCGCCTCCCTCCCTCTCCCACCGGGAGAGGGAAGGGGCCCGCCCGCGGTAGCGGGTGGGAAGGGTGAGGGCAGCGCGTAGCCTTCGACTTCGCTCGGGCCGAACGGAGCTTGGCCAGGCGCCCCCTCAATCCGCGATCGGCGCGATCACGATGGCCCGCAACCCCGGCTGGTTGTCGTCATATTCGATCGACCCCGACAGGCGCTGCATCATCGCGGCCATCATCCGGCTGCCGAAGCCGTGTTCCTGGCCGGGGTCCTCGTCGCCCTTGCCGCGCCCCTCGTCCGCGACGATCAGGCGCAGGCGGTTGCCATATTGCTCCAGCGTGACCGTCACCGGACCCGGCGCGCCGTCATAGGCATATTTGCTGGCGTTGATGATCAGCTCGGTCGTCACCAGCCCCAGGTTGATCGCCCGGTCGGTCGGCATCAGCATCGGGGCAAGGTCCATCCGCATCATCGTCGCCCAGCCGCCGCCCAGCGACTGTTTCATGTCGCCGATCAGCTCCTCGAGATAGCGGGCCAGGTCGACCGTCTGGATCTGGTCGTCGCGATACAGGCGACGATGGACCAGCGCCACCGCCGACAGCCGCGCCTGCGCCTCGGTCAATTGTTCGCGAACGCGCGGATCGTCGGCCGCCTTGGCCTGAAGCGCCAGGAAGGAGGAGACGAGCTGAAGGCTGTTCTGGACCCGGTGGTCCACCTCCTTCATCAGCACGTCCTTCTGGACCAGCAGCGCCTCCTTGTCGTCCAGCGTCCGCTGCAGCGCGGAGTTCAGGCCGCGCAGGCGATGACTCTGCGCGGCATCGTGCAGGGCGCGGCGCAGGCGATGCGCCGTCTCCATCTCTTCCATCGTCCAGCGGCGGGATCGCCCCCGCACCGTCTCGCGCCAGCTTTCGAACGAGGCGCGAGGGGTCAGCGTGGCATCGGGCGTCAGCGCGGCCGACTTGTGCGGGTTGCCCGCCCATTCGACCTCTTCGATCTGCTCGGCGCGAAACCAGAGCAGGGTCACGCCGCCATCGACCAGGGGCAGCGTCATCACGCCCGCCGCGCTGGCGGCGAGGGCGGCGGCCTCGGGCATGGTCGCCGCCAGTTCATGCGTTGCGCACACGTCGCCGCCGCCCCGGATCGCCGCCCAGCCGACGATATCCAGGATCGCCAGCGTCGGGGGACAGTGGCCGTGCGACTGCATCTTGCCCTGTTCGACGATGGCAAAGCCGCTCGCCCCCATCATCGTCATCAGATCGGGCATCAGGCGACGGATGGCCGCGGCCGGATCGCCCAGCCCGATGATACGCGGCAACAGGCTGTCCTCCATCGCGCGCAGGCGAAGCCGCTCGCGATAGAGTTAGGCCTCTTCCCGGCCCCGAATCTGCCGCGCCAGGGCGCCCGCCAGCGCGGCGGCGGCGGCGCGCAATTCGGTCGACAGGCGGCGGGGCGTGTCATGGTGGCAGGCGATCATACCCCACAACAGCCCGTCCTTGACGATCGAGATCGAGGCGGAGGCGGCGACGCCCATATTCTTCAGATAGCGGATGTGGATCGGCGACACGCTGCGCAAGGCGACATCGCTCAGGTCCAGCGTCTCGAACCCTTCCGGGCGCAGCGGCGCGGGGACATAGTCGATGTCGGGAATGCTGCGCGTCCGGTTGCGGATGTAGAGCGCGCGTGCCTGTTTCGGAATGTCCGATGCGGGGAAATGATGGTGGAGGAAGGAGGGCAGATGGGCGGCCCGCGCCTCGGCGACGACGCGGCCCGCATCCTCGTCCAGAAACCGGTACAGCATCACCCGGTCGAACCCGGTCAGCATTCGGAAGGTCGTGGCGGCGCGGTCGAACAACATGGGCAGGTCGCCCGTCCGCTCGAAGCTGGTGACGGCGGCGTCCAGCCAGCCCAGCGAGCTGCCGGTGCCCCAGGGCGCGTCGGCGACGGCCGGTTCCAGCTCGACCAGGATATGCTCGCCCGCGATCCGGTGCGCGGTGACGGCAAAGCGTTCGGAAATCCCCTGCACCGGCATCACCGCCGCCGTGGAGCCCGGACCGATCGGCGTGTCGGCGACCATCCGCGCGACGTCGTCGCCCAGCAGGGCGGAGAGGGGAAGGCCCAGCCATTCGGCCGCCAGGTGCTCCTCGATCGCACCGGCCCCCGCCACGACGCCCAGCGTCGTCGCGTCCACCACCAGCAATAATCCGTGCGGCTGGATCGCACCGGGAATATGGATCGGCTCGCGGTCGCAAGCGGTGATGTCCGTGCCGGGATCGGTGGCGATGGGGCGCGTAGCCATCGGGTTAAATTTCCTCTCGCACGATCCCATGGCGGGTTTCGCATTCGGTTGCAAATACCTGCATGATGCAAACGATTGAAGGACTTAGCGGGTTCTTAATGGCCGGTGCGATGTCGGAACGAAGATTGCGCGTTTGGGTAATATACGGTTAAAGATGGCCGACGGACTCAAAGAGCCGCTTGGAGAGGACATGATCGACGATTTCGACTTCGCGCTGGGCGAAAGCGCGGACATGATCCGTGAGGCGACGCGCCGTTTCGCGACCGATCGGATCGCACCGCTCGCCGCGCGGATGGACGCGGAAGACTGGTTCCCCCGTGACATATGGCCCGAAATGGGCGCGCTCGGCCTGCATGGTATCACCGTCGACGAGGCGGATGGCGGGTTGGGCCTGGGCTATCTGGAGCATGTCGTCGCGATCGAGGAAGTGTCGCGCGCTTCCGCCTCGCTCGGCCTGTCTTACGGCGCGCACTCCAATCTGTGCGTCAACCAGATCCGCCGCTGGGGCAATGCGGAGCAGAAGGCGAAATATCTGCCCGGCCTGATCTCGGGTGAGCATGTCGGCAGCCTGGCCATGTCGGAAGTGTCGGCGGGGTCCGATGTCGTGTCGATGAAGCTGCGCGCGGTCAAGGCCGAAGGCGGCTGGGTGCTGAACGGCACCAAATTCTGGATCACCAACGCGCCCTATGCCGACACGCTGGTCGTCTATGCCAAGACGGGCGAGGGGAGTCGGGGCATTACGGCCTTCCTGATCGAAAAGGACATGGCGGGCTTCGCGATCGGCCAGAAGATCGACAAGATGGGAATGCGCGGCAGCCCGACCGCCGAGCTGGTCTTTACCGATTGCTTCGTGTCCGACGCGCAGGTGATGGGGCCGGTGAATGGCGGCGTCGGCGTGCTGATGAGCGGGCTGGACTATGAACGCGCGGTGCTGGCAGGGATCCAGCTCGGCATCATGCAGGCGTGCCTCGACGTGGTCGTCCCCTATGTCCGCGAGCGCCGCCAGTTCGGCCGCGCGATCGGCGAGTTCCAGCTGATCCAGGCCAAGATCGCCGACATGTATGTCGCGCTCAATTCCGCCCGCGCGTATGTCTATGCGGTGGCGCGGAGCTGCGATGCGGGGCGGACGACGCGGTTCGATGCGGCGGGCGCGATCCTGCTGGCCAGCGAGAATGCGGTGAGGGTTGCGATGGAGGCGATCCAGGCGCTGGGCGGGGCGGGCTATACCAAAGACTGGCCGGTCGAACGCTTCGCGCGCGATGCCAAGCTGCTCGACATCGGCGCGGGGACGAACGAGATCCGCCGGATGCTGATCGGGCGGGAGTTGATCGGCAAGCTCGAAAAGGTGGCGCAATGAGCCGTGCACAAATCCTCCCCATCTCTGATGGGGAGGGGGACCGCCGCGAAGCGGCGGTGGAGGGGTTTTCGCCCCTAGCCCCTCCACCACTCGCTACGCGAGCGGTCCCCCTCCCCAAGCATAGCTTGGGGAGGAATTGATGGGGGCCGTTCTTTCTTCGCGCATCGTGCGTGACGATGCTGCTTTCCGCGCCAATGCCGATCACAACCGCGCACTCGCCGAGCGCCTTCGGGCCGATGTCGCCAAGGCCGGGCTTGGTGGCAGTGAGGCGTCCCGCGACCGCCATGTCGCGCGCGGCAAGCTCCTCCCTCGCGACCGGGTCGAGCAGTTGCTGGATCCCGGCGCGCCCTTCCTCGAAATCGGCCAGCTCGCCGCCAACGGCCTTTACGACGACGCCGTGCCCGGCGCAGGCGTGATCGCAGGGATCGGCCGGGTCCATGGCCGCCAGGTGATGATCGTTGCCAATGACGCGACGGTGAAGGGCGGCACTTATTATCCGCTGACCGTCAAGAAGCATCTCCGCGCGCAGGAGATCGCACTCGAGAACCGGCTGCCCTGCATCTATTTGGTCGATAGCGGCGGCGCGAACCTGCCGCATCAGGCGGAGGTGTTCCCGGACCGCGACCATTTCGGCCGCATCTTCTTCAACCAGGCGCAGATGTCGGCGGCCGGCATTCCCCAGATTGCGTGCGTGATGGGCAGTTGCACGGCGGGCGGCGCCTATGTACCCGCCATGTCGGACGAGACGGTGATCGTGCGCGGGCAGGGGACGATCTTCCTGGCCGGACCGCCGCTGGTGAAGGCCGCGACGGGCGAGGTCATCTCGGCCGAGGAACTGGGCGGCGCGGATACCCATGGCCGCAAGTCGGGTGTGGTCGACCATGTCGCCGAGAATGACGACCATGCGCTGTCGATCGTCCGCGATATCGTCGAGACCTTGCCGCTACAGGTCATGCCCGACGTCAACCTCGCCGAGCCGGACGAACCGCTCTATCCGGCCGAAGAGCTGTACGGCCTGATCCCGCAGGACGTACGCGCGCCCTATGACGTGCACGAGGTCATCGCCCGGCTGGTCGACGGATCGCGCTTCCATGAATTCAAGGCGCTGTACGGAGCGTCGCTGGTCTGCGGCTTCGCGCATATCCATGGCAAGCCGGTTGCGATCCTGGCGAACAACGGCGTCCTGTTCTCGGAAAGTGCACAGAAGGGCGCGCATTTCATTGAGCTGGCGTGCCAGCGGCGTATCCCCTTGCTGTTCCTCCAGAATATCTCCGGCTTCATGGTCGGCGGCCGCTACGAGGCCGAGGGGATCGCCAAGCACGGCGCCAAGCTGGTCACGGCGGTGGCGACCGCGCAGGTGCCCAAGATCACCGTCCTGATCGGCGGAAGCTTCGGCGCGGGCAATTACGGCATGTGCGGGCGCGCCTATTCCCCGCGCTTCCTGTTCACCTGGCCCAATGCGCGGATCAGCGTGATGGGCGGCGAACAGGCGGCCAGCGTGCTGGCGACCGTCCACCGCGATGCCGACAGCTGGACGCCGGACGAGGCGGAGGCGTTCAAGGCGCCGATCCGCCAGCGTTACGAGGATGAGGGTAACCCATGGTACGCGACCGCGCGGCTATGGGACGATGGCATCGTCGATCCGGCGCAGACGCGGGATGTCCTGGGGCTGGCGCTGGATGCGTGCCTGAATGCGCCGATCGCGGAGGCGCCCCGGTTCGGGGTGTTCCGGATGTGATGGGGCGGGGATGCCCCTCCACCACCGCTCCGCGGCGGTCCCCCTCCCCATCGGAGATGGGGAGGATTGAAGGGGACACCCTATTCCTCCCCAAGTTCCACTTGGGGAGGGGGACCGTCCGAAGGACGGTGGAGGGGCAAGCGATCGCGAGCCTGCACCACGATATAGCGAACGACATGATCCAGATCGCGAAGCACGTCACGCGCCGCGATCCGCAAAACCGCAACGCCGTGCTCAGCCAAAAACGCATCGCGCCGGGCATCCCGCTCCGGTCGGTCGCCACGCCCATGCACCTCGCCGTCAACTTCGACCGCCAACCGCGCCGCCGGACAGTAGAAGTCCAGCACATACGCCCCCGCCGGATGCTGTCGGCGAAACCGCAACCCCTCGGGCCGATCGCGCAGCACGCGCCACAGTGCGACCTCGGGCAGCGTCATGTCCCGCCGCAATCCGCGCGCTCTCCGCACCGTCCGGCCCGGCTTCGTCGGTATCCCCATCGCCCCTCCACCATGGCTATCGCCATGGTCCCCCTCCCCAAGCATAGCTTGGGGAGGAATGAGGATTAAAGCATGTTCCAATCCCTCCTCATCGCCAATCGCGGCGAGATCGCCTGTCGCATCATCCGCACCGCGCGTGCGATGGGCCTTCGCACCGTCGCGGTTTATTCCGAGGCCGATGCTGGTGCGCTCCATGTCCGCATGGCCGACGAGGCCATCCTGATCGGCCCGGCCCCGGCGCGCGAAAGCTATCTCGACGCCGCGCGCATCCTGTCCGCCGCGAAGGATAGCGGAGCGGAGGCGATCCATCCCGGCTATGGCTTCCTCTCCGAAAATGCCGAATTTGCGGAAAGCGTGATCGCCGCCGGCTTGGTTTGGGTCGGCCCCAACCCGGACAGCATCCGTGCCATGGGCCTGAAGGACGCCGCCAAGGCCCGCATGATCGCCGCTGGCGTGCCCGTCACGCCGGGCTATCTGGGCGAGGACCAGAGTCCCGAACGCCTCGCCACAGAGGCGGATGCGGTCGGCTATCCGGTCCTCATCAAAGCGGTCGCGGGCGGCGGCGGCAAGGGGATGCGCCGGGTCGACGACCCCGCCGGTTTCGCCGAAGCGCTGGCCTCCTGCCGTCGCGAGGCGGCGGCCTCGTTCGGCGACGACCGGGTGTTGATCGAGAAGTACATCCTCTCGCCCCGCCATATCGAGGTACAGGTCTTCGGTGACCGTCACGGCCAGGTCGTCCATCTGTTCGAGCGCGACTGTTCGCTGCAACGCCGCCACCAGAAGGTGATCGAGGAAGCCCCCGCGCCCGGCATGGACGCAGCGACCCGCGCAGCCGTTTGCGGTGCCGCCGTCCGTGCCGCGCAGGCGGTGGACTATGTGGGTGCGGGGACGATCGAGTTCATCGCCGACGCCTCCGAAGGGCTTCGCGCCGACCGGGTCTGGTTCATGGAGATGAACACCCGGCTCCAGGTCGAGCATCCCGTTACCGAGGCGATCACCGGCGTCGATCTGGTCGAGTGGCAGCTGCGCGTTGCGGCGGGCGAGCCCTTGCCGATGGCGCAAGACGACCTCGCCATCCACGGTCATGCCATCGAGGCGCGGCTCTATGCCGAAGACCCGGCAAAAGGCTTCCTCCCCGCGATCGGCACGCTCGAGGTATTCGACCTTGGCGACGATCCCGCGATCCGCATCGACACCGGCGTCGAGGAAGGCGCGGAGATCACCCCCTGGTACGACCCGATGATCGCCAAGGTCATCGCGCATGGCGACACCCGCGACGACGCGCGCGAGGCGCTGGCCGATGCGTTGGACGAGGCGGTGATCTGGCCGGTGCGCACCAATGCGGGGTTCCTGGTCCAGGCGCTCGACCATCCCGGCTTCGCGAGCGGCCAGGTCGATACCGGACTGATCGCGCGTGAGGGTGAGGCGCTGATGCCGCCGACCGAGCCGTCCGAAGAGGCACTGGCCGAGGCCGCCGCCGCATTGATCGGGCAGGATGAACTGTCGGGCTTCCGCCTCAACGCCGCGCCCCGGCGGAGCGCACGCTTCCTGCTCGACGGGCGGCCGATCACCGTCGATTTCAGCGAAGCGGGGGAGGTGCCGCTCGCACCGTCCGACGAGGTGTTGATTTCCGAAGGCGGGCAAAGCTGGTCCTTTATCCGCTGGCGCGCCGATGGGCTGGCGGCGGGCGGGGCGGGGGACGGCGCGATCCTGTCGCCCATGCCCGGCCGGATCATCGCCGTCGCGGTGACCGAGGGGCAGGCCGTCAGTGCGGGCCAGCCGCTCGTCACGCTGGAGGCGATGAAGATGGAGCATGTCCTGACCGCGCCATTCGATGGCATCGTCACCGACCTGAAGGCCGAGACCGGCGGACAGGTGGCGGAGGGCATTGCGCTGGTCCGCATCGTCGCGGAGGATGCGGCATGAGCGGGCGTTTCTTCGACGACTGGGCGATCGGCGACCGGATCGAGCATCCGATCCGCCGCACCGTGACCGAGACGGACAACCTCCTCTTCTCGACCATGACGCACAATCCGCAACCGCTGCACATCGACGCCGAGGCGGCGAAGGCGAGCGAGTTCGGACAGATCCTCGTCAACGGCACCTTCACCTTCTCGCTGATGGTCGGGCTGTCGGTGGGGGAGACGACGCTGGGGACGCTGGTGGCCAACCTTGGTTACGACGAACTGGTGATGCCCGCGCCGGTGTTCCTGGGCGATACGCTGCGCGCGACGAGCGAGGTCACGGCTTTGCGCGAAAGCAAGTCGCGGCCGGGGGCCGGGCTGGTGACGTTCCGGCATGAGGCGCTGAACCAGCGGAACGCGGTGGTGTGCCGGTGTTTGCGAACGGCCCTGGTGAAGAAGTGGGGGTAGGGGCGTGGCCTTCGACTTCGCTCAATGCGAACAGGGTTCAGTACCACCCTCCGTTCAGCCTGAGCGAAGTCGAAGGCCAAGGGTTACAACCGCGTCCGCACCCCGATCCACACCGTCCGCGGCGTGGCCCGCTCGATCAGCCCCGCGCCACTATAAGCCGCCTCGACCTGTGCATCGGCCAGATTTTCCGCCCGCGCCTCGATCAGCCAGCCAATGAGGATCGGCACCGCCGCATAGGCATCCACCGTCGTCGCGGGCACCAGCGAGCGGACATTCTGGTCGTCCTCATATTGCCGACCGATATGACGCAGCGTCCCGCTCAACACCGCCCCGCGCCGCTCGACCGCCAGCGTCCCCGAAAACTGGTCGCGGGGCGTCTGCGCCGGGCGCAAGCCGTCGAGCGCGGCGGCGATCCCGGACGCCTCCACCCGCGCATCGACATGCGACCAGGAGGCGCGCGCGCTGACCGGCCCGGCGGCGGCGTTCGCCTCCAACTCGAACCCGGCCGAGCGGATCGCGTCGAGATTCTGTCGCATCCGGTACACCCCGTTCGCCGCGACGAAGCCGACGCCGGGGAAGGTCCCCGGCCCGCGTCCCATCGTCACGTTCGCGATGGCATCGGTCAGCCGGTTGAGGAAATAGGTCCCCGACAGCCGGATGCCGGTCGCGGGGGTCAGGTCGAACCCACCCTCCACGCCCGTGACATGCTCGGGGTTCAGCGCGGCGTTGCCGGCGGTGGCATCGGCCCCGGCGCGGAACGGCCGGTACAGCTCGTTGAGCGTCGGCAGTCGCCACCCGCGATAGGCCGCCGCGCGCAGGGTCAGCGGCCCGGCGGCCCGCAGCAACGCACCCAGCCGCCCGGTAAATTCCTGGCCCGAGCGGTCGGGAAAATCATTGTCGGTCAGCACCGCGCCGGTCGCCAGCACGCCCTCGTCAAGCCGCCCGTTCCGGATTCGCCAGTCGTCCACCCGCGCGGCGGCGGTGACGGTCAGCGCGCCTGCCTCGACGCTGCCATCGGCGAACAGCCCCATGGTCCGCGTCGCACCGCCCGCCTCACGCCGCCGGGTCGGGAGCCCCGCGACATAGGTATAAAGCTCCTGCGTCCGCCCACTGGTGTCGCGAATGTCGCCGCCCAGCCGCAGCGTGACGGTGTCGCCCAGTGGCGGCGAAACCTCCACCCGTCCGCCCAGCCCGGTGGCGGGGACATTATACTGGTCGAGCGTCAGCGTGGCGGCCGTCCGCGCCGCATTCACGCTGGCGTAGCGCGAGGCGAATTGTCGGGTCTGGACATAGGCCAGCGCCGACCAGCCCCAGGCCCCGCGCCCGACCAGCCGGACGCTGGCATCGGCGCCGTCCGAGCGGTTGTCGGTAAAGTCGGTCCCCCGGTCGCGCGCGTCGTGAAAGGCCGACAGGGTCATCTGCAACTCGGTCGATGGTGCGATGCCGACCACGCCGCGCGCCGCACCCGAATATTGCTCATAGGGCGCGGGTCGGTCGACGGGGCCGCGCTGCCCCTCGACGATGGGGGTGAAGCCGTCGCCGCGGGCATAGGCGCCGGATACGGTCAGGAAACCGCCGTGCCGTACCAGCGAGGCCGATCCTTGCGCATCGACCGACTCGCGGCTGCCATAGGACAAAGCGAGGTCGAGCGGAGACAGCTGGTCGGGCGTGGCGCTGTCCATCTCGATCGTGCCCGCCAGCGCGCCCGGTCCCCAAAAGCCCGATCCGCCCCCGCGCGTGACCCGGATGCGCCCGAGCCGCCCGGTCGCATAGGCCGGGAAGACGACCCAGCCGCCGAACGGATCGGCCTGCGGTACGCCGTCGAGCACCAACAGCGCGCGGCTCGACGCATTGCCGCCGAGGCCGCGCAGGGTGATCCCTTGCGATGTCGGATGCGCCGAGCGGCTGTCCGAGCGGCGGAACTGCTGGAGCCCGGCAACGTCGGCCAAGACATTCTCCAGCCGCTGCGAGGCGTTCTGCGTGATCCGGTCGCGGTCGATCGTCACCACATCCAGCGCGCGGTCGCCCGGCTGGTCGTTCAGGCCGCGACCGGTGACGATGATGTCGGGTCCGGTGGTTTGGGCGGGGAGGGTGGTGGGGGCGAATGCGAGGGCGAACAGAAGAACGGGCATGGTGAAGTGATGGTCCCCTTTGCTCCCATTGATAGGGATGCTGCGATGGGAAGACGAATTAGGGCGGGAAGAGGTCCGTGGGCCCTTCCCTCCCTCGCCCCTCGCAGAGGGGAGAGGGTTGCGCAGACTTGGCCTTTGCGAGAGCAAAGGCTTAGTCGGAGCTGGGTGAGGGGTGGGCGCTCGGGGACCGAGCGCGCGAGCCTTTGGGCTCGCTCAACCCCTTGCGCTAGCCAGCAGCCTGGCAAGCTTCGCTAACCCTCTCCCCTGTACAGGGGAGAGGGGAAGAAGACGCAATCCCGAATGTCGGTCCGCCCTGGACGATGCGGGGCATCGCTCACCTGAAACCGGGATGGTGAGGGCAGGCCAAAGGCGACGCACTCTGTGAGACACCATGCCCTCCCCAAACCCCTCCCGCCTGCGCGAGGGGCTTAAGAAGGAAGCAGAGTGGCCGGAAACACGGATGACGTGCCCGAAAAACCCCCTTACAGTCGCGTCATCGTGGCCACCCTGCACACCCTTGCGAACCCTGCGCGTTTCCTGAAGATCGCTCGTCCGTTGACCGGGAGTTTCCTGGCCCTCGGCATCGCGCTGATCGCCATCGCGGTGTGGGCGGGGCTGAGCCAGACGCCGCCCGACTATCTCCAGGGCGAGACGGTGCGCATCCTCTATATCCATGTCCCTGCCGCCTGGCTGGGCATGGGCGGATGGAGCGGGATCGCGGTGGCCAGCCTGTCGCTGATCGTGTGGCGGCATCCGCTGGCGCAGGTGGCGGCGCGCGCTATCGCCTGGCCGGGGGCGGTGTTTACAGCGCTGTGCCTGGCGACGGGATCCATTTGGGGGCGGCCGACCTGGGGGACCTGGTGGCAATGGGACGGGCGGCTGACCTCGATGCTGCTGCTGCTGTTCGTCTATCTGGGCTATATCGCGCTCGCCCGAGCCGATGCGGATCGCGGCGGGGACGGGCGGATTCCGGCGCTCTACGGGCTGGCGGGCACGGCATTGCTGCCGGTGATCCGCTATTCGGTGGTGTGGTGGAACACGTTGCACCAGGGTCAGTCGATCGGGCTGACGGGTTCCAGCATCGACCGCTCGCTGCTCTGGCCTCTGCCGATCGCGTTGGCCGGTTTCACCTTTCTGTTCGCGGCCATCGTGCTGATGCGGATGCGCACCCTGCTGGCGCAGGCCAAGGCCGAGGCGCGGATGCGGCGGATGGCGCGCGCATGAGCCAGTGGAGCTTCGTCGCGGCGGCCTATGCAGTGATGCTGGGGGGCGCTGGCGCGCTGACGCTCGTCAGCTATCTGGCAATGAAGCGCGCCGAGAAATGACGCCCAAATCGCAACGTCTCACGCTGGTGCTGCTGGCGCTGGCCGCGATCGTCGCGGCGGTGCTGCTCGCCATGTCGGCGATGAAGGACCAGGCGGCGTTCTTCTACACGCCGTCGGACGCGCAGAGGCAGGGCCTGCCGCTGGGCAAGGCGGTGCGGCTGGGCGGGATGGTCGAGGCGGGCTCGGTCCACCGCGCGCCCGATGGCGTGACGGTGCGCTTCGTCGTCACCGACGGCAAGGCGACGACGCCCGTGACCTTTGCCGGGATCACGCCGGACCTGTTCCGCGAGAAATCGGGCGTGGTGGCGGAGGGGCAGTTCCGGCCCGATGGTCGCTTCGTCGCGACCAACCTGCTCGCCAAGCATGACGAGAAATATATGCCCCCCGAAATGGCGGGCAACATGCACGAGAGCCGGAGCCTGGAGCCGTGATCGCGGAAACGGGCCTCGCCGCGCTGTGGTTCGCCGCGATGCTGGCGGGGTTGCAGCTGTTGCTGGGCGTGCTGGCCTTACGGCGCAAGGATGTGGCGGGCGAGCAGGCCGTGGCCGCGATCGGCCCGGTGGCGATCGTGCAGGGCGCGCTGGTCGCCATCGCCATGGCGGCGCTGATCGCGGTGTTCCTGAACACCGATCTGTCGGTGAAGCTGGTCGCCGAGAACAGTCATTCGGCCAAGCCCTGGATCTACAAATTCGCCGGCGCCTGGGGCAATCACGAAGGCTCGATGCTGCTCTGGGTGACGATCCTGGGGGCGGGCGGCGCGCTGGTCGCGTGGAAGGAGCGGACGCTCGATCGGCCGACCCATGTCGCGACGCTGGCGGCGCAGGGCGCGATCGCGCTGGGTTTCTATGCGTTTCTGCTGTTCGCCTCCAATCCGTTCACCCGGCTGAACCCGGCGCCGATCGAGGGGCAGGGGCTGAACCCCCTGTTGCAGGACCCCGGCCTCGCCTTCCACCCGCCGACGCTCTATGCGGGCTATGTCGGGCTGTCGGTTGCCTTTTCCTTCGCGGTCGGCGCGCTGGTCACGGGGCAGGTCGGTCCCGCCTTCGCCCGTGCGATGCGGCCCTGGGTGCTGGGGGCGTGGGTGCTCCTCACCATCGGCATCACGGCGGGGTCCTATTGGGCCTATTATGAGCTGGGCTGGGGTGGCTGGTGGTTCTGGGACCCGGTCGAGAATGCCTCGCTGATGCCATGGCTGGCGGCGACGGCCTTGCTGCATTCGGTCAATGTGCTGGCGGCGCGTGACGGCCTCCGGGCCTGGACGGTGATGCTAGCGGTCGTGGCTTTTTCCATGTCGATGATCGGCACCTTCCTGGTGCGCTCGGGCATCTTGACCAGCGTCCATGCCTTTGCCGTCGATCCCCGGCGGGGTGCGTTCATCCTCGCGCTGCTCGGCCTGTATATCGGTGGTGCGCTGGCGCTGTTCGGGGCGCGGATAGGGCAGGTGCGGGCGGGGCGGAGCTTTGCCTTTGTCAGCCGCGAGGGCGGGCTGGTGGTCAACAATCTGCTGCTGTCGGTCATCCTGGGCATCGTGCTGATCGGCACGCTCTATCCGCTGGTCGCCGCCGGGTTCGGCGTGCGGCTGTCGGTCGGTCCGCCCTTCTTCCACGCCGCCGCGGGGCCGATCGCGCTGGCGCTGGTCGCGGTGATGGCCGTGGGGCCGTCGCTTCGCTGGCGGCAGGATCAGGCGGAGGCGGTACTCATCGGGATGCTCTGGCCGCTGGTCGCGGCGGCGGGGACCTTCGCGCTGATGCTGACCCTGACCGGCGGCATGGATGTGTTGCCGCTGCTCGGCCTGTCCTTCGGCGTCGGGCTGATCGTCGCGAGCGTGTTGCCGATCACCCGGCGCAACTGGCGGCGCACGCCCTTGCCGATCTGGGGCATGGTCGTCGCGCATGCCGGGCTGGGCGTCAGCATGGTCGGCATGGCCTGCGACAGCGCCTTCACCGCCGAGCGGCTGGTCGCACTCTATCCCGGCGAGGCGACCATCGTCGGGCCGTGGCGGGTGCAGCTCGACCGCATCTATCCCAATGTCGGGCCCAACTGGTCCGCGCTGGCGGCCAAGCTGACCGCCAGTCGCGACGGCGCGGCCGAGACGCTGCGCCCGCAGCAGCGCTATTTCACCGATCCGCCGACGACCACCAGCGAAAGCGCCATCGCGACCCATTGGGACGGCCAGCTCTATACGGTGCTGGGGCAGCAGGATGCCGCGACCGGCCGCTGGCAGCTGCGGCTGTGGTGGAAGCCGTTCGTCACGCTGATCTGGGCAGGCGGCGGGCTGATCGCGCTGGGTGGCGCGTTGGCCTTGTTCGGCCGCTGGTTCAAGGGCTGGCAGCGGCGACGCTATGAGGCCCTTTGGGGATGAGGCGCTGGCTGATCTGGGTGCCGCTGGCGGCGTTCGCGGTCCTGTTCGTCGTGGTGGCGAGCGGGCTGATGCGGCCGTCCGACACGACCGTGCATTCGACGCTGGTCGACAAGCCGTTGCCCGAATTCCGGCTCGACCCGATGGTGCCGGGCAAGCCGGGCCTGGCGAGCGGCGATTTCGGGAAGGGCCGCCCGCGCCTGCTCAACGTCTTTGCCAGCTGGTGCATCCCCTGCATCGCCGAGGCGCCGCAGCTGATGGCGCTAAAGGCGCGGGGCGTCGAGATCGACGCGATCGCGATCCATGACAAGGGCCCCGCCATCGCCGACTTCCTGCGCCGCAATGGCGATCCCTATGCCGCGATCGGCGACGATGCACGCAGCCGGGTGCAGATGGCGCTGGGCTCGTCTGGCGTGCCGGAGACCTTCCTGATCGACGCGCGCGGGCGGATCGTACGGCAATATATCGGCGACATCCGCGCCGATCAGGTCGACCGGATCGTCCGGGACGTGGCGGCGGCGCGATGAGCCTGTTCCTCGCTTTCGCCCTAGCGGCCGGTGCGGCCCAGCCCGATTACGGCAACACCCAGCTGCTTGACCCACGCGCCGAGGCGCAGGCCCGTGCGTTGATGGGCGAGATTCGCTGCGTCGTATGCCAGGGCCAGTCGATCGCCGACAGCGATGCCGACATGGCCGCCGACATGCGTGCGCTGGTCCGACAGCGGATCGCGCGCGGCGAAAAGCCTGAGGCGATCCGCCACTGGCTGATCGAGCGGTACGGCGATTATGTCAGCTACGACCCGCCCCTGTCGGGTGCGACCGCGCTGCTCTGGGCGACGCCGATCCTGTTGCTGGCGATAGGGGGCTGGATCGCGCGGTCGAGCTTTCGAGGGCGGCGCTGATGGGTTGGCTGATCTTCCTGATTCTCGCGGCCGGGACCATGGGGCTGGCGCTCTGGCTGCGGTTCCCGCGACCGCTCTGGACGATGCTCGGCGCGGCGCTGGCGCTGGGGGGTGTCGGTTATGCCTGGCAGGGGCAGCCGATGCTCGCGGGCAGCGCGCCTGCGCCACGTCCCGATCCCCGGCTGGACAATGACGCGCTGGCCGATCTGCGGGGGCAGATGATCGGGCGCTTCGGCGAAGAGGCGCAAATGTTCGCGGTCGCCGATGCGATGACCCGGTCGGGCAACAAGCGGACGGCGGTGCAGCTCATGCTGGGCGCGGTCGGCGGTGCGCCGCGCAGTGTTCCGTACTGGACCGAGCTCGGCAATGTCCTGTTCGCGCATGACGGCTATCAGATGTCGCCCGCCGCGCAATTCGCCTTTCGCCGCGCCCGCCGCTTGGGGCCGAACGACCCGACGCCCTTCTTCTTCGAGGGACTGGCCTGGATGCGCGCGGGGGATTTCGCCAAGGCGCGGCTGTTGTGGCGGCTCGCGCTGCAAAAGACGCATCCCGACGCGCCCTATCGCCCGGAGATCGAGCAGCGGGTAATGCTGCTCGATCAGGCGATGCGGATGATGGAGCAATAGCGGCTTATTGTCCCCGGCCGGTCTTGGCTTGAAGCGCGTCGATCTGCTTGGAGGCGTCCGCCTTTGTTAGTGTGTCGTCGAACGCTTCGTCCGCCTCTTCGGACAGGGTCTTCAGATAGCTGGCCTGCGCGCCCGTCATCGGTTCGTCGCCGGTGGTCCAGTCATCGGGGTCCTTCTCGGCATTGGAGAAGGGTTCGTTTTTCGGGTTGTCGGTCATGGCGTGATCCTTTCGACGGGATCAACGGTGATGTTCTATTTGTGTTCCGCGTGGCTGCGTTCATAGGAAGGCGTTGGTCGACTTCGTGGCCGCGCGCGGAACGTGCGCTTCGACGTCGCTCAGCGTGAACGGAGCGTGGGATCAAATCCTGAAACCCGTTCAGCCTGAGCGAAGTCGAAGGCCACGGACCAGCCTGTGCGGCAAAGGTCCGGGGCGTGTGCTTCGACTTCGCTCAGCGCGAACGGGTATCAGGTTTAGCCCGCCCAGGCCTCGAACGGCAGTTCGAGTGCTTCGGCGACCGCCGCGTGACGGATCTTGCCGCCCGAGACGTTCAGGCCGTTCGCCAGATGCGGATCGGCCTTCATCGCGGCTTCCGCCCCCATGTTCGCCAACTTGACGGCAAACGGCAGGGTCGCATTGTTGAGCGCGAAGGTCGAGGTGCGGGCGACCGCGCCGGGCATGTTGGCGACGCAGTAATGGATCACGCCGTCGACCTCGAACACCGGGTCCTGGTGGGTGGTGGCATGGCTGGTCTCGAAGCAGCCGCCCTGGTCGATCGCGATGTCGACCATCACCGAGCCGCGCTTCATCGTCTTCAGCATGTCGCGGGTGACGAGCTTGGGCGCCGCCGCACCGGGGACCAGCACCGCGCCGATGACGAGGTGGGCGTTCTTCACCGCCGCCGCGATCGCCGCCTTAGAGGCATAGGCGGTCTTGATCTGGCTGGAGAAGAACATGTCCAACTCGGCCAGACGGTCGTTGTTGATGTCGTAGATGGTGACGTCTGCACGCAGGCCCACCGCCATCTGCGCCGCGTTCACGCCCGAGACGCCGCCGCCCAGGATCGCGACCTTGGCAGGCGCCACGCCGGGCACGCCGCCGAGGAGGATGCCGCGGCCGCCCTGCTGCTTTTCCAGATAATGCGCGCCGACCTGGACCGCCATGCGGCCCGCCACTTCCGACATCGGCTTGAGCAGCGGCACGCCGCCGCGCGGGCTGGTGACGGTCTCATAGGCGATGCAGGTCGCGCCCGACTTCATCAGCCCTTCGGCCTGCGGCTTGTCGGCGGCGAGGTGGAGATAGGTGAAGAGCAGGTGGTGGGGGCGCAGCATCGCGACTTCGCTCGCCTGCGGCTCCTTGACCTTCACGATCATCTCGGCCTGGTCGAACACTTCCGAAGCGGTGGCGACGATGCGCGCGCCCGCGTCGACATAGTCCTGATCCTCGAAGTCGATGCCGCTGCCCGCCTTGGTCTCGACGATCACCTCATGACCGGCAGCAACCAGCTCGGCGACCGATGGCGGGGTCAGGCCGACGCGATATTCGTGGTTCTTGATTTCCTTGGGGACACCGACGCGCATGGGGACTCTCCGTATAAATGTTGGAACGATAATAGCGCCGAGCGGGCGGGAGAGGTGTGCAAAGCTTTCCCGGACGATCGTATAAATTGGGATTTCCGTGCGCGGAATGGCGGAGTAGCAGGATGAAATGTCCGACGTGATCGACCGCCGCATCCTGGCCCAGCTGGCCCGCGATTCCGACCTGACCAGCGCCGCGCTGGGCGAGAAGGTCGGCCTGTCCGCCAGCGCGGCGCATCGCCGGGTGGCCCAGCTGCGCGAGGCCGGCGTCATCACCGGCTATCGCGCGATCCTGAGCCATGAGGCGCGCGGGCGGCCCTCGACCGTGATGGTCAACGTCACGCTGAAGGACCAGCGGCAGGAGACGATGGCCGCGTTTGAGCGCGAAATCCTGCGCTGTCCCGAGATCGTCGAATGTTTCCTGATGAGCGGCGAGGCGGATTACATGATCCAGGTCGAGGTCCGCCGCGACGACAGCTACGAGCGTATCCACCGCGAAACGCTGGCGCGATTGCCGGGGGTGACGCGACTGGCCTCGCATTTCGTGATCCGCGAGGTGGTGCGGCGGTCGTGACACATATTCCTCCCCTGCAAGGGGAGGTGGCGCGCGTAGCGCGTCGGAGGGGTGTCACCCTATCGAGAGCGCGACACCCCTCCGTCAGGCTTCGCCTGCCACCTCCCCTTGCAGGGGAGGAATGATGTGCGTGCGGCTTCCCACCTTCCCATTCACCCGATAGGGATCGGCGCATGGTAAAGCAGGCTTTCTCCCCCCGCATCCTCCGCTCCGCCATCGCCGCGCTGGCGATCGCATTGACGCCCGCCGCGGCGTTCGCCGATGCGCTGGTCGACAATGTCACCGGCCTGACGCTCGACAAGAACGGCAAGGTCGTCCGCTTCACCGGCCTGCTGCTCACCCCGGACGGCAAGGTCGTGCGGCTGCTGTCGGCCAAGGACAAGCGCCCGGAGAAGCTCGACTGGCGCGCCGACATGAAGGGGCGGGTGCTGCTGCCCGGCTTCATCGATTCGCACGGGCATGTCATGGCGCTGGGCTTCCGCCAGATCGAGCTGGACCTGTCGCCGACCAAGTCACTGGACGAGGCGAAGGCGCGGATCGCAGCCTATGTCGCGGCCAATCCCGACCGGAAATGGATTTTGGGCGGCGGTTGGAATCAGGAGAGCTGGGCGCTGGGCCGCTTTCCCACCGCCGCCGACATGGATGCGGTGGTGTCCGACCGCCCGGTCGTGATGGAGCGCGCCGATGGCCATGCGCTCTGGGCCAACAGCGCGGCGATGAAGGCGGCAGGGATCACGGCCAAGACCGTCTCGCCCTCCGGCGGGCGGATCGAGAAAGTCGGCGGCCAGCCCTCCGGCGTGTTCGTCGATGGCGCCATGGCGCTGATCCAGAAGGCGATCCCGCAGCCGCTGGCCAAGGACCGCAACGCCGCCTTCCTGAAGGCGCAGAACGAGCTGCTGAGCCACGGCATCACCGCGACGGCCGATATGGGCACGACGCTGGACGAGTGGATGACCTATCGCCGGATGGGTGATGCGGGCAATCTGCGCGTCCGCATCATGAGCTATGGCGGCGGCGTCGAGGATAGCGTGCGGATCGGCGGCACCGGCCCGACGCCCTGGCTGTATAACGACAAGCTGCGGCTGGTCGGCGTGAAGCTGTACGGCGACGGCGCGCTGGGGTCGCGCGGCGCATGGCTGAAGCAGCCCTATGCCGATGCGCCGGGGCAGTCGGGCCTGGGCTTCATGACCGACGACGTCATCCGCAACCTGATGAGCCGTGCGGCGATGGACAAATATCAGGTCGCCGTCCACGCGATCGGCGACCGCGCGAACGCGCAGGTGCTCGACGCGATCGACGAACTGGCCGAAACCTATAAGGGCGACCGGCGCTGGCGGATCGAACATGCGCAGGTGGTCGACCCGGCCGACCTGCCACGCTTCGGCAAGCATGGCATCATCGCCTCGATGCAGCCGGTGCACGAGACGAGCGACCGGCTGATGGCCGAAGCAAGGCTGGGGCCGGCGCGGCTGGCGGGGGCCTATGCGTGGAACACCATGCTGAAGAACGGCGCGACCCTGGTCTTCGGATCGGATTATCCGGTCGAAAGCCCCGATCCCTTCGCGGGCTGGGCGGCGGCGATCACCCGCCAGGGCCCGGATGGCCAGCCCTATGGCGGGTGGCAGCCGCAGGAGATCATCGGGCGCGAGGCGGCATGGCGCGCCTTCACCATGGACGGCGCCTATGCCGGGTTCGCCGAGGATCTGTTCGGACGGCTGGGGCAGGGGCAGCAGGCGGACTTCATCATCGTCGACCGCAACCCGCTGGACATCAATCCCAGCGAGTTGCGGGGTACCAGGGTCGAAGAGACTTGGATCGGCGGCCAGAAAGTGTGGGAGCGGCGCTGACATGCACGCGCGGCGGATAGCCTCGAGATGGGCGATGCTGCCGCTGATGCCGGCACTTCTGGGCGCGAATGATCCTCTGCCGATCCGCGAGGTGCCCGCCGATGGCCGGGTGACGATCATGATCGACGGACAGGCGATCCCGGCGCGGATCTGCTGAACACCTGCTCGTCGATCACCTATGACAAGCCGGGGGAGACGGTGACTCTGCGCTGTCGGCGTGTCGGCGAGGCCGTTGCACTTCGGGACAGGGCAGCGCACGCGGGGTAAAGATTTGGAAGGGCCTTTGGTCTATGATCGAGATCATGAAAAACCGCCTTCTCCTCGTCGGTCTGGTCGCGGCCGCCCTCCCTTCGCTCGCCATCGCCTCGCCGGTGGTGGTCGGTATCGACGCGCTCAAGGAGTGGAACCTGATCGTTCTCGGGGACCTGACCTCCAGCTCGGAGGTCGAGGGGCGGACATTTGTCGGCGGGAATCTCAGCGGCAATTCGTCCAATTACCAGATCCAGCCCGTGCCGTCGTCCAGCAATGGCGAGCCCGGCCTGACCGTGGTGGGCAATGTGCTGGGCGGTGCCAAGAACCTGAATAACGGCTCGGGCGCGCTGGTCGGCGGCAATGTGTCGAGCGGGTTCAACCTGAATGGCGGCGTGCAGACGGTGAAGGTGGGCGGCACCCTGTCCAACACCAACATCAACCAGAATATCGTCCAGTCGGGGTTGGGCAGCAGCGATCCCAGCTTCGTCGCGGGGCTGACCCAGCAGAAGACGGTGCTGGCCAGCAGCATGACCGACCTGTCCAACGGCTATGCCCAGCTCGCCGCGACGGCGCAGGTGTCGATCGCCAACAACCGGGCGACCTTCAACGCCGTCCCCAATGCCAATGGCGTGGGGGTTTTCAACCTGACGGCGGCGGACCTGTCGCACTTCGGCGAGATCGCGTTCAACGCCAATGGGCTGGATACGGTGATCGTCAACGTCTCGGGCACCTCCATCGCGTTGAACGACAATTTCCTGGGCAATTCGACGGGTCTGGGCCAGCATGTCATCTGGAACTTCCCCGATGCGACCAGCCTGCAGCTGTCGACCGCGTGGAAGGGATCGGTCCTGGCGCCCAAGGCAGCGGCGACGACCAGCAATTATATCGAAGGCTCGGCCGTGTTCGGCAGCCTGATCCAGAACGGCGAATTTCACCTGGGGACCTATATCGGCACCTATTCGCCCTCGTCGCCCAATCCGCCGACCAGCTCGGGTGGCTCGTCGGGCGGGACGGGGAGCAGCGGCGGGACGCCGACATCGGTGCCCGAGCCCGCCAGCGTGGCGCTGATGGCGGGGGGCTTGGCGTTGCTGGTCCTGGCGTTGCGACGACGACGGGTGGTGGCCTGACCCTAGGCCGGATCGACATTCAACCTATTCCTCCCCTGTAAGGGGAGGTGGCAGGCCGAAGGCCTGACGGAGGGGTGTCCCGGTTGGAGAATTTGGACCTACCCTCGCCACCGGGGAGACCCCTCCACCATGCTACGCATGGTCCCAGTGGCAGGTCGATCATGCCCCCGGCATGATCTGGATTGCCTGGGAGGCAATCCACCTGCCCCTCCTTCCAGGGGAGGAATTTGCCCCATCGTGGCTGAATGTTGATCGGCCCTAGGCGGACGGGCAGGGCGTGGCCCCTTCGACTGCCTGCCAAGGCAGGCGCTCAGGACAGGCTTCGACTTCGCTCAGGCTGAACGGATGTTGGGATACGTGACCAAAAGCCCCTCGCTCCGTTCAGCCTGAGCGAAGTCGAAGGCCAAGGGAATCCATAAGAAAAAGGCCGGTCCGCGCCCCCGCGAACCGGCCTGTTCCGTAACCTCTAATGGCGGTCAGGCGACGGCGGCCTGCTCCACCTCGTCGGGCTCGCGCAGCACATAGCCGCGGCCCCAGACGGTCTCGATATAATTCTCGCCATCGCAGGCCAGGCTCAGCTTCTTGCGCAGCTTGCAGATGAAGACGTCGATGATCTTCAGTTCCGGCTCGTCCATCCCGCCATAGAGATGGTTGAGGAACATTTCCTTGGTCAGCGTGGTGCCCTTGCGGAGCGACAGCAGCTCCAGCATCGCATATTCCTTGCCGGTCAGATGGACGCGGGCATTATCGACCTCGACCGTCTTGGCGTCCAGGTTGACCGCCAGCTTGCCGGTGCGGATGATCGACTGCGAATGGCCCTTGGACCGGCGGACGACCGCATGGATGCGCGCGATCAGTTCCTCGCGGTGGAAGGGCTTGGTGACATAGTCGTCGGCGCCGAAGCCGAAGCTGCGCACCTTCGAGTCCATCTCGTTGATGCCCGACAGGATCAGCACCGGGGTGGAGACGCGGGCGACGCGCAGCCGCTTCAGCACGTCATAGCCGTGCATGTCGGGCAGGTTCAGGTCGAGCAGGATGATGTCGTAATCATACAGCTTGCCCAGATCGAGGCCTTCCTCGCCCAGATCGGTCGTGTAGACATTGAAGCCTTCGCTGCCGAGCATCAGCTCGATCGCCTTGGCCGTCGTCGGTTCGTCCTCGATCAGCAATACGCGCATCGACAGTCCCCATTCGCGAGCGATCGCCCTCCGATGTCCCCCGGCGACCTGACACTCTATTCATTAACCAACGTGGGTGTGAACGCAAAAGGTTAATTCGGTCCTAACCCGGATTATTATTGTCTTGTTTTACACGCGCGCCGGGGCCCAGCAGGCTTTGATGGTCCACGGGCGGAATGTCTTCGCCCAGGACTTCGCGAAGATACAGGCTGCGGATCAGCGTAAAGGCGACGATCAGCAGCGCGGCCGAGAAGAACAGCCCGAACAGGCCGAAGATCGTGCCGATGCCGATGATGGCGAACAGGGTGACGGCGGGCGGGATGGCGACGACCCGGCTCGTGACGAAGGGGGTGATCGCATTGGTCTGGACCAGGCGGACGACCGCGAAGGTGATGAGCGTGCCGATGATGGCGCCGTTGCCGCCCTGCGCCGCCAGCCCCAGCGCGGGCAGCATCGCGGCGATCGGGCCGACATAGGGCACGAATTCGCTAAGCCCCGTCAGCAATCCCAGCGCGGCGGCCGAGGGTACGCCCGCGATCGCCAGGCCCACGCCGACCAGCACGCCCATCGTCGTCATCTGGATCAGCTGCGCGCGCAGCCACAGGCGTAATGTCGATCCGGTGTCGAACAGCGCATCCTCCATGGGCGCCCGCATCGACCGGGGAATGAGGAGCAGGAAGCCGCGCTCATAGACCTTGGGATCGGCGGCGAAGAACAGCGCGCCGACCAGCAGCAACAGGCAATTGAGGATGAACTCGCCCGCGCCCGACACGATGCCGCCGATGTCCTGCGCCACCCGGCTGCCCGCATAGGCGGCGCGGACCGCATCGACCACCTTGGCCCCGACGGGCGATTGCGAGGCCCAGGCGGCGAGCTGGTCGATCAGGATGGGCAGTTGCGTGACCAGCGTGTTGAGCTGCTGGCGAAAGGCGACGCCGAACAGCCAGGCGAGGAATCCCAGCACCGCCAGCACGGTCGCGATAGACAGGGTCAGCGAACGCTTCGGCCCGATCGGCAGATGGTCGGCATAGAGATCGGCGATCGCATGGATGACGATCGCCCCCAGGATCGACCCGAAGGCCAGGATCAGCAGGTCGCCCGCGCGGAACAGCGCGGCGGTGACGCCCAGGATCAACAGGGTCAGGACGATGCGGCGGATGAAGCGCGCATCGCCGTCGTCGGGACGCAGGCGGTTCATCGGGCGGTCTCCGTCGCCTTTTCCGTCGCGCGGTGGGCGGTCACGCACGGATCGCGCACCCGGTCGGCGAGCCAGGCGATCAGCGCCTCGACCCGGGCCGGGCGCAAGGGGCTGGGCGGGGTCAGCAGATGCAGGCCGATCGGCGGCGGCGTCCACGCCTCCAGGATCTCGACCGCCTTGCCCGAGGACAGATAGGGCCCGATGATGAAGCCGGGCAGCCGCGCGATCCCTAGCCCCGTCAGCACGGCGGGGACCAGCGCATCGCCGCTATTGGCGGTCAGTGGTCCTTGCGCCCGCACCGAGACCTCCGCTCCGTCCGCCCGGCGAAAGCGCCACGGACCGGTGCTGTTGGCATAACCGAGCAGCCGGTGCTCGCCCAGTTCGTTGGGATGGGTCGGCATGCCATGCTTCGCCAGATAGCCCGGCGAGGCGACGACATGTGTCGAAATCCCGCACAGCCGCCGCGCGCGCAGCGAACTGTCGGGCAGGTCGGCGATGCGCAGCGCGATGTCATAGCCTTCCGCGACGATATCGACCCGCGCGTCGGACAGGTTGAGCTCGATCTCTATCCCCGGATGCGCGACAAGGAAGTCGGCGATGATGGGCGCGATATTGGTCACGCCGAACGACATGGGCGCAGCCAGGCGGATGCGGCCGGCCGGCGCGCTGGCGGCATCGCGCGCGGCTTCCTCGGCGGCGCGCGCCTCGGCCAGGATGCGCGCGGCATGTTCGGCCAGCGGCTTGCCCGCCTCGGTCAGGGCCAGGCGGCGGGAGGTGCGGTGGAACAGTGACTGGTTCAGCTGAGCCTCCAGCCGGGTGATCGCCTTGGACACCGTCGCCTTGGACAGGCCGATCGCATCGGCGGCCGCGCTGAACGAACGATGCTCGACCACCGCGGCGAAGATGGCCCAGGCTTCCAGATCCGGCAGACGCATCGACACCCTTATGATCCCCCACATGCGGCACCGGCGGCGCGGCCTCGCGCTACAATGAACGTGGAAACGATCGGTTTCCAGCGTTTCCGTTTACGCGCTCATAATCGGCCCTATCTTGTGGGCAACCAAGGGAGAAATTCCATGACTGCCATCACTGCCGAAAAGAGCGTCGACCGTCGCAGCTTCGAAAGCCTGGGCCATGCGAACCATGGCTGGCTGGATGCGCGGCATCATTTCTCGTTCGCCAATTATTACGATCCTGCGCGCATGGGCTGGGGCGCGATCCGGGTGTGGAACGACGACGTCATCGCCCCCAATGCGGGCTTTCCGCCGCATCCCCATGCCGACATGGAGATCATCACCTATGTCCGCACCGGTGCGATCACGCACCAGGACTCGATGGGCAATGTCGGCCGCACCGCGGCGGGCGACGTCCAGGTGATGAGTGCCGGGTCGGGCGTGCGTCATGCCGAATATAATCTCGAGACCGAACCGACCACGCTCTTCCAGATCTGGATCGAGCCGCGCAGCCGGGGCGGCCAGCCGAGCTGGGGCGCCAAGCCCTTCCCCAGGGGCGAACGGTCGGGCAAGTTCGTGACGCTGGCCAGCGGGTTCGAGGAGGATGGCGATGCGCTGCGCATCCGGGCCGAGGCCCGGGTGCTGGCCGCAACGCTGCGCGCCGGTGAGTCGGTCGAGCATAGCGTGGGCGAGGGGCGTCACGCCTATCTCGTCCCCGCCACCGGGCGGATCGAAATCGACGGTGTACCGTTCGCGGCACGCGACGGTGCGGCGCTGAGCGGCGGGCGGACGGTGACGATCACCGCCGTCGAGGATGCCGAGATCGTTCTGGTCGATGCCGAATAAGTCACGTTTCTGAAAAGGAGAATTCCCATGGCGAAGGTTCTGGTGCTGTATTATTCGTCCTACGGCCATATCGAGCAGATGGCCGACGCCATCGCCGAGGGCGCGCGTTCGGCGGGCGCCGAGGTGGATATCCGCCGCGTCGCCGAAACCGCGCCGCCCGAGGTGGTCGCCGCCGCCCACTTCAAGACCGACACCGCGCACCCGGAGATCGAAGGCCCCGACGCGCTGATGAACTATGACGCGATCGTCGTCGGCACGCCGACCCGCTATGGCCGGATGGCGAGCCAGATGGCGGCCTTCTGGGACACCACCGGCGGCGTCTGGATGAAGGGCGGCCTGGTCGGCAAGGTCGGCGGCGCCTTCACCTCGACCGCCAGCCAGCATGGCGGGCAGGAGACCACGTTGTTCTCGGTCCTGACCAACCTGATCCATCACGGCATGACCATCGTCGGGCTGGATTACGGTTTCCAGGGCCAGATGGGCGTGAAGGAAGTCCATGGCGGCACGCCGTACGGCGCGTCGACGCTGGCGGACGGCGACGGCAGCCGCCAGCCGAGCCAGGTCGACCTGGACGGCGCCCGCTACCAGGGCAAGCGCATCGCCGAGACGGCCGCCAAGCTGTTCGGATGATGGGAAGGACGGGGGCGCCGGTGGGTGCCCCCGTTTTCCTTATGTGTCGGGTGTCGGGGCGTGGCCTTCGACTTCGCTCAGGCTGAACGGCCGTTGGGGGCAATCCCGATCCCTAAACCCCGTTCAGCCTGAGCGAAGTCGAAGGCCAAGGTAAAGCCTCGCCCAAACCACCGGCCTAGGATGCGCCTACCGCACCCCCACAGTGACCGTCACCGCGACAAGCCTGCCACTTCGTCTACCGATCAGGGTTATGTCGGCCCCAACACCATGTGGATCGATCATGGCGATCATCGCCATCACCGGGAAATCGGCCGTGAACAGCGGTGTGAACGTCTTCACATAGGGTTTGGTAATGACGGTCGTACCGGCCTTGTCATCGACCCACGCGCTCATGCTCGAGGACGAACCGACAAAGCGTAGCCCGGCCGGAACGGGGTAGGACGGCGTCTGACGATTATCAGCGGCGCGTTCGACGCAGGCGCTGGGCTCCAGACGTCCACTGACAGGCCCGTAGCTTCCTCTGTTAATCGAATAGCGCAGACAATTGCCGGTGTTCAGGTAGAGCGTCACCGGAAGATTGCCTGGCGACCAGGCATCGACGATGCGAGCGCCTTCGATATTGGGCAGTTCGGTGGCGAAATAGATATTGCGATCGGTAAATGGTCCTCGGGTCGGGTCGGCATAGTGGAAAGCAGGCTTGAATTCGAGAATCGAGATGGAGGGGAGCGCCTTGAATTCGGCCGCGTCGGAAGCCTGATCCGACCGCTGCGCCAGAACGGGCGTGGGAAGCATGGTCAGAGCGGCGACCGCCGCCAACATATGCGTCGCGCGTTCCGTCATGCGATGTGCCCCTCTAGCTATGGAAGGTCGATCCTAAGCGGGGGCGGCGATTCTGTCATGCCACCGCTCAGGGTCTTTGGCGGCGGGACTTGGCCTTGCTCGCAGCTGCGTTTGGCGCGACTGGCGGCGTCACCGGCACCGGTGGCTGGCTCGTCACCATGACCTTCAAGGGATCGCGTATCCCCGGATCGGCCGGAAACTGCGCGCGCGCCCGGGCGAAGATCGCGCGCGCCTGCGCCGCACCCGGCTCGGTCGGGCTCGTGCCGACCCAGCGCCAATGCCAGGGTTCCCACTTCACCCGCTGCGCATTGCCCGCCGGAAAGCTCATCTCGAAGCCGAAGCGGGTCGCGTTGGCGATCAGCCAGCGTGCCGCCGGGGTAGCCGCCATGCACGCCTCGGCATCCGGGCAGCCCTTGGCCGGGCGGACCGCGAAGTCGATCGCATAGCCGGTCGCATGTTCGCTATGTCCGGCGGGCGCGACCGAGATGGCGCGCTCGGCCGCCGAGACGCTGCGGTCGCGGCAGAAGACGTTGCGCTGGCGGGCAACCTCGCGGTGGCAGGACAGGCCGCGCAATTCGCCGCGGACCGACGGATCGGCCCTGGCGGCCTCGAGCAGGCGCTGCAGATCGGCGATCGTCGCGCGGTGCAGGCGGCAATAGGGCTTCAGTCCGAAGCCGGCGGGCGCCGGCACGATATCGGCGGGGGGCGCATCGCCGTACGGGAAATGGCCCGCGAGCCGGCCGTCGGGCCCGGGCGGCGGCAGCGCGCCGTCGCAGGACTGGGCCTGCGCCGCGACCGGCAGGGCCGCGAACATCGGCAGCGCCAGAAAACGCAGGAAAGCGGTAAGAGCGGTCGGCATGACGCGCGCGCCTCTGGCATGTCGGCGCTGGCGGTGGCAAGGGAGCGCGATGCACGGAGATCGCGTTCTTTTCATCGACGGCGAAGCGCTGGTTATCGACAAGCCAGCGGGTCTGCCCGTCGATCGGCCCCGCAACGGGGCGATCAGCCTGGAAAACCATCTGGAATCGCTGAAGTTCGGCTTCAAGCGCTGGCCCCATGCGGTCCACCGGCTGGACCGCGACACCAGCGGTTGCCTGTTGCTGTCGCGCAATCCCAAGGCGCATGCGCGTTTCCAGCAGGCGTTCGAGGCGGGCCTGGTCGAAAAGCGGTATCTTGCGGTGCTGAACGGCCTGGTCGAGGGTGAAGGCCTGATCGACTTGGCCTTGGCCAAGGTGTCGACCCGGGAAGATGGCTGGCGAATGGTCGCCGATCCGGCGGGCAAGGCGGCACGCACCGGCTGGCGCGCGCTGCGCCATGAGGGCGGGCGCACGCTGGTGGAGTTCCGGCCCGAAACCGGGCGCACGCACCAGATCCGCGTCCATGCCGCCACGGGCCTGGGCGCGCCGGTGGTCGGCGATCCGGTCTATGGCGCGGGCGAGGCGGGCGGGATGCTGCTCCACGCCGCCAGCCTGACCGTGCCGCGCGGCGACAAGGATCCGATCACCGCCGAGGCTCCGATTCCGGAACGCTTCGGCGTCTTCCAGAACTAGGCGGCCATGCGATGGCGCTGATCCCCGTCACCCGCGCCATCGCGATCGACGAGCGCGAGATCGCCGAGAGCTTTACCCGTGCCTCCGGGCCGGGCGGGCAGCATGTGAACACGACCGACAGCGCGGTGCTGTTGCGCTTCGACGTGGGCGCGTCGCCGAGCTTGCCGGAGGCGGTGAAGCTGCGCCTGGCGGTGCTGGCGGGCCAGCGATTGAGCAAGGACGGCGTGCTGACCCTGCGCGCCGATGCCAGCCGATCGCAGGAAATGAACCGGCGCGAGGTGCGCGAGCGGCTGATCGAGCTGATCCGCGAGGCGACGATCGTGCCGAAGAAACGGCGGCCGACAAAACCGACACGCGCATCCCAGACCCGGCGGGTGGACGCCAAAAAAGGGCGTGCGCAGGTGAAGGCGGGGCGGGGGAAGGTTCGTTTCGACTGAGGCCGTTGGGGGCGTTGGGGCGTGGCCTTCGACTGCGCTCAGGCTGAACGGAGCGAGGGGGTTTTGCCCCGCATCCCAACATCCGTTCAGCCTGAGCGCAGTCGAAGGCCACGCAATCCACTCGCCCAAAGAAAAACGGGCCGGCGAAATGATCGCCGACCCGCTTCCGCAATCCCAAGGGATGAAACCCTTAGCGGCGGACATCCTCGCCCGCACGGACCAGCGCGTTGCCGGTCGCCTGGCGGGCCTTGTCGGCGCCGTTCTCGATCTTGTCGCCCGCCCGGTCCAGGCCGCGGTCGATATTGTCGCCCGCGCGATCGGCATGGGCGGCGGCGCTATCACCGGCGCGGTCGAGCTTGTCGCCCGCCTTGTCCATCGCGTTCTCGGCCGAGTTCAGCGCCTTGGCGGTCGCGGCTTCGACATCGTCCGAGGCGTTCTGGGTCGTCGCCTTGACGTCGGAGCCGATGGCGTCGGCGGCCTGCTGGGTTTGTTCGCGGCTGTTCTGGCTGCACGCACCCAGCGACAGGGCGGCGGCGCCGGTCAGGGCAAGGATCAGGGCCTTCTTCATGACAGTCACTCCCGTTTTCATCATTTGATCGGCGTGCCAACGCAGATCATCCGTTTCGGGTCCGTGTCGGCTGAAATGAGTTCGCTCCGTTGACCGCATATAAAGATATCTTTATATCATGATCCATGGCCAATGCGCTCGAAATCTTTCGCGCCCTCAGCGATCCGACGCGGCTGCGCATCCTGGCGCTGCTGCGGTCGATGGAGCTGTCGGTCGGCGAGCTGGCGCAGGTCCTGGGTCAGAGCCAGCCGCGCGTCAGCCGCCATGTGAAGATCCTCGTCGATGCCGAACTGGCCGAGCGGCGCAAGGAAGGCAGCTGGGTCTTCGTGGCGCTGGGCGATCGCGAGGCGGTGGAGCCGATGACGGCGGCGCTGGACCGCTGGACGGTGGAGGCGCCCGACCCGTGGGTGCTGGCCGATGTCGCGCGGCTGGCGGCGGTACGCGCGGACCGGGCGGCCAGTGCGGCGGCCTGGTTCGAGGATCATGCGGGCGAGTGGGATGCGATCCGGTCGCTCCATGTCGCGGACAGCGAGATCGAGGAGGCGATGGCGGGCCTGATCGGCGAGGGCGATCTGGGCGCGCTGATCGACATCGGCACGGGCACCGGGCGGATGCTCGAGCTGTTCGGCGACCGGGCGGACAGCGCGCTGGGCATCGACCGCTCGTCGGAAATGCTGCGGTTGGCCCGCGCCAAGCTGCATGGTCGCGCCAATACCGAACTGCGGCAGGCGGATCTTTATGCGCTGCCCATGGGCGACGGTGCGGCCGATATCGCGATCCTGCACCATGTCCTGCATTTCGCGCAGCAGCCGGGGGCGGCGATCGCCGAGGCGGCGCGGGTGCTGGGGCCGGGCGGACGGTTGCTGATCGCGGACTTCGCGCCGCACGACCGCGAGGAATTGCGGCAAAAGGCGGCGCATAGTCGCCTGGGCTTTGCCGACGAACAGATGGCCGGTTGGTTCGGCCCCGCCGGGCTGACGCTGGCGGAGACGAAGACGCTGGAGGGCGGCGAGTTGACCGTCAAGCTCTGGCTGGGTGTGAAGAAGGGGCTTCGGCCCGTCGAGACGAATAGGGTGAAGGCGGCATGACGAACACGATTCTGACCCAGGCCGAGGCGGCGCTGGCGCATGACGAACCGCTGTTCGCCGATGTCGGCGGCGACATTGCGGTCAGTTTCGAGTTCTTCCCGCCCAAGACGGAGAAGATGGACGCACAGCTCTGGGATGCGATCCGCACGCTGGAGCCGCTCGACCCGCGCTTCGTCTCCGTCACCTATGGCGCGGGCGGCACGACCCGTGAGCGCACCCATGCGACCGTCGCGCGCATCCAGCGCGAGACGACGCTGGCGGCGGCGGCGCACCTGACCTGTGTCGAGGCGACCCGCGAGGAGATCGACCAGGTCGCGAACGAATATTGGGCGGCGGGCGTCCGGCATATCGTGGCGCTGCGCGGCGATCCTCCTGCCGAGGGCGCGCGCTTCGTCAGCCATCCGGGCGGGTACGAGAATGCCGCCGATCTGGTCGCGGGGCTCAAGAAGCTGCACCCGTTCGAGATTTCGGTCGCCGCCTATCCCGAATGCCATCCGGAATCGGCCGACCAGGCGGCCGACCTCGACAATTTGAAGCGCAAGATCGACGCGGGCGCGACGCGGGCGATCACCCAGTTCTTCTTCTCGCCGGACGCCTATTTCCGCTTCCGCGACGCGGCGGCGGCGGCGGGGATCACCGCCGAGATCCTGCCGGGCATCCTGCCGGTGTCGAACGTGGCGCAGACCCGCAAGTTCGCCGCCATGTGCGGCGCCGCCATCCCCGACTGGATGGACCGGCTGTTCGAGGGGCTGGACGATCACCCCGCCGCGCGCCAGCTGGTCGCCGCGACCATCGCCGCCGAGATGTGCCGTCGTCTGTATGCGGGCGGGGTGAAGGGTTTCCACTTCTACACCCTCAACCGCGCCGAGCTGGCCTATGCGATCAGCCATTTGCTGGGCGTGCGGGGGAAGAAGGCCGAGGCGGTCGCGGCGGCGTGACGATTAGCCCCCTCCCGCAGGCGGGAGGGGGTTGGGGGAGGGGCGGTTCCACAGACCGTGTCGCCTGTGGCTTTCCCTCCCCCGGCCCCTCCCGCTTGCAGGAGGGGAGTGATGAAATCGAGGGTCGGGGCGGCGACAGCACATAACCTACGACCCAAGCACGCCCCTCCCGCAAGCGGGAGGGGATGGGGGAGGGCAGGCCACGAGCTAATCGCTCAAGGCTAACCACCCAGACGAACAACCGCTCGCCAGAGCAGGAGCAGTACCGATGACGACCCGCGACACCTTCCTGGCCGAAGCCACCAAGCGCATCCTGATCACCGACGGCGCATTCGGCACGGAAATCCAGAACTGGAAGCTGGACGAGGCGGCCTATGCGGGGACGCTGGGCCTGACCCATGACCAGAAGGGCAATAACGACATCCTGGCGCTGACCAAGCCCGAGGTGCCCGAGGCCATCCACCGCGCCTATTTCGAGGCGGGGGCGGACATCGCCGAGACCAACACCTTCTCCGCCAACCGGATCAGCCAGGCCGATTACGGCGCTGAACATCTGGTGCGCGAAATCAATGTCGAGAGCGCGAAGCTGGCCCGTCGCATCGCCGACGAATTCGCCGCGAAGGACGGCCGCCCCCGCTTCGTCGCGGGCGCGATCGGGCCGACCAACAAGACGCTGTCGCTCAGCCCGGACGTCAACGATCCGGGGTATCGCGAGATCGACTTCGATTACCTCAAGGACGTGTACCGCGAGCAGATCGACGCGCTGGTCGAGGGCGGGGCCGACTTCATCCTGATCGAGACGGTGTTCGACACGCTGAACGCCAAGGCCGGGATCATGGCGACGATCGAGGCGGGCGAGGCGCTGGGCCGCGAGATCCCGATCATGCTGTCGATGACGCTCACCGACCTGTCGGGCCGCAACCTGTCGGGCCATACGGTCGAGGCCTTCTGGCACGCGGTGCGCCATGCCAGGCCGCTGACCATCGGGCTGAACTGCTCGTTCGGCGCGGAACAGCTTCGCCCGCATGTGAAGACGCTGTCGGAGATTTGCGACACGCTCATCATGATCTATCCCAATGCCGGGCTGCCCAACGAACTGGGCGCCTATGACGAAGCGCCCGTCACCACCGCCGGTCTGGTCGGCGAATGGGCGGTCGAGGGGCAGGTCAATGTGCTGGGCGGCTGCTGCGGCTCGACCCCTGCGCATATCAAGGCGATCGCCGACAAGGTGAAGGGCATGGCGCCGCGCACCATCCCGACCCCGCCGGTCGTCACCCGCCTCGCCGGGCTGGAGCCGTTCACCATGGCGGCCTGACCGTCTAGCCCTCTCCCCTCCGGGGAGAGGGTTGGGTGAGGGGACGGGGTCTCGTAGAGACCGGCCTCTCGGTGAGACACAGCCCCTCTCCCAACCCTCTCCCCGGAGGGGAGAGGGCTAAGAAGAAGAACCAATGACCACCAACACTTCCACCAATTTCGTCAATGTCGGCGAGCGGACCAACGTCACCGGCTCGGCGGCGTTCAAGAAGATGATCCTGGCGGGCGACTATGCCCGCGCGGTGGAGGTGGCGCGCAGCCAGGTCGAGAATGGCGCGCAGGTGGTCGACGTCAACATGGACGAAGGGCTGCTCGACGCCGAATACGCCATGACCACCTTCCTGAAGCTGATCGCCGCGGAGCCTGACATCGCGCGCGTGCCGATCATGATCGACAGCTCGAAATGGAGCGTGATCGAGGCGGGCCTGAAGTGCGTGTCGGGCAAGCCGATTGTCAATTCGATCAGCATGAAGGAAGGCGAGGAGGCGTTCCTTCATTACGCCCGCCGCTGCATGGCGTATGGCGCGGCGGTGGTCGTCATGGCGTTCGACGAAGTCGGGCAGGCCGACACCAAGGACCGCAAGGTCGAGATCTGCGCGCGTGCCTATGACCTGCTGATGTCGATCGGCTTTCCGCCTGAGGACATCATCTTCGACCCCAATGTCTTCGCGGTCGCCACCGGCATCGAAGAGCATAACAATTACGGCGTCGACTTCATCGAGGCGTGCCGCGAGATCAAGGCGCGCTGTCCGCACGTCCATATCTCGGGCGGCCTGTCGAACCTGTCGTTCAGCTTCCGCGGCAACGAGCCGGTGCGCCGCGCGATGCACTCGGTGTTCCTGTACCACGCCATCCCGGCGGGCATGGACATGGCGATCGTCAATGCGGGCCAGCTCGACGTGTATGACACGATCGACCCCGAGCTTCGCCAGGCGTGCGAGGATGTCGTCCTCAACCGTGACCCCGAGGCAGGCGAGCGGCTGGTGGCGCTGGCCGAGCGCTATCGCGGCACCGATGCGGTCGCCGAGAAGCAGGCCGCCGAATGGCGCAGCCTGCCCGTCACCAAGCGGCTGGAATATGCGCTGGTCAAGGGCATCGACGCGCATGTCGTCGACGATACCGAGGAATGCCGCCAGGCCTTTGCCCGCCCGATCGAGGTGATCGAAGGCCCGCTGATGGACGGCATGAACGTCGTCGGCGACCTGTTCGGATCGGGCAAGATGTTCCTGCCGCAGGTGGTGAAGTCGGCCCGCGTCATGAAGAAGGCGGTCGCGCACCTCCTCCCCTTCATCGAGGCGGCCAAGGAGCCGGGCGCCAAGGGCAAGGGCAAGATCGTGCTCGCGACCGTGAAGGGCGACGTGCACGATATCGGCAAGAACATCGTCGGCGTCGTGCTCCAGTGCAACGGCTTCGAGGTGGTCGATCTGGGCGTCATGGTACCCTGGTCGAAGATCATCGCCTCGGCGGTCGAGAATGATGCCGACATGATCGGCCTGTCTGGCCTCATTACCCCCTCGCTCGACGAGATGGTGACGGTGGGCGAGGAGATGCAGCGGGCGGGGATGACCATGCCGCTGCTGATCGGTGGCGCGACCACGTCGAAGGTGCATACCGCGCTGCGTATTGCGCCCGCCTATTCGGGGCCGGTGGTCCATGTCCTCGACGCCAGTCGCGCGGTCGGCGTCGCCACGACGTTGGTGTCCGATACGCAACGCGACCCTTATGTCGCGCAGGTCGCCGCCGATTACGAAGCCGTCCGCAAGGCGCGCGAGGGCAAGGGTGCCAATGCGCTCCTGCCGTTGGAGGAAGCCCGTGCGCGCGGCTTCGTCGCGGACATGGCGCTGAAGGCGGGCGAGCCAAAGCAGCCGGGCGTGCATGTCTATCAGGACTGGGACCTGTCCGACCTGCGCGACTATATCGACTGGACGCCCTTCTTTCGCGCCTGGGAACTGGCGGGCAATTTCCCGGCCATCCTGACCGATGAGGTCGTCGGCGAGAGCGCCAGTGGGCTCTATGCCGATGCGCAGGCCATGCTCGACACGATCATCGCCGAGAAGTGGCTGACCGCGCGCGGTGTCGTAGCGCTCTGGCCGTGCCGTCGCGACGGCGACGACGTGATCCTGACGGCGGATGGCGAGGAGACCCGCATCCCTTTCCTGCGCCAGCAGATCGCCAAGCGCGAAGGCCGCGCCAATATGTGCCTGGCCGACTTCATCGACCCGGCGGGCGACTGGATGGGTGGCTTCGCGGTCGGCATCCACGGTATCGACACGCATATCGAACGCTTCCGGGCAGGGCATGACGATTATAACGACATCCTGCTGAAGGCGCTGGCCGACCGTCTGGCCGAGGCGTTTGCCGAGCGGCTGCACGCGCATGTCCGCACCGACCTGTGGGGCTATGCGGCGGGCGAGCAGCTGACCAACGAGGCGCTGATCCGCGAACAATATCGCGGCATCCGCCCCGCGCCGGGCTATCCCGCCTGCCCGGAGCACAGCATCAAGCGGACGCTGTTCGACCTGCTGGGCGCCGAACAGGCGGTCGGGCTGGAGCTGACCGACAGCTTCGCGATGCTGCCGACGGCGGCGGTCAGCGGCTTTTACTTCGGGCACGCCCAGGCCGAATATTTCGGCGTCGCGCGGATCGGCGAGGATCAGGTGGCGGACTATGCCACGCGACGCGGCGTCGATGTCGCACAGGCGACCCGCTGGCTACGTCCCAATCTCGATTGATGTGGATAACATCTTATAAAATAAAAATTTTATGGTTAATGAAAGGCCTTTCGTCTATGCAGTGTCCTTAATCCAAGCTAATCCTCGCTACCGTATCGGGCATAACTCCGCATAGCAGGGCTGTGGTGGGCTGCCGTCTACGGGGGCTTGGGCAGGGTGCCGAACGGGCGTTATGAGATCGAGATCAGCAACCTGGATCTGATCCAGGCCTGTTGGGGGCCGGTGGTGGCCGATCAGGTCGTTGGCCATATCCGGACCCGATTGCGCCATATGGGCGTCGGCGTCATGCAGGACGAGACGCCCGGACGCTTTCGGCTCACCGGCGATTTGCGGTTTCAGGAGCCGCTGGACTGGGACCGGCTGGCCGACCTGTCCTATCGCCTGACCGCCGAGCCGATTTCGATCGAACTGACTACCGGGCTGGCGGGGTCGGCGCTGCACGCCGTGATGAAGTGGGCGACGGAAGAGCCGCCGCGCTATCGCTGTCCGCGCGATATCGAACGGGACCATGGCGAGCGGTGGTTCGCCATCTACAAGAGCGATATGCAGATCGTCGCTCATGCCTTTCGCTGCGCGGGCGAGGGGCGGATGATCCCCCATTGGCAACCCGTCTGCGATTATCGCGATCCGGCCCGGATTCTCTATCATGAGGGGCTGGTCCGCTTCGGCGAGCAGAGCGAGGCCTTGTCGCCCGGTGTGATCTTCCCGGCCCTGGAGCGTACGGGCACGGCGTCGACCTTCGACTGGGTGATGGTCCGTCATGTGCTGGACGAACTGCGCGCCCATCCGCAGGCGACGCTGGCGGTCAATATCTCCGCGAACTCCACGCATCGCCAGGGCTGGTGGCGCAATATCCTGGCCGATCTGGCGACGCGACCCGATCTGGCGAGGCGCCTGGTCGTCGAGATCACCGAGACCGAGCCGATCGTCCATATCGAGGAAGCCATTGCCTTTGCCCATGCGCTGCGGGCGACGGGCGCGACGCTGGCGCTCGACGATTTCGGGGCGGGCTTCACCTCGATCCGGCAGCTTATGGGGCTGGTCCCGGCGCTGGTGAAGATCGACGGCGTGTTCCTGCAACGGGCGACTCGCCCGCAAAACCCCTGCCGGAGCCTGCCGCATCTGATCGAACTCATCCGCGAACTGGGCGGCACGGTCATCATCGAAGGCGTCGAGACCCAGGCGATGGCCGACCTGGCCTTTGTCAGCGGGGCGGTCTGGCAGCAGGGTTATCATCATGCCCGGCCGTCGCCGATACGCAGCGGCATCAGCCAGCCTTTGTCGCTCGACGCGATCGGGGCGGAGGATCGGAATCGACCATCGGTGGGCCAATCCAGATAAAGGCCAAGATTGATCTTGGTCAATATTGGAAGATATTGCCTCCAATTAATTGTCATTGATAGATATTTCTGGAACGCTCCGTCGTGGCGTGACGTTGGGGCATCCCATGTCCGATATGACCAGCAGTCTCTTTCCCGCCCATGATCCCAGCGAGCCGAAATCGGCCGCAATGCTTCGCGACCATATCGCGGCGGCGGATTTCCCGTGCGTCGGCGCAAAGGCGGCGATGGCGCGAGGTACGCTGGATATTCTGGGCGCCCGCGACATCGCCAGCGCCTGGGACGATCTGCGTATCCATGACCGGCTGCGGCGCTTCGCCGAACGCTACCGCGCCGAGCCGCAGCTGTTCCGCAGCCTGGCGGTGGTGTTCGCCGGGCCCGAGCGGCTGGATGAAGCGGCGTTCGAGCGCGCCGTCTGGGCGCGAATCCAGTCCCTGTCCGACAAGGATGTCTGGCTGGGGCAAGACTGGGATATGCGGGTCAGTTCCAATCCCGACGATCCGCATTTTTCGCTGTCCTTCGGCGGCGAGGCGTTCTTCGTGGTCGGGCTGCATCCGGGCGCCAGTCGTCCGGCACGGCGCTTTCCCCGGCCCGCCATGATCTTCAACCTGCACGACCAGTTCGAGACGCTGCGCGCCCAGGGCAAATATGAGGGGATGCGCGAAAAGATCCTGATGCGTGACGAGGCGCTGGCGGGATCGCGCAACCCGATGCTGGCGCGGCACGGGGAAATGAGCGAGGCGCGGCAATATAGCGGACGGGTGGTGGAGGAGGGTTGGCGCTGCCCCTTCCATTATGCCGGTGGCGGGAGCGAGGCCAAGCCGTGAGCGACCAGACCGTCGAAATCCCCCCGCGCAGCGGCGATGCCTTCCGCATGGCCAAGGGCGACTCCCTTACGGTGATCGACCCGCGCGGACGGCAGGTCGCGGACCTGCTCGCCTTCAACGCCGACGATCTGGACGAGGTGATCTCGTCGGGCCGCACGCTCGACTATGCCGAGACGATCCGGCTGACGACGGGGCACAAGCTCTATTCCAACCGGTCGCGGGCGATGCTGGAGATCGTCGCGGACACGGTCGGGATGCACGACTTCCTGCTGACGCCCTGCTCGGTCGACACCTTCGACCATTTCTATCCCGACCTGCCGCGCCATCGCGGATGTTTCGGCAATCTGGCCGCAGCGCTGGCGCCCTATGGCGTGACACCGGACCGGATCCCGGTGGCGTTCAACTGCTTCATGAACGTACCGGTCGATGGCCAGACCGGCAAGCTGGAGGTGCTGCCGCCGCTGAGCGGGCCGGGGGATCATATCCGTTTCGTGGCGCAGATGGATCTGGTGATCGGGCTGACGGCGTGCTCGGCGCCCGCGTCGAACGGGGGGAGCTTCAAGCCGATCCGGTATCGGGTGGAGCGCGCCTGAAAACTTCCTCCCCTGTAAGGGGAGGGGAACCATGCGCAGCATGGTGGAGGGGTGTCCCGCTCTCGATAGGGGGACACCCCTCCGTCAGGCCTGTGGCCTGCCACCTCCCCTTTCAGGGGAGGAATGAGGTTACTTCCTACACGTATCCGCCGCACCCGGATCGAGGTCCAGACAGCGCCCGTCGACCCCCGGCATGGGCAGCCCGATGGTCGCGGCCAGGGTCGGGGCGACGTCGACCGTCTCCACCGACAAAGGCTGCTCGAACCCCGCCATGCCCTTGCGCCAGAACAGGATCGGCACGCGGCGGTCATAGTCCCAGGGCGAGCCATGCGTCTCGACATAGCCGGGACCGGGCTCTTCGATCGTGGTCACGCGCGGCTTCAACAGGATCAGCAGATCGCCCGACCGCGTCGGGTCATAGGAAGACCGCGCCTTTTCCTTCAGCGTCCAGGTTTCCGGCGGGGTGGTCGGCCACGGCGTCGCCGCGATCTCGTCACGGGTCAGCGCGGCGGCCACCTGCGGCAGTGCCTCGTAGCGCCGTTTCGCCTCGGCCAGCACCTTGGCGCGGGTCGCGGGCGGCAGCGCGGCGTTGATATAGATGTCGCCCTCGGCGCTCATCATGATGGGGGGCGTGTTGGGCAGGCCCAGCGCCTGGGCGATCGTCGCGGCCATCGCCTTGGTCTTCGCCTCGGGCGCGACATGGCTTTCCATCGGCATGGCGCGCTCCTGCTGGCGCTCGGTCATGTCGTGCGCGCCGTGATCGGCGGTCAGCATCACCTCATAATCCACGCCGGTCGCATCCAGCACGTCGAAGAAATCCGCCAGCGACCGGTCGAGCTCGGCCATCTGGATGCACATCTCGGCACCCTGGGTGCCCAGCGCATGGCCGATATAGTCGGTCGCCGACAGCCCGACCGACAGGATATCGGTCTGCGGCCCCTGGCCCAGCTTCATGTCCTGGACGAAGCCCGCCGCCATGGCCAGCACCGCCGCATCGGCGGCCGGCGAGACGCGGAACCCCTTCAGGTCGCCCGCCGCGCGCTGGAACCGGCCGGTGCCCAGCGTCTGGTCGCCGACGGTGATCGGGCGGTCGAGCGGCTTGCAGAAACCGGGCAGCGGCAGCGGCGCCTGCGGGCGGGCGACCAAGTCGGCGACCGCCTTGCGCGTGCGCTCCACGACCGGCGGCACGGCGCGTCCGGCATAAGAGACATAGGTCTTGCCGTCCCACCACCAGATCTCGTCCATCTTGTGGCCGCCCATCATCACGGCGGCGCGGTCCTTGCCCGCGACCGAGACGGTGCGCACGCGCGGATCGGCGGTCTTCATCCGCTCGCCCAGCGTCGGCACCTTCAGATGCTTGTCCGACACGGTGTAGTTGTCGTGGGTCATGCCCGCGACGCTTTCGTCCTCCGAGCAATAGACGATCTTGTCCGCGCGCCCGACCGACTGGTCGACCCAGTTGTTGGCGATGATGCCGGTATGCGCCGGGCGATAGCCGGTCAGGATGGTCGAGTGGCCGGGACAGGTCTCGGTCGCGGCATGGCTCTGATAGCCCGAGGGGAAGACCGCGCCGGTCAGCAGCCGCGCCATGCCGCCGGTGAAGTGGTTGCGATATTGCTGGAACAGGTCGGCGGAGAACTGGTCCACCGAGATCGCGACGATCAGCTTGGGCGGCGTGGTGGGGAAGGGGGGCTGGGG
>NZ_CAJXWX010000002.1 GCF_913062585.1 uncultured Sphingomonas sp. | reverse complement strand
CCTGCGGCCACGCTCTTCGCGCCGCTGCCCGTCACCACGCTGGCGCTGGAGGACGTGACCGTCCGCTTCCTCGCACACGCCGTCGCGGAAGCGGACGGTCACGTCCTCCAGCGCCAGCGTGGTGACGGGCAGCGGCGCGAAGAGCGTGGCCGCAGGCAGGCTGGCGGTAACGCCATCGATGCCCATCGCATGGCGACTGACCGATGCGGAGCCCGTGACCGGGCGCCCATCGACGCCCGCCCCCTCGAACGCCAGCGTCGCCCGCCCGACCAGCAGGGCCAGGGGCGACAGCGAAACGCGCAGATCGCCCAGCGCCACCGCCCCGAACCGCGCCTCGATCATGCTGCCGCCCCAGATGGTGCCGCCGACCCTTCGCGCGCTCAGCCCTTCATCGACCAGCCCGGTCATCCCCAGCGCCAGGCGCATGGGCAGGAAGACGATCAGCGCCACGATCAGCATCGCCGCAAACAGGACCGGCGGGCGGGTGGCCAATCGCACCCGCATCACGACACCCGCGTCCGCAAGAGGAGTGCGACGCCCACCGTCCGGTCGCCATTGTCGGTCAACGTCGCCTGCTCGACCAGCACCCCGCCCCGCTCCAGCCGGGCGAGCCACGGGGTCAGCGCAGCGGGCCGGGCCGAGGCGATCTGCGCCCGCACCCGGCCGGGGCCATCCTCGGTCAGCGCGGACAGGGTGAAGCCCGCCTGCTCGGCCGACAATCGTACCGTATCGGCGAGCGTTCCCGACAAAGCGGGCGGACGGCGGCGGCGCTGGCTGAGCTCGGCAGCCACGGCTTGCGCCTCGCCCAGCCGGATCACTGCATCGGCGTGACGCTCCCGCGCGTCCGACAGGCCGTCGCCCAGGGGTCGTAACAGGCCGCCCCAGAGGATGGTCACGATCAACAGCGCGCCCATGACCAGCAACAACCGCTTCTCACGCAGGCTGCGGCCATCGAACCAGCGTTTCAGCGCTTTCATCGTGCGCGCACCGTGAATTCTCCCGTGATCCGGCCATTCGCCGCGACGAAGGTGCTGGCCTGGACGGAAAAGCCCTCCGCCTCGATCGCCGTCTTCAGGTCGGTGGCCAGCGCCGCGCGGTCGACCGCCACGCCCAGCCGGATGTCGCCGCTCGGCTGGAAGTCCATCGCGGTCAGCTCGGTGCCCGGCACCGCGCGCACGGCGGCGAAGACCGCCGCCGCCGTCCGGCTAAACCCCTGGCCCGGTCCGCGCACCGCCGAGAGCCGCTCGGTCAGCTGGCGGTCGGCATCGACCAGCGTCTCGCCGCGCGGCAGGGCGGTGCGGGCGATCTGCTCGATCCTGGCCTCGGTCGCGTCGGCGGCAAAGCTGTATTTGGTCCATCGCACGAAGTCGATCGCCAGCGTCGCCACGACGATGGCGAGTCCCAGCCAGGCGAGCCGCCGCACCAACCGCCAATCGATGACGAAGCCCCGCCGCCGCGCGAACACGCCCTGGCGCAGGTCGAGCGCCGGGCTCGCCGCCGCCGCGCCCAGCGCTGCCTCGATCCCGTCGGCATCCAGATCGGCAAGCGGCGCGTCACCGGCAACGATCTCGGTAAAGCCCGGCTCGTCGGCGAAGCCCGAGGCGCGCCCGCGCACCACGCCCTGGCCCGCCAGATCGCCGCGGACATAGCCCTCGTCAGGGCGCGGCAGCAGCAGCGGCGCGGGCACCAGCGCGACCGGATCGACCCCGGCCGCGCCCAGCCGCGCCAGCCAGCCCGCCACCGCGCCCCGATTGACGATGCCGATCGGGCGGCTGCCGCCTTCCTCCGCGCCGACCGCGACATGCAGCTCGTCCATCGGCGCGGCGCTGACCTCGGCGGCGAGGAGGCGCGCCGCCGCCGCCGCCTGCGCCGTCGAGCGCGCCGGAATCTCGGCCCAGTGCAGCGACACCGCATCGGCGGGTGCGACCGCGATGATGTCGCCGTCCCCTTGCGGCAGGCCCTCGCCCGCCGCAGCGACACGCTCGTCCTCGATCCGCATCCAGCGATAGTCGCCGCCCTCGCCCGGCGGCAGGAACAGGAGGTTGGTCGCACTCATCACTCTTCCCCCCATATCCGCGAAACGAGTCGCGGCGGCATCCGTGTCGCATCGACCAGCGCGCGCTCGCGAACCCCGACGCTGCCCAGGCTCACTTCGATCCGCAAGTCGAACCAGCGGGTCGTCGTCGCCACGTTCCCGCCCCCGCTCGCCCCCGCTATCTGGGCCCAGAACGCGCCGACATCCGCATAGCCTCGCGGCGGGCGGCGCAAAAGGGCCTGCGAAATGGCGCCCGGCGAAATCGTATCGACCTGCGCCATGGCGACCAGCGGCGCCTGTTCGGGGGCCAGCGTATTGATATTGACGGTCGTCGGCTTGGCCTCGGGCAGGGTACAGACCCAGGGGCGAAGCTGGGCGTAGAGTTCGGGCGTCACGCCGTTCACCATGCGCAGCTCGCTGACATCCGCCATCATCGCGCCGCCGGTCCGATAGGCGGGATCGCGGGCCAGATAGACGGCATCCTCCGCCCCGCCGCCTTGCGGATTCTGGTCGCTGTCGATCCAGTCGGAGGTGGCGGTCGCGACCTGATCGGCGACCTGGCCGGGAATGCCCAGCAGCCGCATCAGCTTGGCGAAATGCGCGACCTCGACCGCATTGCCGATCAGCACGCCGGCCTGGCCCGGCAGAGCCTGGGCCAGGCCGTTGAGGTTGAAGCAATTGCCGCCATCGGTGACGCGCGCCACCGCACTGCCGCCGCCCGCCCCGTCGCCCAGCGGCAGCGCGAAGGGCCGGTCGCTCCACCCGCCGAGCAGCGACACCTTCCCCTGGCTCCGCTCCAGCAAGTCGCCGATGCGGATGATCGCCAGCGCCTCGGCGGCATAGGCATAGCCCCGCGCCTGCTCGATCGCCGTCGCATTGCCACCCAGCCGGGTGGACAGGCGCAGCTTTTCCAGCGCGGTCGCGGCCAGCACCGCGATGACCGCAACCAGGATCAGGACGGTGAGGAGTGCCGCACCGCGCTCCGATCGGCGGACCGGCCTAGCCATTGGGGGTCGGGGTCGGGCTGGGCGTGGGTCCGGGCTGCGGCGGCACGGCGTCGCGGACATAGCCGGTGCCGACGAGGAACAGCTGGCGAAAGATCATGCCATCGTCGCGCACGATCGTCACCTCGGCGGCCTGGGGTAGGGCAACGCCCGGTTGCCCCTGCCACTGGTCGAGCCATGCGCCGTTGAAGCGGTAGCGCAGATGCAACTCGCGCACATGGTCCATCAGCGCGGCGGGCTCCATCGGCGCGGCCCCGTCGAGCAGTGGCGAGGCGATGCGCTCCAGCACGTCGCCGTTCAGGCGGTACGCGACCTTCTGCAGCGAGGGGCGCTGCGCCTGATCGAGATTGCTCCAGCCGCCCCGGACCAGCCGCATCGCATCGGGTCCCGCGACCATGGCGGGGGTCTGCACCCCGCCCTCGTCACGGGTCGGGCGGTCGACCGCCTGGGCCAGATCGGCGGACAGGATCGCGGTCGTGCGGCTGACCGCCGACACGGCGTCCAGCTTCTGACCCGTGACGGCCTGGGCGCGGACGCTCAGCGACAGGATCGCCACGGCGGCGGCGGCGAGCAGCGAGAAGATCAGCAGCGCCACCATGACCTCGACCAGGGTGAAGCCGTTGTCCCCGGTTCCCCCGCGCAGGCGGGGGCCCAGTTCTTTCTTGGCCGGTGGTGGATGACGGGGCTTACCCCCACGCCCTAACTTCGCAGAAACTGGGCCCCCGCCTGCGCGGGGAAACACGGGCGGGCTCACGACGCCACTACCCCGACCGGCGGCGCGGCCATGGGCGGGCGCACCATCGTCATCCGGCCGACGATCGTTCCCCCGGCATTGGCCACCGCCACGTCGATCCGCACGACCCGCGCATCGCCGGTCCCGCTGACGATCCTGGTCCATTTCCAGCTGCGACCGCCATTCACCTCGGCCCCCGAACTGCGACCGAGCGCAGGGGCCTGCGGGTCGGTGACGGCGGCGATAGCGACATTGCGCGCGACCATCTGCGCCACGACCGTCTCGTCCAGGATCGCCACCCCTCGGATCGTCGCGCTCTCCAGTCGGACGAGCGCCATCGCCGCCAGGCTGAACACCGCCAGTGCGACCATGATCTCGATCAGGGTAAAGCCTCCCTCCCGGGCACGGGGAGGTGGCAGCGCGCAGCGCTGACGGAGGGGGGCTTCCACAAAGGATGCACCTTGCGGCCAGCCCCCTCCACCATGCTGCGCATGGTCCCCCTCCCCGTGCCGGGGAGGAATGGGGGAAATCTCACCCATCGACACGTACCGTGCCGTCTGCGCCGATCCGGACGATGCTGCTCACCCGCTCGCGGGTCAGGCGGAGTTCGACCGGGCGATCCGCCAGGCCCGTCACGTCGAAGGTGATCCGCACCCGGCCGCTGGCATCGGGGATTTGCGCCTGCGTGCCGTCCTCCCATTGCGCGACACGCAAGGGTTTGGCGGTCATCGGGCTCCAGGCGCCATCGGCCCGCCGGTCGAAACCGTACCCGCCGCGCGTCACCCAGATGCTGACCGGCGACGCCTCGACCACCGCCACGTCATGCGCGGCGCGCACGCGCGCGGCAAAGCGGAGCGCCTCGTCGGTCACGCGCCCCCGCCGATCGGGCAGCGAGAGGACCGCGATCGCCGAGGCCAGGCCGATGACCGTGATGACGATCATCAGTTCGACCAGTGTGAAGCCGTTTGCCCATGCACTTCGACTTCGCTCAGTGCGAACGGAGGTTGGGGACGGTTCCCCAGCCCCGTTCAGCCTGAGCGAAGTCGAAGGCCACGCTCCACCCTCGCCAAGCAGGCCACGCCTGCCGCCGTCCCCGGCATCCAGGCGCGCCCGATCGGTCACTTATCCCAATTGCCGATATCGGCGTTGATCCCCTCGCCGCCTTCCTTGCCATCGGCGCCATAGGTCCACACGTCCGCCTCGCCATGCTGGCCGGGGGACGCATAGAGATACGCGCGGCCCCAGGGGTCATTGGGCAGCTTCTTCAGATAGCCGCCCTTTTGGTAGCGCGACGGATCGGCCAGCCCGGCGGGCATCGACACCAGCGCCGGAAGCCCCTGCGACGTGGTCGGGAAGGTCAGGTTCTGGAGCTTGTACAGTTCCAGCCCCGTCTCGATGTTCGAAATATCGGCCTTGGCCTTCTGCACCTTCGCGGTATCGCCCGAGGGCAACACGTTCAGCGCCACGATCGTCGCGAGCAGGCCGATGATGACGATGACGACCATCAGTTCGACGAGCGTAAAGCCGTTGGCGGGCCGCTTGCGACGGATCGGTCGGGGGTGGGGGTTACGCATCAACAAGTCCTCTCATTGCCCTGCCAGCGTGTTGAGCTGCAGGATCGGCAGCAGGATGGATAGCACGATGGTGGCGACCACGCCGCCCATCACGACGATGATCGCGGGCTCCAGCAGCGACAAAGCGGTCGCGGTGAAGCGGTCGAATTCCCGCTCCAGATAATCGGCGGCGCGCTCCAGCATCTCGTCCAGCCGCCCTGCCGCCTCGCCGCTGGCGGCCAGATAGGTGAGCAAGGGCGGGAACACGCCCGCCCGCCGCATGGCGGCCGAGAGGCTGCCGCCGCCCCGGATTGAATCGACGATGGCGTCGGACGCCACGCGCAACCGGCGATTGTGGATCGTCCCCGCCGTGAGCGTCAGCCCCTCCAGCAACGGCAAGCGGCTGGCTACCATCGTCCCCAGCGTCCGCGCCATCCGCGCCGCGTGCAGATCGCGCAGCAACCGGCCGAGCAGCGGCAGCTTCAGCAGCCAGGTATCGAAGGACAGCCGGATCGACGGCACCTTCAGCGCGCGCCAGAAACCGACCCCCGCGACGACGGCAACACCCGCCATCAGCCACCACCAGCCGACCAGCAGGTCCGATACCCCGATCACCAGCCGCGTCAGAAAGGGCAGTTCCTGCCCGACCGTATCGAATTGTTCGACCACCTGCGGCACGACGAACATCATGAGCGCGGTGACGACGCCCATCGCCACCACCGCCAGGATCGTCGGATAGGCGAGCGCGGTGATCAGCTTGCCGCGAATCTCCGCCTGCCGTTCCAGCAGCGCGGCGAGGCGTTCGAGGATCGTCGGCAGCGTTCCCGAGCTCTCGCCCGCGGCGACCATCGCGCGGTAGAGCGGCGGGAAACTCTTGGGCTCACGCGCCATGGCGTCGGCGAGGCGGCGGCCTTCGGTGACGCCCTGATGCACCGTCGCGACGATGGCGCGCACCCGTTCCTGCTCGGTCTGGCGGGTGATGGTGCGCAAGGACTCCTCCAGCGGCGAGACGCGGTTGAGCGTGGCGAGCTGGCGGGTGAACAGCGTCAGTTGCTTGACCGACATGCGCGCGCGGCCGAGCTTCAGCCCGAAGAGCGGACGACGCTCGGCGGTGTCGCCGCTGCCCGGCTTGATCGAAACGACATAGAGCCGCTGCTTCTCCAGTGCGGCGCGGGCGGCGTCGCTGGTTTCGGCGGGGATGAAGCCGCGCTTCTCGGCCCCACGCGTGTCGATGGCGACATAGTCGAACCCGGCCATGTCAGTCCTTTACCCCATCAACGCGCACCACCCCGGCGAAGGCCGGGGTCCAGTTGCGATGACGGCCCAGAAGCGCGGTGCAGGTTGGAGATCCTATCTCACGCGAAGCCGCGAAGCCGCGAAGAAGAAAAGAATGTTCGCGCGGAGGCGCGGAGGACGCAGAGGTGTCTCGCGCGCGGCAGCGCGCAGCCATTCCCATCAGCCGAAATAGGAGGGCCGCTGGCGCGGCGAGGACGCCATCTCTGCGTCCTCTGCGCCTCTGCGCGAACCCATTTTCTCTTCGCGGCTTCGCGGCTTCGCGTGAACTCGACTTCAAAGTGCACGGCAACTGGACCCCGGCCTTCGCCGGGGTGGCACGGTATGATGCAAGAGATGCCACCCCCCTCACCCCGCTTCGGAGTCGCGGCGGGATACGCGGATGGCTTCCTCCGCCGTCGTCACGCCGTCCAGCACCAGCGTCCGCGCCGCCGCCGCCAGCGGTTGCTGCTTGGCGAAGGCGTGCGCGGCGATCGCCTGTTCGTCGCCGCCTTCGTTGATCAGCCGCCGGATCGTGTCGTCGACCCGCACCGCTTCGTACACGCCGGTCCGGCCCTTATAGCCGGTGCCGTTGCACTGCGGGCACCCGACCGCCTCGTACACGATCGCCTTATTCTCGATGCCGAGCAAGGGCGCAACGGTGTGCTTGGCCTTTACGGGGCGCTTGCACGCCGGGCACAGCCTGCGCACCAGCCGCTGCGCGATCACCGCACGCAAGGTAGAGGCGAGCAGGAACGGCTCGACCTTCATGTCCCGCATCCGGGTGATCGCACCGACCGCGTCGTTGGTGTGGACCGTCGACAGGACGAGATGCCCGGTCAGCGAGGCCTGCACCGCGATCTCGGCGGTTTCGCGGTCGCGGATTTCGCCGACCATCACCACATCCGGGTCCTGGCGCAGGATCGCGCGCAGGCCCGCCGCAAAGGTCAGCCCGACCTTGGCGTTGACCTGGGTCTGCCCCACGCCCTCGACCGCATATTCGACCGGATCCTCGACGGTCAGGATGTTGCGGCTGCCATCGTTCAGCAGGCGCAGCGCCGCATAGAGGCTGGTCGTCTTGCCCGAGCCGGTCGGCCCGGTGACGAGGATGATGCCGTTGGGTTCGCTCAACGCCTCGCGCAGCAGCGCGTACATCGCCGGGTTCATGCCCAGCGCGTCGAGGTCGATGCCCGCATTCTCCTTGTCGAGGATACGCAGCACCACCCGCTCCCCCGCCCGGCTGGGCAGGGTCGAGACACGGACATCGAGCAGCTTGCCACCCAGGGTCAGCGCCATGCGCCCATCCTGCGGCACGCGCCGCTCGGCGATATCGAGCCGCGCCATGACCTTGATACGGCTGACCACCACCGGCGCGACATGCGGCGGCATCCGCAAGGTCTCGCGCAGCACGCCGTCGATGCGCATCCTGACGACGAGGCCGGTCTCGTACGGCTCGATATGGATATCCGACACGCCGTTGCGCGCGGCATCGGCGATGATGCCGTTGATCAGGCGGATGGCGGGCGCATCGTCGGCGGTGTCGAGCAGATCCTCGGCGGTCGGGATGCCGTCGGCCAGCATGTCCAGTTCGTCGCCCATGCCGACCGCTGCGATCGCAGTGGCCTGTCCGTCCATCGCATAGGCGTCGGAAAGCAGCCGGTCGAAAGCGGGTGCCTCGACGCGGGCAATGGCGAAGGGGCGACCGATATGGCGGCGCAGTTCGATCAGCGCGCGCGGGTCGGCGCCTTCGCGAAGCGCGATGGTCAGCGGATCGGCGGCCTGGACGACCGTGCCGAACTTGCGGGCGAAGGCATAGGGGATGGTGAGCGGGGCGACCAGTTCCAGCGCTTCGTCGGGCGTGGGAAGCGGGAGAGCGGCGGGCCCTCCCCCATCCCCTCCCGCCTGCGGGAGGGGCGTGCCCAGCGGCAGGGGGACGGTGTCACCGGTAGGCTGGGATTCGTCAGTCACGGCGCTTGATCGGTTCGATCGGCTTGGCGACGGGAACGGCGATGCGCGGGTCCTCGATATTACCGGGCATCGGCGCGTGCGGGATCGGCGGCGCGGCGTTCATATAGTCGCGGACCAGCTCGTCGATCGACGGCTCGACGCCGGGCTGGGCATAGCCCTGAAGCTGGCGAAGATAGCCGTAACGCTGCTCGGTGACGCGGCGGCTGTCCTCGGGCGTGCGCAGGATCGTCGGGCGGATGAAGACCATCAGGTTCGTTTTCGATCGGCTACGCGCCTTAGACCGGAACAGCGCGCCAAGGCCCGGAATGTCGCCGAGCAGCGGAATCTTCTCGATCGTCCGCCGCTCATTGTCGTCGAGCAGACCGCCGATCACCGTGATCTGGCCGTCATCGGGCGTGAAGACATTCTCGAACGCGCGCTTGTTGAGGATCAGCTCGCTATTGTTGCTCGACACCGGCCCGGCGATCGAGCTGACCTCGAGGCGGACATAGAGTTTCAGCGAGCCGCCCGCATTCACCTGCGGCTTCACGTCCAGCTGGATGCCGACATTCTGGCGCTGTACGGTGCGGAAGGCATTGTCGAAATTGTTCGACAGCGCCTGGCCGGTCGTCACCGGGATTTCCTGGCCCACCAGGCTGTGCGCCTGTTGGTTGTCGAGCGTGATGATGTGCGGCACCTGGAGCAGGTTGGATGTGGTGTCGCTCTTCACCGCGTTGATGATCGCGCCGAACACCGTGTCGCCGACCCGTCCGCCCCAGCCCGCAAAGCCGCCGGTGGTGCCCAGGATCGACTGCACCGCCGACTGGGTCAGCTGGCTATAGGCCTGGTTAGGGACGTTGGTCGTCGTGCGCGTGCCATCGGGGGCGACAACGGTCGTGGTGGTGCCGCCGATCGTGTTCGCACCGACCGCGCCCGCGATCTGGAGGATGTTGGGTGCCGTGTTGCCATAGGTCGACGCTGCAAAGGCCCCGCCCGACAGGCTGCCCAGCAGGAACTGCGCGCCCAGCCGCCGTGCGGTCTGGTCGGAGACTTCGGCAACGATCGCCTCGATCAGCACCTGTTCGCGGCGCACGTCGAGCTGGCGGATGACCTCGCCGATCTGGCGCTGGATGTCGGCGGGACCGGCGATCACGATGGCATTGGCGCCGACGAAGCGGGTGACGACCGCCGCCGTGCGACCGCCTTGCGTGCTGATCGCGGGCGGCTGGCCGTTCTGGCCGCCGGCACCGGGGGCGCTCGCCGCCTGGGGCTGGGCCACGGGCTGGATACGCTGCGCGATCGAAGTGCCCGCGGGCGATCCGGACTGGCTGTTGGTCTGGGTGAAGCTGCCACGCGACAGGGTGGTTTCCTGCACCGGATCGGGCGTCTGGCCGACCAGTTGCTGGAGTACGGGCAGAAGCTGCTCGGCATCGGCATTTTCGAGGAAGACGACGCGGATTTCGGTGCCGCTCTTCGCCTTGTTGTCCAGGTCGATGGCGATCTGTGCGAAGCGTGCCACGCTCGACGGATCACCGCGCAGCGCGATCGAGTTGGAGCTGTCGATGGCCACGACCGACACCCCGGTCGAACCCTGCGCAGGACCACCCTGCCCGCCGCCGCCATTGCCCGCCAGCGTCTGGAGCGCGGTCGCGATCTCGCGCGCGCCCGCATTCCTGAGCGCGATGACGCGGGTCGAGGCATTGTCCGCGTCGATCCGGCGCACCACCTCGCGGATGCGGCGGATATTGTCGGCGAAGTCGACCACGACCAGGCTGTTACCCGCGCGGTTCGCTGTCACCGATCCTTGCGCGCTGACCAGCGGGCGCACCGTTTCGAGCGCGCTGTTCGCGTCGATCGCGCGCAGGCGGATGATCTCGGTCACATAGGCGTTGCGGTTCGCGCCCGCCGAGCCGATCCGGCTGGGCTGCGACGCGGCGTTGTCCACCGGCTGCACCCGGAACGCCCCGCCCGAGGTCGGCACCGCGACCAGCCCGTTCGAGCGCAGGGTCGACAGGAAAATCTCGAAATATTCGGACCTGGACAGCGGCCGGTCGGTCACCACCGTCACCTTGCCGTTGACCCGGCTGTCGATGATGAAGGTCCGCCCCGTCACCTTGGCGGCATCGGCGATGAAGGCGCGGATATCGGCATCGCGGACGTTGAGCGTGGTCTGCGCCTGCGCGCCGGCCGCCAGGGCCAGCGCCAGAACCGAACCGAGAACGAGCTTCTTCATGGCCGAGGTGCCGCAATCTGAAGGGCGAGCGGCAGCGTCTGATCGCCCCGCTCGACCGTGATGGAAAGAGAACCGCCCTGGGCGAAATCGCTCGCCAGACGGTCGAGGTCGCCCGGCCCGGTCACGGGCCGTCCGCCGAGCGCGGTGACGATGTCGCCCTCGCGCAGACCCGCCGCCCGGAACGCCACGCCCGACCCCTGGGGCCGGACGACGAGGCCCGAGACGCGTCCGCCGTCGAGGCGGGGGATGAAACCGATATCGCTGCGCAGCTGCGCGAGGGCGACACCGCCCTGCGGCGGGACCGAACCGGGGGCCGGAACGGGTGCCGCGCCCTGGGCCGCCGGGGTAGCGGGCGGAGCATCGGACTGGTCGAGATACAGATCCTCGGAGCGACCGCCGCGATCAATGGTGATATGGTCGAACGCCACCGCCTTCAGCGTGACGCCCGGCTGGATCTCCTCACCGACCGACACCGAACGCTGGACGCCATCCGCCCCCGCCAGGATCGCCGATCCGCGCCCCGATGCCTCGTCCAGCCGCGTGCCGAACAGGGTCAGTTGCAGATTCGTCACGGCGGCGGGCGCGCCCTGCTGTCCCTGCAGGCGGAAAAAGGGATCGAAGCCCTCCAGGATCGCGGACGGCGACCCGGCGATGGCGGGCGCCAGCGGCCGCCACTCGCCCAGCGGCGAGACCGGGGTGACGATCACCCACAGCAGACGCGCGCCCTGGACGGCGAGAACCGCCATCAGCGCCAGCTCGGCCACCGAATAGACATTCACGACGGGCAGGCGCCGCAACCAGCGGCGTCCGCGCGCGTCGAGTCTCAACCGCATGAAACTAACCCCGTCCGCATCTCAAGGCCCTAGGCATGGCATGTTACAGCCCGACGTCAAAGCCCCGAAACATGCGTGTCATATGCATTTCACCGGGGTGGTGCGGGGGTAGCGCGACAATGCGAGTCCCTTGGCCTTCGACTACGCTCAGGCTGAACGGAGGTAGCGGCATTTCCCGTCCCCCGTTCAGGCTGAGCCCTTCGACTGGCTGGCAAGCCAGCCGCTCTGGATAAACCTTGGCGCTTTGCGCCAAGGTCGAAGCCCACGCCCTGCCCTCACCACGCACGCAAAGGCCGCCGCCCGGACTTTCCGGGACGGCGGCCCCCGCATGGATCAGAAGGTCGTGCTGAGCCCCAGCGAGAAGACCCGACCCAGATTATACCGGTTCAGATACACGAACCGCCCATTCCCAAAGTCCTGCCGTTCGTTGTAGCGCGTGCGGGTCAGGTTGCGGGCCTCGGCCTTCAGCTCGAACTTGCCGCCCGCCAGCTCGAAGCCCTGGCGCGCGACGACGTCCAGGCGGATGCCCGGCACTTCGACGATGTCGGGCTGGAACCCGTTGCCCGACAGGTTGGACGGACCGCGATTGGTCACGCGGTTGCTGGCATAGTTGAACAGCACCGTCACCTGCGACAGCGCGGCGGTATCCTCGACACCCATTTGCAGGTTGACCAGATGGTCCGACTGGCCGGTCAGCGACGCGCCGTCGCGGAACAGCAGCCGCGCCGGGCCGAAGCCCGAGGCACAGCCCGCCAGCCCCGGCGAGCCTTGCGCCGCCGCCGGGTTGGGCACGCAGGACGCATCGGCTGTGATCTGCGACTTGGTGTAGGTGTAGTTCGCAATCGCGACGAGGCGGCGGGTGGCGAAGAAATCCCCGCCCAGGCCCGCCAGCGGCACATATTTCTGCAACTCGACTTCCGCGCCATAGAGCTTGGCGGAGGGCAGATAGGTGAAGCCCGTCTGCAACCGGTCGTCCGCGCCGGTATAGAAGCCGACCTGCTCGATCGGGTTCTTGATCCGCTTGTAGAAGCCCGCCAGCGTGAAGCGCTGGTCGCGCGCGTAGAACCATTCGTAGCGCGCCTCCAGGTTCCACAGCTCGCTGTCGCGCAGGTTCGGGTTGCCGAAGAACAGGCGGTCCGAGTCCGGGTCGCGGAACTGCTGCGGCGCCAATTCGCGGAACTGCGGGCGCGAGATGGTCTTCGCGCCGCTCGCGCGCAGCTGCATGTCGGCGGCGAAGTTCCAGGTCAGGGTCCCGGCGGGCAGGAAGTAATTATTCTTCAGCCGCGTGGTGGCGCTCTGCACCGGCGTCACCGTCTCGACCGCCGTCTCATAACGCACACCCGCCACGGCGCGCAGGCCGTCCATGACCTCGGACTCCGCCTGGACGTACCCGGCATGGACGTTCAGCTTGGCGTCGTATGCATAGGCACCCGCCTGGGTCGAGAATTGCAGCTGGAGCGTACACGCCCCCTGCCCGCGCAACGGACAGGCATTGTTGATGACGTCCGGGCTCAGCAGATAATCGGGGCGATAGAGATTATAGGGGAAGCCCGGCGCGGTGCCCGCACCGTCGCTGGTCTGGTAGTTGAACTGGATACGGCTCGAATAGCGGTCCGTGCCCTGATAGAAATAACCGGTGCTCAGCGTGATCGGACGATCGCTGTCGATCTTGTAGGAAAGATCGGCCTGCCCGGTCCACAGATTCTCGTTGAGTTCCGAGAAGATGATCGAGGCGAAGGGGGTGAAGCGCTGCGTCACCTGATAGGCGCCGTTGCACTGGAACCCGCCCGCGCCGTTGCCGCCGTCATAGCTGACGGGCAGGCCGTTGGTGGTCCGCGCCGAGCAGAGATAGTCGAACTGGCGCTCATAGGGCGCATTGCGCTTGGAGTTGGCGAAGGCGCCGCGCGCGTCGAACTTCAATGCGTCGGTCAGCTTGAACTCGCCGACCAGCTGGCTTTCGATCAGCTGGCGCTCGAACCAGTTGGTGTTCTGCTGGAAGCGCAGGCCGCTGGCGTTGTTATAGACTTCCGCCGCCGACCCGCGGCCCTGCTTCAACGTGTCGTGGATATAGACGTTGGTCCAGCGCACCGTATTGTCGCCGAACTCGTAACCCAGGCCGACCAGCGCATTGGCGACGACGCGATTGTCGGTCAGCAGCGTGCGGTAATCGTTGCGCAGCGTGCCGTCCGCCGAGACCGAATCCTGCTGGATCGCCGAGCGGGTGCGGAAGGTGTTGGACAGGCTGAGCGACGAGATCACGCCCAGACGGTCGCTGCCGATGTCGAACACCGAACCGCCCGACAACTCGCCCGACCAGTTCGCGGGAAGCTGGTTGTTGCGCTGGAGCAAGGTGGTCGAGGCATTGGACAGCTGCGCCACCTGCGCGGCGGGAACGATGCCCGAACCCTTGCCCGCCTGCACGTCGCGCACGAACTGCGGTACACCGCGCGTGCCGTCGTCGAAGCCGATCCAGTCGGCATCGCCGCCCGCATAGGTATAGCCCAGCTCGCTGGTCGTCGCGTCGTCGGCCGAGATGGTCGCGCCGCCCGAGATGAAGCTCTTGTTCGGGATCGCCTTGGTCGTCAGGTTGATGACGCCACCGCCGAACTCGCCCGGATAATTGACCGAATAGGTCTTCTGGACCAGCGCCGAGCCGACGATGGTGGTCGGAAAGATGTCGAGCGGGACCGAGCGGCGCAGCGGCTCGGGGCTGGGCAGCGGCGAGCCGTTGAGCAGCGACGAGGAATAACGGTCGCCCAGACCCCGGACATAGACGAAGCCGCCGCCCACCACCGACAGGCCGGTGACGCGGGTGAGCGCGCCCGCGATGTCGCCCTCGCCCGTGCGCGCGATATCGGCGGCGGACAGGACCGAGACGATCTGCGGCGTGGCGCGGATCGTGTTAGGGATGTTGCGGCCGACGACGACGATCTCGCTGCTGGCCGAGCTGTCGACACCGGGGGCCGAGATTTCGACCGGCTCTTCCGCCGCCTGGCCGTCCTGCCCGGTCGGGGTCTGGCTCTGCGGCGTGGCCTGCCCGTCGGGGCTGGTCGCGGTGGTGCTGGTCGGCGCGGGCGCGCCCGCCGTCTGCGCGAGCAAAGCGGGCGCGACGAGCTGCGAGGTCAGCAGAAGGAGGGAGGCATAAGCGAGGCGTCGCTGCATGGCCGGGTCTTCCCGTATCAGATTATGGAGGAAAGCCGGGGCGGCGATGATCCGCCACCCCGGCTTGCCGAGCGCGCCCTGGTCCTGTCCGGGGCGCATGGTCAGCGGGGCCTTAGCGGCCGTTGCAGCTGAAATAGACCGAGGTGAAGACCGGCGGCCCCTGATCCTGCAGCGTGCTGTCGGCGGCGCGGATCGTGGTGCGACCCGAGCCCGAGCCTTCGCCCGCGATCAGGTTGATGCAGGCCACGCCGCTCTGCGTCGACTTCACGATGCCGTTGATGAAGGTCATGTCCGCACCGCCACGCAGACGGATCGCGGCGGGCGCGTTCGCGGTCTGGATGAAGGTGAAGTTGGCATAGCGGCCGAAGGTGCGGGGCAGCAGATCCTCGGCATTGTTCGAGTCGATCTCGGTCGAGAAGCTGTCCGCCGTCGCGCCCAGCGTGCGCTGCGCCGCGATCATGAACTGCATGAAGCCGCGATAGCCATTGTCGATGTCGAAGCCGTCATCGTCGGCGCCGGTGATCGCGATGTACTTCAGGTTCGACGTGCCGCCGAAGATCTCGATGCCGTCATCGGCCGAATTGTGGCTCTGGATATGATCCAGAACCGTGCCCGAACCGGTGCCGCCCAGGGTCAGGCCCTGCAGCTCGTTACCGTCCGAGATGGCGATGCCCGAATAGCGGATCTGAACGTACGACATCTGGCCGGACGAGTCCGACTGGTTCGCGCCGCCATAGAAGCGGCCGGTCACGCCCTCGATCGCCTGCTGGCAGGTGGTCGACGAACCGGCGGCGTTATTCGGGCCGGTGCCGGTCGCGCAGACGGCGGTCGGCGCGCGGCCGAGCAGGATGATGCCGCCCCACTGGCCCTGGGTCGCGTCGGACACGCCGTTATTCGCCAGATTCTGCTGCGAGGTGAAGACGATCGGCGCGTCGCGCGTGCCGATGGCCGAGATCTTCGACCCACGGTTTACGAGCAGCAGGTCGTTGGTCGCCTCGGTCGAGTCGGCCGCGATCACCACGCCCGCCGCGATGGTCAGGGTCGGGCCGGTGCCGCCGGTCGAGCCCTGGTCGGTGCCGACTTCGGTCTGGCCGCGCAGGCGGTACACGACGCCGGCGATCTTCGGCAGCGTCAGGTCGGCGGTGATGTTCTGCGGCAGGCGGCAGAAGCGAAGCGTCGGCGAGGAGGAGCTGTTGGTGCCGTCATCGGTGGTGCCGGTCGGGCAGACCGAGGTGGCGGCGGCATAGGTGCCGATCGAAGGCACCGCGGTGCAGCGCGCGCCCGATCCACCGAATTCCGCCGAGGTCGAGCTGCAGGTCCAGCCCTGGAAGGCGGTGTCCGTCGAACCGTTCAGCGCGCCGACATAGTTGGTCGAGGTGAAGAAGCTGTTCAGCGTCGACGGGTCCGACGCCGTGGTCAGCGAGGTGCTGCTGGTCGGATAGACGCCGTTCAGCGCGGCGCCGGTGCCGTTGACGTTGTTGTTCGTGCCGGCGTTGACGATCGCCAGCTGCTCGTCGGCGGTGATCGACACGCCGTTGACGGTGGTGACGGCGGCGAACTGCGCGGCGGTGATGTTGGTGACCGGGGCCGAGGTCGCCGTCGGGCTGGGCGACGGCTGCGGCTGAACGATCACGACGCTGCCCGCACCCGGCGAGGCGACGCTGTCGGCGCCCCCGCAAGCGCTGAGGGCCGCACAGGCCGAGCTGGTCATCAGAATGAGGCCGAAGCGCTTGATGCTCGCCATCGCCGAAAAACTCCCGATCTTGTCGTTGCCATATCGGGTGAAGAGCCACCCGATGATCGACCGACCCTAAGGGTCCCCCTGTCGATCCCGGACCGGGCGTTAGGCGCGTCTCATGACGCCAAGATGCATTTTGAAAGAAACTTCAGTGACATTTGCGAGTCACTTTTGTGACAGACATCTATCCGTTCGTCGCGATTCGAGCCGAATCTTGTGCAGCGCATCAGATAAACGAAGCCTTTTGCCGCAAAGCACGTTACGGAGCCCACGAGGTCGAGCTTCCGCACGTCCTCGACGCCCCGCTCAAGGCTTGTGTCACTACGGATTGGGCGGGGCGTCCCTGAACCCCCGGCGCATGGTCAGGTGAGCGAGGACTTTCGCTTCGGCGCATCGTGCTCTTCTGTCCCTTGTCGAGCGTGTCGCTGGGGCGGCGGGCGTCTCCCTCACGCTGATGCTCCGTCGACAGATTGGCTTCGCGGGTTTCGATGGTCGGCTTGGCGGGATCGTCCATGATCGCTCTCCTTGGGCTATGCCACTGAAAGAACAGGATAAGGGACGGGCGCGTTCCCGGTCAGGATCGCTCACGCGCCTGCCAGGGCGACAACCCCTGCGATCAGGACGACGCAGCCGACGAGCCGCCAGCCGCCGACCGCCTCGCGCAGGACCAGCATGGCCAGCAGCGCGCCGACCATCATCGACATCTCCCGCATCGGCGCGACCAGGCTCAGCGGTGCGCCGCTCCGCAACGCCGCCAGCACCAGGATATAGGAGAGCGGCGACAACAGCCCGACGCCGATCGCCAGCCCCCAATGCCCCCGCATCGCGTCCCGGGCGCGCTTCGGGTTCACCGCGACGACGGGCGCGAGCAGGACAAAGCGAAGGATGTTGGCGAACCAGTCGAGCACGACCGGGGTGATCCCCAGCGTCTTCACCGTATAGGCATCGGCCACGGTATAGCAGGCGATCAGCCCGCCCGTCGTCGTGCCCCAGCGCACACCCGCCCAGCCGCCGGGCCTGCGAAAGGCGGTCAGGTCGCCCCGCGTCGCGATCAGGGCGATCCCGACCACGACCAGCACCAGGCCGATCAGCCCCCGGACGCTCGGCACCTCGCCCAGGATCACCAGCGCGCCGATCGTCGACAGCATCGGCCCGGTGCCGCGCGCCACCGGATAGACGATCGACATGTCGGCGACCTGATAGCCACGCTGGAGGCACAGGCTGTAGCAGAGATGGATCAGCCCGCTCAGCAGCACGAAGCCGACACCGGACGCGGTCCAGCCGATCGCGCCCTTCGACAGCAGATACAGCACCCAGGGTGCGTAGCCGACAACCGCGACCAGATTATAGGCGAAGACGAAGACCGGCCCGACCGCCGCCGCACGCTTGGCAAGCAGATTCCACGTCGCATGGATCAGCGACGCGCAGACGATCAGCATCAGCGACGAAAACGCCATGAACCCCCATTTCGCGAAGGCCCGCTACCGCGAAGCGAGGTCGGCGATCAAGCCGGGGCGGACCGTCGATCCGAACGCCCGCCCGACCGCCGCCGGCGCGACAAGCGATCAGAGCCGGCCGCGGATCGTCACGCCGAAGGTCCGCGGCGCGCCCGGATAGCCCTGCGAAATGCCGGTCGACTTGGTCACGCCCAGCAGGTTCACATAATAGGCCTTGTCGAGCAGATTCTCGACCCAGAGCTGAAGGTCCAGCCGCTTGTCGTCCAGCAACAGGCCGATCCGGGCGGAGGTCAGCGCATAGGCCGGAATCTCCGCCGCCGGGTCCAGCGTGATCGTCGTGTTCTGCCGCGTCCGCCAGTTGACGTCGACCAGGCCATAGACGGCGGTGCGGTCCGATACCGCATGGGTATAGTCGGCGGTCAGGTCGGCGGTCCATTTGGGTGCCCAGGCCACCTGACGCCCGGTCAGGTCGCAGGTCGTCGCGCTCGACTGCGCCGGGCAGACCGAATTGGCGAAGGAGGCATAGACCGCGCGGTTATAGGCCAGGAACCCCTTCAGGTGCAGCGGGCCGAGAAACGCCTCGCCCTCGCTCTCGACGCCCTCGGATACCAGCGCGCCGACATTGGCCAGGAACTTGGTCGCGGTGTTGCCGACGCCGATCGACTGGTTCGCCTGGTAATTCTTCACATAGGTGTGGAAGGCGGTCAGGTTGAAGATCAGCCGGCGGTCGAACCACTCGGTCTTGATGCCCGCCTCGATATTGTCGGCCTGTTCGCCATTGATATGCTGCGCCGCGCCCAGCGCGATCGCGGTGGCGATGCCCTTGTCCGGATTGGTGGCGTTATAGGGGAGCAGATTGAACCCCTTGGACTTGTAACCGCGCGCGCCGGTGACATAGAGCATGACGCTCGGCACCGGCTTGAAATTGACGCCGACCTCGCCCGACAGCGAATTGTCGGTCACGGCATCCGCCGCCGAGCCGAGCTGCGCGTTCGCGCCGCTGGGCGACAAAGCGAGAAGCTGCGCGGTGCTCAGGCCGCCGCGATTGGCGATGACGCCGTCATAGCGCATCCGCTTTTCTTCCCAGGTCTGGCGCAGACCCAGGTCGAAGGCCAGGCGCCGCGCCTCGTCCGGGTGCCAGGTCGCATGGCCGAACACCGCGCTCGTCTTGGTATTGAAGACCGCATGGCTGTCGAACCCCGCGCCGGTCAGCGCCGTGGCCCAGCCGCCCTTGCCCCAGGCCAGGCCGTTGGCGGGGTTGGTGCCGAACAGGGTCGTCGAGGGGTTCGCCGCCCAGATATGATATTGCGAGCCGTAGCGGATGCGCGAATCCACATCCAGTTGCTGGCGCGAGAAGAAGGCGCCGACCAGCCCTTCCAGCGGATGGCCGGTGGTCGAGGCCCAGCGGACCTCCTGCGACCATTGCTGCACCCGGTTGCACGAGCCGTAATCCCGAATCGCGTCCAGCTGGGTGAAGTCGTTGTCGTTGTTGGTGAAGCAGGACCAGCGGCTCCACGCGCCGATCGCGGTGATCGTGCCCAGCGCGTGCAGGTCCAGATCCTGTTGCAGGCTAAGCGCGTCGGTCTTGGTCCGGGCGTTGAGCGGCGAGTCGATATTCATCTCCCGCTTTTCCTTGGAGCTGACGAGCAGGGTATAGCCCGCCGCCGCCATTCGTGCCTGCAAGGCGGCGGGGTTGAAGATGCCGAGCGTGATCGGCCCCATCGAGGCGAAATCCTGCGTCGCGTGGGTGCCGATCAGGCGGATCGTCCAGTCCTCGGTCGGGTTGGCGAGCAGCTGCGCACGCACGCCCTCACCCTGCCGGGCATTCTGCCAGCGGCCATTATAGATGTTGCGGTAATAGCCGTCGGTCTCGCTGGAAAAGGCCGAGAGGCGCAGCGCCAGCTTCCCGTCGATCAGGGGGCCGGTCACGGTGCCCTTGACCTGGCGGAAACCCTGGTTGCCGATGGTGAACTCGGTCGCGGCGCCGAACTGATAGCTGGGCTTGAGCGTGTTGATCAGGACCGCACCCGCCGTGGTGTTCTTGCCGAACAGGGTGCCCTGCGGCCCGCGCAGCAGCTCGACATCGGCGATGTCGTTGAAGTCGTTGGACACCATGCCAAGCCGGGCATTGTAGACGCCGTCGACGAACACGCCGACCGAGGCATCGATGCCGTCGGTATTGAAGCCGTTATTGCCGATGCCGCGAATGCCCAGGTTCAGCTGCTTCGGGTTGGTCAGATAGACCGAGAAGGACGGGAATTTGGTCTGGAAATTGGTGAAGTTGACCAGATTCTGCCGCGCCAGCTCCTGCGGCGTGATGATGGTCACGGGAATCGGCACCGACTGGACATGCTCGTCGCGGCGACGCGCGACGACGACGAGATCGCCCTGGTCGCCGTCGCTCGACTGGGCATCCGCCTGAGCGGCGGCAGGCGCCGCGGTATCGGTGGAGGCCGCGACCTGGGCATGAAGCGGCACGGCCCACAGTGCTCCGCCGGCCAGCAGCATGGACGCAACCGTCCGGCCCGTGCGGCGGCGGCCGCGCGAAGTGTTCGATACCATATTCTATGCCCCCCAGCAGATGATCCGCCTGTGTTTCCGGGGCGGATAAGCAGGCGCGAAGTCACTTTCGTGACAGTTTTACCGTCAAATCCATGACAGGCGCGTCAGAGGCTGGCGATTTTCCATCGCAGGATGTGCCGTTCGCCGCGAAGCTCTGGCGGCGTGGAGAAATCGGGCTTATGCGGCCGTAATTCTCTGTTCGGGAGTTGCGGATCGATGGCCTCTCGCTTCACGCGTCGACAGATTGTCGGTGCGCCCCTTCTCGCCGCGCCGTTCGTCATCGCCTCGGGCAGCATGGCCCTGATGCGCGGGCCCGCTGAGGCGATCTTCTCGCTGGGCGTCGCCTCGGGCGAGCCGCTGCCCGACGGCATCGTGCTGTGGACGCGCCTCGCGCCGGAACCGCTCGATCCGCTGGGCGGCATGGGCCGCGCGCGGGTGCCGGTGCGCTGGGAAGTCGCCGAGGATGACAGGTTCCACCGCATCGTGCGTGCGGGCGAGGTCCGCAGCGGGCCAGAGGATGGCCACAGCCTCCATGTCGAGGTCGGCGGCCTGCGCCCCGGCCGCGACTATCATTATCGCTTCCAGGCGCTGGGCCAGGTCAGCGCAGTCGGCCGCACCCGCACCGCCCCCGCGCCCGACGCCGCCGTCGAGCGGATGCGAATCTGCTTCGGCTCGTGCCAGAAATATGAGGTCGGCCATTATGCCGCCTGGACCCATGCGGTGGCGGACGATCCCGACCTGATCCTGTTCCTGGGCGACTATATCTATGAGGGCGCGCCCAACCCCAAGGCGTTGCGCCCGCACCTCAACCCCGAGCCGTTCGACCTGCCCGGCTACCGGGTGCGCTATGCCAGCTACAAGATGGACCCGATGCTCCAGGCCGCGCATGCCGCCGCGCCCTGGATGACGATCTGGGACGATCACGAGGTCTCCAACGACTATGCCGGGCGCTGGGACGAGCATTATGGCGATCCGACCCGCTTCCTCGCCCGCCGGGCGGCGGCCTATCAGGCCTATTGGGAGAATATGCCGCTGCGCCGCGCCTCCCACCCGCGGGGCCCCTGGGCACGGCTCTATCGTCGCCTCGACTGGGGGCGGCTGGCGCGGATCGCCTTTCTGGACGACCGGCAATATCGCGACGACCGCCCTTGCCAGCCCGCGCCGGACGCGAACGGCAAGCGGGCCTATGATTATCTGGTCGCCGACTGTGCCGCCCGCCATGATCCCAGGCTCAGCATGTTGGGCACGCGGCAGGAACATTGGCTGGACGGCGAACTGGCGGGACGGCACGCGCGCTGGAACCTGCTGGCGCAACAGACGCTGATGACGCCCTTTCCGACGATCGACCCCAAACAGCCCGACAAGGGCGCGGTGTTCCATTCGGTCGACCGCTGGGAAGGATTCCCGGCGGCGCGCGATCGCATCTTCCATCGCTGGGTCCAGGCAGGCACGCCGAATCCGATCGTGCTGAGCGGCGACATCCACGCCTTCGCCGCCACCGATCTGCGCGATCCCGACCGGCCGGACGGGCCGCCGATCGCATCGGAGTTCGTCGGCGGCTCGATCACCTCGCTGAACGAGGATCCGCTGTTCAAATCCACCGCCGCGCAGACGACAGGCTTTCACTTCGCAGAGAATTTCGTGCGCGGTTACGGCCGGGTCGACCTGACCCCGGCGCAATGCGATGTGACCTTCAGAGGCCTGGCCGACGCGCGCGACGCAAGGTCCGCAGCCCGCGACCTGGCACGCTTCACCATCGAGGCGGGCCATCCGGGCCTGACCATGGCATAGGGCGGCATGGCCGAAGGGGCGCGCCCGAGGCTTATCAGCAGCTTGTCAGGTAAGTGGCGGAGAGGGAGGGATTCGAACCCTCGGTACCGTTGCCGGTACGCCGCATTTCGAGTGCGGTGCATTCGACCACTCTGCCACCTCTCCGCGAGGACGATCCGTAGCGGCGCTGGTCCGCTAGGGGCTGGTCAATTGGAGGCGCGCTCCTAGATCAGCTTTTTCGGCATTGCAAGCGCCTAAACTTGTGCGACGCGACAAAGATATTAAATCAGCACCATGGATCGTACCGGCACCCTCCCCCTCACCTCGCGCCTGGACGTACAGGCGCCCATCGTCGCGACCGCGCGGTTCGCGATCGGGGACGTCGTGCGCCACCGGATGCTGGATATTCGCGGCGTCATCTTCGACGTCGACCCCGTCTTCGCCAATAGCGACGAATGGTATGACGCGATTCCCGAGGACATTCGGCCCGCCAAGGACCAGCCCTTCTACCATCTGCTCGCCGAAAACGCCGAATCGAGCTATGTCGCCTATGTCAGCCAGCAGAATCTGCTGCATGACGACAGCGACGAGCCGATCGAGCATCCGGCGATTCCCGGCCTGTTCACCGGCTTTGCCGACGGACGCTACCTGTTGCGGCGCGAACACCGGCATTGATAGCCGACGGAAGACCCCAAAACCGGATTCTCGGTTGACAATCGCCGTCCCTTTGCCTAGCTGACCTTTCTTTCCCGACGGGCATTCCCGCGCGGGAGCCATGCATTTGGGAAGTGATAACAGCCATGTTCGCAGTCGTGCGCACGGGCGGCAAGCAGTATCGCGTCGCCGCCGGAGATAAGATCGTCGTCGAGAAGATCGAGGGCGAAGCCGGCGCGTCGGTGACGCTGGGTGACGTTCTGCTGGCGGGCGAAGGCTCGGAGCTGAAGGCGGTCGACGGCATCACGGTCGCCGCCGAGATCATTGCTCAGGCGAAGGCCGACAAGGTCATCGTCTTCAAGAAGCGCCGTCGCCACAACTATCGTCGTCGCAACGGTCATCGTCAGCAGCACACGATCCTGAAGATCGTGTCGGTCGGCGCCTGAATTTCAGCCGCGCCACCCCAACGAAATCAGGAGTAGTTCGCAATGGCACATAAGAAAGCAGGCGGTTCGTCGCGCAACGGTCGTGATTCGGCCGGCCGTCGCCTTGGCGTGAAGAAGTTCGGCGGCCAGGAAGCCGTCGCCGGCAACATCCTCGTGCGTCAGCGCGGGACCAAGTTCTATCCGGGTCGCAACGTGGGCATGGGCAAGGACCATACCCTGTTCGCGCTCGTCGATGGCCGCGTCGCGTTCCACGAAGGCAAGCTCGGCCGTAAATTCTGCTCGGTCGAACTGGCCGCAGCGGCCGAATAATCGGGCAACCGCGCCGGGTTGCCCACCAGGGTGACCCGGGTTCCGCGCAGGAACCAGCAAAAAAGGGAGACGGGTCGCCCCGGCTCCCTTTTTTCATGCTCCCTCCACCGCTTCGGTCGGCCTGTCTCCATCCCGTCATGCGGATGTGTCACGGTCGCGGTCGACGCGACGAGGAGTTGTCGAGTGATGTTCGCGCGGACCCCAAGATTATTGTTGCGGCCAGCCTGGCCGGAAGATGCCGTTCCCCTGACCCGGGCCATCGGGCACGAAGCGATCGCCCGCATGGTCGCCCGCGTTCCCCACCCCTATGCCCTGGCCGATGCCGAGCAGTGGCTGGCCCAGCCCTGCGGCCCGACCGAGCCCCGCTTCCTGATCACCGCGCTCGATCGCGGCGGTGCGCCCGAGTTGATCGGCGGCATCGCGATCATCCATGGCGATACGGGGCATGAACTCGGCTATTGGCTGACCCCATCGACCTGGGGGCGCGGCTATGCGACCGAGGCGGGTCGCGCGGTCATCGCCATGGCGCGCCACGCCCTGCCCATCGCGCGGCTGGGCGCCTGGCACTTTGCCGACAACCCCGCATCGGGCCATGTCCTGACCAAGCTCGGCTTTCGTACGACGGGGCAGCGCATGGCGCGCGCCTCGGCCGGGCGCGCGGGCCCGTCGCCCAGCATCCATTATGCGCTCGACCTGGATGACGAGCGAAACAAGATGATGCCGCTGGCCGCCTGACCTTGCGCCCGGAGTAACGCTCCGGGCGCGGGTCGCACCATGTCGACTCGATAGGGATCGGAGCGATTCGGCCGCATGCGCCATGAAAATTGCACCGGCTCTGGACTAGCATCATCAGTCGACGCTTGGGATATTCGCCACTTTGGACAGTACCCAGGTGCCATTTCTCATGGCACAAGTTCATTTTGGCCACTCTTTTATGGCCCTGCCGTAAAAACATCTCCGCGAACGGAACGTTAGGCAGTTGATAAGACTCTGCGGCGCTTTTTAGTCCCACGACAACACGCCGCAGAGGGTTTTCCGGTGACCCATTTCGCTACGGAAACCAGTATCGCACGCGCCTTTCGCCATGGCGGCGGCGCCCCATGTCTTGGACGCGTACTCCGCGATCGACGCGGTGTCGCCGCGGTCGAATTCGCACTGCTTCTGCCCTTCCTGCTCGCGCTGCTGATGGGGATCGTCAGCTATGGCGATTACTTCCTGACCGCGCATCTGGTGCAGCAGGCCGCCAACGACGCCGCCCGTGCATCGCTGGGAGGGATCGACGCGAACGAGCGCAAGAGCATCGCCGCCGATAGCGCCAGACGGATGCTCGATGCGTCCGGCGTGCTGCGGCGCGACCGGGCGCAGGTCGATGCGGTGGAGGTCGACAACATGATCACCGTCTCGGTCCGCTACGACGCATCGGCCGACCCACTGCTCAACTTGCCCTTCGTACCCTCCCCCGGCCGGACGCTGACCGCCAAGGGCGTCGCGATGATCGGGGGGTTATGATGCGAACGCTGTGGCGAGACCGGCGCGGCGGTGTCAGCGTCCTGACCGGGATCACGGCGCTGGTGATCGTCGGGTCCGCCGCGATGGGCATCGATATCGGTATACTCACCCTGTCGCAGCGCCGCCTGCAGGGCATTGCCGACGAAGCGGCGCTCGCCGCCGCCGCCTCCACCCCCGATCGGCGGGCCGAGGCGATCGGACGGTTGCTGACCGCCAACGGCCTGGGCGATGTGAGCACCACCATCACGCCGGGTCGGTATCAGGCCGATCCCGCCATTCCTCCGGCGAATCGCTTCACCCCCGGCACGGACGCCGGCGCCCTGCGGGTGACGCTGCGCCGTCCGGTGCCGCTATTCTTCGGACGCGTGCTGACTGGCCGGAACACGTCGCCGGTCGCCGCCAGCGCGACCGCGCGGCGGATCGACATGGCGGCCTTTTCGATGGGCACGCGGCTGGTCAACATATCGGGCGGCCTGCCCGGCGCGCTGCTCAACGGACTGGCGGGCAGCGACCTGTCGCTGTCGCTGGTCGATTACCAGGCGCTGGTGAGCAGCCAGATCGACCTGTTGCGCATGTCGCAGGCGCTGGGCACGCGGATCGGCCTGACGGGGGCCAGTTTCGACACTATCCTGGCAACCGACGTCGCGTTGCCGACCCTGCTCAATGCGATGGCGGATGCCACCGGCAATCCGGGGACCGCCACACTGCTCCGCAACCTGTCGCTGCGCGTGCCGGGATCGAAGGTGCCGCTCAGCCGGCTGATCGACCTGGGGCCGCTGGGCACCATGACCAAGGCGACCTCGCGCAACGTGATCGCAATGGACGCCTATTCGATGCTCCGCGAGTCGTTGACCGCCGCCAATGGCCAGCGCCAGGTCGCGCTCGATCTCGGCGCCTCGGTGCCGGGCCTGCTTTCGACCAAGGTCCTGCTGACGATCGGCCAGCGGCCGGTGACGGCCCCCTGGCTGTCGGTGGCGCAGGACGGATCGACGATCGTGCGCACCGCGCAGCAAAGGCTGTTGGTCGATACCCAGATCGGGGTGCCGCTGCTCGCCAATATCCAGCTGCCGATCTTCGTCGAGACGGCGGCGGCGCAAGCGCAGTTAAGCGGGATCGGCTGCACCGCCGGGGCGCAGTCGGTGACGCTGAACGTCCTGCCCTCGCCGGGGACGATCGCCATCGCCCAGGTGGACCGGAGCCGCTTCAACGACATGAGCCAGTCACCCATCGCCGGCGAAGTGCCATTGCTCCAGGTCCCGCTCGCCCGCGTACAAGGTTATGCCAAGGTCGAGCTGGCCAGCGACAGCGCGTGGCAGCGGGTGAGCTTCAGCCAGAGCGACATCGCCAATCTGACCTCCCGGACCGTCACCGCCAATTCGGCGGTACGGGGCATCGCCAGCTCGCTGATCGGCCAGGTCAATCTGCGGCTGGAGGTGCTCGGCCTGGGTCTCGGGCTGTCGGGGCTGACCGGGACGGTGGGCGCGGCGCTGACCCCGGTCGCGCCCGCGCTCGACCTGCTGATCGGCAATCTGACCGATCTGCTGGGCCTGCATGTCGGCCAGGCGGACGTGACGGTCAACGGCGTGCGCTGCGGCAACGCCATGCTCGTCGCCTGAAGGCTGGTCAGCCAGCGCGGTCAGCGGTAAAGGCGGCGTCATGCATTTTCTCGATCAGGCCAAGATCTTCGTCCGCTCCGGCGCGGGCGGCCCCGGCGCCGTGTCCTTCCGGCGTGAAAAATATATTGAATATGGCGGTCCCGACGGCGGCAATGGCGGCAAGGGCGGCGACATCATCTTCGAGGCGGTGGCGGGGCTGAACACCCTGATCGACTTCCGCTATACCCAGCATTTCCGGGCGCCGCGCGGGCATGGCGGGTCGGGGTCGAACCGCACCGGCGGCGGCGGCGACGATCTGGTCATCAAGGTGCCGGTCGGCACACAGGTGCTGTCCGAGGACAAGGAAGAGGTGCTGCTCGACTTCACCAAGGTCGGCCAGCGCGAGGTGTTCCTGCGCGGCGGCGATGGCGGGCGCGGCAATGCCAGCTACAAGACCTCGACCAACCGCACGCCGCGCCAGCATGGCACCGGCTGGCCGCATGAAGAGGCCTGGGTCTGGCTGCGCCTGAAGCTGCTCGCCGATGCGGGGCTGGTGGGCCTGCCCAATGCGGGCAAGTCGACCTTCATCAACGCCGTCACCAATGCGCAGGCCAAGGTCGGCGCCTATGCCTTCACCACCACCCGGCCGCAGCTGGGCGTGGTGCGGCATCACCAGCGCGAGTTCGTCGTGGCCGACATCCCCGGCCTGATCGAAGGCGCGGCGGACGGGGCCGGGATCGGCGACCGCTTCCTGGGCCATATCGAGCGGTGCCGCGTGCTGCTGCATCTGGTCGACGCCAATGACGCGGATGTCGCCGAAAGCTACCGCATCGTCCGTGACGAGCTGGAGGCCTATGGCGCCGGGCTGATCGACAAGCCGCACATCATCGCGCTCAACAAGATCGACACGCTGGACGACGAACTGATCGAGGCGCTGTCCGCCGAACTGGCCGAGGCGAGCGGCGCGGACGTCATCCCGCTGTCGGGTGCGGCCGGGATCGGCGTCGACTGGGTGCTCGACAAGCTGCTCGAGGCGATCGGGCCGGGGCCGGATTCGGTGCCGGAGAATGACGAGGGCGAGGACGAGATTACGTGGTCGCCTTTGGGTTGATGCGTCTGGCGGCGGGCTCGGTGAGACACCCTGCCCTCCCCCATCCCCTCCCGCTTGCGGGAGGGGAGCGATTCTTGGCAAACCTTCCGCGCCTTCTTCTCCCCTCCCGCAAGCGGGAGGGGCCGGGGGAGGGAAAGACGTCTCACAGAGACCGACAATCGTGGCGCTCCACCTGACAATGATCTTCCCCCCCACCACCTGCCATCGCCTGATCGTAAAGGTAGGCTCCGCCCTCCTGGTCACGCCCGAGGGCGAGGTCCGTCGCGACTGGCTGACCGGCCTGGTCGCCGACATCGCCACGCGCGTCCGCGAAGGCCAGCAGATCGCCATCGTATCCTCGGGCGCGATCGCGCTCGGCGCGCGCCGCCTGGGCCTGCCTAAGGGCGGCCGCGCAAGCCTCGAGGACGCACAGGCCGCCGCCGCAACCGGCCAGATCGCGCTGAGCCAGGCCTGGGCGGAGCTGCTGCACGCGCAAGGCCTGACCGCCGCACAGATGCTGGTGACGCTCGACGATCTGGAGGATCGCCGACGCTATCTGAACGCCGCGGCGACGCTGGGGCGGCTGCTGGGGCTGGGCGTGGTGCCGGTCATCAACGAGAATGACAGCGTCGCGACCGAGGAAATCCGTTTCGGCGACAATGACCGGCTGGCCGCGCGGGTGGGTCAGGCGGCAGGCGCGAACGGCGTGCTGCTGCTGTCCGACGTGGATGGGCTGTACGACAGCAACCCGCATACCAACCCGACAGCGCGTCATATCGAACGGGTCGAGCGGATCGACGCTGTGTCCGGCATGGCCGATGGCGGCTCCGCCTCGGGCATGGGATCGGGCGGCATGGTGTCGAAAATTGCCGCCGCGCGCATTGCGGTGAGTGCGGGCGCGCATCTCACCATCGCGTCTGGCCGGATCGACCATCCGCTGTCGACCCCGGCGCGCCACACGATCTTCGTCGCCGAAAAAAGCGCGCCCGCGCGTAAGGCCTGGCTGGCTGGCGGACTGACCGCACGCGGGGCGATCACCGTGGATGCGGGCGCGGCCAAGGCGCTGGCCGAGGGCAACAGCCTGCTCGCCGCCGGGGCGACCGCCGTGCAGGGCCATTTCGCGCGGGGCGACCTCGTCACGGTCGAGGGGCCGAACGGCACCATCGCCCGTGGCCTCAGCGAATATGACTCGACCGAGGCGCGCGCGCTGATCGGCACGCGATCGGACCAGCAGGCCGGGATATTGGGCCACGCACCCCGCGCCGCGCTGATCCACCGCAACCATCTCGCGCTGCTATGATCGTCGCCGTCACGGGAGCGACCGGATTCGTCGGTCGCGCGGTGGTGGACCGTGCCGCCGGGTCGGGGCTCTCGCTGCGCGCGCTGACCCGCCGGGCCCAGCCTTCGCGAGCCGGGCTGACCTGGATCGCGGGTGCGCTCGACAAGCCGGAGAGCCTCGCCACGCTGGTCGAGGGCGCCGACGCGGTGCTGCATATCGCGGGCGTGGTGAGCGCGCCCGACCGCGAGGGCTTTGTCGCGGGCAATATCGACGGCACCCGCGCCATGGTCGAGGCGGCGAAGGCGGCGGGCATCAAACGCTTCGTCCATGTCTCCTCGCTGTCGGCGCGCGAGCCGGAGCTGTCGGTCTATGGCTGGTCCAAGCGTCAGGCCGAGATCGTCGTGCAGAATAGTGGTCTCGACTGGACCATCGTCCGGCCGAGCGGCATTTACGGCCCGCACGACACCGAATGGCTGGACATGTTTCGCACCGCCAGGCTCGGCCTTGCCTTCATGCCGCCGCCGGGCAAGCTGTCGCTGATCGCGGTCGAGGATTTCGCGCGGCTGTTGACCACGCTGGTCGCCACCGACGGCCCGCGCGCCGTGCTGGAGGTGGATGACGGACAGGTCCTGACCCATGCCGATCTGGCCGCCGCGATCGGAGCGGCGGTGGGGCAGCGCGTGATGACGCTCCACCTGCCCAAGGCGCTGCTGAGCCTGGGCGCGAAGATCGACCGCAGCTTCCGCGGCAATGGTGCCAAGCTGACCCCCGACCGGGTCGGCTATCTCTGCCATCCCGACTGGACCGCCGACCCCGCGCGCCGCCCCGACCCCGCGCTTTGGGAACCGGCCATCGTGCTTTCCAAGGGGCTGGCGGATACGGCACGGTGGTATCGCGCCAACGGCTTGCTATAGCGAACGCCATCACGCGGTCGAAAAGCCGCCGCATTTGGGTGCCACTGGCCCCCTCGAAAGGATCATCATGAGCGACCGCCAAGCCATTTTCGACACCGTCGCGGCCCAGATCGCGCCCTTCAACAAAAAGGGTGTGGCACTGACCGAGGCGACGACCTTCCAGGGCGACCTGGAGTGGGACAGCCTGACCGTGATGGATTTCGTCGCCGCGATCGAGGACGAATTCGACATCATCATCACGATGAACATGCAGGCCGAGATCGAGAATGTCGGCCAGCTGGTCGACGCGGTCGAAAAGCTGAAGCAAGCCTGACCTTCCTAGCGCCCGAGACGGACACTCCCATGACCGAAGCCGCCGCCCAGCCCCACGCCCTGCCCGCCGATGTTCAGGACATCGCGCCCGAACGCGATCTGCTCTCCAAGTTCGACGGCCTGATCGCCGAGCGGCAGAAGCTGCTCGACTCCGGCGTCACCGATCCCTTCGCGATCGTGATGGAACAGGTGAAGTCGCCCACGGAAGCGGTGATCCGCGGCAAGGACACGATCCTGCTCGGCACCTATAATTATATGGGCATGACCTTCGACGCGGACGTGATCGCGGCGGGCAAGACGGCGCTCGAACAGTTCGGATCGGGCACGAACGGCAGCCGGATGCTCAACGGCACCTTCCACGACCATATGGAAGTCGAACAGGCGCTGCGCGATTTCTACGGCACGACCGGCGCGATCGTCTTTTCGACCGGCTATATGGCGAATCTCGGCATCATCTCGACGCTGGCGGGCAAGGGGGAATATGTCATCCTCGACGCCGACAGCCATGCGTCGATCTATGACGGCTGCCAGCAGGGCAATGCCGAGATCGTCCGCTTCCGCCACAATTCGGTCGAGGATCTCGACAAGCGGCTCGGCCGCCTGCCCAAGGAACCCGCCAAGCTGGTCGTCCTCGAGGGCGTCTATTCGATGCTGGGCGACATCGCCCCGCTGAAGGAGATGGTCGCGGTCGCCAAGAAGCATGGCGCGATGGTGCTGGTCGACGAAGCGCATTCGATGGGTTTTTTCGGCCCCAACGGGCGCGGCGTGTACGAAGCGCAGGGGCTGGAAGGCCAGGTCGATTTCGTCGTCGGTACCTTCTCCAAGTCGGTCGGCACGGTCGGCGGCTTCGTCGTATCCAACCATCCGAAGTTCGAGGCGGTGCGCTTGGCCTGCCGCCCGTACATCTTCACCGCCTCGCTGCCCCCCTCGGTAGTGGCGACCGCGACGACCTCGATCCGCAAGCTGATGACCGCGCATGAGAAGCGCGAGCGGCTGTGGTCGAACGCCCGCGCGCTGCATGGCGGGCTGAAGGCGATGGGTTTCCGCCTGGGCACCGAGAATTGCGACAGCGCGATCGTCGCCGTGATCCTGGACGACCAGGAACAGGCGGTCATCATGTGGCAGGCGCTGCTCGACGGCGGGCTCTATGTGAACATGGCGCGGCCGCCCGCGACCCCGGCGGGCACCTTCCTGCTGCGCTGCTCGATCTGCGCCGAGCATACGCCGCAGCAGATCGAGACGGTCCTGGGTATGTTCCGCGCGGCAGGCCAGGCGGTGGGCATCATCGGCTGATCCACCCCGCCCGCTTTGCAAAATCCGGGGCGGGGGCGTAAGCGTGGCGACCGTGATCGAGCAGCACGACGACCAGCAGCAAGCGAGCCGGTGGCAGACCTTTGCCCTGATCGCGGTCGCGCTGGCCGGTGCGATCACGCTGGCCATGCTGATCCTGACGCTGGGCCATGCCAATCGCGAACGGGATCGTGCGTTGGAGCTGCAACGGCGCAGCTATGACGTGATGATCCTGGCCCGTACGCTGGCCGGCACGATCGCACGGTCGGAGGCGTCGCTCGGCCGCTACGTCATCTCTGGTGACAGCAAGCTGGGCCAGATCTATGCCGACGAATGGACGCTGGCGGGGGCACAGCTCGATCGGCTGGACCTGTTGGTCGAGGACCGGGCGCAACAGCGGCTGATCGACCGGCTGCGCGCTGCCTATGGCACGCGCGGCCAGGAATTGTCGGCCATCGCGCTGTCGACCACCTATCATCGCAATCGCCAGGCCTATGCGCTCTATTACCAGGCGGGGCAGGCCCGCGCGCTGACGCAGATCGGGCGGACCCTGGATGCGCTGATCGACGGCGAGCGGGTGCTGCTCGAACAGCGCAGCGCGGTCGCCCATGACACGGTCGTCCATTCCAACCGTATCGCGGGCGGCCTGGCGCTGTTCGTCATCGCGCTGGCGATCGGTGGCGTGGTGCTGGGCTGGCTGATCCTTCGCGCGGTCGGCGAACGGGCGGAGGCCCATGCAGAGGCGCGAGCCGAACGCGCCCGTGCCGAGGAACTGGCCAGCGCAGTGGAGGCCGCGACCCAGGAGCTGAAGGTTCAGGAAGCCAAGCTGCGCCAGGCGCAGAAGATGGACGCGCTGGGCCAGCTGACCGGCGGGATCGCGCATGATTTCAACAATATGCTGGCGGTGGTGCTGGGCGGGCTGGAACTCGCGAAACGCGCAGAGGCCGAGGCGGATGTCCGCCGCCATCTCGACAGCGCGACCGAGGGCGCACACCGCGCCGCCGCGCTGACCCGCCGGTTGCTGATGTTCAGCCGCGAAGAGGCGCTGACCCCCGAATGCCTGACCCCGCGCAAGCTGGTCGCCGATATGCGCGACCTGCTCGACCGGACGCTGGGCGACGGGGTGAAGGTGACGGTGGAGGATGCGACCACCGACTGGCAGCTATTCGGCGACCGGACTCAGATGGAGAACGCCATACTGAACCTGGCGGTCAACGCGCGCGACGCGATGGAAGGGCGCGGCGAGCTGACCATTCGCACCGCCGAGGCGCGCGTCGGTGCGGACGCCCTGCCCCGCGCGGCGGCTGGGGATTATGTCCTGCTGTCGGTCACCGACACGGGCAGCGGCATGACCCCCGAGGTGGTCGAGCGGGTGTTCGAGCCCTTCTTCACCACCAAGCCTGCGGGCAAGGGCACGGGCCTGGGCCTTAGCCAGATTTTCGGGCTGGTCGGCCAGATGGGCGGCGACGTGACGATCCGCACCGCACCGGGCGAGGGCACGACCGTTCATCTCTTTTTCCCGCGCCATATCGCCAAGCCGGTCGTCGCCCCGGTCGAAGCGGACACGCCCGCCCCCGACCAGAGCGACGAGCCCGGCACCCTGCGCATCCTGCTGGTCGAGGACGATCCCCGCGTGCTGGCGGCTACGATGGAGGCCTTGCGCGAGCTGGGCCATGACCCGATCGCGTGCGGCGACCCGCGCGAGGCCGAAGGGTTGCTGGCCCGGCATCCGGGCATCCGCCTGATCGTGTCGGACGTGCTGATGCCGCATATCACCGGCCCCGAACTGATCGCCGCGCTGCGCCCGCGCCATCCCGATGTCGCGGTGCTGTTCGTCACCGGCTTTGCGGGCGAGGCGCAGGCGGCAGGGTTCGAGGGGCATGAGGTGCTGCGCAAGCCCTTCACGCTCGCCGGGCTGGAACGCGGGGTCGCGGCGGCGCTGAAGCGGGCGGATGGGCCGGTTTGCGCGGCGGCGTGAAGCTTTGCGCGTGGCCTTCGACTTCGCTCAGGCTGAACGGCTTTTTGTATCTAGCCACGATCACCAACTCCGTTCAGCCTGAGCGAAGTCGAAGGCCAAGGGAATCCCCCACAAACAAGGGGTGACGGACCCTTTCCGCCCCCGTATAGCCATGGCCGTTTTATCGCGCGAGTGATGTTCCCCGCATGAAGTCCATCGACCGCTACATGGCCCGGCTGATCGCGTTGCCGCTGTTCGCGACGCTGATCATCTCGGCGATGCTGCTGGTGCTCGACCGCATCCGCCGCCTGTTCGAGTTCGTCGCGACGGAGGGCGGACCGATCAGCGTGGTGTGGCGGATGCTCGCCAATCTGCTGCCCGAATATCTGGGGCTGGGCATTCCGATCGGGCTGATGCTGGGCATCCTGCTCGCGTTCCGGCGCCTGGCGACCTCGTCCGAGCTGGACGTGATGCGCGGCGTGGGCATGAGCTATACCCGGCTGCTGCGCGTGCCGTACATGTACGCGATCGTGCTGGCGGCGCTGAATCTGGCGATCGTCGGCTATATCCAGCCCGTCGCGCGCTATTATTATGAGGGCCTGCGCTACGAATTGCGCACCGGGGCGCTGGGTGCGTCGATCAAGGTGGGCGAGTTCACCCATCTGGGCGACCGCATGACCCTGCGCATCGAGGAGAGCCGGGACGGCGGTCGCGACCTGTCGGGCATCTTCGTCCATGCCCAGACATCCAAGGGCGACTGGATCGGCGTGACGGCGGAGCGTGGGCGCTTCCTGGCGACCGATGATCCCAACGTCATCATCTTCCGCCTGACCAACGGCACGCTGATCCACAACCGGCCGGAATTCAAGGCACCGCGCGTGCTGACCTTCTCCAGCCACGACCTGCCGATCGACCTGCCCAAGTTCGACAATTTCCGCCAGCGCGGCGGTCGCGACCTGGAATTCACCCTGCCCGAACTCGCCAAGCTGGGCCAGGACGCACCGAGTCCGCAGGCCAGGGCGGGCAGCCGGTCCGAATTCCATTTCCGGGTGGTCGAGGTGGTGACGATGTTCCTGTTGCCGCTGCTCGCGGTGTCGCTGGGCATCCCCCCGAAGCGATCGACCTCGGCGCTGGGCGTGTTCCTGTCGATCGTGATGCTCGTCACCTATTTCAAGGTGAACCAATATGCCGCCGATATCGGCGCGCTGGGGCGGGTGAACCCGATCCTGGCGCTATGGGGCCCGTTCACGATCTTCGCGGGACTGGTCTTCTGGATGTATTACGTCACCGCCTATGTGCCCGGCGGCCAGCCTATCGGCGCACTGGAGCGCGGCGTGGCCAAGGTCGCCAAGGCGATCGGCCGCTGGCTGCCCGGCCGCCGCCGCAAAAAGGCCTTTACGGCATGAGCCTGTCCAACATTTTCCCGTCCAGGACGATCGCCATCTACATGGCGAAGATGTTCCTGGTCCGCACCTTCGCCATCCTGTTCGCGGTGGCGCTGGTGCTCCAGACGCTGGATGTGCTGAGCGAGTCAGGCGCGGTGCTGGCCGCGCCGGGCAACGGACAGGCGCAGGTGTGGCGGTACGTCTCGCTGCGCGCGCCGCAGATCATCTCGTTCCTGCTGCCCTTCTCGGTGCTGCTCGGCACGATCCTCACCTTCTTCACGATGAACCAGAATTCGGAGGTCATCGCGCTGAAGGCGGCGGGCATGTCGGCGCATCAGGTGCTGGCCCCGCTGCTGATCGCCAGCGCAGGCGTGGCGGCGTTCAGTTTCGCCTTCAACGACCGGATCGTGCCGCGCGCCAGCGCCACGCTGTCGGCCTGGCAGAAGGTGCAATATGGCCCCCTGCCCATCGACAGCGGCGACCGCGCCAATGTGTGGGTGCGCGACGGCGACGACCTGATCTCGGTCGACCTGATCCAGGGGCGCGGTGCCAAGACGCAGTTGGGCGGCGTGACACTGTATGACCGCGCGGGCGGCAGCCTGGAAGCGATCGTGCGGGCCCCGCGCGGCGTCCGCGCCGGCGATGGCTGGCGGATCGGCCCGGCCACGCGGTTCGAGGTCGCATCGGGCAAGCTGACCCAATATCCCTCGCTGATCATCGGCCGCGGCGTGACGCCCGAGCAACTGACCCTGGCCAGCGTCAACGCCGACTCCCTGTCCTTCGACGCGCTGTCCAGCGCGATCACCGACCTGCGCGAGGCGGGGCGCCCGACCAAGTCGCTGGAGGGCTCGCTCTGGCACAAGCTGTCCGCGCCGATGTCGGCGATGCTGATGCCGCTGCTGGGCGCGGTCGCCGCCTTCGGCATCGCCCGATCAGGCAAGCTGTTCGTCCGCGCCGTGATCGGCATGGCGCTGGGCTTCGCCTATTTCGTGGCGGACAATTTCTCGATGGCGATGGGCGACCTGGGCGCCTACCCGCCATTCCTGGCGGCCTGGGCGCCGATCCTGCTGTTCTTCCTGATCGGCGAGGCGGTGCTATTCCGTACGGAGGAATAAGGGGGCGGTTAGGCACCCCCCACCCCCCGTTTGCATTGAGCGAAGTCGAAGTGCACGGGCGAACATGGCGGCTGGGCCGCGCATTTCCCTTGGCCTTCGCCTTCGCTCAGGCTGAGCGAAGGTGGGGACGCTTCGTCCCTGCCCAGCCGAGGGATCACTTCCCCCGACGAAGGGTACTCAGGCCAATCTTCGCCACCAGCCCCGGCAGGCCCTTGTAGCTTGCCTTGTGATACGGCGAGTCCGGGGTCAGCGCCGCGCTGATCCGGCGATGCGCCTCGCCCAGCGCATGATAGGGCAGTGACGGCAGCAAGTGGTGCAGCGCGTGATAGCGCAGGCCCACCGGCGCCCAGAGCCCCGGCAGCAGTGCGGGCGGAGGCACGTTGACGGAGTCCAGATACTGGGCGGTCACCGTCATCTGTTCGCCCTCATTCTCCCAAAGATGCGCAACCAGCGTGCGCACCTGGTTGAGGACCGCCACCGCCGAGCCGATCGCGAACCCGATCGCAAAGCCACGCAGCGGGATCACGCCCGTCACGACCATCGCCACCAGCGCGATGGCCCAGATCGAGGCGGCCGTATCGGTGCGGTTGAAGCGGACCAGCGCCTCGCCCTCGGGCATGCGGCGGCGGAATTGCGGGTTGATCGCCAGCGCCGAGTAACGCTCGACGACCATCTTGCGCAGCCCCGGCACCACCCAGGAGAGCGGCGACAGGATCGCAAAGCGGATCAGCAACCCCAGCGGCGCCAGCGCCGACACGAGGATGAAGACCGGCAGCGTCCAGGGCTTCATCAGCGCCAGCGGCAGATATTCGGGATCGTCCGCCGTGCCGTACCGAGTCTTGGCATGGTGCAGGTTGTGCACCCCCTCATACATGAAGGCGGGCGTCAGCAGCGGCACGCCGACCAGCGCATTCCAGCCTTCGCGGAAACGCGGCAGCGCCGAATGCTTCATATGGCTGACTTCGTGGATGAACAGCAGGGCGCGGTACAGCGCCAACACCGCCACCACGGATGCGACGACGATCACGCCGGTCGACGATGCCGTCACCGCCACGGCCAGCGCCGCGTAACCGACCAGCGCGCTGCCCAGCATGTCGCCCCAATAGAGGCCCGGGCGCGGCGCGATCAGGTCGCGGGTCAGCTCGGCGGCGGCGCGCAGCATCGCCTTGTCGTCCGCGATCGGGACACGCACGACGGGAGCCGCCGCGGCGGCCTTCCCACTCCGTTCGAAAGAAAGCGTCGTTTCCATAACTCTATCCTTTGTCACCACATAGTGGCGACACGGTGGCATTCCCACGGCCCGCCATGACGGAATCCTCACTCGCTATGATCGACGCAGACGGTTAGATACGATGACGAAATCATTGCCCGGACCGCATTTATGACCGTTTCCATCCGCCCCATTGCGTCGAAATCGGACCGTAAGGCCTTTGTCGACTTCCCCTTCACCCTCTACGCGAACGATCCGCACTGGGTTCCGCCGCTGAAGGGCGAGGCACTGGGCCTGATCACGCCGGAGAAGAATGGCTGGTACAGCCACGCCAAGGCGCAGCTGTTCCTGGCCGAGGACAATGGCAAGGTCGTCGGGCGCATCTCGGCGCATCTGGACACGCTGGCGCTGGAGATGGATCCGTCCAAGGGGTTCGGGCCTGGCGTCGGATTCTGGGGCCTGATGGATGCGGTGGATCAGGACGTGTTCAAGGCGCTGCTCGCCGCCGCCGAGGGCTGGCTGCGCGATCAGGGCATGACCCGCGCGATCGGCCCGGTGTCGCAATCGGTGTGGGAAGAGCCCGGCCTGCTGGTCCAGGGTTTCGACCAGGACCCGACGATCATGATGGGCCATGCGCGCCCCGAATATCAGGGCTGGATCGAAGGCGCGGGCTATAGCGTCATCAAGCAGCTCTTCACTTACGAGCTGGACATCACGCAGGAATTTCCGCCGATCGTCCAGCGCATCATCAAGTCGGGCGAGAAGAACGAGCGCATCCGCGTGCGCGAGGTGAACAAGGCGAAGTTCGAGGAAGAGGCCGCGATCATCCTGAGCATCCTTAACGATGCGTGGTCCGACAACTGGGGCTTCATCCCCCTCACCCCGCCCGAGATCAAGGATGTCGGCGTCAAGCTGAAGCCGATCGTGTTCAACGACCTGATCCGCATCGCCGAGCTGGACGGCAAACCGGTCGCCTTCATGATTACGCTCCCCGACCTCAACGAGGCGATCAAGCCGCTGAAGGGCAGCCTGCTCCCCTTCGGTTGGGCCAAGCTGCTGCTGTGGCTGCGTGCGCCGAAGGTGCGGACGATGCGCGTGCCGCTGATGGGCGTGGTCAAGGAGCTTCAGGCGTCGCGCATGGCCAGCCAGCTGGCCTTCATGATGATCGAATATATCCGCCGGGCGTCCGTGACCAAATACGGCGCCTCGCGCGGCGAGATCGGCTGGATCCTCGACGACAATCAGGGGATGCGCTCGATCGCCGAGACCATCAAGAGCGACGTCAACAAGACCTATAACGTCTATTCGCGCGATCTGCTCTGACAGGCGATGGGCGGGGCGGTCCTGTCCGGGCGGCCCCGCCCCATGCCCTCATCGGCCCCGGCCGAGATAGGCGAGCGGGTCGATACCCCGCCAGCGCCACTCGACCCGGGTCTTGCAGATCTTGCCCGGCATCCGGCCATCCTCTTCCAGGGTCAGGAAGCAGTAGCGCACGGGCCTGGCGGGCGCCGCCGCCACCGGCGGGACCGGCACGTCGACGGGCTTGAGCATATCCTCGCCAGGTGCCGCCGCCGACGCCAGCGCAGCGGCGAGCATGGTGGCCATCATCATCGAAAATCTCCCGGCCGGAAGGGTCAGCGGCGCTTGGTGTCCGCACCGGGCACCTCGCCGTCGCGGGCGATCCACTGGGCGGCGGTGAGGCACTTCTTGGTCCGGATGCGCGTGCCGGTCAGCGTATCGATGACACAGTAGCGGGTCGTGGGCGACGGACCGGCGGCGACGGTTGCAGTGGCCGCAGGGGTCGGGGTCGGCGCAGGGGCGATCGCGGTTTCGCGAGCCGGATTGGCGATGGCGACGGTCGAAGCGATCAGCAGCGAAATGAACATCGTGGTAACTCCCTTTGTGCCGGATCACCCCGGCATGTGAGTTACTGCATTAGTCATGCCACACACTAGAATGACTGTTTTTCAATGGCTTAGGCCGAAACGCCGCCGCAACAATCACCAACCCTTGGCAATATACGCCATCGAACGACGGATTTTCCACCATCTGCTCGGAGCTATCACCCTTGCGACGGGCCAACCGCTTCCCGCCTCGCGAACAAGGGGAACGCGCGGGTCAGAGCCATGCGCGGTGGATCGCGCCTGCCCGGATATTTCCAAAAACCAAAAGTAAAAGCTGCCGATGCTGCAAGCAGCCAAAGCATAGCCGCGCAACAAAAGACGATCGGTGTCGTCTTCCCATTTCAATGCCTAAACACAGAATACGACATATTCATGCACACACGATGACATATTGATTACCCTATTGCGAAATTCGTCCAACGAACGCCGGCTTTGTCGTCAAATTGTCACTGCCTGCTGCGAACAGGGATCGCATCGTCGTTCAACGGGATGCCCTTTCGATGGCAACGCAGATGAGTACCGCCAGCGTCACCAAGGCCTATGATCGCTGGTCGCCTGTCTATGACCTGGTCTTCGGCCCCGTCTTCAAGAAGGGGCGCTCCGCCGCCATCGTCGCCGCCGAACGCATCGGCGGCCGGATCATCGAGGTGGGTGTCGGCACCGGCATCTCGCTGCCCCAATATTCGCGCGAGAACCGGATCGTCGGCGTCGACCTGTCCGAGCCGATGCTCGACAAGGCGCGCGAGCGGGTGCGGAGCGGCAAGCTGACCCATGTCGAGCAGATCGCCTATGGCGATGCCGAGGCGCTGCAATTCGCTGACAACAGCTTCGATGTGGTGGTCGCGCAGTACGTCATCACCGCCGTGCCCAACCCGGAAAAGGCGCTCGACGAATTCGCGCGCATCTGTCGCCCGGGTGGCGAGATCGTCATCACCACGCGCGTCGGCGCTGGCGACGGACTTCGCGGCACGATCGAAAAGACGCTGATGCCGATCACCAGCCGCTTAGGCTTCCGAACCGACTTCCCGTTCGAACGCTACACCGACTGGGCGGCGACGCGCGGCGATGTGGAGCTGGTCGAAAGCCGCCCCCTGCCCCCGCTCGGCCATTTCTCGCTGGTCCGCTTCGCCAAGCGTCAGCCTTCCCTCCAAGGACATGTGCAATGACTGGTTTCCGCGCACAGCTCGCCGAACAGCGGTGGGACGATCATCGCTATTACCACCACAGCCTGGTTAACCAGAGCCTGCACTTCGTCAGCGCCTGCACCTTCCTGACCGCCTATGTGCTGCTGTTCATCGACCCGGCGGTCGCCAGCCTGCTCGCCTGGGGCGTCGCGATGACCAGCCGCCAGGCCGGGCATTTCTTCTTCGAGCCCAAGGGCTATGACCATGTGAACAAGGCGACGCATGAGCATAAGGAAGAGATCAAGGTCGGCTACAACTTGGCACGCAAATATGTGCTGATGGGCATCTGGGGCGCGATCCCGCTCGTGCTGCTGGTCCAGCCGACGCTGTTCGGCACGCTGGAATATCCGGACGGCTTCATGGGCTATCTGCGCCATGTCGGCATCGGCTGGCTGGGCCTGGGCGTCAGTGCGATCTTCGTGCGCGTGATGCAGCTCTGGGTCGCGCGCGATCTGGAAACCGGCCTGGTCTGGGCGACCAAGATCGTCACCGACCCGTTCAACGACTTCAAGATGTACAAGAGCGCACCCCGCCGCCTGATGAAGGGCGAGCGGATGGATCATCATGACGTCGATGACTTCGAGGATTTGAAGGCGGCGTAATCGTCGTCGCTTTTAAGCAGGGCGGTGGTTCCTAACGGAACCGCCGCCCTGTTTTATATTCAGCCCTCTCGTCTGGCCGTTCCCCTCGCGCAGGCGGGAGGGGATGGGGGAGGGCATGCCACGAGCTACGGTCTCTCGGTGAGACGCCATGCCCTCCCCACACCCCTCCCGCCTGCGGGAGGGGCTTGAGAAGGAGCGAGAGGGGCTTACTTCCCCCGCCCCAGCCGCACCGCCAGCGACTCCTTCAATATCCGCCGCCGGATCGCCTTGTTCGCCGCCTTCAGGTCGCTCGGCGCATCCGGCGAGGTCCACCACCAGCCATCGTCACGCATCTGTTGTCCCGCTGCAACGAAGCGGTCGCAAATATCGGCGAACAGGGTGTCGTCGATGTCGAGGCTGAAGATCAGTCGCCCGGTCCCGACCCAGCTCAACGCCAGACCTTCCGCCCGGAGATAATATTGCAGCATCCAGTTATAGGGCGAGGCGACCGAATAGAGGATGGTCCAGATCGTCTGGACGTGCGCGACCGAGAGCGGCAGCCCCGCCTCCGCCATCCGCGCATTGAACATCGCGGCGCGGGCATTCCAGCGTTCGTCCAATCCGTCGTAAAGCGCCGCCACCTCGGGCGTCTCCAGCCGTCGCAGGAAGGCGTTCATCGCGCCCATCACCATGGGATGCGAATTGAACGTACCGCGCGCGAAGCAGATGTCGACGGGCCGATCCTCGCGCCAGCGCTTCATCAGATGCGCCGGGCCGCACAGCACGCCGACCGGCAGGCCGCCGCCCAGCGTCTTGCCATAGGTGATGAGGTCGGGCGTCACCCCGAAATATTCCGGCATCCCGCCCTTGGCGAGGCGGAAGCCCATGAACACCTCGTCGAAGATCAGGACGATGCCGTTCGCGCGGCAGGTCTCGGCCAAGCGGTGCAGCCAGTCGCGATAGGCGGCCAGATCGGCCCCCGCCTTGCGCCCGCCATCGACCAGCTGGCCGTCCGACGGCGCCGAACCATTGGGGTGCATCGCCTGGAGCGGGTTGACCAGCACGCAGGCAATATCCTTGCGCGTCGCCAGCACCTTCAGCGTCCTTTCCGACATGTCGGCCAGGGTCAGCGTCCGGTCGGCGGGCACGGGGTTGCCGATGCCCGGCTGCACATCGCCCCACCAGCCATGATAGGCGCCCGCGAAACGCACCAGCCGGGGCCGCTTGGTGTGATAGCGGGCGAGACGCACCGCCTGCATCACCGCCTCGGTACCCGACATGTGGAAGGACACCTCGTCCATGCCCGACAGCGCAGTCAGGCGGCGGACGTTATCGGCGACGACCGGGTGGAAGGAGCCCAGCACCCCGCCCAGATCGGCGACCATCGCCGCCCCCTCGGCCATGGTCTGTTTGTAGAAGTCGTTGCCGAACAGGTTGACGCCGTAGGAGCCGGTGAGGTCGATCAGGCGGTTGCCGTCCAGGTCGACCAGGATCGGCCCCTCCGACCGCTCGTAAAAGGCGCCGGTCGCCAGCGTCGTGCGCACCTTCTCGCGGAACTGGAACGGCACGCGATAGGCGCCGGTGAATTGCAGGTCGGACAGGCCGGATCGCGTCTCGCGGGTCAGCGCCAGCGTCTTGGCATATCGCTCGGCGAAGAGCGCGCCCAGTCGCTCGAACCCCGCGCGGCGCTGGGCGGCGACGGCGTCCGGCGCATCGTCGACACGAAAGAAGCGATCCTCGCCATAGGTGTAGAACGGAATCTGCCCGGCGATGCGCTTGGCCATGCGGACATGGCCGCCCAGTCCCGGATGCTTGGCGCGCGACAGGGTCAGGCGGCGATGGCCCTTCGTCAGGGCGACCGCACCGGCGGAAACGGCCAGCAGGCCAGTGAGAATCGGGTTCATGCGGCCTTTGACCGCGTGCCCATGACGGAGGCATGACAATGCGTGGACCCATCATGCGGTTCTTCCTGAACGAGGACATTAATTTCCTCGTCACCAACCGCTTGCCGCGCCGGTTTGCCACGCAACTGGTGGGCCGGATCGCCCGGATCGAACATCCGCTGATCGCCAGGCCCAGCCTGGGCTTGTGGAAATTCTTCGCGGGCGTCGACCTGTCGGACGCGCGCACCACGCGCTTCAAATCCCTGCGCGACGGCTTCATCCGCGCGCTCCGCGACGGCGCGCGCGAGTTCGACAGCGATCCCGAAACGATCGCCAGCCCTTGCGACGCGCTGGTCGGCGCGCATGGCCGGATCGAGGACGACCGGCTCTATCAGATAAAGGGCTTTCCCTATCGCCTGGGCGACCTGATCCCCGATCCCGATCTGGTCGAGCGCTATCGCAACGGGTCCTTCGTCACCCTGCGGCTGACGGCGGGCATGTATCACCGTTTCCACGCGCCGACCGATATCGTCGTTCAGAGCGTGACCTATCTCTCGGGCGACTGCTGGAATGTGAACCCGATCGCGCTGAAGCGAGTCGAGCGGCTCTTCTGCCGCAACGAGCGCGCGGTGATCGAGGCGCGGACCCTGATGTCGGGTCAGCCGCTGCTGATCGTGCCGGTCGCCGCGATCCTGGTCGCCAGCATCCGCCTCCACTGCCTCGATACCGTCCAGAACCTGCGGGACCATGGCCCCGGCCGCACCGAATGTTCGGCGCGGATCGGCAAGGGCGAGGAAATGGGGTGGTTCGAACATGGCTCGACCATCATCCTGTTCCTGACGCCGGACATGCGGCTGGCCGACACGCTGGTCGAGGGGCAGGCGATCCGCGCGGGCGACGTGATCGGACGCCTTTCCTAAAGTCGCTATACCCCGGGGACTTACAGGGTTAACCTTCGCCCCGGACCCGCAGGAGAGCGACATGGCAGGAGGCTTCGAACTCAGCATCGAACGACGCATCGACGCGCCGGTCGAGCAGGTGTGGCGCGTGATGACCGAGCGGTTCGAGCAGTGGTTCTGCCCCGCCCCCTGGCGCGCCGAGGCCCGGACGCTGGAATGGCGTGCCGGGGGCCGCAGCCTGATCGTGATGCACGGCCCGAATGGCGAGGCGATGCCGAATGAGGGCATGATCCTCGCCTTCGAGCCGAACCGCCGCTTCGTGATGACCGACGCCTTTACCGGCGACTGGTGCCCGGCAGGCCCCTTCATGGTCGGCCTGTTCGAGGTCGCTGCGGACGGCGATGCCACCCTCTATCGCGGCACCGCCCGCCATTGGACCCGCGAGGCGATGGAGCAGCACCGCGCGATGGGCTTCGAGGGCGGCTGGGGCGCGGCGGCGGATCAGTTGAAGGCGCTGGCGGAGGCCTAGCCGGCGGACGGGATCAGAATTCCGACCAGTCCCCATGGTCGACCGCCACGGCCGCCTGCGACGAACGGGCGACGACACGCGGCGCGGCACGCGCGACGCGGGCCTGCAACTGGTGGACGGGCGCGGGACCGGCGCGATCCGGTACCGCCCGGCTGGCCATGCCGTCATCGGGCAGGCGGAAGCGGCTGACCTGCTGGGTCATCGTCGCGGTCTCCTGGGACAGGCTGCGCGCCGCCGCCGTCGCCTGTTCGACCATGGCCGCATTCTGCTGGGTCACCCCGTCCATCTCGGAGACGGCGATGTTCACCTGCTGCAGCCCGTTCGCCTGTTGCGCCGCCGTCGCGGCGATGCCCGACACGATGGTGTTGATCTCGCCGATCCGCCCGGTGATGCGATTGAGCGCCTGGCCCGCCTGTTCGACCAGCTGCACCCCGGCATCCACCTGCTGGGTCGATGCCGTGATCCGTTCCTTGACGTCCTTGGCCGCATCGGCCGAGCGCTGGGCGAGCGCGCGCACTTCGGAGGCGACGACCGCGAACCCCTTGCCCGCATCGCCCGCCCGCGCCGCCTCGACGCCGGCATTCAGCGCCAGGAGGTTGGTCTGGAAGGCGATACCATCGATCACGCCGATGATCTCGCTGATCTCGCTCGACGAGCGTTCGATGCCATGCATCGCCGCAACCGCATCGCGCACCACATCGGCGGAACGGTCCGCATCGCTGCGCGTCTCGGTGACCACGTCGTTGGCACGCTTGGCATTTTCGGCCGTCGCGCGGACCGTCTCGGTGATCTCATGCATCGCTGCGGCGGTTTCCTCCAGGCTCGCGGCCTGCTGCTCGGTCCGGCGCGCCAGATCGTCCGACGCCTCGCGGATGTCGCTGGTCCCGTGGCTGATCCCGTGCGCGCTGGCATTCACCGCGACCAGGGTGGCGGACACCGCCTCCATGGCTTGGTTGAAGTCGTGCTTGAGCTTCTCGAACGGTCCGGTCAGTTCCGTCTCGATCCGCGCGGTCAGGTCGCCCTGCGCCAGCGCATCCAGGCCGCTGCCGATGCTGCTGACGATCAGCTGCGTCTGCTCGGCCTTGGCCTGTTCTGCGGCTGCCAGCTGGTCGCGAAAGGCGACCATCGCCTCGGCCAGCTGCCCGACCTCGTCACGACGCGGATCGACCGCCAGCTGGGCATTCAGATCGCCCGCCGCCAACCGCCGCATCGCGTTGGTCATCGCCGCCAGCGGATTGGCGATAGCCCGGACCAGCGCCATCAGCAGATAGCCGGTGAGGGCGAGCACGAGCACCGCAATCGCGATCGAGGCATTGCGCGACCAGATATAATTCTGGGTCGCCTCGTTCATCTCCTTGTCCATCAGGGCGACCTGAATGTCGCTCATGATGGCAGCGTCCTTGTTCGCCGTATCAAAGATGCGCTTGCTTGCCCGAAAATTGGCCGTGGCCTCGGCGTTCAGGTTCCGGCTGCCAAGATCGACCGTCTTGCGGGACATTTGTTCGTACATGGCCCAATGTTCGCGAAACGTACGAAACTGCGCGATCGCCTTGGGCGCGGTCAGGCTGCGATCGAGAAACGCTTCGGTTTTGGCGATCGTTTTCGACCGTTCGTCCAGGTCGCGGAGGGCCATATTGATCTGATCGGGCTCGGCGAACAGAATGATCGACGCCTCATAGACGCGATAATCCGATGTCGCGGTGTTGATCAGCGAAATCGCGACCAGCTTGTCCCGGCGGGTCCGCCCAAGATTTTCCGCCACGCTATTGAGGTGCTGCTGACTCATGATCGAGAGCATCATCGTCACGATAAGCGCTGCGGTCAGGACGCCGAACGCCACGAACAGTTTATTGCTGATCTTCAGATTTTTCATCGTCGAACACCCCGAGAGTAAGGGTGTTGTGACAGCGACGTCTTAAGATCGCATTTCCTGAAGAGATTATAATTTGAATTATCGAGGCGTAGTTTGGGGAGCGCCCCGATCGCCGCAGAGGACTTTTACGTCGCCAGCCCTCTGCATGGTGACCCCGACTGGATTCGAACCAGTGGCCCTCAGATTAGGAATCTGATGCTCTATCCTGCTGAGCTACGGGGCCCCATGCGCGGGCGGTGATACTCGGGACGCGGCATGGGGTCCAGAGCGGATGGCGGCTCAGTTGGTCAGCTTGGGCGGCACCACCGGGAATGGCAGCGGCGCGACGGGCACGCCCTCCTCGACCAGCGCCTTGGCCTCGGCCAGGCTGGCCTGGCCATGGATCGGCGCGGGCGGTGCGTCGCCTTCGTGCATGGCGCGGGCCTTGTCGGCAAAGGCGGTGCCGACCCAGGTCGATTTTTCCAGCATCTTCGCCTGCGCCTGGGCCAGATGTTCCAGCGCGGCCTTCATGGCCTGGGGGCTGGGTCCATCGGGCTTGCTGTTGCCCTTGGCCGCGATCTGCGGGGCCATCACCGCCTTTTCAATCTGCCGGTCGCCGCAGAGCGGGCATTCGACCTGCCCGCCCTCGCGCTGTTCGGCATAGGCGGCGGACGAGGCGAACCAGGCCTCGAACACATGGCCGGTGGCGCAGCGCAGGTCGAAGACGATCATGCGATCACCACGGGCGGGATCGCCCGGCGGTGGCGAATCGCGGGCAGGCGCGCCCGCACCGCCGCCACCTCGGCCGGGTCGATGGTGGCGAGGCCCAGCCCGGCCGCCTCGCCCATGTCGAGCAGTACTTCGCCCCAAGGTCCCACGACCAGCGAATGGCCATAGGTGGCCCGGCTGTCCTGATGCTCGCCGGTCTGCGCCGCGGCGACCAGATGCACGCCCGCCTCGATCGCGCGGGCGCGCAGCAGGATGTGCCAATGCGCCGCCCCCGTCGGCCGGGTGAAGGCGGCAGGGACCGACAAAAGCGTTGCCCCCGCCTCGGTCAGCGCCGCGAACAGCGCGGGGAAGCGCAGGTCGTAGCAGATGGCCAGGCCCAGCCGCCCGACCGGCGTATCGACCACCACCGCCTGCTCTCCGCACGCATAGGAGGCGGATTCGCGCCAGCTTTCGCCGCTGGGCAGGTCGACGTCGAACAGGTGCATCTTGTCGTAGCGTGCGCGGACCTCGCCGCGATCGTCGATCACATAGCCGCGATTGGCGAGCCGCCCGTCCGCCGCCCGCACCGCCAGCGAGCCGAGATGGACCCAAAGGCCATGGCTTGCCGCCGCCGCCCGGACACGCGCCAGCACGGGGTCTTGGTCCTCGGCCACCAGATGCGGTGCGGCGCGCGTCCGGTCGCGATCGATCAGGCCCGACATCTCCGGCGTGAAGAGCATCGTCGCCCCCCGCGCCGCCGCGTCGGCCACGGCCTGCTCCAACACGTCCGCATTGGCGGCGGGGTCGATCCCCGCCGTCATCTGCAGCACCGCGATGGCTGTCATGCCGAGAGGAGCGGGTCGAGCCCTCCCCGCTTGTCGAGCGCGGCCAGGTCGTCTGAGCCGCCGATATGCTGGCCGTCGATAAAGACCTGCGGCACGGTGGTGCGCCCGCTCGCCCGCTCGATCATCTCGGCGCGCTGGGGACCCCCCATGGTGATGTCATATTCCACGGGCTCGACGCCCTTGGAGGCGAGCAGCGCCTTGGCCCGAGTGCAATAGGGGCAGAACGCCTTGGTGTAGATTTCGACCTTTGCCATGCCCCTCAGGTGTGGCGCGTGAGGCCGCTTGTCAATCGTCTGGGCCGCCGCCGTCATGGTCGATCACCCGCGCCCAACACAGGATCGCGACCGACATAGCCCCTGCAGCGAGCAGCGCACGGACACAGGCACCCGCCGTCGCACCGGTCGTATAGACATCGTCGACCAGCACCACCCGCCGCCCCTTCACCGCCGCCGGATCGGCCACGCGAAAGGCGCGCGTCACCGCGGCGCGGCGCTGGCGCGGGGACAGGCCACGCAATAGCGGCGTGGCGCGCACCCGTTGCAAGGCATCGCGCGCCAGCGTCACGCCGGTCCGCCGGGCGATGCCCTCACCGATCAGCACCGACTGGTTGAACCCACGCCGCCACAAGCGCCAGCGATGGAGCGGAACCGGGACGAGCAACTCCGCATCCGGCGGCAGGCGGCGCGTCATCGGCCCGGCCATGGTCTCCGCCACGCCGATCCGCCCGCCATGCTTCAACCGGATCGGCAATTGCCGCGCGATCGGGCCGTAAGCGACCGCCGCATGGATACCCGCATGACGCGGCGGCTCGGCAAGACAGGGGCCGCAGCATGTCTGTCCGACGTGGTCCCCGCCCAAAGGCATCCCGCACCTCGCGCATCCCGCATCGTCCAGAAACCGCAACTGCCCCCAACATGCGGCGCAAAAACGGTGATCCGCCTCGACCGGCTCGGCACAGCCCGGACAGCGCGGGGGCAAGGCCCAGCGGACCGCCCAGGCGAGAACGGCCCTCGCCCGCCCCACCGCAAATCCCGGCCATTTCATGCGGGCCCCCATCGGCTTTGTCTTGTCCCCGATCGTGCGAGCGCGCACAAGCGCGGGCGTGAGCAGCCCCACCATCTTCGACCGTCATGCCCGTCGCCTGCGTCGCGACCGGGCCCAGCCCGATTATGCCGAGCATGATTTCCTGCGCGCGGCGATGCTCGATGGCCTGGCCGAGCGGCTGGATGCGGTGACGCGGCCCTTTCGCGACATTCTCGACCTGGGCTGTTTCGATGGCGCATTCCTGCCCCCGCCCGGTGCGCGGGTCGCGCGGCTGGATCCCGGCTTCGCCTTCGCACGCGCGTCGGGCGGCGTTCAGGGCGACGAGGACCGCCTGCCCTTCGCCGATCGCAGCTTCGACCTGGTGGTCAGCGCCGGCGTGCTGGACCAGGTCGACGATCTGCCCGGCGCGCTGGCCCTGATCCGGCGTGTGCTGCGCCCCGACGGCCTGTTCCTGGGCGCCTTTGTCGGCGGCGGCTCGCTGCCCCGGCTGCGCGCCGCCTTGCGCGTGGCGGAGGCCGAGCGCCCGGTCGCGCGCCTGCATCCGCAGGTCGATGTCCGCTCGGCGGGCGACCTGCTGATGCGCGCGGGCTTCACCCTGCCGGTCGCGGACATCGAAACGCTGGACGTGCGCTATCGCGACTTCGGGCGGCTGCTGGGCGATCTGCGCGGCATGGCGGCGAACAACCTGCTGGCCGAGCGGCGGCCGATCACGCGCGAAGCACTGGCGATGGCGGCCTCGGCCTTTGCCGACATGGCCGATCCGGACGGGCGCGTGGCCGAGCAGTTCAACCTGGTCTTCCTGACCGGATGGGCGCCCGATCCGTCGCAGCCGTTGCCCGCCAAGCGCGGCAGCGCCACCGCGTCGCTGGCCGAGGCACTGCGTCCGAACCCCGATACGGGCGGCTGATCAACTGATGATCGCGCCGCCGCGATCGCCCGCCAGGATGCGGCCCATCGATTCGAACAGCTGATCCATGGCGACCGGCTTGACGATCACGTCGTCGGCCCCAGCGCTCAGGCAGCGTTCGCGCAGGTCGACGCCGCTGTCGGCGGTGACCACGATGATCGGCACCTCCGCCTTGGCATCGCCGCGGGCGCGAATGTGCCGGATGGCGGTGATGCCGTCCATGCCGGGCATCCGCAGGTCGATCAGGATCATGTGGTAATCGTCGCGGTCGATCATCTCCAGACCGATCTCCGCCGTTTCCGCCTCGGCCATGGCCGCGCCCGCGACATCCAGCATGTCGCGCACGACCCGCCGGTTCATGCGGTCGTCCTCGATGAAAAGGACGTTCATGAACATCCCTCTGACATCCCTGGTGCGTCGGCGTCTGTGGCGCGAATCATCATTCCGCCCTAACGATCATGCCGCTTGCGTTACAAGCGACGATGCGGCGCTTTGCGACGAGGCGTCGAACATCTCTCGGATCACCTCGGTCCCTGAGATCGGCTTGGCGAAGATTCGAACCAATCCGCCGGCGGGTAATTCGTTCCCGTCCAACGACTCCGTTTCCGGCCACAACAGATGGACGGGCACCGAAGCGCCCGCCGCCGCCGTGATGGCGCGCAGGGCAGCGCCGACGCCCGCGTCCCGGATCGCGCCGTCGTCGATCAACAGCTGCGCGACACCGCCCTCCTGCAACCGGGCAACGGCTTCGTCTGCATCGGCCGCAAAGAGGATGGCGGCATGGTCCACACACAATTTGGCCCACATGGCACGCCGGATCGGATTGCGCTCCAGGATCAGCACCGTGGGGCGTTCGGGCATCGCGGGCGCCTTCTGCTCGACCAGCGGCAGGCTCAGCGTGAAGCACGAGCCGCGTCCCGCCTCGCTCTCGACCGTCACGTCGCCGCCCATCGCCCGCGCCAGACGCCGACAGATGGCGAGACCCAGGCCGGTGCCGCCGAACTGCCGGGTGGTGCTGGTATCGGCCTGGCGGAAAGCCTCGAAAATCTCCTCCAGCTTTTCGGGTGCGATGCCGATGCCGCTGTCGGTCACGCTAAGCGACACGCCATCGGCCCGGCGCTCGGCGACCAGCCGCACCTCGCCCGCGCTGGTGAATTTCAACGCGTTGGACAGCAGGTTGAAGACGATCTGGCGGATGCGTGCCGAATCGCCGACGACCATCGCCGGGCAATCGGCCAGATCGCGGGCAAAGACGATTCCCTTGGCCGCCGCCTGATCCTCGAACAGGCGGGAGGCGTCGCGCACGGTCGCCGCCAGGTCGAAGGGTTCGTGTTCCAGCGTCAGGCGACCGTTTTCGATCTTGGCGACGTCGAGCAGATCGTCGACCAGCGCGCGCATCGTCAGTCCCGCGCCGTGCATGACCTCGACCCGCTCGCGCTGGTCGCCGGGCAGGTCCGCGTCGGCCAGCATGATCTGGGTCATCCCCAGAATGCCGTTCAGGGGCGTGCGGATTTCATGGCTGGTCGTCGCCAGGAACTCGGTCTTGACCGCCAGCGCCTTTTCCAGCTGGTCATTGGTCACGGCCAGTTCGCCATGCGCGGCGCGGATACGGTTGCGGCTGCGCCCCAAAGTGACCAGCCAGATACCCAGCAACGCGAGCACCACGACGATCGCGGCGACCGACCCGATCAGGATGATTCGCTCGGTCCGCAACTGCGCGCGCTCGAACGCGATATTGCGCTGCAGGTCGGCCGCCTTCATCCGCGCGATACGCAGTTCCTGATTGGCGAAGTCGAACCGTGCAGCCATCAGCGCGAGGCCGGTCGAGGTCGCCAGCCGCGTCGATTCGTCGTCGATGCGCTTCAGTGCCTCCAGATGGCGCAGCGCATCGCCGTCCCGGCCGACCGCCTTGTAGATCTGATAGGCGCTGCGATGCGCGTCGCGTTGCAACACGGTGGTCGTCGCGAGATCGACCCCGGCAAAACTCGCGTCGATCAGCCGCGCCGCCTCCGCCGGCCGTCCGCGCTGGAACATGGCCTGTGCCGCGATGCTGCGCAGGGCCCGAATATCCTCAAGGCCGGCCTGGGGATCGACGCGCCGCACTTCGGCGATCGTCGCCTCCGCCTCGTTCAACCGGCCCATGCTCAGCTGGGCGCGGGCGATGTTGCGCCCGATCACCGCCTGGAGCGCGGGGCTGTCCATCGTCCGGGCCAGACGCAGTGCCGCGCGAAACTGTACCAGCGCATCGGCGGTGCGCGCCATTTCGGTCAGCGTCAGCGCGCGGTTGTTCAGGATCGCCAGGCGAAAACTGTCGTCCCCGCGATAGGTGCCGCTCGCCTGCTCCAGATAGCGCAGGGCCGAGGCGAAGTCCTTGGCGTCGTTATACAGGTCGGCGATCTGGACCAGCGCCTTGGCCTGCCCGCGCGGATCGTTCAGCTGCTGAAAGACGCGGTGCGCCGACTGATAGGCGTTGAGCGCATCGGCGATCCTGCCATCGGCCCGGTCCAGCCCGCCCTTGGACAACAGGATATTGGCCACCAGGTCGGACCGTGGGGCCAGCGTCCGGGCGGTGGCCAGCGCCGCCGCGATCGCCCCCTTGGCTTCGTCGCTACGACCGATCCGGACCGCGCTCTCGCCGTGCAGCCAGTCGGCGGTCGCGAAGGCCAGCGCCCGCTCGCGTTCGTCGACAATGCCTCTTGCGGCCTCGCGGGCGGCCTGTGCGCTTTGCAGCGCCAGCGCGGGATCGCGCAACATGTCCGTCTTGGCCGCGTCGATCGCCCGCGAATAGGCGAGAGGCGGAACGGCCGCCGCCGCCCGGGACTCGGCGCCGGCCAGGACCAGGGCCAGGGCGATCAGCCCATATCTAACCGCGCGCATGTGCCACCAGCCGGGCGAAGGGCAACGGCTTGGCCAGCGCCGCGATACCCTGATGCTCCTGCTCGGTCAGGAAGGCGATCAGCGCCTCCAGGCCGATCGGACGGCTGATCAGATAGCCCTGGATCATGTCACACCCCATGACAGTGAGCAGCGCCAGGGTCGCCGGCGTCTCCACCCCCTCGGCCACGACCTCCATCTCCAGCGCATGGGCCAGGTCGATGGTCGAGCGAACGATCAGCGGATCACGGTTGGAGCTGGTCAACTGGGTGATGAACAGCTTGTCGATCTTCAACTCGCAGGCGGGCAGCTGCTTCAGATAGGAAAGCGACGACAGCCCGGCGCCATAATCGTCGATCGCCACCGCGATCCCCATGTCGACGAATAGCTGCAGGTTCGAAATCGCGCTTTCCGGATCGTGGATGACCGAGGTTTCGGTGATCTCGAAGCCGATCTTGGCCCCGCTGTCGCGCACGATCGCGCAGGCGTCGCGGACGAAATTCAGGTCGCCCAGCAACATGCCGGAGATATTGATGAAGATGCGCACGTCATGGCCGGCGGCGCTCAGCTGCCGCTGGTCGGCGATGACCCGGCGCAGGACCCAGAGCGTCAGCGGACCGATGATCCGCGATTCTTCGGCCACGGGAATGAACTCGATCGGGCTGATCATCCCGTGCACGGGATGCCGCCAGCGCAGCAGCGCCTCGACACTGGCGATCCGCTGCTGCCGGACATGGATCTTGGGCTGATATTCGACGAACAGGCCCTCGCGCTCGATCGCGCGGGTCAGTTCGTGCGACAGCGCGATACGGTCGAGCCGGTCGGACCGCGCCGCCAGTTCGCGCACGACCACCCGCGCCTCGACCTGTGCGTCGGCCAGGGCGTGTTCGGCCTCTTCGAGCAGGCGCATATCGTCGTCATGCGGCACGGCGGCGAGCGCCGCGCCCAGGATCGGCTCGATCCGGTATTCGCCATCGGGCAGCAGAAAGGGGTAACGCAGTGCCTCGCCCAGCGTGACGAGGTGCGCGTCCAGCACCTCGCGAGAGGGCGCGCGAATCATCACCTCGACCTGCGACGGCGTGGTCGGGCGCGCGACCGCATCGGGGATACATACCGCCACCCGCCCCGCGACCGCGTTGATCAATGTCGCGCAGACCGCATGGCCCAGATGGCGCCGCAAGACGGTGAAATTGCCCAGCCCCACCAGGACGAGCAACTGCCACTGCGCCTCGACCTCGGCCGCAGCGACCATAGCCGTCCGGCTATCGGACGCGATTCGAGAATGGCCGTTCGTCACCCTGCCAATTTAGGGGGCAGCCTTAAACAAGGTGTTAACCCCCTTTTCCGTCCCGTTGCAGTGGTTTGCCGGGGTCGGAGCGAGGAGCCAGGGCAGCATGTGCGGATAGTGGCCGCATCGAAGCCGTCATCGGAACGGGCCTAACGTATGCGAAATACCTGCCCATTGCACGTTGGTTAATAGCCTATTAACCATATTATCGCGTCGAAACCGGCGCTTATGAGGGAGAAAACCCATGCTGAAGTTCATTCTGGCGCTGATCTACGGCGAGTCGATCCGCCCCTGGTAATCCAAGTCGGATCATGGGGCGGCTGGCCAGGCCTGACCTGCCGGATCGCCCCATGATTTAGTCGGCTCGAACCCCGACGGCCTTTAGCGATACAGGTCGTCCGCCAGCCGCAGCATGAAGGCGGCGCCGCGCTCCATCTGCGCGATCTCGATATATTCGTCCGGCTGGTGCGCCTGGGCGATGGATCCCGGACCGCAAATGACGGTCGAAAAGCCCGCCCCCTGGAACTGCCCTGCCTCTGCGGCATAGGGCACCGCCCGCGCCGGGCCGTTATCCCCCGCCCAGGTCCTTGCCATCCGCTCCGCCACGCCGTCCGCCTCGGGCGCGAAGGACGGGGTGCGCGATCGCCGTTCGACTGCCACGCCGGCATTGGGAAAACGCGCGCGCAAATCGGCATCGGCCGCCGCACAAGCCGCGAAGAAGGGGGCGAGAATCTCTTCCGGCTCTTGCCCTGGCAGCGTGCGCAGATCAAAGGCGAAGCGACATTCGCGCGCCAGGATGTTGACCGCGGTGCCCCCGTTCATCTGGCCGATCGTCAACGTGGCATGATGCGGACAGAAGGGACCATGCGGATCGCCCTCCCCCGCCAGGCGATCCGCCAGGTCGGCCAGTTTCTGCATCAACCGCACCGCCACCATATTGGCCGAAGCGCCCAGATGGATCAGGCTGGAATGCGCCTCATGGCCGGTGACGGTCACGATCCAGGTCGCGATGCCCTTATGCCCGCTGACCACCACCATCTCGGTCGGCTCGCCCACCACGACGGCGGCCGGGCTGGGCAATTCCCGCGCGATCTCCGCAATCATCGACGGCGCGCCCAGGCACCCCACTTCCTCGTCATAGGAAAAGGCGAGGTGCAGCGGCCGGACGGCGCCGGTCCGCGCGACATGCGGGGCAAGCGCCAGCGACAGCGCCAGAAATCCCTTCATGTCGCAGGTGCCCCGCCCCAGCAGCCGGTCGCCGCGCCGGGTCAGCCGCCACGGATCGCTCGTCCAGGGCTGGCCATCGACCGGCACCACATCGCTATGCCCCGACAAGACGACACCGCCCGGCGCCATGGGGCCGATCGTCGCATAGAGATTGGCCTTGGTCCCCTCCGCATTGAACACCCGCCGCCCGGTCACGCCGATCTCGCCCAGATGCCGCTCGACATAGGCGATCAAGGCCAGGTTCGATTCGCGCGACGTGGTATCGATCGCGATCAGATCGGCCAGGATGGCGGTCGCATCGGCGGCGAGATGGTCGGGGGTCATGCCGCCATCCTGCCGGATGTTGCACTTTGATGAAACCCTGAAGCGGCGGCGAGACATTCCTCCCCGGCAAGGGGGAGGAATGACAAGGCATCAGAAATCCCGCGAGTAGCGCAAGGACGCCGCCGATCCGCCGAACGAACCCGTCTGGGTCAGCAGGCTGAGCGTCCTGGTCAGTGCGATCTGCAACTGGGTGGCGGTAAAGCCGCGCGCGTCGGTGACGATCTCCACATAGATATTGTCGGTGATGTACTTGCCCGCCGCCAGGCTGGTGCCCCGGCCGGTCGCCTCGTCGGCGCCCAGCACGCGCAGCCGGTCGAAACCGGTCGCCGAACGCAGCTTGCCCAGCGGGTTGAGCCCGCCACCGCCCGTTCCGCGTAGCGAATTGAGCGCGGCGGCCAGCTGGATCGCCTCGGTCGCCGACAGATTCTCCGGATTGGTGCCGAACAGCAGGCGGCTGAGCACCTCGTCCTGCGGCAGGGTGGGCGTGGACGTGAAGCTGATCTGCGGACGCTGGCCGGTCCCGGTGACGTTGATGACCGCGGTGATGCCGTCCGTCGTGGTCGTCGCCTGGATGTTGATGTCCGGATCGGTCAACGCGCCGCCCCGGAAGCGGATCGTGCCGCGGTTCACGTCGAAACGCTTGCCCGCAAAGCTGTAGGTCCCGCGCACCAGGTCGAGCCCGCCATTGATCGTCGGCGCCGCACTGGTGCCGCCGATGCGCAGGTCCATCGACCATTCGGACTCCAGCCCCATGCCGGAGACGAACAGCTGATTGGGTGCCCGCACCCGCATATCCAGGCGGAACAGCCCCGGCGGCGGCGTGGGCGCGGGCCGGTCGGTCGGACGCGGGGTGCGGATCTCGCTGCGACGGCGCACGCCGGTCAGCTCGGGCACCTCCGCCTGGCCCTGACGGATGATCTGGTAGCGGGCGTTGGGCACGGTCAGGTCGCCCTGGATGAGCCCGCCGTCGCGGTTATGCGTCAGGCGGATCGTGCCGCTTGTCGTCGCGGCCAGCGCATCGCTATCGGCCAGTCGCGCATTGTTGAGCTGCGCGCGGATGTCGATCGGATAGCCGCTGTCCGCCGCCAGCCCGATCGTGCCCTGCGCCTGGACGGTCCCCTCGCCCGCCTTGGCCTGAAGCCGCGTGATCTCCAGCCGGTCGTTGTTGAACCGGCCCGCGATCTGCATGTTGCTCAGGCGGGTGCCATAGCTTTCATTGTCATAGGTCAGATTGTCGGCGCGGAGCAGCCCGTTCAGCTGCGGTGCGGATACCCGCCCGCCGAAATCGGCGGCGACCGCGATCGGCCCGCTCAACTGCTGGTTGGGAAGCGCGGCGAAGGAGAACAGCACCGCCGACGGGCCGTTATAGCGGAGGCCACCGGACAGCGGCGCCTGCATCAGCCGGTTGACCCAGCCGCCATTGCCCGGCGGCAGCGGGCGCAAGGACGCGACCATCCGGCCGACCACCATCTGCCCACGCCGGATCAGTGCGCGCGCCTCGCCGCCATCGGGGACCAGCCGCCCGGCAAAGACGATGTCCACCGTCTCCGACACCGCCGCCACGCCGGTCCGCCGGAAATTGGCGATGGTCAGCCGCGCCTCGGCCGCCGGGAAGCTGGCATCACGCGCCTGCGAGAAGTCGAGCGCGCCGCTCGCCTGGCCCGAAATGCCCAGATTGGGGACGAAGGCGTCGAGGATCGACAGCTGCAGCTTGTCGAGCCGCGTCTGCACCTTCAGGCCATTGCCATAGCTGCCCGCCATCAGCACCGATCCGCGACCGAAGTCGATCCGGGTTGGCGACAATTGCCACTCGCCCTTGGCATTCTGGATTCGCGCCGGATTGGCGGTGCGGAAGGGGATGCCGTTGGCCTGTCCCTTGGCCGCGACAAGATAGGCATTGGGCGCCAGCTGGGCGTTGAGCGCGATATTGAACGGGATGCTCGACGAACCCGTCAGCACCGCCTGCGCCGTGCCGCGACCGCCCATATAATTCACCTTGGCGCGCGACGACTGGATGACGACCTCGCCATAGCGCGTGTCGGCCAGCTGCGCGTCGGCCACGATCTGCGGCGCGTTGGGCAGCATGACGATGCTGGCGTTGACGATCGCGCGGCCGATGGTGAAGTCGACCGAACCCGGCACCCGCGCATTATAGGCACGCGCGGCGACATCCGCCCGCTGGTTGCCGCCCTGGTCGGCCAGCTGGACGCGGCCGTTAATCCCCTGCCCCGCGAACTGCAGCGCGCCCGCGAACGGTCCCGCCGCCGTCTGCACGACACGGCCGGTCGCGTTGATGCCCGCGAACACCAGGCTGCGCAGATCGACCGCCAGCTGCCGCCCGGTGCTGACCAGCACATTGGCGGTGAAGGGACCGTAATTCGTATCGCCGCTGGCGTTGACGGCATAGGCGCCGTTCCGCCCGACGACCTTTGCCTGAAGGTTGCTCAGGCCGACGCCGACGCCAGGCTTTGCCGCGCGCAACACGACGACCGGATTGGTCTGCGACCCCCTCACCCGCGCGGTGATCGGGCCATATTGGTTAGAATAGGCATCCGCCTCGACCGCCAGCGCGCCATTGGCGGGATTGTAGCGCCCCCGCCCGCGCGTCACGCGGAATTGCGGCGCGGCGAGGCGCAGGCCGCTGAAGGTCACGATGCCTTCGGGGCTATATTCCACATCGGCGCGCACGATCGCATTGCCGCCCAGGAAATTGCGCGCGCCGCTGTTGAATATCTGCTGCGTCCGCGCGACCACCCGGCCCTTCATCCCGAAGCCGGTCGGCGTCGCGACCAGATTGGCGTCGGTGGTCAGGTTGATGATGCCGATGCTTTCGACCCGGTAATTGTTCACCCGGCCCTTCAGCGCGCCGGTGTAGCGCCCGGTCTTCAGGTTCGCGACGACCACGGCTGTCGCGTCGATATTGTCCGACCGGATACGCAGATTGTCCGACAGGATGTTGGGCATGGCGATCGCGAAATCACCCTGGATCGCGACATTGTTGGTCAGCCCACCCACGGCGGCGTTCAGCCCGGCGATCCGCCTCGCCCGCGCCTTGACCGGCACCAGGATACGGTCGGCATTCACCTTGGCCAGACCCTCGGCATAGAGATTCTCGACCGAGGTCTCGCCAAAGCCCAGCGCCGCCGCACGCAGCTTGTAGTCGACGGTCGGCGTGGCGAAGGCGCCGTTCAGCACCACACGCGCCAGCACGTCGCGACCGCGCAGGTTCGGCGCGATGGCGCCGGGCGTCAGCAGCTTGGCATCGACCGCAAAATTGCCGAACCGGCTGTTCGCCAGATCGAGCAGACCACCCGCATCCACCATCAGCGCCGAGGAGCGCAGTTTCATCCGCGTATCGGCCTGACGCTCGTTCAGCGTCGTGTCGATCGCCACCTGCAAAGCGGGCACGGTCAGCCGCTCGACCGGGCCTTCCAGATACAGGCCCGGCCGGGTGAGGCCGCGAATCTCGATATGCCCGTCGCGCGCGGTGCCGGTCAGATTGGCGAGTTCGCCGCCGCCCAGCGTCGCGACGGCACGCCCGTTCCAGGCCTTCCATCCGCCACGCCCGTCGACCGACAGGGTCAGCGGCGCCTTCAGCCCCGCCATGGTCGCCACCACGCCGCCGGTCGGCGCGGTCAGCTTCACGTCCACCGCCAGCCGGTCGGCATCGGGCACCGCGTCGAGGACGAGGCGCAGGCGATCGCCGCCAGCGATACCGGGTCCACGCAGTGCATCGGCGCTGGCCGTCACCTGCGCGCGGCGGTCGGCGATATGCACCTTGCCGTCGATCGCCAGCACATGGCGCTGCCCCGTCACCGGCGCGCCGATGACGAAACGCTTCAGGGTCAGCCGGTTGACGTCGATGTCGAGATCGGGGAGCAGCGGCGCATTGGGGTCGCTGGGCGTCGGCTTCAACTCGGGCCGCCGCGCCAGGGTGACGAGGTCGGCGTTCAGCGAGCGCACGTCGATATGGTTGCGCGTATAGGCAAAGGGGCGCCAGTCGACGTCCAGGCGCGGGCTCGACAGGAACACGCCCTTGGGATCGCTGACCCGCAGGTCCACCAGGCGCATCCGGCCATAGAGCGAACCCTCGATCCGCCCGACCTTGATGTTCAGGCCCGAGGCGGTGGTATAGCCGCCCAGCTCGTCCGCGACAAAACGGCGGCCGGGATCGGTGTTGATGCCCAGCAGGATCGCCCCGACCAGCAGGATCAGGCCCAGGATCGTGACCCCGATCCACTTCAACACGCGCTGCCACAGCGGGCGGCGCACAGTGACGATCTCGGGCTCGGGCGTCATGGTCTGTTCGTCCGCCATCAGAAGGCCTGCCCGATCGAGATATAGAGGGCGATCTTGCCGTCGCCCGGACGCCGGTTCAGCGGGGTCGCGACGTCCACGCGCAGCGGCCCGAAATTGGTGTAGAAGCGCCCGCCGATGCCGGCGCCGAAGCGCAGATCCTGGCCGGTCGGCAGGGTGCTGGCATAGCTGTTGCCCGCATCGACGAACGGCACGATGCCGAAATTGCCGAAGCGGTAGCGCGCCTCGATCGAAAATTCGTTCAGGCTTCGCCCGCCGACCGGATTGCCCTGCGGATCGAACGGCCCCAGCCGCTGATAGCCATAGCCGCGCACCGATCCGCCGCCGCCGCCATAATAGCGCCGGGACGGGGCCAGATCGTCGCGGTCGACACCGAAGATCGATCCCGCCCGCGCGCGTCCCGCGATCACCAGGCTGTCGTTGAAGGGATAATAGAAAGTCCCCTCGATCATCGTACGGACATAGGGCTGCACCGCGCCCTCCACCGACGTCTCGGGGCTGAGATTCAGTTTCAGGCGATAACCACGCGTCGGGTTGAGCAGATCGTTCGACTGGTCGAACACCACCTGCCCCGGAATGGCGGCGATACCATAGGTCCGCCGCACCCGCTCACCGCGCGCGAAATCATAGACGCTCTCGTTGGTGCCGGTCAGCTCGCCGCCAAAGGCATAGGTGAATTTCTTCTGCCAGATCGGCGTCGAGTCATAGCTCCAGCGGAAGGCGACCATGCCGATGAACGCGTCGAACGCGTCGTAATTCTGGTGGCTGGCCGAGGCGATGACCTGGAAGGTCCGGTCGCGCCGCCCGGCGTTCGAGCGGCGGAAGGTGCCGCTGAGCCCCTGTTCCTGCGTGCCCGCGATGACCGAGGCGATGATCGCCCCCTCGGGCTTGAAGGCGTTGCGGTTGGTGAAGCTGCCCTGCAGCCGCACGCCCTGCCCGGTCGAATAGCCGCCCTCGCCCGACAGGGTACGGCTGGGCCCCTTGGTCTGCGTCACCTGCAGGTCGATCTGCTCGGTGCCGTCGGGGTTCATCCGACCGGTCTGCTTCGGCTCGACCGCGATGCCGTTGAACAGACCCGTCGCGACCAGCGCGTTGCGCAGATCGTCGGTCAGCCGCGAGTCGTAGAGCTGGCCCTCCTGGAAGCGCGGGAAGACATTCAGGTGATCGAGATCGAACACCTGGTCTCCGGTCGTGGTCAGCTTGCCGAAGGACGAGCGCGGCCCCGTATCGACCGGCAGCGTATAGGCGCCCACCGGATCAGGCCCTTGATCCTCCAGCAGGATGTCGCGCTGCCCGACCTTGACGAAGGGATAGCCGCGCTGCGGCAGGACCAGGCTGACATTCGCCTCGGCCCCCTCGACCCGCGCCGCCTCGATCGGGTCGCCGACCTTGAGCGGCAGGTTCTTGCGGATAAGGTCGGTCGGCACGGTCGGCTGGGACTGGATGGTGATCGACGACAGGCGATAGAGCCGCCCCGGCGTCGCGGTCAGCACGACCTTCAAACGGCCGGCCTCGCCCTCGCCCGCCCCTTCGCGCTGAAGCGCCGAGATCGCGGTGGCGTCGTAATAGCCGAGCGACTTCATCAGCCGGATCGCCAACTGCTCGTCCTCATGGGCACGGGCCGAGACCTGGGTCGCATTGGCCGCCTTGCCTTTGCCTTCGCGCAGCGCCGACAACCCCTTGAACTCGTCGTCCAGGTTCAGCTCCGCCAGGCCGCGCACCTCCATGTCGTACCGGATTTCCGGCGCGCGCTGGCCCTGCGTATCGGCGGCGGTGTCGAGCGGTGCGGAATCGAAACCGGCGAGCGGTGTCAGCGGCTGGGCGAGCTGCGGGTCCTCGGGCGCGATGGCACCGATCGCGTCGCCGGTCGCCAGCGGCTGGGCGGTCTGCGCACCCGGCAGCGGCGGCGCCGTTTGCGGGGTCGGGATGGTCTGGGCAGCGGGCTGCCCCTTCTCCATCGACGACATGGGCTCCAGCGGCGCGTTGATGTCGCCGCTCAAGGGCGGCAGTGCGGCGTTGAACTCCGCATCGGGGACGATGGGCGCGTTGCCCTGCGGATCGGTGGTGCCGTCGCGCTGTCCCTCGGGCACGCTGGGCCCCTGCGCGGGCGCGGTGCCCGGCTTCGACAATTGCGCCGAGACGGGCGACGAGAACAGGGTGGGGGCGATCAGCGCGAACGCAAGCCAAGTATGTCTGCCGATCCGTTCCGCCACGCCGTCAAAAGCCCCTTTCCGACAGGGCTCTTCCGCTATTCGGAACGACCCCCCAACGATCCGCCAACGCCGCAAGGCCAGAGTAGGTTCCCTTTTCGGATCAACGCGATGCCGGAGCGCACCCGACGAGCCCCCCGACCGGCACGACGATTTCGTCCTGATTTCCGCGTGCTAGGCGAAGTGTGGCGTCCGATACGATCGCCCCGTCCTGCAGCGTTTCGCGCTGGGTGATCGTCATGTCCAGCGTCGCGATGACGCCGTCCCCGGCATAGCGGGTCGTGCTCGCCAGCCCCAGCGGCCCCACGCCCCCGGCCTCGGCGGCGGGCAGGTCGGTCGGCTTGCCGTCCAGCATCACGCGCAACCGGCCGGGTTCGACCATCGCGACGAACCGCTGGTCCTGCACCGCCCACAGATAGGCGGCGCAGCCCCGCTCCGGCAAAGTCTGCTTGGGCAAGGTTCCCGGCACGGGCGCTGCGGCGGCCTGCACCAGCGCGACGATGGACACGATCATCATGCCGCCCATCCTATCATCAACACCCAGGCCGGATAAGCCGCCAGCGCCAGGAGCAGGCCGAGCGGGACCATGTCCTGCCCGCTCGCCCGGCGGCCTAGCAGGTGTCGGATCACGACGAAGCCCAGCCCGATCATACAGGCCGCCAGCAGCACACCCGGCAGCATCCGCCAACCCAGCCACAGGCCGATCGCCCCCATCAGCTTGGGATCGCCGGCACCCATGCCGTCGCGTCCACGCCACCAGCGATAGCCCGCAGCGATCCCCCAGAGCCCGCCGAAACCGACCAGTCCACCAACGATCCGCTCGTCCAGCAGCGGCGCATGGCCCATCAAGCCGGTCAGCAGCCCCGCCCCCGCGAGCCAGGCCGTCAGCCGATCGGGCAACCACAGGGCGAGCGCGTCCAAGGCCCCCAGCGCCAGCAGCGACCAACCGAACAGCGCGCCGGTCCAGCCGTCCGGCCCGTCGATCCAACCGGCCGAAGCGCCGATCGCCACCGCCAGCGCTTCGATCCGCACATGCACCGGGTCGATCGGCTGGCGGCACCGCGCGCAGCGACCGCGCAGCGCGACGAAGCTGAGGATCGGCACCAGCTCCCACGCCCGCAGCGTCTTGCCGCAATGGTCGCACTCCGACCGTCCCGCCAGCACGGACCGGTCGCCAAGCCAGCGCAGCACCAGCGCGGCGACGAACGACCCGACGATCGCCCCCGCCAGCCCATAGATCGCGGCCCATACCGCCGATGCCGCCCCGAACGCCATGACCGGGCCTCTAGCCCCTTTGCGAAGGGCAGGCAAAAGGCGTAAGGCCGCTTCAAAATCAAAAGATTGGAGAGCGTGCCGCCATGACGGACCCCGTCGTCATCCTGTCCTATGCCCGTACCCCCATGGGGTCGTTCCAGGGCAGCCTTTCCGGCCTGACCGCCACCCAGCTGGGCGCCGCCGCCGTCAAGGGCGCGGTCGAGCGGGCCGGTGTCGATCCGTCCGTGATCGAGCGCATCCATATGGGCTGCGTCCTGCCCGCCGGGCTCGGCCAGGCGCCCGCGCGCCAGGCGGCGATCTTTGCCGGGCTGGGCGAGCATGTCGAGGCGACGACCGTCAACAAGATGTGCGGATCGGGGATGCAGGCCGCGATCATGGCCGCCGAGGCGCTGGCGGCGGGCGCCGCCGACCTGATCGTGGCGGGCGGCATGGAGAGCATGACGAACACCCCCTATCTCAGCCACAAGCATCGCGGCGGCGCGCGCATCGGCCATGACACGCTCTACGACCATATGTTCCTCGACGGGCTGGAGGATGCCTATGAGCGCGGCCGCCTGATGGGCCATTTCGCCGAGGAAGCGGCGCAGGAATATCAGTTCACGCGGGGCGCCCAGGACGATTTCGCCATCGCCTCGCTGGAGCGCGCCAAGGCGGCGCAAAGCTCGGGCGCGTTCGACCGGGAAATCGTGCCCGTCACGGTCAAGACCCGCAAGGGCGAGGAACAGGTGACGCTCGACGAACAGCCCGCCAGGGGCGATGCCACCAAGATCCCGACGCTGAAGCCCGCCTTTTCCAAGGACGGGACGATCACGGCGGCCAATGCCTCGTCCATCTCGGACGGCGCGGCGGCGCTGGTGATGACACGGGCCAGCGTCGCCGAGCGGCTGGGCCTGACCCCGATCGCCCGCATCGTGGCGCAGGGTACGCACGCCCATGCCCCGGCCCGCTTCACCACCGCGCCGGTCTTCGCGATGCGCAAGGTGCTGGAGCGCGCAGGCTGGTCGACCGGCGATGCGGATCTCTACGAGGTGAACGAGGCATTCGCGGCCGTGGCGATGATCGCCATGCGCGATCTGGACCTGTCGCACGACCGGCTGAACGTCCATGGCGGTGCCTGCGCACTGGGCCACCCGATCGGCGCGAGCGGCGCGCGGGTGCTGGCGACCCTGTTGTCGGCGCTGGAAACCAAGGGCGCACGGCGTGGCGTGGCGTCGCTGTGCATCGGCGGCGGCGAAGCGACGGCGATGGCGGTGGAGCTGATGTAAGGGGCCTTCCCGGTCCTTCGATCCTCGGCGGTCTGTCCTTCTTGCCTCCTTCCCGCCTGCGGGACAAGCTCCTCTTCTTGCTCCCCTCCCGCAGGCGGGAGGGGTTGGGGGAGGGCAAGGAGTCTCACCGAGACCATCGCCCGCGGCCTACCCTCCCCCGGCCCCTCCCGCCTGCGGGAGGGGAGAAGAAGGTCTGATCCTTGCCCCGATGCACACTCCTCTGGACGTGCCGAGCGCCCAACAGCTCAGCTTACGGCAACACCTCACCCGAATCGACGCCCCAGATTCCCGCCACCGGCACGAATCCCGCCTGCCCTTTCACGTCCAACCGGCACCACGCCCCGTTGCACTGGCTGATCCGCCCGACGACACCCGGCGCCGCGCGCCACAAGGTCTTGGCGTTCTCGTCCGGCGCGGCCCGCATCGGCAGCGGATCGGCGCTGCGGACGAAGGCGGTGCGGGTGTTGCGCAGCAGGACGGCCAGCATCCAGCCCTCGGTGCCGTCGGGGTCCTGTACCTTGCGCCATTCCTTGAACGCCGCGACCACCTTCACCGGCAGGTCGGGGCGGCGATAGGTCCAGCTGGCGGGATAGGCGCGCGCAGGGCCGGTGCGCATCCGGGCGAGCGAGGCCCCGATCGAGCCGTAATAGGGCATGGCCCGCTTGTCGGGCGCGGCGATGGCGGCGGGGGCGACCAGCCCCGTCGACGGCGTCATCACGATCAGTGCCAGTCCGGCGATGGACTTGCGCATCGTCTATCCTTTTATTTGCCCGCCCAAAGTCGCCTCTACGCCGAGCCGGGGCGGCGCTTCAACCATGTTCGCGCTCGAATCATGTTCGCGCATGGGGCGGCGATCCCCGGTTGACGGACCGGCGGCCATGCCCCAATCCGTGGGCCATGGCCGATCCTCGCCGCTGCCTGAACCCCAGGGTGGTCGTCACCCGCGAGTTGCCCGATCCGATCATGGACCGGATGGCCGCGCTGTTCGACACGGTGCTCAATCGCTCCGACCAGAAACTGAGCCGCAAGGATCTCGCCGCCGCCATGGCGACCTGCGACGTGCTGGTCCCGACCGTGACCGACACGATCGACGCCGCGCTGATCGCGGGCGCCGGCCCCCGGCTGAAGCTGATCGCCAATTTCGGCGCAGGCGTGAACCATATCGACCTGAAGGCGGCGCGAGCGCGCGGGATCATCGTCACCAACACCCCCGGCGTCCTGACCGAGGATACCGCCGACATGACGATGGCGCTGATCCTGTCGGTGCCGCGCCGCCTGGCCGAGGGAGAGAAGCTGGTGCGCTCCGGCGCGTGGAAGGGCTGGAGCCCCGGCGGGATGCTCGGCCACCGGATCGGCGGCAAGGCGCTGGGCGTGGTCGGCATGGGCCGTATCGGGCAGGCTGTGGCGCGCCGGGCGCGGGCGTTCGGCCTGTCGATCCATTACCACAACCGCCGCCGCCTGCCCGCCAGCATCGAGGCGGAGCTGGGCGCGACCTGGCATGCCGATCTCGACGCCATGCTGGGCGCGGTCGACATCGTGTCGATCCATACGCCGCTGAATGCCGACAGCCATGACCTGATCGACCGCCGCCGCATCGCCCTGATGCGCCCCCATGTCTATCTCATCAACGCCAGCCGGGGCGGCATCGTCGACGAGGACGCGCTGGTCGACGCATTGGAGGCGGGACGACTGGCGGGCGCGGGGCTCGACGTGTGGCGGCACGAACCCGAGATCGACCCGCGCCTGCTCGCGCTGCCCAATGTCGTGCTGACCCCGCATATGGGCTCCGCCACGCTGGAGGGCCGCGTCGCCTCGGGCGAAAAGGTCATCGCCAATATCCGCAGCTGGGCCGACGGCCACCGCCCGCCGGATCAGGTGCTGGAGGGGTGGCTGTAGGGGCGTCGGCAGCCTGATAGCCACCTTACTCCCCTCTCCCCTGGACAGAGGAGAGGGTTAGCGGAGCTTGCCAGCTTTGCTGGCTAGCGCAGCTTGGGTGAGGGGTCGAGCGAGCCCGAAGGCTCGCGCGCTCGCACATGCGAGCGCGCTCCCCTCACCCAGCTCCGACTAAGCCTTTGCTCTCGCAAAGACCAAGTCTGCGCAACCCTCTCCCCTCATAGAGGGGCGAGGGGCAGGGAGGATTTCTGACCGTATTTAATCTGCCGCCTGAGCGACAAATGTGAACCACGCGCCGTCTGCATGGTCATATAGCTGAACGACCTGATCCTCGATCCGGCAGGTGAAATGGCCAGAGGTGCTCCGGTCGAAGCCCTGGGTCGCCTCCTCGGCGATTTCCATGTAGATCGCGGCCCCGGTTCCGGTTTCGGTCAATTCGGGCAGCGTGCCGCCGAACTTCACGTTCCGGTCGCCATCCAGCCCCTGCAGATGCTCGCCGCGCGCCTCCGCTGCGATGCGGCGATGGCGATCCGCCGTCTGGTCATAGAGCCCCGCCACCGTCTTGCCGGTCACGAGCGCATGGGACGAGGCGGCGATGATCGCGCGGATATCTGGTTGCATGGCGCCCGACTGACACAGCCCATGCTGCGGATCAACCTTCGACGCCCCGTGCCGCACAGTCTCACCGAACTCTTTCAAAATGTTGCGACGCGGAACCGTCGCGACACGGCTGCATTCCCTCCCCTGTCATTCAACGGGAGTTACCATCATGAAAAAGCTGGCCATTACCTTTACCCTGGCCGCCGCTGCCCTGTCGATCTCGGCCTGTTCGACGCTGAAGGGTGCCGCCATCGGTGGTGCGGGCGGCGCAGGCGTGGCGGCGGCGACCGGTGGCAGTGTCGAGCGCGGCGCGGCAGTCGGCGGCACGGCGGGCGCGGTGGTCGGCACCGTCGCGGATTGAGGGATCGCGCGGGAGCGGCGGGCTAGACCCCTGCTCCCGCCGCCACCAAAGCCTGGATACGCGGTGCATCCTTCGGCCGCCCGAACAGACGCAACAGATCGAGCAATTCCTGACGGTCGGGCACGAACAGCGCGCCGTCCGCGATCTCGATCCGCTGACGCGTGCGCGGCTCGACCTGCTGCCACTGCCCGGCAACCGCGACAGCGAAACCCGCCATCACTTCGACCGGAACGGGCGAAACCGTCCAGCGCGCAAACGCCAAGGAGCGGAACAGGGGATCGGGCGGCATCGCGACCGGCGCGATGCCGAACCGGTCGAACACCGCATCGGCCAAATGCGGCTCGATCAGCAAGTCGACATCATGGATCGCACCGGCGTCAACGCCGTGCAGCGCCAGCGCCGCACTGCCGATGATCCACCAGCCACGCGGAAATGACGCCATCACCTCTGCGACGCCGTGGAGCGTTACGGTGAGGCCCGGCGTCATCATCCCGGATCAGTCGCCGGTCAGGATCCGGTCGACTAGCTGCTTCACGCTCGGCACGAACCCGTTCGAGTAGAAGGGGTCGCGCTTGAAGTTATAGGCCGCGTGGCCCGCGAACATCAGATTCTGCTCGACATCGCCGCCATGGGCGATCTCCTGCAGCGTCTTCTGGATGCAGAAGCTGCGCGGATCGGCCAGGCGGCCGGTCGAATTGGTCTCGCTGTCCGCCCAGCTGGAGAACAGGCACTGCGACAGGCAGCCCATGCAGTCGGCCTGGTCCTTGCGGATTTCCTTGGCCTCTTCGGGGCTCACGAAGACGAGCGTGTTGTCCGGCGTCTTCAGCGCCATGGTGAAGCCCGCGCCGAACCACTCGCGCGCGCGGAGCAGATCGCCCTTCGTCACCCAGAAATTCTTGCCCTTCACGCCCACGTCGAGCTGGAAGACATGGTCGCCCGCTTCCTGGGTCGAGAAGGCGATCTGGCGTTCCGAACGCGCTTCCAGGCCGCGCAGGAAGGGGTTGCGCACCGCGCTGGAATAGAAACCGGTCGGTGAGAAGCGATGGAGGAGGACGTCGCCCTCCTCGATCGTCATCAGACGCTGCTTCCACTCCTCCGGGATAGGGCTTTCCTGCGTCAGCAAGGGCCGCGTGCCGAACTGAAAGGCGATCTTGCCCAGCTCGGGATTGTCGATCCAGTCGTTCCAGTCGCGCAGATACCAGACGCCGCCCGCCATCACGATCGGCACCTCGTCCGAAATCCCGCCCTCGCGCATCGTATCGCGCAGCGCCTTCACGCGCGGATAGGGGTCCTGCGGCTGCAACGGGTCTTCGGCGTTGGACAGGCCGTTATGGCCACCGGCGAGCCAGGGATCCTCATAGACCACCGCCGCCAGCCATTCCGATGCCTTGGAATAGGCCCGCTTCCACAGCGCGCGGAAGGCGCGGCCCGAGGAGACGATCGGCAGATAGCTGACCTGGTGATGCGCAGCGATCTCGGACAGCTTGTAGGGCATGCCCGCGCCGCAGGTGACACCCGCGACCAGGCCCTTGGTGCGCGCCAGCACGCCTTCCAGCACCCGCTGCGCGCCGCCCATTTCCCACAGCACGTTGATGTTGATCGCACCCTTGCCACCGGCAATGTCCCAGGCGCGCTTCACCTGCTGGACCGCGCCCTCGATGGCATATTCGATCAGTTCCTCATGCCGCTCGCGCCGGGTCAGCGCGCGGTAGATCTGGGGAATGATCTTGCCTTCGGCATCATAGCTGTCCGCGTTCACCGCCGAGACGGTGCCGACACCGCCCGCCGCCGCCCAGGCACCGGCCGACGCGTGGTTGGTGGCGGCGACGCCCTTCCCGCCTTCGATCAGCGGCCAAACCTCGCGGCCGTTGTACAGGATGGGGCTCAAGCCTTTGAACACGTCTTTACCTTGTCTGTCCGAAAGGGCCTCATATAGCGTGTTAGGAACGCTAAGCGAGGGGGAATTAAAAGCACAGCCGCGTGCCGGACTCAGCCCAGCGCGCCCGGCCGTCCCAGAACCTGTTCGTAGAGCGCCTTGTAACGGGCGACCATCTGCGCCTGGTCGAACTCGGCCCGGACCTTGGCCTGGTTGGCCGCGCCTGCCTCGGCCCGCAGTTCGGGATGCGAGATCAGCGCCTGGATCACGTCGCGCAGCCGCACCTCGTTGGGGGCGTCGGCGATGAACTGGCGATTGGGCTCCGACACCATCATCGGCACGTCGCCGACCGACAGCGAGGCGATGGGCAAGCCCGCGGCCATGCCCTCCAGCACCGAAATCGGCGCCTGTTCCGACAGCGACGACAAGGCGACGATGTCGAAATGACGGATATAGTTATAGGGCCGCTCCAGAAAGCCAGGCATCACCAGCCGGTCGGCGATGCCCATGGCGGCGGCGGCCTGCTGGATATTGGCGCGCTCGGGCCCCTCGCCGACGATCACCAGGCGGAAACGGTTCGGGATGCCGCCCATCGCGCGGACCAGCATGGGCAGGTTCTTGACCGGACGCAGGCCCGCCAGCACGCCGATGACGATCTCCTTGGGCTGGCGGACAAAGCCGGGAATGCCCTTGGGATCGGGGTCGCGCGCATAGAGTTCGGTGGCGATGCCGTTGGGGATGCGGTGCACCCGCTCGGCGGGCTGTTTCCAGGTCTGGCGCGCGATGCCCTCCAGGATATGGCTGGGCACCGCCAGCGCATTCGCCGCCGACAAAGCGATACGGCGATAGATGTTGCGCTCGATCTTCAGGCCGCGCGCCTCGTCGGCGTTGAATCCGTCCTCGTGATGGACCAGCGGCGGCGCGCCCCTGGGATAGACGCGCCGCGCCATCACCCCGTCGATCGCGCCCCAATTATAGGTCAGCACCAGGTCGAAGCGACGCATATAGGCCGCGATCGCCTCATACCGCTTGACCGAGGGCTTGCCGGTCAGCGGCGGCGCGTCCTGCGCGATCTCGTAGCGAATGCCCTTGGCGATCGCATCACGCGCGCCCAGTTCATCGGGAAGCCCCGAGACGATGGTATGTTTCGCCGCGTCGCCGAACGCGTTCATCAACGCGACCGCGCGCGCCTCCTTGCCGCCGAGCGAGAAGGAGGAATGGAGATGCAGGATGTTCAGCGGACGGGCCATGGTCGCCGGATTAGCGAGCGGCAGCGGGGTTGGAAACCGCTAACGCCACCTTCCTCCCCTGCAAGGGGAGGTGGCAGGCCGAAGGCCTGACGGAGGGGTGTCACGGTCGGAGAGGGTGGGCCATACTCGCCACCGGGAACACCCCTCCACCAGCTTCGCTGGTCCCCCTCCCCTTACAGGGGAGGAATGTGCCGGTCCTATCCCGCGACCCGGTCGAGCAAACGACCGATCCCGGCCAGCGCCTCCGGCTCGGTGAGGAGCGGCGTGTGGCCGACACCCGGCACCGTCACCAGTTCGGACGGCGACAGCCGCTCGACCATCCGCTCGGCGACGCCTGCGCTCAGGATATCCGACCGCTCGCCGCGCACGACCAGCGTCGGCACGCCGTTCAGCGCATCGAGCGCCGCCCACATGTCCGGCCCCGCCTCGGTATTGGGCACGCGGAACGGCTCGGCGATCTTCAGGTCATAGTCGAGCACGATCCGCCCCGCGCTGGTCAGGCGGTGGGTGCGCTTTGCCATGGCCAGCCAGTCCTCGATCCCCCAATCGGGATAGACGTCCTCGTTATTCTCCTGCACGCAGCGCGCGGCGTGAAGCCAGGTTGGGAAGCTCTGTCCCTTGCCCACATAGCCGCGGATGCGCGCCAGGCCCGCCGCCTCGATCTCCGGCCCAATATCGTTGAGCACCGCACCCGCCAGCCGCCCGCGCGCGGTCGCCGCCAGGATCATGGTCACGATCCCGCCCAGCGACGTGCCGACCGCGACGAAACGGGTGATGCCCAGCTCGTCCAGCATCGCCTCGACATCCTGGACATAGGTGAGCGGCACATAGCTCATCGGGTCCTTGGCATAGGCGCTCTCGCCCCGCCCCCGGAAGCTGACCGCAATGATGCGCGCGCGTCCCGCCAGCGCCTCGGCCATCCCCTCGAAATCGCGGGCATTGCGGGTGAGCCCCGGCAGGCAGAGGATCGGCGGCAGCGCATCGTCACCCGGATAGTCGCGCGCGTGGAGCCGCAGGCCGTCTTTCGACCACCAATACCGATTCTCATGAGGGATCATGCTTGAAGGTCCTCCGGTGCCGCCTCCATATCGCGGTATGCCCGTATCCCCGCAAGCCTATCGCCCGTCCGCCGCCCTGACCGAGGTCGCCGATTTCCTGACCGACCCGGTCGAGGCAGCCGATTTTCCGCAGACGCTCATTCGCTACCGCAACGACCGCGCCGCCGCCGAGATCGGGCTGGAGACGCTGAGCGATGACGAATGGGCCCAGCATCTTGGCCGCTTCGCGCCTTTACCCGGCACGCTGCCCGGCCCGATGGCGATGCGCTATCATGGCCACCAGTTCCGCCAGTATAATTCCGACCTGGGCGACGGGCGCGGCTTTACCTTTGCGCAGATGGTGGCGCGCGATGGCCGGTTGCTCGAACTCGGCACCAAGGGATCGGGGCAGACGCCATACAGCCGGTTCGGCGACGGTCGCCTGACCCTGAAAGGCGGGGTCCGCGAGATCCTGGCGACCGAGATGCTGGAGGCGCTGAACGTCCCAACCTCGCGCACCCTGTCGATCATCGAGACGGGCGAGGCGCTGCACCGGGGCGACGAGCCCTCCCCTACGCGCTCGGCCGTGATGGTGCGGATGAGCCATGGCCATATCCGCATCGGCAGTTTCCAGCGCCTGGCCTTCGAGCGCGACGAGGCGGGCATGAAGCGGCTGGTCGCTTACGTCCTGCGCCACTTTTACGGCGAGGATTCCGACGATCCCGTCCGGCTGCTGACCCTGGTGGCACAGCGCACCGCGAGGCTAGCGGCGCGTTACATGGCCGCCGGGTTCGTCCACGGCGTGCTCAATTCCGACAATATCAACGTGACCGGCGAGAGCTTCGACTATGGCCCGTGGCGGTTCGCGCCGAGCTGGGACCCAGAATTCACCGCCGCCTATTTCGACCAGATGGGCCTTTATGCGCTGGCCCGCCAGCCCGAGGCGATCCAGTGGGACGTGATGCAACTGGCCTCCAGCCTGCGCCTGATTGCCGAGAGCGATCCGCTGATCGCCGCGCTGGAGGGGTTCGCCACCACCTATCAGGCGGAGATCGTAACCGCGATCCTCTGGCGACTGGGGCTGATCCCGCGTGGCGGGACCGAGGACCGCGCACTGGTGCAGAGCTTCGAACGGGCGCTACGCACCTCGCAGGCGAGCCTGGACCGAGTCTATTTTGACCTGTTTGGCGGCAAGATCCCCGACCAGTATGACGAGGTCTGGAACGAGCTTCGCGACCTGATCGAGCCCTATGCGCCGCGCCGTGCCCGCGACCATACCTATTGGCAGGGCGCGCCCGAATCCATGCTGATCGACGAGGTCGAGGCGATCTGGGCGCCGATCGCCGAGCGGGACGACTGGACCGCGCTGTACGACAAGGTCGCGCGGGTGCGGGCCATGGGCGCCGCGCTTGCCGACCCCGGTGCGGCGGACTAGCCTTTCGCGCCATGACCGAATTTCTATCGACATTCGAACCCGCCACCGGGGCGCTGCTTGCCGAGCTGCCGATCGGCGACGCCTTCCGGGCGGTCGCGGTCGCCCGTGAGGCCTGGCCCGATTGGGCCGCTACGCCGCTGGCCGATCGGATCGCGACGCTCCGCCGTTTCGCCGAGATCGTGCGCGACCGGGCGGACGGCTTTGCCGACCTGATCGCACGCGAAACCGGCAAGCCGCTCTGGGAGGCGAAGACCGAGGTCGACACGGTCATTGCCAAGGTCGCCATTTCGATCACGGCGCAGGAAGAGCGCGCCGGAACCCGTGTCACCGACCAGCCGGGCGGCGGACGCATGGCGCTGCGCCACCGGCCCCATGGCGTGCTGGCGGTGCTGGGGCCGTATAATTTCCCGGCGCACCTGCCCAACGGTCATATCGTGCCCGCTTTGCTGGCGGGAAACGCGGTGGTGTTCAAACCCTCCGAAAAAACGCCCGCGAGCGGCGCCTTCCTGGTCGAATGCTATCTTGCGGCGGGCGTGCCCGAGGGCGTCGTCCAGCTATTGATCGGTGGTCCCGACCAGGGCCGGGCGCTGGCCGGGCATGAGGATATTGACGGCCTGCTCTTCACCGGCTCGGCGCGCACCGGCCTGGCGCTCAACCGCCAGTTCGCCGAACGGCCGGAGAAGATCCTGGCGCTGGAAATGGGTGGCAACAACCCGCTGATCGTGTGGGACGATCCCGACCTGGACGCCGCCGCCGCGCTGATCGTACAATCGGCCTATACGACCGCCGGGCAGCGCTGCACGGCGGGGCGGCGGCTGATCGTCGAGGATCGGATCTATGATCCGCTGATGGCGGCGCTGACCGGCTTGGTCGATCGGATCGTCATCGGCGCGCCGCATGACGACCCCGTGCCGTTCATGGGGCCGGTGATCGACGATAACGCGGCCGAGCATCTGCTGACCGCAGTCGGCGATCTGGTCGCCAAGGGGGCAAAGATCATCCGGCCGCTTGAACGCCTGAAAGCCGGTCTACCGCTGCTGACCCCGGCGATCCTGGACGTGAGCGACGTCGCCGACCGACCCGATGACGAGCTGTTCGGCCCGGTCCTGCAAGTCGCCCGCGCAACCGATTTCGCCGATGCGCTACGACAGGCCAATGCCACCCGCTACGGCCTGTCGGCCTCGCTGATCAGCCCCTCGCGCGAACGCTACGACAATTTCTGGACCGGCATCCGCGCCGGGATCGTCAACTGGAACCGCCCGACCAACGGCGCGGCGTCGAGCGCGCCGTTCGGCGGCATCGGCTGGTCGGGCAACCACCGGCCCAGCGCCTATTATGCGGCCGATTACTGCGCCTATCCGGTCGCCAGCGCGGAGGCAGACGGCGTCGCCGCGACCATCCCGATCGGCCTGCGCGGATAAGGAAACGGCCCGGAACCGAAGTCCCGGACCGTCCCGTTGCATCAGAAGCGGGCGGAGATGCCGACCCGCAGCGTGCGTCCCCGGACCGTGTAATAGGTCGGGAAGGTGTTGAAGCCTCCACCAATGGCATATTGGGTGTCGTACCCGATCAGCGGCGGGTCCTTGTCGAACAGGTTCTGAACGTTGAACCGCACATCGATCCCCTTCACCAGCGTGACGTTGGTGTTGAAGTCGAAATAGCTGTAACCCGGGATACGGTTGACCAGCGGATAGGTCTGGCCCGGCGCGGCGGCCAGCACCGTGTTGCTCGACAGCTTCGACAGGTTGCTCGGGCCGGTGTAGCGCCAAGTGAAGCCCAGGCCACCCTTGATCCAGGGCAGTTGCCAATTCACGCCCGCGACATGGCGCCAGCGCGGCATCGGATCGCCGCAGGCGAATCCGAAATAGCCCAGGCAGGACCAGGGCGTGTTGCCCGGCGCGAACTGCCGCTCGAACTTGGTCGTCAGCGTTCCGTTGAAGTTCAGGCCGAAGGTACCGATGTCGCTCGCGATGCCCAGACGCTTGGGATCGAGCGCATAGTTGGTGGCGAAGTCGATACCGCGCGTCGCGGTATAGCCCGAATTGTTATAGCGCGCATCCGCCACCAGCAAACGCCCCGTCTGCGGATCGCGCTGATAGAACTGGCAGAAGAACTGCACCTTGTTGTCATAGCATTGGTTGAACGCCATGCCGATGCGGGTCCATTCGAACGCGCCCTGGATGTTGATGTCGTACCAGTCGACCGATGCCGTCAGTCCGGGGATGAAGCGCGGCTGCAACACGACGCCCAGCGTCTTGCTGCGCGACCGCTCCGGCTGCAGATTCGAGTTGCCGCCATTGACCAGAGTGGTCGGACAGAAGCCCTGCGAGTCGCAGCCGGTATAACTGGTCAGCGCATCATATTGCGCCCGCGTCATGCCGATCGAGCATTGGTCGAACGTATAGCGCTGGACCCCCTTGCCGTTCGACGCGGCGCGCGGCGGCGCGCACAGATCGAGCATCGGGGTGTTGGGATAGCGATTCTCGCCCTCCAACCGCTGTTGCACGCCGACGCGCACCGCGCGGTTGTAGCTGCCGCGGAACCGGATGCCAGCGAACGGCGACCAGCTCGCCTCCGCCTTCCAGCTGTGGATCAGTTTGTCATAGATGTCGTAATCGGAAATCCGATAGCCGCCATTGACGCTGAGTTCCTTGAAGAACGGCTTGTTCTCGATCAGCGGAATGTCGATTTCGCCGCCCAGTTCCTTCACGCTGGTGCGGCCATCGAAGGTGGTGAAGTTCGACCACGCCCCATAGCCGGTCGACTGGTTCCGATACTTGCGATACTCGCCGGTGATCGCGAAGCCGATGCCGCTCTCCGCCCAGGGGCTCTTCAGCCCATAATCCTCCAGCGTCCCCGACACGATGCCGTTAATGACCTGAAGATCATTCTGCTGACGGCGACTGCCGACGCCGGTCAGCCAGTTATAGACTGCGTCGCTGACCGACGTGTTGGACGAAAAGGCATCGACGGGCTGGCAGTTCGGGTCGGTGCCGTTGATCTTGGACAGACAGGTCGGCACGCCGTTCACGTTGCGCACCTGAAGCCCGCGCGCCAGGCGATCGGCCTGATCGGACAGCCCCATATGGTCGCCCGAACCATTCTGGATGTTCCGGGTCTGCTGATAGCTCAGCTCGAACCGGATCTTGTCCACGATCTTGCCCGACAGGCCAAGCGAGCCGCGCCAATCGTCCGTCGTATTGCGGAAATTCTGGATCATGCCGGGGCGGAACAGCGACAGCGAGATGGGATCGCTGAGCGCGGTCGTTCCGGCCGCCGCACCGCAAATCGCCTGCGCCTGCGCCCGACCCAGGAACGGATTGTCGCAATTGACCGGCGCCGCCGGGGTCCACATGCCCCCGTCGACCGAGTTGAACCCGCGCTCGACGATCTTGCTGTAGAGGAAGCTGCCGGTCAGCCGCATGCCGACGGGCAAGTCCGCCGTCAGGAAGCCGCCCGCATTGACCGTCTCGCTCCGTCGCTGAACATTGTCGACACGCTGAACACGCACCTCGTCCGCCGTGTCATAGGGGCGGAAGCTGCGCGAGCCGTCGCGGGCGTTGCTCAGGTCCTGATTGTTGATGCCGAAATAATTATACGGGTTGTAGGTCGTGCCGTAGCATGTCCATTTCGTGTTGCCCGCGTCGATATTGTTGGGGTCGAACATCTGCAGCGGACAATTGGTCGTATCCAGGTTTCGGAACTGGATCGGGTCGGCTTTTTTATACGTTGCGAAGGCGCTGATGTTCAGTCGATCACCCAGCAGGTTCTGACCCGCCGCAACCGATGCGAAATAATTGCCGCCGCCCAGATAGGAACCGCGCGGATAGGTATAGCCCGCGTCCTTGGCGGTCTGAGCCAGTAGCGCGCTGTTGTTGTTGTGATTGAAACCACTGACTTCCCCGTCAAAGGCGATGCCGTTGAACTTGCGCTTCACGATGAAGTTGACGACGCCTGCGATCGCATCCGATCCGTACACCGCCGACGCACCGCCGGTCATGATGTCGATCCGGTCGATCAGCGCGCCGGGAATGATGTTGACGTCATTGTCCATCCGCTGGCCGTTGAGCAGCGTCAGGGTCCGGCCCGAACCCAGGTTGCGCAGGCCGACCGGCGCGGCGCCCGATGTCCAGGTCGACCCCTGGAGACCCAGCATCGGCGTAACCTGCGGCAATTGTGCCAGCGCGTCCTCGATCCGGGCGAGGCCGCGTTCCTTCAGATAGGTGGCGTCGATCGTGGTGATCGGCGCATTGCTTTCCATATTGGGGCGAACGATGCGCGTGCCGGTGACGACGACGTCGCTCGGGTCGGTGGCCTCCTGCTTGGCGTCGATCTTGTCGGCCGAGGCAGCGACGCCCGAAATGGTGGCATCGTCCTTGACGGGCTGCTCGACAGTCTGAGCCGATGCGACACCGCACCAAGCCATGGCAATCAACGACGCACCGATACCGGCCCGCACGCACTTAAATGTCCCCATTCTCGATTCCCCCCGAGATTTATGTCCCTGGGGTCAGAAGAGCATAACTCGGAGCAATAGGCAAATATTATATACTATATGCGGTGCAGCATGGTTTGAAGCTAACCTACCCGCGCCCCAAGCATCGCTCGGTTGCCGGACCCGCAGCGCAGGCGCACATGGAGCATCATGGCTAGTCTTCTCGATCCTACGGCGCGCGGGCGCGTGATCCTTGTCGGTGCCGGGCCCGGCGATCCGGGGCTGTTGACCGTTCGCGCGGTCGAGGCGCTGAAGACCGCCGATGTCGTCGTGCATGACGGGCTGATCGACTTGCGCGTGCTCGACCTCGCCCCGCCTGACGCACAGCGCATCTCGGTCGCCAAGCGGCGCGCGCGGCATACGCTGTCGCAGGATGCGATCAACGCACTGATCGTCGCACATGTGAAGACCGGCGCGATCGTCGTGCGGCTGAAGGGCGGCGACCCGTTCATCTTCGGCCGCGGCGGCGAAGAGGTGGAGGCGGTGCGCGCCGCCGGGCTGCCGGTCGAGGTGATCCCCGGCGTCTCGGCCGCACTCGGCTGCGCGGCGGAGGCGATGCTACCGCTGACCCACCGCGACCATAGCTCGGCCGTGTCCTTCGTCGCGGGCCAGTGCAAGGGCCTGACCGATCAGGACTGGTCGGGGCTGGCGGGCCAGGGCCGCACGCTCGTCATCTATATGGGCGTGGCGACCGCCAACGGCATCGCCGACAAGCTGATGGCCGATGGCGTCGCGCCCGACATGCCGGTCGCGGTGCTGGAGCGCGGCACGCTGGAGGGGCACCGCGCGATCCGCACCCTGCTCGCCGATCTCGGCCCGATGGTCGAGCGCGAGAAGGTTCAGAGCCCGGCGATCATCGTCGTCGGCGAAGTCGTGACGCTGTCGGATGCCGAGGACAAGCTCGCGCGTTGGGCCCGTGTGGCGGAAGGGATGAGCGCATGAAGCTGTTGACGGGCAATGATCTGGCGACCGGCGATGTCGTCTGGTGGACCGGTGGCGACTGGTCGCGCCATATCGAGGATGCGGTCGATGTCGGCGGACAAGGCGAGGCGATCCTGCGGGCCGAGGAAGGCGCGCGCCGGGTCAACGTGCCCTATCTGATCGACGCCGAGGCGACCGAACAGGGCCCCCGCCCCGCCCATATCAAGGACCGTATCCGCGCACTCGGCCCCACGGTGCGCCCCGACCTGACGCTGAAGCCCGCCGATGCGGATGCCGGCGCCTGGGTCATCTGAGAGAGTAACCGATGTACCGCTACGACGAATATGACCAGAGCATCGTCGATGCCCGTGTCGAGGAATTTCGCGACCAGGTGGAACGCCGCCTGTCGGGCGCGCTGACCGAGGATCAGTTCAAGCCGCTCCGGCTGATGAACGGCCTCTATCTTCAGCTGCACGCCTATATGCTGCGCGTCGCGGTGCCCTATGGCACGCTGGACAGCCGCCAGATGCGGATGTTGGGCCATATCGCGCGCAAGTACGATCGCGGCTACGGCCATTTCACCACGCGCCAGAATATCCAGTATAACTGGATCAAGCTGGCCGATGCGCCCGACATCCTGGCGGAGCTGGCGACCGTGCAGATGCACGCCATCCAGACCTCGGGCAACTGCATCCGCAACATCTCGTCCGACCAGTTCGCCGGTGCCGCCGCCGACGAGGTCGCCGATCCGCGCCCCTGGGCCGAGCTGCTGCGGCAATGGTCGACCTTCCACCCGGAATTCACCTATCTGCCGCGCAAGTTCAAGATCGCGGTGATCGCGGCGGACGAGGATCGCGCGGCGATGCGGCTGCACGATATCGGCATCCAGCTGCTGGAGCGGGACGGCGTGCTCGGCGCGAAGATCTTCGTCGGCGGCGGCATGGGGCGCACCCCGATGATCGCGCATGAGGTGAAGGACTTCATCACCGCCGACCATCTGATGAGCTATCTGGAGGCGTGCCTGCGGGTCTATAACCGCTATGGCCGGCGCGATAATATCTACAAGGCGCGGATCAAGATCCTGCTGCACGAGATCGGCGTGGATGCCTATCGCGAACAGGTGGAGGCGGAGTTCGCCGCGATCCGCGATCTCGGCATAGACCCGCCGGTCGCCGAGCTGGCGCGGATCACCGCGATGTTTGCCGGGCCCGATTTTGCGAGCGATGCGCCCGATACGATCGACCGCTCCGACCCCGATTTCGCGGTCTGGCTCGACCAGAATGTCGCCGCGCACAAGCAGCCCGGCCATGCCATCGTCACGATCAGCCTGAAGCCGATCGGCGGCATCCCCGGCGACGCCTCGGCCGACCAGATCGACCTGATGGCCGACCTCGCCGAGCGTTACGGCCATGACGAACTGCGCGTGACGCATGCCCAGAACATCGTCCTGCCGCATGTCCGCAAGGCCGATCTCTACGCCATCTGGACCGCGCTTCGCGACGCCGGGCTGGCCGAGGCGAATCTCGACCTGATCTCGGACATCATCGCCTGTCCGGGCCTGGATTATTGCAGCCTGGCCAATGCCCGCTCCATCCCACTGGCGCAAAAGATCGGTGAGCGTTTCGCCGGGCGGCAGCGCGAGCTGGGCGAGCTGAAGCTGAAGATCTCGGGCTGCATCAACGCCTGTGGCCACCACCATGCCGGGCATATCGGCATCTTGGGCGTCGATAAGAAAGGCACCGAAAATTACCAGCTGCTGCTCGGCGGATCGGGCGCGGAGGATGTGTCGCTGGGCAAGATCACCGGCCCTGGCTTCGACGAGGACGGCGTGGTCGATGCCATCGAGCGCGTAACCGATCGTTATGTCGAACTGCGCGAGGGCGGCGAACGCTTCCTCGACACCTATCGCCGCGTCGGCATGCAGCCGTTCAAGGAAGCCATTTATGGTTGAGCCGATCACCGTGAACACCAATGCGGGCGAGACGCTGCTGCGCTTTCGCGACGATGTCGTGCATGACGAACCGGCGGTGACGCTGGACGCATTTCTGGGCCAGACCAACGCCACCGCCGTCCGGCTGGAGGCGGGCGACGATGCCCGGGCGCTGCTACCGCATCTGGGGCAGATCGCTTTGGTCGAGATCAGTTTCCCGACCTTTCGCGACGGGCGCGGCTATTCGGCGGCACGGATCCTGCGCGAGGCAGGATTCGAGGGCGAGTTGCGCGCGGCGGGCGATGTGTTGGTCGACCAGATCCCGCATATGCGCCGCTGCGGATTCGACAGCTTCGCGCCGGAAAAGCCGGTCGATGCGGCCACGCTGACCAAGCTGCTGAACCTCTATCCGCAACCCTATCAGAAGGCGGCGGATACCCGCGTGCCGGTGTGGAAGCTGCGCCATGGCTGAGCGGGCGCTCGACCGGATCGACGTTCGGCCCGCTTATACGGCGGAGGACGCTGGGGCCTATGAAGCGCGGTTCGCAGGCGTATCGGCGCCCGAGATGCTGCGCGCGCTGCTGGCCGGCGAATTGCACGGGCAGATCGCGGCGGTGTCGTCCTTCGGCACCGAGTCCGCCGTGCTGCTGCATATGGTCGCGCAGGCCGATCCCGCGACGCCGGTAGTCTTCACCGACACGCTGAAGATGTTTCCCGAGACGCTCGCCTATCGCGATACTTTGGTCGCGCGGCTGGGCCTGCTCGACGTGCGGGTGATCCAGCCCGACCCCACGCTGCTGGCGGCCAAGGACCCGGAGGGCATCCGTCACGGCTATGACCCCGATGGCTGCTGCGACCTGCGCAAGGTCGAGCCGCTGGTGCGCGGCCTCGCCCCCTTCGAGGCCTGGATTTCGGGCCGCAAGGGTTTCCAGGCGGGCACCCGCCGCGCCCTGCCCCGGTTCGAGGTCGAGGATGGCCGATTGAAGCTCAACCCGCTGGCGGATTGGGACAAGGCGGCGCTGGACGGCTATTTCGCCGCGCACGAGCTGCCGCGTCATCCCCTGGAGGCACAAGGCTATCTGTCGATCGGCTGTGCCCCCTGCACCAGCGCGGTCAAACCCGGAGAAGACCCGCGCGCGGGCCGCTGGCGTGGGTTCGACAAGGTCGAATGCGGGATACACCGGCCGGTCTCCGCCGTTTAACCTCCGACAAGGAGGGTCCCATGCGCGAATTGATCCTGAAGATGACGATGTCGCTCGACGGCTTCGTCAGCGCGAGCGATGGCGACAATCGCTGGATGTTCGGACAGGACCCGGTGGCGCGGGCCTGGAGCATCGACTATCTCGGCCAGGCCGGGCTGCACATCATGGGACGCGAGACGTTCCACGCGATGGCGGATCATTGGCCGGGCTCGACCGATCCCTTCGCGGCACCGCTGAACGCGATCCCCAAGGCGGTATTCTCGCGTGAAGGCGATGAGATTGCACCGGACGCGGCAACCCTGCCGCCGGGCGGGGAAAGCTGGGCCGACGCCTATGTCGCAAGCGGCGACTTGGACGAAGAGGTCGCTGCACTCAAGGCCGAGCAGGGCGGACCGATCATCGCACATGGCGGGGTCCGCTTCGCCCGCAGCCTGATCGTGCATGGGCTGGTGGATCGCTTCGCACTGCTCGTCGCGCCGGTGGCGCTGGGACGCGGCGAGCCGCTCTTCTCCGAACTGGAACAACCGCTAGCGTTGCGGCTGATAGAGGCGACGGCCTTTCCCGGCGGGGCCGTAGCAAAGATATACAGGCCCGCATGACGATCCGCCCCATTTGGCCCTCGATTTCGTGAGGGCCAAATGGGGCCGGCAATCAATACCCCGCAAAATCCGTAAACCGCGTGATCGTCGGGTCGAACTTCATCACCACCTTGCCGGTCGCACCGTGACGCTGCTTGGCGACGATCAGCTCGGCCAGGCCGTAGACCCGCTCGACCTCGGTCGCCCATTTCGCGTGGTCCTCGAAGACCTTGCCGTCATCGCCTTCCATCGGGCGCTTGGGCTCGCGCTGCATCATGTAATAGTCTTCGCGGAACACGAACCAGACCATGTCGGCGTCCTGCTCGATCGAGCCCGATTCGCGAAGGTCGGACAGCATCGGCCTCTTGTCCTCGCGCTGCTCGACCGCGCGGGACAGCTGCGACAGCGCCAGCACCGGCACGTTCATGTCCTTCGCCAGCGTCTTCAGCCCGCGCGAAATCTCGGAAATTTCCTGCACGCGGTTGCCCTCCGACGACTTGCCCGAGCCGGTAAGCAGCTGGAGATAGTCGACCACGACCAACCCCAGCTCGTTGTTCAGCCGCCGCTGGAGCCGCCGGACGCGCGTGTGCAGCGCGGAGATGGTCAGGCCGCCGGTATCGTCGATGAACAGCGGCAACTGCTCCAGCTCGGCGGCGGCGGCGGCCAGCTGCGCGAATTCGTTGCGGCTGATCTTGCCCATGCGCAGCGCTTCGGAGCTGATCCCCGACTGCTCGGCCAGGATACGCGTCGCCAGCTGGTCGGCGGACATTTCCAGGCTGAAAAAGGCGACCTTGGCGCCGACCGACTCGGAGGGCGGAATGCCGTCCTGCATATCGCGCATCCAGCGCCGCGCCGCGTTGAACGCGATGTTGGTGGCGAGCGAGGTCTTGCCCATGCCCGGACGGCCCGCCAGGATCATCAAGTCGGAGCGGTGCATACCGCCGATCTTGGCATTGACCGAGTCCAGACCCGTGGTGATGCCCGAGACATGGCCGCCGGAGTTCAGCGCGCGCTCGGCATTCTTCACCGCCATGGTGGTCGCCTGGGCGAAGCTCTTCACCGCATTTTCGGAGCCGCCATCGGCCGCGACCTTGAACAGCTCATTCTCGGCCAGCTCGATCTGGGCGCGCGGATTCACCTCCTCGGACGTGTCCATCGCCCGATCGACCAGGGTCCGGCCCACCGTCACCAGCGCGCGTAGCATCGCCAGGTCATAGATCTGCGTGGCGAATTGCCGCGCACCGATCAGGCCCGCGCCCGAGCCGGTCAGCTGGGCGAGGTAGGACGGGCCGCCCAGCGCCTTCATCCCCTCGTCCGCCTCGAACATCGGGCGCAGGGTGACGGGGGTCGCCAGCATGTCGGTGGCGCGCAGATTCTTGATCGCAGAGAATACGCGGCCGTGCACGGGCTCGAAGAAATGGTCGGGGTCCAGCCGGTCGACCAGGTCGTCGGCCAGCCGGTTGTCGATCATCATCGCGCCCAGCAGCGCGGCCTCCGCCTCGATATTGCGGGGAAGCTGCTGCGGCTCGGCGGCGGCAGCGTTATTGGGAAATGCGAGGGTGGCCATTTCTCCGGCGTTAGCGCGGAGTGACGCAGGAGGAAAACGCATTGCGTCGATCAGCGGGGGATTTGCGGCGCACGCGCTTCGCGACTATCCCTGCCGGATGGCCGATCCGCGGATCATCTCTATCGACCTGGACGAACGCAGCCTGGGCTGGCGCTCGGCCGATGTCGAGCAGGAACGGCGGATCGCGATCTTCGACCTGATCGAGGAAAATTATTTCGCGCCCCAACGGCCCCAGCCCGACGGCTATGCCGGGCCCTACCGCATCAAGCTGGAGTCCGAGGAAGGGCGGCTGGGCATCCATATGCACCGTGAGGACGGCACGCATATCGAGACGCTGGTGCTGGCACTCGGCCGGTTCCGGCGGCCGATCCGGGATTATTTCGCGATCTGCGACAGCTATTACCAGGCGATCCGCGCCGCGACGCCGCAACAGATCGAAACGATCGACATGGCCCGGCGGGGCATCCACAACGACGCGGCGCAGATGTTGAAGGAACGGCTCACCGGCAAGATCGAAGTCGATTTCGATACCGCACGCCGCCTCTTCACACTGCTCTGCGTCCTGCATATCCGCAACTGATGGCGATTCTCTGGAAAATCGGGGCCGGGCTGCTGGCGCTGGGCGCGATCAGCGCGGGTGGGCGGCACTGGGTGACGCATTGGCAGCCCTCGACCGATCATTATCCGCTGCAGGGCATCGACCTGCCCGAAAATCCGCCCGCCGTGGAATGGCGGACGCTGCGCGCGAACGGCGCGGACTTCGCCTATATCGTCGCGACCTCCGGCGCGGATCGGCGCGATGCGTCGTTCGAGGGGCATTGGAACGCCCTGCCCGAGGCGGGGATGCGGCGCGGGGCGATCCATATCTATTCGCTGTGCCAGCCCGCCGCCGCCCAGGCCGATGCCTTCAACATCTTCGTGCCGCGCGCAGGCGATGCCCTGCCCGCCGCGATCGACCTGTCCTTCCACGACGACTGCACCGCGCGCCCCGACCGGGCGCAGCTGGTCGCCGATCTGACCCGCTTCGTATCGATGGTCGAGACCCATACGGCCAAGCCGGTGATGCTGCGCGTGTCGAAAGCGTTTGAGGCCCAATACGAGGTCACGCGCGCGCTGGATCGCCCCGTCTGGGAACTGAGCACTCTCTTCAAGCCCGATTATGCCGCGCGCCCGTGGCGCATGTGGCGTGCCAGCGATTTCCGCCGGGTCGATGGGGTGGAAGGCCCCGTGAACTGGGATGTCGTCACGCCATGAATATCACCGATCCACAGGACCTTATCGCGGCCGCCCGCCAGGCCGCACGCCACGCCCATGCGCCCTATAGCCGCTTCGCCGTGGGCGCGGCGCTGTTGATGGAGGACGGCTCGATCATCACCGGCGCCAATTTCGAAAATGCCAGCTATGGCCTGTCGCTCTGCGCCGAGACCGTGGCGATCGCCACCGCCTCGGCCGCCGGTCGCCTGCGGGAGATCGTCGCGATCGGCGTGATCGGCGGCGCCATGGATGCGGACGGCGTGCCCACCGGCGAGACCCCGGTCAGCCCCTGCGGCCGCTGTCGCCAAGTCATCAACGAAGCCGCACAGATGGGCGGCCGCGACCTGCCCGTGCACTGCGGCGCGGCGCAAGGCGATGGGATGCGGACCTATAGGCTGTCGGAATTGCTGCCGGACGCGTTTGGACCGGCGGATTTGGGGATCGGCTGATTTTTTCGCGCGAAGCCGCGAAGACACGAAGAGTTTTTCGCGCGGAGACGCGGAGGCGCGGAGAAGAAGTTTAAGTCTTCCGTCCCCGACGATGACCGGCCGACGCTGACGATCGGACAGGCCCCCCTCTGCGTTCTCCGCGCCTCCGCGCGAACATCATTCTTCTTCGCGGCTTCGCGTCTTCGCGTGAACAAACCGCCTCACGCGCCCGGCTCTTCACCCCGCGCCCGCATGGCCGCGCCGGCCGCCTGGATGAACTGCCACACATCGGCGGAAAAGCCGGGATCGGCCTGCCCGTCCCACGCCGCCCGTTTCTCGTGCAACCGCATCGCCCCCGTCCACATCTCCGGCGTCGCAACCGCCTGGAACGGCGCCAGCAGCGCGAACCATTCCCGCACGAACCCGCGCGCGCCGTCCGAATCCGGGTCCATCGGCAGCGCCGCCGCGATCCGTTGGCCCAGATCGGCCCATTGCGCCTGATAGGCGTCCTGATCGAAATCGGCGGGCAGCGCGCCCAGCCGTTCGGCCCAATGCGTCTGCTCCTCCGGGGTGAAGTGCTGCTCCACCACCGCCTTCCATTGTGTCGTCGTCATGGTGTTTCCCTTTCGAATCAGCGAGCAAAGCGTCGCGACGTCGATGCGCTCGCCGGCATCGATGCGGGACTGGATCGAATGCAGCAGGCGCGCCGTATCGGCGAGCGCGACGGCTTGCGCCTCGACCACCGCCAGCTGTGCCGCGACCATCGGCCCCAGCCGCGCGTCCGGCCGGTCGAGCATCCGCCCGATCGCCGCCAGCGTGAACCCTGCGCGCTTGAGCGCGACGATGGCGTGCAGCCGCTCCAGCTCGCCCGCGCCGAAGATGCGCCGCCCGCCCTCGCTGCGCAGCGGCCGGATCAGCCCGCGCGCCTCGTAAAAGCGCAGCACCCGGCTGCTCAGACCCGTGGCCCGGGCGATCTCCGCAATGTCGAGCATGGTCGTCATGGGAGCTCCGTACCGCTTGACGCAACGTCAACCGCAAGCCCCAAAAATGACGATCCTGCTTGCCCTGACCCCGCGATCCGGCAATGAGCGGCCACGCTGAAGGGGAATGAAGATGTCGATCCTGTCCGACCGCTGGATTCGCGAAGCCGCGCAGACCCAAGGGATGATCGAACCCTTTGTCGAGAGCCAGCGCCGCGACGGCTGCATCAGCTATGGCCTGTCGTCCTATGGCTATGACGCGCGGGTGGCGGACGAGTTCAAGATCTTCACCAATGTCGACAGCGCGGTCGTCGACCCGAAGGATTTCGCGTCGAACAGCTTCGTCGACCGCAAGACCGATGTCTGCATCATCCCCCCCAACAGCTTCGCGCTGGCGCGCACGGTCGAATATTTCCGGGTGCCGCGCGACGTGCTGGTCATCTGCCTGGGCAAGTCGACCTACGCGCGGTGCGGGATCATCGTGAACGTCACGCCGCTCGAGCCCGGCTGGGAGGGGCATGTGACGCTGGAGTTTTCCAATACCACGCCGCTGCCCGCCAAGATCTATGCCAATGAAGGCGCCTGCCAGTTCCTGTTCCTGAAGGGCAACGAGCCCTGCGAGACCAGCTATGCCGACCGGGCGGGCAAATATATGGGGCAGCGCGGGGTCACTTTGCCGCGGCTCTGATCCGCGACATCACCTGTCGACCTGGCCAGTTCGCCCGGCGTCGAAGGCACATCCCAATCCATGGGTTGGCGCGGCGATAGGGAGCCGCGCCGGACCCATTGGGCAAGTCCAGACGTCGATTCGCCTGGACCTGCCCTGGTCTAACTACCGGTCCGAATCAGCGGGCGGCGATCGCCTGAGGCAGATGACGCAGCCCGGTGCGGGCGACGGTGTGCGACGACAGGATCGCGCCCGACGGCATGTCCAGAGCGACGGCCTTTTCCTCGAGCACCGCATCATAGAGCGCGCGGGCATCTGCCGCGCGGCCGGTCTTTGCGTAGACGGCGGCCAGATTCAGCATCAGCTCGGGACTGCGCGGATCGGCGCGGCGCTCGTCGAGCAATGTTCGTTCGGCGGTGGCGAAATCGCCCGCCAGGATTTGCTGAAACCCCGTGCGCTGCGGCCACGAGTCCTGGGCCATGGCCGGGGTCGCCATGCCCGCCGCCGCCACAAGAATAACCGAAACGACTCCACGCATAACCCGTCTCCTTTGTTTCAGTTTTGTGACTTTATGGTGTCACTTTTGTGAAACGGGCGCAAGTCAGGAAGTCGCGCGATTTCGGGCCGCTTTTAGTGGGGCGGTGTATCGGCGGCGGGGGCGATTAAGGGGATTCCGACCGCCGTCAGCGCGGCGGGGCGGGGCGGGGCGGGATCATTAGTCGGCTCATATAACGGGAGTGGCCGGGAAGGACCGCTGTGCAAGTGTTTCACCGTGGCCTTCGACTTCGCTCAGGCTGAACGGGTGTGGGAGATAGGCCCATCAAAGCCGTGAAGGCGCGGCCGAGCATCGTAGACAAACCGCCGTTCAGCCTGAGCGAAGTCGAAGGCCACGGGTATCCCTATGTCACACCCCAATAGCCGCGCGTAACAGGCGCAGCCCGAAGACATAGCCGCCCTCTCCCCCGATCCCGCCAGCACAAAAAAAGGCGACCTCCGAAGAGGCCGCCTCATGTCGTCATCGACCTGATCGCTGGGATCAGAAGTCGTTGCGATACTGCTCGTTGCCGATGAAGCCCAGCTTCTTGACCGCCGAGCGCTTGATAAGCGCCAGGGTCTCGTCGACCTTGGCGTATTTGGCGTCGGGAGCCGGCTGGAAGTGCAGTTCCGGTTCCGGGTTCATCGCGGCGGTCTTGTCCAGATACTGGCGCAGCGTGACCTCGTCGACCGGTGCACCGTTCCAGGTCACGATACCGGCGGCGTCGATACCGATCTTGTTCTTCTCGGTGTTCACAATCGGCGCAGGATTGGGCGAGTTGACCGGCAGGTCGACCTTCACCGCGTGAGTCTGGATCGGGATGGTGATGATGAACATGATGAGGAGCACGAGCATGACGTCGATCAACGGCGTCGTGTTCATGTCCATCATCGGCTCGCCATCATCGGATCCGGCGCTCATTGCCATGGCGTGCTAACTCCTATTGTGTCCGCCCGGCCGATTAGGCGCGGGGGTTGCCGCCGGGGGGCGGCTCGGAGATGAAGCCGACGCGGGAGAAACCCGCCGACTGCATCGTATAGATGGTGCCGCCGATGCACCGGTAAGGCGTATTCACGTCACCGCGAATATGCGCCTCGGGAAGCTGGTCGGGCGTGATGTTCGGGCCAAGACGCTCGACTTCCGCCTTCAGCTTCTGAACCGCCTTGTCGCGCAGCTCGGTCGAGGTCACGGGGCTCAGGCCCCAATAGACCTTGCACTGGCCGTTCTCGCTGGTGACCGAGAGCGACACGTTTTCCGGCTTCGTCGTCGTCGGATCGAAGCGGACGTTCGGCAGCTTGAGCGGAACGGTCTGAATCACGACCGGAACCGCGATCAGGAAGATGATGAGGAGAACCAGCATGACGTCCACGAGGGGCGTCGTGTTGATCTCCGACATCGGTTTCTCGGCGGAGTCCCCGCCAACGCTCATCGCCATGAGAGAGCTATCCTATCCATGCATTCTATCGCCGCCCTGAATGGGGCGGCGGGGATGGCGGGGCCGTATCCCGAAGGACCGGTCCCCGCCCCCTTAGGCTCAGGCGCGGGTCTGAACGCCACCGGCCTGACCGGCCGTGGTGGTCGCGGCAGGCGCCTTGACGGCGGCCGGCTTGGCAGCACCGATGGCCGGACGGACCGCACCGTTCGAGGCCAGGAAGCCCAGCACGTCGTTCGAGAACGACGACAGGTCTTCGGCGATGCCCTTGTTGCGACGCTGCAGCCAGTTGAAGGCGAGCACGGCCGGAACCGCGACGACGAGACCCAGCGCGGTCATGATGAGCGCTTCACCGACCGGACCGGCGACCGCGTCGATCGACGCCTGGCCCGACGAGCCGATCTTGATGAGCGCGCGGTAGATGCCGATAACCGTACCGAACAGACCGATGAACGGCGCGGTCGCACCGACGGTCGCGAGGAAGGCGAGACCGCCACCCAGCTTCGAGTTGATCGCGGCTTCCGACCGCGCCAGCGAACCGTGCAGCCAGTCATGCGCTTCGACCGGATCGGTCAGCTTCGAATGCTGGTCCTGCGCGGCCAGACCGTCGTCGACGATCTGCTTATAGGCCGAGTTCTTCTCGAGCTTGGCCGAACCTTCGCGCAGCGAGTTCGACGACCAGAAGCCCTGACGAACGCGCTTCGCCTGGTTGATGATCTTCTGCTGCTCGAACAGCTTCGAGAACAGGATGTAGAAGGACACGATCGACATCAAGCAGAGGATGGTGAACACCGACTGCGAGATGAGGCCGCCTTCCTTCAGGGCCTGGCCGAGACCGTAGGGGTTTTCGGCACCGGCCGCGGCGCCGCCCGCGGCGAGGATGGTGGTGAGCATGGTTGGTTAGGTCCTCTGACTAAAGCGTTGGGTTGTTTCGGCTTTTAGCCGTTATTCCTGTGGCAGCTGCCAACGGATGTTAAGCGTGTAGGTCGATGCGATCGGGTTGCCACCCTGATCGAGCGCCGGGGAGAAGCGAACGCGCGCCTTCGAAATGCGGCACGTCGCGTCGTCCAGGGCCCGATTGCCGCTGCTCGACAGGATCGAACAGTCGGTGACACGCCCGTCGGTGCCGATCGACAGCTTGGCCGACACGCGACCTTCCGCGCCTTCGCGCTGGGCCGAGGGCGGATAGGCGTCGGGACCGAAGAACTGACCCGGATTACCCTTCAGACCGGCGGCCTTCGACACCACGGGTGCCGGCGGCGCAGGCGGAGCCGGCGGCGCAGGCGGAGCCGGCGGTGCGGTCGGCTGGCTCAGCGGGATGACGTTCGTCGTCGCCATCGTCGGTGCCTGGCTGGGCAACGGAACGATGGGCGGCGGCGTCACCACCGTGGTCGGCGGCGGCTCTTGCACGTCGAACGTGTTGAGCTTCTCGGTCGCCTTCTTCACGTACTGGTAAGCCAGCCCCGTGACGAAGGCATAGCCCAAGGCAGCATGGATGAGCACGACGATAACGATCGCGACCACCTTGCCCCCGGACATCTTCTGGTCAGTATAGGCCATTCAGCAACGAAACTCCTCAGTCTGCCAGTTTCGCCTCGCCGTAGCGTGGGGACGTGGGAAACTCCTGCCATGCTCTTTCGGCATGCGGCAGAGCCTTGGACCCTATCGTCACGGGTGGCGCGGTGCAACAGTTTGTCGGACGTAATAAACGTACAACCGAGCCATGACGAAATTATTTCTGTACCGTTAATGGCCAAAGGAGTAGCGCGAAGCGATGAATCTGCTGTCCCACGCCATTCGCGCTTGCGTTTTGACGCTGGCGATTCCCGCCCTTACCCATCCCGTTTCCGCCCAGGTCCCGACCGCGCCGTCGACGCGCCCGGGTGATTCGATGGTAGCGCAAACAGGGCCGGCCTATGCCGATCTGGCCGATCTGGCCCTGTCCGCCCCGGTCATCGCCGATGTGACGATTCGATCGGCGACCGCGATCAAGGGCGCCGAGGCCGCCGGAGTCGCGCCGGGGCATCAGCGTTCCTATGTCGAGGCGGATGTCGGCGCGTTGATCCGTGGCGCGGGCGGCCTGCCGACGCGGGTCGGCTATCTGTTCGACGCCGCGACCGATGCGCGCGGCCGCGCGCCGCGCCTGAAGAAGATGCGTGTGCTGATCTATGCCCGCCGGGTCCCCGGCGCCGCCGACCAGTTGCAACTCGTCGCCCCCGATGCGCAGCTCGACTGGACGCCCGATACCGAGCAGCGCAGCCGGGCGATCGCCCGCGACGCCCTGTCGCCGGACGCCCCGCCGGTCATCACCGGCGTCGGCAACGCCTTTTACGTGCCGGGCAGTCTGCCGGGCGAAGGCGAGACCCAGATCTTCCTGACGACCGCGAACAACCGCCCCGTCTCGCTATCGGTGCTGCGCCGTCCGGGCGAGGAGCGGCGTTATGCCGTCGCGCTCAGCGAGATCGTCGACGAATCGGCCGCGCCTCCGGCGCGCGACACGCTGCTCTGGTATCGCCTGGCCTGCGCCCTGCCCGCCTCGCTGCCCGACCACAGCACCGCCTCGCTATCGCCGGAAAATGCCCAGGCCGCGCGCGAGGATTATCGTTTCGTGCTGCAGAAGCTGGGCCCGTGCGGGCGCGAGCGTCAGGTGCCGACGCCCAGCAACTGACCGGTGACGGCATGGGCGGCGGCGAGATAGGCGACCGCCGCCGCCACCCTGTCCTCGCCGGCTCCCGCGGCCGGGATCACCGCATTGATTCGCGCAGCTGGCGCCGCCGCGACGGCAAGGGGACCGATCGCCGCCTCGGTCATGGCCTGCGCCACCGGGTCACGGCCCGGCCAGACGACCAGGACCAGATCGACGCCGGGATGATCCGCGACGACACGGACGATATCGGCATCCGGCGCCAGATTGATTCGCCGCGCGCCGACCCGCATCAGCGGCGGTGACGCACCAGCGTGATGCCGATCGCCTCGCCGTCCTCGGCGATGGCCAGCTTCACGATCTTCACCTGCACCCGGCGCACCCGCTGATCCTGAAGGAACAGCGTGTCGCAGATATGATCGGCCACCCCCTCGATCAGGGTGAAATGCACGCCTTCGGGCAGCCGGGTCGCCGCATGTTTCAGGTCGAGATAGTTTTTCGACTCGGTCAGCGGGCTGTCGGGCGTGTAGCGCGCCGGACAGTCGAGATCGACCGTCAGCGAGATGCGCAGCGGCTGCGGCAGATGGGTTTCCTCGGAATAGATGCCGGTCAGCACCTGGACTTCGAGGTCGTGGACTTCGAGCTGGAGACGGTCTTCCATGCCAGCGCCTCTAGCAGAGCCCACGCGCAAGGAAAGGGTCGGGGCTTGCATCGCGGCCCGGTCGCGCTAAGGGCGCGCGTCCCCTCCCCCACCACCGGACCCCTGCCCCGTGACCGTCACGACCGTTCTCGCCCCGCTCGACGCGGTCGCTCCCGACAGGGTCGAGGCGCTGCTGGACCGCGCCTTCCCGCCGGGCCGCCACGCACGGACCGCTTATAAGGTGCGGGGCAGCGTCAGCCCGATCGATTCGTTGTGCTTCGCCGCGATGGAGGGCGAAACGCTGATCGGCTCGATCCAGTGCTGGCCGGTCGCGCTGACCGACGATGACGGCGTCCGGCATTCGATGGTGATGGTCGGCCCGGTCGCGGTGGAGCCCGCGCATCAGCAGGGTGGCATCGGCCGCGACCTGCTCGGCCATATGCTGGACGCCGCCGCCGCCCAGGGGCTGGACCGCGCGATGATGCTGATCGGCGATCCGGAATATTATGGCCGCTTCTTCGGCTTCACCGCCGAGCGCACCGCCGACTGGCGGCTGCCCGGCCCGGTCGAGCGGCATCGCCTGCTGGCGCGCGGGCCCGACGTGCCCGCGATGCCCGGGATATTGGGGCCCGATCCGGCGCGGAGCTGATCGCGCGCTCTTTACCTGACCCTCCCGCATCCCTAACTCGGGGCGATCATGCCGATGGCACCGCCCCCCGACCTGTCCGCGCTCAGCCTGGCCGAAATCGTCCAGGCGATGGAGGCGCAGAAGCTGCCGCCCGTCTCGCAATGGCACCCTACCCATTGCGGCGACAGCGAGATGCGGATCGCGCGCGACGGCACCTGGTTTCATCAGGGCAGCCCGATCACGCGTCCCGCCATGGTCCGCCTGTTCGCGACGATCCTGCGCCGCGAGCCCGACGGCCGCCACGTTCTGGTGACGCCGGTCGAAAAGCTCGACATCGCGGTGGAGGACGCCCCCTTCGTCGCCACCGCCCTGAAGGCCGAAGGCGAAGGGCGGAACGGGCGCCTGGTGTTTCAGCTCAACACCGGCGAGCTGGTCGCGGCCGGTGCCGCCCATGGCCTGCGCTTCCTCGAGGGCGAGGACGGGCCGCGCCCCTATCTTCACGTCCGCGACGGGCTGGAGGCGCTGATCGCGCGCCCGGTCTATTATGAACTGGCCGAGCGGGCGATGGCGGGCGATGGCGACGTTCCGGGCGTGTGGAGCGACGGCACCTTCTTTCCCCTGACCCCGGTCGCCACCGCATGACCCTGGCCGAAAGGCTGGCTCAGGCGATGGCGCGTATCCCGACCCAGGATCTTCTGACCGGGGACGGGGTCGAGCCGCATGAGGTCGCGGCCACGCCCACCTCTGCCGCCGTGCTGATTCCCGTGACCGACCGCGCCGAGCCGGGCGTCGTCCTGACCCAGCGGACCGAGACGTTACGCAACCATGCGGGCCAGGTCGCCTTTCCCGGCGGCCGAGCCGATCCGGGCGATGCCGATCTGGTGGCGACCGCATTGCGCGAGGCGGAGGAGGAGATCGGCCTGCCACCGCAGTCCGTGAACGTCGTGGGCCTGGCCGACCGCTATCGCACCGTCACGGGATTCGAGGTGACGCCGGTACTGGGCGTCATCCCTCCCGACCTGGCCCTGAAACCCGCCGAGGCGGAGGTTGCCGCGCTGTTCGAGGTGCCGCTGTCCTTCCTGCTCGATCCTGCCCATCACCACCGGGTCAGCGCGCCGTGGCGCGGAACGACCCGCCATTTCTACGAGATTTTATGGAACGACCGGCGCATCTGGGGCGCGACCGCGGCGATGATCGTCAACCTGTCGCGGCGGCTGCAATGGACGGCGTGATTCCCGGCACGCCCCCCTGGGCGAACCGACCCCAGCTGATCGCGCTGGCCGAGCGGCTGGAGGCGCGATTCGTCGGCGGCGCGGTGCGCGACATGCTGCTCGGCATCGCGGTCGCCGATATCGACCTGGCCACGCCCCTGTCGCCCGAAACGGTGATCGGACGGGTGCGCGAGGCGGGGTTCAAGCCCGTCCCCACCGGTATCGCGCACGGCACGATCACCGCCGTCCTGCCCGACGGGCCGGTCGAGGTGACGACGCTGCGCCGCGACGTGTCGACCGACGGCCGTCACGCGGTCGTCGCCTTTACCGACGACTGGCGCGAGGATGCGGCACGGCGCGATTTCACGATGAACGCGCTCTATGCCGATCCCGTTTCGGGCGCGCTGTTCGACTATTTCGGCGGGCTGGACGATCTGAAGGCGGGCCGGGTCCGCTTCATCGGCGATCCGTTGCAGCGGATCGCGGAAGATCACCTGCGCATCCTGCGCTTCTTCCGCTTCCACGCCCGGTTCGGCGATGCAGTGGACGAAGCGGGGCTGGCCGCCTGTGCCGCGCGCGCCAACGATCTGATGGCCTTGTCGCGCGAACGAATCGCCGCCGAACTGCTCAAGCTGCTGGTCGCGGCCCGTGCGGTGCCGGTCGTCGCGCTGATGGTCGAACAGGGCATTTTCCGCGCGGTGATCCCAGAGATCGACGCTGCCGGGGTCGCACGGCTGACCGCGCTGGCCGAGCGCGAGACGGCGGTCGGCGTCGCGCCCGATGCGATCCGGCGGCTCGCCGCGCTGTTGCCGCCCGAGGCCGCCGAGCCGGTCGGCGCGCGGCTGAAGCTGTCCAACACGGATCGCAAGCGCCTGATCGCCGCGACGGCGGGTCCGGGGGACGAGGGGCCGCGTGCGCTTGCCTATCGCGTCGGCACGAGCGGCGCGATCGACCGGCTGTTGCTGGCGGGCGAGCCGATCGACGTCATTCGCGACTGGACGCCCCCTGCCCTGCCGCTGACCGGCGGCGCGCTGGTCGAGCGCGGGGTCGGCAAGGGCCCCGAGGTGGCGCGCCTGCTGCGACAGGTCGAGACGCAGTGGATCGCCGAGGGCTTTCCGGATGCGGGCCGGGTCGGCGAACTGGCCGACGCGGCGGTGGCTCAGGCCTGAGCGGCGATCTTCGCCCAGGCGGCATCGGGTTCGAGCGGACGGGAATAATAGAAACCCTGGCCATAGGTGCAGCCGAGCGCGGCCAGCGTCTGGCCCAGTTCGACCGTCTCGATCCCCTCGGCGGTGGTCTTCATGCCCAGCGCTTGCGCCAGGCCCAGGATAGCGCGGACGATCGCGATCTTGTCGCGATCGGCCAACATGCCCGAGACGAAGCTGCGGTCGATCTTCAACACGTCGATGGGCAGCTTCTGCAGATAGGCGAGGCTGGAATAGCCGGTGCCGAAATCGTCCATCGCGATGGTCGTGCCCAGCGTCTTCATCGCCTGCATGATCGCGGTCACGCGTTCGGCATCGCCCGCGATCGCGCTTTCGGTCAGCTCCAGCGTCAAGCGGTCGCCCGTCATGCCGGTCCCGGCCAGCGCCTGCGCGATCATCGCCGGAATATCGTCGCGCTGAAGCTGGATCGCCGAAACGTTGACCGACAGGCGCACCCCGCAATCGCCACCGGCGGCCCGGTCCCATTCGGCCAGCCGCTTCAACGCCTTGTTCACCGCCCAGCGGCCGAGCGGCACGATCAGCCCGGATTCCTCGGCGACGGGAATGAAATCGACCGGGGAATGATCCACCCCGCTGAGATCGCGCCAGCGGGCCAGCGCCTCGAAGGCGACCGTCTTGCCCGACGACAGGTCGCAGATCGGCTGATAGGCGAGATGCAGTTCGTCCTGCTCGATCGCGCGACGCAGCGCCGTCTCCATGGCGAATTGCGTGCGCGCGATGATGAAGGCCTGGGGATGATAGACCTCGGCATGGCCTGCCGTCTTGGCCAGCTTGACCGCAAACTGGGCGTGGCGGATCATTTCCTCGGCCTCGCCATTCGGCCCCTCGCTGAAGGCGATGCCCACCGACGCTTCGACATTCACCTCATAATCGGTCAGCCGGAACGGCTCGCGCAAGGCGCGGTCGATCCGCTCGGCGAGCAGATGCGCCTCGTCCTCGCCGCCGTCGATCATCATCAGGATGCCGAATTCATTGCCGCCGGTTCGCCCGATCGAGTCGCGCGACCGCAGCGCGCCCTTCAACCGCCGCGCCACCGTGATCAGCAGTTCGTCCCCGACCAGCGAACCCATACAGGCGTTCAACCGGCCGAAACGGTGGATGTCGACGACCAGCACGGCATGGCGCTGCCCGGTCGCCATCACCGCCTCGATCAGGTCGCCGAACCCCTGGCGATTGGGCAGGCCGGTCAGGCTGTCGGTCGTCATCTCCCGGCGCAGGCTGCGTTCGGTATGGCGCTGGGCGGTCTGGTCGACCAGCATCAGGACGCAGGTCTCCGCACCGTCCTCGCTCGATCGGGTCAGGGTCGCCTGGAAATAGCGCGCGTCGATCGAGTCGCCCAGCTGCAACGAAAACTCGATGGACTTGCGATCGGTCGCCAGGAACGGTTCGATCCGGTCCGCCAGATCGGCCAGCAGCATCGCCCGGCTGCCGCTGTCGTTCAGGCAGGCGCGTCGAAACGCGTCGTTGGCCGCCGTGATTTCCAGCTTGCCCTGGAGGATCACAATCTCGGCCGCCGGGATCGCCATGATGGCGATGGCGCGCGACGTCACCGACCCGACAGGCCGTGTCGAAGAGCGTTGCGCCGGATACGCGGTCGAAGCCATCTTTCGGTGGTCTAGCGGTCGATCGTTAAGACCGCCTAAAATTCCTCGGAAAATCTGATCCGTAAACGGTTGTGAGACCAGCCGCCCCAGCCGCTGCGATGGGTGGATTTCTACCATGTCGGACGAGGTCCGATGACGGCGATCCCCGCCCCTCCCCTATCGTGCGACAGGGAGGACAGCGCTATCCGGCTCAGCCGAAGCGGTTGTCGCGCGGGAAGCCGGTCGGCGGCATCCGCCCCGCCGCCCCGCGTGCGGTCCGCCAGGCCGACAGATCGGTTTCGGTCCGCACCCGCCCGGTCTCGCCGCCCATCGGCCAGCTCAGCCCGTCCTTGAAGACGAAGGTGGTCGCATCCGACAGCCCGCCGTCGCGGTAGCGCTGGAGCTGCACGCCGGTGCCGCGCGACAGCTCGACGAACTCGGTCAGCGGGAAGACCAGCAATTTGCGATTGTCGCCGATCGCCGCGACATAGTCATCCTCCGCCCCGACCGGCCGCACGACCTTCAGCGTCGCGCCCGTACGCGGGGTCAGCACGGTCTTGCCCTTGCGAGTCTCGGCGATGGTGTCGGCGGTCGGCACGATGAAGCCGCGCCCGTCCGAGGCGGCGACCAGCAGCTTGGGGCTGCGGCTCGCGGGCAGGAAGCCGACGATGCCGATGGAGCCGTCCAGGTCGATCATCGCACGCACCGGCTCGCCGAAACCGCGCCCGCCGGGCAGCTTGTCGGCCGCCAGCGTGAAGAATCGCCCATTGGCCGCCGCCAGCAGCAGCTTGTCGGTCGTCTGCGCATGGAAGGCGAAGGCCGGGCCATCGCCTTCCTTGAACTTGGCGGTATCGGCCGAGGCGAGGTCGACATGCCCCTTCATCGCGCGGATCCAGCCGCGCTGCGACAGGATGACGGTGATCGGCTCGCGCTCGATCATCGCCTCCAGGGGGATGTCGCGGGTCGGCGCGGCTTCCTCGATCAGCGTGCGGCGCGCGCCCAGCGCGGTTTCGAGGCCGTAGCGGTCGCGGATCTTGCCCAGATCCTTCTTCATCCGCGTCCGCTGGCGCTGTTCGGAACCCAGCAACAGCGTCAGCTGCTCGCGCTCCTTGTCGAGCTTGTCGCGCTCGCCGCGAATCTCGAACTCCTCCAGCCGGCGGAGCGAACGCAGGCGCATGTTGAGGATCGCCTCGGCCTGCCGGTCGGTCAGGTCGAATTCCGCCATCATCACCGCCTTGGGCTCGTCCTCGGTCCGGATGATCTCGATCACCCGGTCGAGGTTGAGATAGGCGACCAGATAACCGTCGAGCAGCTCGATCCTGTCGGCGATCTTGCCCAGGCGATGCTCGGAGCGGCGGCGCAGCACCACGAACTGATGCTCGACCCAGGCCGCCAGCGCCTCGCGCAAGCTCATGACGCGCGGGGTACGGTCCTTGTCGAGCACGTTGAGGTTCAGGCTGATCCGCGTCTCCAGGTCGGAGAAGCGGAACAGCCCATCCATCAGCACCTGCGGATCGACGGTGCGGGCGCGCGGCTCCAGCACGATGCGGACCTGCGCATCCGATTCATCGCGGACGTCCGCCAGGATCGGCAGCTTCTTGTCGTTGATCAGCGTGGCGATCTGTTCGATCAGCTTGCCCTTGGCGACGCCGTACGGGATTTCGCTGATGACGATCTGCCAGCCGCCGCCCTTCTCGCGCTCGATCTCCCAGCGGGCGCGAACGCGGAAACCGCCCCGCCCGGTGGTGTAGCTTTCGCGCAGGATGGCGGGCGCATCGACGACCATGCCGCCGGTCGGGAAGTCCGGCCCCTTGACGATGCTCAGGATCGCATCGTCATCCGCGTCCGGCCGGTCGACCAGCAGGATCGCGGCTTCCAGCAATTCGGCGGCATTGTGCGGCGGGATGCTGGTCGCCATGCCGACCGCGATGCCGCTCGCGCCGTTCGCCAGCAAATTGGGGAACAGGCCGGGGAACAGCTCGGGCTCCTGCTCCTCGCCATTATAGGTCGGACGATAGGCGACGGCATCCTCGTCCAGCCCGTCCATCAGGTCGATCGCGACCTGGGTCAGCCGTGCCTCGGTGTAACGATAGGCGGCGGCGTTATCGCCGTCGATATTGCCGAAATTCCCCTGCCCGTCGACCAGCGGGTAACGCAGCGCGAAATCCTGGGCCAGGCGGACCATCGCGTCATAGACCGACTGGTCGCCATGCGGGTGGTATTTACCGATGACGTCGCCGACGACGCGCGCGCACTTCTTATACCCCGCCGCCGGGTCGAGCTTGAGCAGCCGCATCGCCCAGAGCAGCCGCCGGTGCACGGGCTTCAGGCCGTCGCGCACATCGGGCAGCGAACGTGCCGTGATCGTCGACAGCGCATAGACCAGATACCGCTCCGACAGCGCGCTGTCGAAGGGTGCGTCCAGAATGCCGACGGGAGGATTATCGCGGAGATCGATCGCCATGGAGGACAGGCTATTAGCAAGCCCGTGGGGTCGGGGCAATCGGCAGGATCAAATCGGGAACGGCGGTGGGTTCAGCGCCCACCCAATTCCTCCCCTGCAAGGGGAGGTGGCAGGGCAAAGCCCTGACGGAGAGGTGTCCCGGGCCGTAAGGCGCGACCAGTCTCGCGACCGGCGACACCCCTCCACCAGCTTCGCTGGTCCCCCTCCCCTTGCAGGGGAGGAAAGCTAGAACCAACGACAAAGCGGGCGCGTTGGGAGTCGCGCCCGCTTCGTTTTCGGCGAGGCCGGTCGGCTTAGGACTGGTTCGCCTGGGCCTGGGTCACATCCTGCTGGAAGTGATCGCCGGCCGCCACCGTGCAGTTCTGGAAGGCGACGGGGGTGAAGGTCTCGACCCCGGCGACATCCTCGTCGGTCTTCACCTTGCCATGCAGGCCGCGCACGGGCTGGAAGGCGACAATTTCGGGACGGAAGGTGGCGAGGACATCCGCCGTGTCGCGGCAGGCGACCGTGCGTTCCGTGTTGCCATTCTTCACCACCGCAATGGCCTCCATGCCATTGGCGAGCGGAACACGTGCCTGTTCCCAAATCTGCGGTTGATGCGCCATGTGCATCGGCCGCGCCACGGCAGCACCCGCCGTCAACATCAGGGTCCCACCAACAACACCGATCACCAGCTTGTTCATGACTACCTCCTTTGCAAGCATCGACAGAACCAGCAACTTGGTCGATTGGTTTCCTATACTTCCCACCTTACATTCTTTTCACCCCATCACAAAAATCTGTTCATCATGGCGCGATGATGACGGCGTCGTAATCTTTACCCCTCCACGACCCGACGGAATCATGTTTGCGGCCCCGGCTCCATTGCGCCGCCGCGTCCCATCCATTATAGGCCGCGCCATCCCGCCTCGGGCTCCAGCATGGGGGCGCCGGGGCTGTACTCATTTCAGGGGACCGCCGCATGGCTCGCCGCCGCCAAATCTACGAAGGCAAGGCCAAGATCCTGTACGAGGGCCCCGAGCCCGGCACGCTGATCCAGTATTTCAAGGACGACGCCACCGCGTTCAATGCCCAGAAGAAGGGCACGATCAACGGCAAGGGCGTGCTGAACAACCGTATCTCCGAGCATGTCTTCACCATGCTCGACCATATCGGCGTGCCGACCCACTTCATCCGCCGCCTGAACATGCGCGAGCAGCTGATCCGCCAGGTCGAGATCGTTCCGATCGAGGTCGTGGTGCGCAACGTCGCGGCGGGCTCGCTGTCCAAGCGTCTGGGCATCGAAGAGGGCGTGAAGCTGCCCCGCACGATCATCGAATATTATTATAAGGACGATGCGCTCGGCGACCCGATGGTCACCGACGAGCATATCGCTTGCTTCGGCTGGGCCAGCCAGGAAGAGATGCACGACATCGCCGATCTGGCGATCCGCGTGAACGACTTCCTGTCGGGCATGTTCGCCGCGATCGGCATCCGCCTGGTCGACTTCAAGCTGGAATTCGGCCGTATCTGGGACAATGACTTCGGTCGTATCATTCTGGCCGACGAGATCAGCCCCGATGGCTGCCGCCTGTGGGACATGACCACCAACGAGAAACTGGACAAGGACCGCTTCCGCCGGGATCTCGGCGGCGAGGTCGAGGCCTATCAGGAAGTGGCGCGCCGTCTGGGCCTGCTGCCCGAGGGGGGCGACACCGCCGTCCTCGATCTGGAAGAACACCGCAAGAGCCGGGGCAAGTAATGAAGCTGAAGATTTTCGTCACCCTGAAGCCCGGGGTGCTCGACCCGCAGGGCAAGGCGATCCACCACGCGCTGGAAAGCCTGGGCTTTGCGGGCGTGAACGACGTCCGCGCGGGCAAGCTGATCGAGCTGGAAGTCGCCGACGCGACCACCGACGCGCAGATCGACGAGATGTGCCGCCAGCTGCTCGCCAACACCGTGATCGAGAATTACCGGGTGGAGCGCGCCTGATGAAGACCGCCGTCATCGTCTTTCCCGGCTCGAACTGCGACCGCGACCTCGCCGTCGCGCTGGAGGCGGTGACGGGCGTCAAGCCCGCCATGGTCTGGCACGGCGACAGCGAACTCCCTGAGGGGCTGGGGCTGATCGGCGTGCCGGGCGGCTTCTCCTACGGCGATTACCTCCGCTGCGGCGCGATCGCGGCCCGCTCGCCGATCATGCGCGCGGTCATCGAGCAGGCGAACAAGGGCACGCCGGTGTTCGGCGTCTGCAATGGCTTCCAGGTGCTGGCCGAAACCGGGCTGCTGCCGGGCGCGCTGATGCGCAACCGCTCGCTCAACTTCGTCTGCCGCGACGTGAATCTGGAGGTGGCGAACACCGACAGCGCCTTCACGCGCCTGTACGAACAGGGCGAGACGATCCGCATCCCCGTCGCGCATCATGACGGCAATTATTTCGCAGATGCCGACACACTCGACCGCCTGGAAGGCGAAGGCCGCGTGGCGTTCCGCTATGCCGAGGACGTCAACGGCTCGGCCCGGGACATCGCGGGCGTGCTGAACGAGAAGCGCAACGTGCTGGGCATGATGCCCCACCCCGAGCGCCGCATCGAAGCCGCGCATGGCGGCGACCATGGCCGCCGGCTGTTCGAGGGCCTGCTGGAAATGGTCGGCGCCTAACCCCCGCCCATCCGTTCAGCCTGAGCGAAGTCGAAGGCCACGGGATGACATCCGAAAAGGGGGAGCGAGGCGACTCGCTTCCCCTTTTTTGTTCGCGCGAAGACGCGAAGAAGATATTTGTTCGCGCGGAGGCGCGGAGAGCGCGGAGGTGTCTGGTCTTGTGGAGACCTCATCCCTTCTATCGCATGTCGGTGGCGGAGATAGACGGCTGCCGCAGGGTGCGACACCTCTGCGTTCTACGCGCCTCCGCGCCTCCGCGCGAACAAAATCTCTTATCAAACCCTTCGCGTCTTCGCGTAAACCCTATTCAAACCCGCGCCCGGAACGGCGTGAAGTCGGTCCCCTCGTCGAACACATCCACCCCTTCGGTCCGCTTCAGCCAACCGACGACCAGATAAGTCACCGGGGTCAGCAGCACCTCCCAACCCACCTTCAGCACCCATTGCGTGAACAGCACCACGACGACCAGATGCGGGGTCCAGCCCTCCGCATATAGAAAGGCGAGTGGATAGAAGATCAGGCTGTCCACCCCCTGCCCCACCACCGTCGAGCCGATCGTGCGCGACCAGAGATGCCGCCCGCCGGTCCACAGCTTCATCCGCGCCATGACATAGGCATTGACGAACTCCCCAGCCCAAAAGGCGCATACGCTGGCCAGCACGATGCGCGGCACCTGGCCGAAGATCACCTCATAGGCCGCCTGGTTGGTCCAGGTCGGCGCGGGTGGCAGTTCGACCACGACATAGCTCATGAACGCCATGAACAGCACCGCCGCCGTCCCCGCCCAGATCACGCGCCGCGCGCGGGCATAGCCGTACACTTCGGTCAGCACGTCGCCGATGACATAGCTGAGCGGAAAGAACAGGATGCCCGCGCCGAACGGCCACTGCCCGACGAACGGCAGGGTGATCACCGCCACCTTGCCCGCGCCGATGACGTTGGACAGCAGCAGGACGGTGACGAACGCCGCCATCACGAAGTCGAACCAGCGGAACGCACCCCGCCCCATGTCCCGGTCCGCCACGACCCGTTCCACACCCATGCCCTTGCCCCTCCGCACCGTTCGACGCGATGTTTATCGCCATTCCCAACCCAAGCAAACCACGCTAGGGACACCGCCATCCGCGCGTCCGTAGCTCAGTTGGATAGAGCAAGGAGCTTCTACCTCCTCGGTCGGGGGTTCGAATCCCTCCGGGCGCGCCACTTTGCAAAATCGCCAGATTTACGTGCATTCCGTAGTAGCGCATTGGATAGCAATGGGCACGCGACGTCTGGAAGACCTCGGACGTCAGGTTTTCAATTCCAGAATACGATGGATAGAGCTGCCGATGGATCGGTCTGAGCCTCCTGGTCTGATCTCGGCTATGTGTGGATAGAAGGTGCGGCCGCCGAGCGGCTTGAGCGTGCAGGCGAAATTGTGGATGGCGTGAGCCATGGGACTATCGAAGCGTATCAAGGGACTGGACCTTAGCGTCGGTTATCTCGGGTTGCAGATCGCATTTGGTATCCAGAGCGCCAGCCTGAGCCGCGTGTTCCAGGGGTTGGGGGCCTCGGTCGACCAGCTTGCGATCCTGTGGCTGGCGGGGCCGGTGACGGGGTTGCTGGTGCAGCCGGTCGTCGGCGCGATCAGCGATCGGCATGGCGGCCGGTTCGGGCGGCGGCGGCCCTATATCCTGATATCGGCCCTGCTGGTGATCGCCGCGCTGGCCGCCTTGCCGATGGCAACGTCGCTTATGGTGGCGGTGGTAATTGTCTGGGGGCTGGAGGCGGCCATGAATGCGCTCCATGCACCCTATCGCGCGCTGGTCGCCGACACGCTGCCGCCCGAGGATCAGGCAAGCGGCTATGCCATGCAGACCGTCTTTATCGGGCTGGGGGCGCTGGCCGGGGCCTGTGCGCCGATCCTGCTCGCCTGGGGCGGCTGGTCGAACGTCGCGCAGCCGGGCCAGACCGCGCCGTCGATCCGGGTGGCGTTCCTCGCGGCGGCGCTCGCGGTGGCGCTGGCAGTCGGCTGGACGGTAGCACGGGTGCGCGAACCGGTCGCAGCTCACGTAGTACAGCATGATCCGTCGGTGAGGCCCGGCCACCGGACCGGCTTTGCCGCTCTCTGGCGGACGCTGCGTCCGGTGGCGGCCATCCAGTTTCTCAGCTGGTTCGGTCTTTATCTCCTGTGGGTCTATGCGACGCCGGTCGTCGCGGCACAGCTTTACGGCGCGACCTCGCCCTTCGATGCGGCCTATGCACGCGGGGCGGACTTTGTCGGGATCCTGTTCGGGACCTATAACGGGGTAGCTGGGCTGTTCGCCTTTCTGCTGCCGGGGCTGTTCCGGTGGTTCGGGGTGACGCGGGTCCATGCGGCGGCGCTGGTGGCGGGCGCGCTAGGACTGGCGGGCATCGCGCTGGTCTCTCATCCAGCCGGACTGGTCGTCTGCGCTGTGCTGATCGGCATCGCTTACGCTTCGATCCTGAGTGCACCCTTCGTTTTGGCCGGGCGGGCGGTCTCCAGCGCGACGGCAGGCATGTTCATCGGCGTCATGAACATCTTCATCGTCGTTCCGCAGCTGGTCGCGGGGATGAGCATGGGCTGGATCATCGCGCATGGACTGAGCGGCATGGCTTGGCCGGTACTGCCCCTGGCGGGCGGGCTGATGGCGATGGGGGCGGTGCTGAGCCTGTGCCTGTCGACCATGGACGAGGACGCGCCCCTGATCTAGTGCAATCTAATGCAAATATCGAGTCGACTATGGCGCGGGTGAAACGGGGCGGGCCGACCCTGGGCGGGATCGCAGCGGAAACCGGGGTGTCGGTCGCGACCGTGTCGCGGGTGCTGACCGGGCATAGCGCCATCAGCGAGGAGACGCGCGAGCGGGTGCTGAGCACCGCGGACCGGCTGGGCTATGTCCATGTCCCGCAAAAGATGCGCCGCGCCGAGCCGTCGCTGTCCGAGCAAATCTGCCTGGTCGTGCCGGTCGCGACTGCGCATGGCAGCCAGCTGGCCAATCCGTTCGAGCTGGCGTTGATCGGCGGTGTCGGCACCGCCCTGCGCGAGCGGCGGCGCGACGTGTCGATCGTGTGGCAGACGCCCTATGACGATGCGACGCTGGCACAGTTCCTCGACCAAAGTGCCTATGCGGGTACGATTTTCCTGGGCCAATCGCAGTTCCATGATGCGCTCAACCATTATGCCGATATGGGCAAGCCTCTTGTCGCCTGGGGGGTCGAGGTGGCGGGGCAAGGCTATTGCTCGATCGGCAGTGACAATCATGAGGGCGGATTCCAGGCGACCGCGCATCTGCTGCGCAAGGGCCGGCGGCGCATTGCCTTTATCGGCGCGATGCCGCCGATTGCGGCGGCCCGCACGCCCTTTTCGCAGATCGCGATCCGGCTGGACGGCTATCGCGCGGCGCTGGCGGCACATGGCGTGGCGTTCGATCCCGCTATGGTTCAGACGCCGACCGCCGGGCGGTTCGAGGGGGCGGAGGCGGTCGACAATCTGCTGGAGCGGGGCATCGCGTTCGACGCGATCGTCGCGGCCTCCGACCTGGTGGGGCTCGGCGCGATCCAGACGCTGCGCCAGCGCGGCCTGCGCGTGCCCGAGGATGTGGCGGTGATCGGCTATGACGATATCGACGCGGCGGCGCTGTCGACGCCGGGGCTGACGACCATCCGGCAGGATGTCATCAAGGCGGGCAATCTCTTGGTCTCCAAGCTGCTGCGCATCATCGACGGCCATCGCGCCAAGTCGGAGCGGTTGCCGACCAACCTTGTGATTCGCGAGTCCTGCGGCCGTTAAGAGGCGCGGATGTCGTGCAAAATAATGTCCAACTGGATCAGCAAAGCACAGAAAACAGGCAACTTAATCGCATGAAGCCAAGCAATTTCATGTAAATTGCAATCGTTTGCAAATACTCGTTGCATAATTTTGCGCGCGACCTCATTTTTCCCTCATCAGGTGGACCGCCCGTCAGAGGCGTCTTGGAGGGGATTATCATGGGTGGATGTCGCTTGGCGTTGATGGCTTCGGTTGCAGGGATGGTGCCCGTCGCCCCCCTGCTGGCGCAATCCGCCCCACCGGCCGCCGAAGCAAAGGCCGATCCCGCGCCCGAAGCGGCGCAGGCCGATGACCTGGGTCTCAACGAGATCATCGTCACCGGCACCCGCACCGGCACGCGCAAGTTCGAGACGTCCTACGCCATCACCACCATCGACCCGCAGGCGATCGCGCAAAAGGCCCCCTTGGGCATTGCCGACCTGATCGCCTCGACGCCGGGCATCTATGTCGAAAGCTCGGGCGGCGAGGTCGGCAACAACGTTTATTCGCGCGGCCTTCCGGCGGACAATTATCGCTATCTCCCGCTGCTGGAGGATGGCCTGCCTGTATGGGAAGAAGGCGCAGGCGCCTTTACGAATGCCGACGAGTTCTTCCGCGTCGATGCGACTGTCGACTCGCTCCAGATCGTGCGCGGCGGCTCGGCCTCGATCACCGCGTCCAATGCGCCGGGCGGCGTCGTCAACGTCCTGACCAAGCGTCCGACCCGTACGCTCCAGGGCATGGTGAAGGGCGAGGTCGGCGACTGGGATCATTACCGGATGGACGCCAATGTGTCCGGGCCACTGACCGACCGGCTGTCTTTTGCGATCGGCGGCTTCTATCGCGAGGATAACGGCCTGCGGAACCCCGGCTTTACCGGCAATCAGGGGGGGCAGTTCCGGGTCGGCCTGCAATATGACTTCGCCGACAGTGGCTCGCTTTTCGTCAGCTATCGCAAGCTGGACGACAAGAACATCTTCTACACCGCCATCCCGCTCGCCAGCCCGTCTCAGGGCCTGCCGGGGTTGGATGCCGGCACCGGCACGCTGGTCAACACGGCCTTTGCCCGGCTGACCGTGCCCGACGGCCGCGGCGCGTTCGACAAGCGGGTGGACCTGACCCAGGGCATCCACACCGATACCGACACCTTTACCGCGATCTTCAACAAGCCGTTGGGCGATGGGTGGGAGGTCAACGACCGTGCCCGCTATACGACCGGCACGGTGGACTTCAACGGGCTGTTCAGCTCGGGTATCGCCACGTCGCAAGGGTTTCTGGCCAATGCGCTGACCCGGTTGCAGGCCGCCCGTCCGGACACCGTGTCCGCCGTCTATCGCGACGCCAGCAACGGCCAGACCGTCGCTGCCGCCGCGCTCGGCAATCAGCTGGCGCTGACCCAGAGCATCTTCAACACGGTCGTCAATGTCGAGAATGTGATCAACGACCTGAGCGTCACCAAGAAGCTCGACACCGGCATCGGTCGCCACACGCTGACCGCAGGCTATTATTTCAGCCATTTCAACCAGACCCAGAATTGGAACTGGAACGACATTCTGGTCGAGGCGATCAATCGCCCCCGCTATTTCGACGTGGTCGGTCTGAACGCGGCCGGTCAGCAGACGGTGGCCTTGACCAAGAACGGTCTGCTCAACCTGCACAGCAATTTGCAGCGTTTCCACGATGAGGTGACGATCAACGCCTTCTACCTGACCGATGCGTGGCAGGTGACCGAGGCGCTGCGCATCGATCTGGGCGCACGCTATCACCATGTATCGAAGGAAGGCACGATCGCGCAGACCACACGCACCAATCTGGGCGATGCGACGACCATTGCCGACGACAATGTGCTGGTCTTTACCGGCGCGACGACGCCCTATCGGTTCAAGACCGGGCAATGGGCCTTTTCGGCGGGCGCGAATTACGAGTTCGACAAGCGGGTCGCGGCCTTCGCCCGCTATAGCCGCAGCTTCCGCGTGACGCCGGAGTTCGTCCAGTGGTTCGGCGGCGTGCCGGTCGAGAACCAGATCGACCTGGTCGAGGGCGGGCTGAAATATGCCACCCGGCCCTTCTCGGCTTTCGTCACCTTGTTCTACAATAAATTCCCCAACATCGCCTTCCAGACGATCGTCGCGGGCCCGAACGGCCAGGCGCAGACGATCAACCAGACGGCGGCCGCCGAGTCCAAGGGCGTGGAGGTCGAACTGTCGTTGCGCCCGGTCGATTTCTTCGAGCTGGCGGCAAGTGGGAACTATCAGAAGATCAACTATACCAGCTTCGCCGGGCAGGATGCGAGCGGGCCGTTCAATTTCAGTGGCAACCAGATCGTCCGCCAGCCGCAGGTGCAGGTGTCGGTCCGCCCGACGCTGCATCTGCTCGGCGACCGGGTGAACATCTTCGGTGAGGCCGCCTATACCGGCAAACGCTATGTCGATGTGGCGAATACCATCGTCCTGCCAAGCTATACCGAGGTGCGGCTGGGTGCCAACTGGAAGGTCACCGACGCACTTCAGGCGCAGGTGGTCGCGACCAACCTGTTCAACGAGGTGGGCCTGACCGAAGGCAATCCGCGGGCGGGCTCGATCATCGGGGTGCAGGAAACCGCGTTCCAGGGCCGCCCGATCTTCGGCCGCCGTGTCCGTGCCAGCCTGACCTACAGCTTCTGATGCACAACGGGCTGGGCATGATCGTCGGGCTCGCGGCGGTGATCGCGGCGACCCCCGCTTTGGGACAGGCGTGGCAGACCATCACCTCGCCCGACGGGCGGATCGCGGTCGATGTGGCGGTGGACAAGGGCGAGGCGGTGTATCGCGCCCGCTATGACGGCAAGCCGATCCTCGATCGGTCGCGGCTGGGGTTCCGGTTCAAGGATGCCGCGCCGATCGATCACGACCTGACGCTGGTGGCCAGTCAGCGGACCGCGCTCGACCGCCCCTGGACTCAGCCCTGGGGCGAGCGGCGGTGGATGCGTGAGCACTATCGCGGGCTGGTCGCGACACTGGCCGCCACCGATGGCCGCGAGCTGGGCGTCGAGTTCCGCGTGTTCGATGACGGCTTCGGCTTTCGCTACACGCTGCCCGGCGCGGCGGAGCAGGCGCTGGTCGTGACCGACGAGGAAACCGAGTTCCACTTCGCGCAGAACTACCGCGCCTGGTCGATCCCGGCGTATCGCGAGAAGTACAGCGAATATGAATATAGCCGCTCGGCGCTGTCGGCGATCCAGACCGCGCAGACCCCGCTGACGCTGGAGGGCGACGGCGTGGCGATGGCGGTGCACGAGGCGGCGCTGGTCGACTTCCCGTCGATGAACCTGCACATGCCCGAGGAGAATAGCCGCACGCTGAAGGCCGATCTTTCGCCCTGGTCCAATGGCGACCGGGCGCGGACGCATGGCGGCGCGGTGACGCCGTGGCGCGTCGTGATGGTCGCCCCCGACGCCGCGCATCTGGCGGATTCGACCATCGTCCTGAACCTCAACGAGCCCAATCGGCTAAGCGACGTGTCGTGGGTGAAGCCGGAGAAATATATCGGCATCTTCTGGGCGATGCATACCGGCCTGCTGACCTGGGAGCCGGGGCCGAAGCTGGGCGCCACGACCGCGCGCGCCAAATCCTATATCGACTGGGCAGCAAGGCACGGCATTCCGGGTGTGCTGGTCGAAGGGTGGAATATCGGCTGGGACGTGCCCGAATGGTGGAAGAACGGCCATTCACGCTTCGTTTTCGACCGTGCGCAGCCTGCCTTCGACATGGCCGAAGTGTCTGCCTATGCCCGCGCAAAGGGCGTGGACCTGATCGGCCATCACGAGACCGGCGGACAGGTGAAGGATTATCTCGGCCAGCTGGAACCGGCGCTCGACTATTATGACCGCTACGGCGTGCGCTCGATCAAGCTCGGCTATGTCGGCACGCGGCTGGATGAAACGGAATGGCCCGATGGCCAATATGCCGTGCAGAGCCTGCAAAAAGTCGTCGAGGCGGCGGCGCGGCATCATATCGCCATCTTCCCGCACGAGCCGGTCAAGGATACCGGCCTGCGTCGCACCTGGCCCAATCTGATGAGCCGCGAAGGCGCGCGCGGGCAGGAATATAATGGCGGTAGCCCGGACAGCGGCAACGCGCCCGACCACACGACCATCCTGCCCTTCACCCGGCTGTTGTCGGGGCCGTTCGACTATACGCCAGGCGTCGTGCATTTCGATTATCGCGCGACGCGGCCGAACAACCGTGTGCCCTCGACCATCGCCAACCAGTTGGCGCTGTATGTCGTGCTGTACAGCCCGGTGCAGATGGCCGTCGACCTGCCCGAACATTATGACGAGCACGCCGACGCCTTCCGCTTCATCCGCGACGTTCCGACCGACTGGGAGGACAGCCGCACGCTGCAGGGAAAGATCGGCGAATATGCCGTCGTCGCGCGGCGGGATCGGAACAGCCCCGACTGGTATCTGGGCGCGATCACCAACGACACGGCGCGTGTGCTGACGGTGCCGCTCGACTTTCTGGACAAGGGCGCCCGGTACGAGGCGACCATCTATGCCGATGGCCCCGGTGCCGACTGGCGCACCGCCCCCGAAAAACTAGCGATCCGGCAGCAGATGGTTGTCGCCGGAGACCAGCTGTCGCTCGACCTTGCGTCCGGCGGTGGGCAGGCCATCCGGTTTCGAAGGTTTCGCCTTTCAAGCCAGCGGTCGATCGCGCGCCTCAAGGCTCCCAATCGATCATCTGCAGGACGTTTCCACCCAATTTCTGGAAAGCCCGCTGACGGCACGAGAAGACGATGATCTGCTGGTCGCGAGCCTGCCTGTGAAGCGCATCGAACATGCGCTCGATGCGGTCGTCGTCTGAATAGACCAGCGCATCGTCAAGGATCACGGGCGCCGGACGCCCGTCTCGCGCCAGCAGGCGGGCAAAAGCAAGACGGGTCAGGACCGACAATTGCTCGCGCATACCCCCGCTGAGGCGATCGACATCCTCTTCCTGACCGCTCCGCGTGATCTTGTGCGGCAGTAATGTGCGATCGTCGAAGGTGATGGCGACGTCATCGAACAGCAGACCGAGAAGCGGGCGCAGTTCGTTCATCACCGGCTTCAGATAGAGTTCGCTGGCATCGGCACGCGCCGCTTCCAGTGCCTGGGTGAGCCGCGACAGGACGGCGACCTCCTGCTCGAAAGCCGTCACCCGGCTCTGAGCGGCATCTCGCGCTTCCAGCGTCTCGCGCCAGCGTTCCTCGACAGCCTCGTCGGATTTCGTGGCAATGCGTGCACTCCATCCCGCGATATTTTCCCGGAGCTGCTGGGCCTCGGCGGCGGCAGCCTGTTCCACCGAGCGAACGCGTCGAAGGGCAGCATCCGCCGCGTCGAGGTCGATCGCAACGGCGGCATGTTCGTCATGCGCCTGCTGCGCTTTCGTCAGTACGGCTTCACGATCCGCCAAACGCTCGGCCAGTTCCTGCTGACGCGCTTCACGCCCTTCAGCCGGACCGAGGATCGCGACGACCTGTTCCTCGCGTGTGCGCAGACCAGCCAGTCGCGTTTCGGCGGCGACAAAGGCCTCATCGGCGTGGACGCGCGCAGGTTCGGTCGTGCGTATGACCTGCATCGCTTCGCGGCGGCGGTGCTCAGCGGCCTCGCGCTGCGCGCGCACTTCGGCCGGGTCCACTTCCAGATCGCCGTCCACAAGGTCGATGTCGGCTAGCGCGGCCACTGCTTGGCGCAAGGCATCGACCCCATCGGGCGCCACGATCGACAGCCGCGCCCTGGCTTCATTGGCCTGCGCCTCAATGCCCTGCACCCGTACCTCCTGGGCGCGTGCGGCGGCCAGATCGGCGACCCCCATGGAGGCCAGCAGCGTCTGGCGCTGTCCCTCCGCCTGGATCAGGCGCGTGTCGTCTCGCTCCGCCCTGTTGGAGCGCAGCGTGATGGTGCCCAAACCCGGCGCGATCAGTTGCGCCTGGACGTCATAGCCACGCTCTTCACCATCGCCCAAGGCAACACCGGCCATCGTCACACGGGCGGTCGCGCCGGGCTCATACGTCATTTGGACCGATGGACGCGCCGCATCCTGCATCGCGCGAAGGCGAACGATCTCGATGTCGAGCTCGGCCAGTTCGTCGACGGCGCCCTTCGGCAAGCGAAGGCTGGAAAGCTGCGCTTCGCACTCCTCGATCGTACCACGCAGCTGCTCGCCATGCCGCAGTCGCTCTTCCCATTCGGCGCGGCGTTCCGCCGCTTCGTGCGCCTTGCTCGCTGCATCGAGGCATTCGAGCAGGGCGCGGGCGGCAAGCTCTTCCTGTTCGGCCGCTTCGACATCGGCTTGCGCCCTGGCGATGATGTCGCTGGTCGAGCGCCGCCGTTCAACGGCCTCATCCCGGCGGCGATGCGCGTCGCGATTGTCCTCGGCCAGGGCATGGGCATCCGCCAATGCGCCATCGAACTGACGAAGGTCTCGCAGAGCAACGTCCCGCCGCTCCCGCGCCAACCCCAGTTCGGCGAGCAGGGTCTTGAGGCGATCGGCCTGCGACTTGGCAGCTTCGAATGCCGCCTCGGCTTTCTCGATATCCCGCTTCCGGCTGTCGCGCGCATCGGACTGCTCCAGCTCGGCCAGCCTGCGCTGGGCGAGGCTGCGCTGGTCGAGCTCGCTCCGTAGCGCCGCGACCTCCTTCTCCAGTTGCAGCGCCTCTTGCACCAGCCGGTCACGCAATGCCATCGCGGTCGCGTAACGCCCACCCGCCTTGGGCTTGCCGGTTGCGGTGACCAGTTCGGCGGCGGCTTGCGTCGCGGCGGCGATGACACCGGCCATGCGGCGACCGCCCGTCATCGCCTCGACCTCGCCCTGCACGGATTCGAGCAAGCTGGTGCGGACCTGACGATCGCTCTCTTCCTCCGTCCGGCTACGCGTTTCGATACCCGTCACGCCCTGGCGCACCCAGAGCAGCCCGGCCGGGCCGCCAGCGCCGCCCTGGATCAATCGGCTGATAAAGTTCTCCGCCTCGTCGGCCTGGGCGATCAACTGCCCCGATGCAAGGTCGACAACCTTGGCGAAGCCGCCGCTGTAATATTTCTTGGTGAGTCGATACCGCGCCCCGCCGACCGCGATATCCGTTTCGACCAAGGGGTTGCCGCCGCTATAGGGACGCAGGTTCCTGACACCGCCCGCCGTGCTGGAATGCGGCAGGAAGAACAGGCCGTGCAGCGCCTCGAAGCTGGTCGACTTGCCGAATTCGTTGGCGGCGCACAGCACGTTGACGCCGTCGCCGATCCCCTCGATCGCGACACCACGCCCGCCGAAGCGCTTTACGTTGTGAAACCGGAGCGCGTCGATCTTCATGATGTCACTCGCTGGGCATACTCGTACAGACGCGACAGGGCGGCACTGGCCACCGCGCGGGCTTCGGCCGACTGGGCAGTATCGGTGCTCTCGGCGAGCAGCATGTCGGCGGCTTCTCGCAGGGCGCCGGCGCGGTCGATCTGGTCCAGATCGTCCACATCGCATTCGGTCACCAGACCGGCTTCGTCCAGATCGAGCCACGCGAAATCGGGGACGACCTGCTCATAGGCGGACAGCAGGGCCGTCCGCGCGGCCAGCCTGGCCCGTCCGTCCATCCTGATCCGGGCCAGCGTCTGCCGCCGATCCCGCATTTCGGGCAACAAGGCCGCCAAGCCCGCTTCTGGATCGTCCCCCGCCAATAGATGCAGGTTGAATGTGCGCCAAGTGAATGTTCCGGTCGGAAGCGAAGTCACGGTGGGAACGGCACCCGCGCCCGCGATGTCGACCAGCAAGGCAGTGCCCGGTCGCTCGTGCTTGAACCGATCCTGTTCCGGCGCGCCGCTGTAATGGGTGCGAGGATCGACAGCCATGGCACCATGCCAGTCCCCCAGCGCCAGATAGTCGAGACCGGCTCGGCGCACCCGATCCGGCGCGATCACGTCGTCGCTCACGGCCTCCTCGGAGAAGCTCTGGATGGCACCGTGCGCCAGCCCGATGCGGATGGCCCCCTCCGGCGTGGGAGCACTGTCCATCCAGTCGCTCAGATCCTTGCCCGGTCGTCGAAATGTGCACGGCGCGGGCAACAGCACTGCGCCGTCCGCCAAGGGGATCGGATGCGCCGTGGTCGCAAGGACGACATTGGCCGGCGCCTCGCGCGCCAACTGTGCCCAAAGCTCGGTTGCCTGCAGCGAATCGTGATTGCCGGGCAGAATTATCCACCGGATCGGCACATGATGCGCCATCTCGGTCAGCGCCTGCCGCCGCACATCGGCCGCTGGTGTTTCCGTGTCGAACGTGTCCCCCGCCAACAGGATCGTGTCGACGCCCTGTTCGCGGGCGTGCCGTGCAAGGGTGCCGAGGACCGCATGGCGCGCCTCGCGGAGACGGCTGGGCAAGTCTCCGGAGAAATTTCCGAACCGCTTGCCGAGGTGCAGATCGCTCGAATGCAGAAAGCGCGTCACGGTCATGCCATTCCTGGCGGTGTGGCAGTCATGGTTGAGGGCATGACAGCTTCGCGGCACCGCGCAAGCGCCTCTTCCAACCGGGTCCGCGATCCGGCGGCCAGTCGTTCGACGCCCAGCAATCGCGCCAGCTCGCGCGCCGGATCGGGTTCGTCGAGCAATGCGGGATGCGCCCGCCCCACCGCGGCCAATTCCGCCAATGGGATATCCGGGATGGCCCGCCGTGAGTCGTCTCCACTTGGCGCGCGATAGGGGCGGAAGTCGAACACCTCGCCCGGCTTCCAGATGAACTCGCCGGTCGATTCGTGCGTCCGCTCGAAATCATGAAGATGCATGTCGATGCGCTCGCGGATCTTTCCACCGGTGCGCAACCAGCCATGGGCCCTGGCAATGCGCTGGTACAGGATATCGGTTCGCAAAGGACTCTCCGCATCCATGACGGCGACGATCATGTCGCGCAGGGTATCGCGATAGGCGAAGTCGAAGAATCGGGCGGGATCGACGGGAAAACTACCCAGGTCCGTGAGACGATAGCGGTCGTCAGCCTGTACCGAAGGCGGCGTGATCGCCGGAACCGGATGGGCACTGGCAAACTGCACCTCAATGGCGGGAGACGCGACCTCGGTGGCGACGAGTTCGACCTCGATGGGGCCAGGGGCAGACGCCACCGCTTCGATCTGGAGAACGGCTGCGTCGTCGCGAATGCCCTCAATCCCCTCGACCTCGTGGCCCATGTTCCAATGCGCTTCGACCACGGTATCGGCGCGGTTGGTGCGGCTCTGCGCGAGCAATGCCTCGAGCGCCGCGTGCAACCGCTCGGCGCACCCGGTGCTATCGTACCACCAGTCGGTCGACCACACGCGCAGCATATTCCAGCCGAGCCCGGTCAGCACCTGTTCGCGAACCTTGTCGCGGTCCCGCGCCGTCGCCGCGCTGTGATAGGTGGCGCCGTCGCATTCGACGCCCGCCAGATAGGCGCCCGCCAAATCGGGATGGCGGATACCCAGGTCGATACGGAAGCCCGAAATGCCGACCTGCGGCACGACGACCCAGCCGCGTTGCTCCAGTTGCGCCGCCACCGCTTCCTCGAAGGGAGAATCGAACCCGCCGACCGAACCCGCCGTCTCGGCTGGCAGGGCGATGGCCCCACGCTCCGCATAATCCAGGAAGGTCTTGAGGTGGTGGACCGCCAGCGCCTTGGTGCGCGTGGGATCGATCTGATCGGCGGTGAAGCCGGAGAAGACGATCAGTTCCTGGCGCGCGCGCGTTACCGCCACGTTCAGCCGTCGCTCGCCCCCGTCCCGGTTGAGGGCGCCGAAATCCATGGTCAGCTTGCCCGCTGCATCCTTCCAGAAGGTGATCGAGAAGAGGATGACGTCGCGTTCGTCGCCTTGCACATTTTCCAGATTCTTGACGATCGTCGCTTCGACCCGGTCATCCGCGAAGAACCATTCGAGCGCGGGTTCGTCCCGGCGCGCCAGGTCCAGCAGGTCGAGGATCAAAGACTGCTGCTGCGCATTGAACGTGATGATCCCCAAGGTGGGGCGGCTCTTTTCCGGCAGATCCAGCCACGCGCGCATCCGCGCGACCGCCTCGTCCGCCACCGCCTGCGCCTCGATCCGATTGGTGCGGGTCTTGCCGCGATCATAGATGCCGTTCGGCACCTTGCGCAGCCGCACCGCCCGGTCATCCACCTGGGGCGACGGGAACGTGACGAGACGGTTGTGATAATAATGGTGGTTGGAGAAGGCGATCAGCGATTCGCTGCGGCTGCGATAATGCCAGCGCAGGTCGCGCACGGGAATGCCCGATGCCTTGGCTTCGTCCAGGATGCTTTCCATGTCCTTTTCATGATCGGCGACCTCCTCGTCCTCCTCATTGCTGCCGAAGAAGTTGGTCGGCGGCAACTGCTTGGGATCGCCGACGATGATCGTCTGACGGCCGCGCGCGATCGCGCCGACCGCGTCCCATGTCGTGATCTGCGATGCCTCGTCGAAGATGACCACGTCGAACAGGGCCTGGTTGGGCGGCAGATACTGCGCGATCGACAAGGGCGACATCAACATGCAGGGTGCCAGCTTCGAGAAGTTCTCCGGCATCTTGCCGATCAAGTCGCGGATCGACTGGCTCGGACGCTGCAATTCCATCTGGTAGCGCAGCAGACCCAGTTCGGAATTGCGCGGCACGCTCTGCACGGCCGGCAAGCCATGCGCCAGAGCCCCCACGACGCGGCCGGTCGCGTGGGTGCGGACCAGATCGTCGATCTCACGAAATTCGCCGATCGCATTTTCATGCTGGAAGCGTCGGAAATCGCGCAGCACCGGCTCGCTGTCGAGCACCGTCGGCAACCACCACCGGGCATAGCCAAGACGGAACGCCGCGCGCGCCTGACCGGCGGGAACGACGCCGCCCTCGATCTGTTCGACCAACGCGCCCAACCCTGAGGCCACCGCTCGGTTGCGGATGCGGCACCAGGCCGACCAATCCCGCAGCAAGTGGCGTGCATCGGCCAACGCCGTCAGGCTTGCCGCCAGATCCGACAGCGCCGCCGGGCCCTCACCCAACGAGACGTCCCGTCCCGCGGCCTTGGCGAAGCGCGAGCGCGCCGTGTCGAAACCCTGCCGTGCGGCGAGTAATCGGGAGCCGCTCTGCCAGAGGCCGTTGCTGCCGTCGCGTTCTTGCATGGTGGCGGCGACCCGCCTGGCGATGATCTCCGCTTCGCCCGGACCCCAGCCATCCGTCCGCAACGCCGCCCGTAACGCATTCGCACCCTCCAGAATCGCGCGCAGCGCCGTCGGATCGGTGTCGAGGCCCGCGACCGGAAGTTGCCGGTCCTTCAGCGGCGTATGGTCGATCGCCGCCAGTTGCTCCCTCATCCGCAGGAGCAGGGGCAGATCCTGGTCCGGCTCCACCGTCCCACCGTCAGCATAACCTTGCAGCATGTTGGCGACCTTGCGCCGCCCCAAAGCCGAAAGCGGCCAGATCGAGGCGCTCGCTTCACGCCACTGATGATCCAGCGCGGTCAGATCCATGGTCCGCACGCTGGCGGCCGCAAAGGGGGCGCTCAATTGTCGTTCGGCATCCCGGTACAGCTCTATGGCGGCCGTCAGCGCGACCACATCGTCGCTCGTTCGCACGAAATCAGGATGGAACGCGATCGACAGGTCGTGATCACGCGCCGCTTCCAACGCGGCAGCCAGACCGCCTAGCGTCGCTACCCTCGATGTCACGGGCTGGTCGGAAACGGCCAGGCCAAGCACACCGCGATAGGCATCCAGCGCCCCGCCCAGCAGGTCGGCAGCGTTGCGCAGGGATTGCCCAGCGGCGAGCAGTTCGTCCTGCCGCGCCGTGCCCGGCTCATCGATATCGACCAGATCCAGCGCCGGACGACGCTCAATCGAGGCGAAGACCAGCCCAATCTCGCCCGCCAGTTCTTCGAGTGCGGCCAAAGTGACGGTGTCATGAACCTGCCCCTTGGGCCAACCGAAATCCGGCGCGGGCTCCGCTGCTCCCCGCAGAGCCACCCCGAGCGCCAGATAAGGCGTCCAGCCACTTGGATAGCTTTTGTGAAGCGCCTCGACATACGCATTCAGTGTATCGCGACGCAGCTTCAGCCGGTCATTGACCGTGATCCATTCCGCCGGATCGACTCGCCCCTGATGCTCCCACGCTGCCTTCAGCTGTGCCAGAAAGTGTCGACGATCGGCCTTGTTCGAATGAAGCTCGATACAATGGTCGCCCAGCCCATGTTCGCGCAGGCGGCGATACACCACGTCCAGCGCCGCCGTCTTTTCCGCGACGAACAGCACCGTCTTGCCCACGCCGAGGCAGTTCGCGATCATGTTGGCGATCGTCTGGCTCTTGCCCGTACCCGGCGGTCCGACGATCACGAAATCGCGGCCTTCCGCTGCCGCCAGGCTGGCGGCGGTCTGGGACGAGTCCGATGGCAGCAGGCAGATGATATCCGCCGGGGCATAGGCGCGATCGAGCTCGCCCTCGTCGCGGATGGCGGGCTGGCCGTCGCCGAACGGCTTGTCCGGCGTATCGATCAGATGGCGGACAACCCGATTTTCCCGCAGCGCTTCGGTCCGCTCAACAAGATCCTTCCACATCAGGAACTTGGCAAAACTGAAGGTCGACAGCGCCGTCTCGTCAACGACCTCCATACCGGGCACGTCCCGGACCGCCTGCCGCATCGCGGCCAGCACGCGCGGCACATCAATGCCGCTATCGTCCCGTGGCAGTTCGCCGCCGAACTGCGGCAGCTTCAGGTCGAAGTCACGCTCCAGAAATTGCAGCAGCGTCGCATTGAAGCGCGGCTCATCCTCATGAAAGCGAAGGCGGAACGGTGCGGTGGCACTGCGCCGCTCCAGCTTGACGGGGATCAGCAATAGTGGTGCGCGATAGCTGCGCTGATCCTCCGGCTTCTTCTTCCAGCGTAGAAAGCCGACCGCGAGGAACAGCGTGTTCGCGCCACCCTCCGCGAAATCGTTGCGCACCTGCCGGTGAAGATCGATCAACCGCGATTCGAGCTGGCGGCCATCAAGCAGTGACGGCAGCTCGTCCCGTGCCAGCGCCTCGGCGGCAAAACCGCGGTGCAGGTCGCGGCCATGCACCTCACGATATAGCGCCGCATCGCGCTCGCCGAGCGGGTTCTGTTGCGGGAGGGATACGATCTGGATCGCCGCACCATCCGACAGCCTGTCTTCCAGATAGGCGACATCGGTGCAGAGGAACGGGATCGTCTTCTTCGAGTCCGGAAAGTTCAGCAGCCGGTTGCGCAGGGTGAGATCGAGCAGTTTCTTCTGCCAGCGATCGATCCGTCCCGCCGCCGTGGTCGGCTTTTCCTCTATCTGCATGTCGGGCAGGTCGTTGAACGATGGCGCGGACGGCAGCGACAGAGGGGCGGCCGGGATTGCGTCTCCGTCTTGCCCCGGGTCACTGGCTGGCTTGGCGTCGTGCGAGGCGAGCGGCGTGATACCGCCGCTTCGCGCACGTCGTACGTCGATCGCGGCGACGAATGCCGCCGCTTCGTCTTCACTCATGCGGTGATCGAGCGCACGTTGCGCCACGTCCATGGCCATGGCCGGTCGATGGGTGACGCCCGTCGTTTCAAACACGATCAGCTCGCGCGAGGCCAGCGCCTTGCGAACATCCATCTGATCGGTTTCGACGGTGTTACCGAACGTCCGCTTGGTCAGCCAGACGCCGACGGCAGCATGGCCATCGAACAGCAGGATGACGGGATATAGGCCCGCGCCTTCCAATGCGGCTGCGAACAGCAAAGTGGTATCCAGGCACGTACCCAGCCGTTCGTCGGCAATCGTGGCGGGACGGCGCACCTTCTGCCCGCGCGCCTCGAAACTGGCTGGCGGCTCGGCGTAATGCACCGCCAGCGCGGCGATCGCGGAATAGATCGCGGCCGTCAGCATATAGGCCCGCTGCGGATCGCCCGACTGATAGCCGTCGAGACCGCTGGGGTGGCCATGCTCGGCAAGACGGTCCGCCGCGCTACGCAGGATGCGGGCGATGGCGGGATCGTTCGGCATCACGAATGCGGGCAGCAGCTGCGCCATGTCGGCGACACCGCCCCATTCATCCCTTGCCAGCAAGCGGACAGGGAAACGCTGTTCATCGAGCAGCTGGTCGCCCGCCGTCAGACGAAGCGTGATTTCTCCTCGTTCCGCTTCGTTCAGACCAGCCAGATACGCGGCATCGAGTTCGACCTTCCGGTCGCTGACGGACAGGCTGTCGCCAGGCAGCAGCCGATCGATGCTCCAGGATTTCGCTCTCAAGAAAGACGGTGAAGACGAGAGATCGAGCCGAATATTCTCGTGATGCTGCCCCTCGGCGTTTTCAATGTTAATCCCGCGAACGACAGGTATGGCATTCTGATATGATGCATAGGTAAAACTATGGGAGATGTCCGCGACGAGTGTCGGGCGTTTCTCCTGAGGCCGATCCATGCTCGATTCGTCGAAATTGCCCGAGTCAGAATCTTGCATGGAGCCTCCTTGCCGGTGACAAGGCTAGACAATCATTTTCCTCATTAAAAGATGAAATCAGATCCCATTTGGGTGATGCTTCATCCCAGTAGAAAATGGAGAATGACGCGGCGAGCAGAACGACGCTCGCATCCGCGCCCGCCCCTCACCGAGATCCGGTTAGGCCTTTTGCCACGCGAAGCCTGAGTTCGCGCAATCCCCCCTTTTCAGGAGAGGAGAGGGAAGAAAAAAGCAATGCTGAATGTCGATTATACCCATAGATCGGGTACGGCTGGCACGGCGGTGGCCGGCGATCAGGATGTCCGTACCAGAATACTTTGATCATGGCGGCTGGTCGCCCCGGAAATGAGAATTTCCCAGCAATCCGAGTGCCCATCGCTTTCACCTCGGGTGCGCCAATCACAAATGAACTTGCGAACCGCGTCGCGGCGACGCCGATAGGTCAGCGCCGCGCCGCCGGGACCGCTATCGTCGGCTGAGGCTTGGGATCGGGTGCGACCGGGTCCATGCCCTTGCCTGACGGCAGGGGCAGTGGCGGCGGGTTCTCGTCCATCAGGTTGCGCACGAAATAGTCGCGCAGCTTTCGCCAGAAGAATGGCTGGTACACGAAGTGCCGCGTATTGGGGAGGATGACCACGTCCACGTCACGCCCCTTGGCGATCAGCGTGTTGGCGAGGCGGAAGCTCTCCGTCACGGGCACATTGTCGTCGATATCGCCGTGCACCAGCAGCAACTTGCCGACCAGATTGCCCGCCACCGCCATGTTCGAATTGCGCTCCCAGATGTCGGGCGAGGCCAGGCCCATCGACACCTCCGGCCACCAGGCCTTGTCGAGCCGCAGATCATGGTTGCCGGCGCCCGCGACGGACACCTTGAAGAAGGCGGGGCGCCGCAGGATGAAACGCGCCGCATCATAGCCGCCCGCCGAGAAGCCATAGACCCCGACCCGGTCCAGATCCATATAGGGATAGCGCGCCGCCATCTGGCGCATCATCGCGACATGATCGTCGATGCCGACCTCGCCCAGATTCTGATAGGCGGGAAGGCGGAAGGCCTGGCCGCGCTGCGACGTGCCGCGCCCGTCGATCGCGACGACGATCGCGCCGAGCTGTGCGACGCTGTTGGTGTTCAGCCGCACGGCAGAGGTCCAGTCCTGCGGTACGACATGGGTGGTCGGGCCGGTATAGACATAGTCGATCACCGGATAGCGGCGGTTCGGATCGAAATTCGCGGGCCGCCAGATCATGCCGTATAGCCGCGTATGACCATCCGCCGCGACGCCGGTAAAGGGCTCCGGCGGTACGAAGCCGCTGGCGAATAGCGGCCGGGCATCGGCCTTGGCCAGCGTGGTCAGGATATGACCGTCGACCGCGGAGCGGATGACGGTCACGGTCGGATCGGTCGGGCTCGACATACTGTCGAGGACATAGCGGCCATCGAACGAAATGCTGGTGACGTGATCCAGCGGTTCGGGCGTCAGCAGCACCGGCTGGCTGCCATCCAGCACCACGCGATAGAGTTGCCGATAATAGGGATTGCGATCCGGCTCACGCCCGATGCCCGTCAGCAGCAGCGTCTTTTCCTGCGGTCGATAGTCGACGATGCCCGTCACCTCCCAATCGCCGCGGGTCAGCGCATGGCCGCCATCGGGATCGTCGGGCTGGACCAGATAGAGCTGCGCCCAGCCCGAGCGTTCCGACACGATCAGTTCGCCCCCAAGGTCGGGCGCGCCGCGGAAGGCGGTGGCGGTCACCGTCACCAGCGGCTTGACCGCCTCACGCGCGAGCAGCGTCGCGACGCCGGTATCGGGATCGGCCGAAAAGGATTCGATCTTCGAATAGCCGCGCTCGGTCCGCTGGAAGCGCAAGCGCCCGCCCAGCCAATAGCTGTCGATCTCGTCGGGATAGAGGCGCGCTTCGGGCGGCACCTGGATCGGGACCGGACGCGCCCGGCGCCGCTTCAACGCATCCTCGACATTGACGGTGTAGAGCGTGCTCAGCGGCACCTTCTCCGCACCCGCGAGCGGATAGATGTAGCGGAAGCTGCGCGGATAGAAGCTGCCAGGGGGATTTTCCTGGGTGATGGTCAGGGGGACGACACCACGCGTGTCGAGCCGCCAGGTGACGACATAACGGCTGTCGGGGGACCAGCGGACCTGTACGGGCCGCTTGGGATCCTCGGTCCCCTGTTCCAATATGTCGCTGAGCTGGGGAATGGTCAGGCCATAGGATTGCTCGGGCGTGCCATCGCTGGTCAGCGCGACTTCGCGCCCGCTCTTCCGGTCGCGCGCGACGAGATTGTCGTGGCGGGCCAGCACCTCGAACCGTCCATCGGGCGAGATCGCCCCTGTGCCCTGCGGCGGTCCGACCGGCGCGGCCACGACCTGGCCATCCCCGCCCAGGGTCCAGCGCCGCCCGACAAAGTCGAACGCCAGCGTACCGCCCGAATAGTCGAGCCCATCGAGGACCATCTGCTTGGGGTCCACCTCCTTGCCCGTCGCCCGGGCAAGCTGCGCGGCGAGCGCGCCTTCGTCGATGATCCGGCGCGATGTCCCGCTGGCGAGATCGTAATAGGTGAAGATGCGCGCGCCGACCGTCCCGGCGCGATAGAGCACGCCCTTGCTGTCGAAGGTGAATTGCGGGCGCGGCATCGCATCGGCGATCAGCGTATCGAAGGCCGGGGCCAGGAACTTGTCGGCCAACGCATAACGCTCCGCGACGGAGGGCATGGCCTTTGGCGCTACGCTGGTGGACTGGGCGAGGACCGGCTGGGGCAGGACAAGCGCCAGCATGGCCAGACGGCAAAGGGTCGTGGATGTCATCGTCATGCTCTCTATCATGCCATTATCCCCCGTGCCGCATCCGATGTCAGCGGACCGGCGCGTCGGCCAGCATCCGCAGGAAGAGGGCGGCGAACGCCCGCCCGGCGATTGGTATAAGCGAGATGCACTTCGTAGCGGCGACACAGATCGGGTTCCGCCCCCTGGAACAGGGCGGGATAGCGAACCGCCTCGCGCGCGCCTGCGGTTTCCTCCCATAGGCGATCCAACACCTCCTGGGCCCGGCGATCGTCCTTCGCCGACCAGTCCGGTGTCGCTTCGATCTCCGCAAGGTCGATCCACTGGCCCAAGATAGCGGGTAGCGTGGATTGGCCATGATCGGCAGGCCAACAGGCCGCCTCGCACATCCGGACCGCCAACCGATCCTGGCGATTCGCGCCGGGCGGCAATGCCAGCACGGCCGACCGGACGGCCTTCCAGCGCGCCCGGTCGGGAACATCCCCGTCATGGCTACGCCGATGCAGCGCGCGCATTTCGTCGAGAAGCGCGATCGCCTGGCCCGGACCATCCGCGATCTCCGGAGCATCCAGCAGGGCGAGCGCCGCGCCGTTCGCCACGCGCGACAGGTCCGCACCGACCGGAATCGTCTTCAGCGCGGCGTGGAGAAAGGGCTCTCCGTCCCCCATCGTCCGCACCTGCTCGGCCAGCGCCAGCAACAGCGCCGCAACGGGCAACGGCAAGCCGGCGCGTGACGCCAGCGCTTGCGCATCGGTTGGCGGCGCCTTGTCCTCGAGCAACGCCGCCTTGACCGCCGGATCGCCGTGGAACGCGCCGGTCACGCCGCTCCGTCCAGCAAGGTCGACAAACGCGTCCGCGATTGGACGCCGATCATGCGATCGCGCATTTCCCCCCCGGAGAAGAGCAGCAGCGTCGGCAGGGTGGAGACGGCGAAGCGATCCCGCAGGCCGGGCTCCTCCTCGACATTGACCTTCACGACCCGCGCCTCTTCGCCACGATCCTGGGCCAGATCCTCCAGCGTCGGCATCCGGCCCCGGCAAGGGGGCACACCACGGCGCCCAGAAATCGACCAGCACCGGCACATCCGCCGCCAACACCAGGTCGTCGAACGTATCGGCCGTGGCCACCCTTACGCTACTCACATCGCCTCTCCCGGAAATTCATGGTCCGCCACGGCCGCCGACCATCATGCCGTCGATGCGGATGGTCGGCTGGCCCACGCCCACGCCCACGTCCAGCGTCAGGCCCTGCTTGCCGCAGGTCGCGACACCGTCATCCAGCGCCCGGTCGTGACCGACCATGCTGATATGCTTCAAAGCCTCATGCCCGACGCCGATCAGTGGGCCGCGCTGGACCGGGCGCACGGCACGGTGCTGCTGCGCCATCCCGACCGGCTGTTGCCCGGCCTGCGCTGCATCAGCATCGCCGATCGCATGGACGCGCTGTCCCCAGCGTTGCGCCGTCGTCTGTGCACGCTGGAGATCGCCGTGCCGCCGCTGACCGCCCGGCGCGAGGATGCGGTGATCCTAGCGCGCCACTTCGCCCAGGTCGCGGGCGAGACCTATGGCCGCGCCTCGGTCATGCTGACGCCCGCCGCCGAGGCGCTTGTGGCTGCGACCGACTGGCCGGACGAGGTGCGCGGCCTGGCGGCGGCGATCGAGCGGGCGGTGCTGTTGTCCGACGACGGCGTGATCGACGCCGCCGCGAAAGCCGGCGCCCCCGCGCTGCTGACCGAAATACTGACGACGTTCCGGATGCGCCTGCCGATAGGGCGCTAGGTTCAGAAGCGCGGTGTCATCACGTCGAACGCGACGGTCAGGCGGGTGCCCGTCTCGAACGGGATGGTCGAATGCCACATGGTCGAGGGGAACAGGACGACCCGTCCCTCCTGCGGCGCGACATGGGTATAGCGCGACAGGCCTGTTTCCAGATCCTCGGGCGGGCGGCCGAGTTCCAGCGCGCCGTTGGTTTCCTCCCCCAATTCGCCGCGCGAGGGAACGGCCAGATACAGGACGCCGCTCATCCACCCCTTGGGATGGGTATGACAGGTGTGATAGCCGCCGCCGCGCAGCGTGATCGACCAGCTTCCCGAAAAGCGGATATCGGTGCGCGGCGTTCCCAGAAACGGATGCGTGGCGTCCTGGGGCAGGTCGCGGGCATAGTCGCGCACGGCCTGAACGACCGCCCCGCGCAACCGCCGGATGGCGGGCGCATGATGCAGGAAAAGCTCCCCCTCGGTCTGGGTTCCGCCGCGTGGCGACTGGCCGAGCGGATAGCGGCGCTGCGCCTCGCGCGCGCGGAGCAGGTCGGCGACCGCCGCCAATTCGCCTTTCGCCAGGCCCAGCGGCGCGGTGCGGTGGAAAGGCGGATCGCCGTCCAGCCAGGCGGCGCGATCGTCCCCGCGCAATCGCCATAGGATCGACTGATAGGGCCAGACCATGCTCGCCCCCGGCCCGGCGAGCATCGGATCGATCAGCGCCTGCGCCCGGTCGAGCTGCCCGGTGCGGATCGCGTGGCGGATATGCGCGATCGTCGTGCCGATGTCGTTCAGGCCGCTGGTCGCGTGGAACAGCGCATCGGCCCGGCGATGATCGCCCGCCCTCATCGCCATCGACGCCTCGGCGGCGTCGAACTCCAGACGATCGCCAAGCAACGCCCGCGCCTGGCCGAGCACCTGCGCCGCGGCGTCATACCGCTCGGCCTGGCTGAGGGTCCGGATCCAGGCGGACCAAAGCGCGGGCGCCGCCACACGCTGCGTCGCCACCGCAAAGCTCGCGTCCAGTCGCGCCGGATCGCCATAGCGCCAGCGCAGCGACACCAGCGCGTCATGCCCGTCCACCCAATCGGGCCGTTCGCCCAGCGCCCGCTCCAGCAGTTGCTCGGCGACCGCAACCTCTCCCTCGGCGGTCAGCGCCGTCACCGCCGACAGGAGGATGTCGGCCGTCCCCTGTCCTCGGGCCACGAGTTGCCCGAACAACCGGGCCGCCGGTCGGCCGCTGTCCAGCGCGGTCGTCGCCAGACCCAGCATCGCCTTCGGATCGGCGGGCCGCAGGGCGACCATCCGGTCAAAGGCCTGCCACGCCCCCTCCCCATCCTGTTCCTGGCGACACGCATTGCCCAGCAATTGCCACGCGACCGCGTCCTGCGGCGCCTGGCGCAGCCACGCCCGCAGCAGGGGAATCGCTTCATGCCCGCGATCCGCCACGATCAGGTCGAAACAGCGTGCCTTGGGATCACTCGCCCGTCCTGCCGTCATCGGACCGGTCATAGCGCGTGCAGCACGCCGCTCGCGGCCATGACGGCACCGACCCCGCGGCGAGCGTCTTCGTCCATATCCGGGTGCCAGATATCGAAGATCAGGACCGCGCGCATATGGTCGGTCGGGTTCATCGCCTCATGCTCGATCGTGTCGTCGAAGACCATGGCCTCGCCCATCTGCCACGGCCGGGTTTCGTCGCCGACCCGGAACCAGCATCCCGGCGGCGTGACGAGCGGCAGATGGCAGATCAGCCGCGTGTTGGTGATGCCGGTGTGCGGCGGGATATGCGTGTGCGGCGCCAGGAGCGAGAACATCGCATTGGGCCCAATCCCCGCTACGCCGGGTTGGGGCAGCGTCTCGAGCAGCGCGAGCGTCTCCGGACAGTGGCGGCGGGCCAGGTCCGACACCACGCCGCGTTCGATCAGGTGGATCGCCGACCAGTCCGCGCTGCCGTTCAGCACCTGCCACTGATCGACGGGCACATGATCGGGATATTGGATATAGGGTCGGCCGGTCGACACCTGCAGGATCGCGGCGAGCTCTCGCTCGATCGTCGCGCTCATCGCCTCCAGCCGGGCGAGCCAAGGGAAATTCGCGCGGTCGTGAAACCCGGCGGTGGTCAGGCCGGGATAGCAATAATGGGTCGGCCCCTCCCGCTCCGGGCTGGCCAGATGGAGCGAGGCGTCGACGAACGCGCGCAAGGCGGGTGTGATCGGGGCCACGGCGCCAGCGCGGTCGAGCAGGCGATCGCGCGTCTCTGCCTGCCAGGCAGCGTAACGCTGTCGCGCGACCTGTAGCACGGGGGCCAGATGCGGTGGCGCGGGTTCCTCGACCTGGGCCAAAGCGCGGCCATAGATCTCGCCCGCATCGGGATTTCCCGCATTGTGCAGCATCGTCGCCTTCAGCAGCAGCGCCGACAGGTCGAGCGGGTCGAGCACCAGCGCTTCGTGCACATGCCGCGCGGCGGCGTCCGCATCGCCCAGCGCGCGGGCCATCGCGGCCATCTTCAGCGCGCGCGGCAGGCTGGGTTCCGGATCGGCGGCGCGGGCGCGGTGCAGGTGATCGAGCGCGGCGCGGTAATCGCCCTTTGCAGCCGCCCGATCGGCGCGTTGGTCGTCATTCATGCTCATGCGCCCTCGCCATAAAAGAATGGCGGCAGGACCATAGCCCTGCCGCCAGCGGGATGACCACGGCCTTCTCGTGCGAACGGGAAGGCCGGGACCATCGGGGGTTGTTAGAAGTCGGCCGTCAGGTTGACGAAGACGGTCCGGCCCAGGGCGTCATAGGTGCCCGGGAAGGTGTTGCCGTTGCCGAAACCACCCAGCGACGCCTGGCTGATGATGGGCGGATCCTTGTCGAACACATTGTTGATGCCGACGCGGAAGGTGATCGAGTCCTTGACCGGCAGGCTGAACAGCAGGTCGAAGTAGCTATAGTCGCCGATCCGGTGATCGCTGGGCGGTGCCGCAACCGGGTCGGTCAGCAGCAGGTTCGGGTTAATGCTGTCGACATAGGTGTGCGACAGGAAGCGCCAACGGAAGGTCACGCCGAAGTCATTCGGGGTCGTGATCTTGAAGTTGGTGTTGAACCGGAAGTGCGGATTCGGGTTGCCACATTTCAGGCCGTACAGCCCGGCGCAGTCATAGGTGGGACCGGCCGTAACAGGCTGGGTGACAAACTTGTCGAGATAGACGCCCACGAACTGCCAACGCCCTTTCCAGCCGCTGCCGAAGGTCGTGCGATAGTCACCGTTCACTTCGATACCCGACGTGGTCAGCGAACCCGTATTCAAGGTCAGATTGCTGACATATCCAGTCGGCGACAGCCACAGCGACCCCGCTGCCGGACCCGCCGATGCCGGGGCACGGTTGATCTTGTTGCAATACTGGACATCGCCGGTCGCAAGACACTGACTCAGGATAACTGGTGAGCCGACCGTGCCGATCGCATTGTTTACCTTGATCCGGTAATAGTCGACCGACAGCACCAAGTTGCGCAGGAAGCTCTTCGGCGTAAGCAGGATACCAGCCGACAGCGTGTCCGCCTTTTCGGGCAGCAGGTTAATGTTGCCACCGCTATACTGGTTGTACTGCTGCGCCGAGTTCTCGGCGATGTTACCGAACTGTGCCGCGGTCACACCCGTCAGGGCGCACTGCTGGGCGGTATAATTATTTACGCGGCCGTTGGTCGCGGGACCGGCGCAGGGATCGGCACCCGCGAACAGGCCCGGCGACTGGGCCAGGAACAGCTCGCCGATATTGGGCGAACGCACCGCACGGTTGTACGAACCACGGAAGGTGACGTCCGGGATCGGCGACCAGTTGCCCGCGATCTTGTATGTATCGGCCTGATTCTGCGTCGCGGCGCCGGGCACGTTGTACTTCGAGTGACGATAACCGAGCGTCAACGACAGGTCGTGGAAGAAGGGCTTGTCGGTGACCAGCGGCACACCTGCTTCGGCGTACAGATCGAACACCGTGTACGAACCCGAGATCGGCAGGGTCGGACCACCCTGACCGGCGCCGTCGCCATTGATGTAGGCCTGGTCCGGCTGCGTCGCGAGCGACTCCTTGCGCCATTCCAGACCACCTGCAATGCGCAGGCCGTCATCGGCGAACGGCGACTGGATGCCATAGGCGCCCAGATTGCCCGTCACGACGCCGCTCAGGACCTGCTCCTTCGTCGTGCCGGTCTGGACCAGCGGGACGTTGAGATAGTTCGCCGCAGCCGAAGTGATACCGTTCGGTACGAAGACGTTGTAGGGGACGCAGTTCGGATCGCTACCGTTGATCACCGACACGCAGGTCGGCGTCCCGTTGCGATTGACGACATTCAGCGCGTTGTTGATGCGCGCGTTGGAGACGTCGTTACGATAGACGTCGGCGACCTTGATCTGACCGTACTGATAATAGGCGTCATAGGACCAGACATCGCCCAGGTCGCCGCGAACGCCCGTGACGACGCGGAACTGGTTGTAGCCGATGTCATTGAAGCGCGGACCGCCTTCGGTATTACGCTTGCCGATCAGGATCTGCGCCGAGGTACCCGCCACGCCGACATTGGCGCCGCAGGTCGCGATCGCCAGCTGCGAATTCTGTGCCAGCAGCGGGTTGTCGCAGTTCACCGTGCGCGTGCCATAGAAGACGCCCGACGGTGCGATCTGGGCCTGCGTGCTGTAATCGGCGAACATCACATCCAGATATGGATGGATTTCCTTGCTGATTTCATAGTCGGCGAACGCACCGGCGGTGTAACGCTTCGACGGACGGCGGAAATAGTTCAGCGGGCCGTAATTGTAAGCGTCGGTCAGACCGCTATAGGCGCGCAGACCGCTGTTCGTCAGCGTGTAGCTACCCGCCGCAGGCAGACCGGCGAGGGTGCGGTTCGCCGTCGTGAAGCCGCCGAAACGTGCGACTGCGGGCGTGCCCGAGCCGCCGCAGGCGATGCCATTGGCGACCCCGTTGGCGTCATATGTCGGGTTGAAAGTACAGACCGAGTAATCGTAATTGGCCTGGGTGATCGCCGATTCTTCGCGATAGCCCGCATAGGAGACGAAGCTGCCACGATCGTCGTTAATGCCGCTACCCAGTGCCACGGTTACATCGTAAGCCCCACCCGTCGCGGTATGGCCCGTCGGCGCGGTAAAGCGCTGGTTGACGATGCTGTCGATCGAGTTGGCGTTATTGTGATCCTGGAAGCTGTACTGCCCGTCGACGCGCAGGCCACGGAACGAGCGGTTCATCTTGAAGTTGACGACGCCCGCGACCGCGTCCGCACCGTAAGTCGACGATGCACCGCCGGTCATGATGTCGACGCTCTGCACCAGCGCGGCCGGGATGAAGTTGAGGTCGGCCCCCGCACCGCCGCCGATATTACCCGGCATCAGGCGCCGGCCGTCGATCAGCACCAGGGTACGGCTCGGCCCCAGGCCGCGCAGGTCGACCGTCGCGGTGCCGTCCGCGCCGTTCGACACGGCGCTGCTCTGGCCCACCGAGACCTGCGGCAGCGAGTTCGTCAGATCCTCGATCTTCGTCGCGCCGAATTCCTTGATTTCCTCGCTGCCGACCGTGGTGATCGGGCTCGGCGAGGTCGCGTTCGGACGCGCGACGCGCGAACCCGTCACGACGACGTCGGACCCCGACGTAAGATCGGCGGCCGCCGCCTGCTGGTCCGAAGATGGCGCCGTCTGCGCCGCCGCGCCGGTGCTCACCAGTGTCGCGCTGGCCAGGAACGTCGTCGCCAAAAGGCTACCTACCCTGAAGCTCGCCATCGAAAACCCCTTTTTTATTAGTTGTTTATGAATTTTATTGAGCGCCGCCCCCCTTTTTCGGGCATTGCCTAACCCATGTATTGCTTCTGCCATGGTGCTGAGCAACATTCGCGAAGAGGAGTCCGCAATATGTCTTCAACTTGTTGCGAAAATGACACATTGGGAGGAGCGCAGATGGGTAAGACATCTTGTCCAATCATGCTAAAAAGGACAACGATCCTGCGCCTTTCGGTTTTCCTTTACATTTCATCTTGCGTTGCGATGCCAGTTACGGCTCTGGCAAGGGATCGCAGCGCCGAAACGTCTGGAAAGCTGACCGAATGCCGGAAAATCACCGAACCAAATCAGCGCCTTGCCTGTTATGACATGATCACCGACAGCATTCGCGCGGCTCTCGAAGACGGGTCGATCAAGATCGTCGACCAGAAGTCAAAGCGGGAAACGGATCAGAAGACTTTCGGCCTGATGGGTATTGCAGGCGCCGCCGATACGGATGATAGGCTGCGCGAAATATCTTCCCAGATCAGCGCGTTATCACCCGAGTCCGACGGATCGTGGATCATCACCCTGGCGAATGGCACAGCTTGGCGGGCAGCAGGCAGCCCGAAGGGGCGGGTCCAGGCGAATATGTCGGTCACGATTACCCGCGACCAGTTCGGCCGGTACAAGATGACGGCACCCGATGGGCACAAGACGGTCGTGTATCGCGTGCGATGAAAAATAGCGGCGGCTCGCCAGGATGCGCGGGGCCGTCACGTTCATGCACCGTCCGGCTGACAGATGACGTGTCAAGATGTTCGGGCTTCTCGACTGATCGGATGGGCCAAATCGTTCAGGCTATTCGCGCGTAGGTGTGACCACATCTGACGATAGACGACGAGATGATCGGCGACATCACGAAAAAGGCCGGGCCACGTCTTTACGCGGCCCGGCCTTTTCATATCCGCGCGATGGCGGCGGCGATCATTCCCACTCGATCGTGCCGGGCGGCTTGCTCGTATAGTCGTAGACGACGCGGTTGATGCCCTTCACCTCGTTGATGATCCGGGTCGTCACGCGCGGCAGGAAGTCACCGGGGAAGTCGAAGGCCTGGGCGGTCATGCCGTCCACCGACGTCACCGCGCGCAGCGCCAGCACCGAGTCATAAGTACGGCCATCGCCCATCACGCCGACCGAACGCACCGGCAGAAGGACCGCGAACGCCTGCCAGATGGCGTCGTAGAGCCCCGCCTTGCGGATCTCTTCCAGATAGATGGCGTCGGCCTTGCGCAGGATGTCGCAGCGCTCGCGCGTCACCTCGCCGGGGATGCGGATCGCGAGGCCCGGTCCGGGGAACGGGTGACGGCCGACGAACACGTCGGGCAGACCCAGCTCACGGCCGAGTACGCGGACCTCGTCCTTGAACAGCTCGCGAAGCGGCTCGACCAGCTTCATGTTCATGCGCTCGGGCAGGCCGCCGACATTGTGGTGGCTCTTGATCGTCACCGACGGACCGCCGGTAAAGCTGACGCTCTCGATCACGTCGGGGTAGAGCGTACCTTGCGCCAGGAATTCGGCGCCGCCGATCTTCTTGGCCTCCGCCTCGAACACATCGATGAAGGTCTTGCCGATGAACTTGCGCTTGGCCTCGGGGTCGGTGACGCCCGCCAAGCCGTCCATGAACAGGTCCTGCGCATCCACATGGACGAGCGGGATGTTGTAATGACCGCGGAACAGGCTGACGACCTGCTCGGCCTCGCCCTGGCGCAGGATGCCGCCGTCGACGAAGACGCAGGTCAGCTGGTCGCCGATCGCCTCGTGGATCAGCAGCGCGGCGACCGACGAGTCGACCCCGCCCGACAGGCCGCAGATTACCCGGCCGCTGCCCACCTGCTCGCGGATCTCGGCGATCTTGGCGGCGCGGAACTCGGCCATCGTCCAGTCGCCGGAGAGACCGGCAACGTGCCGCACGAAATTGGCGATCAGCTTGGCGCCGTCGGGCGTGTGGACGACCTCCGGGTGGAACTGCATCGCGTAGATGCGGCGTTCCTCGTTCGCGATGATCGCATAGGGCGCACCGGGGCTGATCGCGACGACCTGGAAGCCCGGGGCCAGCGCGGTCACCTTGTCGCCATGGCTCATCCACACCTGGTGCCGCTCGCCGGTCGTCCACAGGCCGTCGAACAGGGTGCATTCGCCCTCGACGGTGATGAAGGCCTCGCCGAATTCGCCGCTATCGCCCTTCTCGACCTTGCCGCCCAGCTGCTGGGTCAGCGCCTGCTGGCCATAGCAGATGCCCAGCATCGGCAGGCCGCTGTCGAGGATCGCCTGCGGGATGCGGGGGGACGTCTCGTCCACCACGGACGCCGGGCCGCCGGAAAGGATGACCGCGGCGGGGTTGATCCGCGCGAACGCCGCTTCGGCCGATTGGAAAGGCACGATCTCGCTATAGACCCCCGCCTCGCGCACGCGGCGCGCGATGAGCTGAGTGACCTGGCTGCCGAAATCGACGATGAGAATGCTGTCCGGGTGCTCCATGGCGGTCCGATAACGATGTCTTGGGCGAAAAGCTACCGCGGCGGGAGGGTTTGGAGCGGGTCGATCGAAACCATCCGGACCGCCTGCGCATCGACGCGGCAGCGAAATCCGTGCGCCACGCCCGCTTCGCGGTAACTGGTGCGCAACAGCACGTCGCCCTGCACGTCAAAGCCATTGCCCAGCGGGCTGGCGGTGTGCACCTGCCCGACCTGCGCGAGCGCGAAGCTGCGATGGCCTTCGGCCTCGATCGCCTTGGCGCAGGCATGGACGGCCGCCTCGCTGTCCGTTTCGGCACGATAGGCGGATGGCGCTTCGGTCGCGCGCACCGGACGCGACGGGTCGATGGGCCCCATGGTCGCAGGCTTACGCCCCTTCACCAGCGTCGCCGCCGTGGACAGCAAGGCTCCGGCCGCGAAACCGGCGACCGCCCCATCATCCTGTCCCTGTGTCGGTGCGCCCTGCCACGGCCGATTGGTCTGGCTGGGCAGCATGGGGACGAATTCCGTCCTGGTTTTCGCCTTGGCCTCTGGCGCCGGCGTCGTGTCGTTCTGCGCCATGGCGGGCGATACCGCCACCACCGCCAGCAACACCGTTCCCACCAAGCCCCGCATCCAACCTCTCCCCCTGAGGTCCTGCGTATCGCATCCCAGCGCGGCGATGTTCAATGCCCGCGCGCGAAAACCGACGCGTCGCCACGAAAAAAGGGCCGCCCCATCGCTGGAGCGGCCCTTCCTCGAAGGTCTTCGAGAAGCGCGGGATTACGCGGCTTCGTCGAAATCTTCCTCGTTCATGACCGGACCCGAATCCTGGCCCTTCGCCGAGACGTCGCGGTCGACGAACTCGATGATCGCCATCGGCGAGGCGTCCGACGCGCGGATGCCAGCCTTGATGATGCGGGTATAGCCGCCGTTGCGGTCCGCATAGCGCGACGCCAGAACGTCGAACAGCTTCACCAGCTGCGCATCGTCGAGCAGGCGGGCATGGGCCAGACGACGGTTCGAGAGACCGCCCTTCTTGGCCAGCGTCACCAGCTTTTCGACGTAGGGACGCAGTTCCTTCGCCTTGGCGACGGTGGTGGTGATCTGCTCGTGCTTGATCAGCGCAGCCGCCATGTTGCGGAAGAGCGCGATACGATGGGCCGAGGTACGCTGCAGCTTACGGCCGCCGACGCGATGACGCATGGGTAGTTCCTTCGTTCGTTAAGGGGCCGTGTCACGGTACCCCAGACCTGGTGACCGTTAAGGCCGTCACCTTCGCCTATTCAAATCCTCCCCATCACCGATGGGGAGGGGGACCTTCGCGAAGCGATGGTGGAGAGGCCGGGCCGAAGCACCGGATCACGGCGAAGCCGCGATCCTGACGTCGAACGGGTCGCCCATGGGCGACCCGCCGGCCGGGCTGTTTTCGTCTCCGGCGCAATTCCTTGCGCCGGTGCGAAATCAGCCCATGATCTCCTGTTCCAGCTTCTTGGCCATTTCCTCGATATTCTCGGGCGGCCAGCCGGGGATTTCCATGCCTAGGCGCAGACCCATGGACGACAGCACTTCCTTGATCTCGTTCAGCGACTTGCGGCCGAAATTCGGGGTGCGCAGCATCTCGGCTTCGGTCTTGCCGACCAGATCGCCGATATAGATGATGTTGTCGTTCTTGAGGCAGTTCGCCGAACGCACCGACAGTTCCAGCTCGTCGACCTTCTTGAGAAGGTAACGGTTGATCTGCTGCGCGTCGCTCTGCGGCTCGCCACCGGCGACCGGGATCGCCGCCTGGCCCACGGGGGCCGCGCGGGTGAGCGCCGAGTCGTCGAAGTGCACGAACAGCGCCAGCTGGTCCTGGAGGATGCGCGCGGCATAGGCCACGGCGTCTTCCGGGGTCACGGTGCCGTCGGTCTCGATCGAGAGCGTCAGCTTGTCATAGTCCAGGTCCTGACCGACGCGGGTCGGGTCGACCTTGTACGACACCTGGCGAACCGGCGAGTAGAGCGCATCGACCGGGATCAGACCGATCGGCGCATCGGCCGGACGGTTGGACGCGGCGGGGACATAGCCCTTCCCGATATCGGCGGTCAGCTCCATGTTGAGCGTCGCGCCTTCGTCGAGATGGCAGATCACCAGATCCTTGTTCATGACCTCGATATCGCCCGACACGGCGATGTCGCCGGCCTTGACGGTGGCGGGGCCGGTCGCGGACAGCTGAAGCCGCTTGGGGCCTTCGCCCTGCATGCGGATCGCCAGCTGCTTCACGTTCAGGACGATGTCGGTGACGTCTTCACGCACACCGGCCAGCGACGAGAACTCGTGCAGCACGTTTTCGATCTTGATCGAGGTGACCGCCGCGCCCTGGAGCGACGACAGGAGAACGCGGCGCAGCGCGTTGCCCAGCGTCAGGCCGAAGCCACGCTCCAGCGGTTCGGCAACAAACGTCGCCTTCCGCTTGCCATCGCCGCCCTTTTTCTCGAGCGCGTTGGGCTTCTTGAGTTCCTGCCAGTTCTTTGCGTTGACAGACACGTGGTTCCCCTGAGTTATGGGCCGGAACGGGGACGGTTCCAGCCGTGGAGAGAGGCATGGCCGACTCGTCAGCCGGCCATGGGAAGCATCAGACGCGGCGACGCTTGGAAGGCCGCACGCCGTTGTGCGGGATCGAGGTGACGTCGCGGATCGAGGTGATCTGGAAACCGACCGCCTGCAGCGCGCGCAGCGCCGACTCGCGGCCCGAACCCGGGCCCTTCACTTCGACTTCCAGGGTGCGCACGCCGTGCTCGGCGGCCTTCTTGCCCGCGTCCTCGGCTGCGACCTGGGCCGCATACGGGGTCGACTTGCGCGAGCCCTTGAAGCCCATCATGCCGGCCGACGACCACGAGATGGCGTTGCCCTGCGCGTCGGTGATGGTGATCATGGTGTTGTTGAAGCTGGCGTTCACATGGGCGACGCCGGCGGTGATGTTCTTGCGCTCGCGACGGCGAATGCGCTGCGGTTCACGTGCCATTGAATTCTATCCTGACCTGTATCTCTGATACGGAGAGCGGGAAGCAATCTGCCTCGCGCCGCCCTCCGGCGGAGAAGAAGTGAATTTCGCCCCCAGGGCGAAATTCTTACTTCTTCTTGCCCGCGATCGGCTTAGCCTTGCCCTTGCGGGTGCGCGCGTTGGTGTGCGTGCGCTGGCCGCGGACCGGCAGGCCCTTGCGGTGACGCAGGCCGCGATAGCAGGCCAGGTCCATCAGGCGCTTGATGTTCATCGCGGTCTCGCGACGAAGATCGCCTTCCACCGTGTGATCGGCGTCGATGGTCTCACGGATCTGGAGCACTTCCTGATCCGACAGGTCCTGGACGCGACGGTCGGCCGCGATGTTCAGCTTCTCGGCGATCTGCTTCGCCTTGGCCGGACCGATGCCGTGGATATAGGTCAGCGCGATCAATACGCGCTTGTTGGTCGGGAGGTTGACACCCGCAATACGTGCCATGAAACTTGTTCTCCTAGCTCCACGAAGCATGGCATGGCCGCACATGCTCCATCTCAACGCGATGGTTCCACCACGCACGATCGCGACGCACGCAAATCGCACGTCGTCCATCGGGGGTGTTGGAAGGACGGTCAGTTAGGGCCCGCGCAACCCACTGTCAAGCGATCGGTTCCGGAATCGTCCGCAATTTCAACCATCGGCGAAACGACACCACCGCCCAGACCAGCTCCACCACGCCGAACGGCCACGCCCCCTGCAGAAAACCATAAGCCGATCCGGCCAGACACCCGAGCACGAAGCCCAGCGTCCACCAATGCGCCCCTGATTCCTTTGCATAGCAGACCAGGGTGAAGGAGACGGCGGCAAGACCGAACAGGGAGAGGGCGTCCATGTCGCGGGGTGTAAAGCGCTGGCGCAGGGGGGCAAGTGCTTGTACTTCCTCCCCTGCAAGGGGAGGTGGCGCGCGCAGCGCGTCGGAGGGGTGTCACCATATCGAGAGCGGGACACCCCTCCGTCAGGCCTTCGGCCTGCCACCTCCCCTTCCAGGGGAGGAAAAGCGCCGTTACGGAATCACCAGCCGCGCGATCAGGCCCGGCGCATTGTCGCCCAGCTCGAATCGGCCGCCATGCAGCCGCGCCACCGCCTCGATCAGCGCCATGCCCAGCCCCGCCCCCGGCGTCGTGCGGGCCGCATCGAGTCGCCCGAAGCGCTTCAGCGCCTGCGCCCGGTCCGCCTGGGCGATGCCGGGGCCGCGATCCTCGACCTGGAAGATGATGCCGTCGACCGCCTCGCTCAGCCGAAGCGTCACCTGCCCGCCCGATCCGCCATGTTTCAGCGCATTGTCGATCAGGTTCGACAGCGCCTGGCTCATCAGTTCGCGGTGGAGCGGCAGCGGCGCGGGCCGCACCTCTATCTCGATCAGGAAGCGGATGCCCGCCTCCTCGGCGAGCGGCGCATAGAGTTCGCCGATCTCCTCGACCAGTTCGGCAGGCGAGGCCAGGGTGAAGCGGTCGCGCGTCACCGACTCGGACCGGCTGATCTCGATCACCATGGTCAACATGCGCATGATGAGGTCAGTTTCGACCAGCAGGCCGCCCAGCGCCGCCTCGCGCTGGTGGGGATCGGCGATCAGCACCGCCTGCTCGGTCTTGGTCCGCAGGCGCGCGAGCGGCGAGCGAAGGTCGTGTGCCAGGCTGTCGGTGACGACGCGCAGCTCGGCCATCAGCTGCTCGATCTTGCCCAGCATGGCGTTCAGCCGCTCGGCCAGCCGGTCGAACGCATCGCCCCCGCTGTTATTGGCGTCGTTCCCCGCCCGCACCAGCGAGACGCGCCGCGACAGGTCGCCCTCGCCCGCGGCGTCGATCACCGACACGATCGTGTTGAGCCGCCCCGCGACATAATGGGCGAGCAACAACCCGGTCCCGATCCCGAGCATCAGCGACAGGGCCACCGCAAGCGCCAGCGCGCGCTCGATCGCCACCTGCTGCGCCTCGATCAGGTCGAGCGGCCGTCCGACCAGCAGCCAGTCGGGTCCGATCGGGTGGAGCGTGTATCCCGCCTCGCGCGATGCCCAGACGCCGTCGCGGCCCAGCACCGCGATCCGGAACGGCGTATCGGCCAGCGGCACCGCCAGATGACGCGGCGCATAGCCCGCGATGCGGTGCCCCTGGGGATCGAAAATGGCCAGGACCAGCGTGACGTCGCCCGGCTCGCGCGCTTCCTTGATCGCATCGGCCAGGGCGGGCAGCGCGCCCGTGCGCCAGACCGCGCGCAACGCATCGGCCTGTTCCACGATCTCGCGGTGCAGGGCCGCGACCGCGTCGGCGCTGGTCTGTTTCCAGATGAACCCCACCAGCACCAGATTGGACAGCAGGGCCAATGCGACCGACAGCAGCGCGATCCGCGCCGAAATCGTCAGTCGTGCCCTCACCCTTCGACGGCCAGCCTATAGCCCGCGCCGCGCACCGTATGCAGGATCGGGCTGCCGAATCCCTCCTCCAGCTTGCGCCGGAGCCGCCCGATATGAACGTCGACCACGTTCGAACCTGGGTCGAAATGATAATTCCAGATCTTCTCCAGCATCATGGTGCGGGTCACGACCTGCCCGGCATGGCGGGCGAGGAATTCGAGGAGGTTGAACTCGCGCGCGCCGACCGGGATGATCTTGCCCGCGCGGGTGACGGTACGCGCCAGCAGGTCGATTTCCAGATCGCCAACGCTCAGCTTGGTCCGCGTCGGCTCCGAGGCGGAACGGTCCGAGCGGCGGACCAGCGCCTCGATCCGCGCCGACAGCTCGGCGAAGGAGAAGGGCTTGCATAGATAATCGTCGGCCCCCGCCTTCAGCCCGTCGACCCGGTCGTCCACCGTCGCCAGCGCCGACAGGATCAGCACGGGCGTCGAGATGCCCGCCGCGCGGATCGCGCTGACCATCGCCAAGCCGTCCAGGCGGGGCAGCATCCGGTCGGCGATGATCAGGTCGAAAATGCCTTCGCTCGCCAGGAACAGGCCGTCGCGGCCGTCTCCGCATTGCTCCACGGCATAACCCGCCTCGGCCAGCCCCTTGGCGACATAGGCCGCAGTGGAGGCATCATCTTCGACGATCAGGATCTTGCGGCTCATCGGCTCGTCTGCTCCCTCATTGGGCGACTGTCATTCTTAAAAGGATGTTCAGGTCGGATGAGCCCGCCGCGCCGTCCCGGCCGTCATGAAAAGGCCGGCGGAAAGCGCGCTCTCCGCCGGCCCCGACGGCACCCCCGGGAGTGTCGGGCGCCGAGCTCTCTGAACTCCGTGGTCCAAGCGCTACATTCAACCGGCCTACCCCGGGGTGACCATAATGTGACAAATACGTCATCCGCTCCTCGGTCGCCCGCCGCGCGCGCCGCACCTCCGTGATCGAACCGATAGCGGATGAAAAAAGCGCGCCGTTTCAATCCATTTTTAGGATTTCTACAACTATCCAGGTTATGGCTGCGGGTATCATGATGGCCGCCCCTTTCCCCTTCGCCCCGTCATTCGATGAGGAGCGCCGCCTGGCCACGCTCCAGGCCCATGCGCTGCTCGACAGCGAGCCGGAGGCGGAATTCGACGCGCTCGTCTCGCTGGCGGCCGACATGCTGGGCTGTCCGGTCGCGGCGCTGACCCTGGCCGATCGCGACCGCTTCTGGGTCAAATCGGCGGTCGGCGATCTGCCCCGCCAGATGCCGCGCGACGTCGCCTTTTGCGACCAGACCATCCGATCGCCCGACCTGATGATCGTCCCCGATCTGGCCCACGACCCGCGCTTCGCGGTCAATCCCTTCGTCGTCGGCGAACCGGGAACGCGATTCTATGCCGGAATGCCGATCCGGGTGCCCGATCTGGACGGATCGCCCCAGGCGATCGGCTCGCTGTGCGTCATGGATGCTAACCCCCGGTCGCTGAACCCCGTCGGCGAGCAGACGCTGCGCCACCTCGCCCGGCTGGCCGAGGCGCTGATCGCCGCGCGGGCCATCGCCAAGCGGGCGAACAGCATGGCCGAGCTCAGCGAACGCCAGGCCGAGGATCTGCGCGCCAAGGAGCGCACCGTCCGCCAGGTGGAACGGCTGGCGCTGATCGGATCCTGGCGAATCGTGCTGCAAACCAACGAAGCGATGTGGTCGGAGGGCGTCTATCGCATCCACGAACTGCCGCCGGGCCAGACCTTCTCGGTCGAACAGGGGCTGTCCTATTACCCGCCCCAGTCCCGCACCATCCTGCGCACGACGATCCAGGACACGATCCGCACCGGCGACCCGTTCGACATCGAGCTTGATTTCGTCACTGCGCTCGGCCGCAAGCGTCGCGTCCGGGTGATGGGCGAGCGCGAGATGCAGAACGGCCAGCCCCACGGCCTGGTCGGCATGTTCCAGGACGTGACCGAGCGCCATGCGCTGGAGACCCAGTTGCGCCGCAATGCCGACACCGACATGCTCACCGCCCTGTCCAACCGCGCCGCCTATGACCGCGCGCTGGAGGCCGCGATCGCCCGGTCGATCGACGCGGCGACGCCGCTGGGCCTGGTGCTGATCGACCTGGACGGGTTCAAGCTGGTCAACGACACGCTGGGGCATCTGGCGGGGGACGAGGTGCTGCGCATCGTCGGCGAGCGGCTGCGCTCCGATTGGCTGGAAGGGTGCTTCGTCGCGCGGCTGGGCGGGGACGAGTTCGGCGTGATCGTCGGGGACCCCGCGCTGCTTGCCGAGCCGGATGGGCTTCGCGAACGAATCGAGGCATTGCTCGCCGTCTCGATCACGGTCGACGGGCTGACGATGAGTTGCGCGGGCACCGTCTGCGTGACCCTGCGCCCCGAAGAATGCCGGACGGTGCGCGATTTCATGCATCATGCCGATAGCCGCCTCTACGCCGCCAAACGCGACCGGGTGGGCGAGCGACGCCAGGGCGACCGACGCCGGGCGAAGAAGTGAACCAGCGCCCGTGCGGCGTCATCCCGCGTTCAGCCGCGTCGGTTCACCAGCCGGATCTCATCAAGGGAGATCGTGATGGTGCATAAGGCCGTTTTCGTCGCTCTCGGGATCGCTGTCGCGGGGCTGGCCATGCCCGCTGCCGCTGCGACCATAGCCAACCCGGCCTCGGTCTTCTGCACGAAGATGGGCGGTCGATCGGTCCCCGCCAGGCTGGCCGATGGCGGGACGATCGGCCTGTGTTACCTGCCGGGCAAGAAGATCGTCGAGGAATGGACGCTGTTCCGTATGTTCGACGGCAAGACGCCCGCGCCCCGGCACAATCCGTTCCGCTGACGCACCCGCGCGCGACGACACCGGCCCTTCCCTACCCGGCCCACGGCCCCATATAGCGGGGACATGTCCTCGCGCGCCCGCGTCCTTGTCCTGAACTCTGCGCTCGGCCCCCTCGACTATCGTGTGCCCCATGGGATGACGGTCGAGCCGGGGTCGATCGTCGTCGCGCCGCTCGGTCCCCGCCAGCTGCTAGGCGTGGTGTGGGAGCCCGAGCGGATGCCCTCCGATGCCGAGGTCGGCGACAATCGCCTGCGCCCGCTGCTCGGCGTGGCCGACGCGCCGCCCCTTCCCGATGCGCTCCGGCGGCTGATCGAGTGGACGGCGGACTATTATCTCGCGCCGCCCGCCGCGGTGGTGCGGATGGCGCTGTCCTCCACCTCCGCGCTGGAGGGCGCGCGGACCGTCACCGAATATCGCGTCACCGGCCATGTCCCCGACCGTCTTACGCCGCAGCGCGCGCAGGCGCTGGAGCGGATCGGCGACCGCCAGGGCCTGATCCGCGAGTTGGCGACGATGGCCGATGTCTCCGACGCCGTCATACGGGGCCTGGTGAAGAACGGCGCGATCGAAGGCGTCGAAGTCGATATCGACAGCCCCTTCCCCCTGCCCGACCCGGACCATCACCGCCCCGTCCTGTCGAACGACCAGCGCGCGGCGGCGGACATATTGGTCGCGGGCGTCGCATCGCACAGCTTTCAGCCGGTGCTACTCGATGGCGTGACCGGATCGGGCAAGACCGAGGTCTATTTCGAGGCGGTGGCTCAGGCCGTTGCAGAGGGGCGACAGGTTCTGGTCCTGCTCCCCGAAATCGCGCTGACCGAGCCGTTCCTGAAGCGCTTCCACGACCGCTTCGGCTGCGAGCCGGTGGCGTGGCATTCGGGCCTGCGTTCCTCGCAGCGGCGGCGCGCCTGGCGGGCCATCGCCAGCGGCCAGGGGCTGGTGACGGTCGGCGCGCGCTCGGCGCTGTTCCTGCCCTATCGCAATCTCGGCCTGATCGTCGTCGACGAAGCGCATGAGACCAGCTTCAAGCAGGAAGACGGCGTCCATTACCATGCCCGCGACGTGGCGGTGATGCGCGGCAAGTTCGAGCCCTGCCCGGTCATCCTCGCCTCCGCCACCCCCGCCATCGAAACGCGCCAGCAGGTGGCGCTGGGCCGCTATACCGAGGTCAAGCTGCCCGGCCGCTTCGGGCCCGCCCAGATGCCGACGATCGAGGCGATCGACCTGATCCAGGACCCGCCCGAGCGCGGCCGCTGGATCGCGCCCAAGCTGGTCGCCGCGATGAAGGCGGTGCTGGAGAAGCGCGAACAGTCGCTGCTCTATCTTAACCGGCGCGGCTATGCCCCGCTGACCCTGTGCCGGACCTGCGGGCACCGGTTCCAATGCCCCAACTGCACCGCCTGGATGGTCGAGCATCGGCTGGTCCGGCGGCTGGCCTGTCATCATTGCGGCCATGTCCTGCCCACCCCGCGCGCCTGCCCCGAATGCGATGGCGAGGACACGCTGGTCGCCTGCGGCCCCGGCGTCGAGCGGATCGCGGACGAGGCCACCGCGCTGTTCCCCGAGGCGAAGATCGCGGTCGTCACCTCCGACACCATCTGGTCCCCCGCCAAAGCGGCCGAGTTCGTCGGGCGGATGGAGGCGGGCGATATCGACATCGTCGTCGGCACGCAGCTGATTACCAAGGGCTATCACTTCCCCAATCTGACCCTGGTCGGGGTGATCGACGCCGATCTGGGGCTGGACGGCGGCGACCTGCGCGCGGCGGAGCGGACCTTTCAGCAGATCCGCCAGGTCTCGGGGCGCGCGGGGCGCGGAGCCAAGCCGGGGCATGTCTTCATCCAGACGCACAGCCCCAAGGCGCAGGTGATGCAGGCCCTGGTCACGGGCGATGCCGAGGCTTTCTACGCGGCGGAGACGGAAGCAAGGCGGGATGCGGATGCGCCGCCTTTCGGCCGCTATGCCGCGATCATCGTGTCGTCGGAGGATCAAGGCGCGGCGCAATCCACCGCCGGACTGATCGCACGCGCGGCGCCCAAGGTGGACGGGATGCACGTCTTCGGCCCCGCCCCCGCCCCGCTGGCGATGCTGCGCGGACGGCATCGGTTTCGGTTGCTGATCCATGCCAGGCGCGCGCTGGCGGTGCAGGATGTGATCCGGGAGTGGCTGGGCGGGTTGGAATGGTCCGCGAAGGTGCGGGTCGCCGTGGATGTGGATCCGTATAGCTTTTTGTAACTCCCGATCCTTCTTCCTCCCCTCCGCCTGCGGGAGGAAATGTGTTCTTACGCCCCTCCCGCAAGCGGGAGGGGTTGGGGGAGGGCATGGAGTCTCACCGAGACCTTCGCTTGCGGCCTTCCCTCCCCCATCCCCTCCCGCCTGCGGGAGGGGCGTGCATGGGGTCGAGCTTTTCCCTTGGCCTTCGCCCCACCACAAACAAAAACGGCCGCGGCTTCCACCGCGACCGTTTCAAAACCCAGGCAAGGAAAACCCCTTACCCCGCATGTTCCGCCAGCACGGTCAGGCCCTTCGGCCCCACCTCGGCGAAACCGCCACGGATCTGGATCGATTCCGGCTCGCCCTTGTCGGTGCGGTACACCTGGATCGCGCCGTCGCGGATGGTCGACATGAAGGGCGCATGGCCCTCCAGCACGCCGAAATCGCCCTCGGTGCCGGGGACGACCACCATATGCACCTCCTCCGAGCGGAGGAGCTTTTCGGGCGTGACGAGTTCGAAGTGCAGCATATTATCTCTCAACGTCCATTTGCGCCGTAATGGCGATCTGCGGGCGATCCCTGCGCTCACCAGGCTTTGCGGCCCGTGAAACCATCATCCACACATGCGGATCGACCGTACTCACATAACGTGTCGTGCGCATGTCGCCATTGCTCTTGTCTTCGCGCGCCGACCAACTGGTCTTGAAACCAGACTGTGCCAGGACGGCTTCGACGGCAGGTTGCAGGTCCTCGCTCGATCCGCCAATCACGTGGCAGAGTGGGCGGGTATCCGAAACTGTGACGAACAAACCACCCGGTCCGGCCCCCGCATACCAATAATGCGGTGCGGGCAGCCAACCGGCAGGTGGCGTAACGGCGTCCGGTATGGACGGGCGTGCAACGATCCTGCCGGTAAGGCCTGCCTTGTCAGGAAAGCCGTCGATCGACCCAGCCCAGGTCGCCGGACGCATCAGCCATACTTCACAGGTCTGTAACGCGGCGGCAATTCCCGTCGTTGCGGCATCTGCGGGAACGGCGACAGGCTGCGACGCCTGCGCCATTACCGCGAATGCCGCAGCGAGGATCACGCGTCCTGCGCCAGCTTCTCGGCCTTGGCGACGGCTTCGTCGATGCCGCCGACCATGTAGAAGGCCGCTTCCGGCAGATGGTCATACTCGCCGTCGACCACCGCCTTGAACGAACGGATCGTGTCTTCGATCTGGACGAACTTGCCCGAGATGCCGGTGAAGACTTCCGCGACGTGGAAGGGCTGCGACAGGAAGCGCTGGATCTTGCGGGCGCGGGTCACGGTCAGCTTGTCCTCTTCGGACAGCTCGTCCATGCCCAGGATCGCGATGATGTCCTGCAGCGCCTTGTAGCGCTGGAGCAGCGACTGGACCGCACGCGCCGTCTCATAATGCTCCTGACCGACGATGCGCGGCTCCAGCACGCGGCTGGTCGAGTCGAGCGGGTCGACGGCCGGGTAGATGCCCAGCTCCGAGATGGCGCGGTTGAGCACGGTCGTCGCGTCCAAGTGCGCGAACGAGGTGGCCGGCGCCGGGTCGGTCAAGTCGTCGGCAGGCACGTACACGGCCTGCACCGAGGTGATCGAGCCCTTGTTGGTCGAGGTGATGCGCTCCTGCAGCGCGCCCATGTCGGTCGACAGGGTCGGCTGATAGCCCACGGCCGAGGGAATGCGGCCGAGCAGCGCCGACACTTCCGCACCCGCCTGGGTGAAGCGGAAGATGTTGTCGACGAAGAACAGCACGTCCTGGCCTTCCTGGTCGCGGAAATATTCCGCGATGGTCAGACCCGACAGCGCGACGCGGGCGCGGGCGCCCGGCGGCTCGTTCATCTGGCCATACACCAGCGCGACCTTCGAGCCCTCGCTGATCGCGTTGCCCTCGGCGTCCTTGGCGATGACGCCCGCGTCGAGGAATTCGTGATACAGGTCGTTGCCCTCGCGGGTCCGCTCACCGACGCCCGCGAACACCGAGGTGCCGCCATGGCCCTTGGCGATGTTGTTGATCAGTTCCTGAATCAGAACCGTCTTGCCGACGCCCGCGCCGCCGAACAGGCCGATCTTGCCGCCCTTGGCGTACGGCGCGAGAAGGTCGATGACCTTGATGCCGGTGACCAGGATCGCGCTCTCGGTCGACTGCTCGATGAACTCGGGCGCCTTGGCGTGGATCGGGGCGCGCAGGTCGGTGGCGACCGGGCCGCGCTCGTCGATCGGCTCGCCGACGACGTTCAGGATGCGGCCGAGCGTCGCGGGGCCGACGGGCACGCGGATCTGCGCGCCGGTGTCGGTCACGGTCTGGCCGCGGGTCAGGCCCTCGGTCGTGTCCATCGCGATCGTGCGGACGGTGTTCTCGCCCAGATGCTGCGCGACTTCGAGCACCAGACGGGTGCCGTTGTTATCCGTCTCCAGCGCCGACAGAATCGCGGGCAGGTTCTCGGGGAAGTGAACGTCGACGACCGCGCCGATGACCTGGGCGATCGTGCCGACATTGTTGGTGGCCGTGGTCGGCCGGATGTCCTCAGCGGCGGTTGCCATCATTGCTTCCTTGGTTCGGTAGAGCCCGACATAGCTTCGGGGCGGGTAAAGGTCACGACCAGACGGCGGCCACCGTCGATCTTGTCACGGGTAACACGGTAATCGGCGCCGGTCAGATGGCCGGTGGTGGCGCTTTCGGTCTGGATCGCGGCCGCAACCGCATCCTTGCCGTCCAGACCCAGCTGATCCATCGGCTTGGTCACCCAGCGGATGAACTGCGTCTTGGCGAACGGGCTGGTGTCGAGATTGACGATGTCGAGCGAGAAGCGAAGCGTGTTCAGCGTCTTCGCGTCGCCCTCGACGAGCAGATTGGCCATGTTGATCGGCGTCACCGACGGATCGGCCATCGGCGTAGCCTGTGCGATCGCGCGGGTAACGCCATCGACCGGCGCATAACCGCTCATGCGAAAGCCCATCCGGTCGAGCAGGCTGACCGTCTCGAGCGCATTGCCCAACACGGTCGCCCAGCCGCCCTTCACGAACGGCGTCGGCGAAGCCTTGGGCGTCTCCTTCTGGTCGGACGCCTGGCCGCATCCGGCCAGAGCGACCGTGAGGCCCAGAAGGAGCGCGCGCTTCATCAGAGCGCCTCGGCGCCCGAGATGATCTCGACCAGCTCGGTGGTGATCGCGGCCTGACGCGTGCGGTTATACTGGATCGACAGACGGCGGATCATGTCGCCCGCATTGCGCGTGGCATTGTCCATCGCGTTCATCTGCGAGCCGTAGAAACCGGCCTGGTTCTCCAGCAGCGCGCGGAAAATCTGCACAGCGACGTTGCGTGGCAACAGCGCGTCGAGGATGTCCTCTTCGCTCGGCTCGAACTCGGCGACCGCCTCGACCGAGGTCTCGGCCTTGCTCGGCGCGGGCATCGGCACCGGGATCAGCTGCTGCGCGACCGGGTCCTGCACCAGCGCCGAGACGAACTTCGAGTAGAACAGATGCGCCACGTCGAACTCGCCACGCTCGAAGCGGGCGATCAGGTCGTCGGCGATCACGCGCGCGTCGTCGAACTTGGGCGCCTTGATCGCGCTCATGTCATGGTCGGCGAGGATCGCGCCCGGGAAGAAGCGCTTCAGCACGCGCCCCTTCTTGCCCGCGAGGTAGAACTTCACCGTCTTGCCCTGCGCCTGCAGCTCTTCGGCCTTGCGGCGTGCGGCGCGGACGATGTTGGTGTTGAACGCACCCGCCAGGCCACGCTCCGAGGTGGCGACGACCAGCAGCTGGACATCGTCCTTACCGGTGCCCGCCAGCAGCGGCGACGCACCGACGCCGCCCACGCGCGCGGCCATGCCGGCCATCACCGCTTCGAGACGCTCGGCATAGGGACGGCCGTTCTGCGCCGCGTCCTGCGCCCGGCGCAGCTTGGCGGCGGCGACCATCTTCATCGCCTTGGTGATCTTCTGGGTCGACTTGACCGAGTTGATCCGGATCTTGAGGGCCTTGAGGGACGCCATCTTAGTCCTTCTTCTCCCTCTCCCCACTGGGGAGAGGGCCGGGGTGAGGGGCTGCCACGGGTGAGACGGCCTCTGTGGCGCCCCTCACCCAACCCTCTCCCCGGGGGGGAGAGGGCTAGAATGCCGTCTTACGCGAAGATCTTCGCGAACTGGTCGAGCGCGGCCTTGAGCTTGCCCTTGGCCTCGTCGCCCAGATCCTTGGTGTCGCGGATCATCGCCAGCACATCGGCGTGATCGTTGCGCAGGTAAGCCAGCATCGCCGCTTCGTAGCGGACGACCTGCGCCACCGGCACATTGTCGATATAGCCGTTGGTGCCCGCGAAGATCGACGCCGTCTGCTCTTCGAAGGGCAGCGGGTTGAACTGCGGCTGCTTGAGCAGCTCGGTCAGGCGCGCACCGCGGTTCAGCAGCTTCTGCGTCGAGGCGTCGAGGTCCGAGCCGAACTGCGCGAAGGCGGCCATTTCGCGATACTGGGCCAGCTCGAGCTTGATCGAGCCCGACACCTTCTTCATCGCCTTGGTCTGCGCGGCCGAGCCGACGCGGCTGACCGACAGGCCGACGTTGATCGCCGGGCGGATGCCCGCGAAGAACAGGTCGGTTTCGAGGAAGATCTGGCCGTCGGTGATCGAGATCACGTTGGTCGGGATGTAGGCCGACACGTCGCCCGCCTGGGTCTCGATGATCGGCAGCGCGGTCAGCGAACCGGCGCCGTTGGCATCGTTCATCTTAGCCGCACGCTCGAGCAGACGGCTGTGCAGATAGAAGACGTCGCCAGGGTACGCTTCACGGCCCGGCGGACGGCGCAGCAGCAGCGACATCTGGCGGTACGCAACGGCCTGCTTCGACAGATCGTCGAACACGATCAGCGCGTGCATCGCGTTGTCGCGGAAATACTCGCCCATCGCGGTGCCGGTATAGGGCGCCAGGAACTGCAGCGGCGCGGGCTCCGAAGCGGTCGCGGCGACGACGATGGAATATTCCATCGCGCCATTCTCTTCGAGCGTCTTGACGAGCTGCGCCACGGTCGAGCGCTTCTGACCCACGGCGACGTAGATGCAGTAGAGCTTCTTCGATTCGTCGGTGCCCGCGTTGACCGTCTTCTGGTTGATGAAGGCGTCGATCGCGACGGCCGACTTGCCGGTCTGACGGTCGCCGATGATCAGCTCGCGCTGGCCACGACCGACGGGGACGAGGGCGTCGATCGCCTTCAGGCCGGTCTGGACCGGCTCATGCACGCCCTTGCGCGGGATGATGCCCGGCGCCTTCACCTCGACGCGGCGACGCTCGGTCGCCTCGATCGGGCCCTTGCCGTCGATCGGGTTGCCCAGACCGTCCACGACGCGGCCCAGCAGGCCACGGCCGACCGGCACGTCGACGATGGTGCCGGTGCGCTTGACGGTGTCGCCTTCCTTGATCTCGGCGTCCGAGCCGAAGATCACGACGCCGACATTGTCGGCCTCGAGGTTCAGGGCCATGCCCTGCACGCCATTGGCGAACTCGACCATCTCGCCCGCCTGAACATTGTCGAGGCCGTAGATGCGCGCGATGCCGTCACCGACGCTCAGCACCTGGCCGGTCTCGCTGACCTGGGCCTCGGTGCCGAAATTGGCGATCTGGTCCTTGATGACCTTGGAGATTTCTGCGGCGCGGATATCCATGGGAACGTCAGCCTTTCATCGCGCTGGCGAGCGCATTCAAACGGGTGCGGATCGAGCTATCGATCATCTGGGAACCGATGCGGACGACAAGCCCGCCGAGCAGGTCGGGATCGACCGACAGGTCGACCGACACTTCGCGCCCGACGCGGGTGCGCAGCTGCTGCTTCAGCTCGGCGACCTGGCTCTCGGTCAGCGGGTGGGCGCTCGTCACTTCGGCCGCGACCTCGCCGCGATGGCGGCTGGCCAGCTGGCGGAAGGCACGGATGATCTGCGGCAGCGCCGAGAGGCGCCGATTCTCGGCAAGGACGCCGAGGAAATTCTTGGTCACCCCGTCCAGGCCCAGCGTGTCGGCGACCGCCAGGATCGCCTTGACGGCGGCCCCGCGCGCCACGACCGGGCTCTTGGTCAGCGCGACCAGGTCCTTGTTCGTGGCCAGCGCATCGCGCAGGGTCACGAGGCTCGCCTCGATCGTGTCGATCGAACGGCTCTGCTCAGCCGTTTCGAACAGCGCGAGCGCATAACGACCACCCAGGCTCGCCTGGATGCCGCCTGTGCCGCTTATAGTACCGCCGGACATCTCCACGGATGCGAATTCCTCGAACAACGAACGGGTTGGCCCCATGGGAAACGGGGCGCGAAAAACGCGCCTCCGATGGGTTGGCGGGCGGTTAGCATCGGGAACCATGGGATGCAAGCTGCGTGGCGCAACTTGTGACAGGTCGGTGACGCCAATTTAACGGCTTTGGCCGCAAGCCGTGGGATGAATGCCACAGCGGCTTCTGGCAGGATCGCCGCCATGAACGCCCATAGCCCTTTGCCCATCGACGAGGATGCCGCCTGGGACGCCTTTGCCCGCCGCGACCGGTCGGCGGATGGGCAGTTCGTCGTCGCGGTCGAGACGACCGGCATCTATTGCCGCCCCAGCTGTGCCGCCCGGCGCCCCCGGCGCGACCATGTCCGCTTCCATGCCTCGGCCGAGGGCGCGCGGGCGGCGGGCTTTCGCGCCTGTCTGCGGTGCCAGCCCGATGCGGTTGCCCGCGACCGGCAGGCAGTGGCGGCGGCGATCGCGATCCTGGAGGCGGCGGACGAGGCCCCGCCACTCGCCGACCTCGCCGCACGGGTCGGTTATGCCGCCCATCATTTCCACCGCCTGTTCAAGCGCGCGACCGGCGTCACCCCCGCCGCCTATGCCCGCGCCCTGCGCGCCGGGCGGGCCGAACGGGCGCTGGCGGGCGAGTCGAGCGTGACGCGGGCGCTGTACGAGGCGGGCTATGCCGGGCCGAGCCGCTTTTATGCCGACAGCGAACAACGGCTGGGCATGGCGCCGGGCCGGTGGCGGCGCGGTGGCGAGGGTGAGACGATCGAATGGTGCATCGCCGCCTCCCCGCTCGGACCGCTGCTGATCGCGGCGACGGCGCGCGGGCTGGCGCGGATCGCGTTCGGGGAGGATGCGGGTCGCCTGGAGGCGCTGTTTCCCGCCGCCACGCTGCGCCCCGCCAACGTCGCGGCCGGCGATCGTCTGGCGGACCTTATCGCCGCGACACCCCTGCCCGACCCGCTGCTCGCCGAGCCCGCCCGCCGCACCGCCTTTATCGAAGCGGTGTCGCGGGCCTGGCGAACGACCGCCTGACGCGCCTTATTCGCTGGCGCCCGGCCCCGACATCTTGGCCATCGCCTTTTGCACATCGCCGCCATCGCCCTTGTCCAGCGACGCCAGCAGCTGCGCCGCGGGATTGTCGGGCGGCATATGCGGATCGAAAGCCAGCGGCCGCAGCAAGGCCTTTGCCATGTCGATGTCCTTGGTCTCGATATTCTGCATCGCCAGCATGAAGCGCAGCCCCTGGTCCTGGGGCACCAGCTGAAAGGCGCGTTCCAGCCCCAGTACAGCCGACTGGCGCGGCTTCTCTCCCGCCATCCGGAAGCTGCGATAAAAGACCGCCAGCGGCTCGGCCGCATTAGGGTCGGCGCGGTTCGCCTTGACGACCCAGCTGCGGGCCTCCTCCCAGACCTTCGGGTCATGGCTGTGCCCGGCCTCGGCACGGCGGAGGTGGATCAATCCCTTATAGAGCAGAGCCTGTTGCGACTTCGGGTCCGCCACCAGCGCCCGGTCCACCGCCGCCTCGGCGGCTGCGTCCTCGCCAGCATCATAGGCCATCTCGGCCAGCCAGCCCTGAACGACCGCATCCTGCGGATGGGCCGCCGCGACGGGGGCGGCCCGGGCATAGAGATCCTTGCCGCTCTTGTCGTCCACGCCCCGGTCGGACTGCATCCGAAACCCGATCATCGCCTGCTCGCCCGGGCTCAGCACGCGCACGGCGACACTCGGCTTGGGCAACCGCTCGAAGGGGACGAGGACGCCGGGAATAGTGCTGCGTCCCAGATATTTGCCGAGATCGCGATCCAGATCCTTTAGCGAGCCATAGGCCTGGTTCCCCGCCGCGATGCTGGGCGTGCCGGTGTTGAGCAGTCTCAGATAGGTGTTGAACTTCGCCATGTTGGCGGCATTGAACATCGTGAAATGGGTGAGCAGCCAACCCCGGCCATAGACCTGGTCGGTTTCCTCGGGGCTGAGCTTGCGACGCGAGGAATCGAACAGCGTTTCGATCGGCAGCTTGCTGCTGTCCAACAGGCCGAAGGCGCGGTGCTGTGCCGCGACGCCGACCATAACCCCAGTGCGGTCGAATCGCGCGGTACCGGCGAACTCGGCAAACCCCTCCGAGAACCAGGCCGGATAAGCCTGGGCCGTATTGCCCAGCAGGAAATGATGGGCATATTCGTGGAACAGCACGGTTTGGGGCTGCAACGCATTCAGCCCCTCACCCTCGCCACGGATCGGGGTGAAAGCGACCGATCCTGACACCCGGCCGTTATAGAAGCCCGCGATGTGGTCGCCACCCTTGCCGTAGAGCCGCCGGACCGCCGCCTCGTTCGGCACGACATAGACGGTAACGGGATTGCTTTCCGCGCCCTCGACCTCCGGAATCCTGTAGAAATAGCGCAGGACGCCGTCGAACTGCTCCAGCCGCGTCGCCATCGCGCGGATCGCCTCTTCGGACATGTTGCCATAGAGGATGAAGTGCCGCGCATGGGCCTCGCGCCACTCGGCCTGGGCGGGCGCCGCCGACACGCCCATGCCCAGCATCGTCATCGCGGCCGCCATCCAGCGACGGACGCGCAGTCCCCCCTTCGTCATCACCCGGCCCTCCCAAGCCGCTTCAAGCACCGTCGCATCTCACCGGATCGGCGGAGCCGGGGCAAGCCCCATTCGCTCAGCGACCCGACCGGCAGCTATAGACGAGCTTCTCATTGGGCAGCGGCGGCAGCTGCTGGCGGATCTGGGCCTGTACGCCTTCCAGATTTTGCAGCGCCTTGTCGGTCTTCACACAGCCCTTGGGCGTGGTCGGCTGTTCCAGCTTGCGGATCGCCTCCATCGACGCGGCGGGCATCATGTAGCGCGTCTGGGTATAGGTGCGCGTGACCGGATCGAAGCGCGCGACCGTCACCGTCGGCTCCTCGTCGGGCACGATGATCCGCTGCCAGCCGCCCTCGCCCTCCAGATACTGGACATGGCCATCGGCGCAGCCATTGGCACCCCAGTCGAGCCGCGTTTCGGCGGTCGAGGACACGGTGATCCGGCTGCGGTCGGGCTGAAGCGTACACAGCAGCGGCCCGATCGCCGCTCCCGGCGCGGCCATGCCGGGCGTCGTCGCCATCACCTCGCGCGGCAGGCTGACCTCCGCCGAGGGGCGCAGCAGGAAGACGACGACCGCCGCGACGACCGCGACGCCGCCGATCGAGACCGCGATGACCGCGTGACGCCGGCGCCCGCGCGTTTCGAGCAGCCCCGCGCCGCCGATCACCAGCGCACCCGCGACCAGCAGCAGGGCGGCGACCGCCATGACATTCTCGCGCAGCCGTTCCGCCTGGGCGCGCGCGGCGTTCAGCGCCTCTTCGCGGCGAAAGGCGGCGGCATTGGCCTCGTCCCGCTTGGCGGCGGCGGCATCGGCGACCGCCTTGGCATCGGCCGCGCTATCCTCGCGCAGCCGCTCCTCGATCGAGGTGCATGGCACGCCGACCGACGTATAAGGCTGCTTGGCGGCGCGCAGGAACGCCATCAGCTCGGTATCGGCGATCGCGAAGCCGAAGGTCGAATCGCCGTCATCGGCGCGGGTCAGCGCCGAATTGACCCCGATCACCCGCCCGCACGGATCGAGCAGCGGCCCGCCCGAATTGCCGCGCGCGATGCTGGCGGTATGGAGCAGCACCTCGATCCCCGTCAGCGCGCGGCGGCCCGAGGCAACACCCTGCGACCGGACGGGCGATAGCGGGCGGATATAGTCCGCCGCCGACTGCGCCGTCGCCAGGTCGACATTGCCGGGATAGCCCAGCGCGATCACCTGGTCCCCCTCCGTCACCGGGCCGGTGAACAGCGCGGCGGGGGGCAGCTTGGCCTCGCTCACCTCGATCAACGCCAGGTCGCGGCGCGCATCATAGGCGATGACCCGCCCCTGATAGGATTTGCTGCCTTCCGAGGGCACGACCCCGATCACGACATTGTCGGGATAGCGCTCGGCCAGTTCGACGACATGCGCGTTGGTGACGATCCGGTTGGGCGCGACGGCAAAGCCCGATCCATGGCCGAATCCGGCGACCTGATCGTCGACCATCGCGATGGTCACGACCCGCACCACGCCGCGCGCGGTGGCGGCGATATCGTCGGCGCGCGCCGCGACGGGCCACAGGCCGACCAGCATCAGCAGGGCCGACAACAGGCAAACGGAGACGAACCGGCTTAGCATCGGGATCGGGCCATATCCCGGCCGCTCCGCCCCCCGCAACCGGGATCGGTTAGGCATCTGGTAAATCTTGCCATTTATAGCCCGATGCCATGTCATGGGAAAAATGGGCATGAGCGCGTTCGGTCGCCGTCAGGGTTTGGGTAGTGCGCCGGGTGGGCGCCCGGCCTTCGGCGTGGCGCGGCCCATGCACGGCCCGGGCCCGGCACCACGCCCCGAAGCCGAGTCGCCGCCGACGGGCGGGCAGCAATTCCCGCCGCTGAGCGCGCTTGCCCCCAATGCGCCGCCCGGCACCGCCGCCGATGCGATGCAGCGCTTGGCCGAACGCCAGGCCGCGTCCGCCGACCCCACCCCCGCGCGTGGCGAGGGATTCGAGGCGTCGATCCACCGGATCAAGGAACAGGTGCTCCCCCGCCTGCTGGAGCGCGTCGACCCGGAAGCCGCCGCGACCCTGGGCAAGGACGAGCTGGCCGAGGAATTCCGCCCGATCATCGGCGAAGTGCTGGCCGAGCTGAAGCTGACGCTCAACCGGCGCGAGCAGTTCGCGCTGGAAAAGGTGCTGGTCGACGAGCTGCTGGGCCTGGGCCCGCTCGAGGAGCTGCTCGCCGATGCCGACATCACCGACATCATGATCAATGGCCCCGAGCAGACCTATGTCGAGCGCAAGGGCAAGCTGGAACTCGCCAATATCCGCTTCCGCGACGAGGAGCATCTGTTCCAGGTCGCGCAGCGCATCGTCAATTCGGTCGGCCGCCGCGTCGACCAGACCACGCCGCTGGCCGATGCGCGCCTGAAGGACGGCAGCCGCGTCAACGTGATCGTGCCGCCGCTGTCGCTTCGCGGCACCGCCATCTCGATCCGCAAATTCTCGGCGAAACCGATCACGCTCGACATGATGGCGGCGGGCGGGTCGATGAGCAATGACATGGCGACCCTCCTGAAGATCGCGGGCGCGTGCCGGTTCAACGTCGTGATTTCGGGCGGCACCGGCTCGGGCAAGACGACGATGCTGAACGCCCTGTCCAAGATGATCGACCCGGGCGAGCGCGTGCTGACCATCGAAGACGCGGCCGAACTCCGCCTGCAACAGCCACACTGGCTGCCGCTGGAAACCCGCCCCGCCAACCTCGAGGGCCAGGGCGAGATCAGCATCCGCGACCTCGTGCGCAATGCGCTGCGTATGCGGCCCGACCGGATCATCCTGGGCGAAATTCGCGGCGCCGAATGTTTCGACATGCTGGCGGCGATGAACACCGGCCATGACGGCTCGATGTGCACGCTCCACTCCAATTCCCCACGCGAGGCGCTGGCCCGCATGGAGAATATGGTGATGATGTCCGACATCAAGGTCCCCAAGGACGCGATCAGCCGCCAGATCGCCGACTCGGTCGACATGGTCATCCAGGTCAAGCGCCTGCGCGACGGCAGCCGCCGCGTGACCAACATCACCGAGGTGATCGGCATGGAAGGCCCGGTGATCGTCACCCAGGAGCTGTTCAGCTTCGAATATCAGGACGAGGGCACGGACGGGAAGATCATCGGCGAATACCGCTCGGCGGGCCTGCGCCCCTATACGCTGGACAAGGCCAAGCAGTTCGGGTTCGACAAGGCGCTGCTGGAGGCGTGTCTGTAAGGATCAGTCCTTCCCGGCCGCGATACCCATCCATTGTTCGGCGTGCTTTCGGACGTCGCCGCCGACCTGGTGGTCATAGGCCAGCCAGGCGCTGGTCACGATCATCGTCCAGAAGATGCTGAACAGCGAACCGACGAGGAAATATTCGGCAAAGGCGCGGTCATCCATGTCCTTGAAGCGCGCGACCGTCTTGAGCGCAATGACTGCGGCCAGGATTTCCCAGCTGTGCACGATGATCCCCACGGCCAGGATCAGTCGTTCGAACGCCCCGATCCAGCGCCCCGCACTATGCACCGGCGCCGGCAGATGGGCGATCGAATCCTTCAGACCCGCCAGGCTGAAAATCCCGCGGCAGAGGCCGTTGCCGACCCAGATCAGCGCGAACACCGCTATGCCGGTGTAAAGGAATATGTGGACCAAGTGTCTGCTCCCGGCAGTCCGTAGCGATGATCGAGTGCTCCCAGCGCCTGTTGAACCGCATTCCATTCGGTCGTGTACAGATCATAATCGCCGGCGCTGCGCACTTTATAGACATTGGGAATGCCGACATCGCGCGCCCGGGCCACCTCCGCGATCGAGGCCCCCTCCAGAAGAGCGATGACGACGTCGCGCTGGGCCTGCGACCAGTTGCGCTCGATGGCGGTCAGACTGGCGCCGATGGCTTCCAGCAGAGTTTCGAGCAGCGCATCCTGGGGCACGGAGAAGCGATAGCGGTTCCCCGATCGCTTCTCGCCGAGCCGTTCGCGCGCCGCCGCAAAGCCCGGCCCCATCATGTTCCAGGCACGTTCCTGATTCAGGGCGGTCTTGAGGTCGACCAGGCCGATCACGAACCGGCAATCGACCGCCCGCCGCATCAGATCGAACCGGATCTCTCGCGCCGCCCGCGCCGCAGCGACCAGCGACTGTAGCAGCCCCTGGAATTCGTCCCCCAATGTGACCGTCAGCGGCGATGCGATCGCGGCGGCGAGCAAGGCGTTCTGGCGGTCGATGGCCTCGTTGAAATCGGCATGGAGGCGCTGCGGATCATCGTGCCTCTCGCTATCGACAAGATCGCCCATGAGAACGGCGAGGAACGGCATAGATTGGATCCACTCCATGGCTTTCACCCAATATAGGGCTAATTTTTCTATTATCCCAAAAACGGGTTAATATCTATCCTAGCCTTGATATGGGTAAATTTCCCCGATGCCCGGGAGCAGCCTCGCCTTCGCAAAGGGACCGGCTCGCGCGCAGCTTCCCGATCCGCTACGCGTTGGGGCGTGATGCGTCGTCTGCTCTATCTGCTCCCCATCCCCCTGTTGCTGACCGCTGCGATGATCGCGCCCAGGGCACAACGGGAGCCAAAGACCACTCCGGCGGTGCAGGAGGACGTCATCGCCGCCGCCACGCGCGATCCCGGCGTCGCGACGCTGGCGCCGGACGCGGAGGCGCGCTGGATCCCTTTCCAACTCACGCCCGGCAACCAGATCCGCTTTACCATGACCGTCGACGGGCGCAGCGTCACCGCGATCCTCGACACCGGCGTGAGCTTCAGCCTGTTGTCGAAAAGCTCTCCCCTGGCCAGCAAGGCGAAGGTGCGCCCCGGCGGCGAAGCGAGCGCGATCGGCGGGGCGGTCGCGATCGGGTGGATGCCGACCCGCACCCTCAGCCTGGGTGGCCTGACGCGCAAGGGCGGCGGCGTGGTCGTCGCCCCGTTGCCTGCGCTGGCGACGGGGGAGACGACGGCGGTCGACCTGCTGGTCGGTCGCGACCTGCTGGCCCCCCATGCGCTCGACATCGACTATGCGGCCAAGCGCTTCCGGCTGATCCCGTCGGGCCGGATGCCGTTTACCGGGGCGACCGCGCCGCTGACGGTTTCGGCCGAGCGGCGGGTCTATGAAAGCGCCGTCGGGCTGGGTGCGGCGCGGCTGTCGCCGATCATCGTCGATACCGGCGACGGGTCGGCGCTGACCGTAACGCAGGCCGGGTGGCGTGCGGCGCGGTTGACCGGGCTGCCCACGACCAGCGCGATCGGCTTCGGCCTGGCGGGGGCCACGGTCAGCGACCTAGCGATCGCGCCCACCGTCCGGCTGGGGACGCTGACCGCGCATGAGGTGGAGGTACGGATCGAGCCGCCCCAGGGCTTCAGCGAATCGGTCGGCGCGGCGGGTCGGATCGGGTCAGGCTTCCTGCAACGCTATCGCGTGCTGCTCGATCCCGGCGCGGGGCGGATGATCCTGAAGCCTGGCCCCCATGCCGATTCGCCCGCACAACGCTCGACCGCCGGGCTGCTGCTGGGCGTGGCGAGTGACCGGCTGCGCATCCTGCACGTCATGCGCGGCGGCCCGGCGGAAGCGAGCGGCTGGCACGAAGGCGACACGATCTGCGCGATCGACGGGCAGCCCATCCCCCGCGACTATGTCGACAGCCCGATCGCGCGCTGGACGATCGGCAAACCCGGCACGGTCGTGACGCTGCGCACCTGCGACGGGCAGGACCGCAAGCTGACCCTCACGCGCTTCTACTGACGCCGCTTCCCCCATTCGCGCGCGGCGGTGTAGCCCAGATAGCCGGTGCCGAAGAGCGCGTAGAGCGGCTCCGGAATCGCGGCCAGATAGCTGCCCATGCCGCGGATCATCGCCGCCGCCATCGCAGGCCGCCATCCGGCGAGCACCCCCATCGGGATGCTCCAGAGCAGCAGCGCGTACATGACATAGAGGAAGCTCGGCCGCGCTCGCCGGGTCCAGACATCGCTCTCCCCGCTCATGACAGCCGGTCCGCCAGCCAGCCATAGAGGAACGCCTCATTGGCGGGTCGCCGCTCGGCCAGTTCGAGGTACCGTTCGCCCTGGAGCGCCTCGACCGCCTTGAGCAACACGACCTCGCCCGCGGGACCGCGATGGCGCAGAAAGGCGTCGAGCGCGGCCAGCGTCGCCGGACCGATCCGCCCGTCCGCCGTCAGGTCGGGATAGTCGTGTGCGCCGCGATTGAGCGCATTGAGCGCGCGCTGCAGAAAACCCGCCGCCACGCCCGTCCCCATATTCACGCCGGTGTCGAACAGCTCTCCGGCCAGACGGGGTGCGCGCTTCGCCACCTGGTCGAGACCGGGTGAAGTCCAATAAAGGCGGCGATAGATCGATTCGGCGCGGGCCAGCGGCAGGCGGCGCATCGGCCCGGCATAGCCGTCCGCCCGCGCCACCGCCTCGCTGATCCCGAACCGCGTGGCACCGCCGCGATCGGCGGGATGGTCGCTATAATCCCCCTCGCGCGCGATCACCTGCGCGATCAGCGCGTCGACTCCCGTCATGTCCTGCACCATGTCGCTCTCCCCCTTCACGGGAGAATACGAACCATATCGGTTCGCTGTAGGACAGGATTTTCTCGCTCCTCCCCGGCACGGGGAGGGGGACCGCCGCGAAGCGGGGGTGGAGGGGGCGCGCCGCAAGGGACGCCCCCGTGTGGAAGCCCCCGTCAGCGCTTCGCCCTGCCACCGCCCCGTGCCGGGGAGGACTATATCCTCAGTCCAGCACGGTCCGCGCCAGCGCCAGCGTACCGAGCGGCCCGGCCTGGTCGCCCAGTTGCGCATGGACGATGCGGTTGGCGACATCGGCGGTCGTAACGAAGGGAAGATACCCCGACAGCTTCTCGACGACACCGGCGCGGATCATCTCGAGCAGCTGGGGCTGGCCGACGCCCACGCCGCCGCCGATCACGATACGACCGCAGGCGAGCGTCAGGAACAGTCCGGCAAAGCTCTCCGCCAGCGCGTCCGCGACGAACGCCCAGGCGGGATCGTCCTGGGCCAGCTCCTGCGCGGGGCGACCGGTGCGGGCGGCGATGGCGGGACCGGCGACCAGCCCTTCCAGACAGTCGCCATGGAAGGGACAGGCGCCCGCGAACGTGTCGCCCGCGACGCGGCGGACGCGGACATGGCCCGCCTCGGGGTGCATCCGGCCCGAAATGGGCTGGCCATTGACGATGATGCCCATGCCGACGCCGGTGCCGACGGTCACATAGACATGGTCGGCCAAGCCCCGCGCCGCGCCCCACTGCCCCTCGGCCAGCGCGGCGCCGGTCACGTCGGTATGGATCGCCACGCGCTCGCCAAAGCCCTCGCCCAGCGCACCGACCACGTCCGCGCCCGCCCAGCCGGGCTTGGGGGTGGCGAGCATATGGCCATAGTCCATGCCGCTCTTGTCCAGCGCGATCGGACCGAAGCTGCCGATGCCCAGCGCCTCGGGCTGATATTGATCGCGCCATTCGGCCAGGCGCTGGCGGAGCGCGGCAAGCGTCACCGCCGGGGTCGTGGTCGGCAGGCGCTCGGACACAAGGATGTCCCGCCCGCGCCCGATCAATACAATCGATTTCGTACCGCCCAGCTCGACACCCGCGACGATGCGATCCTCTGCCCCGCTCATTTCTGTCTCCGCCCGTTTTTTGGGATATGTTCGGTCCGCGCCTGCGCGAAACCGCCTGTCCCGGTCAAGGGCGGGCGTAGGAAAATGGCAGATTCAGCGGGCCGCCAGCCGTGCCAAATTGGTCGCCCGCAGGTTGCAGACATGGGCGATGGCCAGGGCCACGCCGCCCGCGACGGTCAGCGCGGTGCCAAGGACGCGCCCCTCGAACGCCAGCCCCAGCATCAGCAGCGCCAACCCCGGCACGCCCAGGACAAGCGGGCCGATGGAACCATGGCGTCGCCACCCCAGCAGCAACGTGCCCCCGCTGAGCGGCAGCGCGATGGCGAGCATCACCAGATGAAAGACCTCGCCGCTATCCGTCCACGCGGCCAGTGCCGGCAGAAAGGCGATCGCGACCGGCAACAGCAGGCAATGGACCAGGCACAGGGCGGAGGCGGACATGGCCATGTGATCGAACCCCCATGACCGGGTGGGTCGAGCCCCGGCAAAGGGCGCGGAAGGCCGTGTGCCACGGCGATGGATCATGAATATCTGCCTTTCGATCGCCCCCGGAACGCGCATGTGTGATATTGTATCATTGATTTCAACCCATGGCGCAGACCTCTTTAAATTGTATTCCGTATAATCTACGCTGCAGGCGTATCGAGTAGAGGATGACGAAATGGCAAGCACCCGGCTGTTGTTATGCGCAGGCCTGTCCGCGCTGATCGCAGGGGGCGCCTTCGCCCAGACCCCGCCCCAGCCCCCCGCACGGCCGGACTGGGAAAATCCGGCGGTCGACCATATCGGCGCGGAGCCGATGCACACCAGCTTCGCCGGGTTCGAGACGCGCGGCGGCGCGCTGGCGGGCGACGTGACGAAATCGCGCTATCACCTCTCGCTCGACGGCACGTGGAAGGTGCACATGTCCCCCAATCCGGAGGCGCGGCCGATCGGCTTCGAGGATCCGTCGCGCGATGTCTCGACCTGGCATGACGTGAAGGTGCCGGGCATCCTCCAGGCCGAGGGGCTGAGCCGCCCGGTCTTTGTCGGCAGCGGCTATCCCTTCCCCCGCAACGAACCGTTCATCGAGCACCGGCTGAACGAGGTCGCCTCCTATCGCCGCGACTTCACCGTACCCGCCCATTTCGCCGGGCGCCGCCTGTTGCTGAATATCGGCGCGGCGGGGGCGGCCTATTATCTCTGGGTCAACGGCCAGAAGATCGGCTATTCGGAGGATTCCAAGCTCCCCACCGAATTCGACATCAGCCGCGCCGCCCGGCCGGGCAAGAACACGATCGCGATCGAACTCTACCGCTTTTCCGACGGCAGCTATCTGGAGGATCAGGATTTCTGGCGGGTCAACGGGATCGAGCGGTCGATCACCCTCTACGCCGCGCCGCAGACGCATATCCGCGACTTGGGTGTCGACGCCGGGCTGACCCATGACTATCGCGACGGCACGCTGTCGGCGCAGATCGACCTGGCGGGCGCGGCGGCGGGCACCAGCGTTCGCGTTACCCTGCTCGACGGCAAGCGCACGGTCCTGACCCGTAGCGCGACGCCCGCCGGTACGAACGCGACGATCACCGCCGAGGTGCCGGGCGTGAAGACGTGGAGCGCGGAGGACCCGAACCTCTACACGCTGCTGGTCGAACTGCTCGATGCGAAGGGCAGGCTGATCGAGGCGACCAGCCGCCGCATCGGCTTCCGCACCGTCGAGATCGCAGGGGGCGAGGTGCGGGTGAACGGCAAGCGGATCATGATCCGCGGCGTCAACCGGCACGAGCATGACCCTTATACCTTCCACGTCGTCTCCGAGGCGACGATGCGCAAGGATATCGAGCTGATGAAGGCCGCCAATATCAATGCGGTTCGCACCTCGCACTATCCCAATGATCCGCGCTGGTACGACCTGGCCGACGAGTACGGCCTGTACGTGATGGACGAGGCCAATATCGAGAGCCACGGCTATCTCAGCCTTACCCAGGAAAAGAACGACCCGACGCTGAACCTGGGCCACAAGCCCGAATGGGCCGCCGCGCATCTCGACCGCGTGCAGCGCATGGTCGAGCGGGATCGCAACCACCCCTCGGTCATTTTCTGGTCGCTGGGCAATGAAAGCGGCGTCGGCCCCAATTTCGAGGCGGCGGCCAAATGGGTGCGCGCGCACGACAAGACGCGGCTCATCAACTTCCTCGGCTATAGCATGAGCGGCTGGCGGCATCCGACCAACGCCTATGTCGACATCTTCGCGCCCATGTACGACGATGTCGAGAAGCTGGCCGATTATGCCACGCGGCCCGAATTCACCCAACCGCTGATCCTGTGCGAATATGCCCATTCGATGGGCAACAGCCTGGGCGACTTCCAGGGCTATTGGGACACCTTCCGCAAATATCCCAAGCTGCAGGGCGGCTTCGTCTGGGACTGGGTCGACCAGACGATGATCCTGAAGGACAAGGCCGGGCGCCCCTATTGGGGCCAGGGGCTGGATTACGATCCCGATCCCAAGGATGCCGGGCTGCACGGCGACGACAGCCCCGTAGGCGACGGCGTGATCCAGTCGGACCGGACGCCCGATCCCGAATATTATGAGATGGCGCATGTCCAGTCGCCGATCGCCTTCACCCATGACGGCGGCGGGTGGCAGGTGGTCAATCGCCACGACCATATCGACCTGTCGCGTTTCACGCTGGACTGGACGGTGCTGGAGAACGGCGTCGAGACCGCGCGGGGCAGCATCGCCACGCCGTCCGTCGCACCGGGGCAAAGCGCCCCCCTCGCCTTCGCCCTGCCCCCGGCCAGGGACGCCACGGCCGAACGCTCGCTGATCCTGCGCGCCCGGACGAAGACGGGAGCGATCCCGCCGCTGCCTGCGGGTCATGTCGTCGGCTGGGAACAGTTCGCGCTGTCCGCACCCGTCTTCGCTGCCGCCCCGGCAGGCTCGGTCACGCCGGAGGAAAGCGCCGATGCGATGACGCTGAAGGCCGGGAATGCGGTGCTCGAGATCGATCGGGGAACCGGCCTGGTCCGCCGCTATGCCCGCGACGGCAAGACGCTGCTGACCGGCGGCGCGCCCAATTTCTATCGCGCACCGACCGACAACGACATCGGGTCGGGCGTGCCCAAGAGCCATGCGATGTGGCAATATTTCTCCGAGCATCGCCGCCTCGACGCTATTCGGCGCGACGGCGATGCGATCCTGGTCGATCACGACATGGGCGTCGGATCGGTCAAGATGGAGACGCGCTGGACCATGGCGCCGGACGGCAGCGCGACCGCGACCGTCCGCTTCACGCCGCTGCGCGCGACATTGCCCGATCCGTTGCGCGTCGGCCTGGCCTTCGCGACGCCGGGGCAGCAATTCACGCGGGTAAGCTGGTTCGGGCGCGGACCATGGGAGAATTATGCCGACCGCAAGACCGGTGCGATGATCGCCCGCTGGGACGGCGCGCTGGCCGATCAGTATCACGATTATGCCCGACCGCAGGAGAGCGGCAACGAGACCGATGTCCGCTGGATTCAGCTGACCGGCACCAGCGTCGGCCTGCGCGTGACGGGGGCGCAGCCTTTGTCGGTCAACGCGCTGCCCTTCCCCTATGCCGACCTGGCGATGAAGCCGCCGTCGCAGGCGCATAGCTCGGACATCTATCCGCACGGCGACGGGACGCTGCTGATCGACACCGCGCAGGCGGGGGTCGGCGGCGATACCGGCTGGAATCTCGATGGCCGGGCGCACATGCCCTATCGCATCACGCTCCAGCCGCTGACCTACAGCTTCACGATCGGAGCCGCGCAATGAAGCGCCTGCTGGCCCTCTCGCTCCTGCTGACCACCACGCCGCTGGCGGCACAGACCGTGCCCCAGCGTATCGCGCAGTCGCTGGTCTTGCGCGACCAGTGGCAATGGCTGACCCGCGACATCGCCTCGCCCGCCGAATGGGATGCGGACGGGCGGCATTTCCATTATCGCAAGACGGTCGAGGGCGGCTTCGCCTTCGTCGATGTCGACGCCGCCACCCGCGCCAAGGCCCCCGCCGTCGACGCCGCCACGCTCGCCCCGGCGCTGGGCAAGGTGATGGGCGAGACCATCGCGCCCTTGCGTCTGCCCTTCGAGCATTTCAGCTATACGCCCGACCGTTCGGCGATCCGATTTTCGATAGGGTATGACGAGACCGTCTATCGCTGCACCCTTGTCCAGCCGGTCTGCGCCGTCGTCCCGCCCGATAACCCCAGCCGCCCGCGCGGCTTCGGCGTGGTGCGCGACCTGCGCGTGCCCGCCGACAACCACCCACGCCTGTCGCCCGATGGCCGGTTGGAGGCGCTGGTCCTCGACGACAATCTGGTCGTGCGTGCGGCCGGTGGCGGGAAGGAGGTCTGGCGCTCGCAGGACGGCAGCCCCGCCAATTTCTACGATCCCGAAACCATCGCTTGGAGTCCCGACGGCCGGCATATCGCGCTCCAACGCGTCCGTCCCGGCTATGCCCGCATGGTCACGCGCGTCCTCGCCGCGCCACCGGGCAAGGTCCAGCCCGAGGTCGTCCAGCAACTCTATCCCAAGCCCGGCGACGCGGTGGACCAGGAAGCGCCGGTTCTATTCCGTGCGTCGGACGGCCAGCGGACCGAGATCGACCCCAGCCTGTTCGCAAATGCCTATACCCTGTCCGCCCCCGAATGGCGGGCCGACAGCAAAAGTTTCGCCTTTGACGACCTGAAACGCGGTTTCGGCGAGGCGAAGATCATCGCCGTCGATGCCGATACCGGCGCAGCCCATGCCGCCGTGACCGAGACGGCGAAGACCTTCGTCTTCCGCGACCGCATCTGGTCGCACGACGTGAAGGGACTGGGCCGCGAAATCCTCTGGACCTCGGAGCGGGACGGCTGGCGGCATCTCTATCTGGTCGACGGCACCACCGGCCGAATCGTGCGCCAGATCACCAAGGGCAACTGGCTGGTCCGCGACATTGCGCATGTCGATGACGAGAAGCGGCAGATCTGGTTCTCGGCCAGCGGCTTCGTTCCCGGCGAGGACCCCTATTACAAGCAGTGGTTCCGGGTCGATTTCGACGGCCGCAACCTGACCCGCCTGACCCGCGAGAACGCGACGCACGAGGTCCGCTTCGCCCCCGACATGGCGACCTATGTCGACGTCTATTCGCGCACCGACAGCCCCGAGACCATGGAACTGCACGACGCACGCGATGGCCGCCTGATCCAGACGCTGGAAAAGGGCGACATCACCGCGCTGACCGCCGCCGGGTTCCGCCCGCCGGAGCGCTTCACCGCCAAGGGCCGCGACGGAAAGACCGATATTTACGGCCTGGTCGTCCGCCCGCGCGATTACGACCCGGCCAAGCGTTACCCGGTGATCGAGAATATCTATGCCGGGCCGCATGACAGTTTCGTGCCCAAGGCCTTCTGGCCGTTCGGCGGTTTCTCCGGCGGCGACAAGGTCATGGGGATGCAGCAGCTCGCCGATCTGGGCTTCATCGTGGTGATGATCGACGGCATGGGCACCACCAACCGTTCCAAGGCCTTTCACGACGTCGCCTGGAAGAACCTTGCCGATAGCGGCTTTCCCGACCGGATCGCCTGGATGAAGGCGCTGAACGCGAAAGACCCCGCCGCCGATATCAGCCGCGTCGGCATCTATGGCGGCTCGGCAGGCGGGCAGAGCACGCTGAACGCGCTGCTCTTCCACCCCGACTTCTACAAGGCCGGGGTGGCCTATGCCGGGTGCTTCGACAACCGGATGGACAAGATCGACTGGAACGAACAATGGCTCGGCTATCCGGTCGACCGGAGTTACCTCGACGCCTCGGGCGTGGTCCATGCGCACCAGTTGCAGGGCAAGCTGATGCTGGTCGTCGGCGAGCAGGATTCGAACGTCGATCCCGCCAGCACGACGCAGGTGGTCGATGCCCTCATCAAGGCGGACAAGGATTTCGACCTGCTGGTCATCCCCGGTGGCGAACATACGGCGGGGCGCAGCACCGGCCCGGTGGCGTACGCGATGCGGCGGCAATATGCCTTTTTCCTGAAAGCGTTGCGCGGGGAGGAATAGCGCTTCCCTCAACAATATTTGCCCACCCCGGCGGAGGCCGGGGTCCAGTTTCGCCGTCCCATGAGGCGCGCCACGAACGTCACGGCAACTGGGCCCCGGCCTCCGCCGGGGCGGACGGCGGGAGGTGGAAGGGCATAGCGGTGTTGCCTCCCGCCCTCCCCGCGCCTATCGCCCATCCCGCGACAGGTTCCCTTCGGGGATCAAAAGGGAATGGGGTGGAACGCCCCGGCTGCCCCTGCAACTGTAAGCGGCGAGCCGTTCGCCACGACGCCATTGGGGAAACCCCCGAGAAGGCGGCGAACTGGCCCCGACCCGCGAGCCAGGAGACCTGCCCGTCGCAGTCGTCCTTCGACCGGTCAGGGTGTGCCGGCCGAAACGGGGCTTTCCCCCGCGCGCGACGACAGCGCCGTTGGAGATATGCCCCGAATGACCGAGTCGACCCTATGCTGAAACCCGCCGCGAACGGCCCCGCCGTGGTTGCCTGCAACACTTGTCGCCTGTCCGAAGACGCGCGCGAGAATGACGAAGGCCAGCGCGGCGGCGCATTGCTGGTCGCGGCGCTGCGGCGCGTCCAGTCATCCGATCCGGCCTATGCCGATATAGAAGTTCAGGAGATGCCCTGCCTCTTCGCCTGCCAGTCCTTCAGCGCCGTGCATCTGCGCTGCCCGGGCAAGGTCGGCTATGTCCTGGGCAAGTTCGCCCCCGACGAGGACGCCGCGCGCGCCATATTGGACTATGCCCGCGCCTATGCCGACAGCGACTGGGGGCAGGTGCCCTACAAGCAATGGCCGCAAGGGGTGAAGGGTCACTTCCTCACCCGCACGCCCCCCGAAGGATTCGTCGTCGAATGAGCCTCTTCCCGACCGTCGCCGCCTTCGAGGCGGCGCTGGCCAGCCTGAGCCAGCCTGACCAAGCCGCCCGCGATGCCGCCACCGCACGACAGGGCCAGCTGACCAAGCCGCCGGGTTCGCTCGGCCGTCTGGAAGAGATCGCGATCTTCATGGCCGGGTGGCAGGGGGTCGAACGGCCTCGCATCGCGCGCGGCCGGGCGATCATCTTTGCCGGGAATCACGGTGTCGTCGCGCGCGGCGTCAGCGCCTTTCCCCCGGAAGTGACCGCGCAGATGGTCGCCAATTTCGCCGCCGGAGGCGCCGCGATCAATGCGCTGGCGGCGGCGGCCGGGCTGGAGCTGGCCGTGGTGCCGCTCGACCTCGACCGGCCGACCGCCGACTTCACCACCGGCCCGGCGATGAGCGAGGCGGAATGCCTGGCCGCCTTGTCCGCCGGGGCCGAGGCGGTGGGCGATGCCGACCTGCTGGTGCTGGGCGAGATGGGGATCGGCAACACCACGCCGGCGGCCGCACTGGCCGCGGCCAGTTTCGGCGGGGCCGCCGACCTGTGGGTCGGTCCCGGCACCGGGGTCGATGCGCTGGGCCTCCAGCGCAAGGCGGCGGTGGTGGCCGAGGGGTTGGCCCTGCACCGCGACCATCTGACCAGCGCGTTCGAGATCCTGCGCCGTCTGGGCGGGCGCGAGATCGCCGCCATGGCCGGCGCCGTGGTTGCCGCGCGGACGAAGCGGATATCCGTGGTCCTTGACGGTTTTATCGGCACGGCGGCGGTCGCGCCGCTGGCGATGGCCGATCCCGCCATCACCGCCCATTGCCTGGCGGGCCACTGCTCGGCCGAACCGGGGCACAGCCTGCTCCTCGCGCGTCTGGGGCTGGAACCGATCCTGTCGCTGACGATGCGACTGGGCGAGGGCAGCGGCGCGGCGGTGGCGGTGCAGGTCATCCGTTCGGCGCTGGCCGCGCATGACGGCATGGCGACCTTCGCCGAAGCGGGCGTGGCGAACGCGTGACCGGCTTTCCGCTCCATCTGCTCCGGCACGGCGAGCCCGAGCTGACGGGGCGGATGCTAGGGCGGACCGACAGCCCGGCGACGCCGCAGGGGATCGCCGCCTGTGTCGCCCGCGCGGCCGGGTTGGCGGTGACGCGCCGCATCTCCTCCGACCTGTCGCGCGCTCGCGCCTGTGCCGAGGCGATCGGCCCGACGGACGTCGATCCCCGCTGGCGCGAACTCGATTTCGGGGCCTGGGACGGGCTGGCGGCGGCGGAGATCGACGCGGGCGCACTCGGTCGCTTCTGGGACGATCCCGACGGCGCACCGCCGCCTGGGGGCGAACGCTGGTCGGCGCTGGTCGCACGGGTCGCGGCGGCCATCGCCGATCTGCCGCCCGAACCGACGCTGATCGTCACCCATGGCGGCGCGATGCGGGCGGTGCTTCATGCCCTGTGCGGGTTCGATGCCCGCGCCGTGTGGTCCTTCGCGCTGCCCTATGCCAGCCTGGTCACGCTGGCGGTGTGGGACGGCGCGCCCCGGACAGCGCAGGTGACGGGACTGGTCACGGCATGAAGCCCCTGATCCTCGCCCTGAGTTTCCTGACCCGACTGCCCATGCCCCGCGTCGCGGCGGATGAGGCGGATTTCGCCGCAGCGATCCGCCTCTATCCCGTCGCCGGGCTGGTCATCGGAGCGGTGGTCGCGGGCGCAGGCTGGGCGGGCGGACATATCGACCCCTGGGCGGGGGCGCTGGCGGCACTGGTCGCCTGGGTCTGGATCACGGGGGCGTTGCACCTCGACGGGCTCGCCGACCTGTCCGACGGGCTGGGCGCCGCGCATGGCGATCGCACGCGCCTGCTGGCGGTGATGGCCGACCCGCATATCGGCAGTTTCGGCGTGGTCGCGCTGGTGATCCAGTTGCTGGCCAAGCTCGTGCTGCTCCACGGCCTGCCCGCCACGGCTTGGCCGATCCTGGCGCTGATCCCGGCGGCGGCGCGGATCGGGCCGCTGGTCTGGGCGCGTTTCCTGCCGCCGTTGCGGGAGGGCGGGCTGGGCGCGTTGGTGTCGCGCGCCGTGCGCCCGTTCGATATGGTGGCCTGGATCGTCGCGGTGCTGGCCATCGGGTGCGTCTATCCGCCGCTTGCGATGACGCCGATCCTGGCGCTCAGCCTGCTAACCTGGTTCCGGCGCAAGCTGGGCGGCGTGACCGGCGATGTGCATGGCGCCGGGATCGAGCTGACCGAAACCGGGCTGCTGATCGTCACCCTCGCCTATTGGGCGTCCTGAGCGATCCGGAGCAGCGCATCGCAATCGACATGCGCCTCCAGCACGGCGGCGATGGCATCGAGCGCGGCATCGACATCGGCGCGGTGATCGGGGCCCTGCCCCGCCACACTGATCCGCGCCAGCCACGCCGCGCGCTGCCCAGCCTCGCCGAGCAGGCCATGGACATAGCTCCCCGCGACAAGACCATCCGCGCGCATCGCGCCCTCCGCCCGGCCATCGGCGAGATGCCCGACCGGGCGGGCGGTATCCGGGCCGCTCGTCCGCCCGAGATGGATTTCATAGCCCGAAAAGGATGCCCCCAGCGCCTCGCCGGTGACCGGCCGCACCGTCTTCTCAGCCGTCAGCACCGTCTCGATGTCGAGCAGCCCCAACCCCGCGACGCTGCCCGCCGGCCCCTCGAGTCCATCGGGATCGGCGACGACACGCCCCAGCATCTGATAGCCGCCGCACAAGCCCAGCACCGGCCGCCCGCGCCGGACATGCGCGGCAATGTCGATGTCCCAGCCTTGCGCGCGCAGGAACGCCAGGTCGGCGATGGTAGCCTTCGATCCCGCTAGCACGATCATCGCCGCATCGGGAATGGGCTCGCCCGGACGGACCATGACGAGGTCGACCTGCGGCTCCAGCCTCAACGGATCGAGATCGTCGAAATTGGCGATGCGTGGCGTGACCGGACAGGCGATCACCACCCGCCCGCCGGTGTCCGCACGGCCCCGTTCGAGCACCACCGCATCCTCGCTCGGCAGCCGCGCGGCGTCGGCCAGCCAGGGGATGAGACCCAGCGAAGGCCAGCCGGTATGCTCGGCGATAATGCCCAGGCCATCGGCGAACAGCGCCGGATCGCCGCGAAACTTGTTGACCAGAAAGCCGCGGATCATCGCGGCGTCCTGCGGGTCAATCACCGCCTTGGTGCCGACCAGCGAGGCGATCACCCCGCCCCGGTCGATGTCGCCCGCCAGCACCACCGGCACGTTCGCGGCGCGTGCGAAGCCCATATTGGCGATGTCGCCGCTACGCAGATTGACCTCGGCGGGCGAACCCGCGCCTTCGACGATGACCAGGTCGCACTCCGCCTCCAACCGGCGATAGCAGTCGACCACTTCAGGCAGCAGCCCGATCCGCCCCTCGCGCCATTTCGCAGCGGGCAGCATCCCGCGCACCTGTCCGCGCACGATCAGCTGTGAGGTGCGATCCCCCTGCGGTTTCAGCAGCACCGGGTTCATGTCGACATGGGGGGGCACCCGCGCCGCCATCGCCTGGGTCGCCTGCGCCCGCCCGATCTCGCCGCCGTCCGGGGTGGCAGCGGCATTGTTGCTCATATTCTGCGGCTTGAAGGGGCGAACGGACAGGCCGCGATTGGCGAACAGGCGGCACAGCCCCGCGACCAGCACCGACTTGCCGACATCCGAGCCGGTGCCCTGGATCATCACGCCAGCCATGCGACACTCCCGGCGATCACCCAGAGCAATAGGCAGGCCCGCGCATAGATTTGCAGGGCGGTCACGATGTCCCTGGGCGACGCGGCCCGCCCTTCGCGCCCGATCCACGGCTTGATCTGGGTCACCCCGTCATAGGCGACCGGCCCGGCCAGCGCGACGCCCAACGCGCCCGCCATCGCCGCTTCGGGCCACCCCGCATTGGGCGAGGCATGGGCCCGGGCATCGCGCTTCATCACCGCCCAGCCGCCTGCCCCCGCCGCGCACACCAGCACCCCGGCGATCCGTGCGGGTACCCAGTTGGCCGCATCGTCGATCCGCGCCGCCGCCCAGCCATACGCCCGCCAGCGCGGTTCCTTATGCCCGATGATGCTGTCCGCGGTATTGATCGCCTTGTATATCCACACACCCGGCAGGCCGAGCAGCAACAGCCAGAACAGGGGCGCCACGATCCCGTCGCAAAAGCTCTCCGCCAACGTCTCGATCGCCGCGCGCGACACGCCGGCCTGGTCCAGCCGCTCGGTATCGCGCCCCACGACCCGAGCGACGAGCGACCGCGCGGCTGGCAGGTCGCCGCGCAACAGGGCGTCAGCGACCGGGCGGACATGCACGTACAGGCTGCGCTGCGCGAGGGCGGGCCAGGCAAGGACCGCACTCGCGATCCAGCCCCAGCGGCCGAACAACAGGTGCGCTTCCCGGTCGAGCCACCATGCCACCCCACCGGTCAGCGCAATCAACAGGACCATGGTCAGGACACCCAGTCCCCGCCGCACGCCCTCGGGCCGGTCAGTGGCGTTGCCCAGCCGCTCGGCGCGATTCAAAAAGCGCGCAAACGCCCCCACGGGATGGCCGATGCGCGCATAGAGACGGTCGGGCCAGCCGATCGCCGCATCGAGCGCCAAGGCCACCAGAGCGACGGGATCAGCCATGCCGCAACGCCTCGTCCAATCGTTCAAGCTCCGCCGCCGCCGCGGGCACGCCGAAACGCAGCCGCTCCGGCGCATCGGCAAAGGGGCGGACGAGAATGCCCGCCGCCGCCAGCCGCCAGAAGATCGCAGGCGCCGCCGGCGTCTCGACCATGCGGAACAGCGGACAGGCGCCCTGCGCATTCAGGCCATGCTGCGCCAACAATGCATCCAGCGCAGCCGCCCGCTCGACCAGCGCGGTCCGGGTCGCGGCGATCCATGCGCGATCGGCATAGGCCGCCCGGCCCCAGGCGATGGCGTGCGCCGATACCGGCCAGTCGCCCAGCAGGTCGCGCAGCCGCGCCAGGATGTCGGGGGCCGCGATCACGAAACCCAGCCGCACCCCCGCCAGCCCGAAGAACTTGCCGAACGAGCGCAGCACCACGACCCGCTCCCCGCCGCCGAAACCCGGCCCCAATTCCGACATCGCATCGGCAAAGGCTTCGTCCAGGATCAGCCAGCCGCCGGCCTTCGCTTGTACCGCCGCCAGCCGCGCCAGTTGCTCGGGCGAGCGATGGACGCCGTCGGGGTTGTTGGGATTGGCGATCAGCAGGCTTCCCGCCTGCCCTGCCCAATCGTCCAGTCCGGACTGATCGACTCGCGAAGAGGCGACCGCGCCATGCGTCCCATAGCTCGGGCGGACCGCGACGATCGGCTGCGGCACGCCCAGCTGCGGCAGCAGGCGCAGCGCCATCTCGCTGCCGGGCACCGCCGCGACCCGTTCCGCCGCAACGCCGAAATGCGCCGCCGCCAGCGCCTCCAGACTCGCGAGCGCGGTGCGATCCGGCAAGGGCGCGGCGTCGACCGCCAGCCCTTGCGGCGGGGTCCAGGGCACCGGATTGATCCCCGTCGACAGGTCCAGCCACGGGGTCGGCGCGTCGGGAAACAATGTCCTCGCCGCGTCGATCCGGCCGCCATGATGGGTCAGCGCCCCCATTTCCGCTTGCGTCACGGCTGCGCTCCCGCGATGCGGACGGGCATGACGAAGCCCCGAACGATATTGGTGCTGGGCGGTGCCCGGTCGGGCAAGAGCCGCCATGCGCAGACGCTGGCCGAGGCGATGACGCCCACCGGCTGCTTCATCGCGACCGCGCAAGCCTGGGACGACGAAATGCGCGAGCGCATCGCGCGACACCAGGCGGATCGCGACGCGCGCTGGACGACGGTCGAGGCGCCATTGGCTCTGCCAGCGGCCGTTGCGGCGCATAGCCGCGCCGACCGGGTGTTGCTGGTCGACTGCCTGACGCTCTGGCTCACCAATTTGCTGCTCGGCGAGGCCGATCTGGCGGCAGCGGGGGAAGCACTGGTCGCCGCGCTGGAAAACGCGCCCGGCCCGGTGGTGCTGGTCAGCAACGAGGTCGGCTTCGGCATCGTCCCCGACAATGCGCTCGCCCGGCGGTTTCGGGATGCGCAAGGGTCGCTCAACCAGCGGCTGGCGCGGGTGTGCGACGCGACCGATCTGGTGGTGGCGGGCCTGCCGCTCCGTCTGTCTTCGGGGCTTTCAGGAGAGAGATGATGCGAACCGATGCCGAACATGCCGAGCGCATGGCCAAGAAAAAGGCCGCGCAGGACAGCAAGGTCGCCGCGCGCGACGCCGAAAAGGGCCTGATCATCGTCCATACCGGCAAGGGCAAGGGCAAGACGACCGCCGCGCTGGGCATGGTGATCCGTGCCGTGGGCCACGGGATGCGTGTCGGCATGGTCCAGTTCGTGAAGGGCGCGATGACCACCGGCGAGGCGGCGGTATTGGCGCGCATTCCCGAGGTCGACTTCCACGCGATGGGCGAAGGCTTCACCTGGAACACCCAGGACCGCACCCGCGACATCGCCACCGCGCGGGGCGCGTGGGACGAGGTGAAGCGGATGATCGCCGATCCGTCCTACGACCTGATCGTCGCGGACGAGCTGAATATCGTGCTGCGCTATGACTATCTGCCCGTCGACGAGGTGCTGGAGGTGCTGAGCACCAAGGGGGCGATGACGCATGTGATCATTACCGGGCGCAATGCGCCCGAGGCGCTGATCGCCGCGGCGGACCTGGTCACGGACATGACACAGGTGAAACACCCCTTCCGCGAACAGGGCGTGAAGGCGCAAAAGGGTATCGAGTTTTAGGCCCCTCTCCCCGGCAGGGGGGACGGGTTTGGGGTGGGGGCCAGGCCACGGGCGACGTAGCTTGCGGCTCCACCCTCCCCCATCCCCTCCCGCCTGCGGGAGGGGAGAAGCGTGTGGCAACGCGATAGCCATTAAGCCCCTCCTCCCGGCAGGGGGGAGGGGTTTGGGGTGGGGGCCAGGCCACGAGCGACACCGCTTGGGTCTCGCTCCCCCACAAAATCCCCACCCCGCCGCAGCAGATACACATCCATGATCCACCCATGCGCCCGCCGCAATTCCGCCCGGCGCGCGACGATCCGCTCGGCCACATCCGCCAGCCGACCGGCCTCGATCGCCTCCTGGGCCATGCCAAGATACGCCCCCCACCAGATCGCCGCATCCGGCTGATCCAGCGTTGCGAACGCACAGCCGCCATCCAGCATTACCGCCACGCTGTCCGCCCCCTCGGGCCAACCGCCCTCACGCAACCGTCGCCCTGTCGTCACCATCACCGGCGCACCGACCGCATTGAACGGGATGGCATGCGCCGCACAGAGCAGCTGCAAGCTGGTGATCCCCGGCACCACCGTCACCCCCTCCACAGCGATCAGCCGCCGGGCGATGCGGATCGTGCTGTCGTAGAGCGACGGATCGCCCCAGACGAGCAACGCGACCCGCCCCCCCTGGGGAAGCCCCCGCGCAATCTCCGCCGCCCAGCATCCGGCGATCGCGTCATGCCAGCGTTCGACATTGTCCAGATAATCGCCCTCGCCCGCCCGTACCGGCAGGTCGAACTCGGCCACCCGTGTCGCCGCGCCCGCCAGCACCTGCGCACAAAGGTCGCGGCGCAGGTCGATCAACTCGACCTTGTCACCTTTGCGTGGCAGCAGGATCAGGTCGGCGGCGCGCATCGCGGCCTCGGCGGCGCGGGTCAGGTGATCGGGATTGCCCGTGCCGATGCCGATCAGGTCGAGATGGATCACAGATCCTCCATGAGCGGGCCATAGAGGATCAACGCGGCCTTGTCCGACATGCCTGCCGCCAGTTGCGCCGCCAGCCCAGCCACGGTCGACCGGGTCAGCCGCTGGTCGGGGCAGCCGACATGCTCGGCCATCAGCGCCGGGGTTTCGGGCGACAGGCCATGCGCGATCAGTGTCTCGGCCAGCGCGGGAAAGGTGCGCTTTGGCATGAACACCACGGTAGTGGCACTCGCATCGGCCAGCGCCGCCATGTTGCGGTCGGCGGGCAGCGCGCCGGTCACGTCATGGCCGGTCACGAACTGCACCCGCCGCGCCTCGGCCCGCCGGGTCAGCGGCAGTCCAGCCGCCGCCGCTGCCGCACTCGCGGTGCTGACGCCGGGGACGATCTCGAAGGGGATGGCGGCGGCCTTCAGGGCAAGGATTTCTTCCTCCAGCCGCCCGAAGATGCCGGGATCGCCCGACTTCAGCCGCACCACCCGCTTGCCGCCAAGCGCATGGTCGACCAGCAACCTGTCGATCTCGCCCTGCTTCGGCGAGGCACGACCCGCGCGCTTGCCGACCGCGATCAGCTCGGCATCCGCACGGGCATGGCTCAGCATCGGCCCGGCGGCGAGGTCGTCGAACAACACGACATCCGCCGCGCCCAGACAGCGCACCGCCTTCAGCGTCAACAGCTCGGGATCGCCCGGCCCCGCGCCCACGAGAGAGACGAAACCGCTCACCACCAGCGCGCCACCAGATGGAAGAAGGTCCCCGTCACGCCGCCACGCCGCGACCCGGTTTCGGGCACGGCATCTCCTTGCGCATCGACGACGTGCGCAAGCGGGGCATCGGGCTGTTCGAGGACGGTCGAGTAATGAAACTCATGCCCGCCCAGCACCGCGCCCTCGGGCATCCCCGCCACCTCGCCCAGCAGGGTCGCGCGGCGATAACCGAGATGCATCTTGCGCTTGGCATAGCTGGTGACGAGGCCGAGCAGCCCCGCCATACGGTGGCTGTTGCCCTCGGCGTCGATCAGCGCCGCGCCCAGCGCCATATAGCCGCCGCACTCGCCATGGATCGGCTTGGTCGCGGCGTGGGTGGCCAACCCGGCGCGGAACCGCTCCGCCGCCGCCAGCCGCCCGGCATGAAGCTCGGGATAGCCGCCCGGCAGCCAGACCAGATCGGCCGACGCATCTGGCGCTTCGTCGGCGAGCGGCGAGAAGGGCAGTATCTCCGCCCCGCCCGCGCGCCAGCCCTCCAGCATGTGCGGATAGACGAAGGAAAAGGCCGCATCCTGCGCCAGCGCGATCCGCTGGGCGGGCGGTGGCGGGAGCGTGCCGGGCGCAGGCGTGGCGGACTTGGCATAGGCCGCCGCGCGCACTGCCTCCAAGTCGACATGCGCCGCCAGGAACGCCGCATAGTCGCCGATCAGCCGGTCGAGTTCGGGATGCTCCACCGCCTGCACCAGCCCCAGATGCCGCTCGGGCAGAACCAGATCACCGCGTCGGGGGAGCGCACCGAAGACCGGCAGGCCGATCTCCTCGAACCCCAGCTTCGCCAGCCGTTCGTGACGCGGGCTGGCCACGCGGTTCAGGATCACGCCCGCCACCCGCAATTCGGGATCGTAGCGCGCGAAACCGAGCGCGGTCGCCGCCGCCGACTGGGCCTGACCCGACACGTCGATGACGAGGATCACCGGCCAGCCCATCCTCCTGGCCGTCTCCGCGCTGCTCCCCAAGCCGGTCGCGCCGGGTTTCGCCACACCGTCGAACAGGCCCATCGAGCCTTCCGCCAGTACGAGGTCGGCCCCCGCCCCGCACTGCCCCAGCGTGTCGAGCAGCGCAGCGGGCATCGCCCAGCCGTCGAGGTTGAACGACGCGCGCCCGCACGCCGCGCGGTGAAAGGCGGGGTCGATATAGTCGGGGCCGCTCTTGAACGGCTGCACCGCTAATCCCGCATCGCGGAACGCGCGGAGCAGGCCCAGCATCACCGTCGTCTTGCCGGTGCCCGAAGCGGGCGCAGCGATCATCAAGCCCGGGGTCATGCGAGGCTATTCCCGGGGCGATAGCGGCGGTCATAGCCTTCGGCGTATAACCGGCTCTCGGCGAAATCGCTCTGGTCGAGAACGCGGCCGACCAGGATCAGCGCGGTGCGCTCCGGGCCGTCGGCGGCGGCCGCCTCGATGGTGGACAAGGTCGCGCGGACGATCCGCTGCTCGGGCCAACTCGCGCGCCAGACGATCGCGACCGGACAGTCCGCGCCGTAATGCGGTGTCAGGTCGGCGACGACTGTCGCCAGATTGTGGATCGACAGATGAATGGCCAGCGTCGCGCCGGTCGCGGCGAAGGCGGAGAGCGACTCCCCCTCCGGCATGGCGCTGGCGCGACCGGGGGTGCGGGTCAGGATCACCGACTGGGCGATGCCGGGCAGCGTCAGCTCGCTCTCCAGCACCGCCGCCGCCGCCGCGAAGGACGGCACACCCGGCGTCACCGAGACGGGGATGCCCATTTCGCGCAACCGCCGCACCTGCTCGCCCATCGCCGACCAGACCGACAGGTCGCCCGAATGCAGCCGCGCGACGTCCTGCCCCTTGGCGTGCGCGTCCGCGATCTCGGCCATGATCTCGTCCAGCGTCATCGGCGCGGTGTTCACGATTCTGGCACCCGGCGGGCAGTGCGCCAGCACCGCCTCTGGCACCAGCGATCCGGCATAGAGGCAGACCGGACAGGCGGCGATCAGGTCGCGCCCGCGCAGGGTCAGCAGGTCGGGTGCGCCGGGTCCGGCGCCGATGAAATGGACGGTCATGATTCAGGTCCCTGGGCGATGGCGCAGGTGGCCATGCGGTCGGAGGAAATTACACGGGCCACGACGATCCGCGCGCCCGGCCCGGCGGCGGCGAGGGCTGCGGCTTCGGCGACGCTGCCGACGCCGCGCGCGTCCATGCTGACGGTCGAGCGGGTCGGGGTGTCGATGTCCTGCAACAGATCGGCACCGATGGTGTGGACGGCGAGCCGCTCCGCCTCGGCGAAGGGCGCGATCACCGCCGCCCGGTCGACCGGTACGGCCAGCGCGTCGGGGCGCGTGCCGGTGGCCGCCAGCGCGCTGCGGAACGAATCCATGCTCGCCTCCGCCCGGCATCCGAACCCGGCGATCACCATGCGACCCGCCATTGCACGATGGGATAGCTCGATTTCCACCCCCGCTTGGTGCCCAGCGGTCGCGCGCGCGCCAGTTCGATGCGCAGCAACTCGCCGCCATGACGGGCATGGCATTCGGCCAGCAGCGCCTCGGTCTCCAGCGTGACGGCATGCGCGACCAGGCGACAGCGCGGCAGCGTCCGCAACGCCTCGACCAGCGGCCGCGACAGGCCGCCGCCGACGAACACCGCGTCTGGGTGCGGGCGCTCGGCCAGCTCGGCCACGGCATGACCCTCGACTAGTTCCAGCCGCGTCAACCCCAGCCTAGCCGCATTGTCGGCGGCGCGGGCCAGGCGGGCGAGATCGCGCTCGAAGCCGATGGCGCGGGTGGTCGGATCGCTCAGCAGCCATTCGATCGCGACCGATCCCGATCCCGTGCCGATGTCCCACAACAACTCGCCCGGTCGCGGAGCCAGCGCCGACAGCGCCAGCGCACGGACGGGGCGTTTGGTGATCTGTCCGTCATGATCGAACCAGTCATCGTCCAGCCCACTCGCGCGGGGAAGCACGCGGCCATCGCCGAGGGGCTCGATCGCCACCGCCACGGGATGCACGATGTCAGTCCAGTCGAGCGTGTTCGCCGTGCAGGCCCGCACCCGCTCGCGCGGCCCGCCCAGCGCCTCCAGCACGGTCAGCGCGCTATCGCCGAAGCCCTGCTCGGCCAGCCACGCCGCCAGCCCCGTCACCGACGCCCCGTCGCGCATCAGCGCCAGCACTCGCTGTCCCGGCGCGAGAAACGGGCGCAGCGTCTCGACCGGTCGGGCATGGAGCCCGACGCTCTGGATCGTCTCGACCGGCCAGCCCAGCCGCGCCGCCGCCAGCGACAGGGTGGACGGTGCCGGATAGGCCACCCACTCGCCCGGCTGCAGATGCCGCGTCACGACCGACCCCGCCCCGAACCAGAAGGGATCGCCCGAGGCCAGCATAACCACCCGCTGCCCTCGCCGTTCGAGCAGCATCGGCACGCCATCGGCAAAGGGCACCGGCCAGACGATCCGCTCGGCCCGGCGCTGATCGGCCAGCAGCGACAGGTGACGGGGCGCGCCGATCACGCTATCGGCCGCCAGTATCGCGGCACGCGCGGGGGTGGTCAGGCCGTCCCAGCCATCCTCGCCGATCCCGACGATCGTCAGCCACGCCTGGGAGTCAGCCATGCGCCATATCCTTCTGCTCGGCGGCACGACCGAAGCGAGCGCACTGGCCACCGCGCTGGCGGCGCGCGGGGAGCGCGCAGTGCTGAGCTATGCGGGCCGCACCGACCATCCGCGCGCGCAGGCGATCCCGACGCGTGTGGGCGGGTTTGGCGGCATCGAGGGCCTGGCCGATCACATGACCCGCGAGGGCGTGACGCATTTGGTCGACGCCACCCATCCCTTCGCCGCGCGGATCAGCACCAACGCCATCGCGGCGGCGGAGTTGGCGGGCGTGGAGTTGCTCGCACTGACCCGACCGGCTTGGGAGGCGGGTCCCGGCGACCGCTGGATTCGCGTCGCGGATACGGCGGGGGCGGGGGCTGCGTTGGGCGGTGAGGCGGCGCGGGTCTTTCTGGCGCTCGGTCGTCAGACCATCGGGGACTTCGCGGATGCTGCGCAGCATTTCTACCTGCTGCGCTTCGTCGATGCCGCCGATCCGCCCGCACTGCCGCACCATCATCTGGTCGTGGATCGCGGTCCCTTCACGCTGGCGGGCGAACTGGTTTTGTTGCGCGCGCATCGCATCCAGATGGTGGTCGCCAAGAATGCGGGCGGTTCGGGCGCACGGGCCAAGCTGGAGGCGGCGCGCGAACTCGGGCTGCGGGTGGTGATGATCGACCGGCCCTTCATCCCCGATCGCCCGAAGGTGGAGAGCGTCGCGCAGGTGCTGGACTGGCTGGATCACGGCGTCGTCCGGGGGGTGTAGAGGATCGGCCGGCCCGCATGCGGGATCATCCGCGTGCGGCTGGAGCCGATGATGACGACGGTGCGCATATCGGCCATATCTCCGCGCGCTTGCGGAAGCGGCACGATACGCAGATGCTCCTCCGGCGTGGACACCGCGCGGGCGAACAGCACCGGGCGGTCGTCGTCGCATGTCTCACGGAGCAGCGCAAAGGCCGCATCCAGCGAATCGGGACGCGCCTTGGACCGGGGATTGTAGAGCGCGATGGCGAAATCCGCCTCCGCCGCCAGCACAAGCCGCCGCTCTATCAGCGCCTGCGGCTTGAGGTTATCCGATAGGTTGATCGCGCAGAAATCATGGCCCAGCGGCGCCCCCGCCCGCGCGCTCGCCGCCAGCATCGCGGTGATGCCGGGCAGGACGCGGATGTCCAGGTCGTGCCACCGCGCCGGGTCCTCCTCCACCCGCTCGAAGATCGCCGCCGCCATCGCGAACACCCCCGGATCGCCCGAAGATACGACAACGACGCGCTGCCCCGCCTCGGCCATCTCCAGTGCATGGAGCGCCCGGTCGCGTTCGACCCGATTGTCGCTGGCATGGCGGGTCAGGCCGGGCCGCTCGGGCACACGCGCGACATAGGGGATATAGCCGACCACATCGGTCGCCTCGGCCAATGCCGCCGACACCTCGGGCGTCACCATCGCTTCCGCGCCCGGCCCCAGCCCCGCGACGATCAGCCAGCCGCTCATGGCCGCCGCCCCTGGCCATGGATCAGCGCGATCGAGAAATAGGGGGCGGGTGCATCCTCCACCTCCACCTCCACCAGACGCCGCACGCGCTCGCCAGCCTGGGCGGCATGTTCGATCAGCCACGCCTGGTCCGACCGCCCCGCCGCGGCGATGGCGCGGCGTAGCTTGGGCAGGTGGCGACCGATCTTCATGACGACCAGCGCATCGGTCTCGGCGATGCGGCGGGTCAGTTCCGCCTCGGGCAAGGTCGCCATCGCCACGGTCAGGACATCGTCGCCCCAAGTGATCGGCGCGCCGCTGGCGGTCCAAGCGCCCGACATGCCGGTGATGCCGGGCACGACCGCGACGAGCACGTGGGGCCGCAACCGGCTGTGCAGGTGCATGAACGAGCCGTAGAAGAACGGATCGCCCTCGCACAGCACCACCACATCCTCGCCGCCCTGCACCAGCGACAGGATATGCGCGGTGCACTCGACGTAAAAGTCGGACAGCAATTCGTTGTAGCGCGGATCGGTAAAGGCGATCTCTGTCGTGACCGGATAGTCCATGGGATATTCGACCACGTCGCCCCGCAGCATTCCGTCGACGATGGTGCGCGCATGGCCGCGCCGTCCGGCCTTGCGGAAATAGGCGACGTGCCGGGCGCCCCGGACCAGCCGGTCGGCGCGCACGCTCATCAGGTCCGCCGCGCCCGGCCCCAGCCCGACGCCGTGAACGATCCCCGTCATTCGGCGCGGCTCGCCAGCGCATTGATCGCCGCGACGGTGATCGCGCTACCGCCGGGGCGGCCCTTCACGATGGCGCAGGGGACCGGCTGCGCCTCCCACAGCGCGTCCTTCGACTCCATCGCGCCGACAAAGCCGACCGGACAGCCGATGATCGCCGCCGGGCGTGGGCAGTCGGGGTCTTCCAGCATGGTCAGCAGATGGAAGAGCGCGGTCGGCGCATTGCCGATCGCGACCAGCGACCCCGCCAGATGCGGCCGCCACAGCTCCAGCGCGGCGGCGGAGCGGGTCGTGCCCATCTCCTTCGCCAGCGCAGGCACCGCGGGATCGCGAAGCGTGCAGATCACCGGATTGTCGGCGGGCAGGCGTGCGCGCGTGACCCCTTCGCTGACCATATGCGCGTCGCACAGGATCGCCGCACCATTCGCCAGCGCCTGCCGCCCGGCCACCGCGCAACCGCTTGAGAAATGGATCGACGGCGCCAGTTCGACCAGCCCGGCGGCATGGATCATGCGGACCGCGACCGGCTCCTCCTCCGCATCGAAGCGGGCCAGCTCCGCCTCGGCGCGGATGATGGCGAAGGACTGGCGATAGATCGCCGCGCCATCGGTTTCGTAACTATAGGGCATCAACAGGCTCCGAGAAGCGCGACCGCCCGCTCGGGCGTCAATCCGGTGTGAAGGGGCGTGGCCCCGGCGCGGGCGTTGCGGGCCAGATCGAAAGCCCCCTCCCGCCCGGTCAGCACCCAGTCCGCCGCCCGTGCCCGCGCGCAGCCCTTCGCGCAACCCGAGACGTGCAGGCGGCCGTCGATCAGGGGCGCGAGACGGGCGGCGAGATCGCGGGTTTCGACGCTCGCCTGCGGACAGGCCGGGGCACCGACACAGGCGTCGACATGAAGGATGGTGCTGTCGGTCAGCAGCATTCCAGCGGCGGGTGCCGGTGCGATGCCTTCCGCGATCAGCATCCGCCATGGCGTCAGCCGGATGGCGCAACCCTGCATACGGGCAAAGGTCGCCAGCGTCGGGGCGTCGATCCGGCCGAAGGGCAGGCCATAGGCCGCGCCCCCCGGTCGCGCGCCCGGCCGGATCGGCGCGGCGGGCTCGGCGGGGATGGCGTCGCCGTCCGCCCAATCGGGCAAAGCGGCCTGATGGCGCGCCATCCGACCGGCGATGCGGCCGTCGCTTTCGACGAACCAGTGCGCGAGCCGGATCAGGGCGTCGACAGCGTTCGCGCGTGTGACAGCCACACCCCTCGCCCACCCATCGGCGCGCACCAGCAATTCGCCCGTCCCGGCTCGCTCGATCCGAAAATCGCCGGGGATCTGCGTCAATAGCGGCGCGGCCCCGGCATCGATCGCGAACCCGACCTTGCCGGGCAGGTCGGGCAACTCGGCCAGACGCGCGCGGAGTTCGATCGCGATGCAATGGGTGTCGTCGCCTTCGCACCAGTCGGGGTTGGCGAGGATCGCGCCCCGCCCCTCCCGTACCGGATCGGAATCGACCAACCCCAGCGCCTGCAATTCCTCCAGCAGCACGGGCCAGCTTTGCTCGGTCGCGCCACGAATCTGCAGGTTCGCACGGCTGGTCAGGTCGATCTGGCCACTGCCGTACCGGATCGCGCCCTCGCACAGCCCCTGAGCCTGTTCCGCCGTCAACCGTCCCAGCGGCGGCCGAACACGCACGAGCAATCCGTCGCCCGCCATCATCGGCCGCCACGCATCGGGGCACCAGCCCTTGACCACGAACCCGCTCATGCCGCGCCGTCCAGCATCGCCAGCACCGAGTTGCGCCGCGTCCGCCACAGCCCCGCCGCATGGAGCGCGGCAAAGCGCGCCTCCATCGCCTTCAACGCGGCCGGGTTCGCCTGTGCCATGAAGTCGCGCACCGCGTCCTGCGCCAGCGTCGCGTCCCAATACAGGTCGATCAGCGCGGCGGGCACCGCGTCGGCCAGATGCGCGAAGCTGCCCAGATGGTCGAGCGTCGCGGCGATCTCCGCCGCGCCCCGGAAGCCATGCGCCATCATCCCCTCGACCCAGCGCGGGTTTGCGGCACGGGCATGGACGGTGCGGGCGATCTCCTCGGCCAGCGTCCGCGCTTTGGGGTTGGCGGGATCGCGCGTGTCGAGATGATAGAGCGACGCGGCCCCCTCCCCCAAGGCCGCCCGCGCCGCCGCGAACCCGGCCTGATGCGCGGCATAATCGGCGGCGAGCAGCAGGTCGCTTTCGGGCAGGTCGTGGAGGTGGACGAAGGCCTGCGCCCCAGCCACCCGCGCCGCGATCCCTTCCACATCGCGCCGGTCGCCATCGTCCAGCGCGGTGGAGGACGCCGCCAGCCAGCTCTGTCCCGCCTCGATCCGCGCCGCCTCGTCATAGCCCGCATTCGGGTCCAGCCCGATGCCGTAGCGCCCCGGCGCCGGGCCATAGACACGTGGGCTCGCCTGCCCGACATAGGGGTTCCACTCCGCCGCCTCGTCACGCTGGCCGAGCGCGCGCACCGCTTGCCCGAACAGGGCGACCAGATGCGGGAAGGCATCGCGGAACAGCCCGGACACGCGCAGCGTCACATCGACGCGCGGCCGGTCGAAGCGCATCAGCGGCATCACCTCGAACCCCGTCACCCGTTCGGAGCGATGGTCCCACACCGGCTCGACCCCGATCAGGTGAAGCGCCATGGCGAATTCCTCGCCCGCCGTGCGCATCGTCGCCGAGCCCCAGAGATCGACGATCAGGGTGCGGAGGTGGTCGCCTTCCTCCTGCATGTGCCGGCGGATCAGTTCCTCGGCGAGTTTGATCCCTTGCGTCTGCGCAGCGCGGCTCGGCACCGCGCGTGGGTCGATCGCGTAGAGATTGCGACCCGTAGGCAACACATCGGCACGCCCGCGATAGGGAGAGCCCGATGGCCCCGGTGCAACACGCTTACCATCCAGTCCAGCGAGCAGCCCCGCGCGCTCGGCCGCGCCCTGCTCGCCGCGCCCGAAAACGTGCAGCCCCTTGCCGAACTGGCTATCCTTCACGTCGCAGACGAATGCGTCGATCCGGGCGAGCGGATCCTCCGCCCCCGCCAGACCCAGCGTCTCGCCCAATCCGACGCTCTCCGCCTCCTCCGCGATCAGGCCGCGCAGCCGGTCGCGGCGCGCCGGGTCGAGACCATCGGCATTGGCATATTCGTCGAGCAGCGCCTCCAGCCGCCCAAGCCCCGCCCCTGTCCCCGCCTGCACGAGCGCCGGGGGGACATGGCCGATCGTCACCGCGCCCAGCCGCCGCTTGGCCTGTGCCGCCTCACCCGGATCGTTGACGATGAAGGGATAAAGGACCGGCCAGTCGCGGGTCAGCGCCTCGGGCCAGCAGGCGTCGGACAGCGCGACCGCCTTGCCGGGCAGCCACTCCAGCGTACCATGCGCGCCGACATGGACCAGCGCGTCGATGCCCTGCGCGCGCAGCCACAGATAGAAGGCGACATAGGAATGACGCGGACAGCGCGAGAGGTCGTGATAATCGTCCGCCCGCGCGCTCCGCCGCCCGCGCTCGGGCTGGAGCGCGACGATGGCCTTGCCGAGCGTGAGCGCGGGGAAGTGGAAGGCATTGCCCTCCACCAGCGGATCGTCCTCGACGGCGCCCCAGCTTTCGAGCAGGTCGGCCCGCAAGGCTTCGGGAAGAGCGGCCAGCGCTTCGTGATAGGCGGACAAGGGCCATGCGATCCGGTTGGCAAGCAACGCGGCGGGCAGGTCCGACGGGGCCTTCACATCATAACCGGCCTCGCGCAGATCGCCGAGGATCGCCTCGGTCGAGGCAAAGCCGTCCAGCCCCACCGCATGGGCCGCCTGCCAGTCCTTGCCCGGATAGGTGGACAGCAGGATCGCCAGCCGCCGCTCCGCCGTCGGGGTCGTGGCCAGCCTCGCCCAGCCCGCCACCTTGTCCGCCACCGCGGCGATCCGCTCGGGCTCCGCACGGTGGAGGCGTAAGGAAATGTCGAAATCGGGGTCGCGCTCCCCCGGCTGCTTGAAGCTGACCACGCCTGCGAACAGCCGACCGTCGATCTCGGGCAGGACGACATGCATGGCGAGGTCGGCGGGCGACAGGCCACGCGCCGAACCCTCCCAGCCCTGCCGATCGCTGGTCGATAGCGCGACCTGAAACACCGGCACGCCCGCGCCGTCGAGCGGGGTGGTGTCGTCCTCGCCGCGTGCCGAGAAGGCGGTGGCGTTGACGATCGCGGCGGGAGCGAGGGCCTCCACCCAGCGCGCGATCCAGGGGCCCGCGCCCTCGGCCTTCAGCGAGGGGACGAAGAGGGCGACGGGGTCGAAGCCTCGCGCGGTCAGAGCGGCGTGGAGGGCGGCGATGGGCTCGAGGTCGGCGGCGGCGAGATAGGCGCGGTAGAAGGTGATCAGGACGCGGGGGCGGGTTGCGGTGAGCAGGATTGCGGCGGGGCAGGTTATGCCCTCCGGGGACCAGCCTCCGACGGATGCGACTTGAAAGCCCCTCTCACGGCAGGTGGAGGGGTTGGGGAGGGGCGAGGCCGCGGGCAGTGTCGCCTTTGGATAGGGCCCTCCCCCATCCCCTCCCGCTTGCAGGAGGGGCGTGCTTGGGGCCAACGTCGGTCCATCTAGCCCCTCTCCCGGCAGGGGGAGGGGTTGGGGAGGGGCAAGGGCCACGGGCGATACGGCTGCCGCAAGCGCCTCCAGAGCCACCGCCGCAGCCTGCGCTCCACCCGCATCGCACAACGCCGTCAGCCGCCGAACCACCCCCTCACCCACCGTCGACGCTGCCGCCAGCCGCCGGTCCTCGCGCCCATCCGCCGCCAGCACCGCCAGCGCGATGCCCCGTTCGCGCGCCAGACGCTCGACCTCGCGCAGGCCGTATTCCCAGTACGCCGCCCCACCGATCAACCGGATCAGGATCGCCTTCGCATGAACCAGGGTCTGCTCGACATAGGTGTCGACCGACAGCGGATGAACCAGCGCCGCCAGATTGGCGAGCCGCAGCGACCAGGGGAATCCCCCGGCCCGCCAGCCCGCCGCAAAGGCGCTGAGGTCGCTGTCGGAGAAGGACAGCACGACCACATCACCGGGGCGCTGCCCCAGATCCTGTGGAACCGCCTGTTCCTCCAGCCCATGGCTCTCGCGAAAGACGAGATGCACCGGCGTCAGCCCTTCAGCACGGCCTCGATGGCGGCACGGTCGATGCGGTCATGCTCGGCGATGACGACCAGCTGCGTGCCGCGCGGCTCGCCCGCACCCCAGGGGCGGTCGTAGCTGGTACGGACCCGGCGACCGACCGCCTGGACCAGCAGCCGCATCGGCTTGCCTGCAACGGCGGCATAGCCCTTCACGCGCAATATGTCCTGCTGCTCGGCGAGCGTGACGATGCGCGCGGCGATCGCCTCGGGGCTCTCCACCTCGCCCAGCATCACCGAGATGCTGTCGAAATCGTCATGCTCGTGATCGTCCGCGCCGTCATGATGCGACGGGCGCGCGGCGATGTCATCCTCGGCGGCGGCCTCCAGGCCCAGCACGATCTCGGCGGAGACGATGCCGTCGACCGCCTCGACCATGGGCAGCGGGCGCGGGGCCTCGGCAGCGATGATCGCGCGCGCCTGGGCGACGCCCTCCGGCCCGGCGAGGTCGGCCTTGGTCAGCAGGACGAGGTCGGCACAGGCCAACTGGTCCTCGAACACCTCCGCCAGCGGGGTTTCGTGGTCGAGGCTGGGATCGGCGGCACGCTGTGCCTCAACTGCGTCGAGATCGGGGGCGAAGCGGCCCGCCGCGACGGCCTCCGCATCGGCCAGGGCGACGACGCCGTCCACCGTGATGCGCGAGCGGATGGCGGGCCAGTCGAACGCCTTCAACAGCGGCTTGGGCAGCGCCAGACCGGAGGTCTCGATCAGGATGTGATCCGGGCGCGGCTCCATCGCCAGCAGCCGCTCGACCGTGGGAATGAAGTCGTCGGCGACGGTGCAGCAGATGCAGCCGTTTGCCAGCTCGACGATATTCTCCGCCGGGCAGTCGGGGATGGCGCAGCTTTGCAGGATGTCGCCGTCGACGCCCAAGGTGCCGAACTCGTTGACCACCACCGCCAGGCGACGATTCCCTGAATTGCGGATCAGATGGCTGATAAGCGTGGTCTTGCCGGCGCCCAGAAAGCCGGTGACGATGGTGACGGGGACCTTGGAGAGGTCACGCATGGTAATTCTCCGACGCGCCGGACGAGCGAGCGCGGTTCGGGGCCCATCGCCGAAAGCGGAGACGGACGGGCGCAGTCGATTGCGTCCGCCCCGCTGACCGGCGACCGATGCGGCCCCGGCCGCATGGCTTCGTCGCTCCCCGACGGAGAACCGTGCCCCGACCACCCCCTGGGTCCAGGCAAGAGCGACCATGACGCCGGCAGGTCTCCTGGCTCGCGGGTCGAAGCGAGGGGATGCGCCTTCCCGGATCGCTCCAGTGGCCGTGCCTCCGATGGGGCACCAGCATCGCTCGCTCACCGCTTACAGTTGCAGGGACAGCCGGGGATTTGCACCCCATTCCCGTATCAAGCCCTTGCGGGCACCGGCGCGATCTTCGGGGATTTTCGGCCCCGACAGGCGGCATTTATCCCGCCGCGCCGGGCTTGGCAATTCGCGCCTCCATCGCGGCGAACCCGCGCCAGCGATAGAGGAGGAAGCTCGCGCCCCAGCAGAGAACGAACAGTCCGACGATGGCGAAGCCCAGTATGTTGAAATGCTCGGACAGCGCGCCCGCATAACGGAACGGCCCCGCGGTCCAGCCGAACCGCTCCGCGAGCAACGCGGTCGCCTGGATACCCCCGATCACCAGCGCGACCAGCGCGGAAACCAGCGTGATCGTCATATTATAGTAGAGCTTGCGAAGCGGATGCACGAACGCCCACTCATACGCGCCCAGCATCACCAAACCGTCGGCGGTGTCGATCAACGCCATGCCGACCGCGAACAGGACGGGGAAGACCAGGATCGTCGCCAGCGACACGCCGTCCGCCGCATGCGATCCCGACAGCCCCAGGATCGCCACCTCGGTGGCGGTGTCGAAGCCCAGCCCGAACAGGAACCCCAGCGGCGCCATATGCCAGCTGCGCCGGATCAGCCGGAACAGCGGGCGGAACAGTCGCGACAAGGGCCCCTGCCCCGAAAACAGCATATCGGCATCCGCCTCCGCCATCGGCTCGCCACGCGCGACGCGGCGGAAGCGGGTCCAGACGTCGCGCAGGATGATCAGGTTCATGATCGCGATGGCGAACAGGAAGCTGGCCGAGACGATGGTGGCGATCGTCCCGCCGCTCTGCCCGAAGGCCTCGAAATCGGACAGAGTGCTGGCGGCGAGCGCGATCGTGGTCGCCGCGATCAGGACGATGGCGGAATGGCCGATCGCGAACCACAGGCCGACCGCGATCGGCCGCTGGCCATCCTGCATCAGCTTGCGGGTGACATTGTCGATCGCCGCGATGTGATCGGCATCGACCGCATGGCGCAGCCCCAGGCTATAGGCGAGAAGCGCGGTGCCCAGCATCAGGCTGTTGCCCGCAAAGACGCTGAGCGCCCAGCCCCAGACGACGATATTGATGACGACCAGCGCGCCCATCAACAGCGCGACGCGGCGCTTCAGGGGAGGTCGGGCGGAAACTTCGGACATGGGCGGATCACGCCTTGCACTGCGCCGTTGCGACTAGGGCCGTCCCTTCCGCATTCGCGGTGGTTCCCCGGCTCGGACGGGCGCACGCCGGGCAGGGTTCCGATTCGGGTCGGCCATGAGGCGTCGCTCGCATGATATAATATATCCTGGCCATGACCATCCCCTGGACCCCGGCAAAGAGCGACTCGCATCGGCAGGTCTCCTGGCTTGCGGGTCGAAGCGTCGAGGATGCGGCCTTCCCGGATCGCTCCAGTGGCTGTTCCCTGTTTCAGGAACCGGCATCCCGCGCTCACCGCTTACAGTTGCAGGGACAGCTATGGATTTGCACCATATTCCCGTTTGAAGCCCCGAAGGGCACCGATGCGATAGCCCGGCGCATGGCTCAAAGCCTTTGCCGGTCGGCATGGGGATAGTCTGCGCCGGACGGAGGCGCAAACGGCTTTATCCCGTCGCCCGGCACGCCTAATCGAAGCGCATGGTGGTTTGGAAAGCGATGCGCCGATGGACACCCGCGGCGGCCTGTCTGGTCGCGGCTTGTTCGGGCGGGAATTACCGGCCGGTCAGCGATGTTCCGGTACGGATCGGCAAGCCCTATACGGTGCGCGGCGTCACCTATGTCCCCGCCGAGGACGCGACCTATGACATGCTGGGCTATGCCAGCTGGTATGGCGGCGAATCGGGCAAGCGCACCGCGAACGGCGAACGCTTCCGCCCCGGCTGGGCGACGGCGGCGCACACCACCCTGCCCTTGCCCAGCTATGTCGAGGTGACGGCGCTGGACACCGGGCGGCGGATCATCGTGCGGATCAACGATCGTGGGCCGTTCGCGGGATCGTCGCGGATCATCGACCTGTCGCGCGGCGCCGCCGAGCAGCTGGGCCTGCGCGCGGTCGGCAAGGCGGCGGTACGGGTACGGCGGGTCGAGCCCGATGAAAAGGACCGCGAACGCCTGCGCCACGGCAAGGCGGCACGGCCATTGCCTCCGGTTTCGGATGCGGTGCGGGCGAACCTGCTGTCGCAAATCGCGGCGGCGGGGATGACGGTGCGGTAGAAGCGGCAGCTTCCGCTCTCGCCCACTTGCCGACGTTTGGGCAAGTCACGCATCATGCGGTTCGGGAGACTAGGTGTTTAGCGCCTGCCTAGGTGCCCAGTACGCCAGCACCGCGCCCGACGCCGCCCCCCGCGTTGCGCTCGCTGCCGGTGAGCCGCGGCAACGGGACTACGACGGCGGCGTGCGGCGGAAGGCGGTGCTGGACACCGACCACAGGCCGCCCAGGGTCGTCCGCCGCGTCGGCTGGCATAGCTGCCTGCGGTGCAGCCGACCATTCTTCAGCCAAGACGTAGCGGGTCAACGCCTGTGTGGCGACTGCCGCGTCGATGGCGACAGATACGTCTAAGGGACGATCTGCGCGACCACGCTATCTACCGCGCTCAACCCCACGTTCAGCTGGCTTTTATTCACTTTTACATCGGGGTCGTTGTGTACGGGATAGTAGTCCTGACGCATCTTCGACAGCGGCGTTCCATGATGAGCAGCAACAACACCAGCAGTGTTGAAGTCGCGAAGTTCACCAACGTACATGCTCAAAAACTCAGCACGGCTAGCTGCGGCATGAGGACGCGCAGTGAAGCGGCCAGGATTCCGGGTGTACTCAGAATATAGCTGCTCAGCAGTAGCCTCCGAAAACGCAGCAAACGCCGCTGCCGCTCCTTTAAATTGGGTGAACCTGTTGCCTATCGCCAAATGCACCTGCGGTATGCTCATTTGCCTCTGTGCAGCTTTCGCAGCGAAGGTGTAGTTACCGAAGAACGGATGAGGCGGGTTAGTACCGTGCAATAGAGCAAAGAGCGCTTTCACCGCTACACGCGACGAATCATCGGCATTTACCGGCACTAAAATACGACTTGCGCCGCAAATCGCAAGTTCTGTATAGATGGCAAAAGAGGGATTAGTGTCGAAAAATACTGTCCACTTATCTTTATCAAGTCCATCTACCAACCTCTTGAAGATCTGATGCACCCAAGCCCACGGATCTGCCAATCCTGGAAAAGGAGTACGCCCAGCTTCGTCACTTATGGCAGGAGCCATGAGTTCCAGATTGCCGTCGCCGCTAAGCAGAAAGAGATTTGGCGAAATCTTGTCGTTGATGGTCGAGACCTGAACTGAATAGGTGGCTAGGTTCGGTGTTGTCCGATTTAAGATCGCATCGCTGATATAACCGACCACGCTCTTAGGTGTCGCTAAAGAGCATAGGGACAGAAGGTGATTCTCGCCTGCAATGCCACCTCCCAGCAGCAGCATAGAGCTATTGGCTTGGGGGCACATGTCTATCACGAGAACATTGCGATCAGGATGCGTCTCAGCAAAGCGCGACGCAATGTGGAAGGTGATGGTGCTTTTGCCCGTACCGCCCTTATTGTTCCAAATCGCGTACGACTCCACGGCCTGCTCCCTACTAGATGCCTATCCGCCCACGTCCGCAGGCACATACTTCGTATCTAGTGATCAGAATCGGAGAACGCCATGCCAACGTTGCTCGAACAACGTTGCGTTAGAAATCCGTTAGAACCCCGGCCGATCACAGCAAGAGTGACCTAAGTGACCCCTGCCGAGTGGTTGTTTTGCTCGATTATTTTGGTCGGGGCGACAGGATTCGAACCTGCGACCCCCACACCCCCAGTGTGATGCGCTACCAGGCTGCGCTACGCCCCGACCGAGCGGCGGCCTTTAGGCGGGTTGTTCGGGACATGCAAGCCTTGATGTGCAGATAGTGCGCACCCCACATCTCCCTGTCCATTGCGCCTGTCCGCCTGCGATGGTAGCGGGCAGGCTATCCGACATGGGGGCTAGTCGATCGTCAATCGGTCGACCGGTGCCCGTGCCCATTCAGCATAGACGGGTCCGAATGTTCATTCCCTTCACCGCCCCAGTCGCCGTGATGGCTGCCGCCACCGGGGCCACCGCGTCCAGCGGCGTCGCCTCGTTCCTCAGCCTCGCGCCGCTGCTCCTCGTCTTCGTCGTCTTCTATTTCCTGATGATCCGCCCGCAACAGCGCCGGATGAAGACGCTGCAGGCGTCGATCCAGGCGGTCAAGAAGGGCGATCAGGTCACTACCGCGGGCGGCATCGTCGGCAAGGTGACGCGCGTCGAGGACCAGCTGGTCGAGGTCGAGATCGCCCCCAATGTCCGCGTCCGCGTGGTCAAGGCGACGCTGACCGACGTGCTCGACCCCACCGCCAAGCCCGCGAACGACTGATCCGATGCTGGATTTCCCCCGCTGGAAGGTCGCTTCCATCGTCGCGCTGCTGGCGGCCCTGTGCCTGCTGGCGATCCCGAGCTTCCTGCCCGAGAGCATGACGGACAAATGGGGGGCGATCCCCCATCCGCGCGTCAACAAGGGCCTCGACCTGGCAGGCGGCAGCTATCTGCTGCTGGAGGCGGACACCGCCGGCCTCGCCAATTCGCGGCTGGAGACGATGCGCGACCAGGTGTCGACCGAGATGCGGCGCGGCAATCCGCGCATCGACATCGGGGACATCTCGACCCGCAACGGCCAGCTCAGCTTCATGCTGCGCGACCCCTCGCAGGTCGATGCGGCGCGCGAGCGGCTGCTGTCGATCACCGGCGGCGGCGCGGGCCTGACCGGCCAGCGCGAATGGGACATTTCAGTCGTCGACACCTCGCGCCTGGTCCTGAAGCCCACCCAGGCGGGCATCGACCAGGCGATCGACACGGCGATGAAGGATGCGACCGAGGTCGTGCGTCGCCGTATCGACGAACTGGGCACCAAGGAGCCCACCATCGTCCGCCAGGGCAGCAACCGCATCGTCGTCCAAGTGCCCGGCCTCCAGAATCCGCAGGCGCTCAAGGACCTGCTCGGCAAGACCGCCAAGCTGGAGTTCAAGCTGGTCGATACCAGCGCGAACAATGCCGCCGAACTGCTGAAGGGCAATGCGCCCCCAGGCAGCCAGGTCCTGCCCTATCCGAACAATCCGCTGGGCCTGCCGGTGATCGCGGTAAAGCGCCCGGTCGTCATCTCGGGCGACCAGCTGGTCGATGCGCAGCAGGTGTTCGAGCCGCAGACCAACGTGCCGCAGGTCGCCTTCACCTTCGACAGCGCCGGCGGCCGCAAGTTCGCGCGCATCACCCAGGAAAATGTCGGCAAGCCCTTTGCCATCATCATCGACGGCAAGGTGATCTCAGCCCCCAATATCGAGACGCCGATCCTGGGCGGGCGCGGCACGATCACCGGCAGTTTCACCGCGCAGTCGGCCAATGAGCTGGCGATCGCGCTGCGCTCGGGCAAGCTGCCGGTCGACCTGAAGATCGTCGAGGAACGCACCGTCGGCCCCGACCTAGGCGCCGATTCGATCCGCCACGGCATTCTGGCCTCCGCCATCGCCGCCATCGCGGTCATCGTCTTCATGGCGGTCACCTATGGCCGGTTCGGCATCTATGCGAACATCGCGGTCATCATCAACGTGCTGGTCATCCTGGCCGTCATGGCGATGCTGAACGCCACGCTGACCCTGCCGGGTATCGCGGGCTTCATCCTGACCATCGGCACCGCGGTCGACGCCAACGTGCTGATCAACGAGCGCATCCGCGAAGAGCGGCGGCGTGGGCGGAGCGTCGTCCAGTCGGTCGAGCTGGGCTATAAGGAAGCCAGCCGCACGATCTTCGAGGCGAACGTGACCCACGCGATCTCGGGCCTGATCATGCTCGTGCTCGGCTCGGGGCCCGTCAAGGGCTTCGCGGTCGTGCTGCTGATCGGCATCGTGACCAGCGTGTTCACCGCCGTTACCTTCACGCGGATGCTCGTGGCGCTGTGGTTGCGCCGCGAAAAGCCCAAGACCATCAATATTTGAGGCAGGAGAACAGATCATGCGCCTCCTGAAACTCGTCCCCGACAATACGAACATCGACTTCGTCCGCCTGCGCGGCTGGGCGTTCGGGCTGACCCTGTTGCTGACCGTGCTTGCGGTCGGCGTCACCTTCGCCCGCGGGCTCAATTTGGGCGTCGACTTTGTCGGCGGCCTGATGATCGAGGAGAAGTTCCCCACCCCGCCCTCAACCGACCAGGTGCGCTCGGTCGTCGACGGTCTGGGCATCGGCGAAGCCAATCTCCAGGCGGTCGGCGACGGCCGCACCGTCAGCATCCGCCTGCCCCTGCCCAACTCGACCGACGAGGGCGCCACCAATGCCGTGGTCCGCAAGGTCGAGGCGGCGCTCGCCCAGCAATTCCCCGGCGCGACCTTCAGCCGTTACGACACGGTGTCGGGCAAGGTGTCCGACGAGCTGATCAAGCACGGCGTGCTGGCGGTGGTGCTGGCGATCCTGGGCATCGGCCTGTTTGCCATCTTCCGCTTCGAATGGCAGTTCGGCGTGTCGACCATCGTCGCGATCGTCCATGACCTTCTGGTCACGCTGGGCTTCTTCGCGGTCACCCGGTTCGAGCTGGACCTGACGATCATCGCGGCGTTCCTGACCATCATCGGCTATTCGATCAACGACAAGATCGTCATCGACGACCGCATCCGCGAGAATATGCGCCGCTACCGCAAGATGGACATGCGCGAGATCATCAACCTGTCGGTCAACGAGACGCTGCCGCGCACGGTCATGACCTCGGTCACGATCCTGCTGGCGCTGATCGCGCTGCTGCTGCTGGGCGGCCATGTGCTGCGCGCCTTCACCGCGGCGATGATCCTGGGCATCGTGGTCGGCACCTATTCGTCGATCTACGTCTCGTCGTCGCTGCTCATCACCCTGGGCCTGCGCGCCGAGCCGAACCGCGAAAAGCCCGGCACCGCCGACAAGCGCAAGGTGGCGGATGCCGAGCGGATCACGCCGCGGGAAGGATGAGCGACTCGATCCGCATCACGCGCGAACCGACCGCGCCCGGCCCGATCGTCCGTGGCTTTGCCGCCACGGGCTATCGGGTCGGCGAGATCGCCTACCCTGCGCTGCTGCTCGCGCCCGACTGGCACGAACCCTGGAACCCCCCGCCCTTCGATGCGCTGAACGGCGCGGCGGTGGCCTCGCTGGTCGACGAAAATCCCGAATTCCTGTTGCTGGGCACCGGCGCGACGCTGCGCCGCGCGCCTGCCGCACTGGTCGCGGCGCTAGAGGCGCGTGGCCTGGGCGTCGAGGTCATGGACAGCCGCGCCGCCGCGCGCGCCTGGGGCGTGTTGCGTGGCGAGGGCCGCAAGATCGTCGCCGCCCTCTACCCCCTCGACGCGTAAACGATCCTCCCCGCGCGCGGGGAGGTGGCTGGGCGAAGCCCTGACGGAGGGGGCCTTCCTCATAGGACTCCCTCCGCGCCCCCCCTCCCCGTTTCGAGGGGGATTGCCTTACCGACATCGCCCGACCAGCTCCGCCAGATGCGAGTGCAGCGCCGCCGCATTGGCGGGCCAAGTGAAGTCACGCACCGCGGCCCGCGTCGTCCAGGGATCGGGCGACTGGCGCAACACCTCCTGAATCGCGGTGGCGAAGGCTTCGGGGGCGGGTTGCGCGATGCGCCCCGCCGCGCGGCTGGTTACGACATCGGCCGCGCCGCCAGCGGGGGTGATGACGATCGGGGTGCCGCAGGCGAGCGACTCGACCCAGGCATTGGCCAGCCCTTCCGATGCGGAGGCCAGCGCCATCACATCCGCCGCGCCCAGCAAACCGGGCAGGGCTGCATGGGGCATGGCGCCCATCATCCGCACCCGATCCGCCACGCCCGCCCGCTCGGCCCGGGCGGCGAGCGCCGCGCGCTCCGGTCCTTCGCCGACGATCATCAGCGTGACGCCGGGCAGCCGGGCGACGGCGTCGATGACCACGCCATGCCCCTTGCGCGGGATGAGCGCACCGAGCGACAAGACCAGCGGCCCGACCACGCCCAGGTCCCGCTTGGCCGCGACGCGGTCGATCGGCTGGAACCGCGCCTGGTCGACACCGGTATGGTGCACGCGGATGCGGTGCCGCGCGATCCCGAGCGCGGCGACATCGTCCGCCATCGCATCGCTGACCGCCAGCAGCCCGTCTGCCAGGCTCGCGGCGCGTGCGACCTGATGACGGGTGGCGGGCCGATGTCCCCAATAATGGATATCGGCCCCCCGCGCCTTGATCGAGACGGGCACGCCGTATCGCCGCCCGAGCGCCACCGCCGCCGGGCCATCGGGAAAGAAGAAGGAGGCGTCGATCACGTCGAAGCGCTGTTCGTCACGCAGCCGGTCGAGCACGGGCACCAGCGCATGGCGCAGGGCGGCGACATGGAACCGCCCACCGGTACCCGGTAGCGTGGTGAAGCGCGGCCGCGACACGTCGAGCCCGCCCCATTCTTCCCTCAGCGGCAATGCCGCCTGCGCCCGAAACATGGCCGATCGCGCGAGCGGCCAGACAGGCAGGCCGACCGGCGCGACCACCCGCACCGCCACGCCGGGCCGCGCGGCGAGCGCCGCGGTCTGGCGCTCGACGAAGATCCCGAAATTGGGCCGCGTCGCGTCGGGGAACAGGCTCGACAGGGTCAGTATGTTCAGCATGACGTCCCATACTCCCGCCGGACACGATACGCCCGGTCCGATTGACGCCGTTTCCGCAACAATTCCGTTAAGATTTCGATCGTTCGACGTCATCTGGCCATATCTTGGCCGATCAAGACAAGGCAAATGTCTACTCAAATGTCGGCAAAGTAGTTTTTCGTTCATCCGCGCGACAGATCACGCCTGACACAGTCGTCGCGGCCGGCTATTCGATCGTCGGCCATCAGGGGTTGGGGGTTTCGATGATTCGTTTCGGACGGCTGGGTACGATTTTGGCCCTGAGCGCGACGCTGGCCGGGTGCGGCGGCGGCGATGGGGGCAGCATTACGAGCGGATCGACCGGCGGCGGCGGCAGTTCCCCGAGCGGCACGACGACATCGGCCTGTTCGCTGCGCAGCCGCCAGAACTGGGTCGCGGCCCAGATGAACGAATGGTATCTTTTCCCCGACACGCTGCCCAATGCGCTCGACCCTTCGCCCTATACGACGGTCAGCGACTATATCGACGCGCTGACCGCGACCGCACGGGCGCAGCGCAAGGATCGCTATTTCACCTACATCACCTCCATCGCGGAGGAGAATGCCTATTATAATTCGGGCGCGTCGGCGGGCTTCGGCTTTCGCCTGACGACCGATTCGACGCAGACCAAGCTGCAGATCGCCGAGTCGTTCGAAAGCGGTTCGGCGCTGGCCGCCGGGGTCGACCGCGGCACGACGATCCTGGGCATCGGCACCACCGCGTCGAATATCCAGACGATCCAGGCGATCGTCAGCGCCGATCCCAATAACGGCCTGTCCAACGCGCTGGGCCCCGATACGGCGGGCACGGTGCGCTATTTCAGCGTCTCCGATCCGTCGGGCAATGTGCGGACCGTATCGCTGACAAAGTCGACCTATACGCTGCAGCCGGTGTCGCCCAATTACGGGGCGCAGATCATCTCCGACAACGGCCAGCGCTATGGCTATATCAACCTGCGCACCTTCATCAGCACCGCCGATCCACAACTGCGCGCCGCCTTCTCGACCTTCAAGCAGCAGGGGATCACCCAGGTGATCGTCGACCTGCGCTATAATGGCGGCGGCGCGATCAGCATCGCCGACCTGTTCAACAACCTGCTGGGCGGGGCGCGTCAGACTTCGGACGTGATGGGCTATACCAGCTTCCGCGAGAGCAAGGCGGCGAACAACACGACGACCTATTTCGCGCCCCAGGCCGAATCGATCACGCCGACGCGAATCGCCTTTATCGGTACCGGCGGCACCGCATCGGCCAGCGAACTCGTGCTCAACCGTACCCTGCCCTATATGGGCAGCAATACCGGGCTGATCGGCGCCAATACCTATGGCAAGCCGGTGGGCCAGATCGCGCTGGACAATGCGCAGTGCGACGATCGCCTGCGCGTGATCGCCATATCCTTGCAGAACGCCAACCGGCAGGGCGGCTATTATAACGGTCTGGCGAGCGTCGTGCCCGCCAGCTGCCAGGCGGGCGACGACCTGACCCGCAAGATGGGCGATCCGCAGGAAGCCTCGACCCGCGCCGCGCTGAACTTCCTGCAGGGCAAGAGCTGCACGCCAATCAGCGCCTCGGCCAGTGCTCAGTCGGCTGACGCAGCCCCGCGCAAACTGCTCCAGCCTCTGGCGCCTTCGGCGGCGCAGCGCGACGTGCCGGGGATGTTCTGAGGCGGATCGACATTCCGCAACCCTCCCTCTCCCCTATCCAGGGGAGAGGGTTGAGAAATTGGCTTACAGCCGCTGGGTTCCCGCATAGGCGAACAACGCGTCGCCGTCCGACGACAGGCTGATCGTCTCGGCGCCGGTCACGGTCAGGCACTGTCCGGCCTTGAAGGCGACGCCCGCCACCTCGCCAGACCCGGTGATCGGGATCAGCCAGCCCGTCCGCCCCTCGGGCATGGCGACCGCATGATCGCCCGCCGCCCAGCGCTCCAGCACGAATTTCGGTCCCTCGACCAGGATGTCGCGCCCTTCGCCCGCCGGGCCGGGCGAGACGATCGGCTGGTACGGCGTCAGGTGCGCGACATCGACCCCGTCCTCCAGATGCAGTTCGCGGTCGCTGCCATAGTCGTAGAGGCGATAGGTCGTCTCGCTATTCTGCTGCACCTCGATCACGGTCAGGCCCGCGCCGATCGCATGGATGGTGCCCGAGGGGGCGTAATAAAAGTCACCCTCCTTCACGGGCACCCAGTCCAGGTCCGCCTCGACCGAGCCGTCCAGCGCGTCGGCGCGCAGCTGTTCCTTGGTGATCGGCGCCTTGGGGCCCAGCGCGATGGTCGAATCGGGCTCGGCGGTCAGGATCGTCCAGCATTCGTCCTTGCCACGCGGCAGGCCGCGGGCATGGGCCTGTTCGTCATCGGGATGGACCTGCACCGACAGCTTCTCGCTGGTGAACAGATATTTGATCAGCAGGTCGGGCGAGGTGTCGCCCGGCTCCTGGAACCAGACCTCGCCAACGGGCGCGCCGCCGGGCGCCACATCCTCGAAACCGGGATAGAGCGTATGACGGCCCCAGGGCTTTTCGACGCGGTGGGTATGGAGCATCGTGGCGGGCATCGACCTGTATTCCTTCCAATCGGGCGACGGTGAAACCGTCGGTACGCCGGGCCGTTCCGCCCGGTGATCCTTGGTGCTTTTCATGCCGCGATGCAGCGGTCGAAGGCAAGCCGTTCCGGCTTCGCAACGCGTGACTGGCGTCTTGCAGGCTTATGCGCGCGGGGACTGTTCCCCGCCGTTCGGCTGCGCTAAGGACATGCGCGATGCGTAACCCCCGTTCCCGTGCGCTGTCGCTGGCGCTGATCGCCGCTGTGGCCCTTCCGATCGCGGGTTGCGCCCGCAACCGTACCCGCACCGACCTGCCTTACGTCGCGCGCGACGTCGGCACGCTGTACACCACCGCCAAAAACCGGCTGGACCAGCACCGTTACAAGGAGGCCGCGCTGCTCTTCGACGAGGTGGAGCGTCAGCACCCCTATTCGATCTGGGCCCGCCGTGCGCAGCTGATGAGCGCGTTCAGCTATTATCTGGGCCGCGACTATACCCAGTCGATCCAGTCGGCGCAGCGTTTCATCTCGGTCCATCCGGGCAATCGCGACGCGCCCTATGCCTATTATCTGATCGCGCTCGGCTATTACGAGCAGATCCAGGACGTCACCCGCGACCAGAAGATCACCCGTCAGGCGCTCGATGCGCTGGGCGAGCTGATGCGCCGCTATCCCAACAGCCGCTATGCCGCCGATGCGCGGTTGAAGGTCGATCTGGTCAACGATCACCTGGCGGGCAAGGAAATGGAGATCGGCCGCTTCTATGAGGATCGCCACCAGTGGCTGGCGGCCTCGATGCGGTTCCGCACCGTGGTCGACAAATATCAGACGACCAGCCACACGCCCGAGGCGCTGCTGCGGCTGACCGAGACCTATCTGGCGCTAGGCGTCCGTCCCGAGGCCGAGCGGTCCGCCGCCGTGCTGGGCGCGAACTTCCCCGGCAGCGACTGGTATAACCGCGCCTATAAGCTGATGCGCGAATATCCGGTCGAGCCGATCCCCGCGATCCAGCCGGGCCAGCCCGTGGTGCCGACCGGCACGCCGGGTTCGGTCAATATCGGCCTGCCGGGCAGCGGCAACACCGCCACCCCCAGCGCCGCCGCGCCGGGCCGCCCGACCCCGACCGGCAACAATAGCTCGCCCACGGGTTGAAGCCGCAGCCGTTAAGGTCGGAGCGACACACCGCTATTCCTCCCCTGCAAGGGGAGGTGGCGCGCGCAGCGCGTCGGAGGGGTGTCCCCCTCTCGATAGCATGACACCCCTCCGTCAGGCCTTCGGCCTGCCACCTCCCCTTGCAGGGGAGGAATGGAGTGAATGCCGATCAGCGTCGCCCACCCGAACAAATCGGGATCATTTTTGCCGCGGGGGATAACATCGCGCGGCGTTTCGCTTTATATCGCGCGCCATGCTGACCGCGCTGTCCATTCGTGATGTCGTCCTGATCGAGGCGCTGGACCTCGATTTCGGCCGGGGCCTGGGTGTCCTGACGGGCGAGACGGGGGCAGGCAAATCCATCCTGCTCGACGCGCTGGGCCTGGCGCTGGGCGAGCGCGGCGACAGCGGGCTGGTCCGCCACGGCGCAGGGCAGGCCGTCGTCACCGCCAGCTTCGAGCCCCCCGCCACCGACAGCCGCCTGACGACGATCCTGGACGAAGCGGGGATCGAGGTCGAGCCGGGCGAACCCCTGATCGTCCGCCGTCAGGTCAAGGCCGATGGCGGCAGCCGAGGCTTCGTCAACAGCCAGCCCGCCTCCGCCGCGCTGCTCCGCGAGATCGCCCCCCATCTGGTCGAGATTCACGGCCAGCATGACGATCGCGGCCTGCTGAACCCGCGCGGCCATCGGATGATGCTCGACAGCTTCGGACGGATCGACACCGGCGCCGTCGCCACCGCCTGGGCCCGTTTGCGCGAGGCGGAAGCCGCGCTGGCCACGGCGCGCGACGAGATCGAGACGGCGGCGCGCGACCGCGAATGGCTGGAGCATGCGGTTGCCGAGCTGACCAAGCTCGCCCCCGAACCCGGCGAGGAAGAGGCGCTGGCCGATCGCCGCCGCACCATGCAGCGCTCGGAGAAGATCGCGGGCGAGTTGGGCGCGATCGACGAGCATCTTCAGGGCTCGGACGGCGCGCTGGCGGGGCTTCGCCAGGCGGCGCGGGTGCTGGAGCGGATCGGCGAGGATCACCCCGCGCTCGCCGAGGCGCTGGCCGCGATCGACCGCGCGGTCATCGAGGCGTCGCTGGCCGAAGAGCGGCTGATCGAGGCGCAGCGCGAACTGGCCTATGACCCGCGCGCGCTGGAGGAGGACGAGGCGCGCCTGTTCGAGCTGCGCGGCATGGCCCGCAAGCACCGCGTCCAGCCCGACGACCTCGCCGACCTGACCGAGCAGCTGCGCGGCCGCCTCGAACGGCTCGACGCGGGCGAGGAAGGCATCGGGCGGCTGGAGGCGGCAGTCGCCACGGCGCAGGCCACCTATGACAAGGCCGCAACCCAGGTGTCCAAGGCGCGCACCGCCGCTGCCGAGCGGCTGGACCAGGCGGTGAAGAGCGAACTCGCGCCGTTGAAACTGGACGCCGCCCGTTTCCGCACCGTGGTGGCCCCGCTGGACGCCGGCGGCTGGTCGGCGGCGGGCAAGGACCGGGTCGAGTTCGAGATTTCGACCAATCCCGGCGCGCCCTTCGCCCCGCTGATGAAGATCGCCAGCGGCGGCGAATTGTCGCGCTTCATCCTCGCGCTGAAGGTCGCACTGGCGGAAGAAGGCGGCGCGACCACGATGATCTTCGACGAGATCGACCGCGGCGTGGGCGGCGCGGTGGCCTCGGCGATCGGCGACCGCCTGCACCGGCTGGCGGGACGGACCCAGCTGCTCGTCGTCACCCACAGCCCGCAGGTCGCGGCGCGGGGGGCCGCGCATCTGCTGATCGCCAAGAGCCATGACGGCACGGTCACCCGCACCGGCGTCCGGCGCTTGAGCGACGCCGAACGGCGCGAGGAGATCGCCCGGATGCTGTCGGGCGCCACGATCACCGACGAAGCCCGGGCCCAGGCCGGACGTCTGCTGGAAACCCACTGACAATTACAGAAATTAATTTCATATCTGACACGCGTCTGTGATAGGAGGCCGACGTTAAAGACGTTCTCGCTCCTCCCAAGGACGTAGTTGCATGCTCAGTCGACTGACCGCCCTGCCATCGCCGCCAAATGCAAACGATTTGACCGCGCTGCTCGCAGGTCTGGATTCGTGTCTGGCGCTGGCGGATAAGCTCGATCTTACGCGGGTCGCGATCCAGATCGACCAGGCGCGCTGCCAGTTGCTGGAACTGGGCGGCGAGGGTGCGGCCCTGCCCGGCACGGCGCCGAAGTCCTTTGCCCCCGGGCGCAGCGAGCCCCGGACCACCCCGACATCCTGACCGGTCCGTCGCGACGCATGACCGCGTCGCGATGCCCGAGATCTTGATCCGTGCGGCTTGATCCGCGCGGCGCGGCTGGACTAGCAGGGGCGGCGTGACGCCACAGCTCCCCCTGCCCCAGACCGACCTCGAAGCGGGGGCCGAACTCGGCCGCCTGGCCGTCGAGATCGCCCATCACAACCGCCTCTATCATACCGAGGATGCGCCCGAGATTTCGGACGCCGACTATGACGCGCTCGTTCGCCGCAACAACGCGATCGAGGCGGCGTTCCCGCATCTGATCCGCCCCGATTCCCCCAATGTCCAGGTCGGCGCCACCCCCGCCGGGCATCTGGCCAAGGTCGCCCATGCCCGGCCGATGACCAGCCTGGACAATGCCTTTACCGATGAGGAGGTCGAGGAGTTTGTCGGCCGCGTCCGCCGCTATCTCAAGCTGCCCGAGGACGAACCCGTCACCATGACCGCCGAACCCAAGATCGACGGCCTGTCCTGCTCGCTGCGCTATGTCGACGGGCGGCTGGTGCAGGCGCTGACCCGTGGCGATGGCGCGATCGGTGAGGACGTGACCGAGAATGTCCGCACCATCGCCGACATTCCCCAGACCCTGCCCGCCGACGCGCCGAACATCTTCGAGGTGCGCGGCGAAGTCTATATGAGCAAGGTCGATTTCGCCGCGCTCAACGCCCGGCTGGCACAGGAAGCGGCCGAAACCGGCAAGGAAGCGCGCCAGTTTGCCAATCCGCGCAACGCCGCCGCCGGATCGCTACGCCAGAAGAACCCCGCGATCACCGCCGGGCGTCCCCTGCGCTTCCTGGCGCATGGCTGGGGCGAGGCGAGCGCGGTGCCGGTCGAGACCCAGTTCGACATGGTCGAGACGTGGCGCCGCTGGGGCTTTCCCATCGCCGACGCCTTTGCCCGCGTGCCCGATGCGGCCGCGGCGCTGACCATCTATCGCACCATCGAGGCGCAGCGCGCCGACCTGCCCTTCGACATCGACGGCGTCGTCTACAAGGTCGACCGGCTCGACTGGCAGGCCCGCCTCGGCATTGTCGGGCGCACCCCGCGCTGGGCGATTGCGCACAAATTTCCGGCCGAGCGTGCGCAGACCACACTGGAGCGGATCGACATCCAGGTCGGCCGCACCGGCGCGCTCACTCCCGTCGCCCGGCTGGAGGCCGTGACGGTGGGCGGCGTCGTCGTGACCAATGCGACGTTGCACAATGCCGACGAGATCGAACGGCTGGGCGTCCGCCCCGGCGACCGGGTCGTCCTGCAGCGCGCAGGCGACGTCATCCCGCAGATCGTCGAGAACCTGACCCGCGAGACGCTGCGGGACGCCTTCGTCTTCCCCGACCACTGCCCCGAATGCGGCAGCCTGGCGACCCGCGAGGAGGGCGAGGTCGTCATCCGCTGCACCGGCGGGCTGATCTGCCCGGCGCAGCGGGTCGAGCGCCTGATCCATTTCGTCTCGCGCCATGCCTTCGACATCACCGGCCTGGGCCTGGTGCGCGTCGAGGAGTTCTTCCGCGACGGCCTGATCGCCTCGCCCGCCGACATCTTCCGGCTCCACCAGCATCGCGAGGCGCTGATCCAGCGCGAGCGCATGTCGGAACTGGTGGTCGACAAGCTGCTGGCGGCCATCGACGCGCGGCGGGACATATCGCTCGACCGTTTCCTGTTCGCGCTCGGTATCCGGCATGTCGGCGAGATCACCGCCCGCGACCTGGCGCGTCGCTTCGTGTCGATGGCGGGTTTCCGCGCGATGATCGACGCCGCGCTGAAGGTCCGGGCCGAGACGGTGCCCGCGCTGGGCGAGCCCGATCGCAAGTTCGAACTGCGCCGCCAGCGCGCCATCGTCGCCGCGATCGACACGCCGCAGATCGGGCCCGAGGTCGCCGACGCGCTGCTCGACTTCTTCGCCGAGGAACATAACCGCGCGGTCGTCGACGACCTGTTGAGCGAAGTGACGCCCGCCGACACGGTCCACCAGACCCGCGAATCGGAGGTGACGGGCATGACGCTGGTCTTCACCGGCACCCTCGAAACCCTGTCGCGCGACGAGGCCAAGGCGCAGGCCGAGGCGCTGGGCGCGCGCGTATCGGGATCGGTGTCGGCCAAGACCGACCTGGTCATCGCCGGGCCGGGTGCGGGCTCCAAGCTCAAGAAGGCGCAGGATCTGGGCATCCGCGTCATCGACGAGGCCGCGTGGAACGATCTGGTCGCGGCCAGCTGAGCATGGCCGGATCGTGACGCCTCCGTCATCGGTTCGGCCCGCGCCTCCCCCGTCCGCACGGCGCCGCACGCCACCTCCCCTTCAATGGCATTCGTCGGGATTTCTCCTGCAAAAGAGCGAGGTAGCGGCGTTACTGCGCGATTACCGTTGCCAAACTGCAACGCCCGCCAACGGAGTGAAGGCCCCTCTGTCGCAAGCGTGAACTTTGTAACATAATGGCAATGTTCGTAGCGCAGGGGCACGCTCAACCGAGCCGGAACATCGGCCGGACCGCGCCGCTTCGCGCGCGAAAAGGGGACCTATTATCTATGCGTAATTCGCTTTTCCTGGGCGCGGCTATCCTTGCGCTCGCCATTCCGGCAGCCGCCTCGGCCCAGTCGACCGGCTCGGTCGATGCCGAAGACGTCGTCGTCACCGGCAATCGCAATGACAGCATCGGTGGCGTGAAGACCGTCGACACGACCCGTAACAAGGCCGTGCTGACGCAGCAGTTCATCAGCCGCCAGACGCCGGGCCAGAGCGTCAACGAGATCATCAACAACCTGCCGGGCGTCAGCTTCCAGAACAACGACCCGTTCGGTTCGGCCGGCGGCACGCTGACCATCCGTGGTTTCGACTCGACCCGCATCAGCCAGACCTTCGACGGCATTCCGCTGAACGACACCGGCAACTATGCGATCTATTCGAACCAGCAGCTCGACCCCGAGCTGATCGAGCAGGTCAACGTCAACCTGGGCACCACCGACGTCGACTCGCCGACCCCCGGCGCGACCGGTTCGACCGTCAACTATCGCAGCCTGATGCCGACCGACAATTTCGGGGCGCGCATGGTCGGCTCGGTCGGCGACTACAGCTTCTTCCGCGTGTTCGGCGTGGTCAACACCGGCGTCTTCACGCCCTGGGGCACCAAGGCCTGGGTCGCGGGCAGCAGCGCGACCAACGACGTGGTGTTCAACAACTACGGCAAGATCGCCAAGCAGCAGTATAACGCCAAGGTCTATCAGCCGATCGGCAGCAATGGCGACTTCATCGCCGTGTCGGGCCATTACAACCAGAACCGCAACAATTTCTTCGGTTCGGCGCCGCTGCGCAGCGACACCAACGTCTTCTCCTCGACCGGCGGCACCGGCCCGAACGCCGCAGCGCCGACGCTGGTGACCGGCGCGGTCCGCACCGCGGGCACCGGTTCGAGCAACCGCTTCCCCAACAGCCGCGACGAGCTGCCCTATAACGTCGCGCGCTGCCAGATCGACACACCGTCGACCGGAACCGTGGACGTGCCCAACAGCTGCGGCACCAGCTTCGACGAGCGGTACAACCCGTCGAACACCGCCAACATCCGCATCAACTCGCGCTTCACGCTGGCCGATAACCTCGTCCTGTCGGCCGACCCCTATTATCAGTACACCAAGGCCAATGGCGGCGGCACCGTGCGCGGCCAGGAAGGCGCCTTCGTCAACCGCAACGGCCAGAGCTTCTACGGCTATATCGGCAACAACTATTATTTCGGCCGTGACCTGAACGGCGACGGCGATGTGCTGGATCGCACCACCACCGTTGCGGGCACCACCACCAATGGCGGCGTGACCCTGCTTGCCCCCAGCCAGACCGTCACCCATCGTTACGGCGTGATCTCGTCACTGCGTTACGACTTCATGCCGGGCCAGAGCATCCGCGTCGCCTACACGCACGAATATGCGCGTCACCGTCAGACCGGCGAGCTGGGCTATCTCCAGCTGAACGGCAAGCCGTTCGACGTCTTCCCGATCAATGATCCGATCCTGGCCGCCAACGGCTTCGCCGTGCAGAAGCGCGATCGCCAGTCCTTCGCGATCCTGGACCAGGTGTCGGGCGAATATACCGGCAAGTTCTTCGACGACGCGCTGACCGTGCAGGCGGGCGTCCGTGCGCCGTGGTTCAAGCGCGACCTGAACAACTTCTGCTTCACCACCTCGGGCGGCGGCAATGTCGACTGTCTGGGTCGTGGCAACACCGCCGCGAACGCCGCCTATGCCGCTGCGAACCCCTATTCGTACAACGCCGCCACCAACACGGTGACCGGCTATGCGGTGCCGCAGCAGCGCATCCTGAAGTATAACCGCGTGCTGCCGAGCGCGGGCTTCACCTATCGCTTCGACAGCCGCGCCTCGATCTTCGGCAATTACTCGCGCGGTTTCCAGGTTCCGGGCACCGACAATCTGTACCAGACCCTGTACTATCCCTCCGCGACCGATGCGGCGAACCCGAAGCCCGAATTTTCGGACAACTTCGACATGGGCGCCCGCTACACGACCAGCCGCCTGCAGGCGCAGCTGGGCCTGTGGTACACCAAGTTCACCAACCGTCTGGCCTCGGCCTATGACGTCGACACCCAGCAGACGATCTATCGCAACCTGGGCCGCGTCGATAAGTACGGCATCGACGGCTCGATCACCTATCGTCCGATCGACGAGGTCACGTTCTATGTCTTCGGTTCGTACCTGAAGTCGGAGATCAAGAACAACGTCGTGCTGGGCCGCTGCCCGACCACGCTGACGGCGGCGAACACCACCACCAACTGCACCGCCGCCGGCGCGCCGGTCTATGCGCTGACCGCCGGCAAGCGGGAATCGGGTGCGCCGGTCTACACCTTCGGTGGCCGCGTCCAGGCGACCCTGGGTCCGGTCGACTTCGGCGTGCAGGCCAAGCGGACCGGCCGTCGTTACCTGAACGACCAGAACCTGCCGCAGTTCGCCTGCACCGTGGCGCTTCTGAACAATGTCTGCCCGACGGTGTCCAACGTGCCCGCCTCCTTCAGCGGTACGCGCGGCATCCAGTACCAGACCTATGGCGCCTATGCCCCGGGTTACACGACCGTCGATCTGGACGCGCGCATCGCGCTCGGCTGGACCGGCATCGGCACCAACAAGACCTATGTCCAGCTGAACCTGCAGAATGTGTTCAACACCTTCTATGTCGGCGGCATGGGTCAGGCGGGCCAGACGGCGAACGTCGTGTCGTCGCTGCCCTTCGTGCAGATCGGTTCGCCCCGCGCGCTGATCGTGTCGCTCAACACCCAGTTCTAAGATCGGGCCCGGCCACCCGGCCGGTCACGGACGAGACGGGGCCGCCCCTCCTTCGGGAAGGGCGGCCCTTCTTTTTTGCCCTCCGGTCGCAGGGCGTGTAGATGTCGCCCGGCCATGGCCATGAACTCGCCCGTCGCGCCCTCTCACGCGTCCTCCGCCGCCACCGACAAACCCTCGGTACGGCCGTTTTTCGAGAACAAGGCGCGTGCCTTCTGGACGCTGCAGGCCGTCGGCTGGTCAGGCTATCTCGTCCAGCGCTCGGTGGTGGGCGTGTCGAACGGCTTTTCGCTCGAGAAGATCATCCCGATCATCATCGAGGCGATCCTGGGCTATTGCATCACCCTGCTGCTCTCGACGCTCTACGGCTATTATCGCCGCATCCCGCGTCTGATGGGCGTGTTCCTGACGCTGGCGACGCTGGCAGCGGCGACGTTCCTGTACGCCGCGCTCAACGCCTTTTCCTTCTCGTTCATCACCACGACCCAGCCGGGGGTCACCGTCTCGCTGCTGCTGGGCAATCTGTTCATCACCTTCGAGGTGCTGGCGGGCTGGTCGGCGCTGTATTTCGCGATCAACTATTATCTGATCGTCGAGAGCCAGATCGACGAGATGCGCGCGCTGGAGCTTCAGGCCTCGACCGCGCAGCTGGCGATGCTGCGCTATCAGCTCAACCCGCATTTCCTGTTCAACACGCTCAATTCCATCTCGACCCTGGTGCTGCTGAAACAGACCGAGCGGGCGAATGCGATGTTAAGCCGGCTGTCAGCCTTCCTGCGCTATACCCTGGCGAACGAGCCCACGGCGCATGTGACCGTGGCGCAAGAGGTTGAAACCCTGAAACTCTATCTCGAAATCGAAAAGATGCGATTTGAGGATCGCCTGCGCCCGAGCTTCGAGATCGACCCCCGGGCCGAGCGCGCGCGACTGCCCTCGCTGCTGCTGCAACCGTTGGTCGAGAACGCCATCAAATACGCCGTCACGCCGCAGGAGGAAGGCGCGGAAATCCGCGTCGATGTGCGACTGGTCGGGCAACGGGTGCGGATCGCCGTATCCGATACCGGCCCCGGCTTGCACGAGGTCCGGCATTCCTCAAGCGTTTCGACCGGCGTCGGACTGTCCAATATCCGCGAACGGCTGGCCCAGGCTTATGGCCCGGACCATCGTTTCGAATCCCGCTCCGCGCCGGCTGGAGGCTTCTCGGTGGAAATCGAGATCCCCTTCCAGCTTGAGAATGTGAACAGAGAGGCCGCATGACCATCCGCACCATCCTCGTCGACGACGAGCCCCTGGCGATCCAGGGACTGGAGATCCGTCTCCAGGCGCACGAAGACGTCGAGATCATCGAGCGCTGCTCGAACGGGCGCGAGGCGATCCGCGCGATCAAGACGCACAAGCCCGACCTCGTCTTCCTCGACGTCCAGATGCCGGGTTTCGACGGCTTTTCGGTGATCCAGGGCCTGATGGAGGTCGAGCCGCCCTTGTTCGTCTTCGTCACCGCCTATTCCGACCACGCCTTGCGGGCGTTCGAGGCACAGGCGGTCGATTATCTGATGAAGCCGGTCGAGGAAGCGCGCCTGGCCGACACGCTGGACCGCGTGCGCCAGCGACTGACCGAAAAGCGCGGCGCGGGCGAGGTCGAGAAGCTGAAGGAAGTGCTCGCCGAACACGCGCCCGACGCGGTCACCGACCTGAACGAGGGTGGTGAGGTCGCCGCCAACCGCTTCGAAAAGCTCATCAATATCAAGGATCGCGGCCAGATCTTCCGCGTCGATGTCGACACGATCGAGATGATCGAGGCGGCGGGCGACTATATGGTCATCAACACCGGCGACAATTCGCTGGTCCTGCGCGAGACGATGAAGGACCTGGAAAAGCGACTCGATCCCCGCCGGTTCCAGCGCGTGCACCGCTCGACCATCGTGAACCTGGATTTGGTCAAGCAGGTGAAGCCACACACCAATGGCGAATGCTTCCTGTTGCTGGAATCGGGCGCGCAGGTGAAGGTCTCGCGCAGCTATCGCGACGTGGTGGCGCGGTTCGTTCACTAAAAAAGTTCCTCCCCTGTAAGGGGAGGGGGACCAGCGAAGCTGGTGGAGGGGTGTCCCGCTATCGAGAGGGTGACACCCCTCCGTCAGGCCTGATGTCCTGCCACCTCCCCTTACAGGGGAGGAATGAGGATTACCGCAAGCCCAGCATCTTGTGCGTCTGGAGCGTCAGCCGCCAGCGCGGCCGCTCCATCACCACCGCGATGCACGCCTCGCGATTTTTTTCCGCGCGCGGATCATCGAGCGGCTGGAGCAGGTGGTTGGCGAAGTCCCAGTCCTCCACCTCGGCCGGGTCGATTCCCGCCTGCGGCCAGACCAGCTTCAACTCCTGCCCCGAACGCTGGACGACCTCCGACCCCGCCTTGGGGCTGATGCACACCCAGTCGAGTCGCGGATGCGCCGGAAGCGTCCCGTTGCTCTCGATCGCGATGAAGAACCCGGCGTCATGCAAAGCATCGACCAGCGCGTCATCGACTTGGAGCATCGGCTCGCCCCCGGTCAGCACCACGAAGCGCTCGGCGCGCTCGACGCCCCAAAAGCCTTCGACCGCCGCGACCAGCGCCGCCGCATCCGCAAAGCGCCCGCCACCCAGGCCGTCGACCCCGACGAAATCGGTGTCGCAGAAGCGGCAGATCGCGGTTGCCCGGTCCTGCTCGCGGCCCGACCAGAGATTGCACCCGGCAAAGCGCACGAACACGGCACGCCGCCCGGCCTGTACGCCCTCACCCTGAAGCGTCAGGAACATCTCCTTGACGGCGTAGCTCATGGCCTCAGTCCTGCGGCTTGACCGCATAGGCGGTGGGGTCGGGAATGCCCGCTTCCTCGAACCCCTTGGAGCGCAGGCGGCAGCTGTCGCAGCGCCCGCAATGCAGACCGCCGGGCGCGGGGTCATAGCAGGACCAGCTCAGCCCCATATCGACGCCGAGTCGCGCGCCTTCGCGCACGATGTCGGCCTTGGTCATGTGCTGGAGCGGCGCATGGATCTTGAAGGGCTGGCCCTCGACGCCCGCCTTGGTTGCAATCTCGGCCAAGCCCTCGAAGGCGGCGATGAACTCCGGGCGGCAATCGGGATAGCCCGAATAGTCGAGTGCGTTGACCCCGATGAACAAGTCGCGCGCGCCCGCCGCCTCGGCCCAGCCCAGCGCCAGGCTGAGGAAAATGGTGTTGCGCGCGGGCACATAGGTGACCGGAATGCCGGGCTGCACGCCGTCCTTGGGCACGTCGATATCGGCGGTCAGCGCGGAGCCACCGAACGCGGACAGGTCGAGCGGCAGCACGATGTGCCGTTCGGCGCCCAGCTCATGCGCGACTCGCCGGGCGGCGGCGAGTTCGATCTGGTGGCGCTGGTTATAGTCCACCGAGAGGGCGAGGATGCGATAGCCAGCGGCCTTGGCCGAGGCGGCGGAAATCATCGAGTCCAGCCCGCCCGAAACGAGCACGACCGCCATGGGAGCAGAAGATGTCATGATGGCCCCCGCGCTACGCCGATTGGCGCGCGGTTGCAATGCCGGGATGATTCGGGCCGGGAATGATTCGGGCCGGGAATGATTCGGACCGGGAATGCGCGGCAAAGAATGGGCAGGACCGCATGAGCGGCCCCGCCCAAGGACCTGACCGGCCATGCTGATAACCGGTCGAGGGAGATTCCGCTGCTAAAGCAGAATGCCGGATATCGTCCGAGCTTGGTAAAGACCGGGTTAAACCCGCCTCAATTTTTCAGTTTCCAGCCCTTGCGCAGCAGGACATAGCAGAGGATCGCCATCACCACGTCGATGCCCAGCACGACGAACCCGCCCAGCGTCACCGGTGAGTCGGCCAGGCCCAGGAAACCATAGCGGAAGCCCGAAATGACATAGAAGAACGGGTTGGCATGGCTGATCGCGCGGAAGGCCGGGGCTAGGCCATCGACCGAATAGAAGGTGCCCGACAGCAGCGACAGCGGCACGACGACGAAATTGGTGACAGCGGCGGCGTGGTCGAACTTTTCTGCCCAGATCGAGGTCAGCACGCCGAGCAACGCCAGGAATACCGACCCCAGCAGGCCGAACCACAGCACGGCGAACAGCGCGTGGGGAGTCACATGCACCCCAGGCCAGATCGCCATCGCGGCCCAGACGGTCACCCCGACCAACACCGCGCGCGTCACCGCGCCGCCGACCAGCGCCGCCAGCAGCTCCGCGGTCGACAGCGGCGGCATCAGATAATCGACGATCGTGCCCTGGATCTTGCCGACCAGCAGCGAGAAGCTGGCATTGGCGAAGGCATTGTTCATCATGCCCATCACGATCAGGCCCGGCGCGATGAAATCGGCGAACGGCACCTGCATTCCGGCCACGGGCACGGCGTGGCGCCCGCCCAGAGCGGTGGTGAAAATGATGAGATAAAGAAGCGTCGTGACCGACGGCGCCCAGATCGTCTGGAGCTGCACCTTGAAGAACCGGCGCACCTCCTTGATATAGAGGGTCTTGAGGCCGCCCCAGTTGATGTTCCGGATTACGGGCTCACCGGGGGCGGCGCGCACCGCCGAGGGAATTTCGCCGATAGGGGGCTGGCTGCTCATCGCCATAGCGCGTAACCGTTGCCGTGGCCGCCCGCAACCCGGTACGATAACTGGCCGGTGCGATGACTGGAATGAGGAAAGGTTTCGAATGTCGTGGACCGATGAGCGGATCGATACGCTCAGGACGATGTGGGAGGCGGGGCAGACCGCCAGCCAGATCGCCGAAGCACTGGGCGGGGTCAGCCGCAACGCGGTGATCGGCAAGGCGCACAGGCTGGGGCTGCAGGCGCGTCCGTCGCCCGTAAAGGCCAATGACCCGGCACCCGCCGCCGCCGAACCGGTCATGGCCGCACCGCCGCCTCCGCCGCCCCCCGCGCCGGAACCGGCTCCCGAGCCCGTTCGCGCGGCGCCCGAGATCGATGACGAACCCGAGGTCGAGGCCGAAGCCGCACCGGTGCGCGAGCCGCAGCCGATCCTGCGGTCGGTCGGCCCCGGCGGCTTCGTCCGCCAGTCGCCCGGCGAGCAGCAGCCCCCGCCCTCGCCCGCCCCGCCGCGTCGCCTGGTCCCGGCCAAGCCCAGCCCGGAGATGGCGGGCAAGACCTCGCTGCTCGACCTGAACGACCGCATCTGCAAATGGCCGATCGGCCATCCGGGCGAGCCGGACTTCCACTTTTGCGGCGACAAGGTGAATCCGGGTTTCCCCTACTGCGTCGCGCATTGCGGCCACGCCTATCAGGCGCAGCTGCCCCGCCGCGACCGTCGCCCGCCGCCGCCGCTGCCGTTCGGCGGCCCGCGCGTCCGCTGATTCGGGTTGGATTGGAAAAGCCCGCCGGTTTTGGGACCGGCAGGCTTTTTCGTGGCAAGCGGAATCCCTTGGCCTTCGACTGCGCTCAGGCTGAACGGAGGGTGGGACAGGTTCCCCTACAGCCGTTCGCACTGAGCGAAGTCGAAGTGCACGCCCCGCCGCTCTCCCTGAGCGACGGGACGCGTCACCTCAGAACCGGAACGCCGCCGTGGCGCGCAAGGAGTGCCAGCGGAACTTGTCGTCCGACCGGCGAATATCCGTGCCCGTCGTATTGGGCGCCAGCACGAACGGATTGGTCGCAGGCGCGGACCCTTGGGTCACCCGCACGCGCGTATCGTCGTCGCGATACTGGTGGTACATATATTCCATGCCGATCGAGAAGTTGCGGCCGATCTTCTGTTCGATGCCGCCGCCGCCGAGGAAGCCGAACTGTTCGCGCTTGCCGTTGATCGCAAAGGCATTGGCGCCGTTCGAGGTCGCGAATTCGCGCTTGATCCGCGCATAGCCGCCGCCGAACGTGCCGTAGAACAGCGTCGTGTTCGCCGCATAGCCCAGGCGTCCGCGCACCGAGCCTTCCCAATCGATGCTGCGGGTCATGGTGTACCAGGCGGGCGTCGTCGAGAAGGCGGAGACGCTGTCGGTGATCTCCGACTTGCCGAACTCGCCGACCACGCCATAGACGATGTTGCCCGCCTGATGGTCCAGCCCGACCCGGCCATAATAGGCGATGCCGTCTTTGTCGTTGCCGCATCCGGTCGCGGCGTTCTGCGGCGACAGGGTGCTGCGCGCGCGGCCGTTGCAGAAACCCGGCGAGAAGGCGTTGGCGCCGGTCGAGGTCGTCACGACATCGCCGAACCGCCCGTCCAGGTTGCGATCGAACAGGAAACGCGAGCCGACATCGTTGGGCTGCACGTCATAGCCGAAGCTGCCGCCGATATAGGCCCCCGAGAACGGCGCATCGTCCGCACCCGCATAACCAGTGTCCTGCGCCATCGCCGGCGCGGCGATCAGCGCCGAGGCCATGGCCCCCGCCTTCCAGAATTTCATCATTATCACTCCCGTACCCTTGGCATAAAGGTAACGGGCTAACGGACCGGGCCCGTGGAAATATCCCAGGTTAAATTTTCGGCAAAGTTTTGTTGCAATCCTGCCACGCGCCACGAAGCTGGCGCAAGCGCGCCGCAGCGCCTATAGTTCCCGTTATGTCCAATGATCTGTTCGCGGGCAGTGCCCGTCCCCAGCCCGCCTATGACGCCTCCTCCATCGAGGTGCTGGAAGGGCTGGAGCCGGTTCGCCGCCGGCCGGGCATGTATATCGGCGGCACCGACGAGCGCGCGCTGCACCATCTCGCGGCCGAAGTGCTCGACAATGCGATGGACGAGGCGGTGGCGGGCCATGCCACCCGGATCGAGGTGAAGCTGGAGCCGGGCAACCGCCTGACCATCGTCGACAATGGCCGCGGCATCCCGGTCGACCCCCACCCCAAATTCCCCGACAAATCGGCGCTGGAGGTCATTCTCTCCACACTTCACTCGGGCGGCAAGTTCACCGGCAAGGCTTATGCGACCTCGGGCGGTCTGCACGGCGTCGGCATCTCGGTGGTCAACGCATTGTCGTCGGACACGGTGGTCGAGGTGGCGCGCGAGCGCGTGCTCTATCGCCAGCGTTTCGCGCAGGGCGCGACGCTCGGTCCGCTGGAAACCGTGGGCGCCGCCCCCAATCGGCGCGGCACCAGCGTCGCCTTCACGCCCGATACCGAGATTTTCGGACCGGAGCTGCACTTCAAGCCCGCCCGGCTGCACAAGCTCGTCCGCTCCAAGGCCTATCTGTTCGCAGGCGTCGAAATCCGCTGGCACTGCGCGCCCGAGCTGATCTCCGATGACACGCCCGCCGAAGCGGTGTTCCAGTTCCCCGGCGGCCTGGCCGATCACCTGAAGGAACAGATTGGCGGGCGCGAATGCGCGACGGCCGATTTCTTCTCCGGCAATCAGGACTTTCCGGCCGAGCAAGGCCGGGTCGAATGGGCGGTCGCCTGGCCGCTGTGGAGCGACGGCAGCTATAGCTGGTATTGCAACACCATCCCGACCCCCGATGGCGGCACGCACGAACAGGGACTGCGCCAGGCGCTGGTCCGGGGGCTTCGCGCGTTCGGCGAACTGGTAAACCAGAAAAAGGCCAAGGACATCACCGCCGACGACGTCATGGTCGGCTCCGAACTGATGCTCTCGGTCTTCATCCGCGAACCGCAATTCCAGAGCCAGACCAAGGACCGGCTGACCAGCCCCGAAGCCGCCGGGCTGGTCGAAAAGGCGGTGCGCGACCATTTCGACCATTATCTGTCGGCGAACATGGATCGCGGCAAAGCGCTGCTCGGCTATGTCCTCGACCGGATGGACGAGCGCCTGCGCCGCAAGGCCGAGCGCGAGGTCAAGCGCAAGACCGCCACCTCTGCGCGCAAGCTGCGCCTGCCCGGCAAGCTGACCGACTGTTCGGCGGACAGCCCCGAGGGCACCGAGCTGTTCATCGTCGAGGGCGACTCGGCCGGTGGCTCGGCCAAGCAGGCACGCGACCGCAAGACCCAGGCGATCCTGCCGATCCGCGGCAAGATCCTGAACGTCGCCTCGGCCACCTCGGCCAAGATCCTGCAGAATCAGGAGATCGCCGACCTGACGCTGGCGATGGGCTGCGGTACGCGCAAGGATTGCGACCCGACCCAGTTGCGCTACGAAAAGATCGTCATCATGACCGACGCAGACGTGGACGGCGCGCATATCGCCACGCTGCTGATGACTTTCTTCTTCCAGGAAATGCCCGACTTGGTCCGTCGCGGGCATCTCTATCTCGCCCAGCCCCCGCTCTATCGCCTGACGGTCGGCGCCAAGTCGCTCTACGCCCGCGACGACGCCCATCGTGCCGAGCTGGAGCGCACCGCGTTCAAGGGCAAGAAGGTCGACGTCGCGCGCTTCAAGGGCCTGGGCGAGATGAACCCCGGCCAGCTGCGCGAAACCACCATGGACCCCGCGACCCGCAGCCTGATCCGTATCACCCTGCCCCAGGAATATGAGGAACGCGCCGGCGTGAAGGACCTGGTCGACCGGCTGATGGGCAACAATCCGGCGCATCGCTTCGCCTTCATCCAGGAGAATGCGGCACGACTGGACGAAGAGGTGATCGACGCGTGACGACCGACACGACGATTCACATTTTGTAACTTGCAGGATCGGTCATATTAGGACGAATATTCTTCTCCCATCCGGCGTTCATCACGCGGCCGACTCATGTCGGCGCGCTGGGAGAAGGAATTCGGCTGATGATCCTGCTGACACTGCTTCTGCAATCGCAACTTAGCTTGCCCATCCCGGTCGAAAATGGACCGACCGTCGTCGTCACGGCGGACAGTCTGGCGGCGACCAAGAAGGCGCTTGCCGAGTGCCTGGCGTATCATTGCCCGCCCAAGGAAGACATCGCCCGCTCACTGGCCTATGCAGAGATGCAGTTTCTGAGCGGCGATTATCAGGCCAGCTACCGCACGCTGCTATCGTCGCGTGGCCGCAATGGCCGCTATGACGCGGTGCTGCCCAAGGAGGTTGCCGACCTCCACCGCGCCACCAGCCGCCTGGCCCGCCTGAACGGGGTTCCGATCAACCCCCGCGTCGATGCGGCCGATGCGGTCTATGCCCTGCGCGCAGGACTGCCGGCGAACGATCCCGCCATTCTGGCCCAGCGGCTGGAGGTGGGCGACGAACTGGCCCGGGAGGGGCGTGCAGAAGGGGCGTTCCAACATTATGACTGGGTGGCACGCGAGGCCGACAAAGTCGGCGACTTCAATCTGGTAGGCCAGGCCTATCTCCGCGCCGCGGTTCTGCAGAGCGCACTCGGTTCGCTCTACCCCGAATATCGGACCCGCGCGCGCGACATGGCGGAGCGAATTCTCAAGCGTTCCGAGCCCGAGATGCTCCCCTATCGCAATGCCGCGCGGGCGATCCAGATCCAACTGGCCGATGAGAAGGACCGCGCCGCCGTCGCGGACCGCGTGATCGCGGAAATGGAACCGGGGCAGAACGGTCGTCAGATGCTGGTCTTCTCCCCGTCGATCCGCCAGGAAGAACTGCATTTCGGCTCCGCCCCCGGACAGGCCAAAGCCAATTTCATTGATTTCAGCTACCGGATCACCCCGGATGGACATGTGGTCGACATCGCCCCCGAAAATATCAGCGACAAGCTTCCGGCCCAATGGGTCGAGGTGATCAGCCAGAAACTGGCACTGCGTCGTTATACGCCGCGCAACGATCACGACCCCAGAAAGGGCCAGCGTCTGGAACGTTTCAGCATCGTTTCGCCCCTTGCCGCCTATAAAGGCTCGCGGGTTCGCAGCCGCGCATCGAGTTGGGAGCTCAACACCTTCGATCTGACGGCCGACACCACGAGTTGACGTCGGCCAATGCGTTGACGCAGGCGAGCAATAGCCCGTATGATGAGGAAGGGCGGCCCTAGAGCCGCCCTTTGCTGTTTGAAGGAGACGTCCCGTGACCATCACCGCCCTGATGCCCGTTTACCCACGGTGCGGGGTGCGTCCGGTCCGAGGCGAAGGCGTCTATCTGTACGGCGAAAATGGCGAGCAGTATCTGGACTTTGCCGCCGGTATCGCGGTGAACGCGCTGGGCCATGGCCATCCCAAACTGGTCGAGGCGATCGCGAAACAGGCCGCGACGCTGATGCATGTGTCGAACCTGTACGGCAGCCCGCAGGGTGAGCATTTCGCCCAGCGGCTGGTCGATTCGACCTTTGCCGATACGGTGTTCTTCACCAATTCGGGCGCGGAAGCAGTCGAGTGCGCGATCAAGACCGCGCGCCGCTATCACTTCGCCAATGGCAATCCGCAGAAGCATACGCTGATCACGTTCAACAACGCGTTCCATGGCCGGACGCTGGGCGCGATCTCGGCGACCAACCAGCCCAAGATGCGGGATGGGTTCGAGCCGCTGCTGCCAGGCTTCGCTTACGCGCCGTTCGACGATCTGGAGGCCGCGCTGGCGCTGATCGACGAGAACACCGCCGGTTTCCTTGTCGAGCCGATCCAGGGCGAAGGCGGTCTGCGTCCCGCCAGCATGGAGTTCCTCCAAGGCTTGCGCAAGGCGTGCGACGAGCATGGCCTGCTGCTGGTGCTGGACGAGGTGCAGTGCGGTTACGGTCGCACCGGCAAGTTCTTCGCGCATGAACTGTACGGCGTGACGCCCGACATCATGGCCGTGGCCAAGGGCATCGGCGGCGGCTTCCCGCTCGGCGCGTGCCTCGCCTCCGAGGAAGCGGCCAAGGGCATGGTGATCGGCACGCACGGGTCGACCTATGGCGGCAATCCGCTGTCCATGGCCGCCGGTGAAGCGGTGCTCGACGTGATCCAGGAGCCGGGCTTCCTCGAACATGTCGAGGCGATGGGCCAGCGGCTGCGCTCGACGCTGGAGCAGATGATCCCGAACTTCGATCATCTGTTCGAGGAAGTGCGCGGTCATGGCCTGATGCAGGGTCTGAAGATGAAGAGCGACAGCCGTCGTTTCGTGGCGCATTGCCGCGACAATCACGGGCTGCTGCTGGTCGCGGCGGGCGAGAATGTGATCCGCATCCTGCCGCCGCTTACCATCGACGAGAGCCACATCACCGAGTTCGCGACGAAGCTGTCGGACGCCGCGCGCGTCTATGTCCCCGCCGCCGACGATTAATCCCTGCCACCCCGGCGGCATGAAACCGCCGGGGGACGGAGTACCGACCCATGACGATCCGCCACTTCCTGAACCTCGCCGACGCCGGTCCCGAGGGTGTGACCGCCATTCTGACCGACGCACAGGCCCGCAAGGCCGCGCGCGCGGGTTTCACCAAGGGCCGCGTCGATGCCGATGCCCCGCTGGCCGGGCATGTCCTCGCCATGGTGTTCGAGAAGAACTCGACCCGCACCCGCGTCAGCTTCGACATGGCGATCCGCCAGCTCGGCGGCACCTCGATCGTGCTCGATGCCGGGACCATGCAGCTGGGTCGCGGCGAGACGATCGCCGACACCGCGCGCATCCTGTCGGGCTATACTGACGCGATCATGATCCGCACCGACGACCATGCCAAGGTCGAGGAGATGGCGCATTATGCCAGCGTGCCGGTCATCAACGGCCTGACCGACCTGTCGCACCCGTGCCAGATCATGGCCGACCTGCTGACCGTGACAGAGGCGGGCAAGACCCTGTCGGGCCTGAAGGTCGCATGGCTGGGCGACGGCAACAACGTCCTGCACTCGATCGTCGAGGCGGGCGGGCTGCTCGGCTTCGACGTGGTCGCCGCCTGCCCGGATGGCTATCACCCGGAACCAGGCACGCTGGAGCTGGGTCGGGGCCGCGCGACCTGCACCACCGATCCGCGTGCGGCGGTCGAGGGTGCGGACATCGTCGTCACCGACACCTGGATCTCGATGGGCCAGGCCCATGCCGAGGAAAAGCTGGCGGCGATGATGCCGTTCCAGGTCAATGCCGAACTGATGGCGCTGGCCAAGCCGGATGCGAAGTTCCTCCACTGCCTCCCCGCCCACCGCGACGAGGAAGTCACCGGGCAAGTGATCGACGGCCCGCAGTCGCTGATCTGGCCGGAGGCGGAAAACCGTCTCCATGCGCAGAAATCGGTGCTGCGTTGGTGCTTCGGCCAAGTGTGAAAGTGGCTCGGTTGATCGCCGCACGACTCATCCTATCTATGGAAAGGCCGGCGGGTTCGTCGGCCTTTTCTCTTTCCCCTGCCGCACCGGCACCATATCGCCCGGACATCATCCGGTGCGTAAAGGCACGAGCATGACCGACATCACCCTGCCCGACCTCGACCGCGCGATCGCGTTCACCATCCCCGAGCAACATGCGCGCGGACGACTGGTGCGGCTGGGCCCGGTGCTGGACGAGATCCTGGCGGCGCACGCCTATCCCCCCGCGATCGAGCGGCTGCTGACCGAAGCGCTGACCCTGACCGCGCTGATGGGCGCGACCCTGAAGGACACGAACGGCCAGCTGACCATCCAGACGCGCAGCGACAGCGGCGTGATCCGGCTGCTCGTCTGCGACTATCGCGGTGGCGAGTTGCGTGGCTATATCCAGTATGACGAGGACCGGCTGGCCGAGCTGCCCGCCGACCCGACGCTGTTCGCGCTGTTCGGCCAGGGCTATCTGGCGATCACCTTCGACCTGGCGGTGACCGGCGAGCGTTACCAGGGTATCGTGCCGCTCGACGGCGAGACGCTGTCGGCCGCCGCCGAGAGCTATTTCATCCAGTCGGAACAGATCCCCAGCCTGCTGCGCGTCGGGATCACCAAGGGGCCGGACGGTCGCACGGTCGCGGGCGGCCTGTTCCTCCAGCATCTGCCCGAGGGCGAGGAAGGCCGCGAGCGGCTGCACGTCAAGCTCGACCATCCCGAATGGGAGCATGTCCAGGCGCTCGGCCAGACGATGCAGGTCGAGGAACTGGCCGACGCCGCCCTGCCGCTGGAGACGTTGGTGTGGCGGCTGTTCAACGAGGAGCAGAATGTCCGCGTGTCGGAAAGCCCCGCCATCGTGCGCGGCTGCCGCTGCTCGGCGGAGTATATCGCCAGCGTCATCACCAAATTCTCGGTCGAGGAACGGCGCGAGATGGCGGATGCCGAGGGGCTGATCCAGGTGGACTGCGCGTTTTGTGCGAAGAAATTCCCGGTGCCCTTCGACGCGGCACCGGCGGCGTAATCCTGCCACCTCCCCTGTAAGGGGAGGTGGCAGGGCGAAGCCCTGACGGAGGGGTGTCCCGCTATCGAGAGGGCGACACCCCTCCACCATCCTTCGGATGATCCCCCTCCCCTTACAGTGGAGGAATGGGAAGACTCTTCGTTCCCCGGCGAAGGCCGGGGCCCAGCTTCGATGTCGGGTAAGAAGGCGCGATACGTTGCGTGGGCGGCATCGCCACCCACTCGCTTTCGCCTTCTATGGGGCGCACGCCACTCCCCTGGCCGCACCGCAACTGGGCCCCGGCCTTCGCCGGGGTACGGGGGATATATTGGAGGTTAGCCCCCCAGCGCCTCGACCAGCGCCTTGACCTTTTGCTGGCGCCATTGCGGCAGCGGGGCGACCAGCCAATAGCCCATACGCGACGGCACGGCCTCGCCCGTGGCGACCACGCGCCCCTCGGCCAGGTCGCGCTCGGCCAGCAGTTGCGGCACCACCGCCCTACCCAGCCCCGCCGCGACCGCGTCGATGGCCAGCCCCGCATCGGTCACGCGGACAAGCGGCGTGCCGTCTTCCGGCGCGCCGGGCCAGGCGATCAGCGGTGCATCGGCAGGCCCGCCAGGAGCACCGATCGCGATCATCCCATCCGACTCGATCGCCTCGCCCTCCAGACCGCCGGGCCCATCACCCCAGCGGATGGCGAGGTCCAGATTGGCCTCGGTGAAGTCCAGCCCCTCGTCCGATGCGATCAGCGAGAAGCGCAGGTCGGGATCGCTGGCGGCGATCGCGGCCAGGCGCGGCATCAGCCACTTCTCGGTCACGTCGCGCGGGGCGGCGATGGTCAGTGACTTGGACGACTGGCCCGCCTGCATCGCGCGCACGGCGTCTTCGAATTGCAGAAAACCCGCACGGAGCGGCGCAAGCCCCGCCTCGGCTTCCGGGGTCAGCTCCAGCCCGCGCGTGGTCCTACGGAACAGGACGACGCCCAGCGTATCCTCCAGCGCGCGGATCTGCTGACCGACCGCCGCCGGAGTCACGGCCAGCTCGTCGGCGGCGCGGGTGAAGCTCAGATGGCGCGCGGCGGCGTCCAGCACGCGCAGGCCGTTCAGCGGCAGGTGCGTGCGCTTCACGATTCCACCGCCGGCGCGATCAGCGCGAAATGCGGGATGGCGGCGTCGAAGGTCACGCCGTCCGCGCCGACCATCCGGTAACTGCCCTGCATCGCGCCGCTGGTCGTCGCCAGCGGGCAGCCTGAGACATAGTCATAGGCCCCACCCGGCTGGATCACCGGCTGCTCGCCGACCACGCCCTCGCCCTCGACCGAATGGCGCGCGCCGCGCCCGTCGGTGATGATCCAGCGGCGGGTGAGCAGCTGCACCGGCTGCTCGCCGTCATTCTCGATACGGACATGATAGGCCCAGAACCAGCGCCCACGCTCGGGCTCCGACTGTTCGGGCAGATAGCTGACCGACACGCGGACCGTCACCGGCCCGGTGGTCAATGCGTGGGAGAAGAGCGCCTTCACAGACCCACGACGCGCAGCGCCTGGTCGAGATCGTCGATCAGGTCGTCTACGTCCTCCAGCCCGACATTGAGGCGCAGCATCCCCTCGCCGATGCCCATTTCCACCCGCTTGTCCTCGGCGACACCCGCATGGGTGGTCGATGCGGGATGGGTCATCAGCGAGCGCGAGTCGCCGATATTGTTCGAGATGTCGATCAGTTCCAGCGCGTCGAGCAGGCCGTGCGCCTGTTCGCGTCCGCCATCCAGTTCGAGCGCGAAGATGCTGCCGCCCGCCTTCATCTGGCGCATGGCGAGTTCATGCTGCGGGTGGCTGGGCAGCGCCGGGCACAGGACGCGGGGGACACGCCCCTCCAGGAAGGTCGCGACCTTCAGCGCCGATTCCGACTGGCGGTGGATACGCAGGTCGAGCGTCTCCAGCCCCTTCAGAACCACCCAGGCGTTGAACGCCGACAGGGTCGGGCCGGTGTTGCGGGTGAAGGGCAGCAGCGTGTTGGTGATGAAGTCCTCGGTCCCGCACACCGCGCCCGCCAGCACGCGCCCCTGCCCGTCCATCATCTTGGTGGCGGAATAGGCGGTCACGTCCGCGCCGAACTCCATCGGACGCTGGAGCGCGGGGGTGGCGAAGGCATTGTCGACGACCGTGGTGATCCCGCGCTCGCGCGCGATGTCGCAGATCGCCTGAAGATCGGCCACGTCCATGGTCGGGTTGGCGGGCGTCTCGAAGAAGAAGACCTTCGTTTCGGGGCGCACCGCGTCCAGGAACGCCTGCGGGTCGCGCGCATCGACGACGGTGGTGGCGATGCCGAACTTGGGCAGCAGCGTGTCGGTCAACCAGCGGCACGATCCGAACGCCGCGCGACCGCCGACCAGATGGTCGCCCGCCTGCAACTGGCAGAGCAGCACCGCGGTCATCGCCGCCATGCCCGACGCCATGGTCCGGCAGGCCTCGGCGCCTTCGAGCAGGGCGATGCGCTCTTCAAGCATCTGGACGGTCGGATTCTGGAGGCGGGAATAGGTCATCCCCTCCTGCTCGCCCGCGAACCGCGCCGCCGCATCGCCCGCCCGGTCGTAGCAATAGCCCGAGGTCAGGAAGAGCGCCTCCGACGTCTCGCCATATTCCGACCGCGCGGTGCCGCCGCGCACGGCCTGCGTCGCGGGGCGCCACTTGGTGGTGATCGAACGGTCCTGGCCAGTCTTGCGCTTCATGGCCGTCCATTTGCCGGTCCGGGGGGCGGGGTTCAAGGAATTTCGGACGGTCGGGGCCATGTGTCGCCGTTACCGAAGCGGAACGGAATTGCGGCGACCCCGGTTATTGCGACCGAAACGAACAGGGAGACTGACGATGAAGATCCGTATCGGCCTGCTGCTGGCCACCGCGCTGGTGTCGCTGTCGGCGTGCAACAGCAAGGGCACCGACAAGCTGGCCGACCGCGTGGAGGACGCCGCCGACAATCGCGCCGACAATATGGAAAGCCAGGCCGACATGCTGCGCAACGAGGCCAAGATGCTCGACAAGCGAGCCGAAAAGACCCGCGACTATGCCGAAGACCGCGCCGACGCGATCAAGGCGGCGGACATCAATGCCAGCGCGATGAGCCAGGAACAGCGCGACGCGATCGTCGCGAACCAAGCGGCGGCGGTTCGCTAAAAACACCAAATTCCTCCCCTGCAAGGGGAGGTGGCACGCGTAGCGTGACGGAGGGGTGTCGCCTTCTCGATAGCGGGACACCCCTCCACCAGCTTTGCTGGTCCCCCTCCCCTTTCAGGGGCAAGCCGCCGCTTACTGCGCCTCGCGGTGGTTCGTCACCTTGCCGTAGATCGGCTTGTCCACCGTGCTCAGCCGGTCGCTGGCATCCCCGGTCAGATCGAAGAACAGCACCCGGTTCGCCCCCGCCTTCAGCCAGGGCGCAGGCGTATAGAGCGTATGCACCGGCCCGATGCCCCAGAAACGACCCAGATTATGGTCGTTGAGCCACAACTGCCCCTTATGCGCGCCCCGCATGTCGAGATAGGTGTCGCCGGGCTTGGCGACCGTCATCTCCGCCTCATAGAAACAGGGACCGCTGCACGGCCTGGCCGAGAGCTTCAGGCCGGCCAGATTGTCCATCGGCAGGCGGAACATCTGCCAATCGCGCAAGGGCGCACCCGCCAGCGTCACCGCGCCGGTCAGACCGGTCTGCTCGGTGCGGATCGCGTGGGAATAGTTCACGCGGCCGGTATTCTCGACCAGGATGTTCAACACTCTCGGCTTGGCCCGGGCGGGCAGTTCGACCGTCTCCTGATCCAGCCGCCGGTCGAGCGTTCCGACGAGCGTCTTGTCGAGATAGACCTGGGCATAGCTGTGCATCCCCTTCAGCGTCAGCGGCCCCGCCGCGCCGGCGGGCACGGTGACGCGGTAGAGGACATAACCGTAATTCTGGTCGAGTTCCTCGAACGTCATCGGCTTTTCGGCCCGCACGGGCGTCGGCAGATTGTCCCAGAGCGAGGCGCTGCGCCGCACCGCCGACACCGGGAAGGTCGTCGCCACGGTCGGCGCGGGGGTGGGTGCTGCGGGCTTGCCGGTCACCTCGGCGATGGCGGCGGCGATCAGGCCGTATTTGTAGCGCGGATTGCCCGCCTCATCGATCGGCGCGTCATAGTCATAGCTGGTCGTGTCGGGGTGATAATCCTTGCCGGTGTGCGAATCCGCGCCGTTCATCCAGCCGAAGGTGGTGCCGCCATGCACCATGTAGAGCGAGATCGAATAGCCGCGCTTGAGCATATAGGCCATTTCCTCAGCCTCTTTTTTGCCGTCCGTCTCGTGATGCTCCTCGCCCCATTTGTCGAACCAGCCCGCCCAGTACTCGCCGACCATGCGCAAGCCGTCCGGGCGATAAGCCTCCAGCTTGGCGACCGCATTCTCGGCGCCGCCCGACCCGAAATTCACGACCGAGGGCAGATTGGGTAGCGACCCCTTGGCCAGGTCGCCCGCCTGGTTCGACGTGAACAAAATCCCGTCGCCCAGCCCGGCGCGCTTGTAGCTGGCCTCCAGCCCGCGCAGATAATCCTGGTCGCTGCCGAACGCGCCATATTCGTTTTCCAGCTGCACCGCGACGATCGGCCCGCCATTCTTCAGCAGCAGCGGCTTCACCTCCTGCCCCAGCCGCATCAGCCAGCGATCGACCGCGGCGGTATATTTCGGGTCGGTCGAGCGCAGGACGAGGCTGCGGTCCTTGAGCAGCCAGGACGGATAGCCGCCCAGTTCCCATTCGGCGCAGACATAGGGGCCGGGGCGCAGGATCACGTCCAGCCCCTCGGCCTGCGCATCGCGGATGAAGGCGACGATGTCGTTCTGACCGCTGAAGTCATAGACGCCCGGGCGCGGCTCATGCGCGTTCCAAAAGGCATAGGTGGTGATGGTGTTCAGCCCCATCGCCTTGGCCTTGCGCAACCGGTCGCGCCAATAGGCGCGCGGGATGCGGACATAATGCATCTCGCCCGAGATCACCTGATGCGGCTGGCCGTTGCGCAGGAAACCCTTGCCCTGCACCACGAAGCTGCGCGCCGGGCCGTCATTGGCGGTCGGCGCCGGCGCCTGAGCCTGCGCAGGATAGGGCGACAGCGCGCTTGCCGCCAATATGGCCAGAATCATCGGTCGGAACCGCTGGGTCACGTCACTCTCCCGTAGTGGACGGGCGGGGTTCCCAATGGACCAAAGCCCCCGCCTCGCTTCGACACCATGGGTGCCATGCGAGGGGGGCCCTCGTCAAATTGTCTGATAAATGAAAGTTACGCCTTTTCTCGAGCAGAAAGCGATGAGGTTCAGGCCGCCTTCCAAAGCGGTTGCACCGTGCCCGACGCGCGCGTGGCCAGGCGGAAGCGGCCGACCTGGCTGTTCATCGCGCTCGCCTCGCCCACCAGTTCGCGGGCGGCGGCGGTCGCCTCTTCGACCATCGCGGCATTTTGCTGGGTGACGGCATCCAGATCGCTGATCGCGGTCGTGATCTGGGCCGCGCTGCTCGCCTGTTGCTGAGATGCACTGGCGATCTCATCGATCAGCGAGGCCATTTCGCCGACCTGCCCCGCGATCCGCTGCAGCGTCGCCCCGGCGGCATCGACTTCCTGCACCCCGGCGCGGATCTGCGCATCGGACGCACCGATCCGGCTCTTCACGTCCTTGGCGGCATCGGCCGAACGCTGCGCCAGCGCGCGGACTTCGGAGGCGACGACCGCGAAGCCCTTGCCCGCATCGCCCGCCCGCGCCGCCTCGACGCCGGCATTGAGCGCAAGCAGGTTGGTCTGGAAGGCGATGCCGTCGATCACGCCGATGATCTCGGAGATTTCACTGGAGGTCCGCTCGATCCCGCCCATCGCGTCGATCGCGCGCTGCACGACCACGCCGCTTTGCGCGGCATTGCTCTGGGCCGAGGCGGCGACCTGCGCGGCCTTGGCACCATGGTGTGCCGATTCCTGGATCGCGGTCGTCACCTGCCGCATGGCCGCCGCCGTTTCCTCCAGCGACGCCGCCTGATGCTCAGTACGGCGCGACAGGTCGCCCGCCGCCTTGCCGATCTCCGAGGCGGCATTGTTCACCCGCTGCGACGACTCATGGATCGACTGGATCGAATCGCCCAGCATCTGTGCGGTTTCGTTGAAGTGCAGGCGCAGCGGCTCGTAATCTTCGCGGAACGGCGTCTCGATACGGTGGGTCAGATCGCCATTGGCCAGGCGCGAGAGGCCGTCGCCCAGCTGGTTCACCATCGCCATCGTCTCGCCCATCTCCTGGCACAGGATCAGTATGTCCTGCGGCGTCACGACATGGGCGGGAATCAGCGTGACGAGGAAGCGCTTCACCTGCCCCCGGCCATCCAGGTTCAACCATTCGAAACGGGCGTAACCGTCCTTCAGGGCCTGGTTCACCCGTTCTTCGACATGAATTTCGGTCGGTCGGCCATCCGCCTGGCAGGGGGCGGAAAAGGTCGCGGGATTCTGACCGATCACATCGCTCACGGGACGTTCATAGATCCGCTCGGCGGCGGCATTGGCCGCGACGAAAAGCCCATTCGACAACAGCATCATTGCATCAGGCGAATGCTCGAAGACCGCCCTCGCCAGCCGATCCTTCAGACTCGCTTCCTTCTTGCCCAGCCAACCCATAGCGCCGTTCGTTCCCCTGTTGCGGCCGTATTGCCCCCAATCGGCCAATGGAATTCGCTCCGGGAAAAGCGACATAAGGACAGACTCTAAAGGATCGGTTAGGGATATTTTGTAATAGAGGCACTTACCGAAAAAGCATTTGTGCCGGTCTGCCCGGCCCGCCATGACCCCGGTCATGCGTCGCCTGCTTGCTCCGCTCCATCGTCCGGTCCCGGCCCTGCTCGCCCTGCTGGTCGCCGCGCAGGCGCTGTTCTGCTGGCGGCTGACCACGCCGCACATGCTGGTGTTCGACGAGATCCATTATGTCCCCGCCGCGCGCACGCTGCTGGCGCTGGAGGGGCCGGTGAATATCGAGCATCCGCTGCTCGGCAAGGCGCTGATCGCGCTGGGCATCCTGCTCTTCGGCGACGGGCCGCTCGGCTGGCGGGCGCTGTCGACCTTGGCCGGGACCGCGATCGTCGGCGGGGTGTTCGGCATCGTCTGGCTGATGACCAGGCGGACGCGGGCGGCGGCGATCGCGGGTGGGCTGACGCTGGTCGACTTCATGGTGTTGGTCCAGGCGCGGATCGCGATGCTCGACGGGTTCATGGCGGCCTTTGTCGTGCTGGCGGTCGCGACCATGGGCTGGGCGATGCGGGGCAGCCCGGCGCAGAGCCGGTGGCGCTGGACGCTGGGTGCGGTGCTGCTGGGGCTGGCGATCGGGGTGAAATGGGCGGCGGTGCCCTATCTCGGCTATGCCGCGATCGGCTTCGTACTGATGAAGCGCGGCGATTCGACGCGCTGGCCGGGCCTGCGCTGGTGGTCGGCCTGGGGTCTGCTCGGGCTGGCGGCGGGGTCGGCCTATCTCGCCACCTTCGCGCCCGCCTTCTTCTATGCCCGCGAGCCGATGACGCTGGCGAACCTCCTGCCCTTTCAGCTGGAGATGTATGCGCGCCAGACACAGGTGCTGCCGCCGCATCATTATCAGTCCAGCTGGTGGAGCTGGCCGGTCATCGGGCGGCCGATCTGGTATTTCTATCAGGTGGCGGACGGGGCGCAGCGGGGCATCTTCCTGCTCGGCAATCCGGCGGTGATGTGGGGCGGACTGGTCGCGGTGGCGGTGTGCGCGCTCGGCTGGCTGCGGACGCGCGAGGTGCGGCTGGGCTTTGCGGCCGCGCTCTGGATCGGCGGCTTCGCGGTGTGGGCGATCATCCCCAAGTCGCTGGGCTTCTATTATTATTACTTCCTGCCCGCCATCTGGCTGTCGGTGGCGCTGGCGGTGGCGATCGACCGGTGGCGGGCGTGGCTGCGCGACTGGGACGAGGCCTATCTGGTCGCGGCCGTCTGTCTGTTCTTCTATTTCTACCCGATCCTGACCGCCGGGGCCTTGGCGGGACCGAGGTCCTTCCTTCGGTGGACGTGGTTTACCGATTGGCGGTGAGGGTTTCCCTTGGGCTTCGACTTCGCTCAGCCCGAACGGGGGTTGGGTTCGATCCCCTCGCTCCGTTCCGCCTGAGCGAAGTCGAAGGCCACGCCCAACGCCTCGATCAATACCGCCCCCAGACGAACCGCGACGACAGCGCATAATTCCACACCGCGCCTACCAGCACGCCGATCAGCGCCGACACCGCCCATTCATTGGCCCGCGCATCGTGCAGGAAGGCCGCGACGCCGACATTGGCGATCGCCCCCACCGCGCAGACCAGGCAGAAGGACACCCAACCGTCGAGCAGCGGCTTGAACCCGCGCAAGCGCCGGTCGCGATAGGTCAGCGCATTGTTCAGGAAGAAGTTGAACGTCATCGCCGCCGCCACCGCGACGATCTGGCTAGCGAGGAAGGTGGCGCCCAGAGCCACGAAGAACAGGCTGATCACCGCCATATGCACGCCCACGCCCAGCACGCCGATCGCCGAGAACATGGCGAAACGCACCGGCACCACCTTGCCGAAGCGGCGGTCGTACAGCGCGATCAGATATTCCATCGCCACGACATGATCGAGCTTAGACTCACCCTCGGTCCGCACGCGGAACACATAGGGCATTTCGGCGGCACGCAGCGGACGCGGCGAGGCGCTCATGATGTCGAGCAGGATCTTGAAGCCGATGCCCGACAGATGCGGCACCGTCCCGCGCGCCACCGCCGTGCGGACCATGAAGAAGCCGCTCATCGGGTCGGACAGGTTCACATTCAGCACCCGCTGCGACAGCTTCGTCGCAAAGGCCGACTTGGCGACCCGGTCGCGGTCCCAGTCGCCAGTGCCGCCGCCATCGACGAAGCGCGAGCCGACGACCAGGTCGAGGTCGCTTTCCGCCTGCAACCGGTCGAGCATCTTCGGCAGCAGCGTCTCATCATGCTGCAGATCGCCGTCGATCACCGCCACCATCGGCGCGGCGGTGGCACACATCCCCTCGATACAGGCCGAGGACAGCCCGCGCCGCCCGATCCGCTGGATCACCCGGACGCGGGGATCGACCTTGCCCAGCTCGCGCGCGGCATCGGCGGTGCCGTCGGGGCTGTTGTCGTCGACGAAGATCGCCTCCCACCGCCGCCCGGCCAGCGCCTGGTCGAGCTTGGCGATGAGCACGGGCACATTCGCGCGCTCGTTGAAGGTCGGGATCACGACCGCGAGTTCGAGGAGCGCGCTCACGGGCGTCAGAGCCGCTCGAGGATCGCGTCGGCCATGGCGCGGGTCGACAGGCTGCCGCCCAGATCGCCGGTCCGCGCGCCGTCCCGGATCGCGCCCGCCACCGCCGCGTCGATCCGGTCGGCCGCCTCTGCCATGCCCAGCGAGTGGCGCAGCATCATCGCCGAGGACAGGATCGCCGCACATGGATTGGCCTTGCCCTGCCCGGCAATGTCCGGCGCCGAGCCATGGATCGGCTCGTACAGCCCCTTGCCCGTCGCCCCCAGTGCGGCAGAGGGCAGCATCCCGATCGAGCCCGCGCACATTGACGCCTGATCCGAGAGAATATCGCCGAACAGATTGCCGGTCAGGATCACGTCGAACTGGCCCGGATCGCGCACCAGCTGCATCGCGCAATTGTCGACATACATGTGTTCGAGGGCAACGTCCGGATAGTCCTTCGCCACCTCGATCACCACGTCGCGCCAAAGCTGCGAGGTTTCCAGCACATTGGCCTTGTCCACCGACAACAGGCGGCGGCGGCGGCGCATCGCGGTCTCGAAGCCGACCCGGGCGATCCGCGCCACTTCCTCTTCGTCATAGCGCATCAGGTCATGGCCTTCGCGCAAGCCAGCCTCGGTGGTGCCGCGCTCCTTGGCGCCGAAATAGACGTCGCCGGTCAGCTCGCGAACGATCACCATGTCGATGCGGCGCGCGATATCGGGGCGCAGCGAGCTGGCGTCCTCCAGCCCCTCGAACAGCCGCGCGGGGCGTAGATTGGCGAACAGCCCGAATGCCTTGCGCAGGCCCAGGATCGCCTGTTCGGGCCGATGCGCACGCTCCAGCGCGTCAAAGCGCGGATCGCCCACCGCGCCGAACAGCAGCGCATCGGCGCGCTCCGCCACCGCCAGCGTCTCGGGCGGCAACGGATGGCCCGCGGCTTCGTAGGCCGCCCCGCCGACCTTGGCCTCCTCGAAGGTCAGGCCCAGGTCCAGCGCCTCCAGCACGCGCCGCGCTTCCGCCGTCACTTCCGGGCCGATGCCGTCACCGGCGAGGATCGCGATCAATGCCATGGCTGGCCCCTTCTTACCTATGTTCGGAGCGCCCTTTGCCTTAGCGGGCGGGCATCACGCAACCGCCCTTTTGAAACGATCGAACAGCCGCGCCCGCGCCGGCATCGGATCATGGCGCAGACCGACCAGAATATCGCGGGCCAGGAAATGCGCCGTGATCCGCCCCGCGGCGAAAATCTCCGGCCAATCCCCTACCCCGCCCTCGCGCAGAAAGGCGGGCAGCGGAAACAGCCGCGCCTCATAGCCGAACGCCGCTCCCACCGACACCGCCGCCCCGCTCTTGGGGCTGACAAAGGCGAGGTCGTCCGTCCCGCCGGTCACGGTACACCGCTCCAGATCGAGCCCGAACCCTAACTGCCCCAGCAGCAGCAGCTCATAGCGCACCAACGCCCCCGCCCAGCCGCGCGCCGACGGCGCCGACTCGATCGCGGTCAGCACCGCGTCGAGCGCATCGTACAGGACCGGATAAGGCTGTTCCTCCGGCAGCGTCGCGGCGGTCAGCGCGCACAGCCACTCGATCCCGGCGGCGGCCAGCGGCTCGCCGTGGAGCCCCGCGCGACTATGCCCCGGCTCGACGGTCAGCGCGGCCAGTTGCTCGACCGTCCGCGCCCGCCACTCGCCGATGATCCCGTTCCCCGGTTGCAGCACCGGCCTGAGCGCCCGCGACCTACCGCCGCGCACATAACCGGGCTGCACGCCATCCTCGCGGGTCAAAGCCCGCACGATCGCCCCATGCTCGCCATGCGGCCGGACCGACAGGATGATGGCGGGGGCGACCCGGTGCATGGGTTCCGATGTAGGGGGGAATGGGGCGGGAGGCTATGTGTGGGGGGAGTGCACAAACGTACCGGCTGCCATCATGACCAACGAGCTGGACGTTGCTCCTTTTTGGAAGCGATGGCGAAATGGGAGCAGGAGCGCACAAGGGCATCGCGTGTGTGCATAGCCATAGGCCGTAATCGACTCACGGCAGTGCCATCCTGTAGAACTTTCGATCGACTTCCATCACAGGGAAATCAGCCGGAAGCGTGGATCGGGCGACCTCCTCAAAACCGTTCTTCTCATAGAATCTATGCGCCGCTAAAAACGCTTCCGTCGTGCCGAGATAAATATCGACAACGCCTTGTCTTCTTGCGTGCCGGGTAAGTGTATCGAGAAGCTTGGCGCCTAGACCATGCGCGCTTCCCCTGAATGGCGAGGCGACGAACATCTTTCGCAGAGCGGCTCGGCGGCTTCCAAGTTCCTTGAGGGCAATCGTGCCGACGATCCGCCCCACGTCTTCCGCGACCCAAAAGCCACCGGCACCCTTTTGGTAGAACGATGGTATGTCGGACAGATCAGGCTGGTCTTCCCGCTCTATCGCAATGCCGAACTCCTGTTGCTGAATCGGCAATATGAGTTCGACGACGCCGGATACGTCCGTTGGATGAAAGGGGCGGATCACAGGAGAAGCCATGCTGAAGGATTGCGCACGCGCGAGTGTAAGGCAACGGGCACCTCACGGCCTGTTCCCACAACCGCCTCGCTAAACGAGGAAAGTGAAAGGCCTGCGACGCTCAACCAGGGGTTCGGAGGCTATCTCCCCTTACCGGCTATGGTAAAAGTCGTACACCTGCTGCGCCACCGCTTGGCTCACCCCCGGCGCCTTCTGCAGATCCTCCAGGCTCGCATTTCTTACCGCCCGGCCCGTGCCGAAGTGCATCAGCAGCGCCTTCTTCCGCGCCGGGCCGATGCCGGGCACTTCGTCCAGCGGGCTCGCGCCCATCGCCTTGGCGCGCTTGTCGCGGTGCGCCCCGATCACGAAGCGGTGGACCTCGTCGCGTAGCCGCTGGAGGTAGAACAATAGCGGCGCATTGACCGGCAGCATCCGCTCGCTGCCGTCCATCATGTGGAAGACCTCGCGCCCCTCGCGGCCATGATGCGGGCCCTTGGCGACGCCGACCAGGCAGACATCCTCGATGCCCAGATCCTCCAGCACCGCCTTGGCGGCATTGAGCTGGCCGCGCCCGCCGTCGATCAGCACCAGGTCGGGCCAGGTCGCGTCGTCGCGGTCGGGGTTTTCCTCCAACTGGCGCGCGAAGCGGCGGCGGAAGACTTCGCGCATCATGCCGAAATCGTCGTTGGTCGCCGCCTCGTTCCCCTTGATGTTGAACTTGCGATACTGGCCCTTCTGGAACCCCTCCGGCCCCGCCACGACCATCGCGCCCAGCGCATTGGTGCCCTGGATATGGCTGTTGTCATAGACCTCGATCCGCTGCGGCGGTTCGGACAGGTCGAAGAAATCGGCGACTTCGCGCAACAGCTTGGCTTGGGTGGTCGACTCGGCCAGCCGCCGGTCGAGCGCCTCGACCGCGTTGCGCTTGGCCTGATCGAGCAGGCGGCGGCGGTCGCCCCGCTGCGGCACGGCGAGCTGCACCTTATACCCGGCCCGCTCGCCCAGCGCCTCGGTCAGCAATTCGCCCTCGGGCAATTCGCGATCGAGCAGGATCGTCTTGGCGGGCGGCACTTCCTCATAAAATTGGCTGAGGAAGCTGGTCAGCACCTCCTCCTCGGGCACATCGGTGGTGTGCGCGGGGAAGAAGCTGCGATGCCCCCAATTCTGGCCGCCGCGGATGAAGAAGGCCTGGATGCCCATCACCCCCTCGCGATTGGCCAGCGCGAAGATGTCGGCGTCGCCCACCCCTTCGGCGTTGATCGCCTGAGTCCCCTGGATGAAGGTCAACGCCTTCAGCCGGTCGCGCAGGATCGCCGCCAGCTCGAAGTCCATCGCCTCGGCGGCGTCCTGCATCTGCTTGCCGAGCTTGGCCTGGACCTGGGTCGACTTGCCGCCGAGGAAGTTCTTCGCGTCGGCGACCAGCTCGGCATAGGCCGCCTCGTCGATCCGGCCGACACAGGGGGCCGAGCAGCGCTTGATCTGGTAGAGCAGGCACGGCCGGTCGCGCCCCTTGAAGAAGCTGTCGGTGCACGACCGGAGCAGGAACAGCTTTTGCAGCGCGTTCAGCGTGTTGTTGACGCTGCCCGCGCTGGCGAAGGGGCCGTAATAATTGCCGACCGCCCGCCGCGCGCCGCGATGCTTCTGGATGCGCGGGAAGTCATGGTCGTTGCGCAGCAGGATGAAGGGAAAGCTCTTGTCGTCGCGGAGCAGGACGTTGAAGGCGGGACGATAGCGCTTGATGAGTTGCGCCTCGAGCAGCAGCGCCTCGGCCTCGTTATTGGTCGTAACGATCGTCATCGACCGGGTCTGCGCCACCATGCGTTGCAGGCGCTTCGGGAGTCGCTCGACCTGGGTGTAATTGGCGACGCGGTTCTTCAGCGCGCGCGCCTTGCCGATATACAGGACGTCGCCGCGCGCATCCTGCATTCGGTAGACGCCCGGCCGCAGCGGCAAGGTCGCCAGCACGTTGCGGATTGCCGCCACCCCCGCATTCAGATCGGGCGAGTCGGCGCCGCGCAGGGTGAAGGTGGATTTCTCTTCGTTGAAGCGGTCGACGGGAGGCTCGGACATTGGTGCCGATTTAGGGGCGCGGCGGACGGATCGCTACCCTGTGAGAGGGCTTGGTTCACGCGAAGCCGCGAAGACACGAAGGTTTTTTCGGGTTCGCGCCGAGTGCGATCGTCCGACTCTTCCTCCCCTGCAAGGGGAGGGGGACCAGCGAAGCTGGTGGAGGGGTGTCCCTGCTGATGGCGACACCCCTCCGTCAGTCCTGCGGACTGCCACCGCCCCTTGCAGGGGAGGAATAGGGTTCAGCCCTGCGCGAAGAGCTTGGTGCCCATCACGCCGATCACGGTCAGGACCATGAAGCCCGCCTGGATCGGCGCGATCTTGTCGCCGAACACGATGGCCCCGCCGATCACCACCCCGATCGCGCCCAGGCCCGTCCACACCGCATAAGCGGTGCCCGCAGGAAGCCCGCGCATGGCGAGCGCCAGCAGGCCCATATTCACGAAGCTGAGCAGGATCGGCACGCTCGACGCCTGCCAGGTGGCGAGCGTCGCCGCCCATTTCAGGCTGAGCGCCCAGCAAATCTCGGTAATCACGGCAATGCCCAATATGACCCATGCCATCGGAGCGTCTCCTTGGTCACGGGCTCGGCACTATGGGCATCGTCGTCGGAAACCCGGAAGAGACGGCGATGCGGGCCCGTCGGTGCGGGCTATGGGTTTGGGGACATTGCCCCTCCACGACCGGGCGTTGCCCGGCGGGGCCCCTCCCCAAGCACAGCTTGGGGAGGAAGGGGTCATTCCCACCCCCGTTCGGGCTGAGCGGAGTCGAAGCCCATGCCCTGCCCTTTCCTGGCGGGCGGGGAGAGGGATTCCCTTGGGCTTCGACTTCGCTCAGCCTGAACGGAGTTGGTGGTCATTCGGCCGCCAGAAACGGCCGAACCGCGCCTCGGTCGCCCGAAGCGCGGTCCTGTCTTTGGCCCGAAAGCCGATCAGTTCGGGCGGCCAAGCCCCGCGATGCTGCGGTCGATCATCGCACGGTCCGCATCGGCCGAGTGATGCTCGGCGATCAGCAGACCGGCGGCCTTGGCAGCAGCCTCGGCGGCACGGGCGCGGACTTCGGCGATCGCGGTACGCTCGGCGGCGGCGATCTTGTCCTCGGCCATCTTGGCGCGACGCTCCATCAGCGCCTCGGCATCGGCCTTGGCCTTGCTGAGCAGCTGACCCGCTTCATGCTGGGCCTGGGCGCGCATCGCCTCGGCATCGGCATGGGCGGCCTTGGCCTTGGCCTCATATTCGGCCTTCAGTGCTTCGGCTTCCTGACGCAGCTTGTTCGCTTCGTCGAGCTGGGCGCGGATTCCGGCGATCTTCTGGTCGAGCGAACGACCGATCATCGACGGCACCTTCTTGACCAGCATCCCGATCAGCACGACCAGAGCGGCGAGCGCCACCCAGCCGGTCGAATCGAAACCCAGCGCGGTCGGGCTGGCGGCATGTTCGGCCTCGGCGGGCACGACCGTGTTGCCGGTCAGGCCCCCATTCAAGCCATCGCCCTCGCGGATCGGCTTCTGGGTCATGCCCTCGGCCGATGCGGCATCGGCCAGGTTCTGCGCGACCTGCGCATCGCCGTTGACCAGCGCGCCGGTTGCGGAATGATTAGCCATGCGCGCTCACCTTTCGCACCGCGTCGGCCGCCGCATCCTCGCCCACCTGGACGCCGGACAGCTTGGCGACGAGATCGCGCGCGGCCTCGGCCGCCACGGTCTGAAGATTGGCCATCGCCTCGGCCTTGGCATTGGCGATCGCCAGGTCGTGATGACCCAGACGCTCGGCCAGGTCGGCATCGGCCGCCTTGACCTGCGCCTCGAAGGCATGGGTGGCCCGCGCCTTGGCCGCATTGGTCTCGGCCATCGCGGCGACGCGCGCGGCGTCCATCTCGGCCCGCCATGCCGCCTCGACCCGGTCGGCCTCGGCACGCGCGGCCTCGGCCGCCGCCAGATCGCCGGCGATACGGGCTTCGCGAGCGTCGACGGTCGCCTGAATCTTGGGCACCATCCCACGACCGACCACGAAATACAGCAGGCCGAAGGTGATCAGGAGCCAGAAGATCTGCGACGCATAGGTCGCACTGATCTGTGCTATCTGGGGCATGGAGTCCTCGTTGCCATATCAACCGGGCAACACGGGGCCGCCCGGCCGATCCGAATGATTAGGCGACGAACACCAGGATGATCATCGTCACGAAGGCGAGCAGGCCCAGAAGCTCGGCACCGGCGAAACCGATGAAGAGGCGGCCCTGCTGGCTGTCCGCCGCACCCGGATTGCGCAGCGCGCCTTCGAGGAACTTGGCGAACACGTTGCCCACGCCGAGCGAGGCGATGCCCATGCCGATAGCGGCCAGACCGGCACCGATCAGCTTCGCGGCTTCTGCGTCCATTTCAATCACTCCAGTTCAAAAAGGGTCGTTTGGGTATTCAACTCAGCGGCGCGTTCGCCCGCCCGATCCGGCTTGCCCGATCAGTGCAGGTTGACGGCGTCGTTCAGGTAAACCGAGGTCAGCAGCGCGAAGACATAGGCCTGGATCGCGGCGACCAGCAGTTCGAGAAGCGTGATGCCGATCATCAGCAGGAAACTCGGCAGGGTGATGAGCGCGGCATAGCCCGGGCCCATATTGATGCCGTTGATGACGAAGGCGGCGAGAACCTTCAGCAGGATGTGCCCCGCGGTCATCGCGACGAACAGTCGCAGACCCAGCGAGAAGGGGCGCACCAGGAAGCTCATCAGCTCGACCACGAAGATCAGCGGAATCATCAGCTTGGGCGTGCCGTGCGGCACGAACAGCGCGAAGAAGTGGAAGCCGTGACGACCGAAGCCGACGATCAGCACGATCGCGAACGAGATCAGCGCGAGCACGCCGGTCACGGTCACATGGCTGGTCACGGTGAAGGGATGGACACCCGGCACCACGCCGAAGGGCAGCAGGCCCAGCACGTTGGCGAACAGGATGAACATGAACAGCGAGAAGACATAGGGCAGGAAGCGCTTGCCTTCGGGGCCGATGTTCGAGGTCAGCATCGAATTGACGAAGCCGGTGAAACCCTCGACCGCCGCCTGCCAGCGACCCGGGACCAGATCGCGCTTCATGCCGCCGATCATGAACACCCAAAGCGCGACCAGCGTCGCCACCATCCACAGAGCGGAATTGGTGAAGGAAAGGTCGTAGCCGCCGACCACCCAGTGCTGACCGAGCACCGGCTCGATCAGGAACTGGTGCATCGGATCAATCTTGCCGCCCGATTCTGCCGCCACGCTGCTTCGTTCCCACATATGACGAACGCCCGGTTACTCCGGGCGCTCACCAGAAATCCGAATGATCTGCCTGAACGCCACGCCGATCCCCAGGAACAGCATCACGATCAGGGCCCAGGGTGCGGTGCCGAACCAGCGGTCGAAAAGCCAGCCGATCAACGCACTGCCGACAAGACTTCCGATCAGCGCGGAGATGACGCGGCTGCCCTGGGAATAACCCCTGTCGGCATCCACCTTCACCCCCTGCCGCGCTACGCCTTCCGCTTTCGCCTTAGCCAATCGCTGATCCAGCGCGGCCAGACGCGGATCGTCCGCATCGCCAAAGTCCTGTCCGGGTTCCGTCTCCGCCACGCAGCCACCCTCACCTGTTTTCGTCACCGAAGGGGAGAGTGCGCGCGAACGGCGAGCGACCCCGCCAAGGCGAGGCCCGTTTAGAAAGCGTGTCTTCCCAAGTCAACCGCTTGGGGTTGGGGTTGTGACAGATGTGTTAAGGATTGTGTCCACGGAGAGACAGGACGAGGTATCGCGGGGCGGTTTTTCTTCCTCTTCTTCCTTCTCCCCTCCCGCAGGCGAGAGCGGTCGGGGGAGGGCTGGCGCCGTCGGCAGGCGATATCTTCTGAGATTGAGTGCTTGGCCGCGCTCCCCTCAAGCCGATCGCCTGACCGCAACCGGAGTCCCCTCCCCCAGCCCCTCCCGCCTGCGGGAGGGGAGGAAGAAGGTCAGACGCAGGCCGGCGCGCGCTCCGGGGCCGCGCCCGTGCGCGTCTTCCACACGCCTTCGGGCGTCTTATATTTCTCGCCGCTCGCCGTTTGCGCGATCAGGTTGCAGCCGCTGGTAAAGGCCATCTGCTCAACGGTCGCGCCGCTGGCCTGCGCCTTCTGGGTGTACGCGGCCTTACGCTGGATGTTGATGCTGTTGACCAGCGTCCGCAGCGCGGGCGTGGCGGCGCCCACGATTCCCAGATAGCCGTCGGGCTGTTCGCCGACCAAGCCTTCGGCGCGCGCGGCCGCATAGGCCGGATCGCGCTGCGCCATCGCCATGCCCGACACGCCCAGCAACGCCACCGTGCCCAGCGCCAGGATCATCGTCTTCGTCTTCATCAGAATATCCCCGGATTCTGCTGGATCAGCGATTTGGCCTCGCCATCCAGGCGATATACCACTTCCTGCGTCACATTGATGTTCAGATTGATCTCGATCGGCTTCTCCGGGGCGGAGATGTTGACGCATCCTCCGCTCAGCAAGGTCAGCGCGACCGGCATCCATCGTGTCCCATCCAAGATCGGCGTCCTCACCAGCATTTTCAATCCTGTTACGGTCATGGCACGGTCTCGCTTGCGGAGGGCTGAATGGGCGTGGTGGACGAGGTGACGGGCGGTGCGGCGCGCTTGTTCTGTTCGTCCAGCAGCGCGGGCAGGTTGCGCTGGATCAGGCGGCGCGGGTCGTAGAAGGACTGGGCCGAGTCGAGTAGCCCGCGGAAGGGCGCCTTGATCCGCACGTTGAAGATGAAGGGTAGCCGCTGGAGCCGCCGGATGATGAAGTTGGACTTGGCGCCCTTGCCCTGGCTGATCCCGGCAAAGCGCACGTCCGTCACCATTTCGCCCGCCAGCGGCCCGTTCATGTCGATCCGAAGCGAACGATAGTTCAGCGAACGCAGCGCCCCGAAGGCGAGGTTGCCCCAGAAGCCCAGATTCTTCTGACTGATCTCGCCCAGATAGGCGATGCTGCCGCCGCCCGGCCGGACGATCAGCCGCCCGCCCTCGATCCGCCCGCCATTCTGGTCGAAAATCATCGGCAGCGTCCCGTCGAACACGCCCGTCGCGTTCAAATTCTGGAAGTCGAACTGGAGCAGGAACTGGTCGGCGGCCGCCCCTTCGACATGGAAGGTCATGCGCCGCTCGACAGGCTGCGAGAAGTCGAGCAGCGTCGGGTCGAGGGTCAGCTTGCCGCCGGCAAAGGGCCAGGTCCCGCCCTCCACCTTTACCCGTGCGCCCGACAGCGTCTGGTAACGGATGGTGCCGTTCGTCACCTGGATGCCCGGATTGATCGTCTTGATCGTCGCCACCTGACCGGGCGCGCTTTCCAGCGCCAGCAGGTCGGTGAACTGGATCGTGCCCGCAATCCCGCTGACCGGGCCGAGCGCGGCGGCCAGGTCGATGCCTTCGGTCCCGAATCGCCCGGTCGAGCGCACGCCATTCGAATCCCAGAGGATCCGCCCCGTTCCCGAGATCGATCCACGCACATCCTCGATAATACCCTTGGTGACGGGGGTGAGCAGTTCGGGCTGGAAGTCCTTGGTGAAGGTGATGCCCGGCACCGCCAGATCGGCCTCCCCCGCGCCGGTGTTCAGCGCATGGGTGATGGTGACGTCGGCGACCTTGACCGACTTGGTCGGTTCATAAAGCGTCCCCTTGACGTCGATCCGGCTGCCCGCCAGCGTCAGGGTGACGTCGCGCGCGGCCATGGGCAGGAAGCGCGGCGAATCGGCCCGCGCATCGCGCACCTGAAGCGCGCCGTTCAGGCTCAGCACGCCCCCCGCCAGCCGCCAGTCGCCCGCCGCCTCGCCCAGCAGCAGGGGCACCTGCCCCACCTGCCCCGCGCCGCCGGTGAACTGCCCGGCGATACCCTCGGGCGTGATCCGGCCAACCAAGGTGGCCGCGTCGATCCGGGTCGGCGACTCGGGGCGGCCGATTTGGCTCTTTACCCCGGTCAGGGTGAAGCCGCGATCGGCGAGCGCGAAGCGGGTCGTCGCGGCGGAGAGCTGCAACGGGCTGCTGCCGATGGTGCCGGTCAGCATCGTCTGCCCCAGCTGCGCCCCGCCGCCGATCCGCGTGCCGTCGAGCCGCACGAGCGCACCCTCAAGTGGACAGACCCGCGTCGCCACCCGCGCCAGCCGCAATCCCGATAGCGCCAGCCGATCGATCGCCAGCGGCTGGCAGGTCGGGTTGACGAGCAGGCGCCGCCCGCCGTCCCAGCGCGCAGCGATCGGCAGGACCAGGCCGTCGATCCGCCCGCCGCTGATCGGCCCGGACAGCGACAGCCGCGTCGTCACCGCCGTCGTTCCGTCGCCCGCCGCCGAGAACACCACCCGGTCGAGCGCCAGCGCCGCGCCGCCCGCGGGATAGCGCGCCATCGTTGCCATACCCCGCACCGGCGCGCCGGGCGCATCCTGGCGCAATGTCGCGCGGATCATGGGCAACCCGCCGCCACCCGTGGCGAGCATGGTGTCGATCCGCGCCCCGCGCGTATCGTACATAAAGCCCTCGCCCCCGCCGAGCGCGACGCGTGCACCACTGTTCGAGGCCAGGGTCAGGCTGGGCAGCCGGATCGCGACGCCATCGGCGCGTGCCCCCGCCTCGCGGTCCAGCGCAAGCCGCAGATCGGCGGCGAAACCCCGCCCGCTCCGCGCCACCGCGTCCAGCACGGCCTGCGCCACCGGGCTGACCGGCGTTCCGGCCACCGTGCGAGCCCCGTCGTTCAGTCGCGCCAGCATCGCGGGCGCGACCTGCGCGCCGCCCAGGCGGACATCGCCGTCAAACCGCATCGCGTGCCCGACCAGATAACGTCCGTCGACTCCCAGGCGATCGGCGCGGCCCATCCGGGTCGTCACGCCACGCGCGGTCAAGTCCAGCCGCCCGCTGGTCGCCGCCGCATTGCCTGCGAAATCGAGGCGCCCGCCCAGCGCCGCCGTCGCCGCGACCGGATGGCGAAGCGCACCGCCTTCCAGCGCGGCGGTTCCGCGCCATTGGTCGAGCGCGGGTTCCAGCGTGGCCTCGACCCGCGCGGCCAGGTTGCGCGCGGTCACCGCGCCGCACTGCAGACCGGCCAGCCGCACCGGCCCGCTCAGGCTGGGCCGATCGCGGACCACACGCACGCGAAGCGGTGCGGCAAGCCCGGTAAACACACAATCGCCGATCGCCAGACGCGGTGCCACCGCCCCCAGCCGCCCGCTGAAACCGTCGTTCAGCACGCCTCGGCCCGACAGGCTGAGCCCGACGCCCCCATGCGGCGTCTCCAGCCGGATACCGCCATCGCGAACATCGACGTCGAGCGCGGGCAGCGCGAAGGGCTTGTTGCCCGAAGACGCCCCCATCAGCTTGTCGAGCATCCCCAGGCTGATCCGCCCCTCGATCAGCCGCCCCTGCAACCTGACCCGGCCCGCGCGCACGCCGGTCACCACCGGACCGGACAAGCCGATTCGCGTGCGCGTCTCCAGCCAGTCGGCGACCAGATCGGGGCGGCGCGGATCGCCGATCACCACATGGGTCAGACGCTGCCGGCCCAGCCCCAGATCGCTGATCTCGTAGCGGGCGGGCACGCCGCGCCGCGCCAGTTCGCGGTCGATCGCGCCCCCGACCAGCGGCTTGCGTTCGATCCACAGGGCGATCAGCGCGACCAGCAGGATCAGGGCAATGGCGATCAGGATGCGCTGCAGCCGCCGGAACCGCCGGACGGGGCTCACGCGCGTTTCGGCTTCCTCGCTCGCGCCGTCCACCCCGATGTCCCGTCTCCCGTCCTGATCCGCATCATAGCCGCGGGGCCCCATGCCACGCAATCGCACGAGCCCCGGCGACAGTTCCCGCCACCTGCCCTATGCTGGCCCGACAGGGGGTGGGACATGCGCGACGACAGCGACCGACAGGCCGATCATGCCGGACATCGCGGGCGCCTGCGCGACCGATTACTGGCGGGCGGCGTATTGCTCGATCATGAATTGCTCGAATATCTACTGACCACCGCGATCCCGCGCCGCGACACCAAGCCGATCGCCAAGGCGCTCTTGCGCGAATTCCACGATATCGGCGGGGTCCTGACCGCCGATCCGGTCGCGCTGCAACGGGTGGACGGGGTGGGCGAGACGGCGGCGGCCACGCTGAAGATCGCCCATGCCTGCGCGCTTCGGCTGGTCCAGGCGGAGGCGGCGAAACGGCCCGTTCTGTCGAGCTGGCAGGCGCTGCTCGACTATCTCCATGCCGACATGGCGCATCACGGGGTCGAACGGTTCCGGGTCCTGCACCTCAACACGCGCAACATGCTGATCCAGGACGAGCTGATGGGCCAGGGCTCGATCGACCAGGCGCCGGTCTATATTCGCGAGGTCATCCGCCGCGCGCTGGAATTCGGGTCGGCGGCGGTGATCCTGGTCCACAACCACCCCAGCGGCGACCCCTCGCCCAGCCGGGCGGACATCGACGTGACCCGCGCCATCGCACAGGCGGGCAAGCCGTTGGGGATTGCGGTGCACGACCATCTGATCATCGGCACGTCGGGGCATGTGAGCTTGCGGGCGCAGGGGTTGATTTGATTCCCTTGGGCTTCGACTTCGCTCAGCCTGAACGGAGGTTGGGGATACCCGACACACATACCAACCTCCGTTCAGCCTAAGCGAAGTCGAAGGCCACGCCGCCCCGATAGGTTTGGAAACCCCCGCCCCCCAATGCTAGGGGCCTGCCCAACCAAGCGAACAAGGAATATCACATGCAGGTCTGGACCGGGCTGGGCAATCCGGGGCCGCAATATGCGATGCACCGCCACAATGTCGGCTTCATGGCGATGGACGCCATTGCCGAGGTGCATGATTTCGGCCCCGTGAAGAAGCAGTTCCAGGGCTGGACCCAGGAAGGGCGCATCGGGGGTGAGAAGATCCTGCTCCTGAAGCCCGCGACCTTCATGAACGAAAGCGGCCGCAGCGTCGGCGACGCGCTACGCTTCTACAAGCTGGGGGTCGAGGCGCTGACCGTTTTCCACGACGAGCTCGACATCGCCCCCTTCCGGGTGAAGGTGAAGACCGGCGGCGGGACGGCGGGGCATAACGGGCTGCGCTCGATCGACCAGCATCTGGGGCCGGACTTCCGCCGCGTGCGGCTGGGCATCGGACATCCGGGGCATAAGGACCGCGTCACCGGCTATGTGCTCGGCAATTACGCCAAGGCCGAGATCGAGCCGCTGTCCGACCTGCTCGGCGCGGTATCGGCGGAGGCGCATTGGCTGGCCGAGGGCGACGATGTCCGCTTCGTCAACGACGTCGCGCTGCGCATGGGAGACCCCGCATGAGCGTGCGCCGCCTCTTCGCCTCGCTCCTCTATGAGGGCCAGCTGGATGACGCCGACCTGCTGGAGGAGATCGAGCAGAGCTGCTGGGCGCTGGCCGAGGACGACCGCGCCGGGCGGCGCTGGTCCAAGGAGCATGGCTATCGCGGCTATACCAGCTATGCCTCGCTCAACGACCTGCCGATCCGCGATCCGGTCTTTGCCGATCTGCGCAAGAAGCTCGACCGCCATGTCGCGCGCTTCGCCGAGGAATGCGCGTTCGATCTGGGCGGGCGCAAGCTGAAGCTCGACAGCCTGTGGGTCAATGTCCTGAAGCCCGGTGGCCATCATTCGGCGCATATCCATCCGCATTCGGTCGTCTCGGGCACGCTCTATGTCGCCATGCCCAAGGGTTCGGGCGCGCTCAAGCTGGAGGATCCGCGGCTGCCGATGCTGATGGCCGCGCCGCCCCGCCGCGCCGATGCGCCGGATGATCTGGCGACCTTCGCCACCGCCACGCCCGAGCCGGGTACGGTGCTGCTCTGGGAAAGCTGGCTGCGGCATGAAGTGGTGCCGAACGGCGCCAAGGGCGAGCGGATCAGCGTCAGCTTCAACTATCGTTAGGAACGCCCACGACAACGCGCACCTCACCCGCGACGAGACGAAAAGTTCCAACGCCTTGCCTGTGATTTGAGGCGCTTCGTCGCGCCGATATCGAGTGATTAACCTGTATCGGTTAGGGAGGAATCGATCGCAGCCCCCAGGACCGGACGTTACGCCCCATGCTCGAATTTTGTGTCTTCACCTTTGGCATGTTGGCGAGCTTCGTGCTGTCGGGTCTCGGCCGGAACAGGAAGGCGCAGCGCGCGCATCCGCCGATGCTCTATTATATGGGCCTGGTGTTGATGGGCTTTTCGGGCGCGCTGGGCGTCCTGCTGCTAGGCTGGGCCGCCGCGATGATGGTCGGGATCGCCTGACCCCATAACCCCTTCCCCCCAGTCCGTTCAGCCTGAGCGAAGTCGAAGGCCACGCTGGAACATCCGACAATGGCGCCCCGCCCAACCGTCATCCCTTGCCCTTCGACTTCGCTCAGGCTGAACGGAGCATGGGATAAGCGCTCGGTTGAGAAATATCCCCATCGTCGCTAGAGGGGCGCTTTCCCCTTGATCCACAGGATAAGCGACGCATGGGTTTCCGCTGCGGCATCGTCGGCCTGCCGAATGTCGGCAAGTCCACCCTCTTCAACGCGCTGACCGAAACGGCGGCGGCGCAGGCCGCCAATTATCCGTTCTGCACGATCGAGCCGAATGTCGGCAACGTCGCGGTGCCCGATCCGCGCCTGTACCAGCTCGCCGAAATCGCCGGCTCGGCCAAGATCATCGAGACGCAGCTCGCCTTTGTCGACATCGCGGGCCTGGTGCGCGGCGCGTCCAAGGGCGAGGGGCTGGGCAACCAGTTCCTGGGCAATATCCGTGAGGTGGACGCGATCGTCCATGTCCTGCGCTGCTTCGAGGATGGCGACGTCACCCATGTCGAGGGCAAGGTCGATCCGATCGCCGATGCCGAGACGGTCGAGACCGAACTCATGCTCTCCGACCTGGAAAGCCTGGAAAAGCGCGTCCCCGCCTTCATCAAGAAGGGCCAGCAGGGCGACAAGGAAGCCAAGATCGCCGCGTCGGTGCTCGGCCAGACGCTCGACCTGCTGCGCGAGGGCAAGCCCGCGCGGCTGACCAAGCCGAAGGACGAAGAGGAAGCCCGCGTCTTCTCCCAGGCGCAGCTGCTGACCGCCAAGCCGGTCCTTTATGTCTGCAATGTCGAGGAATCGAACGCCGCGAACGGCAACGCCCACTCGCAACGCGTGTTCGAGAAGGCCGCCGCCGAGGGCGCGCAGGCCGTCGTCGTGTCGGCGGCGATCGAGGCCGACATCGCGACCATGCCGGCCGAGGATCGCGGCGAATTCCTGTCCGAGCTGGGTCTCGCCGAAACCGGCCTCGCCCGCGTGATCCGCGCCGGTTACGCGCTGCTCGACCTGCTGACCTTCTTCACCGTCGGCCCGAAGGAAGCGCGCGCCTGGACCGTCCATCGCGGCGCCAAGGCGCCCAATGCGGCGGGTGAGATTCACAGCGATTTCGAGCGGGGCTTCATCCGCGCCGAAACCATCGCCTTTGCCGACTATATCGCCTGCAAGGGCGAAGCGGGCGCACGCGATGCGGGCAAGCTGCGCGCGGAAGGCAAGGAATATGTCGTCCAGGACGGCGACGTGATGCTGTTCCGCTTCAACGTCTGATCCGGGATGCGCCGGTCGGGGACGACCGATCGGCGCATTCGCGCTTTGCAGTTGGGCTTGGGGCCGCTACGCCTCGAATCATGACACAGGTTAAACCTTATCGTCGTATCATCTATCGCAGCAGCCCGACGGGCGACGATGTGCGCGCCGATCATCAGGCGATCCTGGCCACGTCGCGCCGCAACAACGGCATGGACGGGATTTCGGGCATATTGTGGATCGGCGACGGCCAATATCGCCAGTTGCTGGAGGGGCCCGTCGACAGCGTCGGCGAGACGTTCGAGCGGATCGCCCAGGATCCCCGCCATCGCGATATCGTCATGCTGGACGACCGGATGGTCGACGCACCCGAATTCGGCGAATGGGCGATGGCCGGCCTGCCCGGCGACCAGCCCCGCGACGCCGCCGAGCGGCTGCGCCTGTTGCTGCGCAATGCCGATCCCGAGATCCGGCAATATTTCCCGGTAGACTGATCCGCCGCCGTTTCCCCCGCTCGGTCGCAACGGAATACTCGCCACTGCCATAAGGGGACGCTATCTGGCGGATCCGAAAGGAAACGCATTCCGTGATCCGACTCTCCCTGACGGCGCTTGCGCTCGCCCTGCTGGCGGGCTGCGCCTATCCCTATACTCCGCCTGCTTTGTCCTCGGTCGCGGCACCCGCCCCGGTCCAGGCCTCGGTCCCCGCCGCGCCGCAGGAGGCCCGCGCCCCCGTCACCATCCTGGTGTCGATCGACGGCTTTTGGGCGCCCTATCTGGATCGGGGGATCACCCCCAATTTGTCGCGACTGGCGGCCGGGGGTGTCAGCGCTTCGATGCGTCCGTCCTTCCCGTCCAAGACCTTTCCCAATCACTGGACGCTGGTGACGGGCGTCGTGCCCGATCGGCACGGCATCATCGCCAACGGCTTTACCGACCCGGCGCATCCGGGCGAGCATTTCACCATGTCGTCGGACCAGCCCTATTGGTGGGATGAGGCCGAACCGCTCTGGGTCACGGCCGAGCGGGCGGGGATTCAGACCGGCACCATGTTCTGGCCGGGCTCCAATGTCGCCTGGGGGGCGACCGAAAAGGATGATGGCGGGCACGGCTTCACCGGTGGCGTGCGCCCCCATGACTGGCAGCAGTTCAGCAAATATGTGAACGATCGCCAGCGGGTCGACACGATCCTCGACTGGCTGCGCCGTCCGGCCGCCGATCGCCCGCATTTCCTGACCCTGTATTTCGACGAGGTCGACATTGCCGGGCATGACGGCGGGCCGGATTCGGCGGAGGTGAACACCGCCGTCGCCAGCGCCGACCAGGCGATCGGACGGCTGGTCGCGGGGCTGGCCGAGATGGGGCAGCCCGCCAATCTGGTCATCGTCGCCGACCATGGCATGGCCGCGACGTCGAGCGATCGCATGATCGTGCTCGACCGATTCCTGAACCCGGCCGACTATGAACTGTCCGAAGACGGCCCCTTTGCGATGATCCGGGCCAAGCCGGGGCATGAGGCGGCGCTGGAGGCCAAGCTGCTCGGCCATCGCGATCATCTGGACTGTTGGCGCAAAAGCGAGATTTCGGCGCGCTTCCATTATGGCGCCAATGCCCGCATCGCCCCGTATTTCTGCCTGGCCCAGGCCGGGTGGACGATCGCGGCGAAGGCGCCGGAAAAGCCCTTTGCCGGGGGCACGCATGGCTATGACAATGCGGATCCCAGCATGGCGGCGTTGTTCATCGCCAATGGCCCGGCCTTTCGCTCGGGTCTCAAGCTCGCGCCGTTCGACAATGTCGATGTCGCGCCACTGCTGCGCGACCTGATCGGCCTGCCGCCTGGGCAGGGGCTGGACGGCAATGATGCGCCGTTCCGCCGCGCATTCAAACGATAAAGACACGGATGAGGAGAGAGGACATGATCTGGCTGGAAGATGTCGCGGTCGGCGACGTGGCGCGGTTCGGATCGTACCGGGTCGAACGCGACGAGGTCGTCGCCTTTGCGGAACGTTACGACCCCCAGGCCTTTCACTTGTCCGACGAGGCGGCGGCGGCGACCCATTTCGGGCGGCTGTCGGCCAGCGGCTGGCACACCGCGTCGATGGCGATGGCGATGATCGTGGCGCATTTCCGCGAGACCGGCTTTCAGAGCCTGGGCTCGCCGGGCGTCGACGAATTGCGCTGGCGCACGCCCGTCTATCCGGGCGACACGCTCCACTGCGAGACCGAGGTGCTGGAAACCCGCCGTTCCGCCAGCCGCCCGGAAATGGGCTTCGTCACCAGCCGGTGGAGCGTCGTCAATCAGGACGGGGTGACGGTCATGACGATGCGCCCGACCGTCATGATCCGCGCGCGGCCAGCCTGATCCGCTGGCTCGCGGGCGGACGATCAGTGACGCCCGCGACCGCCGCCGGGTCGACCGCCGCCAGGCCCGCCCCCGTGCCAGCCGCCGGGACGCGGACCCGACGGCGCCGGGCGCATGCCGCCATTGCCGCGCCAGCCACCGGGCGAACCGCGCCATCCGCCCGGTGTCCCAGGGGCGACCCCGGCCCCCGGCACCGGCCCGCGCCAGCCGCCCCGGCCCCAGCCATGCCACTGATCGCGGATCGGGCCGCCACGCCACGCATTGTGGCGCCCTTCCCAATAGGCCCGCTGCGTATCGCTCCAGCGATAGGGTCGGCGATAGGCGTCGTAGACGTACACGCCGGTGCCCGGATAATAGAAATTGTCGTACCAGCCGAAATAGGACGGCGCATAGCCATAGCCGCCGCCATAGCCGTAATAGCCCGGCGCATAACCGCCGCCATAGCCCGCGCCGACCGACACACCGCTATAGCCATAGCCGTCGGTGCACCCGCCCAGCGCCATCACACCGGCCGCCATCGCCGCCGCCCATATCGTCCGACCCAGGACCATCGTCCCTCTCCATGCCCCAGACCCGTTCCGCGAAACCGGCAGGGGCCGCCGCTTTCGTCCGTCACCGGTCAACCCGGGCACCAAGCCATGGTTCCTATATCATCCCCCATGCACGGACCATGAACGGCGCCTGTAAAGGGGGATTGGCAAAGCGGCTCAAGCAAGGCTAACCTGAAGCACCGTTCATCATGGGCGGGCGAGACAGGCGGCGCATGACCGGAAGCAATCCGGCACGACCGCCAAAGCGTACCATGGCGCACGCGAGCGAAGGTGGAGGGACAGGACGAATGGCGATGACGGAGAACACCGTACCCCCCGGCGAGGCGCCGGAGCCATTCCAGGAAGAGGTCCATGATCCCCGCCGCCGCGACTTCATCAACGTCGCCGCCGCATCCTTTGCGGGCGTGGGCGCGCTGGCGATCGTCTTTCCGCTGATCAACCAGATGAACCCCTCGGCCGATGTGCTGGCCCAGTCGACGACCGAGCTCGATCTGTCCAAGATCCAGCCGGGCCAGGCGATCAAGGCCAGCTTCCGCAAGCAGCCGCTGTTCGTCCGCAACCTGACGCCCAAGGAAATCGCCGAGGCCGACGCCGTGCCCCTGTCCGAGCTGCGCGATCCCCAGACGCTGGAGGAGCGGACCAAGCCGGGCAAGAAGAACTGGCTGATCACGCTGGGCGTCTGCACCCATCTGGGCTGCGTGCCGCTGGGTGCCGGCGAGGGCGAGAATCGCGGGCCCTATGGCGGCTATTTCTGCCCCTGCCACGGCTCGGCCTATGATACCGCCGCGCGCATCCGCAAAGGTCCGGCGCCCAAGAACCTGTTCGTACCGGATTACAAGTTCAACACCGACACGACCGTCACGGTCGGCGCGGCCGCTTAAGGGGGACCCGAGACATGAGCTTTCCCTGGGCCAAACATTATGAACCCAAGCAGCCGGTCATGCGCTGGCTGGACGAGAAGCTGCCGCTGCCGCGACTCGTCTACAATGCGGTGGGGGCCGGGTATCCGGTGCCGCGCAACCTCAACTATTTCTGGAATTTCGGCGTGCTGGCGGGTGCAGCGCTCGCCATCCAGATCATCACCGGCGTCGTGCTGGCGATGCATTACGCCGCCAATGCGGGCGTCGCCTTCGACTCGGTCGAAAGCATCATGCGCGACGTGAACGCAGGGTGGTTCCTGCGCTATGCCCACGCCAACGGCGCGTCGATGTTCTTCATCGTCGTCTACACCCACATCTTCCGCGGCCTCTATTACGGATCGTACAAGGCCCCGCGCGAGATGGTGTGGCTGCTCGGCGTCGTCATCTTCCTCCTGATGATGGCGACCGCCTTCATGGGCTATGTCCTTCCCTGGGGGCAGATGAGCTTCTGGGGCGCGCAGGTCATCACCGGCTTCTTCTCGGCGATCCCGCTGGTCGGCGACACGATCCGCATCTGGCTGCTGGGCGGGTTCGCGCCGGACAATGCCGCGCTCAACCGCTTCTTCTCGCTCCACTATCTGCTGCCCTTCGTGATTGCGGGCGTCATCATCCTGCACATCTGGGCGCTGCATATTCCGGGTTCCAACAACCCGACCGGCGTCGACGTGAAGGGCGAGCAGGATACGGTGCCCTTCCACCCCTATTATACCGCCAAGGATGCGGTCGGGCTGGGTGTGTTCCTGCTGGTCTTCGCGGTGATGCTGTTCTTCTTCCCCAATTATCTGGGGCACCCGGACAATTACATCCCGGCAAACCCGCTCTCGACCCCGGCGCATATCGTGCCCGAATGGTATTTCTGGCCCTTCTACGCGATCCTGCGCGCCTTCACCGCCGACTTCATCCTGCCCGCCAAGCTCTGGGGCGTGCTGGCGATGTTCGGGTCGATCCTCCTGCTGTTCTTCCTACCCTGGCTGGACAGCTCGCCGGTGCGGTCGAACAATTTCCGGCCCAAGGCGCGGATCGCCTTCTGGGTGCTGGTGGCGGACGTGCTGCTGCTCGGCTGGTGCGGGGGCTCGCCCGCGACGCCCTTCTTCATCATCCTCAGCCAGATCACGGCGGCCTATTATTTCCTCCACTTCCTGGTGATCCTGCCCTGGATCGCCCGGACGGAGCGTCCCGCGCCGCTGCCCAACTCGATCACCGAGGCCGTGCTATCCAAGCATGGCGGCACGGCTCCCACCAAGTCGGCCCTAACCCCTTCGGCCTCGGCCTGACGCGAACCGAGAGAGGATAAAGAACATGGTTCGTGGCATCGCATTTCTGGTCGGGGCGGCTTTCACCCTGGTCCTTGCCATCGCGCTGTGGGGCAGCGTGTCGGGGCTCGTCTCCGACCCGCCCGCACCGACCGCCGAGGAGGAATTCCACCTTCATCCCAAGGCGGCGCATCTGGCGTCGGACGGCATTTTCGGGCGGTTCGACCGCCGCCAGCTGCAACGCGGCTTCCAGGTCTATAAGGAGGTCTGCGCGGCCTGCCACTCGCTGCGGCTGGTGGCGTTCCGCGACCTGAAGGAGCTGGGCTATAACGAGCCCGAGGTGAAGGCGATCGCCAACCAATGGGTGATCGAACAGCCGAGCATCAACCCGGAAACGGGCGAGGCGACGACGCGCAAGAACGTCCCCGCCGACCATTTCCCCTCGCCCTTCGCCAACGAGGTGGCGGCGCGCGCGGCGAACAACAATGCGCTGCCACCCGACCTGTCGCTGATGACCAAGGCGCGGCATGACGGCACCAATTACGTCTATTCGCTGGTCGGCCCCGACGCCTATCGCAACCAACCGGCCGAGCTGCTGCGCAAATTCCCGGACATCAAGACGCCGACGGGTCTGCACTATAATCCCTATTTCGCGAACCTCAACATCGCGATGCCGCCGCCGCTGACCCAGGACGGGCAGGTCCAATATGCCGACGGCACGCTCGCGACTCGCGACCAGATGGCCAAGGACGTCGCCGCCTTCCTGACCTGGACCGCCGAGCCCAAGCTGGAATCGCGCCACGCGGCCGGGATCGGCGCGTTCGTGTTCATCGCGATCTTCTGCTTCCTGGCCTGGGGCGCCTATCAGAATGTCTGGCGTGACGTGAAGCACTGAGGCGTGACCATGTGATACGAGAGCCTGGGGCGGTTTCCGGTAGGGGAGCCGCCCTTTTTGTTTTGAGTACCCCACCACCCCACTCCCAACCTCCGTTCAGGCTGAGCGCAGTCGAAGCCCATGGACGGACCTTTCCACTCGCCCCTCCGGCGCACGATTCCCTTGGCCTTCGACTTCGCTCAGGCTGAACGGAGGGTGGAATAGGGGGATCGAGCCTTTACCCCCGCCCGCCGCAAGCCCATGAGGCTCCGCATGAACGCCCATGACGATCTGAAAGCCCTGATCCGCACGATCCCGGACTTTCCCAAGCCCGGCATCCAGTTCCGCGACATCACCACCCTGCTGCTCGATCCCAAAGGCTTTGCGCAGACGATCGAACGGATGGTCGCCGCCACCCGCGGGCCGGTCGACCTGGTTGCCGGGATCGAAGCGCGCGGATTCCTGTTCGCCGCCGCGCTGGCGGTGCCGCTGAACGCGGGCGTGCTGCTGATCCGCAAGGACGGCAAGCTGCCCGGCGCAACGATCGCCGAGGATTATGCGCTGGAATATGGCCAGGACCGGATCGCCATCCATGAGGATGCACTGGTCCCCGGCGCCCGCGTCCTGCTGGTCGACGATCTGATCGCCACCGGCGGCACCGCGCGGGCGGCCCTTCGCCTCATCCGCAAGGCGGGTGGCGTGGTGGAACAGGCGCAGTTCCTGGTCGACCTGCCCGATCTGGGCGGCGCGGAGGCGTTGCGGGCCGAGGACGTCGCGGTCGACGCGCTGCTATCCTTCCCGGGTCACTGATGCGCCTCGCGCTCCATGAGCCCGATATTGCGGGCAATGTCGGCACGCTGATCCGCACCGCAACCTGTTTCGGCGTGGCGGTCGACCTGATCGAGCCGATGGGCTTTCCCTATTCGGACCGCGCACTCGCCCGATCGGCGATGGATTATGCCGCCATGGCCCAGGTCGTCCGCCATGCCGACTGGGACGCGTTCCGCGCCGCGACGCGCGGGCGGATCGTGCTGGCCACCACGCTGGGCGCATTGCCGCTCCCCGAGATGATCTTCCGCCCGGACGATGTGATCCTGCTGGGCTCGGAAGGCGCGGGCGTGCCGGAGGCGGTCCACCATGCCGCCGATATCCGCGTGCGCGTGCCGATGCGCGCCGGCGTCCGATCGCTCAATGTCGCGATCACCGGCGGGATTTTGCTGGCCGAGGCGCGCCGCCAGACCGGCTGGGACCAAATGCCGGGTTGACCCCCGGCCCCTCGCCCGCCCAGAAACCGCGCATCATGACCAGCCGCTCCCCCGATATCGCGCTCGATGCCGAGCAGGACGCCGCCCGCCTGTGGTTCGAATCGCTGCGCGATCGGATCTGCGCGGCGTTCGAAGCGATCGAGCGCGAGGCGGGATCGGACGCAGCCTTTCAATACACCGCCTGGGACCGCACCGACCCGAGCGGCGAGCCCGGCGGCGGCGGCGTGCGCGGGGTGATGAAGGGGCGCGTGTTCGAGAAGGTCGGCGTCAACGTCTCGACCGTCGGCGGCACCTTCGAGGGGCCGTTCGCCAAGACGATCCACGGCGCTGGCGACAATCCGCGCTTCGTGGCGACCGGCATCAGCCTGGTCGCACATATGGCGAACCCGCATGTCCCCGCGGTGCATATGAACACCCGCTTCCTGACCACGACGAAGCGCTGGTTCGGTGGCGGCGCCGACCTGAACCCGCCGCTGCCGATCGAGGAGGACACCGCCGACTTCCACGCCCGGCTGAAGGCCGCGTGCGATGCGCATGACCCGAATCATTATCCCCGGTTCAAGGCCTGGGCCGACGAGTATTTCTACATCCCCCATCGCCAGGTGCATCGCGGCGTGGGCGGCATCTTCTACGACCATCTGGAAGGCGACTTCGACGGCAATTTCGCCTTCACCCGCGATGTCGGGGAGGCGTTCCTGGACATCTTCCCGCGCATCGTGCGGCGGCGGATGGCCATGCCCTTTACCGAGGCGGACCGGGCGCAGATGCTGGCATGGCGCGGGCGCTATGCCGAGTTCAACCTGGTCTATGATCGTGGCACGCTGTTCGGGCTGAAGACTGGCGGCAATATCGACGCGATCCTGATGAGCCTGCCGCCGCTGGCCACCTGGGAATAGGACCATGGCGCTGATCCCCGTCGACCCTGCCGAGATCGCCACGATCGTCACCACGCTGGAGATGCGCGAGCGGCCCCGCCCGCGCCCGCTGCCCGCCTCGCCGCTGAGGCTGGTCGCCTGGGGCCTGCCCGATCCGGCCAAGTATCGCACGCTCTTCGCGCGGGTCGGCGCGCCGTGGCTGTGGTTCTCGCGGCTGGTGATGGACGATGCCGCGCTGACCGCGATCATCCATGACCCCGCCGTCTCGGTCCTTGCGGTCGTCGACCGGGCGGGGATCGAGGTCGGGCTGCTCGAACTCGACCATCGCCGGGCGGGCGAATGCGAGATCGGCTATTTCGGGCTGATCCCCGAACTGGCGGGACAGGGCCATGGCCGCTGGCTGATGGCGCAAGCACTGATGCGCGCCTGGACGCCCGGGCTGGAGCGGGTCTGGGTGCATACCTGCACGCTCGACCACCCTTCCGCGCTCAATTTCTATCGCAGGCAGGGCTTCGTCGCCGTCTCCCGCGCGATCGAGACCTTTCCCGATCCGCGCGCGCTGGGCCTGCTACCGCCGGACGCCGCGCCACAGATCCCCCGGCTGGACGTGCGAGTCTGATCCAGCGAAGCTGGATCGGGGCGGCGCCGCTTCCTCGTCAGTGGATCAGACTGACCAGCCGACGATAGGCCGCGACCGAGATCAGCGCCTGGGCCAGGCCGGTCGCCATCGCCACCGCCGCCGCGCCCGATTGCAGCAGGGCGATCGCCACCGGATTGCCGATGCCGCTATCGCCCTTGACCCAATCGACCAGCGACAGAAAGGGCTGGGCCGCGATCATGCCGCCCAGATAGGTGCACGCCACCAGCGCCGCCATCGACAGCCCCGCCCCCCGGGTGAGCTTCACCGACCGCGACAGCGCGCTCATCGCCGCCATCCGCCGCTCGGCGAACAGCACCGGGCCGACCAGCATCAACCGTCCCGCCACATACAGGCCCGGCAGGATGTAGAGCAGCATCCCCGCCCCCACCGGCAGGCCGACCAGCATCATCGCCAGCAGGAAACGCGGCATCATGCGCCCCGTCCGCGCCAGCGCGTCGGCGACCGTCGGCCGCCCCGCGCCGAGTTGCAGCGCCAGCACCGCCGCCGTGCCGATCAGCCCGATCGCATAGGCCGCGACATACCAGCCGCCATATTGGCCCGCCCAGGCGCCGACCGAATCGACCCAGGCCAACATGCCCGTGCTCGAAGCCCCCGCGCCCTCCGCCGGCTTGGGCGGCGCGGGCACCAGCAGATAGACCGCGAGCGTCGGCCAGAAGACGAAGGGCGCGATCAGCGCGACCAGCAGGGTCCGGTCGCGGCGGAACAGGCCCCAAGCGTCCCGCAACGTGGCAATGACATCCAATCCCATCACAGCGACGGCGAACCGTCCTCCCGGCCGATCGTCTCCTCGCCCGCCGTCGCGACATAAAGGCGCGCGATGAAGACATAGGCGAGCGTCATGAAGCCCGCGCTGATGACCGATCCCACCAGCGTCGCCAGCCCCACCGCCAGGCCCAGCTGGTTCGGCCCCAGGATCAGGCGCAGGACCGCGCCCAGCACGCTCTGGGCCGCAAAGGTCGCGACGGAGATCACGATCAGGAACAGCAGGAAGGCGCCGAGCAGACGCCAGGTCAGCCCCCGGGTCAGCACGATCGAGCGTCGGATGGCGCCCAACTCGCGCCCTTCGTTCAGCACGACCGCATAGACCAGCATCAACCGCGCGACGAGCCAGAGCGCCGCGACCAGGATCACCAGGCCATAGAGCAGCACGAACAGCGCCGCGCCGCTCGCCATCGGGGGCAGCTTCGTCGGATCGCCATTGGCGGCCATCGCCGCGTTGAAGTCATAGCCCGACGCGCCCAGCACCGCGAACGGCACCAGGACGATCAGCGCAAAGGCGATCAGGAGCGCGATCGCGACGCCCAGTACCGCGAACAGGCGGCGGAACCCGGCGCGCGACGCCTCGGCGGGGGTGGTCGCCGGATGGGTGGCCAGCGCCATGATGGCGAGCTGTGCCCATATGCCGAGCACGACCGACAGGATCGTGACGGCAAGGCCGGGCAGCCCGACATGCCCCGCAGCCATGCCGCCGCGCGGCATCAGCAGCAGCTGCAACACGGACGGCAGAACGAAGCCGATCGCGGCGAAGGGCGCCAGCATGCTTGTCCTGCCCGCCAGCACCTGCTGCGTGCTGTCCCACACGGTTCCGATCCTGACCGTCATCGTTCCTCCCTTGGCCGGGTCACCCCGCCCGACCCTCCTCGCCTAGACCATTGCCCTGCACAACGCCATCGGGCGCCACCATTTCCCGCCCCTTGCATCGGCGCGGAGGGAGGCGCAGAGACGCTGGCATCGTGACCCACCTACCCGACATGCCCGATATCGAATGGCGGATCAGCCCGGGCCTGACTCCCTATGACCAGTCCCTGGCCGAGATGGAGGCGCGCGCCGCTGCCGTCGCCACGGGCGAGGCACGCGAACTGGTCTGGCTGCTCGAACATCCCCCCGTCTATACGGCGGGGACCAGCGCCGATCCGGTCGAACTGGTCGACCCGCGCTTTCCGGTGTTCCAGACCGGGCGCGGCGGCAAATATACCTATCACGGCCCCGGCCAGCGGACCGGCTATCTGGTCCTGGACCTGACGAAGCGCGGGCGCGACGTGCGCCGCTTCGTCCACGGGCTGGAGGACTGGCTGATCGCCGCGCTGGCCCATCTGGGGGTGAAGGCGTTCAGCGTGGACGGGCGCGTCGGCATCTGGACGCGCGACGGCGGACCGGAGGCGAAGATCGGCGCGATCGGCGTCCGGGTGAAGCGCTGGGTCACGCTGCACGGCTTTGCGATCAATATTGCACCCGACCTGTCCCATTTCGGGGGCATCGTCCCATGCGGCCTGCCGGAGTTCCCGGTGACCAGTCTTTTTGCATTAAACGGCGTCAAGTCCTTGGAAACCTTTGACGAGGCGCTGGCGTTCACCTTTCCGGCATTCCTCGACGATCTCGGTGCACTGCGACAAAACGAGGCTTGAGGACCAGACGGTATCCGATTAATGTCCACCCCGATTTGGGTAATAGGGCCAGCAAGCCGTTCCAAATCCTTAATATCAAGGGAGCTTCCAATGCGTGCAATCATCTCCAAGGTCCTGACGGGCTCGATCATCGCCGGCGCGGCGCTCGCGGTTTCGGCTTGCGGTTCGAAGACCGAGAACACTGCCGACGCCAACATGACCATGAATGCGTCGGAAGGCATGGACACCACCACCGACAACATGACCGCCGTCGACGGCGCCATGAACGGTGGCATGATGGCCAACGACACCATGGGCAACGACATGATGATGGCCAACGACACGATGACCACCAACGCGACCAACGCGATGTAATCATCGTTGGGGTCATCCCGACGAAAGGGGCCGTCCGGGCGACTGGGCGGCCCCTTTTTCATGGGCTGAGAACAGGGACCCGAAAGCCCGGAAAAGCGCTGATTTCGCTACCTTTCCGTAACGACCGCCCTGCCCCGACAATCGTCGCACAGGCACGATTTCCATTTGGGTCGAACCCCAAAAAGCGTTATGTTTCGGGACGCTCGAAGGCCCTCCGGGGGAAGGATCGGAATATAATGAAGGTGGTGCGTACCGCGCTGGTCGCTGGCGTGGCGTTTTGGGGGATGGGCGCAGCGGCGCCCGCATCGGCACAATTCTTCCTGCAGCCCTATAATTTCCAGGGGAAACCCGTTCGCGGCGACGAGCCGGGCATCGGCCAGCCGTTGCCCGGCGCGACCCCGGCGGAGATGCGCGCGGGACTGTTGTGGAACATGCGTGCGGCGTTGAACGTGGCCGCGCTGCAATGCCAGTTCGAACCGATGCTCTCCACGGTCGCCAATTACAACGCCGTGCTGAAGGACCACGAGGCCGAGCTGAAGGGCGCGTTCGACACGCTGGGCGCCTATTTCAAGCGGACGAACAAGGGGCTGAGGGAAGGGCAGAACGCGCTCGACCAATATGGCACGCGCACCTATGCCAGCTTCTCCTCGGTCGCGGGGCAGCTCGGCTTCTGCCAGACGGCGGGCTCGATCCTGCACGCGGCGGTCTTCACCCCGCGCGGCCATCTGGGCGAACTGGCGGTCGAGCGGATGCAGGAACTGCGCAACAGCCTGGTCCCTTATGGCGAGCAGCGCTTCCCCCGCTATATCGGCCGCGAGCATTTCGCCGCGACCATGCCGCGCCTGGATGCGCTGTGTTGGAACAAGAGGGCCGAATGGGTCGTCAAGAAGTGCGGCCCCCAGAACTGGCCGCCCGCCGGCGCGACGAACCTGGCGGCGCGCTGAAGTCTCCCTATTCCTCCCCTGTAAGGGGAGGTGGCAGGCCGCAGGCCTGACGGAGGGGTGTCACGGCGAATGGCTTTGCCTCTCGCTGGCGGCGACACCCCTCCACCATCCTTCGGATGGTCCCCCTCCCCTTGTAGGGGAGGATGAAAGGCCCCCCTCCCCTTTCGCGCCGGAATTTGCTACGCGCGCGGCCATGCTCAATCTGAATGGCATCACCGTGCGCCTGGGCGGCCGCACGATCCTCGACGGTGCATCCGCGGCCCTTCCCCCCGGCAGCCGGGTCGGCCTGATCGGCCGCAATGGCGCGGGCAAGTCGACGCTCGTCCGCGTGATCGCAGGCCAGCTGGAGGCCGATGACGGCGCTTGCGAAATGCCCAAGGGCGCCAAGCTCGGCTATATCGCGCAGGAAGCCCCCGACGGCACCGCGACGCCGTTCGAGACGGTGCTGGCCGCCGACATCGAGCGCGCCGAGCTGATGGAGCGCAGCGAGACCGAGAGCGATCCCGAAAAGCTGGGTGACATCTATGAGCGGCTGATCGCGATCGACGCCTATACCGCGCCCGCGCGCGCCTCCAGCATCCTCCAGGGCCTGGGTTTCGACGAGGCGATGCAGGCGCGTCCGCTGTCGAGCTATTCGGGCGGGTGGAAGATGCGCGTGGCGCTCGCCGCCCTTCTGTTCTCCGCACCCGACGTGTTGCTGCTCGACGAACCGTCGAACCACCTCGACCTTGAAGCGGTGATGTGGCTGGAGGATTTCCTCAAATCCTATCGCGCGACGATCCTGCTGGTCAGCCATGAGCGCGACTTCCTGAACAATGTCGTCGACCATATCCTGCACCTGCAGGGCGGCAAGGTGACGCTCTATCCCGGCGGGTACGACTCGTTCGAGCGCCAGCGCGCCGAGCGGATGGCGCAGCTCGCCGCCGCCAAGGCCAACCAGGACGCGCAGCGCGCCAAGTTGCAGGACTATATCGCGCGCAACTCGGCCCGCGCCTCGACCGCCAAGCAGGCGCAGAGCCGCGCCAAGATGCTGTCCAAGATGCAGCCGATCGCCGAGATGGCGAACGACCCCTCGCTGTCCTTCGACTTCCCCGATCCCGACCAGCTGCGCCCGCCGCTCATCACGCTGGACCTGGCGAGCGTGGGTTATGCCGAGACGCCGATCCTGAAGCGGCTGAACCTGCGCATCGACCCGGACGACCGGATAGCGCTTTTGGGCCGGAACGGCAACGGCAAGACGACGCTGGCCCGCCTGCTCGCCGCGCAGCTGACGCCGATGGAAGGCGACATGAACTCGTCGGGCAAGATGCGGGTCGGCTACTTCACCCAGTATCAGGTCGAAGAACTCGACACCGACGACACGCCGCTGGAGCATATGACACGCATCATGCGCGGCGCGACCCCGGCGGCGGTGCGTGCGCAGCTCGGCCGCTTCGGCTTTTCGGGCGATAAGGCGACGACGAAGGTCGGCAAGCTGTCGGGCGGCGAGCGCGCGCGGCTGGCGCTGGCGCTGATTACGCGCGACGCGCCGCACATGCTGATCCTCGACGAGCCGACCAACCACCTGGACGTCGACGCGCGCGAGGCGCTGGTCCAGGCGCTCAACATGTACAAGGGCACCGTCGTGCTGGTCAGCCACGACCGCCACATGCTGGAGATGACGGCGGACCGGCTGGTGCTGGTCGACAACGGCACCGCCAAGGAATTCGACGGGTCGCTGGACGATTATATCGCCTTCGTCCTGAAGGGCGATGCGGGCCAGGGCGATGCCGCGTCCAAGGCCGATCGGGCGGCGAGCAAGAAAGCCTCGGCCGAGCAGCGCGAACGCTTCAACGCGATGAAGAAGACGCTGCGTGGTATCGAAGACGAAATGGCCAAGCTGACCCGCGAGCGCGATGCGCTGGACAAGGCGATGAACGATCCGGCGGCGGCGGAACCGCGCCATGCGAAACTGTCGATGGGCGAGTTGAACAAGCGCCGCGCCGAAGTGGTCGACAAGCTGGCCGAGGCGGAAATGCGCTGGATGGAAGCCGGCGAGGCGATGGAGGCGGCGTAAGGTCCCCTCCCGTCCTCCGTTCGCACTGAGCCCTTCGGCGGGCTGGCAAGCCAGCCGCTCAGGATAAACTTCGGCGCGTCGCGCCGAAGTCGAAGTGCGCTGAGGGATTCCCGTGGGCTTCGACTTCGCTCCGCCTGAACGGGGGTTTGGGGAATGCCCTCCCCAAATTTCCTTCTGTTCCCCGGCGAAGGCCGGGGCCCAGTTTCGAGCAGGTCGATGGCGCGCTATCCGGCAAGTGGGAGGCAACGACACCCCACCCTCGAAGGCGCCCAGCAACTGGACCCCGGCCTTCGCCGGGGTACGCCTAGTAATTACGCTTCGGTTTCTTCCGAACCCTCGGCGTCTTCACCACCGGCCGGATTCTCGATCCACGCCTCGACCTCGCCGTTCAGCTTCAGGGTCAGCGGGCGACCATGGCGGTCGACCTTCTTGCCCAGCGCGACGCGGATCCAGCCCTCGGAAATGCAATATTCCTCGACGTCGCGGCGCTCATTGCCCTTGAAGCGGATGCCGACCCCACGCGAGAGGAGGTCCTGGTCGAAATAGGGGCTGTCCGGGTTGGTGGACAGGCGATCGGGAACGGTATCGGTCATGGTCCGGCCTTAACCCCGAGTCGGGCGCGCTGCCAAGCAGGGGCCCGAGAAAAAGCGGCGCCGGGATCGCTCCCGACGCCGCCATGGGCTTTAGTTGCAGACCCGGACCGGCACGCTGCGGCCCCAATAGGGATCCCAGCGCCAGTCGTTCCAGCAGCGCGGCGCGTAGCTGCGATACTCATAGGTCACCACCGGCGGCGGGGGCGGCGGCGCATAATAGGGGTCATAGCCCCGGTTATAGTAATAGCCTCGATCGACATAGCGCGGCTGGTTGCTGCTCGCGATTGCCGCACCCACGCCCAGGCCGAGGATGCCACCGATCAGCGCACCCGCGACCGCATCGCCGCCGCGATCGCGGTGGTAATAGCCGCCATAGCCGCCGCCCCAGCCACGGCCCCAACGCTGCGCCTCGGCCGGAGCCGCCGCCGTCAACGCGGTCGCTCCCAAAGCGAGGCCCAGTCCCAGCTTCTTCAACATTCCGTTCATACCGAACCTCCGATACAAATACGCCCGGTCCGCTGATGGCAAAACGCGCACGCGGGGTCCGTGTTGCGGTCCTTGCCACGATCGGGCTGAATGGACGCGGAATAGGGCGTTTACGTGCGGTTCAGGAGAAGGGTGGCGATGGCGCATTGGCTGCTAAAATCGGAACCGGACAGCTATGGCTGGGACGATCTGGTCCGTGACGGCGCGACCGAATGGGACGGGGTGCGCAATGCCGCCGCCGCCGGGCATCTCCGCGCCATGGCGGTCGGCGACCGGGCGCTATTCTACCATAGCGGCAAGGACAAGGCGGCGGTCGGGATCGCAACGATCAGCCGCACCGCGCGGGCGGATGGCGATGATGGCCGCTGGGTTTCGGTACAGGTGTCGCCGGACCGCCCGCTGCCCCGGCCGGTGACGCTGGCCGCGATGAAGGCGGAACCCGCTCTCGCCGCGCTGCCGATGCTGCGCCAGTCGCGGCTGTCCGTCTCGCCAGTGGGCGAGGCGGAATGGGCGGTCCTGATGGCGATGGCGGGCCTGTAACCCTGTCAGCGAAAGACGCGCAGGGTGACGGCCCGCCCGCGCTCAGCGGAAATTGTCGGCGTAGCTTTGCAGCTTCAGCGTCTTTTGCGGCGTCGGCACGACATGGTGGTCGAGCCCCTCGCGCTGGCAATAGGCGATCGCCTCTTCCAGCGTCGCGAAGGTCAGGCGAACCTGCTCCCGCGTGTCGCCGCTGCCGGCCCAGCCGGTCAGGGGATCGGGCTTTTTCGCCTCGACGGGTTCGAATTCGAGTTGCCAGCGATCGGTCCGGTACTTGCCGGATTGCATCGCGTTCTTGGGGCGCTGGAAGATGCGAGCAGTGGCCATAATGTCTGTCCCTTATCGCGAACCGGCGGCTCTTGCATCCGCCTTTTTCGTGCGCAGGGTCGCGGAGGCCGCGGCAGGGTTGTCGGGCCAAGGATGGCGGGGGTAGCGACCGCGCATTTCCTTGGCCACCGCGCTCCAGCTGCCCGCCCAGAAACCGGGCAGGTCGCGAGTCGTCTGGATCGGCCGCCCGGCGGGTGAGGTCAGGCTGAGGACCAACGGCACCCGCTCGGTGCCGATCACCGGATGCTCGGCCAGGCCGAACAGCGCCTGTACGCGCAGCTCGACGCGCGGGCCGCCTTCGGCCGCATAATCAATCGCATGGGTGCTGCCCGCCGGACTGGTGAAATGGGCAGGCGCCATCGAATCGATCCGCTTCTGGTCGTTCCAGTCGATCAGGTTGCGGATCGCCTCGGTCAGCGCGCCGGGCGCGATGGCGTCCAACCGCCTTTTGCCCGCTACCAGCGCGGGCAGCCAGTCGTCTGCCCGCGCGATCAGCGTTTCGTCATCCAACGCCACCCCGGCATAGGCGGCGCGCGCACGATAGGCCCCTGCCCCGTCGCTCCAGGGCAACAGCGACAGGCCGTGCGTCCGCACCCCCTGGACCAAAGCCTCGGCGATGGCTTCGGCAGACGCCCCCGAATCGGGGCCGCTCGACAGGCGAAGCCCGCCCAGCCGCCGTTCGCGCAGCGCCTCAACCCCGCCGGTCGCGGGATTAAAGGTGACGGTGCGCCGCGTCTCGATCCGCTCGGCGAACAGCGCCTCGATGGTCGCGAGGTCGAGCGGGGCGGCGGACAGGATTCGTGCGCCCGATGCCGCACCTTGCGTCTCGCCGACCGCCAGCCATTCCGAACTCGCCAGCCCCGAGGCGGGATCGAGCCGGAAGCCCCTGCCCCCCACGCTCGCCCAATTCTCGCCGGTCGAGTCGCGCCGCCGCGCGACCCGGTCGGGATAGGCCAGCGCCAGACACACACCCGCCGGGTAATCCCAGGCCTCCTGCTCGATCGGCTTGGGGGCGAGGCCCGTCCAACGCTTTGCCATCGCCCTCGCCGCCTCGGCCTTGGGGCCGCGCTCGGTTCGCCAGCGGCGCAGGCGTTGTTCGATATCGACATCCTGGCCACCGATTCCCCGTTCGCCCAGCAGCACCGCGACCTCGGCGGCGGTGGCGGCCAGGCCCCGCTCCCCGCTGCGAATCAGCATATGCGCCAGACGCGGGGCCATGGGGAGGCGCGCAATCGCCTTGCCATGCGCGGTCGGGCGGCCGGTCTCGTCCAGCGCCTCCAGCACGGTCAGCCGGGCGCGCGCTTCGGCGACGGCGGCTTCGGGCGGCGGGTCGAGCCAAGGCAACGCGCGCGGATCGCTCACGCCCCATAATGCCGTGCCGAGCAGCAGCGCCGACAGGTCCGCCTCCAGGATTTCGGGCGGGTCGAAGCGCGGCAGGCCCGCCGTCGCGGCCTCCTCCCACAGGCGATAGGCGACACCGGGCGACTGACGCGCGGCGCGGCCCGCACGCTGGGTGACGGCGGCTTGGCTGGCGCGCTCGGTGACGAGCCGGGTCATGCCCGCCGCGCGGTCATAGCGCGGACGGCGGGCAAGCCCCGAATCGACGACGATCCGCACGCCGTCGAGCGTCAGGCTGGTCTCCGCGATCGAGGTGGCGAGCACGATCCGCCGCCGCCCCTCGGGATCGCGCCGGATCGCCGCGCGCTGCGCCGCCGGGTCGAGCGAACCATGGAGTTCGTGAATGGCGATGGCGGAGGGCAGGTTCGCGAGCCGCTCGGCGGTGCGCGCGATCTCGGCGGTGCCGGGGAGGAAGGCGAGAATATCGCCCTCCGCCTCTTCCTGAAGCGCGCGGCGGATGGCGGCGGCGACCGAATCCTCGATTCGCGCTTCGACCGCGCGACCGAGATGGCGCAGGGTCAGCGGATAGCTGCGCCCCTCGCTCTCAATCACGGGGGCATCACCCATCAGGCTGGAGAAGCGGCGACCGTCGAGCGTCGCCGACATAGCGACCAGCCGGAGGTCGGGCCGCAAGCCTCCTTGCGCATCGAGCGCCAGCGCCAGGCCGAAATCGCCATCGAGACTGCGTTCGTGGACCTCGTCGAACAGCACCGCCGACACGCCCGCCAATTCGGGATCGGCCTGGATGCGGGCGACGAAGATGCCTTCGGTCACGACGGTCACGCGGGTAGTGGCGCTGACCTTCGTATCCATCCGCGTGGCATAGCCGAAGGTGCGGCCGACCGGCTCTTCCGCCAGCGCCGCCATCCGCTCGGCGGCGGCACGCGCGGCGAGGCGGCGTGGGGAGAGGAGCAGGACTTCCCCGGTGCACCAGGGCTCGTCGAGCAAAGCGGGCGCAACGGCGGTGGTCTTGCCCGCGCCGGGGGGCGCGACGAGGACCGCGTTGGGAGCATCGGCGAGCGCGGTCAGCAGTTCGGGCAGGACGGCGGTGACGGGCAGGGTCATCGGCTTGCGATAGGGGGTTTGCAGGGCGGGGTGAAGACATGCGCCGTCCCCACCTCCGTTCAGGCTGAGCGAAGTCGAAGCCCACGCTTTAACATTCGCCCAGCGGACAGGGTTTCCCTTTGCCTTCGACTACGCTCAGGCTGAACGGGGACTGGGGCGTACTCTCAGCAAAGCCGTTCCCCGGCGAAGGCCGGGGCCCAGGCTCCGCCAAGCCGGTGGCGCGCCAGACGCGGCGGGAGAGGCAAACCGCCCCGCGCCTTCGATAATCCACCGCAACTGGGCCCCGGCCTTCGCCGGGGTCAATGGATGGTCAGTAAGCCCGCGCGACCGCGAACTCGACCGCCTCGATCATCGCCGCCTTGGCCGGACCGTCCGCAAAACCCCGGATCGCCTCGATCGCCAGCCCGCCATAGTGCCGCGCACGCGCCATGGTGTCGTCGACCGCCCGGCTCTTGCGAACGAGCGCGATGGCATGGGTGAAGTCCTCGTCCGAGGTCCGACGTCCCTCAACCGCGTCCTTCCAGAAGGTCCGCTCTTCCTCATTGCCGCGCGCATAGGCGAGGATCACCGGCAGGGTCATCTTGCCCTCGCGGAAATCGTCGCCCGCATCCTTGCCCATGGTGCCCGCGTCCGACACATAGTCGATCGCATCGTCGATCAGCTGGAACGCGATGCCCAGGTTCCGGCCATAGGCCTCCAGCGCCAGTTCCTCCGCCTCGGGCCGTTCGGCGATGACGGCGGCGATGCGGCAGGCGGCGGCGAACAGCGCGGCGGTCTTGGCGTCGATGATCGAGAGATAGCGCTCCTCGGGCAGCTCGACCTGCCGCACGGCGGTCAGCTGGTTCACCTCGCCCTCGGCGATCACCGCCGACGCGCCCGACAGGATGCTGAGTACCTTCAGGCTGCCCGCATCGACCATCAGCTGGAAGGAGCGGCTGAACAGGAAGTCGCCGACCAGCACGCTGGCGGGATTGCCCCAGATGATGTTGGCGGTGCGCCGTCCGCGCCGCAGGTCCGACCCGTCCACGACATCGTCGTGCAGCAGCGTGGCGGTATGGATGAACTCGACCGCCGCCGCCAGAACATGGTGGCTGGTGCCCTGATATCCCAGCAGTTGCGCACTGGCGAGCGTCAGCATCGGGCGCATCCGCTTGCCGCCGCCCGAGATCAGGTGGCCGGCAAGTTGCGGGATCAACGGGATTTCCGACCGCATCCGGTCGATGATGACCTGGTTCACGGCGTTCATGTCGTCCGCCACCAGCCGGATCATCGGGTCCAGCGAGGGCGCGGGCTTGGCGAGGCGGGTGGCGGTTACGGTCATGGGCAGGTAAGAGCCTCTGGCGACAACGCTTGCCGAACGCAAGCCTAAGCGCGAAAGGGCGAACGCGAATTCATGTGCGGCGCGGGCCGCCAGAGGGAGATACGCCGACCATGTCCGACACCGTGCTGACGGGCTATCGCCAGTCGATCGACAATATCGACGCCGCGCTGGTCTTCATGCTGGCCGAGCGATTCAAGATCACCCAGGCCGTCGGCCGCTACAAGGCGGAGAACGAACTGCCCCCCGCCGATCCGGGCCGCGAGGAGTCGCAGATCGCCCGGCTGCGGCAACTGGCGAGCGATGCGCAGCTGGACCCGGAATTTTCGGAAAAATTCCTGCGCTTCATCATCGACGAGGTGATCCGTCACCACGAACGCTTGCGCGGCTGATGGCGTTTCTACTCGCGATCGAGGGCGCGGACGGCGCCGGGAAAGCGACCGCGACGGCGGCCGTGACCGAGCGGCTGAACGCCGCCGGGCTGTCCGCCGCCGCCTTGTCCTTCCCTCGTTATGCCGAGACGGTCGGCGGCTGGGCGCTGGGCGAATATCTGGCGGGCCGCCTGCCCCATGCGGCGGCGCCCGAGACGGCGGCGACGCTGTACGCGCTCGACCGATTCGAGTCGCGACCGCACCTGATTGAGCTGGCCGAGCGCCATGACGTCATCGTCTTCGACCGCTATATCGCGTCGAACATGGCCTATCAGGCCGCGCAGGTCCCGCCCGAACAGGCACCCGCGCTGCTGCAATGGATCGAGCAGCTGGAGACGGTCCAGTTCCGCCTGCCAGCCCCCCATCTGTCGGTCTATCTCGACACGCCGCTCGACGTCGCGCGCGACCTGATCGCCCGCAAGCGCAAGCGCAGCTATACCGACGATACGTACGACGCCTATGAGGCGGACCTGGGGCTCCAGGCGCGGGTCCGTGCCAATTACGCCGCGATGGCCGACGGCGCGATGCTGGGCGAATGGACGACCGTGTCGACCGTGGCGCATGGCGAATTGCGCGATCCCGCCGAGATCGCGGACGAGATCACCACGCTGGTGACGCAGCGCCTACGCTAACCGTTCCCCGGAACCTGTTCCCCGGCGAAGGCCGGGGTCCAGTTTCTACCAAGCTGGTGGCGCGCCCGAACGTTGCGTGGGAGGCAAGGCCATCAGGTGCTCGATGGCGCATATAAACTGGACCCCGGCCTTCGCCGGGGAACGAGTCCATTCGACGGGTGCGGTGCGTGCCATCATTCGTCTCACGCGAAGCCGCGATGGCGCGAAGAGAAGAAAATGGTTCGCGCGGAGGCGCGGAGAACGCGGAGGTGTCATACCCGGCGGATCGCGCAGCCCTTCTTCACACAGGAAGAATAGAGAATTGCGCGACCGCGCGCCATTCACCTCTGCGTCCTCCGCGCCTCTGCGCGAACGTAAAAATCTTCGCGCCTCCGCGCGAACCAAAAAAGCCCCTCAATTCGACGCGCGGATCGTCCCCGCCAGCGGCGCGAAGCGGGCGACCTGTTGGCCGACCAGCCGCAACTGCCCCTCGACCGCCGGGTCGCTGATCCGCCCCTCTTCGTCGAAGCGCGTCTGCTGCGTATTCACCGCCGCCGCAAAGGGCGTGGGCCAGCCGCGTAGCGCATGGACGATCGACCGCAGCGCCGCGATGGTCGAGCCCGTCGCCTGCCAGCCATAGGCGGTGGCGATCAGTCCCACGGGCAGATCGGCGAAATAGGGCCGGTCGTCCTTCGCCGTTTCCTCCAGCAGGTCGAGCGCGTTCTTCACCAACCCCGAGATGCTGCCATGATAGCCGGGGCTGGCGATGATGATCGCCGAGGCCTGTCGCACCGTATCGACGAACACCTGTTCCGCCTCGGTCCGCTCCCCGGCGCGGGGGTTGTAGAGCGGCAGGTGCGCCAGATCCTCGCCGCCGAAGACATGGGTGCGGAACCCCTCCTCCGTCGCCGCGGTCATCGCGGTCCGAAGCGCGCGCTCGGTCGAGGAGACGCTGCCGATCGTGCCGCCGATGCCGACGACGAGCGGGGAGGAGTTTTGGGCCATGCCGAGCCTTTCACCCCGGACAGCGCGGCGGAGCAAGCGCTAAGTTTGCCATGGACGGGGCGGTTGCAAGGATGCGGGCAAGGGCGGCGTTCCGTCCTACGCCCACTGCCCCGTCGCAATGTGCTGACCCTGTTCGCCAATATCGAGCGGCTGGACGGCCGGGCCGCCGATTCGCCGCTGATCCGCGAGCGGAGCCAGCGGATGCAGGTTAGGCCGGGCCTGGGTTACGGATTTCGCGGCGGACTCCGATCCGGAACGGCAGGCGGCGACGCGCTGATCGGGCCAAGCCAGTAGACGCCGTCATAGTCCGGGTCGGGCTGCTGCCCCGGCAAGCCCCCCAGGGCGATGAAGGGCGTCGGCTTCAGGTCGGCATCGGCCGTCGCCGGATGAGCGCCACATGCGATGTCGGCATTGGTGATCGGCACGCCGGGCTTTCGAACCACGTCCGGCTTCAGTCCGCAGTTCCAGATCGTTCCCGCCGCCGATTTCATGTTCAGGGAAACGACGCTCTCCGACTTGCCGAGTTGCATCGCCATCGGCTCGAACGGCACGGGCGTGTAGGTCACGGGGCTTTTGCGGGCATGGGCATTCCCGACCAGTATCAGGACATGATCGTAAGGGCGTCGGACAGCGGCCTCCCGGATATTCTCGGCCTGGGCGGCGTCGTGCGGCCCCTGCCCCGCCAGGCTGGCGAATCGACGCTGCTGGGCCTCGTCCCTCACGCCGCTGAATGCCACGATGTCGATCCGATACCCCGCCCGCGCCAGCCGGTGAAGCCGCACCAGCATCGCCAACATCGCCTCGCTGCCGACGCCATCGTCACGCCCGGCCCATCCCGCCTTGGTCAAGGCCGGCACGAAATCGGCGTCCGGCAAGGCCCAGGCCTTTTGGAAATCCCCATTGACGGTGGAAAAATGCTCGACGGCCACCAGCAGCCGCTCGCCCCTGGCCGCCAGGGCACAGGCGACATCGCCGAAAAATCGGGGAGATTGCTGCGTGCCGTGCATTTCGCCGAACACCACGAAGCGCGCGCCGCGCGCCGCCACCTGATCCCATCCCGGCGGCAACCGGCAGCGGGCGGCACCCGACAAGGACGAGGTTCCCCTGGCATCGGCGGCGCCGGCGGCCAGCAACACCCCGAGCGCCAGCAGCATCCGACCTTTACGCATACGCCTCCGTCCTTGCTCCAGCGCAAGTCTGACAGGTCCGCGACGCGGTGCAAGCCGTGATCGCCGCCACAATTTGTCGCGCTTTCGGGGCTGGCGCGCCTTCCCGAGAGGGTTAGAAGGGACCGCAAAACACAATAAGAGGACCGGACGGGGCATGACCAAACACCTTCCCTGGATCGCGCTGGCGATCGTCGGCGCAGGCGCGCTGGGCGTCGTCGCGACCGTGCGGGGCGAGTCCGTCAATGCGCTGTGGATCGTGGCCGCCGCCGTCTCGGTCTATCTGATCGCTTATCGTTATTATGCGCTGTTCATCGCCAGGGTGATCGGCATCGACCCCGGCCGCCCCACCCCGGCCATTCGCCGCGCCGACGGGCTGGACTATGTCGCGACCGACCGGACGGTGCTGTTCGGCCACCATTTCGCGGCCATCGCGGGCGCGGGTCCGCTGGTCGGGCCGGTGCTGGCGGCGCAGATGGGCTATCTGCCCGGAACGCTGTGGATTTTGGCGGGCGTCGTGCTGGCGGGGGCGGTGCAGGATTTCCTGGTCCTGTTCCTGTCGATGCGGCGTGACGGGCGGTCACTGGGCGAGCTGATCCGTATGGAGATGGGCCCCGTGGCGGGCACCATCGCGCTGTTCGGCGCCTTCATGATCATGGTCATCATCCTGGCCGTCCTCGCGCTGATCGTCGTGCGGGCGCTGGCGGAGAGCCCCTGGGGCCTGTTCACCGTGGCGGCCACCGTGCCGCTCGCGATGCTGATGGGCGGCTATACCCGCTGGGTGAGGCCGGGGAAGATCGGCGAGGTATCGATCATCGGCTTCATCGGCCTGATCCTGGCGATCGTCTATGGCCAGTCGATCGCGGAATCGGCCGTCCTCGCGCCGCTCTTCACCTTCACGCCGGTCCAGCTCTGCTTCCTGCTGATCGGATACGGCGCGGTCGCCTCGGTCCTGCCGGTGTGGCTGCTGCTGGCGCCGCGCGACTATCTGTCGACCTTCCTCAAGATCGGCGCGATCGTGGCGCTGGCCATCGGCATCGTCATCATGGCGCCGCCGCTGAAGATGCCTGCCCTGAACAAATTCATCGACGGCAGCGGGCCGGTCTGGGCGGGGCCGCTCTTTCCCTTCCTGTTCATCACCATCGCGTGCGGTGCTGTGTCGGGTTTCCACGCGCTGATCGCCAGCGGTACCACCCCCAAGCTCATCGCCAGCGAGAAGGACGCGCCCTTTATCGGCTATGGCGCGATGCTGATGGAAAGCGCGGTGGCGATCATGGCTTTGGTCGCCGCCTCGATCCTCGACCCCGGCATCTATTTCGCGATGAACGCGCCCGCCGCCGTGCTGGGCACCGACCCGGCCAGTGCCGCCGCCGCCGTGACCGCGATGGGCTTCCCCATCTCGGCCGACACGCTGGTGCAGGTCGCGCGCGACGTGGGCGAGCATACGATCATTTCCCGCGCGGGCGGTGCCCCGACGCTGGCGGTGGCGATGGCGGAAATCTTCAGCCACCTGTTCGGCGGACAGGCGATGAAGGCCTTCTGGTATCACTTCGCGATCCTGTTCGAGGCGCTGTTCATCCTGACCGCCGTCGATGCGGGCACGCGGGCGGGCCGCTTCATGCTGCAGGACCTGATCGGCCTTGTCGTCCCCAGCTTCCGGGGATCGAGCAAGGTCGCGCCGGGCCTGATCGCGACGGCGCTTTGCGTCGCGGCCTGGGGCTTCTTCCTCTATCAGGGCGTCACCGATCCGCTGGGCGGGGTGAACACCCTGTGGCCGCTGTTCGGCATCTCCAACCAGATGCTTGCCGCCGTGGCGCTGATGCTGTCCACCGTGGTGCTGTTCCGGATGAAGAAGGATCGCTTTGCCTGGATCACGGTGATCCCGACCCTCTGGCTGCTCGCCTGTACGCTGACCGCCGGGTGGATGAAGATCTTCTCCGCCGATCCGCGCGTCGGCTTCCTGGCCCATGCCGACAAGTTCGCCAGCGCGGCGGCATCGGGCAAGGTCCTGCCCCCCGCCAAGACCATGGCGGATATGGGCCGGATCATCTTCAACGACCGGATCGACGCAGGGCTGTGCGCGATCTTCCTGGGCGTGGTGCTGGCGATCCTGGTCTATGCGGTGCGCACCTGCCTGATCGCGCGCCGGATCGACCGGCCGAGCGTGACCGAAGTCCCGCCCGAAATGGTGGCGGCCGAATGAGCTGGCTCGCCCGCCTGCGCCAGATCGGCAACGCCATGGTCGGGATGCCCAGCTATGACGCCTATGTGGCGCATATGGCGGCCAGGCATCCCGACCGTGAGCCGATGGATGAGGTGACGTTCTTCCGCGAGCGGCAGCAGGCGCGCTATGAGGGCAAGAATGGCGGGCGTTGCTGTTGATCGTTCACGCGAAGCCGCGAGGACGCGAAGAAGGTTGGTTCGCGTGGAGGCGCGGAGGGAATAATGCCCCCCTCCGTTCAGCCTGAGCATAGTCGAAGGCCACGGGATAACGTCCGCCACGGATAGGCCTTGGCGGCTCAAGCCTGCGGCTTCGAGACCTTTGGGGTGATGTCTCCCCTTGGCCTTCGACTACGCTCAGGCTGAACGGACGGGGGAATGGAGGTCTTTCCCCCTCTGCGTCCTCCGCGCCTCTGCGCGAACAACAAATCTCCGCGTCTCCGCGCGAACCAAAACCCTTCGCGCCATCGCGGCTTCGCGCGAACCATAAACCCCCACCCGCCCCAACCCTTGCCTTTTCCCCGAGCCACAGCTACATCGCATCCCCATCCGAACAGCGCGGACGGACCTTTCGTTGCAGGCCCCTTGGGGCAGGCGACGGCGGACCTATGCCTCGCTGACAGTAATTTCAACGCAGGTGCGGGAACGGCACGAGTGGCGAAGACGACCCCCATCGAATTCATCAACCAGGTCAAGACCGAGACCAAGAAGGTCGTCTGGCCGACGCGGCGCGAAACGGTGATGACCGGCGTGATGGTCGTGGTGATGACCACGATCCTCGCCATCTTCTTCCTGGCGGTCGACTCGTTCTTCGAGACGCTGGTCCGCACCCTGCTGTCGTTCGCGAAGTAAAAGGTTTTCCATGGCGCGCTGGTACATCATCCACGCTTATTCCGGTTTCGAGGGCAAGGTCCGCGACTCGATCATGGCCGAGGCGACCCGTCTGGGCCTCGACCATCTGGTCGACCAGATCGAGGTGCCGACCGAAACCGTGACCGAGGCCCGCCGCGGCAAGAAGATCGCGGTCGAGCGCAAGTTCATGCCCGGTTACGTGCTGGCCAAGCTCGACATGACCGACCAGGTCTATCACCTCGTCAAGAACACGCCGAAGGTGACCGGCTTCCTGGGCGCGATGGGCAAGCCGCAGGCGATCAGCGAAGGCGAAGCCACGCGGATGCTGAATTCCAAGGAAGAGGCCGCCGCCGCCCCGAAGCACAAGGTCAAGGTCGACTACGAGATCGGCGACGCGGTCAAGGTGCTGGAAGGCCCCTTCGCCAGCTTCAACGGCGTGGTCGAGGAACTGGATTTCGACAAGTCCAAGGTCAAGGTGTCGGTGTCGATCTTCGGCCGCGCGACCCCGGTGGAACTGGACTTCGAGCAGGTCGAACGCTCGAAGTAAGTTCGGGCCGTCCGACGAAACAGGGGCCGGGGCGGCAACGCCACCGGCCCTTTTCGTATCTGGCGCCCATTCCCCGCCCCTCACAAACCTCCGTTCAGGCTGAGCGAAGTCGAAGCCCACGCCCCGCCCCTTCGGCAGACGGAATCCCGTGCACTTCGACTTCGCTCAGTGCGAACGGAGGGCGGGCCAGAGTCGCCTTGCCTTTTCTACCACTTTTCCCTATGAGCCCGCGCTTCCCTAGCATCATGCGACGGAACCCTTGCGGGAGGGTGCGCTGGCGTTCGCCTTCGTGCCCGTCACGACCGCTAGACTCGAAAAGAGAGTGACATGGCAAAGAAGATTACCGGCTATATCAAGCTGCAGGTCCCTGCAGGCGCCGCCAACCCCTCGCCGCCGATCGGCCCGGCGCTGGGTCAGCGCGGTGTGAACATCATGGAATTCTGCAAGGCGTTCAACGCGCAGACCGGCGAAGTCGAGAAGGGCACCCCGCTGCCCACCGTCATCACCGTCTATGCCGACCGTTCGTTCTCGTTCGAGACGAAGACCGCGCCTGCGACCTACCTCATCAAGAAGGCGGCCAACCTGAAGTCGGGCTCGAAGGAGCCGGGCAAGGTGTCGGCGGGCAAGATCGCGCGCTCGAAGCTCGCGGAAATCGCCCAGGTCAAGATGAAGGACCTGAACGCCAACGATATCGAGGCTGCGACCAAGATCATCGAAGGCTCCGCCCGCGCGATGGGCCTCGAAGTGGTGGAGGGCTAAGATCATGGCGAAGCTGACCAAGAAGCAGAAGGCCGTCCAGATCGACGCCGAGAAGCTGCACGGCATCGACGAAGCGATCTCGCTGGCGCGCACCAACGCGACCTCGAAGTTCGACGAGACGATCGAAGTCGCCGTCAACCTGGGCGTTGACCCGCGTCACGCCGACCAGATGGTGCGCGGCGTCGTCACCCTGCCCAAGGGCACCGGCAAGACCGTTCGCGTCGGCGTGTTCGCCAAGGGCGTGAAGGCCGACGAAGCACGCGCCGCCGGTGCGGACGTCGTAGGCGCCGAAGACCTGATGGAAACCATCCAGGGCGGCACCATCGACTTCGATCGCTGCATCGCGACCCCGGACATGATGGGCGTCGTCGGCCGCCTCGGTAAGGTGCTGGGCCCCAAGGGCCTGATGCCGAACCCGAAGCTGGGCACCGTGACCATGAACGTCGCCGAAGCCGTCAAGGCGGCCAAGGGCGGCCAGGTCGAGTACCGCGTCGAAAAGGCCGGCATCATCCACTCGGGCATCGGCAAGGCGTCGTTCCCGGCGGAGGACCTGCGCGCCAACTTCGACGCGCTGGTCGACGCTCTCATCAAGGCCAAGCCGTCGGGCGCGAAGGGCAAGTATGTCCGCAAGGTCGCCGTCTCGTCGACGATGGGCCGCGGCATCAAGGTGAACGTCTCGGAAATCCCGGGCGCGTAATCCACGCCGCCAGCTCAGGCTGACAGGATCAGGGGGTCGGGACTTCGGTTCCGGCCCCCTTTTTCGTGACGTCTTCCGTCGAGGCGCCCCCCCAAGCCAAGCTTGGAGAGGAATGGACCTCCCAAATCCTCCCCATCTCCGATGGGGAGGAGGACCGCGCCCGCAGGGCGGGGTGGAGGGGCATGGCCCCAGATTCACACCTGCGCGACGCTCCCCGCGACCAGGCCCGGCCCCGACAGGACCAGCGGCACGCCGATCGCTTCACGCGCACCGGCCGGAAGCGTGATCTCCAACGCCGTGTCCGTGCGGCGGAAGGGCAGCGGAGTCGAGTCGCCGAACAGAGTCACCCGCACCACCTGCCCCCGCCCGATCATGTTGCCATTGGCGAACAAGGTCAGCCGCGCCACACCGTCCTCGGGCCAGCCGAGCATCAGCGCATGGACATCCTCGCCCTTGCGGACATAGCGTATGTCCTTGGCGGTATATTTCGAATCCTGCGTTTCGCTGAACATGCCGCCGCTCGCCGCGCCCGGCCCTTCCCCGTGCACGCGCCACGGCCGTGTGCCATAGATGGCGTTGCCATAACGGCCCATCCAGGCGGCGATCGCCTCGACGATGCGCTCCTCCTTCTCGTCGATCGTGCCGTCGCCGCGCATCGGCACGTTGAGCAGGAGGTTGCCGTTCTTCGACACCACGTCGCACAGCGTGTGGATCACCGTCGCCGCGCTCTTATAGCCGTCCCGCTCGTACAGGGCGCGGTCGTAATGCCAGTTGCCCAGGCAGGTATCGGTCTGCCACGGATAGGTCTCGATATAGGTCTTGCCGCCGCGCTCGACATCGTCGACCAGCGCCATGCGGCGCTGCGCCGGGGTGGTCTTGACGTTCAGCACCGCCTCCAACCGCCCGCCATGCCAGCGGCGATTGGCATTGTAATAATAGGCCGCCATTTCGAGGCCGAGTTCTTCCATCGGCAGGTCGAAATCGTCGAAATACAGAAGGTCGGGCTGATAATTGTCGATCAGCGCGCGGCACCGGCGCACCCAGGCGGCGGCCAGATCGGGGCGGCCGATCGGCTTGCCCTCGTTCCAGAGGTTGTCGGTCCGCTCGTGCCAGCCATCCGCCTCCGTCCGGTCGACATAGCCATCGGGCATCCGCATGATCGGCCCGTTATAGAGTTGCTGCGGGTCGAGCCCGTCCCACCAGGTGCCCCGCCCGTCCGCCTTGGTGCGCCAGTCCGCGTCATAGCGCTTACCCTGCAGCGGTCCCTCGGCGTCATAGCCATAAGCGGGCTGATACCAGTGCCAGCTATGCGCGCTGTGATTGGACACGCCAAACCGCAGCCCTCGCGCCTTGGCCAGCTTCGCCCAGGTGCCGATAATGTCGCGCTTGGGCCCGACCCGCGTCGTGTTCCAGGGGTGCGGCGACGCGAAGGTATCGAGATTGTCGTGGTGATTGGCGAGTGCGACGAAATATTTGGCGCCGGCACGCTGATAAAGATCGAGCTGCCGCTCCGGATCCCATTTCTCGGCCTTCCACTGGCCGATGATGTCGAGAAAGCCGACCTTGCTGGGATGCCCATATTTCCGGACATGCGCATTATAGGCGCGCGAACCCTGCAGATACATGTTGCGGGCGTACCAATCGCCTTCCTCCGGCACGCATTGCGGGCCCCAATGCGCCCACATGCCGAACTTGGCATCGCGGTACCAATCGGGTGCGCGATACCCTTCCGCCAGCGATGTCCAGCTGGGCGCGAAGGGTTTGTCCCCCGCCGGCGCCGTTGCAGCGGAGGCCGGTCCTCCCAATGCGGTCGATGCGCCCGCCACCCCGACCGCACCTAGCAGATCACGCCGATTGACCTTCATCTCCGCACTCCCGCGCCTGCCGCCGATCGGCCATTCATGTCCGACATAAACTGTCACCTACCCCCGGCGCTGACAAGGGTTTTTACAAATGAGATCGAAAGAGCGCCGATGATAGAGAACGCAAAGATTCGCGACAGGCCACCTGACATATAACTAATATTGGTCAGTCCAATAGTGCAAAATCGCTTTACGGCAGATCCGCATCGCGCGGCGGGATCGCGCCGGCGCGCATCACCGTCCACCCGGCCAGCCGATGGCCCCGCACCGCCGCCTCCGCAGGCGCCAGCCCGTCGAGACGCGCACCCAGATAGCCCGCGTTGAAGGCATCGCCCGCCCCGCTGGTATCGCGCGGCTTCAGGCGTTCGGGCGGGGGCACGATGCCGACCCCGCTCAACAGGCAACCCTCCGCGCCCAGCTTCACCACGACCTCGCCTGCGCCCAGGCCCAGCCAACGGGCCTGGACCTCTTCGGCCGACGTCGCGCCGACCAGCATCGCCTCATCCTCCAGCGTGGGCAGGCCGATGTCGCAGGCCGCGATGGCGCGGGCGCACAGGTCGCGCGCCAGCTGCTGATCGGCGAACAGGCGGGGACGGTAATTGCCGTCGAACGCCACCCGGCCACCCCGCGCCCGGACCCGCTGCGCCAGCGCGAAGAGATGCTCGCGGCTGTCCTCGTCCAGGATAGCCAGCGTAATCAGTGAGAAGAGCAGCAGATCGGCCTGCTCCGCCTGCGCCATGACCGCCTCGGCCCCGGGCAGCGACAGGGTACGCCGCGCCGCACTCTCCCCGCGCCAATAGGCGAAGCTGCGCTCGCCCGCCGCGTCGGTGGTGATCGCATACAGGCCCGGCATACGGGTCGGGTCGCGCTGCACCAGCGTGGTGTCGATCCCCTCCGCCGACCAGTCGGTCAGCAACGTCGCACTGAACGGATCATCGCCCAGCGCGGTGACATAGGCGACACTGCGATCCATCCGTGCCAGGTGGATCGCGGTATTCAACGTATCGCCGCCATGACCCAGCCGCCACAACCCGCCCTCGGCGCGCGACAACTCGATCATCCCTTCCCCGACGACGACAATCCGCATGGCATTTCTCTCCTGATCTTATGACGGTCCGCCACTCGAGCCATAGTGGCAAGGCCAAAATTTGTAACTGGTCAATCCGAATGCGCGATGCTACCGCTCTTGGTCAGCAAATAGGATATGGGACGAGGGTAGCGGACGTGTTGATGATCCAGTCTATGCGGTGGTTCGGACCCGCCGACCCGGTCGCCTTGTCCCATATCCGCCAGGCGGGCGCCACCGAGGTCGTGACCGCGCTGCACGAAATTCCCAACGGCATGGTCTGGCCACGCGCGGCCATCGCGGAGCGGCGCGCGATGATCGAGGCCGCCGGGCTGGGCTGGTCGACGGTCGAGAGCCTGCCGGTGCATGACGCGATCAAGCGTGGCGAACTGACCGACGAACTGGTCCAGGCCTATGGCGACAGCCTGCGCAACCTGGCGGCCGAAGGCGTGCGTACCGTCACCTATAATTTCATGCCGCTGCTCGACTGGACGCGGACCGATCTGGACTGGCAACTGCCCGACGGCGCGACGGCGTTGCGCTTCGAATGGGCAGCGGTCGCGGCCTATGACATCCATATCCTGAAGCGGCCGGGGGCCGAGGCGGATTACTCCGACAATGTCCGCGCCGCCGCCGCCCAGCGCTTCGCCGAAATGAGCGCGGAAGAGCGCCACAGGCTGGAGCGCACGATCATCGCCGGGCTGCCGGGCAGCGAGGAGAGTTTCGACTCGCCCGCCTTCCTGCGCGCGATCGACAGCTATGCGGGTATCGATGCCGAGGCCCTGCGCGCCAACCATATCGCCTTTCTCCGCGCGGTCTGCCCGATCGCCGAGGAGGTCGGGATCACCCTGGTCGTCCACCCGGACGATCCCCCCTTCCCCATTTTCGGCCTGCCGCGCGTGGTCAGCACGGCGGAGGATCTGGAGCATCTCTACGCCGCCGTGCCGTCGCTGGCGAACGGGCTCTGCTTCTGCACCGGGTCGTTCGGCGCGCGGCCGGACAACGACCTGCCCGCCATGGTCCGGCGCTTTGCCGACCGGATCGACTTCTTCCACCTCCGCTCGGTCGGCTGGGAAGCGGGCGAGCGCAATTTCCATGAGGCCGAGCATCTGGGCGGCCATGCCCGCATGACCCAGGTGGTGCAGGCGATCGTCGAAATCTCCCATGCCCAGGGTCGCGCGATCGTGATGCGCCCCGACCATGGCCATCGGATGATGGACGACCTGCATCGCAGCTCCAATCCGGGCTATTCGCTGCTCGGCCGGATGCGGGGCCTGGCCGAACTGCGCGGGCTGGAGCGCGGGATCGTGCATATGCTGGGCCTGAGCCAAAAGACGAGCGCCGCCGAACTGGAGCTGACCGCATGACCCGGCCGCTGGAACTGCACCCCGACCGGCTGTTCCCGGCCGATCCGACGACGCGCGGGATCGCGCGGACGCTCTATGCCGAAGTGGCCGACCTGCCGATCGTCAGCCCGCACGGCCATACCGATCCGCGCTGGTTCGCCACCGACGAGCCGTGGCGCGATGCCAGCGACCTGCTGCTCGCGCCCGACCATTATGTCTTCCGGATGCTCTACAGCCAGGGCATCGCGCTGGACGATCTGGGCATTCCGCATCGCGGCGGCCGTCCGACGACCGATCCGCGCGCGGCGTGGAAGCTGTTCGCCGCCAACTACCACCTGTTCCGCGGCACGCCGTCGCGCATGTGGCTCGACCATGTCTTTGCCGAGGTGTTCGGCTTCGACGTGGCGCTGGAGGCGGCGACCGCCGACCGCTATTTCGACGCGATCGGCGAGGCGCTGGCCACCCCCGCCTTCCGCCCCCGCGCGCTGTTCGAGCGCTTCCGCATCGAATGCCTGGCGACCACCGAAGGCGCCGACGATCCGCTGATCCATCACCAGGCGATCCGGGATTCGGGTTGGCAGGGGCGTGTCATCACCACCTATCGTCCCGACAGCGTGATCGATGTCGAGCATGAGCAGTTCGCGGGCGCGATGCAGCGCTTCGCCGAACTGACCGGCGAGGATGTGTATGGCTGGTCCGGCTATCTCGCCGCCCATGCCAAGCGCCGCGCCGCCTTCCGGGCGCTGGGCGCGACCGCGACCGATCACGGCCATCCGACGGCCGCGACCGCGAACCTGTCCAAGCCTGAGTGCGAGGCGCTGTTCGCCAAGATCGTCGGCGGCAGCTGGACGCCTGCGGACGCCGAACTCTTCCGCGCGCAGATGCTGACCGAGATGGCGAAGATGAGCGTCGCGGACGGCATGACGATGCAGATCCACCCCGGATCCTTCCGCAACCATAATGCCGGCCTGTTCGCCAGCCATGGTCGCGACAAGGGCGCGGACATGCCGATGCGCACCGATTACGTCCATGCACTGAAACCCATGCTCGACGTGGTCGGCAACGAACGCGACCTGACCATCATCCTCTTCACGCTGGACGAGAGCGTCTATGCGCGCGAGTTGGCGCCGCTGGCCGGGCATTATCCCTGCCTGAAGCTGGGCCCCGCCTGGTGGTTCCATGACAGCCCGGAGGGGATGCGCCGCTTCCGCGAGATGACGACCGAGACGGCGGGCTTCTACAATACGGTCGGGTTCAACGACGACACCCGCGCCTTCTTGTCGATCCCGGCGCGGCACGACGTCGCGCGGCGCGTCGATTGCAGCTTCCTAGCACGCCTGGTCGCCGAGCATCGGCTGGAGGAGGATGAGGCGGTCGAGCTGGCCCATGCGCTGACGGGCGGACTGGTCCGCGCGGCGTATCGCCTGTGACCCGGCTGAGCGAGGGCACCGCCGCCGCCCTGCCCGATGGCGTCGCACGGCCTGGTTACGACCGGGCGAGCCAGCGGATCGGGATCGTCCATCTGGGCCTGGGCGCGTTCCACCGCGCGCATCAGGCCGTCTATACCGATGACGCCATGGCGGCGGGCGACCGTGACTGGGCGATTGCGGGCGCGTCGCTGCGTTCGGCGGGCGTGCATGACCAGATGGCGCCGCAGGACGGGCTCTACACCGTCACCGAACGGTCGAGCGAGGGCGAGGCCGTTCGCCTGATCGGGGCGATCCGCGAAGTGACCGTCGCGGCCAGGACGCCCGACCGGCTGGCCGCGTTGCTCGCCGCGCCCGATACGCGGATCGTCACGCTGACCGTGACCGAGAAGGGCTATTGGCGGCGCCCTGACGGCGCGACCGATCTGGCGGGGATCGAGGCGGACGGGAACAGTATCTATCACCATCTGGCGCAGGCGGTGGTGGCGCGGGCGAAGGCGGGGCTCGGGCCGCTGACGCTGGTGAGCTGCGACAATCTGCCCGACAATGGCCGGGTGCTGCGCGCCGGTGTCGCGGCGTTCCTCGACCATCAGGGCCAGGGCGCGGCGCGCGACTGGTTCGAGCGCGACTGGCGTTGCCCCAACACCATGGTCGACCGGATCGTCCCCGCCGTCACCGATGCCGACCGGGCGCGGGTGGAGGCGTTGCTTGGGATGCGCGACGAGGCCGCCGTCATCACCGAACCCTATCGCCAATGGGTGATCGAAGATGATTTTGCGGGCGACCGCCCCCGCTGGGAAGTCCGGGGCGCGCAGTTCGTCGCCGATGTCGCCCCCTATGAGACCGCCAAGCTGCGGATGCTGAACGGCGCGCATTCGGCACTCGCCTATCTGGGCCTGGAGCGCGGGCACGCATTCGTTCACCAGGCGGTCGCCGATCCCGCGATCCGTCCGATCGTCGAGGCGTTGATGCGGACCGAGGCCGCGACCAGCTTCGCCGCCGCGCCGGGCCAGGCGCTCGATCCCTATGCCGATGCGCTGCTCGCGCGCTTCGCCAATGCGACGCTGGAGCACCGCCTGTCGCAGATCGCCAGCGACGGCTCGCAAAAAGTGGGTCCGCGCTGGCTGTCGTCGCTCGCCGCGCATGGCGGGGATGCGCCTGCGACGCTGACCGCGCTGGCAGCATGGCTGCGCTTCATCCGCACGGGGAACGACGCATCCCCCGATCCACGCCGGGCGGAGCTGGCCGGGTTGTGGGCCAAAGGCGATGCCGCGTCGGTAGTCGACGCGCTATTCGGGGCGCAGGGCTCGATGGCGGGAAGCTGGCAGCCGACAGAGGCACAGCGTGTGGCGCTGATCGAGGGCATCGACCGCTAATTCCTCCCCTGCAAGGGAGGTGGCGGCCGCAGGCCGTCGGAGGGGTGTCACCGCTAGCGACGTTGCCCTCGGCCAATGCTCATGCCCCTCCACCACCGCTTCGCGGCGGTCCCCCTCCCCAAGCAGAGCTTGGGGAGGATTGGGATTACTGCCCGTCCTTGGGCGTGGTGGTTTCATCCGCCGGTGCGTCGCCGGGCGTGCGCTGGACGCGAGCGGTCATGCCGGTGGCCGAGGCGTCGTCCATCATCTGCTGGTCCTGGCTGCGCTCGGGCGGCGGCGGGGGCGCGGCGGCTTCGGCCATGTTGACCGGCGCGGCCTCGACCGCATTGGTCATGACGGGCGTGCCCTCCGGCATGGCCATATTCTCTTCCACCGCCGGCGTGTCGTTCTCGACCGGCACGGGCGGATCCTCCGACGAGCGCGAGCAGCCCGCCAGCGCCGGCAGCAACAGCCCCGCCGCGACCAGCGCCATCACCCGCTTGTTCGACATCTTCATCATCGGTCCCCTTTTAATCCTTGGTCGATTGCGCCCGCTCGGCCGAGCGGGCTTCGATCTTGCTGGCCAGCAGCGCGTCCCAGCCATAGGGATCCTCGCGGAACCCCACCTGCCCGTCGGCATTGGCGAAGGCGGTCCAGTAGAGCAGATAGACCGCCACGGGCTCCGCCATGGTCGCGCGCACCGTCTTGCCCGAGGCGATGGTCGCGTCGATCTGCGGCTGCTGCCATTCGGGCGTGGTCTTCAGCATCAGCGACGCCAGCTCGGCCGGTTTCTCCAGCCGGACGCAGCCATGGCTGGCCAGCCGGTCGAACTTCGAAAAGCCCGACTGGGCGGGCGTGTCGTGCAGATAGACCGCGAAGTCGTTGGGGAAGTCGAACTTGTACCGCCCCAGCGCGCTCTTCTCCGACGATTGCTGCAACCGCTTGCTGCCGTCGCCATTGTCGATCACGCGAAACCCGGCGCGCTTCAGATAGCCGGGATTGGCCCGCTCCTTGGGCCACAGCTCCTTGTTGGCGATCGAGCTGGGCACGTTCCATGGCGGATTGAGCACGATGCTGCGGATCGTCGACACCAGCATCGGCGTCTCGTTGCCCGGACGCCCCGTCACCGCCTTCATCGACATGACCGGATTGTCGCCATCGAACACGGTCAGCACGGCAGCGGCGATGTTCACCTGCACCCGCTTGGCCTCCAGCTGCTGCGGCAGCCAGCGCCAGCGTTCCATGTTCGCCATGATCTGGCGGATGCGCTGCGACACCGGCACGTTGAGCATGGCGATCGTCTGGGTGCCGACCGTGCCCACGGGGTTCAGGCCATAGCGGCGCTGCGCCCGGCGGACCGCCGCGAGCAGATCGTCGTCGAACCGGTCGCCGGTCGTGCTGACCGCCGGGTCCTCCATCGCGAGGCGCTTGCGCAGGGCCAGCACCTGCGGCCCGCTCGCGCCGAAGTTGATCGTGGTCGAGGGCAACGACGACCAGCCGCCCGCCGCCGCCATCGCGCGATAGCGGGCCAGCCCCTTCACCAGCGCGTCATAGCCGGCATAGGGCGGCGGCAGCGAGGCGATCCAGTCCGCCAGCCGGTCGCGCCGCACGGCATCGGCAAAGCCGGGGGCCGGGTAGAAGGGCTGCGGGCGAATGCCCCAGTCCTTGGTGAAATCGCTGGCGTCGAGCCGACCGGCATGGACCGCATGGGCATAGTCGAGCGCCACGCGCACCAGCGCGGCGGACGACAGGCCCGACAGGTCGCGCGGCGGCCCCTGGCGCAACCCCTGCGCCACCTCGGCTTGCGCGATCAGCGTGGCGAGCTGGCGCGCCTGCGCTTCGCCCAGCGTCGGAATCGCGACCGGGGCGGCAACGGAGGGGGCGACGGGCGTCGTGGTGATGGCGGGCGGCGTCGCCTGCGGAACAGGCTGCGGCACCAGCACGGGCGGCGGCGCGACCTGCGCCATCAGCGGGGTCGCGACCAGCGAACCCGCCGCCAGCGTGCCGAGAAAACGGGCAAAGGCGGGGCGATTCATGGAAAAGAGCGATGCGGTCATGTCGGTATGATAGCCCCTGTTCGTCCAAATGTCGTCGCAGCAGCGCGCGATTATCGCACCCAATCCTACGCCAAGCTGAACCAAAGGACGATCAGCCGAGAAATATGATCCCGAAAAGCGCCTCGCCGATCACATTGCGCGAACCTGGCTGAGGCGCGAGACGCCGTGCTCGTCGAACGCCTCGACCGCGACATAATAACGCTGCCCGACGGTCAGCGCGCGCAAGGGCAGCGCCGCCGCCTCGCCGCCCGCGACCCGGTCGGCAAAGACCTGATAGGTCAGGGCCAGCCTGTCCGGCCTTATGCCCCAGCGGACATTATAGCCGACCGCCCCCGGCACCCGCCGCCAGCGGATCAGGGCGTTGCGGCCGTCCGTCTCGCGCGTGGCCGCCAAAAGGTCCGGCGCGGCGGGGTCGATACCGTCCGCATTGCCGAACACGCGCAGATCGCTGATCGCCAGATGCGCGCCGCCGATATGACCGTGGACGTAACGGATATAGCGGGTGCGCACCGGGCGGGGCAGCGCGAAATAGGCGTTGGGCCGGTCGCGACGTGGTGCCTCGGTCCGGGCGAGCGGATGCCAGGTCCGACCGTCCGTCGACTGCTCCAGCCGGAATTCGGTATAGATGTCGGGCGCATCGCCGAAGCGGCCCGCCTGGTAATCGGCAAAATTGACCTGCACCGCGCGCACCATCTTCATCGCGCCCAGGTCCAGCGTCAGCGTCGCGCCCGGCGCCTTGCTGGGGGACAGCCAGAAGCTGCGCGGATTCTCGTCGGTCGCATCATCGGCGGGATGCCCCGCCACCGCGCCGGCGGCAAAGGCACGCTTGCGATAGGATAGCAGCATCCAGCCGGTGAACAACGATTCCGGGTCGGTCACGCGGGTCGTCGGCATCCGGTGCGGAAAGTCGCCGAAGCGGGTCGACACGCGCATCTGTCCGTCCGCCTCGAATGCGGCGGGCCACAGGCCGATGCGCCGCTCGAACGCCCAGTTCAGGCCGATCCAGGGTGTGCCGGTGTTCCACCAATTGCCATGGGCATCTTGGAACGTGTTGCCATGCCCCGCCCCCTGCACGAAGCCGCCGGGCTTGTAGCCAACCGGGTTATAGGGGGCATAGGTGAAGGGCCCCATCGGCGAGGTGCCGACATAGGTGCCGGTCGCATAGGCGTTATATTCGGTCCCCGGCGCGCCATATTGCAGATAGTAGCGCCCGGCCACCTTGGTCATCCACGCCCCCTCCATGAAGGGCGTGATCGGCGTGCCATTGGGCAGCGTACCGCTATGATCCTGGCCGAACCGTTCCCAGCCATGATGGGCGGGATCGAGCTGGATGAAGGACCGGCGCGGCTCGCCATAGACCATCTTGCCATCGGCGAAACGGATGGGCGCGCCATAGATCGGAAAGACGTTGGACGAGTTCCAATAAAGGTACCAGTTTTTGTCCTCGTCCTGGAACAGGTCGGGATCCCAGGGGCCGGGCGGCACCTGGCCGGGCTTGATGGCATCCTCGAACCCCGATCGCACCGCGCCCGGCAGCATCGGCATCCGGCGGACGAAACAGTCCAGCTTGCCGCTTGCCGGATCGCTGGTGGAATAGATCGTGCCCTGATCGGTCATCGACGGCATGATGAGCAGCCGCTCCCCGTCCGAGGTGACGGCGGGCGCGACGATGCCCTGCGCGGGCCAGCGGCTGGGCGTGACGAAGCGCCAATGGACCAGGTCGGTCGAGCGCCAATAGCCATCGGCCAGGGTCAGGAAGAGATAATAGGCGCCCTTGAACCGCACGATCACCGGATCGGCGCCGGTGCGGTAGGACACGCCCTCGTTCACCTGCTCGAAATTATAGCGGTAATCTATGTCGACCGGATTGGCATAGCTCTGCGCCGGGGCGATCGCGGCCAGCATCAGGGCCGGGATCATCAGGCCTGTCCGGCCGCCGGACTGGTCGAACGGATCACCAATTCGGTGGCGATGATCCGCGCCTCCCGGTCGAGCGCCCCGCCCTCCAGTGCGTCGACCAGCCGGGCGACGGCGCGCGCGCCCATCTCGGCCAGCGGCGCGCGCACCGTGGTCAGGCCCAGATAGCGGGCGAGCGGAATATCGTCGAAGCCGGTCACCGCTACCGCATCGGGCACCGCCACGCCCTGCATACGCAACGCGCTGAGCACGCCCAGCGCCATCATGTCGTTCGCCGCGACGATCCCGTCATAGGCCACCGGGAGCCCCTCGAGGGTCGCGACCGCGGCAAGACCCGATTCCTCGTGGAAATCGCCCTCGATCACGACCGGCTCATAGTCGGGGACAAGCCGCGCCATGGCGGACAGGAAGCCCTGGCGACGTTCCTCGGCGTCGATATTGCCCGACGGGCCGGCAACATGGACCAGCCTGCGCCGCCCCGCACCGACCAGATGCGCGACGCTCGCCGCGATTCCGGCCGCATTGTCGATGCGGAACGCCGCCCGCCCCTCGCCATGATGCGAATTGACCAGCACCGCGGGCACGTCGCGCGGCAGGGCGTCGTCCAGCCCCGCAGCATCGAGCTGCGGCGCCATGACGATCAGCCCGTCGACCCGCCCGCGCATCGACCGCACCGCCTGCGCCGCCAGTTCGGCATCGGCATGCATGTTGGAGAGCAGCAGGTGATAACCGCGTGCCGTGACCTCCCGGTCCATGCCGCGCACGATTTCGGAAAAGAACTCGCCATGCAGGTCGGGCAGCACCACGCCGATCGCATGGCTGCGCGACAGCGACAGGCTGCGCGCGCCCGCATGGGGGACGTAACCGAGCGACTGGGCCGCCGCCATCACCCGCGCGCGCGTGTCGGGATGCACGCTGCTATGCCCGTTCATCGCGCGCGAAACCGAAGCGACCGATACCGCCGCCTCGCGCGCCACGTCACGGATCGTGGCCGGTGCCTGCCTCACACCCCTCCCCTTTCCCGGAAAATGGCCGGGCCGTCCTGTCGCTTGCGACACATCTTGTGCGACGCGCCCCGTCTGTGTAACCGGTTACACGAGAGCGTCAACGCGAAACGTCGAAGCAAGAGACTATCGACGTTCGGTATGACCCAGGGGAGGATTTGTCGATGTCCGAGACCAATATTTCGCGGCGTGCCGCCCTGCTGGGTGCTGGTGCCGTTGCCGCCTGGGCCGCCAGCCCGGCGCGCGCGCTGCTGGCGCAGGCTGATGGCGCCACCCTTTCAGCCTCGGTCGAGGCGATCCTCGCCAAGATGACGCTGGAGGAAAAGGCCGGGCAGTTGCAGCTGAACGCGGCCGCCTGGGGCGGCGGCATCGCCACCGCGCTGAACCCGCCGTCCAACGGCCCCGGCTTCGAGGGGCAGTTGAACGATGCCATCGCGGGCAAGCTGACCGGCGTGTTCAACGGCAATGGCGCGGAGATGGCGCGGCGGATGCAAAGCGCCGTGATGCGCGATTCGCGCCTGAAGATCCCGCTGATCTTCGCCGCCGACGTCATCCATGGCCATCGCACCATCTTCCCGGTGCCGGTCGCCGAGGCCGCCAGCTTCGACCCCGACCTGGCGATGCGCACCGCGCGCATGGCGGCTTACGAGGCGGCGGGTGCGGGCATCGACTGGACCTTCTTCCCGATGGTCGACATCGCGCGCGACCAGCGCTGGGGCCGGACCATGGAGGGCGCGGGCGAGGACCCGTTGCTGGGCCAGCTCTTCGCCATCGCCCGCGTCAAGGGCTTCCAGGGCAAGAGCCTGGCCGCCGACGATGCGGTGATGGCCTGCATCAAGCATTTCGCCGCGTACGGCGCGGCCGAAAGCGGCCTGGACTATAATATCGTCGACCTGTCCGAGCGGACGCTGCGCGAAGTCTATCTGCCGCCCTACAAGGCCGGGTTCGACGCGGGCGCGATGAGCGGCATGGCCTCGTTCAACGAGATCAACGGCATCCCTTCGACCGGCAATCCCTGGCTGATGAAACAGGTGCTGCGCGACGAGTGGAAATTCCCCGGCATCATCGTGTCCGACTATACTGGCGACGAGGAGATGATCGCGGCGGGCTTCGCCAAGGACGGCAAGGACGCGGCGCGCATCGCCTTCCTGGCCGGGGTCGATATGAGCATGCAGTCGAACCTGTACGCGCTGCACCTGCCCAGCCTGGTGCGCGAGGGCGCGGTGCCGCAAGAGGTGCTCGACCGCTCGGTCCGGCGCGTGCTGGCGGTCAAGCAGATGCTGGGCCTGTTCGACGATCCCTTCCGCCGCATCGACCGTAAGCGCGAAACGGCACGCTCGCGGACCAAGGCCGCCATCGCCCTGTCGCGCGAGGCGGCACAGAAGGCGATGGTGCTGCTCAAGAATGACGGCGACCTGCTGCCGCTCGACCCGAGCCGCCGGATCGCGCTGATCGGCCCCTTTGCCAGCGGCCAGCACGATCTGAACGGGCCGTGGGTGGTCTATGGCGACAACAACCAGGCGATCGACCTCGTCACCGGCCTGCGCGATGCAGGCGCGAAGAACGTGACGGTCACGCCGGGCTCGGGCGTCGAAGAGGCGCTGCCCGGCGGCATCGACGCGGCGGTGGCGGCGGCGCAGGCAGCGGACGTCGTGGTGCTGGCGATCGGCGAGAGCGAAACCATGTCGGGCGAGGCGCAGTCGCGCACCTCGATTACCGTGCCCGCACCGCAAATGGCGCTGGCCGAGGCGGTGGCGAAGACCGGCAAGCCGATCGTCGTCCTTCTCAAGAACGGACGCGGCCTCGCGCTGGAGGGGGCGGTCAAGGACGCGCCCGCGATTCTCGTCACCTGGTTCCTGGGATCGGAGACCGGCCACGCCATCGCCGACGTCCTGTTCGGCAAGGTCGGCCCCTCGGGTCGCCTGCCGCTGAGCTTCCCGTATGAAAGCGGACAGGAACCCTATTATTACGCGCACAAGGCGACCGGCCGCCCCGCGCCCGCCGGTCCGCGCGAGCCTTACAAGACCCAGTGGCGGACCGCACCCAATGCCGCACTCTATCCGTTCGGCCATGGGCTCACCTATGGCAAGGTGAGCTATGACGCCGCCGATGTGCCCGCGACGCTCGCCTGGGACGGGCGGATCACCGTGTCGGCGACCGTCACCAACACCGGCACGCGGGCGTGCGAGGAACTGGTCCAGCTCTATATTCGCGACCGTGTCGCCAGCATCACCCGGCCGGTGCGCGAGATGAAGGCGTTCCGCAAGGTCGCGCTCGCCCCCGGCAAGAGCGAGCGGGTCAGCTTCAACCTGACCCGCGCGCAGCTGGAATTCCTGGGGGCCGACCTGCGCCCCACGGTCGAACCCGGCACCTTCGACGTGTGGATCGCCCCCTCGGCACAAGCCCCGGGCGCGCACGGGACGTTCGATCTGGTCCGGTAACATTCATCCCCGCTCGCGGGGCGGGGGACCATGCGCAGCATGGTGGAGGGGGGCGCCGCAAGCGACGCGCTGCGTGGCGCTCCCCCTCCGTCAGGCCTTCGGCCCGCCACCTCCCCGTGCCGGCGAGGATCGCAACGGGCTGAACGCCATCGCCAGCCCGGACAGCAGAAAACACCCCAAGGGCACCAGCACGACCAGGCCGCGCATCGCGGCCAGCGTCTCGGGCGTCTGCGCGACATTGGCGACATAGCCCGCCTGCCCCAGCACCAGCCCGAGCAGCACCGTCGCCAGCCCGATCGCCACCCGCTGCAACAGCGCGGCAAGGCCGAAGACCGTGCCCTCGACCCGGATACCGCTCACCCGCTCGCCATGGTCGATCGTGTCGGGCAACAGCGACCAGAAAGCGAAATGCAGCCCCACGGTCGCCGCCTGCATCCCGATCAGAAAGGCCTGCATCGCGCCCGCCCGTTGCAGGTCGACCAGCGAGAACAACAGCACCCCCGCAACGCAACAGCCGACCGCGACGAACCACAGCCGCACGGCACCGATCATCCGGGCCAGCGCCATCCAGGCGGGCACCGCGACCACGCTGACCGCCATCATCGACGCCAGCGCCAGCTGTCCGGCGGCGACATCGTGCAGCCGGTATTTGAAATAATAGAGCACCGACTTGCCCAGCACGGTGGTCGCGACGATCATCGCCATCATCGCGACCACCAGGGTCAGGAACGCCCCGTTGCGCGCCACCGCGCCCAGCGACACGCGGATCGAGGGCGGCGGCGGCTTGGCGGTGCCGATCAGTTCGTCGCGGAAACTCGCGCCCACGCCGATCAGGATCACGCTGCCGATGCTCGCGAACAGCAACGCCGCGCCCAAAAACACGCGCGGGCCGCCATCGACGCCCATCAGTGCGCCGCCGATCGGCACCGTCCCGATCGCGACCAGCACCGCCGCCGCCGTACCCGCCAGCATCCGCAGGCCCGCGACAAAGGACCGGTCGCGGCTGTCCAGGCTGATCCGCGCCGACATCGCCAGATAAGGGATGTTGACCAGCGCATAGGCCGCCCGGAACAGCAGATGCCCGCCCAGCACGAAGGCGAGCCGGGCATCGCCCACGCCCGGCGGCGGCGCATAGGCGAGGGCGAAGGCCATCCCCAGCGGCACCGCACCCCCGATCAACGCCCAGCGATAATGGCGCGCCCCGCCCTGGCGATCGACCAGCGCCCCGACCGAGAAACTGACCAGCCCGTCCCAGACCGACGCCGCCAGATAGATGGCCGCCGCCGTCTCCACCCCGATCCCGATCGCATCGGTATAATAGAAGAGCAGGTAGAGCATGACGCTCTGCCAATAGAGATTGAACGCGAAGTCGCCGCCCGCCAGCGCCGCCAGACGCCAACGACTGACCCGCCGTCCCTCCTCTCCCCTATCGTTCATGGAGCCGTTGTCGGGCCGGACACCCGCAAAGTCGAGGGGCGTTCCAATGCCGGACATGATTCCTCCCCCGCAAGGGGAGGGGGACCATGCGAAGCATGGTGGAGGGGTGTCCCGCCATCGAGAGGGTGACACCCCTCCGTCAGGCCTTCGGCCAGCCACCTCCCCTGCCAGGGGAGGAATGGTGCAAGCACGGAATTGGCCATGGCCACGCCGCCCCGGCCACCTTAGACGGACCCGCATGACGGAACGGACGCAAAGCGAGGCCATGGGCAAGGCCATGGGTGCGGGCGAGTTCATCGCCTTCATCGCGGCGCTGATGGCGGTCAACGCGCTGGGCGTCGACCTGATGCTGCCGGCGCTGGCCGATATCGGGCATCAGCTGAACATAACGACCGCCAACCACCGGCAATGGATCATCACCATCTATATGCTGGGCTTCGGCGCGGGCCAGCTGGTCTATGGGCCGCTGGCCGACCGTTATGGGCGGCGGCCGATCCTGCTGGTCACGCTGGCGGGCTTCGTTGCCGCGAGCATCTTCGCGGCGGGGTCGCAGACCTTTGCCGCGCTGCTCGGCGCACGGGTGTTGCAGGGGCTGAACTCCGCCTCGACGCGGGTGCTGGCGGTGGCGATCGTGCGCGACCGGTTTTCGGGCCGCCAGATGGCGCGCACGCTGTCGGTGGCGCAGATGATCTTCTTCCTGGTGCCGATCATGGCGCCCAGCATGGGCCAAGGGCTGCTTGCCTTCGGGCCGTGGCGCTTCATCTTCTACGCCCTGGCCGGGTTCGCGGCGTTCGTGCTGGCCTGGTCCGCGCTTCGCCTGGTCGAATCCCTGCCCGTCGCGCGGCGCTCGCCGCTGTCGCTGGCCTCGTTGAAAGGCGCCTATCGGCTGACCCTGACCAACCGCTTCTCGGCGGGCTATGCGGTCTGCGCGTCGATGACCTTCGGCGGGGTGATCGCCTTCGTCTCGTCGGCGCAGCAGGTCTTTGTCGACCATTTCCAGGCGGGCGAGCGGTTCACGCTGCTCTTTGCGCTATGCGCCTTTTCGATGGGCTGCGCATCCTTCGCCAACAGCCGGTTGGTCGAGCGGCTGGGCACGCGGCTGATCTCGCAATCCGCGCTTCTGGGCCTGATCGCGCTGTCGGTGCTGCATCTGGGCGTCATCGTCGCGGGCCAGGAGACGCTCGTCACCTATATGATCTTCCAGGCGCTCAGCCTGACCTGCATCGGCCTGTGCGGATCCAATTTCGGCGCGATGGCGATGGAGCCGGTCGGCCATATCGCGGGCACCGCCTCCTCGATCCAGGGCTTCATCACCAGCATCGGCGCGGTGATCGTCGGCTCGGCGATCGGCCAGGCTTATAACGGCACCACCTATCCTCTCGCCATCGGCTATCTGGCGATCGGCGTGATCGTACTGGCGGTCGTCTACCTCATCGAGGATCGCCACCTCTTCCGCGCCCGCCACGCCTCTGGAAGATGACGGGCCGTTCACTTGACAGCAACAGGCGACGGGTTCTCCATCCGCGCCAACATCATCGGATTGCAGGACAACCATGAAGCGCTACGCCTTCGCCGCCGCCCTCCTCGTCACCACCGCCGCCATGGCCCAAACGGGCGCACTGCCCGGCATCGACAAGGCCTATATGGACCCCAGCGTGAAGCCGGGCGACAATTTCGACGACTATGCCAATGGCGGCTGGCGCAAGACCGCCGAGATTCCCGCAGACCGTTCTTCGATCGGTGTCGGCCTGGAAGTGTCGCTGCGCGCCGAGGCCCGCACCGCCGCGATCATCAAGGGCGCCGCCGCCACCAAGGGTGAGCCCGGCAGCGACCAGCAGCGGATCGCCGACTATTACGCCGCCTATGTCGACACCGCCGGGATCGAGGCACGTGGGCTGAAGCCGATCCAGGGCGACCTGGCCGCCATCGCCGCGATCCACGACAAGCGCGACCTGTCGCGCGCGATCGGCGCGGCGATGCGGTCGGACACCGATCCGTTCAACAATAACAATTACGCCAGCACCAACGACCTGTTCGGCCTGTTCGTCAGCCAGGACCTGAACCACCCGACCCGCAACGTCCCCTATCTGATGCAGGGTGGTCTGGGCCTGCCCGATCGGGACTATTATCTGTCGGCCAAGCCCGAAATGGCGGAGATCCGCACCGCCTATCAGGCCTATCTGACCCAGTTGATTCAGTTGGCCGGACTCTCCGAACCGCAAGCCCGCGCCGAGCGCGTCTTCGCGCTGGAGACGAAGATCGCCGTCGCCCAGGCCGACATCATCGCCAGCCAGGATGCGCATAAGGGCGACAATCCCTGGACCCGCGCCGATTTCGATACCCGCGCGCCGGGCATCGACTGGGCTGCGTTCTGGACGGCGGCGGGCGTGCCTGCCACGCAGCGCGACTTCATCGCGTGGCAGCCCGACGCGATCGCCAAGCTGTCGGCGCTGGTCGCCAGCGAACCGCTGCAAAGCTGGCAGGACTGGCTGGCCTTCCACAGCATCAACCAGATGACGAGCGTCCTGCCCAAGGCGATCGACGCGGCGTCGTTCGCCTTTTACGGCCGCACCCTGACCGGCACGCCCCAGCAGCAGCCGCGCGAGAAGCGCGGGATCGCGGCGGTCAACGGCGCGCTGGGCGAAGCGGTGGGCAAGATCTACGCCCAGCGCTATTTCCCCGCCTCGTCCAAGACCGAAATCCAGCAGATGGTGACGAACATCGTCGCCGCCTTCGACCGGCGGGTCGCCGCGCTCGACTGGATGGCGCCCGCGACCAAGAAGGAGGCGCGCGCCAAGCTCGCCGTGCTGAAGGTCGGCGTCGGCTATCCCGACCATTGGTGGAACTATCCGAAGTTCGAGGTCCATGCCGACGACCCCGTCGGCAATGCCCAGCGCGCCCGGCTGGCCATGTACCGCTATCACCTGTCGAAGCTGGGCAAGCCGGTCGATCGTAGCGAATGGTGGATGACGCCGCAGACCGTGAACGCGGTCAACCTGCCGCTACAGAACGCGCTGAACTTCCCCGCCGCCATCCTCGAGAGCCCCTATTTCGATCCGAAATTCGACGCGGCGGCCAATTACGGCGCGATCGGATCGGTGATCGGGCATGAGATCAGCCACAGCTTCGACAATCTTGGCGCCGATTTCGATTCCACCGGACGGCTGCACAATTGGTGGACCCCGGCGGACCTCAAGCGGTTCGAGGCGGCGGGCAAGGCCCTGGCCGACCAGTATAGCGCCTATGAGGCGCTGCCCGGCCTTCACCTGAACGGCGAGCAGGAACTGGGCGAGAATATCGCCGACGTCGCCGGGCTGACCGCCGCGTACGAGGCCTATCATGCCTCGCTCAACGGCAAGCCCGCGCCGGTCATCGACGGGCTGACCGGCGACCAGCGCTTCTTCCTGGCCTTTGCGCAAGGGTGGCGGACCAAGATGCGCGACCGGGCGCTGCGCGCCCGCATCGCCACCGACGTTCACGCCCCCGCCCCCTGGCGCGTGCTGACCGTCCGCAATCTCGACGCCTGGTACGGGCCGTTCAAGGTCGAGCCGGGCCAGGCGCTGTACCTGCCCGCCGACAAGCGCGTCCACGTCTGGTGAGGCGACACGGCCGGGGTCGCGGACTTCCGCCGCCCCGGCCGTTGTAGTCGGGCGATACACCCGTTAGGCTTGCGGTCGGGCAAGGGGGCCTTTTGGGGGACATCGCGGGTGGACGCACTTCGACTGGATCAGGTCGTCAAACGCTTCGGCGAATTCGTCGCGGTCGACGATCTCAGCTTCGCGGTGGCGCCGGGCGAGGTATTCGGCTTTCTGGGCGGCAACGGCGCGGGCAAGACGACCTCGCTGCGCATGGTGCTCGACATATTGCGCCCCGATTCGGGGCAGATCGCGGTGCTGGGCCGCGCGCCGGGACGCGGCAACAGCGCGATGCTGGGCTTCCTGCCCGAAGAGCGCGGGCTGTACCGCGCGATGACCGCGCTCGACACCATCGTCTATTTCGGCCGGTTGAAGGGCATGACCGCCGCCGATGCCCGCAGCGGCGGCAAGACGCTGCTCGAACGCTTCGGCCTCGGCGATTTCGCGCGCACGCCGGTCGACAAGCTGTCCAAGGGCATGGCGCAGAATATCCAGCTGGCGACGGCGGTGATCAACCGGCCCCGGCTGCTGATCCTGGACGAGCCCTTTTCGGGCCTCGACCCGGTCAACCAGAGCCTGTTGGAGGACGAGATCGTCCAAGCCGCACGCGACGGGGCGGCGGTGGTCTTCTCCACCCATGTCATGCAACATGCCGAGCGGCTGTGCGACCGGCTGCTGCTGCTCGCGCGCGGGCGCAAGCTGTTCGAGGGGACGCAGGACCAAGCGCGCGACACGCTGCCGGTCGCGCTGCACCTGTCCGCCCGCCATTCGCCCGAGGGGCTGCCGGGCGTGATCCGGGTCGAAAGAACGGGTAGCGACGGGGCGTGGAGCGACTGGATCGTCCATCTCGCGCCCGGCGGCGATCCCGGCGACCTGCTGGAGCATTGCACGGCGCAAGGCTTTGCGCTGCGTCGCTTCGAACAACGCCGGGCCAGCCTGCACGAGGCCTTTCTTCACATCGTCGGCGGGGAGGCACGCTAATGCTCCAGCATATCCTGCTCATCGCCGCGCGCGAGTTTCGCCAGATCGCGATGACGCGCAGCTTCTGGGTCACGTTGCTGATCCTGCCGCTCGCCTTTGCGGTGGGGCCGCTCGCGTCACGCTTCGTCGACAAGTCGGGCGCCGAGACGGTGATGATCGTCGACCAGGCGGGCGGTGCGGCCGGTGCCGCACTTGGCCAGCGGCTGACGCTGGACGATCAGCGCGCGGCGTTGGACGATCTGGCCGAATATGTCCGTCGCCACGACCTGCAAAAGGCGGCCCCCGCCGCGCTCTGGGCCCAGCCAGAGCGCTGGTATAGCGACGCCGATGTCGCGCGCTTCACCGCCGAGGGCGGGGTCGAGGGCGCGCGGCGTGCCATCGCCCGCCTCTCCGCCGAGGATGCCGCCGCGTTCACGGCCCCGGAACCGCGCTATCGCCTGGTCCCGCCGCCGCCCGGTGTGGCGAATGCGGCGCCAGGGGCGATCGACGCGGCGCTACAGCCGCTGCTACATCCGGCCGATGGCACCGATGCCAAGCCGGTCGACTATGTCCTGCTGATTCCCGCCGGTTTCGGCCCCTCGCCCGCGGTTCGGCTCTGGGCGAACGGCACGCCGCGCCCGTCCTTCGTGATGACGGTGCAGACCGTGCTGACCCGCGACCTGCGCACCCGCTATCTGACCGGCAGCGGCCTGTCGCCCCGGATGGCGGCGACGGCCGATGCCATCGCGCCGGCGATCCAGGTCACGACCCCGCCGCAGGGCAGCGGGCGCGAGCGGGTGATGGTCCGCTCGATCCTGCCGCTCGCCTGCGCCTATGTGCTGATGATGTCGCTGGTCCTGTCGGGCAGCTGGATGTTGCAGGGTACGGTCGAGGAACGCAGCAACAAGCTGCTGGAGACGGTGCTGGCCTGCGTGTCGCCGCACGAGCTGATGTACGGCAAGCTGGTCGGTACGGTGACGGTCGGCCTGTCGATGATCCTGACCTGGGCGGCGTGCGGCGCCTTTGCCGCCTATGCCACCCATGGCGAGATCGCCGAGATGATCCGCCCGGCGCTGGCGCCGCTATCCTCGGTCGGCAGCATCGCGGCGATCCTCTATTTCTTCGTCGCCGGCTATCTGATGGTGTCGATGCTGTTCCTGGTGATCGGCGCGATGAGCGATTCGATGCGCGACGCGCAGGGCTATCTGACGCCCGTGATCCTGGTCATCATGATGCCCTTCACCCTGTTGGTGCAGGCAGTGCTGCACGGTGACGGGGGCGGCGTGGGGGTCGAGGTGCTGACCTGGTTGCCGCTCTACACGCCCTTTACCGTGCTGGCTCGGCTGGGCACCGGCATTCCGCTGTGGGAGATGCTGGGATCGGGCCTGGTGCTGGCGCTGTTCATCCTGGTCGAGATCTGGCTGCTCGGCCGAGTCTTCCGTGCCAGCCTGCTGGCGGGCGGCGGCAAGCGCAGCCTGGGCCATATCGTACGGCTGATGCGGACGCCGGGTTAACGGCGTCCGCGCGTCAGGCTTTATCCCGCCAGGGGTTCAGTAGTCGTCGTTCGACGAGTCATAATCATCGAAGTCGCCCGATCCGCGATCGTCGTCGCCGTCACCGAAATTGTTGATCGTGACGTTTTCCGGCCGCTCCATGAAGCCCTGGCCGCCACCGAACATGCCGCCACCACCCTGATGGCCGAACATGTTGGACAGGCCGGAGAACAGCATCTCGCCGCCGACGACGCCCGCCGCCGTGGTGCCCGCGCTGCGCAGGAAGCTGCCCAGGCCACCGCCACCCGAAAAGACGCCGGGCCGCGCCTCGGGCGGGGGCGGCGCATAGCTGTCCTGATAGCCGTTCTGCGGGCGACCGCCCCAGGGGCCGTCATTGGCGCGGGGCGGCAGGAAGCTGCTGCCCGACGACACGGGGGCCGCCTGCGCCCGTTGCCGCTCCAGCTCGGCGATACGCTGCTGCGCGACGTGCAGCGACTGGTCCGCGACGATGGCATGCTGGACCAACAGATAGGCCGCGTCGGGATTGGCCGACAGGGTGCGCGCGATCATCGCCTCGGCCTCGCCGTCCTTGGCCCCGGCGCGTGCGGCGGACAGCTCATCCAGGAAGCGGGTCAGGAGGGTGCGTTCGTCAGCGTTCATCGAAATGCTCCATTCGTGCGGCGCACACATCGTGCGGGCCGGAGCCGAATCAAGATCGCCGCGCGACCATGACGCAGAAGTCACCCCATGGTTGGCTGACGGACAGCCCCGCCCCCCTCCCTCAATGCTCGCCGAACAACTCCCGCTGCGCCTTGTCCAGCTCCTCGGCATAGCGACGGCGGACATAGGGTTCGGACAACAGGCCCAGCACGTCGCGATCCGCGCCCACCACCGCAATCTCATCGGCATCAGCGGCGTCGAAGGCGCTCATCACCGCCTTGACGTTCGCATCCGGCAGCAGCGCATGGTCGCGGTGGATGGCCAGCGTCCCCACCGCCTCGGCCGGATCGAGCCCGTCGACATAGGCCGACGCGGTCTGCACGATCCCGGCATAATGATCCTGGTCGTCGACCAACACCACCCGGCTGGTCGCGCCCAGCGGAAAGGCGCGGCGGAACTCGGCGATGGTCGTGCGGTCGGGTGTTGCGCGCTCGACCCGGCGCATCATCCGCCCGGCGGTCAGCGTGCGCATCCAGCCGACGTCGCGCGCGCTCTTGATCGTCTCGCCGCGCAAGTGCAGCCGCCAGGTCGAGAAGGAATAGCCGAACGTCTCGCGCACGATCGTCGTGGTGACCAGCGAAGCCGCGATCGCCGCCCCGGCCAGCGAGAAGTCGTGCGTCGCCTCCAGCACCATCATGGCCATGGTCATCGGCCCACCGACCACCGCGACCGCGAACGCTGCCATGCCGACCAGGGCGGCATTCTGCGGGTCGATCACCGGCGCGCCCGCGCCCCAGGCGATCAGCCCGGCATAGATATGCCCGAGCAGGCTGCCCAGGAACAGCGAGGCGAAGAATAGCCCGCCGCGAAAGCCGAAGCCCAGCGACACCACCGACGCCGCACTCTTCATGATGAAGATCGCCGCCAGGAAGCTCAGCGGCAGGCCATATTCCAGGTCGAGATGCAGCGCGCCGTGCCCCGCCGACAGGACTTGCGGCGTCAAGAGCGCGAGCGGCATCAGCAGGACGCCGCCGATCACCGGCCGCCACGCCGCCCTGACCGGCAGGCGCCGGGCCAGGCTCTCCATCTCGGCGACCGCACGCATCAGGACGATGCCCAGCCCTGCCGCGATCGCGCCCAATCCGGCATAGACGAGATAATGATGGGTCAGCACAGCCTCGCCCGCCACTGCATCGACGATATAGGGCTGGGCGTGCAGCATCTGCGCGACGAGCACGCCGGTCAGCGCGGCGGCCGCCACCGGCGCGATCGCGGCGGGCGTATAGGCACCGATCACGATCTCGAAGGCATAGAAGGCCCCCGCAAGCGGCGCGCCGAAAGCACCGGCGATCGCCGCACCGGTCCCCGCCCCGACCAGCACACGCAAGTCGCCCCGCCGCAGCCGTAGCCAGCCCCCCGCGATCGAGGCGAGCCCCGCGCCAAGCTGCGCATAGGCCGCCTCCAGCCCCACCGAAGCGCCAAAGCCGTTGGACAGGATCGTCTGCCCCGAAATCACCAGGCTGTCCGACCAGGACATGCGCCCGCCATGCAGGGCATTGGCCTCCACCGCGTCGACCAGCCGCCGTCGCCGCGCCCGCGTCGCCCAGGAGAATGCAGCGAGCGCCAGCCCCCCGGCGGGCAGCGCCAGCACCGCCGGCCAGGACAGGGTGGCGGCCGCGCTCAGCCTTTGCTCGTCGTCCAGCGTGAACAGCAGATGCTGCAGCAATCGCGCGACCGCCCCTTGCGCGACGCTCAGAAAACCCGCCCCGGCGCCGATCGCGATCGCCAGCAGGACCAGGCTGGCCTCGCTCGACCGGACGCGACGGCGCAGCCAGGAGGGCGCTAGGCGGAGGAATGGCATGGCGCCGCTATGTCGCCAAAGCGTTCGTCCCGCCAGTCGGCATTCCAGCCCCCGCCGCTTGCCGGATGCGCACCGTCAGCGCCAGTTCGTCGCGCGCGGTCAGGACCTTGCGACGCACGTCGATCGGCAGGCCCGCTTGCGTCGCCAGAAAATCGTCGACGATCTTCAGCGCCGTCGCATCCACCTGTCCGCCGATAAAGGCGTCGATCCAGCCGGGCAGGAAGAAGATGCGCCGATTCTGGCGGATCCATTCCAGCCGATCGAGTGCCGGGCGCAGGAAGGGCCGGGTCAGCGAGGCCTGCTCCACCGCGTTGAACGCGCCCAGGCTCTCGCTCGCCCAGGCTTCGTTGAGCGTCTTGTCGTCGAAATAGCGGGTGAAATAGGCCGCCTTGACGGCGGCGTCCGGGGTCGCGGCGCGCGCGACGAAGGCGTCCTTGACCGCCTCGCTCGACTGGTCGTGCTGGCGTTCGGCCTCGTACAATGCCGTGGCGTCGGGTGCGCCGATGGTGATCAGCCGCCGCACGATCGCCCAGCGCGTCGGCTGGCGGACCGGCTGGCCGACCAGGGTGGCCCGCCCGGCGAGCAGGTCGCGCAGCCGCGCGAGCGCCAGCGGGCTGCGCGCGGTCGCGATCAGCCGGTCGAGCGCATCCTTGCGCAGGCCGTATCCCAGCCGCGCATCGTCGATCCGGGCGAGCAACGCGGCTTCCCAGCGCGGGCGGAGGCCGGCTGCCTTGCCCTCGGGCAGATAGAGGTCGAGTGCGGCGGCCCCCCGGCCCAGGATCGTGCGCGAAACCTGCTCGTCGGTCTCCCCGGGCAGATGGTCGAGCAGCACCGCGACATAATGATCCGGCGCGAAACGGACGTCGCGCACCATATCCCATAGCGCGCTCCACAACATGGCGCGCAACAGCGTGTCGCGGACCGTGCCGACATGGCCGACGATCCAGTCGACGGTGCGATCGTCTGGCAGGAACAGGCCATAGCCCTGGTCGCCGTCATTGGCCCAGACATAGTCGGGCACCGGCAGCCCCGCCGCGCCTGCGACGGTCGCGCTCCGCCCGTCGAACGCGGCGTCGAGGATGACGTCCGCCCGGTCGTGATAGCCCAGTCGCACCCGCACCTTCATCGGCCAGGCACCCCCCGGATCGCCCGGCAGCGCCCGCACCGGCCGCTGGTTCAGCGTCAACGCGGTGATCTTGTCGCCGGCAAGGCGCAGATCGGTATCGACGCGCGGCAAGCCGGGGCGCAGCATATAGTGCCGCCCGAACGCGCCCAGATCGACGCCCGACGCCTTGCCGATCGCGCCCAGCAATTCCTGCCAGGTGGCATTGCCATAGGCATGGGCCTTCAGGAAATCATGCAGCCCGCGCCGGAAACCGTCCTCGCCGACCAGGAAGGCGAGCTGTTTGATGACGGCGGGCGCCTTGTTGTAGACGATCGGGCCGTAATTGCTCTTGGCCGCATCCAGATTGTCGAGCGGCTGCCACAGCGCCTGCGTCCCACTGGTCGCATCGGCGCGATAGGCCGGGGTCTTGGTCGATAGCAGGAAGGTCGTCCAGGCATTGCTGTCCGGCTGCAACTCGGCCTGGATACGCGCCGCCATATAGGTGGCAAAGCCTTCCTTCAGCCACAGATCGTCGAACCACCGCATGGTGACGAAGTCGCCGAACCATTGATGGCTGATCTCGTGATAGATGGTCGCATCGCGCGAGACACGCTGCGGCAGGGTCGGCGGCTCGCGGAAGACGAAGCGATCCTCATTGTAGAAGATCGCCCCGACATGCTCCATGCCGCCAAAGGGAAAGGCGGGGGCGAGCACCAGATCCAGCTTGGCGAAGGGATAAGGCACCGCGAACCAGTCGGCCAGCCAACGCACGGCGGCGCGGTTCGTCGCGATCTGCGCCTCGGCATCAACCTCGCCCTTGCGCGAGGCGCGGGCATAGAGCGTGATCGCCCGGTCGCCGGCCGGGGCGGAGGTCCAGCTGGCCCAGGGTCCGGCGGCGAAGGCGGCGAGATAGGTCGAAATGGGCTCGGTCTCGGCAAAGCGCCAGCGGGTGGCGCCGCCCGCCGCCTCGCGTGCGGCCAGCGGCCCGTTCGCAATAACCGTCCAGCCACCGGGCGCCGTGATCGTCCAGCGAAAGCGCGCCTTCAGGTCGGGCTGGTCGAAACAGGGGAACAGCAGATTGGCGTCGGAAGGGACGAGCAGCGTGTAGAGATAGGTCTGGTCGTCCTTGTCGTCGTGATAGCGGATGATCGCCGCGCCGGATGCGGCGATCGGCGTCTCGAACCGGGCGTTGACGCGGTTCGCGCCCGTCCGCAACAGCGGCTCGGGCAGGACCAGATGGCCGTCACGCCGCCCCTCGACCGGCGCGGGGCGACCGTTGATCGACAGATCCGTAAGTACCGATCCCCGAAAGTCGAGGATCAGGTCGCCGCTCCTGGCCTTACGCTGGAAGGCGATGGCGACGCTACCGCTCGCCTTGTCCGACGCAGTCACGTCGAATGCCAGATCGTAACGGACGTCCGAAATCTGCACGGCCCGCCGTCTGGCGAGCGCCAGTGCGATACCCGGCCCCGCCCCCGGATTCGACGCCTCGGCGAGCAAGCGTCCATGCGCGGCACCCCAGCCGGCGGCAGGCAGCAATATCGCGTTACGCAGCACCGCGCGTCGTTCGTTCATCCGTGGCACGCTTCACCCTCCGCTGCGGTTCGGGCGAGACACTATCGTCCGGCGCGCCACCGGCAAGCCGTTCCGGCGCCAAGCGCGACGCCTGGGACTGGATCGACATTTGTCTTTCCCTCGCCCCTCGCAGAAGGGAGAGGGATAAAAACGGGCCGCAGCACCGCCCCCCGCACCCGGCCCGAACCCGCGACTGTACCAATGATCGTCGTACCACCGGGCCGCCGCCATGCCCCGCATCCCGGGTCGGCGCGGCAGCGGCCACATTATGCTTGCCAATATCCCACCATTTGCGGATGACCGGCGCGCCAGCGGCCAGACGGGACAAGGGGCGACGATGGTCCTGATCAAGACGGGATTGCTCTATTTCGACCAGGCGATCCGCCAGGGTTCGATCCGCAAGGCGGCGGAAACGCTGAACATCGCATCCTCGGCGGTCAATCGGCAGCTATTGCAGCTGGAGGACGAGCTTCAGGTCCAGCTGTTCGTCCGGATGCCGCGCGGGATACGCCCGACGGCGGCGGGCGAGGCGCTGCTCGGCTATATCCGGCGCTGGAAGCGCGAGAGCGTCGCGCTGCATCACGACATGCTGCGTCTACGCGGTGGCGAGCGCGGCGTGATCCGGATCGCCGCCGCTGAAAGCCTGGCCGACCAGATCGTCCCCCGTGCCATCGCCCGCCATCAGGAACGCTATCCGCTGATCGAATTCTCGCTGCTGGCGGGGGGCAATCACCGGGTGAAGGCGGAATTGCTGGCCAAGGAGGCGGACGTCATCTGCGCCTTCGACCTGACCGGCACCCCGCGTACTGCGACCGTCGCGCATGTCCAGACGCCGATCGGCGTCATCGTGCCGCCGGGCCATCCGCTGGCCGCGCTCGACCGGGTGACGCTGCCCGACTGCATTCCGCATCCGGTCGTGACGCCGAACGACGACTGGCTGAAGCAGAGCGTACTCCACGACCTGTTCGACGCCAGCGACGTACCGCTGAAGCGGGTCGCCACCGTGGAGCGGGTCGACACGCTCAAGAACCTGGTCCGTGCCGGGATCGGCATCGCCTTTCTGTCGCGCATCGGGCTGGAGCGCGAGCTGGCGGCGGGCGAGTTGTGCTGGGTGCCGCTGGCCGAGGGGATCGTCCGCCCGGCCAGCGTGTCGATGCTGCTGCAACGCGGGCGGGTGCTGCCCATCTATCTCAGCAGCTTCGTCGACATGCTCAAGGAAGAGTTTGCGCGGCTGGAGACATAGGCGCGACCGGCATCGGGGCGTCCGCCGCGTCGGCCAGCCGCCGGGCGAGAAAGGCGCAGGCGATCAGCTGCAACTGGTGAAAGACCATGACGGGCAGCAGGACGACGCCGACCTGCGCGGGCGGGAACAGCACGCCCGCCATCGGTACGCCGGTCGCCAGGCTCTTCTTCGAGCCGCAGAAGCGCATCACCACCGCATCCGCCGGGGCGAGCTTCATCGCGCGCGCCATCACGCCGGTCAGCGCCAGTACCAGCGCCAGCAGCAGCGCGCACCAGCCGACCAGCGCCGCCAGTTCCCCCGCCCCGACCCGCGACCACAGCCCCTCGCTCACCGCCGCGCCGAATGCGGTATAGACGACCAACAGGATCGACCCGCGATCGAGCGTGGTCACTAGCCGCTTGCGCGCCGCGATCCAATCGCCGATCCACGGCCGCAGCAAATGCCCCGCCGCGAAGGGCACCAGCAGTTGCAGCACGATGGTGCGCACCGAGTCGAACGACAGCGCCACCCCGCCGGTGCCGGGCAGCAGCAAGGCGGCCAGTGCTGGCGTGACGGCGATGCCCAGCAGGTTGGACAGCGACGCGCTGCACACCGCCGCCGCGACATTGCCGCGCGCGATCGCGGTGAAGGCGATCGAGGATTGCACCGTCGAGGGCAACAGGGTCAGGAACAACAGCCCCGTGGCCAGGTTCGGCGCGACCAGCCCGCTGCCCGCCAGGATCAGGCCCAGCAGCGGGAACAGCACGAAACTGGTCGCCAGGATCGCCGCATGCAACCGCCAGTGCCGCGCCCCCGCCAGCAGCGCGCTACGCGACAGCTTGGCCCCGTGGACGAAGAACAAGGCGACGATCGCGGTATCGGCGGCGATGTCGAAGAACCGCACGCCGACCCCGCGTGGCGGCAGCAATGTCGCGATCAGCACCGTCGCCAACAGCATCAGCACATAGGGTTCGATGGTCGCGAGCAGGCGGCGGATCATCACGTCACTCCGGTACGAAAACAGAGGGCTCAGCTGCCCCGATAGGTCGAATAGCTGTAGGGGGAGACGAGCAGCGGCACATGATAATGCCCCCCCGCCCCGGCGATGCCGAAGTCGATCGTCACCCGGTCCAGAAAGGGCGGATCGGCCAACGCCACCCCGGCCGCCCGGAAATAGTCCGCGACCGCGAAGCGCAGGGCGTAACGTCCCGGCGAAAGGCGCAAGGCCGCCAGCGCCGGGCAGCGCCCGTCCGCATCGGTCACTCCCTCGAACAAGGGCGCGCCCTCCCCGTCGAACAGGGTGACGGCCACCCCCGCCGCCGGACCGCCGCGCACCGTGTCGAGGACATGGGTGGAAAGGGTCGCGCTCATGCCGCCGCCTCCCGGCGCGGCCAGGAGCCGACGAACTCGGGCTCGTCATAATCCAGATAGGCCGCCATCATCGCATCGCGGTCGTCGAGGAACAGCTGGTCGGCGACCCCCGCGACCAGCCGGGGCAGCGCATGGCGAAGCCCCGACAGCGCCGAGGCGGACAGGCCCAGGCTGATCAGCCCCGAATAGTTGAACGCGAACAGCCCGTGCAGCGCCGCCGCCTGGTCTGGCTCGCGCGGCAGGAACTGGAAATTGGGCCCCAGATAGGGATGCGCGTCGATCAGCGGATGGGCCCCGTCCGCCGGGCGATAGCGATCGGACCAGCGCGCGATGCCGTCCGCGACCAGCGCCAGCTCCGGCCTGAGCGCCGGATCGGTGACGAGGCCGGTCGACAGGACCAGGAAATCGAACGTCTCGGTCCCGCGCGGCGTCGTCACCGCGACCCCCTCGCCGCTGTCGGCCACGTCGAGCCAGGGCGTACCCAGATGCAGCTGGAACCCCGGCAGCGCCGAGGCGCGGTCGAAGGTGTCGTTGGTCGGCGGCTGGCTGCGGTCGAAAAAGGCGACCATCATCCGGTATTTGGCCTCATCGTCCAGCGCCGCGAAGCGCCCGACGATGCCGCTGCGCTCCATATGCCGGATCGGATTGACGCGCGGCAGCGCGGGTCGACGGACGAAGACATGCGCCTCCGCCACGCCCGCGGACAGCGCTGCATGGGCATTGTCGAACGCCGAGGCCCCCGCCCCCAGCAGCGCGATCCGCTTGCCCACAAGCGCGGCATAGTCGATCGCCGCCGAGGTATGCGCATAACGGCTCGGGTCCACGCGCTCGCGCACCATGGCGGGAACATGCCAGTGGCCGCCGCCCTGGATACCCGTCGCCAGCACCACCTTGCGCGCCAGCAGCGGCGCATCGTCCGCCAGATGCACGCGGAACCGCCCACCCGCCCCCTGTATGCCTAGTGGCTCGATCAGCGTGACCCGCGCCTCGTTGCGCACCGGCAGGTCCAGCACCGCGCGATACCAGCGCAGATAGGCCATCCAGTCGCGCCGGGGGATCTTGTCGAGCGCCGCCCACCCCTCGGCCCCATGCTGCGCCTCCCAGAAGGCGCGGAAGGTCAGCGAGGGGATACCCATGTCGATCGCGGTCAGATGCTTGGGCGTGCGCAGCGTCATCATCCGCGCATAGGTGTCCCACGGCCCCTCATAGCCCGCCGGATTCTCGTCCAGCACCAGGATGTCGGACACCCGCTCGCGCATCAGGCCGAAGGCGGCGCCCAGCCCGCTCTGCCCGCCGCCGATGATGATGACGTCATGGACATGCCCCTCCGCATCGCTTTGCGGCCGGGTCCAGGCGGGGCCGCCATGCGCCAGGCGTTCCAGATCGTGCGCAACCTGCTCCGCCAGCGCGGCCAGGCCGATGGGATGGGTCATGACAGGGTCTCCAGTCGCAGGCGGACGATATGGCCGATCTCGGTCAGGGCGGTCGCGATCTCTGCCTCGCGGTCATGCGCCAGCCGCTCGGCCATGGCGCGCAATATGCCCGCCCGGTCGGTCAACCGGACGCAGATGACAAAGGGAAAGCCGAACCGCTCGCGATAGGCGGCGTTCAGCGCGTGGAACCGCTCGAATTCTTCGCGGGTCATGCGGTCGAGCCCGGCCGAGGCCTGCTCGCTGCGCGACTCCTCGGTCAGCGTGCCCGCGATCGCGGCGCGTCCGGCCAGTTCGGGGTGCGCGCGGATCACCGACAGGCGTTCCTCGGGCGTGGCGGCGGCCAGCGCCGCCATGATCCCGTCCGCCAGATCGGCAAAGGGCCGCCGCGCCGCCGCGCGCTCCACCACCCAGGGCGAATGCTCGACCACGCTGGCATAGCGTGCGACGAACGCGGCGTCCGACAGGCTATTGAAATCGGTCACGATCCCGCTCCCTCGATGGAGACATGCGCGGCGACGACTTTCCATCCGTCGGCGAAGCGGACCCAGCTCTGGCTCTGGCGTCCGCGTCGCGTGTCGCCGTCGCGGAAGAACTCGGCATTGGCGGTGGCATGGTCGCGGCCGAAGCTGTGGATCGCGACCATGCCCAGCCGACGTTGCGGCGACCCGCCGCGCCCTTTGCGGAACGCGCGGATGGCGTCGGCGCCGTACAGCACCTCGCCCACGCCGTAGCGGATGGTGGTCGGATGATCGTGGAACAGCCGGTCCATCGCTGGCACGTCATCGGCCATCAGCGCGGCTTCATAGGCGTGGAAGGCGGCCGTCACCTCGGCCACGACCTGGGGATCGTCGATGATCATTTCGGGCATCATGCGGGATGCACCTCCTTCCAGTGTCGGGCGATATCGATGCGGCGCGCGATCCAGGCGTCGCCGCTGGCGATGACATGGTCGACGAAGCGGGCCAGCGCCGCCGCGCGGGCCGGGCGACCGCCGATGCGGCCGTGCAGGCCGACCGACATCATCCGCCCGCCCTCGGCCCGCAACTGCTCGAACGTGTCGCGCAGATAGCGGAAAAAGGGCTCGCCATCGGCAAAGCCGTTATAGGCGACGAACTTCATGTCATTGGCGTCGAGCGTGTAGGGCACGATCAGTTGCGCCCGCCCGCCATTCGCCTCGGCGTGGCGACGATCCCAATAGGGCAGGTCGTCGGCATAGCTGTCCGCGTCATAGACGAACCCGCCCTCGGCCGCGACCAAGGCGGCGGTAGTGGGAGAGGTCCGCCCCTGATACCAGCCGAGCGGCCGGGTGCCGGTCAGCCGGGTGTGCAGGGCGATCGCCTCGGCGATGTGCGCGCGCTCCACCTCGGGCGGGACATATTGATAGTCGATCCAGCGATAGCCGTGGCTGGCGATTTCCCAATCGGCGGCCAGCATCGCGTCGACCGTCGCCGGATTGGCCGCCATGGCGGTGGCGACCGCGAAGGCCGTCACCGGCACCTGCCGCTCGGCGAACAGGCGGTGCAGCCGCCAGAACCCGGCACGCGCGCCATATTCGTACAGGCTTTCCATCGCCATGGCGCGGGCGGGATGGCTGACCGCGCCGACCATCTCGGACAGGAATGCCTCCGACCCCGCATCGCCGTTCAGGACGCTGTTCTCCGCGCCTTCCTCGACATTGACGACGAACTGCACCGCGACGCGCGCGCCGCCGGGCCAGCGGGGATCGGGCGGCGTCGCGCCATAGCCGATCAGGTCGCGCCGCGCGGTCATGCCGCATAGCTTTCGAGCGCGGCATCGACCCCGGCGCCGGCGGGCAACACCAACCCCTCCGCCCGCAACACCGCCTCCAGCGCGGCCAGCGTCAGCAGCACCTTGTGCTTCATCGCGTTGTAGCCCATCGCGCCGATCCGCCAGACCTTGCCCTGGAGCGGGCCGAAGGCGGTGCCGATCTCGATCTCGAAATCCTCGCGCATCCGGGTGCGGACCCGCTCGCCGTCGACGCCCTGCGGGATATGGATGCCGGTGACGTTGGTCATGCGGAAGCGGTCGTCGCCGAACACCTCCAGCCCCAGCGCGCGGGCCCCGGCCACCACCGCCCGGCCCGCCGCCGCATGGCGCGCGAACCGCGCCTCCAGCCCCTCGCCCAGTGCGACGCGGGCACATTCGCGCGCGCCGTAGAGCATCGTCGTGGCTTCGGTATGGTGGTTCAGCCGCTTCTCCGACCAATAGTCCATGATCATGGCGAGGTCGAAATAGTTGGTCCCGATGCGCACGCCGCCCGCATCGACGATGTCGTCGCGGCGGATGCCCTTTTCGACATGGCGACGGCCAAGGATGCGCTCGGCGGCGCGCGGCGAGATGGTGATCGGGGCCGAGCCCGACGGACCGCCCAGGCATTTCTGCAAGCCGCCGGTCACGACATCCGCGCCCCAGCGGTCGGTGGCGATCTCCATCCCGCCCAGCGTCGCGGTGGCGTCGACATAGAGATACGCCCCCGCCGCCCGGACCAGCGCCCCTACCCCGTCGAGCGGCTGCGCCATGGTGGTCGAGGTATCGCCGTGCACGCAGGCGACGACCATCGGTTCGACGCGCGCGATCGCCTCGGCGATGGCGTCGAGCGGCACCGTCTCCCCCCAGGGCACCGACAGCCGCTCGACCCGCGCGCCGATCCGCTCGCCGATCTCCTGCAAGAGCAGGCCGAAGCGGCCGAAATCGATGACCAGCAGCCGGTCGCCCGGCGCCAGCAGCGACACCAAAGACGCCTCGATCGCCGCGCGCGCGGTACCGTCGATCAGGAAGGTCCAGTGATTCTCCGTCCCGAACACCGGCCGATAGAGCGCCATGACCTGGTTCATGTACCCGGTCATTTCCGGGTCGAACTGGCCGAGCAGATCGGCGCTCATCGCGCGCAGCACGCGCGGATGGGCATTGACCGGCCCCGGCCCCATCAACAGGCGCTGCGGCGGGTCGATCTCACCGAACAGGTCAGGCGTCACGATCATCTTCTCCCAAAAGCTCGATAAAGCCGCGCATCGCGGCCAGGGCGGCATCGGCATCGGCCGGATCGACATGCTCGGCCGGGTGATGGCTGATCCCCCCGGCACAGCGCAGGAACAGCATCGCGACGGGGCCGAGCGCGGCCATCGCCATCGCGTCATGCCCCGCCCCCGACATCAACCGCCGGGCGGGTTGCCCGGTCGCCAGTATCGCGGCGTCCAGCAGGTTCATCAGCCGCGGATCGCAGGGCGTGGGGGGCAGGTCGTGGATCGTCGCGACCGACAGCGCGACATCGCGGTCGCGCGCGATGGCCTGCATCGCCGCATGAATCGCGGCGGCGGCCCGGTCACGCCGGTCGGTCGTCCCCGCGCGAATGTCGACGGTGAAGCGCACCTCGCCCGCAATGACGTTCGCCGCACCCGGCGCGACCGCCATCCGCCCGACCGTCGCCACCAGCTCGGACTGGTCGGCGCGCGCAATGTCCTCGATCGCCGAGACCATCCGCGCGGCGGCGGCCAGCGCATCGCGGCGCAGCGTCATCGTCACCGTCCCGGCATGGCCCGCAAAGCCCGTCACCGTCACCTCCAGCCGCAGCTGCGCCGCGATGCCGGTCACGGTGCCCAGCGCCAGCCCCTCGGCCTCCAGCACCGGGCCCTGTTCGATATGCGCCTCCAGATAGGCGAGCAGCGTGCCCGGCGCGCGCGCCGCCATGGTCAGCGCATCCGCCCGGCTGCCGAAGTCGCGCAGCGCGGCGTCGATGGTGATCCCCCCGGCATCGGCCATGTCGGCCGCGCCGGGCGGCAGCGTGCCCGCGACCGCGCGGCTGCCCAGCATCGCGGCGGGAAAGCGCGAGCCCTCCTCGTCGCCGAAACCGATCACCTCGATCGCAAAGGGCATCCGCCGTCCCTCGGCCTGGAGCGCGGCGACGCATTCGATGCCCAGCATCACGCCCAGCGGCCCGTCATAGGCCCCCGCGTCGCGGACGCTGTCCAGATGGCTGCCGATCACCAGCGCGGGGGCGTCGGGACGCGTCCCCTCATAGCGGCCGATCAAGTTGATCGCGGCATCGCGGCGCACCGTCATGCCCGCCGCCTCCATCCACGCCCCGACCCGCTCGATCGTGGCGCGATAGGCGGGGGTCAGCCAACCACGAAACAGCCCGTCGGGCACATCACTATAGGGCGCGCGCGACAGTTCGAGGCAGCGGGCCGCCGCGCGGGCTCCTGATGCGTTCACCATGTCGCCACCATCCCATCGCTGCGCGGATCGGTCGCGCCTTCCAGCAGGCCGCCGGGATGGCGCAGGATCGCCCCGGCATGGCCCATCATCGACGACCAGCCGGGTACGGTCTCCACCGCATGGCCTGCCGCGCGCAGTTGCTCGTACAAGGCGGGGTCGAACCCCGCCTCGATCTTTAGCGTGGTGCTCTGGTCGCCCCAGGTCCGCCCGAGCAGCCAGCGCGGCGCGTCGATCGCCGCCTGCAAGGGCTGGCCGAATTGGGCGTGGCGGGTGAAGATCGCCGCCTGGGTCTGCGGCTGCCCCTCGCCCCCCATCGTGCCATAGGCCATGACCCGCCCGTCCGCGAACCGCGCCAGCGCCGGGTTCAACGTGTGGAAGGGCCGTGCACCGGGGTGCAGCCGGTTGGGGCCGTCACCGTCCAGCGCGAAGGAGCAGCCCCGATTCTGCCAGGTGATGCCGGTGCGCGGCAGGACCAGGCCCGATCCGAACTCGAAATAGGTGCTCTGGATACAGCTGACCACCTGACCCCGCGCATCGGCCGCGCCGAACCAGGTCGTGTCGCCCAGCGCCGGGGGATGCGGCCAGGGCGCGGCGTGATCGGGGTCGATCGCCGCCGCCATCGCATCGAGCATGGCCTTGTCGTCGAGCAGCGCCTGCGCCCCGGCGGTCATCGTCGCCGGATCGCCGACATGCGCGTCGCGCCAGCGAAAGGCCTGTTTCGTCGCCTCGACCAGCCGGTGGACATGGTCGAAGCCGTCGCACATGCCTGCGCCCAGCCGGTCGAACAGTGCCAGGATCAGCAGCGACGCCACCCCTTGCGTCGGCGGCGGCAGGTTGAAGAGACGCGCGCCGGTGATGTCCACGGCCAACGGCTCCACCGGCAGCGCGGCGAAGGCGGCGAGGTCCGCCGCCGCGATGGGGCTGCCGAGCATCGCAAGGTCGGCGGCGATGTCCTGCGCCAGCGCACCGCAGTAAAAGCCGTCCAGCCCCTCGCCCGCCAGCCGCTCCAGCGACGTCGCCAGCGCGGGCTGGCGCAACAGATCGCCCTCGGCCAGCGGACGCCCCTCGGGCTCGAAGATGCGTGCATAGTCGCCGGGCAGGTCGCGCAGCGCGGCCGAAACCGTGGCGGCGATCTGCGCCCCGCCGGCGGTGACGGCCACGCCGGTCCGCGCATGATGGATCGCATCGCGCAGCAGCCGGTCGAGCGACAGGCTCGCCCCGCTCTGCGCCAGCGCCGCCTGCCACCCCGCCACGGTGCCCGCGACGGTGTTCGCCGCCAGGGCCCCGCGCCACGGGATGGTCGCATGGTCGCGGTACAGCGCGCGATCCGCCGCCATCGCCGCCGCACCGCAGCCGTCGATCGCCCAGGTCCGCCCGTCCGGCTCGGCGACCAGCCAGAAACCATCGCCGCCGATCCCGGTCATGTGCGGATAGACGACCGCCAGGCAAGCCGCCGTCGCCACCGCCGCCTCGACCGCCGAGCCGCCCTCGGCCAGCACGTCGCGCCCGGCCTGCGCCGCCAGATGATGCGGCGCGCTGACCATGCCGCGCAGCGAACGGGGTGTCGCGCGCATCATGCCACCAGCCCCACCGATACGAGCGCCGCCGCCGTCTCGAACAACAGCGCCTCACGCCCGGCGGCGGCGATCAGCTGTACCCCGATCGGCATCGCCCCCTCGGGCTGGCGCAATGGCACCGACAGGATCGGCACGCCCGCCAGGCTCAGCGGCTGGGTATGCAGGCCCAAATCGGCGCGCGCCGACAGGGTCTGGCCGTCGATCTCGATCGTCGTCGCGTCGATCCGAGGTGCTGGCATCGGCGTGGCGGGGGCCAGCAACAGGTCGTGCTCGGCCAGCGCGGCCATCAGTTCGGCCGTGAAGCGTTCGGCGACCGCCTCCGCCTCGCGAACCGCAGCCACCGGCTGGAGCGCCCCCGCGATCAGCCGGTCGCGCGTCGCCGGGTCGAACGCCATCGCGTCGCGGCGCAGCGCGGTCAGATGGCGATATCCGCCCTCCGCACCGGTCAGCACGAACCCGGCCGACCGCGCGGCGGCGGCGGAAGGCAGCTCCACCGGCGGCCCGGCTTGCAGATGGTCCGCGATCCGCGCGATCCCGGCCAGCACCACCGGATCGGCCAGCCGCGCAAACCAGCCGCCCAGCACGGCGACGCGCAACGGCGCATCCGCCGGTGACGCCATGGCGCCGCCCATTATCTCATGCGCAAGCGCCAGATCCTCGGGGGAACGGGCAAAGGCGCCCACCGTGTCCAGCCGCTCGACAAAGGGAAAGACGCCCTCGACCGACAGCGCCCCGAAGGTCGGGCGCAGGCCATATATGCCGCACAGGCTGGCGGGCACGCGGATCGACCCATTGGTGTCCGATCCCAGCGCCAGCGGCACCAGCCCCGCCCCGACCAAAGCCGCCGACCCGCCCGACGATCCCCCCGCCAGCCGCTCCGGATCGCGTGGGTTGCGGGTGGTGCCGTAATGCGCATTCTCGGTCGAGAAGCCGTAGGCGAATTCATCCATATTGGTGGTCGCGACCAGCACCGCTCCGGCGGCGCGCAGCCGCGCGACGACTTCGGCATCGCGGGTCGCCGCCGGGGCATCGGCCCGCTGCCGTGCCCCGGCGGTGGTGGTCTCCCCGGCGACGTCGAACAGGTCCTTGACCGCGAAGGGCACGCCCGCCAGCGGCCCCGGATCGCCCCCGGCGGCGACCAGCGCGTCGACCCGCTCGGCATCGGCCAGCGCGTGGGTATGCAATAGCCGGGTGGCGGCGTTCATCGCCCCCCGCGCAGCGATGCGGTCGAGCGTTTCCGTCGCGATCCCCCGCGCGGAACGCCGCCCCGCGCGGACATCGGCGGCGATGGCGATGGCACTGTCCATCATCGCGCATCCCCGCTGGCCGCATCGCGCACGACCGCCTGGTGCCGGGCGAGCAACCGCTGATTGGCCACCACGCCGTCCACCGCCGCCGGGGGCAGGACCAGCCCCAGGCGCTCGGCCTGCAGCATGGCGAGCCGCCGCTCCTCTTCGGTCGCCTGGGTCATGCGCGTGTCTCCCTTCATGGCTCGACTCAGAAACTGTACCGGACGCGCGCGACGATGGTGCGCGGCGGGATCAGCTGGTCGAAAGTGGCGTTGACGCCGAAGACGTCGGTGAAGCGCGTGCTGATCCCGTCGGTGTCGAACAGGTTCTGCGCGCTCAGGCTGAGATCCCAGCCACTGTCCCAGCGGACCCCGCCGGTCAGATTGACCTGGGTATAGCCCGGCACATGGTCGATCGCGGGATTGTTGAACACGCGCGACTGCATCGCGCCGCGCCGGATCAACAGGCCCGAGGCATAGCCGCTGGGCCCCGCGCCGAACCGATGGCTCCAGCTGACGCCCGCCGTGCCGCTGAAGGCGGGCGTCTTGGCCAGCTCATTGCCGTACAGGTCGCCGATCACCGCCGCGCGGGCCAGCGTGACGGCGGGCGCGAAGATGTTCACCCGCCGATTGACGACCAGATCGCGCTCCGCCGCCGTCGCGTTCACGCTGTCCAGCGCCCGGACATGGCCGCTGATCTTGCTGTCGAGGAAGGTCAGCCCGGTGTTGAACCGCAGGTCGCGGCTGGGCGCGAAGGTCAGCTCGGCCTCGGCGCCCAGGATGCGGCTGTGCGGGATGTTCGCCACGCCGCTCGACCGGTTGCGTGGGTCGCTGGTCATATATTGCAGGTCGGTATAGTCGTAACCGAACCCCGCCAGATTGGCGCGCAGCCGCCCGTCGAGGAAATCGGCCTTCAGCCCCAGCTCATAGGCGTCGATCCGCTCCGGGCGGAAGGTGCGCAGCACCAAATCCTCGGCGACGTCGGGAATGCCGAAGGTCAGGTTGTTGCCGCCCGGCTTGAACCCCCGCGTGTACGAGGCATAGGCCATCCGCCCCCGGCCCAGGTCGAATTCCACCGCCGCCCGGCCGGTCAGCGCCGTCGCCTGCGACGTGATGTTCGCAGTCGGCCGGCCGGTCGACAGGGTGAAGAAATTGAAGTTGCGATTGGTCGCCCGGTCGTCGGTGTAGCGCAGGCCGCCGGTCATGCGCAGCCGCTCGGTCGCGTGCCATGTCGCCTGGCCGTAGAAGGAGAAGGAGCGCCGCTCGGGAAAGAAGTCGCTCTGGAAGCCGATATCGCCCGCGGGCGGCAGGCCGTTATTGGCGACCGGGTTGAACGGGTCGAACACCCCGTTGCGGTTGCGGTCGACACGCTCGAACGAATGCGCGTCGATCTTCTGCTGGAACCAGAAGGCGCCCAGCACCCAGTCGACCGCCCCGAACAGGGGCTGGCGCGAAACGAGGTTGAGTTCGGATGTATAGGATCGGTGCGCCTGATCCTGCCGCTCGTAGAAGCTGCGCTCCACCGCCAGCGGGCCGACCAGCGCGACGTTGGAAAAGTCGTTGTCCCGATATTTGCGGATATCCTCGCGCTGATGGCTGCCGAGATATTTGACGGTAAAGCCCGGCAGGTCCCAGGTCACGACGGCGCTGTAGAGTTGCGACCGCAGGAACAGGTGCGACGGCGAATCCTGCGACAGCTGGCGATCGCCATCCGCATCGCGGCGCGGCGTCGGATCGAGCAGGCCGAAGCGGGCCGGGCCGTTGGTGTCGCTGCGAAACTGCTGCGCAGTCAGGTCGATACGGAGCGTGTCGACCGGCTGCCACAGCAGCTGGATACGCCAGGCCGCGTCGTTGCGCTGGTCCAGCTTCTGCCCCGATGCGATATTGGTGGTGGTGCCGTCCTGCTTCAGCCAGCTTGCCGCCCCGCGCACCGCCATGGTCGATCCGATCGGCAGGTTCACCGCCGAACGCAGGTTGCGATAGTCGAACGAGCCATAGGCCGCGTCGAGATAGCCCTCGGTCCGGCCGAGCTTGGGGGCGGCGGTGACCAGGTTGATCGCCCCGCCGGTCGAATTCTGGCCGAACAGCGTCCCCTGCGGCCCGCGCAGCACCTCGACCCGCCCGACATCCAGGAAATTGCCGCCCAGCGCGAAGGGCGACACGATATAGACGCCGTCCTGATGATAGGAGACCGACGGCGCGGCGACGTCGTTCTGGTTCGCCTCCTGTCCGACGCCGCGGATCGAGATCGTGGTCCGCTCCCCCTCGGCATTGCCGACGGTCAGGCCGGGGGCCAGCGCGCTCAGATCCTGGAAGCTGTTGATGTTGTTCGCCACCAGCGCATCGCCGGTCAGCGCCGTGATCGCCTGGGGCACGCGTTGCAGCCCCGCCTCGCGCTTTTCGGCGGTGACGACGATGTCGGGCAGATAGTCCTGCGCCGCCGCCTCCGCAGGCGCGACCGCGCCGCTGGCCGGCGGCGCGGTCTGTGCCGCGCAGGGTTGAATGATCCATGTCGCGCATGACAGCAGCGACCATTTCGTCCAGTTCATCATTGCCCCCAACATGCCGTTCCGCCTGGGCCCTGGGCGCGGTCCCCCGATCGTCCGCCGGATGATCCCCTGTGCCCCGCCCGCCAACGGCCCGATTGTTAGCGTCGCCGAACCGATCTCCAGAAGCGCAGAATTTCGTCCCAAGCGCGCGGATTTTTCGCTCGCCCCGACGCGGCATCAGTCAAGGGACTGGCGCTCGAACCGATCGAAGTCGCGCTCCAGCCGGGCTTCGAGCCGGGCCTTGGCATGGGTGGCGGTGAAGCGGCGGCAGGCGTCGGAAGCCAGCTCGCGACAGGCCGCGACGCGGGGGCCGCCCGCACGGTCCTGCCACAGGCTGGCGCCCGGCAGGAACGCATAATGGAGCGAATCGCGCGCCATCTGCTTGAGGTCGCGATAGCCCAGATGCTGCTCGGTCACGCCGCGGAGATATTCGTTGGTCATGTCGCTGCGCGAGACGCCTTCGTCATCGGTCGACAGCACCACAGGCACTCCCGCCTCGCGATAGAGCGACAGCGGATGGTCGCGGCCCTTCACGCCCAGGATCACCGCATTGCTGGTCAGGTTGATCTCCACCGCCACCCGGTCGCGCGCCATGCGCGCCAGCAGCGCCTTGGCATCACCCTCATAGGATATGTCGATGCCATGCCCGATCCGCCGCGCGCCCGCGACCTCCACGGCGTCGCGGATATGAAAGGCCAGGTCGCGCGGCGGCACCAGCCCCAGCGTCAACTCGCCCGCATGGAGCGACAGCGGCACCGCCGGATAGCGTTCCTTCAGGAAGCGCAGCATCCGCATGTGCAGCGCATAATCGCGCAGCGCGACCGGGTCATGTTCGGGCGCGACGATATTGACCGCGACGAAGCGCGGATCGGCCTGCACCAGCGCGAAGCCCAGCGCGAGTTCGGCGAAAACCTGTTCCGGCGGCCGGGTGCGGATCGCGGCATATTGATAGCGGATTTCGGTCGCGCAGGCAGGTTTGGGCGCAGGCGTGGCGCAACCGTCGATCGCCGCCATTTCAGCCTCATAGCGGTCATATTGCGCGCGCGTCACCTGTACCGCATTCGGCAGTTCGGGTGCGATCCGGTCGTACAGCGCCGCCAGATCCCGCACGTCGCCCTCGCCCAGCTTGGCGAGCAACGGCTGCGTCGCCGCCGACCCGGCGCTGAGTTCGGCATAGGATACGCCGTCGGCGGCGGCCTGTTGCCGGGTCAGCGCGATCACCTCTCCGCCATGCCGCGCGGCGATCGGCCAGAAGGCGGCGAAGGTGGAGAAGAAGCGGTCATAGCCCGACACGCGCGGGTCACCCGTCCCCGCCTCCTGCCCGCGCGTGGAAAAGCCGTCGACGAACGCCGCATAGCGCGGATAGTCGCGGATCAGCTCCGCCGCCGCGACCCGGCCGGGCACGTCGCAGGGCGGCGGCGCCACGCCGACCGGATCGGTCGACAGGCACAGCCCGTCCGCCGCCGCCCAGCGCAGCATATCCTCGGCATAGATCGCGCCGCCCGCATGATTGTGCAGGTCGCCGCCCTTGGGCATCCCCTGCAGGAACAGGCGCAGGCGCGGCGGACTGTCCGCGATCCGGTCCAGATAGGCCGCCGTCCGCGCCTCGGGCATCTGCGGCGTCCGTGAAAGCGCTGCCCCACCGGGCATGGTCGCCGCCAATATCGCCATCACGCCCGCCGCACCGGCGCGCATACGCCCCCAGCCGCCATTTCCACCGGCGTTCATCCGCTATCCCCCGTTTGTGATCCTCGCCTGTCTAGGGGGCCAGCTCCGGCTCGCCCATCGCAATATCCGGCACGTCGCGTTGCCGGAATACGCGCGGGGGTCGCGAGGTCTGGACGCTCATTCCTCCCCTGCAAGGGGAGGGGGACCATCCGAAGGATGGTGGAGGGGTGTCCCGGGTTGCGAGCGCCGACCTCTTTCGCCACCGGGACACCCCTCCGTCAGGCCTGCGGCCTGCCACCTCCCCTGCAAGGGGAGGAACGTAGGGAGTGTCGATCGCTTGATTCGTGGCCGAGCATCGACAAGGAGGTGCGCGCTTTTTTGCAACGATGGATGAAAATGATTGATGTAGATCGCGCAGGCCCATGCTGGCATGACGGGGCCAGGCGGAATTTCCGGGGGACGGCATGACGGACAGGGCAAGCGACGAACGACCGGCGGCGACCGTGCTGGAACGCCGGTTCCAGCTGGCCGCGCGCGGCACCTCCGCCCGGACCGAAATATTGGCGGGCGTCACCACCTTCCTCACCATGGCCTATATCGTGCTGGTCAATCCGGTGATCCTGGGACAGGCGGGGATGCCGGTCGCCGCTGTCGCCGCCGCGACCTGCTTCGCCGCCGCCTTCGCCTCGATCCTGATGGGGTTCGTCGCCAATGTACCGCTGGCGCTGGCGCCGGGCATGGGCCTGAACGCCTATTTCAGCTTCACCGTGGTGCAGCAGATGGGCATTCCCTGGCCGATCGCGCTGGGATGCGTGCTGATCTCGGGCTTCTGCTTCCTGGTCCTGACGCTGACCGGCGTGCGGCAGCTGATCGTGTCGGTCATCCCGCCGCACCTGTTCGCGGCGGTGGCGGGCGGGATCGGCCTGTTCATCGGGTTCATCGGGTTGAAGAATGCGGGCATCGTCGTCGCCAGTCCCGCGACTTTGGTGGCGCTCGGTCCGCTGACTCAGCCGGGGGCGGCGCTGGCGCTGCTCGGCCTGTTGCTGATCGGCGTGCTCAGCATCTGGAACGTGCGCGGCGCGATGCTGATCGGGATCGTCGTCACCACCCTGGTCGCCTGGGCGACCGGGCAGGTCGCGATGAAACCCGAACCCTATAGCCTGTCCATGCTGACCCAGACCGCCTTCCAGGTCGACCTGGCGGGCGTGTTCGGGGTCGGCGGGCGGCATGGGCTGGGGCTGTTCGAGATTCTGTTCGTGTTCCTGTTCGTCGACCTGTTCGACAATATCGGCACGCTGGTCGCGGTGACGAAGCGCGCCGGGCTGATCGACGCGGCGGGGCGGATTCCCGGGCTGAACCGCATCCTGCTGACCGATGCGGTGGCGACGATGGTCGGCGCGGTGGCGGGGACCAGCACCGTGACCAGCTATGTCGAGAGCGCCGCCGGGGTACAGGCGGGCGGGCGCACCGGCCTGACCGCCATCGTCACCGGGCTGCTGTTCCTGCTGACCATGTTCGTCGCGCCCTATGCGCAGCTGGTGCCGCTGGCCGCCACGGCGCCCGCGCTGATCGTCGTCGGCGGGCTGATGCTGCTGCCGCTGGTCGAGATCCACTGGGACGATCCGCAGGCGGCGATCCCGGCCTTTCTGACGGTGGCGATGATCCCGCTGACCTTCTCGATCGCCAATGGCCTGGCCTTCGGCATCACCGCGCACGCCATTCTGAAGGCGCTGCGCGGGCAGGCGACGCGGAGCGACTGGTTCCTGTTCCTGCTCGCCGCGCTGTTCGTCGCGCGCTTCGTGTGGATGGGGGGCGCGTGAGCCTATGACGATCCGCTTCCTCCTGGACGATCAGGTCGTGACGATCGCCGATGCCGACCCGACCGCGACCCTGCTCGACCATCTGCGCTATCGCCTGCGCCGCACCGGCACCAAGGAAGGCTGCGCCGAGGGGGATTGCGGCGCCTGCACCGTCCTGCTCGGCGAGGCGGAGGGCGACGGCGTCGCCTGGCGCGCGGTGAATGCCTGTATCCTCTTCCTGCCGATGGTCGATGGCAAGGCGGTGATGACCGTCGAGAGCCTGTCACGTGATGGCGGACCGACCCCGCTTCAGGCGTGCATGGCGCGCAATGGCAGCTCGCAATGCGGTTTCTGTACGCCGGGCTTCGTCATGTCGCTGCACGGCCGGGCGATCGGCGCGACGGGTCATGCGCTGCCCGTCGCCGATGTGATCGCGGGCAATCTGTGCCGCTGCACCGGCTATGGCCCGATCCTGGCCGCAGCGGAGGAGACACCGCCAGCCCCCCGCGACGACCGGGCGCTTGCCATCGCCCTGCGCGACCTTCGCACCGAGGAAACCACCGACTGGTTCGCGCCGCGCTCGGTCGACGATCTCGCCGCGCTGCTGCTCGAACAGCCCGACGCGCGACTGATCGCCGGGGCCACCGATGTCGGGCTGTGGGTGACGAAGGGCCTGCGCGACATCGGCACCCCGGTGTTCATCGGCGACATCCCCGAACTGCGCGGGATCGAGGAAGATGAAGCCGGGCTCACGCTGGGCGCGGCGGTGCGTTATGCCGAGGCGCATGAGGCTCTGGCGCGGCTGCATCCCGATCTGGGCGAGCTGGTGCGGCGGATCGGGGGGCTTCAGGTCCGCAATGCCGGGACGATCGGCGGGAATATCGCCAATGGCTCGCCGATCGGCGATGGCCCCCCGGCGCTGATCGCGCTGGGTGCCTCGATCGTCCTGCGCCGGGGGGCGCAGCGGCGGACGCTAGCGCTGGAGGATTATTTCCTCGCCTATGGACGGCAGGACCGGGCGCCGGGCGAGTTTGTCGAGCGCATCCACATCCCCCGCCCCGCCAAGGACGCGGTCATCCATATCAGCAAATTGTCGCGCCGCTTCGACAGCGACATCTCGGCGGTCTGCGGCGCATTCCATCTGTCCCTGCAGGACGGCATCGTCGCGGAGGCGCGGGTCGCGTTCGGTGGCATGGCGGCGACCCCGCGTCGCGCGGCAGCCTGCGAGGCGGCGCTGACCGGCGCAGCCCTGTCCGAGGCGAGCATCGCCCGCGCCGTCGCGGCGCTACGCGAGGATTTCGATCCGCTGACCGATGTGCGCGGCAGCGCCGCCTATCGGCAGGAAGCCGCAGGCAACCTGCTCTGGCGGCTGTGGCACCGCGAACGGGGCGAGCCGGTGTCGGTTCGCGCGCTGTGCCGATGACCGATCCCAAGCCCTCGCTGCCGCATGACAGCGCGATGCTGCACGTCACGGGTGCGGCCCGATACATTGACGACGAGGCCGAGCCCGCCGACCTGCTCCACCTCGCCTTCGGCCAGGCGACCGAGACCCATGCCGGGATCGTCGCGATGGATCTGGACGCGGTGCGCGCCGCGCCCGGTGTCGTGGCGGTCTTCACGGCGGAGGACATTCCCGGCCATAACGATGTCAGCCCGGTCGCGCATGACGACCGGCTGCTGGCCGAGGGCGAGGTGCTGTATCGCGGCCAGCCGGTCTTTCTGGTCGCGGCGACCAGCCGGGACGCGGCGCGGCGGGCGGCGCGGCTGGGCAGGATCACCTATGCCCCCCGCCCCGCGCTACTGACCATCGCCGACGCGCGCGCCGCCGCCTCACTGATCGAGCCGACCCAACGCATGGCGCGCGGCGACACCGCCGCCGCGCTGGCCGCTGCCCCCCATCGCCGCGCGGGCGGCTTCGCCATGGGCGGGCAGGATCATTTCTATCTGGAAGGGCAGATCGCACTCGCCCGGCCGGGCGAGGACGGGCAGGTCCATATCGCCAGCTCCACCCAGCATCCCAGCGAGGTCCAGCATCTGGTCGCCGATCTGCTGGGCGTGACCTCCGCCGACGTCACGATCGAGGTGCGGCGCATGGGCGGCGCGTTCGGCGGCAAGGAGACGCAGGCCGCGCCCTTCGCCGCCGCCGCCGCGCTGGTCGCCGCCAAGACCGGGCGGCCCGCCAAGTTCCGCTGCGACCGCGACGACGACATGATGCTGACCGGCAAGCGCCATGAGTTCGAGGTCGGCTATGATGTCGGCTTCGACGATGACGGCCATGTCCTGGGCCTGGTCCTGACACTGGCGTCGCGGTGCGGGGCGACGGTCGACCTTTCGCCCGCGATCAACGACCGCGCGATGTTCCATGCGGACAACAGCTATTGGCTGCCCGCGATCGAGATCCTGTCGGAACGGCTGAAGACCCACACCGTCTCCGCCACCGCCTTTCGCGGCTTTGGCGGGCCGCAGGGGATGCTGGCGATCGAGCGGGTGATGGATGTCGTCGCCGCCGCGCTGGGCCGCGATCCGCTCGATGTGCGGACCGCCAATCTCTATGGGCCGGGGCGCGACGTGACACCCTATGGCATGACGATCGCCGACAATATCGCGCCCGCGATGATCGAGCGGTTGCGCCGTGACAGCGACTATGACGCGCGCCGCGCCGCCGTGCGAAATTTCAATGCGCGGCACAGCGTGCTGAAAAAGGGCATCGCGCTGGCGCCCGTGAAGTTCGGGATCAGCTTCACCACCACCCATCTGAACCAGGCGGGCGCGCTGGTGCATGTCTATGCCGATGGCAGCATCCAGGTGAACCATGGCGGCACCGAGATGGGCCAGGGCCTGTATATCAAGGTCGCGCAGGTCGTCGCGGACGTCTTCGCCGTGCCCGCCAGCACGGTGCGCATCACCGCGACCCGTACCGACAAGGTGCCCAACACCTCGGCCACCGCCGCTTCCTCCGGCGCGGACCTGAACGGCATGGCGGCGTTCCGCGCCGCCGCCACCATCCGCGACCGGCTGGCCGGGGCGGCGGCGTCGATCGGCGGTTGCGCGGGCGACGAGGTGTGCTTCACCCCCGAGGGGGTCGTGGCGGGCGCGGAGACCATCCCCTTCGCCACCCTGTGTCGCAAGGCGCATCTGGCGCGCGTGTCGCTGTCCTCGACCGGCTTCTATGCGACGCCCGACATCGCCTATGACCGCGCGGCGCATCGCGGGCGGCCTTTCTATTATTTCGCGTACGGCGCGGCCTGTGCCGAAGTCGTGGTGGACACGCTGACCGGCGAGCACCGCGTGCTGGCGGTCGACATCCTCCACGATGTCGGACGGTCGCTCAATCCGGCGATCGACCTGGGCCAGATCGAGGGCGGGTTCCTGCAGGGCCAGGGCTGGCTGACCACCGAGGAGCTGGTCTTCGCCGGGGACGGCCGGTTGCTGACCCATTCGCCCGCCACCTACAAAATCCCCACCGCCGCCGACCGCCCCGACCGGCTGTCGATCGCACTGTGGGACGGCGAGAATGTCGAGCCGACCATCCACCGCTCCAAGGCGGTCGGCGAGCCGCCCTTCATGCTGGCCCAATGCGTCCTGTCGGCGCTGGGCGAGGCGGTGGCCGCCACCGCGCCCGAACGCCGCGCCTTTCCGCCGCTCGACGCCCCCGCCACGCCCGAGGCGATCCTGCGCGCGATCGCGGCGCACAAGGCGGCCCAGGGGGCATGAGCACCGCCTGGACGGCGCGGTTGCGTGCGGGACCACCCGGCGAGCCGCTGGCGCTGGTCACGGTCCTCGCGACCGAAGGGTCCGCACCGCGCGGGGCGGGCACGCGGATGGTCGTGACCGAGACCGACTCGGTCGACACGATCGGCGGCGGCGCGCTGGAACACCGGGCGATCGAACAGGCGCGCGCGATCCTCGCCCATCCGCCGGGCAGCTGGCGGGTGCAGGATTATCCGCTCGGCCCCCTGCTCGGCCAATGCTGTGGCGGGCGGGTGCGGCTGTTGATCGAGCGGGTCGACCCCGCCGCGCTCGACTGGATCGAGGCCGTGGCGACCGGCGCGACGCTGACCACCCGGCTGCATCCGGGGCATGTCACGCGCCATCCCGACCCGGCGGCGGCGGTCACGCCCCTGTCGGCACGCGGCGACCGTCCCGAGGCGGGCGCCTGCTGGAGCGAGCGATCCGGCCAATGGCAGCGCCCGCTCTATCTGTTCGGCGCAGGCCATGTCGGACAGGCGATCGCGCGCCGCATCGACGGGCTGCCCCTGCGGCTCGCCTGGTTCGACAGCCGGGACGCGCTGGCCGATCTGCCGGGGGTGACGATCATCGCGGAGGATCGCCTGCCCGACTGTATCGCCGAGGCGCCCGCCGACGCCGCGATCCTGATCCTGACGCATGACCATGGCCTCGACTATGCGCTCACCCATGCGGCGCTGATGCGGCCGCCGCTTGCCTATGTCGGGCTGATCGGATCGGCGACCAAGCGCGCCCGCTTCCTCGCCCGGCTGACCCGCGACGCGGTATCGGACCAGGCCCGTGCGCGGCTGACCTGCCCCATCGGCCTGCCGATGATCGCGGGCAAGGAGCCCGATGTCATCGCGCTGTCGGTCCTCGCCCAGCTTCTGGCGCTCGATCGCGACGCCGCCCCTGCCATTCCAGAGTTGCCATGACCCTACGCCTTTTCCGCGCCGAGCTGCTGTCGGTCGCCACCGATCCCGCCAAGGACTCCGAAGCGATCCGGCACGAGCCCGATGGGCTGCTCGTGGTCGAGGACGGGCTGGTCGTCGCGCGCGGCGATTATGCGACGCTGGTGCCGCGCTTCGCCGGGCTGCCGGTCGAGCACCTGCCCGGGCTGGTCGTCCCCGGCTTCGTCGATGCGCATGTCCATTATCCGCAGATGGACCGGATCGCCTCGCACGGCGAGCAACTGCTCGACTGGCTGGAGCGGCATATCTTCCCCGCCGAGATGGCCTTTGCCGATCCCGCCCACGCCGCCAGCGTCGCCAGTGCCTTCCTGACCGAGCTGCTGCGCCACGGCACGACCAGCGCGCTGGTCTTTCCGACCGTCCATGCCGGTTCGGTCGATGCGCTGTTCGAGGCCGCGCTGGAACGGCGGATGCGCATCCTGTCGGGCAAGGTGCTGATGGACCTGGGCCCCGACGGCCTGCGCGATACGCCTGAGAGCGGGCGTGCCGAGAGCGAGGCGTTGATCCGCCGATGGCGCGGGCGCGGGCGGCTGGGCTATGCGGTGACGCCGCGCTTTGCGCTCACCTCGTCGGACGAACAGCTGGTCCAGGCCGCCGCCCTGCTGGAGGCCAACCCGGACGTGCTGCTCCACACCCATCTGGCCGAGAACCGCCATGAATGCGCGGCGGTCGCGCAGCGTTTCCCGGACGCCCATGACTATCTGGACGTCTATGACCGTTTCGGGCTGGTCGGCCCCCGCTCGGTTTTCGCGCATGGCATCCACCTGACCGATCGCAGCTGTGCGCGAATGGCCGAGGCGGGTGCGGGCGTCGCGGTCTGCCCGACATCGAACCTGTTCCTGGGCTCGGGCTTCTTCGATTTCGGACAGGCCGACGCGCATGGGATGCGGCTGGGTCTGGGCAGCGACATCGGCGCAGGCACCTCCTTTTCGATGCTCCACACCGCCGGTGTCGCCTATCAGGCCGCGCTGGCTCGCGAAGTGCGGCTCGATCCGTTCCGCGCGCTGTATCTGGCGACGGCGGGCAGCGCCTCGCTGCTGGGCATTGCCGACCGGGTTGGCGGGCTCCAGCCAGGGCAGGAGGCCGACTTCGTGGTGCTGGACGAAGCCGCCACGACGCTGCTGGCGCGGCGGACCGCCGGGGCAGACCTGGCGGCGCGGCTGTTCGCGATGCAGGTGCTGGGCGACGACCGCACCGTGCGGCGCACCTATGTGCTGGGCGAATGCGCCTGGAATCGGGGGATGGGATGATGCGGACGTTTCTACTCGGCCTGATGGCCCTGCTGGTCGCGGCGATGCCCGCACAGGCGCAGGAGGCACGCCGCCTCGTCATCATCGACGATGAGGGCTTCGGCCTGGCCCATGCGATGCTGCTGGACGCGGCCGATGTCGAGGTGCTGGGCATCACCACCGTGACGGGCAATGTCTGGGTCAATCGCGCCACCGCCATGGCGCTGAAGGGCGTCGAGCGGATGGACCGGACCGTCCCCGTCGTCCCCGGCGCGACCTATCCGCTGGTCAATTCCGAGGCGCTGACCGAACGCTGGGAGGCACTGTACGGCAAGCTGATCTGGAAGGGCGCGTGGATGAAGCAATGGGTCGAGCCGACCCAGCAGAGTACCCCGCCCTATCACCACGCCGACGACCCCGTCGACCTGCCCGGCGGCAACCCGACCACCCGCCCCGCGCCAGAGATCGCCGCCAACTTTCTGCTACGCATGGTCCGCGCGCATCCGGGGCAAGTGACGATCATCGCGATGGGGCCGCTGACCAACCTGGCGCTGGCGCAGCGGCTCGATCCCGCCTTTGCCGGGCTGGCCAAGGAGCTGGTCTATATGGGCGGCAGCTTCAATCCGCGTCAGGCGCGCGAAGGCGTGTCGGCGGACCAGTTCGCACGCGAGTTCATCCACTCGCCGCGCCGCGAGTTCAACGGGCGCTTCGATCCCGAGGCCGCCAGCATCGTCTCGCGCAGCCCGTGGCGGCACATCACCGTGGTACCCGCCGACCCGGCGACCGCGACCGAGCTGACCCCGTCACTGATCGCGAAGCTGCGCGCCGTGTCGCCCCCTGCCGTGGCCGGCTGGATCGGCGACATGGAGCCCGGCTTTCCGATGTGGGACGAGATCGCCGCAGCGGTCTGGCTCGACCCGACGATCGTCACCGGGCGGCAGAGCGCCTATGTGGATTACAACACGCAGTTCGGCCCCGGCTATGGCGATACATTGTCGTGGAACGAGGGCTATCAGCCCGGCCTTGGCGAGCAGCGCGCCGAAATCGTCCGCACCATCGACCCCGCCCGGATGGAGGCACTGATGCTGCGCCTGCTCGCACGGCCCGCCCGACGTTAGGACAGGATCGACATTTCTTCTATTCCTCTCCTGCAAGGGGAGGGGGACCATGCGAAGCATGGTGGAGGGGTGTCCCCGGTCGCGAGCTGAAACCGACGCTTGCCACCGGGACACCCCTCCGTCAGGCCTGCGGCCTGCCCCCTCCCCTACCAGGGGAGGAATCGATCCGGCCTAAGACGCGGGCGGGATATAGGCGAATTGGGAAAAACGCGCCTCGATCTCGCGCAGCACCATCGCGGCGGCATAAGAGGGCGTCCGCGCCGTCGCGGTGCACAGGGCCAGCGTCATCGGGCGCAGCACCTTGTCGGAAATGCGGGTAAAGGCCAGCGTGCCCGCGCGCACCTCGGTCGACACGTCCAGCGAGGTCAGGATGCCGATGCTGTCCCCCTCCTGGATCAGCGAGGCGATCATCTGGATATTGTCGGACGTCACGCGCCGGTCGAGCGTGACGCCCGACGTCCCCTCCAGCACCGCGACCTGCTGGTGCACCGCCAGCGGCGCGGCGGGCAGGATCACCGACTGGCCGTCGCAATCAGAGAAGCGGACCTCCGCCTTGCCCGCCAGCGGATGGCCGGGCGGCGAGACGATGCCGAGGACCACGTCAACAAAGGCGCGTACGGTCAGGTCCTGATAGGATTGCGGGTCGAACAAGATGCCGAAATCGACGTCGTTGGCGGCGATCGCGCGGCGCACCTGTTCGTTGCCCAGCACATGCACGCCCATGGTGATGCCGGGATGGCTCTGCTGGATCGCATGGATCGCGGCGGGCATATGCCCCTTGGCCAGCGCGTCGATGACGGCAATGTCGACATGGCCGCGCTTCAGCCCGCGCAGATCCTCGATCTGCGACAGCGTATCGCCCAGCTGCTTCTGCCAGCGGCCGCCCGCTGCCATCATCACCTCGCCCGCCGCCGTCAGCCGCAGACCCGTCGGCAGCCGCTCGAACAGCTGCACGCCCAGCCGCGCCTCGGCGTTCAGGATCTGACGGTCGATCGCCGAGGCGGAAACCGACAGCTCATCGGCGGCCCGCCGGATCGACCCCAGCCGCCCGACCGCCATGAAATATCGGATGAAGCGCGACAGGGCTGGCATGCGCTAATTTTTGCAACGGATCGTCGTCATCATTGCGTTTGAATGCAACGAGGCCGCGCCGTACGTCAATCGTCAAAACCGGCCGTGCCACGCCAAGCCGACAGGCGTTCGCCCGCAAAAGACGGGCACGGAGCACGGACCGAAGCAGGAAGAGGGAGAGGCGGGGACATTCGCGACGGATCGGTCCGGGGGAACGGATCGGGCGTCACAAGGGGGGCTTACCATGACGATACGCGCTTGCTCGCATTCCACCATTTCGCACGCCCCGAAGCCGCCGCGCGGCATTCGGTTGGCTCTCGCCGTGTCGCTGCTCTGCGGAACGGCACTGGCCACGCCTGCCTTCGCGCAGGACAAGACCGCAGAACCCGCCGCCCAGGAGGGAAGCGAGATCGTCGTCACCGGCTCGCTCGACGCGCTGCCCGTCAAGGATGTCGGCTCGGTCTTCGGCTTCGACAAGACGCTGGTCGAAACCCCGCGCTCCGCCTCGACGATCAGTGACGAGCAGATCGAGCGGTTCGGCATCACCGACATCTATGACCTGGTCGCCCAGTCGCCGGGCACCTTCACCAACTCCTTCTTCGGGGTCGGCGGCGCGCTCGACATTCGCGGCACGCCGGGCGAGACTTATTTCCGGGGCGTCCGGCGGCTGGACAATGCGGGCAATTATCCGACGCCGATCGCGGCGGCCGACCGGATCGACATCGTGCGCGGCCCCGCCTCACCCATCTATGGCCCGTCCAAGACCGGCGGCTATATGAATTTCGTGCCCAAATCGGCGCGGGTGGCGGGCGGCGCGCTGCTGACCAAGGCCACCGGCGAGGTCAGCTATACCGGCGGCAGCTGGGACCGGAACAACCTGCGCGCCGAGGTGCGCGGACCGGCGCGGATCCTGGGCGCCGATCTGGGCTATAGCCTTTATGCCGAGATCGAGGATTCGGGCAGCTATTACCGCAACATGTCGACCAAGCAGACGATCCTTCAGGGCGCGTTCGACCACCGGCTGACCGACACTATCCGGGTCGAGTTCGGCGGCCAGTATCAGGACTTCAAGGGCCAGCAGAATGGCGGCTGGAACCGCCTGACCCAGAAGCTGGTCGACAACGGCACCTATATCACCGGCACCGCCAAGCCGCTCGACACCAATGGCGACGGCCAGATCTCGCAGGGCGAGATCAAGGCGGCGGTGCCCGGCGGCCTGTCGATCTTCGGCAATTTCACCTGCCCCAACAGCACGTTCAGCCCGTTCGCCAGCGGCTTCACCAATGCCTGTTTCACCCAGACCTATCCGCAACTGAACCTGGTCAACACCGGCACCACGACGCTCAGCCGTCGCGACGTGCTGACCGGCGTGAACGACAAGCTTACCAACAAGCAGACGACGCTCTATTACGACATCACCTTTGACGGGCCGGACGACCTGACCGTCAAGAACCAGCTGTTCTTCGACCATACCCAGAACATCAACAACAACGACTATGGCTTCTCGCAGCGGGTCAATTCCTACGTCATCGAGGACAAGATCGTCCTCGCCAAGTCGATCGAGACCGGCGCAGGAAAATTCTCTGGCCAGTTCTCGCCATCGGTCCGTTACGTCAATTTCAACTATGGCGACGATTTCGATTTCGAATATTTCCACCGCGTCGACCTGACGCAGGGTTATACTCCTGCGTCGAACCGGCTGCTCGCGAACGAGTGCAATTGCGGCTATACCGACCGCGTCTTCGGCCACACGACCGATTACGGTATCGCCGCGCTGGTCGACCTGGACTTCTCCTTCGGTCTCGACCTGCTGTTCGGCGGCCGCTACGACAAGGTCGATGCATCGTCGCGCTATGACCCGACGGTGATGGACCGGGTACCGACCGTGACATCCGCGAAGGGCAGCGACGATGGCTGGTCATGGACCGCCAGCGCCTCCTACAAGCTGCCCTTCGGCCTCATCCCCTATGCCACCGCGTCGCAGCAATCGACGATCATCGTCGGCCAGGGCGCCGAAGTCCTGCCCGAGTCGGTGAAGTCGGGCTTCATGTCGACCTCGCGCCTCTATGAGGGCGGCATCAAGGGGAGCTGGCTGAACGAGCGGCTCTATGCCGCGCTGTCGGTCTACAAGCAGGAGCGGACCGACTTCAACATCCAGTCGATCACCGTCAACCAGGCGGTCGAGACCAAGGGCGTGGAGGCCGAGGCGCGCTGGGCGGTCGATCGCCACCTGCTCGTCACCGGCGCCTATACCCACACCGAGGTCGTGAACCTGACCGCGCTGCAGAACGGCACGCTGTTCGGCTTCTTCGGCATCCAGGACCTGGTGAACGTCACCAACCCGACCCTGTATCTGGGCGGCCAGCCGATCGGCTTGATCCCGATTCCGGACCGCAATGCCGCCCGCCGCGCGGGCATTCCCTCCAACCTCTATTCCGCCACCGCGACCTATGGCTTCGACAACGGCCTGTCGGTCAGCGGCAGCGTGGTGAAGGTGGACTCGGTCTTTTCGGGCCAGTCGCAGGCAGTGCGCCTGCCCGGCTATACGCTGGTCGACCTGTCGAGTTCGTACCAGACCGGCCCGTGGCTGTTCCGCGTGGTCGTGAAGAACGCGACCAATGCGCGCTATTTCCGCGCCAACTTCACCGAATTGTTCGGCAGCACCATCGTCCTGCCCGAACGCCCGCGCAGCTTCCTGGCGTCGGCCGTCTATAAATTCTGATGGTGCTCGGCGGGGGGAGCGGCCACGCCGCCTTTCCCCGCCCGGCCGGAGTATCCCTTATGCTGTCTCTCCTCACCGGCCTGCTTGTCGCGACGACGGCACCGGCCCTTCCGGCCGAGGCGGTCGCCCCGCTCTGCGCCATCGCCGCACCCTGCGCCCGTCCGCTGCCGGTCAGGATGGTGGTCGTCACCATGTTCGAGATCGGCAAGGACGAGGGCGACACCGCCGGCGAGTTCCAGCTGTGGAAGACCCGGCGGAACCTGCACCAGCGCATCCCCTTCCCGCACGGCTATCACGACCTCTATTACAACCCGGACACGCAGATATTGGGCGTCGTCACCGGCGTCGGCTCGGTCCGCGCGGCGGCGGCGGTCACCGCACTGGGCCTCGACACCCGGCTGGACCTGTCGCACGCCTATTGGCTGGTCGCGGGCATTGCGGGGATCGACCCGGAGGACGCCTCGATCGGATCGGCGGCCTGGGCGCGCTATGTCGTCGATGGCGACCTGGCGCATGAGATCGACGCACGCGAGATCCCGGCCGACTGGAAAAGCGGCTATTTCCCGCTGGACCGCAAAGGCCCCAACGACCCCACGCCGCCGCGCACCGATGGCGGAGAGGTCTTCGCGCTCAATCCGGCGCTCACGCAATGGGCCTATCGCCTGACCCGCGACACCGCCCTGCCCGACGATCCGTCGATCGCCCGCGAGCGCGCACGCTATACCGACCATCCCAATGCGCGAAAGCCGCCCTTCGTCCTGATCGGCGACCAGTTCTCGGCGATGACCTTCTGGCACGGCGCGCTGCTCAATCGCTGGGCCAATGACCACACCCGCTATTTTACGAAGGGCAAGGGCGAGTTCGTGACCAGCGCCATGGAGGAGACGGGCACGCTCCAGGCGATCGACTATCTCTCGAAGATCGGGCGGGTCGACAAGGACCGCGTCCTCGTCCTGCGCGCGGGCAGCAACTATACGATGCCGCCGCCGGGCGTGACGGCCGCCGATTATCTGCTGCGCGAGAACGAAGGCTATGCCGGGCTGAACGCTTCGGTCGAAAGCCTGTACCGGGTCGGCAACCGGGTGGTCGAGGAACTGCTCACCCATTGGGATCGCTACGGCCAGACACCGCCGCAATGACGCTGACCGTCCTGCACTCGGCCGCGGCGCTCGTCACCATGAATGACGACGGGCTGGAGATCGCCGATGGCGCGATCGCCTGGCGCGACGGGGTGATCGTCGCGGTCGGCACCAGCGAGGCGCTCGCGCCGCTGCGCCGCACCGCCGACCGGACGGTCGACGCGTCCGGCTGCGTCGTCACGCCGGGGCTGGTCAACACCCATCACCATCTTTTCCAGTCGCTGACCCGCGCGGTGCCCGGCGCAACCGATGCCTCGCTGTTCGGCTGGCTGCGGCGGCTCTATCCGATCTGGGCGCGCTATCGCCCCGACGACATCCATGCCTCGACCCGGCTGGGCCTAGCCGAACTGGCGCTGAGCGGGTGCACGCTCAGCACCGACCATCTGTATCTCTATCCCAACGGCGTCACGCTGGACGACAGCATCGCCGCCGCCGCCGAGATCGGCATCCGCTTCCACCCCACGCGCGGCAGCATGAGCCTGGGTGAAAGCGGGGGCGGCCTGCCCCCCGATGCGCTGGTCGAGCGCGAGCCCGCGATCCTGGCCGACACCATCCGGGTGATCGACCGCTTCCACGATCCCGCCCCCGGCGCGATGATACGTGTCGGCGTCGCGCCTTGCTCGCCTTTTTCGGTCAGCGAGGGGCTGATGCGCGACGCCGCGCTGCTGGCGCGCGACAAGGGCGTGATGCTCCACACCCATCTGGCCGAGGACGAGGACGATGTCGCCTTCTCGCTCGAACGCTTCGGCTGTCGGCCGGGCGTCTATGCCGAGCGGCTGGGCTGGACTGGGCGCGATGTGTGGATGGCACACTGCGTCAGGCTGGACGCCGACGAGATCGCGCTGTTCGCCGCGACCGGCACCGGGGTCGCGCATTGCCCCTGCTCCAATTGCCGCCTGGGCTCGGGCATCGCGCCGGTGACGAAGATGCTCGCCGCCGGGATACCGCTGGGGCTGGGGGTCGACGGATCGGCGTCCAACGACAGCGGCAATCTGCTGCTGGAGGCGCGGCAGTCGCTGCTGCTCCAGCGTGTCGCGCACGGCGCGGAGGCCTTCGCGCCGCGTGCCGCCTTGCGGCTGGCGACACGCGGCGGGGCGGAGATGCTGGGCCGCGACGATTGTGGCGTGCTGACGGTCGGGCGGCGGGCCGACATGGCGGTGTGGGATATGAGCGGCGCGGCCACCATGGGGGCCTGGGACCTCGTCGCCGCGCTGGTGCTGGCTCCGCCCAATGGCGTGCGCGACCTGATTGTCGAGGGCCGGACATTGGTGTCGGGTGGCGCCTTGGTTACTGCGTCGGAGGCCAACATCCTCGCCGATGCGCAGTGTTCCGTGGCCCGACTGCGCGACGCCGCCTGATTCCTCCCCTGCAAGGGGAGGTGGCAGGCCGAAGGGCTGACGGAGGGGTGTCCCGGCTGAAGAGAGAGGTCCAAATTCGCGACTGGGGACACCCCTCCACCATGCTTCGCATGGTCCCCCTCCCCTTACAGGGGAGGAATGAAAATGGCCCTATACCACCTCCGCCTCGCTACTCTCCCGCCCTCCGAAAAAGGCGTTCAGCCCGACCGCACTGATCGACGCCAGCACGATGCCCGAATGGAGCAGCGGCGCGAGCGCGCTCGGCATCGCCTGGAAGAAGCGCTCGGACAGGACAGGGATCAACCCGACCGCGATCGACACCGCGATCGTGACCAGCCGCTCGAAGGTCAGCTCGACCGAGCCCAGGATGCGGATGCCCGTCGCCGCGATCATCCCGAACATCACGAGCGCCGCGCCGCCCAGCACCGGCAGCGGCACCGCCGCGACCAGCGCCGCCAGCTTCGGGCAGACGCCGAGCGCCAGCAGGATCACCCCTGCCCCCGCGCAGACGAAGCGCGAGCGCACGCCGGTGATGCTGAGCAACCCGATATTCTGCGCGAACGAGGTATAGGGAAAGGTGTTGAACACCCCGCCCAGCAGCGTGCCGACCGCATCCCCGCGAAGACCCCGCACCATCTGATGCCGCTCGACCGGGCGACGGACCATCTGCCCCGCCGCCATGAACATGCCGAACGACTCGATCATGACCGTCATCATGACGAGGCACATCGCGATCGAGGCGGGCGCGTCGAAGGTCGGCGCGCCGTACTGGAAGGGCATCACCAGCGCGAACCACGACGCCTCGCGCACCGGCGCCAGGTCCACCTGCCCCATGGCCCCCGCGATCACGGTGCCCGCGATCGTGCCCGCCAGCACCGCGCCGCTGCGCAACAGCCCCCGCCCGAACCGCATCAGACAAAGGACGACGATCAAAGTCAGCAGCGCCAGCGCCAGATGCGCGGGCGCGCCATAGCCGGGATCGGTCGGCTGTCCGCCTGCACTCCAGTTGATGCCGACCCGCATCAGGCTGAGCCCGATCGACAGGATCACCGTGCCGGTGACGGCGGGCGGGAACAGCCGCGAGAGCCGCCCGACGAACGGCGCAACCAGGAAACCGAACAGCCCCGCGACGATGACCGCGCCGTAAATCCCCCGCAACACCATGGCGGGCGGCGTACCCTCGGCATGGCCCGCCGCGATCATCGCCAGCATCGGGCTGATCGAGGCGAAGGTCACGCCCATGACGATCGGCAGGCGGATCCCGACCAGCGGCAGCCCCAGCGTCTGGATCAGCGTGGCAAAGCCGCAGGCGACCAGATCGGCGCTGATCAGCATCCCCAGCTGCGCGGGCGGCAGGTCGAGCGCGCGCCCGACGACCAAAGGCACCGCCACCGCCCCGGCATACATGACCAGCACATGCTGGAACGCCAGCGGCACCAGCCGACGCGCGGGCGGCACCGCGTCGACGCCGTCATCGATCCGGTCGGGCGCGGGCGCAGGGGCCACGTCCTTGGCTATCGTCATGGCCTGTCCCGCAAGGGGCAACTCGTGCGTCGCCGATGGCATGGGGCCGGTCTCCGTCTTTCCGCTGGGCAATGGCACCATCGTACCGACAGCGAGCGTCCCGCCACCAGCGCCGAATCTGGAACGAAGCGATCGCAAAAAGGCATCGCACCGGGGCTATCGCCCGCATCCGCGATTGCGCATGATGGCGCCAAAGCACGCCCTTCGGACGGAGCCCGACATGACCGACGACGACTTCATCACCGCCCTGCCCAAGGCCGAGTTGCACCTTCATATCGAAGGCAGCCTGGAGCCCGAGCTGATGTTCGATCTGGCGCGGCGCAACCGGGTCGCCATCCCGTTCGGCTCGGTCGAGGCGGTGCGCGCCGCCTATGATTTTTCCAACCTCCAGGATTTCCTCGACATCTATTATGCGGGCGCGGACGTGCTGCGGCAGGCGCGGGATTTCCACGATCTGGCAGTCGCCTATTTCGACCGGGCGGCGGCGGACGGCGTAGTCCATGCCGAGATCTTCTTCGACCCCCAGACCCATACCGATCGCGGCATTCCCTTCGACACGGTGATGGAGGGGCTGTTGTCGGGCATGGCGGTGGCGCGCGACCGCCATGGGCTGTCGTCGAAGCTGATCCTCTGCTTCCTGCGCCATCTGGACGAGGAGGCCGCCTTCGCCACCTTCGCCCAAGCGGAGAAATGGCTCGACCATATCGACGGCGTCGGCCTGGACTCGTCGGAGGTCGGCCATCCGCCCTCGAAATTCGCCCGCGTCTTCGCCGCCGCCGGGGAGGCCGGGCTGAAGCGCGTCGCCCATGCCGGGGAGGAAGGCCCGCCCGCCTATGTCCATGAAGCGCTCGACCTGTTGCGGATCGACCGGCTCGACCATGGCAATCGCGCGCTGGAGGACCCGCTGCTGACCGCCCGGCTAGCGCGTGAGGCGATGACGCTGACCGTCTGCCCGCTATCCAATCACAAGCTGTGCGTCGTGAAGGACATGGCGGACCACCCCATCGACCGGATGTTGCGGCTGGGGCTGCGCGCGACGATCAATTCGGACGATCCCGCTTATTTCGGCGGCTATGTCGGCGACAATTACCGCGCGGTCGCGCGTGCCCGGTCGCTGTCGCGGGCGGACTTGGTGACGCTGGCACGCAACAGCTTCCTGGGGTCGTTCCTGGACGATGGCGCGATCGCCGCGCATCTCGCCCGACTCGATAGCTTCGCGCACGACGCTGGATGACGCCATGGTTGCCCTCGCCGCATCGGGGCGACAAAAGGACCACAACATTCGGGCGGGATCGGCCTAGCCCCTCGCCTCTTCAACGATGATGGAAGTTTCGTGACCACCAAAGTCTATCTCTCCGCCGACCGCCTGCTCGAGGATTCCTTTCGCCTCGCCAATCTGGTCTTCGATTCCGGTTTCCGCCCGACGCATATCGTCGGCATCTGGCGCGGCGGCGCGCCGGTCGGCATTGCGGTGCAGGAACTGCTGGAATATCGCGGCATCGAAAGCGACCATATCGCGATCCGCACCGCCTCCTATACCGGCATCGACCAGCAGGATCCGCAGGTCCGCATCTATGGCCTGGGCCATCTGGTCGATGTGCTGAACCCCGAGGATCGGCTGCTGCTGATCGACGACGTCTTCGATTCCGGTCGCTCGATCCGCGCGGTGCTGAAGGAATTGAAGGAGCGGTGCCGGCGGAATATCCCGGACGAGGTGAAGGTCGCGACCGTGTACTACAAGCCGTCGCGCAACGTGACCGACCTGAAGCCCGACTTCTTCGTCCACCAGACCAATGACTGGCTGATCTTCCCGCACGAGATCAACGGCCTGACCGAAGAGGAAATCCGCACGCACAAGCATGGGGCGGACATCATCCTGCGCTGAAGACACGATCGCGCCGCCCAGGCGGGCGCTGACCGGCGGGGTATGGCGCCTGCGCCATTCCCGGTCCGATCCGCCGGTTGGAAGACTGAGCACCTGGACGGCGAGGTCATCACCTTCGTGATGGCCTCGCTGAGATGGCAGGGCCGGCCAGCGCGATCGTCGCATCTGCCCGTCCAGGGCGGCACGGCATCGACGCTCCACCGCATTGGCAAGACCCGGATCGCGGCGGGAAAGGGCGAGTCTCCGCAGACGCCTGAACGAGAAGCGGATCGCGCGATCATAGCTTCCGGCGTGCGCATGTTCGATCGCCAGGAAGAAGCCCAGGTCGTGGCGCACCCGTCCGCCGAACGTCACGCGGCCCAATAGCCCGGTGTCGAGTCCGACATGCGCTTCGTCTAGAATCACAGTTTCCCGCCCCGGAAGCACGGCATGCACCCGGGCCATTGTGGCGGGATCGCCGCAAGCCATTGGTCTGCAAGGCCCGGTCGGTGAGTTTATAGTCTTTCTGCCGCTTGGCTGCCGCCTGGCGGCGTAGCGGACGTCGAGGTCTTTGAGAGCTATCGGGGGGGTATTTCAGCATTGCTGCTGGAGGCAAATCGACGTCCTGGCGCCCAGAGGCGTCGAGTGGGACGCGATGAGAGCCGCTGAGCGAGGGCTAACTCACGGAAAAAGGGCGCACGAAAAAAGCCGTCTCGGGGTATCCTGAGACGGTTGTGGTGTGATGTTGTGATGGTTGCGGGGGCAGGATTTGAACCTGCGGCCTTCAGGTTATGAGCCTGACGAGCTACCGGGCTGCTCCACCCCGCGGAGGTGTTGGGCAGAGACGAATGTGAATGGGTTTTTTGTATTCGCGGACTGTAATGCCTGGCGACGCCCTACTCTTCCACTGCTTGAGCAGTAGTACCATTGGCGCAGTCGGGTTTCACGGCCGAGTTCGGGATGGGATCGGGTGGGACACCGACGCTATGGCCACCAGGCAATAGAGTCCGCGAATAACAGTCCCCACCGGTGAGGATGGGGAATTGGGTATAAAATCGATGCTGTGCACTGGCTGGATTTGCTGACCAGACCCTTTTGCCGTCAGCCCAGGGCTGATGGTGGGGGTGTGGAGCTCTCAAGCGCGAATAGGACAATTAGTATCGGTTAGCTCCATGCGTTACCGCACTTCCACATCCGATCTATCAAGGT
>NZ_CAJXWX010000001.1 GCF_913062585.1 uncultured Sphingomonas sp. | reverse complement strand
TCGAACGGGTTCATCGACATCTTCACGTTCGCCAGATCGACGCCCGTCCCGTCCGCCTTCACCCGCGGCTTCACATTGTAATCCAACACCCGCTTCACGGGCACGACGATCTTCATCGCGGTTCCTTCCCGGCTGGATAGCCTATCATGCCGCCGTCTTTGGCGGCGTTGCGATCGCATCGCAAGAGTTCAACCGGACCAACGAGAAAGGGGCCCGGACGTTTCCGCCCGAGCCCCTTCTATCGGTCCGTCAGGGCCGAAGGTGCGGTTTAGGCGACCTTCTGAACCTCGGCGACGATCTTCTTGGCGGCGTCGCCCAGATCGTTGGCGGGGACGATGGCGAGACCCGAATTGGCGAGGATTTCCTTGCCCTTCTCGACATTCGTGCCCTCGAGGCGGACGACCAGCGGAACCTGCAGGTTCACTTCCTTCGCCGCCGCGACGATGCCGTCGGCGATGATGTCGCAGCGCATGATGCCGCCGAAGATGTTGACCAGGATGCCCTTCACGGCGGGATCGCTCAGGATGATCTTGAACGCCGCGGTGACCTTCTCCTTGTTCGCGCCGCCGCCGACGTCGAGGAAGTTGGCCGGGAACATGCCGTTCAGCTTGATGATGTCCATCGTCGCCATGGCGAGGCCGGCGCCGTTGACCATGCAGCCGATGTCACCGTCGAGCTTGATGTAGGCCAGGTCGTACTTCGACGCCTCCAGCTCCATCGCGTCCTCTTCGGTGGTGTCGCGCAGTTCCATCAGGTCCTTGTGACGGAACATGGCGTTGCCGTCGAAGCCGACCTTGGCGTCGAGGACCATCAGCTTGCCGTCCTCGGTGACGGCGAGCGGATTGATCTCGATCTGCTCGGCATCGGTGCCCAGGAAGGCGGCGTACAGCTTCGACGCGACGTTCGCGGCCTGCTTGGCGAGGTCGCCGGTCAGATCCAGCGCGGCGGCGACGGCGCGGCCGTGATGCGGCATGAAGCCGGTCGCGGTGTCGATGTCGATCGAGTGGATCTTCTCGGGCGTGTCATGCGCCACGGTCTCGATGTCCATGCCGCCTTCGGTCGAAGCGACCATCGAGACACGGCCGGTCGCGCGGTTGACGAGCAGCGCGAGGTAGAATTCCTTGGCGATGTCGACGCCATCGGTCACGTACAGGCGGTTGACCTGCTTGCCCGCTTCGCCGGTCTGGATGGTGACCAGCGTGTTGCCCAGCATGTCGGTGGCGGCAGCGCGGACTTCCTCAGCGGTCTTGGCCAGGCGGACACCGCCCTTGGCGTCGGGGCCGAGTTCCTTGAACTTGCCCTTGCCGCGGCCGCCCGCATGGATCTGCGCCTTGACGACGTAGAGCGGTCCGGGGAGCTTGGACGACGCCTCGACGGCCTCCTCGACGGTCATCGCGGCGAAGCCGGCGGGGACGGGCACGCCGAACTTGGCGAGCAATTCCTTGGCCTGATATTCGTGGATGTTCATGCGCTAGCCTTCCGCCTCTCGGGTGGTTCTAGGGAAATTGGTTGCGGCTAAAGCACAGGCGGGCGGACAAATCCAGCCCGAAACACCTTTAATGCAAATGCATCGCAAATGCGATTTATCGCTCGTCGAGTCGTGCGATGACAGCGATGAAGGGAATCGCGAGCAAAATCATCGCATATGCGTTATGACGCCGTCATGCATTGGGCTTTCGGCATTCTCCTGTTCCTCGGCACCGTGATCTTCATGGAGGGATTCGCCTATGCGGCGCATCGCTGGATCATGCATGGGCCGGGCTGGTTCCTGCACGAAAGCCATCACCGCCCGCGCACCGGCAACTGGGAGCTGAACGACCTGTATGCGGCGATCTTCGCGGTGCCGTCCTTCGTGATGATCCTGGGCGGCGCGCAGCTGGGCTGGTGGAGCGGCTTTACCTGGATCGGCGCGGGGATCGCCGCATACGGCGCCATTTATTTTGGCTTTCATGATGTTATCGTCCATCGGCGCCTGCCGAGTCGGTACCTGCCCAAGTCGGATTACATGAAGCGGATCATCCAGGCGCACCGGCTGCACCATGTGGTCGAGACCAAGCATGGTACGGTCAGCTTCGGCTTCCTGGTCGCGCCCCGACCCGAAGCGCTGAAGGCCGAGTTGAAGCGTCGCGCGCATGCCGGGGTCCGTCGCCCGGCCGGCGTTCGGGAAGAGCAAGAGGCGTTGGAGGAAAAGTAACCTTCTCTGGGATACAGGGGGTGCGCTATGGATAAACCGGTCTTCACACCGCCATTCGAGCCGGTCGCCGGCCAGGACCTCCGCCGCTCGATGCGCCATGCGGTGCGGATGCGCGCGCATCTGCGCGACAAGGAGCAGACGCGCTTCGAGATCGACGTGGTCGACCTGTCGCCAGAGGGTTTCCGCGCCGAAACCAGCTTCACGCTATGGCCGGGCACGATCGTCTGGCTGACGGTGCCGGGCCTCGCCCCGCTGGAGGCGGTGATCGCGTGGCGCGACCGGTTCAAATATGGCTGCGCCTTCTCCAAGCCGCTGCATCCGGCCGTGTTCGAGCATATCGTCGGTTTGGGGAATCGCTGAGGGCCTTTCCCGCCCTCAAGGATTGCGTGGCGCGGATTGCGCTGGGCGCTCCTCGATCCACTGGGTATCCGGCTGCGGTGCCGCAGCGTCAGCGTCCCGTTCAACAGGCAGAGCCACGGGCGCACCCGCAAGGATGATCGGTACGACCGGCGGAGCCGGTAACGGCTTCGCATGCGCCTTGACCGCTTTGCCCCCTGTCTGCCGATGCGTTGCGGGCGGACGTTCCACCGCCATCGCAGCCGTAGCGCTCAACCCCAGGGCCATCGCCGCCAGCGCGGGGCGTAATACCGTGTAGCGAACACAGAGATCGCCCTTGTGCGACTCGACCAAGTGCCGCCGCGCCTCGTCCGTCATCGCCGTCAGATCGTGCACGACCTTGTCGCACAGCGTGCATTTGCCCGCCGACACGATGTCATCCAGATCGCCCGGATAGGGACAGGGGCTTTCGATCTTAGGAAACAGGGCCATGCGCACCGAACTCCTACGGCGGCCTGGCGAGTGGCGAAGGCCGTATCCGACCTTCGCCTGATAGCATCAATCGAACAGGCTCGACACGCTCGTTTCGTCCGCGATGCGCTTGATCGCCTCGCCAAGCAGCGGCGCGATCGGCAAGTGGCGGATTTTGCCCGTGGTGCCGATCGACTCGTGGTTGCCGATCGAGTCGGTGATGACCAGCTCGCGCAGTTCCGAGCCATCGACTCGCGCCACCGCACCGCCCGACAGCACGCCGTGGGTGACATAGGCGACCACGTCCTCGGCCCCCGCCTGGCGCAGCGCAGCGGCGGCGTTGCACAGCGTGCCCGCCGAGTCGACGATGTCGTCGATCAGGATGCAGAAGCGCCCCTCGACGTCGCCGATGATGTTCATCACCTCCGACTCGCCGGCGCGCTCGCGACGCTTGTCGACGATGGCGAGCGGCGCGTTGTTGAGGCGCTTGGCGAGCTGGCGCGCGCGGACCACGCCGCCCACGTCGGGCGAGACGACCATGAGGTTGTCGTTCTTGAAGCGCGCCAAGATGTCCGCCGACATGACCGGCGCGGCATAGAGATTGTCGGTCGGGATATCGAAGAAGCCCTGGATCTGACCGGCATGGAGGTCGACCGACAGGACGCGGTCGGCGCCCGCGACGGTGATCAGATTGGCGACCAGCTTGGCCGAGATCGGCGTGCGCGGTCCCGGCTTTCGGTCCTGACGCGCATAGCCGAAATAGGGGATGACGGCGGTGATGCGGCTGGCCGACGCACGCTTCAGCGCGTCGATCATGATCAGCAGTTCCATGAGGTTGTCGTTGACCGGATAGCCGGTCGACTGGATCACGAACACGTCCTCGCCGCGCACATTCTCCTGAATCTCGACGAAGATTTCCTCATCGGCGAAACGGCGCACCAGCGCTTCCGTCAGCGGCACCTCCAGATAGGAGGAGATCGCCTTCGCCAGCGGCAGGTTGGAATTGCCGGTCATCAATTTCATGGTCGTACCCGTCCCCGCAGACAGCTCGTGGTCGCGGCCCCTTTAATCGCGCTGTCACAATAGCGCAAAGGTGATTCCCCGATTATGGGCAGGCACCATGACCGTGACCCGTTTCGCTCCCTCGCCCACCGGGCGGCTGCATGTCGGCAATATCCGCACCGCGCTGCACAACTGGATGTATGCACAGAGCACCGGCGGGCGCTTCCTGCTGCGCATCGACGACACCGATGCCGAGCGGAGTGAGGAACGCTATGTCGCGGCGATCCAGGCGGATCTGGCCTGGCTGGGGCTGAACCCCGATGCCGAGGTGCGCCAGTCCGAGCGTTTTGCGCTGTACGAGGCGCGGTTCGCCGAGCTGGTCGCCGGGGGCCATGTGTACCCCGCCTATGAGAGTGCGCAGGAACTCGACCTGAAGCGCAAGATCCAGCTCGGGCGTGGCCTGCCGCCGGTCTATGACCGTGCGGCACTCGCCCTGACCGACGCGGATCGCGCCAAGCTGGAGGGTGAGGGTGTTCGCCCGCACTGGCGGTTCAAGCTCGACCACGGCGCGGCGATCGAATGGGACGATGCGGTGCGCGGGCCCCAGCGCTTCGATCCCGCGACGATGAGCGATCCGGTGATCCGCCGTGCCGACGGGACATGGCTCTACATGCTCCCCTCGGTCATCGACGATATCGACATGGGCGTGACCCAGGTGGTGCGTGGCGAGGATCATGTTTCCAACACCGCGCTCCAGATTCAGATGTTCCAGGCGCTGGGGGCCGAACTGCCGCGCTTCGCCCATGCCGCGCTCCTGACCGGCAATGAGGGCAAGCTGTCCAAGCGACTCGGCTCGCTGGGCGTCGATCACTTTCGCGAAATCGGCATCGAGCCGCAGGCGGTGCGGGCGCTCCTCGCGCGGATCGGGACCAGCGACCCGGTCGAGCCGGTCGCCGATATGGCCCCGCTGATCGCCGGGTTCGATTTCACGCGCTTCGGCCGTGCGCCTGCGCGCTTCGACGAGGGCGAGCTGGCGCAGTTGAACGCGCGTATCCTCCACCAGACGCCCTATGCGGCGGTCGCCGACCGGCTGCCGACCGGCATGGGCGAAGCGGAATGGGAGGCGGTGCGGCCCAACCTCAACACCGTCGCCGAGGCCGCCGACTGGTGGCAGGTGATCGAGGGGCCGGTCGAGGCGCCCGAACCCGCCGAGGAGGACCGCGCCTATCTGGCGGAGGCCGCCGAGGTCGCAGGCCAGATCGACTGGAGCAGCGACCCATGGCACGCACTGACCGCCGCGCTGAAGGAGGCGACGGGGCGCAAGGGCAAGACGCTCTTCCTGCCGCTACGTCTGGCGCTGACCGGCCGCGCACAGGGGCCGGACATGGCCGCGCTGCTGCCGCTGATCGGGCGCGACCGCACGATCGCGCGGCTGAACGGCTGATTTACGCCGCCACCTTTCATTCGCGCACCCCTTCGCCCACATAGGGCCGAGCAACACGTAAAGGAGCGTCTTTTGGCCACGTTGGGAATGTCGCCCGCCGACAAGGAAGCCGTCACCGCCTTCCGCCGCGATGTCGTCGAGCCGTCGATGACCAAGCTGGTCATCCTCGACTTCTGGGCGGAATGGTGCGGGCCGTGCAAGGCGCTGGGCCCGACGCTGGAGAAGGTGGCGGAGGCCTATGCCGACAAGGGCGTCGTGCTGGCCAAGATCGACACCGACAAGAACCAGTTCATCGCCAACCAATTCCAGATCCGCTCGATCCCGACCGTCTATGCGATGTTCCAGGGGCAGCTGGTCGCCGACCTGACCAGCGCGCGCACCGAAAGCGCGCTGCGCGCGACGCTGGACCAGCTGCTCAAGCAGTTGCCGATCCAGTCGGAGGCGACGGACGCGGCGGCCGAGCTGGAACCGCTGATCACGATGGGCGAGGAAGTGCTGGAGGCCGGTGACGCCGAGCGTGCGGTGTCGATCTTCCAGCAGCTGCTCGACATGGCACCCGAGCATCCGGCCGTGCTGTCGGGCCATATCCGCGCGCTGCTGGGTGCGGGTCGGATCGAGGAAGCGGAAGCCGCAACCGAGGCACTGCCCCAGGGCCTGGCCAACGACCCCGCCATCCACCGCGCGATCGCGGCCGTGACGCTGGCGCGGTCCGCTCCGCCTGCGGCGGACTATGCCGGTCTGGCGGCCGAGGTCGCGGCAAACCCCGACGATCACGAAAAGCGCTTCGCCCTGGCCAATGCGCAGATGGCAGCGGGCGACCGGGACGGGGCGGCGGACAATCTGCTCCACATCGTCGCGGCCGATCGCAGCTGGAACGAGGATGCCGCACGCCAGCAGCTGCTCAAGCTGTTCGAGGTCGTCGGCATGACCGATCCCTGGGTGTCGCAGCAGCGGCGGCGCCTGTCCGCCATCCTGTTCGGATAACGCCCCATGGCGCGGCTCTCGATCTTTCCGCTGGCGGGTGCGATCCTCTTTCCGGGGATGCCCTTGCCGCTGCACATCTTCGAGCCGCGCTACCGGGCGCTCGTCTCCGACGCGATGGCGCGCGATCGGCGGATCGGCATGGTCCAGCCCTCGGGCGAGGGCGATACGCCCAGCCTCTACCAGATGGGCTGTGTCGGCCGCATCGCCGAGGTCGAGGCGATGGAGGATGGCCGCTACAACCTGGTGCTCGAGGGCGTGTCGCTGTTCCGCATCGTCCGCGAGCTGGAGGTGACGACGCCCTTCCGCCAGGTCGAGGCGGAACTGCTGCCGGTGGTGGACGAGGATTTGTTGTCGCTGGGTCGCCGCGCCTCGTTGGAGCAGGAATCGCGCCGCTTCGCCGAGTTGCAGGGCTATGCCGTCGACTGGGACGCGGTCGGGCGGCTGGATGACGAAAGCCTGGTCAACGGCATCGCCCAGATCGCGCCCTTCGACGTAGCGGCGAAACAGGCGCTGCTGGAGGCGGCGGACCTGGAGCAGCGGGCGGAACTGATCATCCAGCTGATGCAATTTTTCGGTCGCCATGACGGCGAGGATCGGGTGACGCTGCAATGAGCCTGGACCCGTGGTTGTTGGAACGGCTGGTGTGCCCGGTCACGCGGACGCCGTTGCGCTACGACGAGGCTGCCCAGGAACTGGTGTCGGAGGCGGCGGGGCTGGCCTATCCGATCCGGGACGGCGTGCCGGTGATGCTGGTCGAGGAAGCGCGGGAAATCTGATTCCCACTCTGCCCCCAACCTCCGTTCGCACTGAGCGAAGTCGAAGTGCACGTTCCGCGCTCACCGCGAAGGTTTCCCGTGGCCTTCGACTTCGCTCAGGCGGAATGGAGGGTGGGTTAGTCAGATGAGTCTGCCGACCAACGCCACCAGCACGATGACCAGCGCCGCCACGCTCGAATAAAAGGTCAGCGCAAACCCGAACGCCCGTGCCGCCGCACCGCGCGCGTAACTTGTCCAGAACAGCGTCCGCCCCACCGAAAACAACGCCGCCAGCGCTGGGATTATCACCCCCGACCCCTCGACCACCCAGGCGAGCGCCAGATAGGCCGGGATCGCCAGCACCACCTGTTCCAGCGTATTGCGCAGCACCGCATTGCCAACCGCGACTCGCGGCGAATCGGGACTGCCGCTCGCCGCCCCGTCGATATCGGCGGGCGAGTCGAAGCGCAGGGCTGCGACATGGCCGATCGCCGCCGCCAGCCACAAAGCGGCGACCGTCGCCGCCGCCACGGCGCGCAGCACCCGGTCGGTCGCGGACAGGGGATGGCCCAGGCTCCAGCTGACCAGCAGGGTCAACAGCACGACCGCCAGCGCGGCGGCCATGCCACGGGCTACGCCGGTCTGGCGGCGGTCGCGGATCGGGTGGCGGACGGGTCGGGTGGGATGGTCAGGCCCAGGGATCATAGCTGCCGAAACTCCAGACATGGCCTTCCGGATCCCGCACGGCATAGCCGCGCCCGCCGTAAGGCTTGTCCTCGGGCTCGGCGATGATCGTCGCACCGGCGGCGCGTGCTTGGTCGGCATGGGCGTCGACATCGGCGACGACCAGATACAGGTCCATCGTCACGCCGCCCGCCTGGCTCGGGGTCTTCGATCCCGCGACGGCGGCATGGGGCGTGAACAACGCGCTCGACACCATCACCATGCGGTCCCGCCACACCAGTTGGGCATGATGGATGATGGCCGGATCGTCGGGATCGGCAAAGACCGCCTGCCGCGCGAAACCGAAGGCGGTGCAGAGAAATTCGATGACGCGCGGGGCATCCTCGTACCGGAGGCAGGGAATGATCTCGTGCCGCATCGAATCGCTCCTGATCGGTTACACCATCACGCCTTGCAACAGGCGGGGCAGCTGCCCGGTCTCGCCGCGCGCCTCGGCCATGAAGCGGTTCTTCAGCGGCGGGATATGGTCGATCGCGCTGATGCCCAGCCGCCGGATGGCGCTGGCGGTCTTGCCGGGCACGCTGAAGATGCGGTTGAAGCCGTCGGTCGCCACCGACACCATCAGCGTGTCGAGCCCGCGCCACTGCTGATAACGCTGGAGCAAGGCGGCATCGCCCAGGTCCATGCCGGTCCGCTTGCCCTCGACAAGCACCTCGACCAGTGCGGCAACGTCTCGGTAGCCCAGGTTCACACCCTGGCCCGCGATCGGGTGGATACCATGCGCCGAATCGCCGACCAGCACCAGCCGCTCAGCCGTCATCGTCGCGGCGCGGTGGAAGCCCAGCGGATAGGCGGAGCGCGGGCTTACATGGGACAGCGTGCCCAGGAATCCGCCCATGCTCTTCTCAGCCTCGGCCAGGAAGGCGCGGTCAGACAGTTTCAGCATGGCATCGCCGTCCCGCCCCGAGACCGACCAGACGATCGCCGAGCGGTGCCCGATCTCGTCATCGGGCAGCGGGAGGAGGGCGAAGGGGCCGCTGGGATAGAAGATCTCGAACGCGATATTCTCGTGCGGGACTTCGTGGTGGAAGGCGCTGATGATCGCCTTATGGTCGTAGGACCAGCGCGCGACCTTGATCCCGGCGGCGTCGCGCGTCGGCGACTGGCGGCCTTCCGCTGCGACCAGCAGCGGCGCGCGGACGGTGGAGCCGTCGCTCAAGGTCGCGGTGACGCCCGCAGGACCCCGCTCGACCGAAATCGCGCGCGTCTGCATCCTGAGGTCGATCAGTGCGGCCTCGTTCGCCGCTTCGTGGATCGCACGGCGGAGCAGCTTGTTCTCGAACATCGTGCCCAGCGCGCCGTCATCGGCGTCGGGGATGAAGTCGAGCTTGCCCGGCTCCAGCCCGTCGCTGACCCGGATATGCCGAATCTCGCAGCCCTTGCCCGCCAGCTTCGCGCCGATGCCGATCGCGTCGAGCATCCGCCAGCTGGCCGAGGCGACCGCCGAGGCGCGCCCGTCGAAGCCGGGGGCCAGGACCACCGCCGGATCGGCGGGATCGACGATGATCGAAGACAGGCCATGCGCGGCCAGACCGACACCCAGAGTCGCGCCGACCAGGCCGCCGCCGAGGATGATGACGTCGCTATTCATGCCCATGCTCCTAGACCTTCCCGGGCCGCCGAACAATGCGGGGATGGCCCCCGCGCCTTGACGTAGGAACCGCCAGAGGGGATGATATTTCCTGGGAATTTTCCCGGTTTTCTACGATATTCCTGAAGGACAAGACCCATGGCCAGCCGCGCGCAGCCGGTTTTATGGCGCGAGACGGTGAAGGCGGGCGCGGTGCGCAGCGGGGCGCTGGTCGCCGCGCTCGTCCTGTTCGCCGCAACGCTGATGCTGGTATTGGCGCTCGCCAGCTACCGGGCGAGCGATCCGGCGCTCAACACCGCCTCGGGCACGGCGCCGGCCAACTGGATGGGCCATCCCGGCGCCTGGATCGCCGATATCGCGCTGACCCTGTTCGGGCCCGCCGTCGCGCTGATCCTGCCGATCGGGCCGATCATCGGCACCCGGCTGTGGCGCGACCGCCCGGCCGGGCGCTGGGTGCGGATGCTGCGCCAGGCGGTGATCGGCGTCGCGATGATGGCCTGCGCGCTGTCCTTCGTATCCGACTCGGCGGTACTGGCGCTGCCCGCCGGTTGGGGCGGGGTGATCGGCCTGTCGGTCGTGAATTTCGTCCGCTGGGTACTGGGCTTTACCGGCCAGGCGGCGGTCGTCACCTGGGGCTCGGCGGCGATCGGGCTGGGCCTGGGCGTAGGCGGCGCGCTGATCTGGGGCCGCAGCCTGGAACTCGACATCGCCGAGCGCGGCCTGGCCCGCCTGCGCCGCCGCCGCGCCGATGCCGAGGATGGCGAGGCGCTGCCCTGGGACGACGAGGATGAGGCGCTGTATGTCGAAGACGAGGAGGATGAGGAGCCGCTGACCCTGGCGCGCAAGGCGGTGCCGGTGCGCGAGGAACGCCCCGCCCCCGTCATCGCCGACCGCCAGATCGCCCCCGCGCCCGCCCGGCCCAAGGCGGCGGCCGACCGCGACGCGCCGTACCAGCTGCCCAGCCTCGACCTGCTGACGCCTGCGCCGCCGACGCCCGCGGGCACGATCGACAAGGCGGGGCTGGAGCGCAATGCGCGCCTGCTGGAGAATGTACTCGACGATTTCCGCGTCCAGGGTGCGATCGTCGAGGTCCGCCCCGGCCCGGTCGTCACCATGTACGAACTGGAGCCTGCGCCCGGCATCAAGGCCAACCGCGTCATCGCGCTGGCCGACGATATCGCGCGCAACATGTCGGCGATCTCGGCGCGCGTCGCGGTGATTCCGGGGCGCAACGTCATCGGCATCGAACTGCCCAACGCCAAGCGCGAGATGGTGTCGCTGTACGAACTCGCCGCGTCGCAGAGCTTTGCCGACCAGGCCGCGCAGCTGCCGATCATCCTGGGCAAGAATATCGCGGGCGATCCCGTCGTCGCCGACCTGGCGCCCATGCCGCACCTGCTGGTCGCGGGGACCACCGGCTCGGGTAAGTCGGTCGGCCTCAACGGCATGATCCTGTCGCTGCTCTATCGCCTGACGCCCGAGCAGTGCCGGATGATCATGATCGACCCCAAGATGCTCGAACTGTCGATGTATGACGACATTCCGCACCTGTTGTCGCCGGTGGTCACCGATCCGGCCAAGGCGGTCCGCGCGCTGAAATGGGCGGTCGAGACGATGGAGGACCGGTACCGCCAGATGTCCTCGGTCGGCGTGCGCAGTCTCGCCAGCTTCAACGACAAGGTCCGCGCGGCCAAGGCCAAGGGCCAGCCGCTCGGCCGCAAGGTCCAGACGGGTTATCATCCCGAGACCGGCCAGCCGGTCTATGAGGAGGAAAAGCTCGAATACGAACCGCTGCCCCAGATCGTCGTGATCGTCGACGAGCTGGCCGACCTGATGATGACGGCGGGCAAGGAAGTCGAATTCCTGATCCAGCGGCTGGCGCAAAAGGCGCGTGCGGCGGGCATCCACCTGATCATGGCGACGCAGCGCCCGTCGGTCGACGTCATCACCGGCGTCATCAAGGCGAATTTGCCGACACGCATCAGCTTCCACGTCACCTCCAAGATCGACAGCCGCACCATCCTGGGCGAGCAGGGCGCCGAGCAGTTGCTGGGGCGCGGCGACATGCTTTACATGCCCGGCGGCAAGGGCATCGTGCGCGTCCATGGCCCCTTCGTCTCGGACGACGAGGTGCACCGGGTGGCCGATCACTGGCGGTCGCAGGGACAGCCCGATTATATCTCCTCCGTCACCGAGGAACCGGCGGAAAGCTTCGCGCTCGACGGTGCGCCCACGGGCGAGGATTCGGCCGAGGACCAACAATATCGCGCGGCGATCCAGCTGGTGTGCGAGAGTCAGAAGGCCTCCACCTCCTGGCTCCAGCGTCAGTTGCGCATCGGCTACAACTCGGCGGCGCGGCTGATCGAGCGGATGGAGACCGACGGCATCGTCGGGCGACCGGACCATGTCGGCCGGCGCGAGGTGCTGCGCGATACCGAAGGGCATCCGATCTAGGCGGACGGCGGAGCGTGCACTTCGACTTCGCTCAGTGCGAGCGGAGGTTGGGATATGCTCCCCTACTCCGCTCGGCCTGAGCGAAGTCGAAGGCCAAGGGACTCCGGCACCCCAATCGCACGGCGTCCATTTCGACTGTGCTCAGGCTGAACCACGCTTTGGGACTATCCCGCCACCGGCTTCAGCGTCGCCGAGTCGATATGCCAGCGCAGCTGGTCCGCGCTCGCACCCGGCACGTCGTTGACCCGCCGCACCACATATTGCCCGGCAAAGCGCTGCTGCCGCCCGTCGTTCAGCTGTGCGTCGACGGTTACGGGGATCGTCGCATAGATGGAGCCCGCCGCCCCTTCGCTGGGCGGCATCGGACCGATCGTCACGCGGGTCGCACGGGTGTCGGCAAAGCCCTTCTGAAAATCGGCGAATCGCTGGCCCGGGCGGCCGTCCGGTCCCCATTGCGTCCAGGCGGTGGCATAGTCGTGTGCGTTGATCGCCGAATAATAACGTCGCACCACGGCCGCCGCCGCCGCATCGCTTTTGGGATCGACCGCGCAGCCGGGCGTGCTCGCCGCCGCGTCGCCGATCAGCGCACAGCTCCGGGCGATCTCGTCCTCGATGATCGCGCAGCTATTGGCCGCGTTGCATGGCGGGTGGGTGGCGGGCGAGACCGAGGTGCAGGTCTTTACCAGCTTCTGCGCCGCCGCTTGGCCACGCTCGGTCGAGCAGGACAATATTCCTTCGGGAGCGGCCGAAACCCGCGGCTTGGACGGTGCGGACGCGGCCGTGTTCGTTTCGGCCATCGCCGTGCCGGAGTCGTTCGTCGACACCGACGTCGCGGACGAATCATTGCGCGACGTGCCCCCGCCCCCACAGGCGGCCAGCGGCAGGAACAGGATGCCAAGCGACAGGGCGCCAAGGGGCTTCACGGGCGATCTCCGACAGATGGGACGGCATCAACGCCGCTGGCCCGATTCAGGCTCCCGGCCGTCAGCGCGACAGGGCGATCAGCTGGGCCACGCTCTGCGTCCGGGTCTTGTGGAATACGGCGGCGCGGTGGTCCTCGATCGTCTTGGGCGACAGGCCGAGCAGCCCGGCCATCGCCTTGTTGCCATGACCCTGGACCATCAGGTCGAACACCTGGCGTTCGCGCGGCGACAGATCGCCCAGCCTTATGGCGGCGGCGCGCGCGGCGGTCGACCAGGCGATCCCCTCCCCCAGCGAGGCGCAGAGCCGATCCTCGTCGATCGGCTTGTCGAGATAGTCGATGCCGCCATGCCGTCGCACCGCATCGACGGCATCCGCCGCACTGGGCCAGGCGGTCATGAACAGGATCGCGACATGCCGGTCGAGCGCGCGCAGCCGTTCGGCAAAGCCGAACCCGTGCCAGTCGCCCATCATCACGTCGCTGACCACCGCATGGGCCGCCTCGCCCGGATAGGCGGCGAGGAGCGCGGCCGGATCGTCGAAGGCGCGGACGACGAAACCCCGCCGCCCCAGCATCCGCGCCACCGCCGCCGCCAGGTCGCTATCGTCGTCCAGGACATGGACGGTGCCGGGTGCGGCGGGTTCGGGAACGGGCAGGCGGTGGGGCATCAGCGGGACTCGATCAGGGGCAGCGACAGGGTGGCGTGGACCAGCGCATCCTCGCGCCGCTCGCGGGTCAGGACGCCGCCATGCGCCTCGACGATGGCGCGTGCGACATGGGTGCCGATGCCCATGCCGCCATCCTTCGGCCCCGCTCGGTCGCGGGGCGCGGGGTTGACGACACGGATCACGGCGCGGTCGCCGGATGCGGTGACGGAGAGCGACACGGTGGTTGGGCCGAGGCCCGAGTCTGGGGCGGCCTGCACCGCCTGGATCGCGTTGCGGACCAGGTTCATCACCGCCTGTGCCAGCTCCACCTCCTGCGCCATCACGGTCCAGCCGGGATCGACCGGCGCAACGGTCAGCGTCACCCCCGCCTCGCGCGCCTCGCCCCGCGCCAGCCCCGCGACCATCTCGACCAGCGTGGCGAGCGCCAGCGGCTGGGGCTCGTCCAACGCGTGACCGCCGAAGCGGCGCAACCGGCGGATCAGGGTGGCGAGATGCTCCGCCTTGCGGTCGATCAGCGCGGCGCCATCGGCAATGGCGTCGCCGCGCGGCGCGGTCAGCGCGCGCAGGTGCCGTGCCTCGATCGCCAGGGTGGAGAGCGGCTGGCTGATCTCATGGATGATCGCCACCGACATGGCGCGCAGCGTCTTCAGCCGCTCGGCCTGGAACAACAGCCGGTCGCGCCGCTCCAGCGAGGCGCGCGCGGCGGCTTGCGCATCGGCGAAGCTGCCCGCCAGATACCCCGCGACGACGATGGTCGCCAGCGCCAGATGCCGCTGCAGCCGCTCGGGCGTGTCCATCGCCCCGGCGGTGTCGGGCAGGACGAGCAGCACGACGATCAGCAGCGCGACCCAAGCCATGGTGCGGCCGAAGCGCAGTCCGATCCAGGCGACGGCGACCAGCACCGGCGCGGGCTGAATCCCCAGATCGGCCTCGCTCAATAATTGGGTCAGACCCAACCCGAGCGCCAGGACCAGCGCCGCCTCGACCAGTGCGGCCGGGCTGGGGCGTGGACGGTGCCAGCGGTCCCGCCCGGTCATCAGGTCGGCGATCCACAATAAGGGCGGCGCGACGAACAGCGCGCCCAGCAGGTCGCCGACCGTGAAGGCGGCCAGCGACAGGATCACGTCGTGGCGATTGGCGACACCGGTCAGCTCCGGACTGGTCAGCGCCTGCGGGACCGAGGCGAGGGCCGCCGCCAGCGGCGCGAGGACACAGGCCAGGCCGAACGGCATCGGCGCGGCGAACAGCCCGGCACGGCGCCGGGCGGCCAGCCAGCGGATCGCCGCCACCGTCGCGCCGTACGCCAGGACGGGACGGACGATCCCCCACAGCACGACCGGCCAGGGCGCGGCATCGAGCAGCGTGGGAAACTGGATCAGGTCGACCAGCACCTCGACCAGGGCAATCATCGGCGTCAGCCGCGCGCCCGACCGCCAGAGCAAGGCAAGCCGCAACCCGGCGGCGGGGAACCACAGCGAATAGAAGCCGCTGCCGCCCCACATCGCGGCCATGCGGTGCGCGACGGCAAAACCGACCGCATAGAGCAGCAAGGCCGCCCCGTCCCGCCGGGTCGGCAAGCCCCTCCGCCAGGCCGAAACGCGGCCGAAGCCCGGGGGAAGCGCGGAGATCATCGCCCGCTGTCCTAGCCGTGTCGGAACGCGACGGCATCCGGGATTTTCCCGGATGGACGGGATCGCTTCGGCGGCGTGGGATCAGCGCAGGCTGACCGTCACGCCGTCGATCACGAACTGCACCGCCAGCGCGGCGAGCAGCACGCCCAGCACGCGGGTGATCACCGCCTCGATTTTCGCGCCCAGCAGCCGCATCAGCGGCCCCGCCGCCAGCAACGCCGCCAGGGTCAGCGCCAGGATCGTCACCATCGCCGCCAGCACCACGATCGAGGCCTGGAGCCCCGAATTGCGGCTCATCAACAGCATGACGGTCGCGATCGAGCCGGGCCCCGCGATCATTGGCATCGCCATGGGGAAGATCGAGACGTCCTCCGCCTCGTGCGGATCGTCGGCGACCTTGGCCGCGCGGTCCTCGCGCCGCTGGGTGCGCTTCTCGAACACCATCTCCAGCGCGATCAGGAACAGCATGATGCCGCCCGCGATGCGGAACGCCGCCATCTCGATGCCCAGGCCGTGCAGCAACGCCTCGCCGAACAGCGCGAAGACGAACAGGATGACCGAGGCGACCATGACCGCGCGGATCGCCATCGCCCGGCGATGCTGCGGCGTCGCGCCCGCCGAGAGGCCCGCATAGATCGGCGCGCAGCCCGGCGGGTCGATCACTACGAAGAAGGTGATCAGCGAGGAGATATAGAGTTCGAGCACCGCCTTACAGCGCCGTCTGGTCGATCGCGACGCCCTCGCGCCGCCCCGCCGAGACGAGCGTGTTGCGCAGCAGGACCGCGATCGTCATCGGCCCGACGCCGCCCGGCACCGGCGTGATCGCACCCGCACGCGTCGCCGCCGCGTCATATTCGACATCGCCGACCAGGCCGGTCTCGGTGCGGTTGATGCCGACGTCGATGACGCTGGCGCCCGGCTTGATCCACTCGCCCTTGACCAGGCCGGGCACGCCCACCGCCGCGACGACGATATCGGCGCGGCCGACCACCTCGGCCAGGTTGCGGGTGCGGCTGTGCGCCACGGTCACGGTGCAGCTCTCGCCGAGCAGCAGCTGCGCCATCGGCTTGCCGACGATGTTGGAGCGGCCGACGACGACGGCGTCCATGCCCGACAGGCTGGGGTGGATGCTCTTCAGCAGCATCAGGCAGCCGAGCGGGGTGCAGGGCACGAAGCCCTCGCTGCCCGTCGCGAGCCGTCCGGCGTTGACGGGGTGGAAGCCGTCGACATCCTTGTCCGGGTCGATCGCCTGGATCACCGCCTGCGCGTCGATCTGGCCCGGCAGCGGCAGCTGGACGAGGATGCCGTCGACGGTCGGATCGGCGTTGAGCTGCTCGACGAGTGCCAGCAGCGTTGCCTGGTCGGTATCGGCGGGCAGGCGATGCTCGATGCTCTCCATGCCCGCCTCGCGCGTCGCCTTGCCCTTGGAGCGGACATAGACGCTGGAGGCGGGGTCCTCGCCGACCAGTACGACCGCCAGGCCCGGCGCGCGGCCTGCCTGTTCGCGGAAGGTCGCAACCTGGGTGGCGATGCGGGTGCGGAGGCCGGCGGCGAACGCCTTGCCGTCGATGATCGTGGCGCTGAAGGTCTTTGGGGTCATGGTGCACCGCCATAAAGCGCCTGCGCGATGCGCGCCAGTATGTGCGGGTCGCCGGCGATATGCAGGCGCTTCAATCGTGCGGTTTCGCCCGCAACGATCGTCACAGCCCGCTTGGGCACGCCGAAATGCTTCGCGACTAGCGGCAACAGCGCCGCATTGGCCGCGCCGTCGACGGGCGGGGCGGACAGGCGCGCGGCAAAGTGGTCCTCCGTCCCGGCGGTCAGCGCATCGCGGCCGCCGCGCGGCGTGACCCGGACCGCGATCCGGATCCCGTCATCGCAGGGACCCCAGGCGGGCATCAGCCGGCGACGACCGCGCCCCCGTACACGGCATTGGCGATCGCGGTGTCGAGGACCTTGTCCAGGATGATGACGGCCAGCAGCACGACCATGGGCGACAGGTCGAGCGCGCCGAAATCGGGCAGGATGCGCCGGATCGGGCGATAGAGCGGATCGGTCATCTTCTGCAGCGCATACCAGACCGAACGGATGAAATCGTTCGACGTGTTGATGACGTTGAAGGCGATCAGCCAGGACAGGATCGCCTGCACGATGATGATCCACCAGACGACATCGAGAAGGATTTTGAGGATCTGAAGGATGAGGATCAACGCCGGACGCTCCTGATGGCCATGGCCCACTATCTAGGGCGCGGCGGCCCCCGGGGCAATAATCGTGCGCGGCGGTCCTGACGCAGGCGGAACGATAGCCAGGGTCGCGCGTCGCCCATTCATGATACAGGTGAAGGGATGGCCGCGCCGGGCGCGCATCGTGGCGGGGCTTCTGATCGGGCTGCCGTTGCTGCTCGTGCTGGTTCTGGCGGTCTTTCCCTGGGGCGTGCTGCGCGGCGCGGTGGTGCGCGAGGCGACCGAGCGGTTCGGGCGGCCGGTGACGATCGGGTCGGTCCACCGGGTCGACGGCATCGGCTTCCACCCGACCATCGCGGTCGAGGGCCTGCGCATTCCCCAGGCCGATTGGGCGGGCAGCGGTGATTTCGCCCGCATCGCACGCGCGGACATCCGCTTCTCGGTCTGGCCGCTGCTGCGCGGCACCTTCGTGCCCGAGGACATCCGCGTCTCCGGCCTGCGCCTGGCCATGGTCCGTGACAAGCAGGGCCGCACCAACTGGTCGCGCCCCGGCGCACCCGAGCAGGGCGGCAGTTCGACCGATCTCCAGGGCCTGACCGTGACCGACGGCGTCGTCAGCTACCGCGACGCCAAGGAGGATCGCGAGGCGGTGATGCGCGTCGCCGCCGACCCGGATCGCGGCGTGCGGGCCGAGGGCGAGGGCAGGATACGCGGCGCGCCCGTCCGCATCGCCTTTACGGGCGCTACCGTGAAGCCCGGCCCTTGGCCCTTCACGGCGACGATCACGGGCGACCGGCTGACCATGAAGGCGGTCGGCATGATGGACCGGCCGCTCGACACCGATGCGATGACGCTGGACCTGAGCGCCCAGGCCGACGACCTGAAGCGGATCGACGCGGTGATCGAGGCCGGGCTGTTCCAGACGCGCCCCGTCGACCTGACCGCGCATGTCCGCCACGATCCGACCCGCTGGACGATCACCGACCTGAAGGGGCGCATCGGCCGCTCCGATCTGGCCGGGCGGCTGACCGTCGACAAGAAGGACGGGCGCACCCTGCTGGACGGTGATGTGACCGCGCGCCAGCTCGATTTCGATGACCTGTCCTCGGCGCAGGGCCGCGCCGAGGCTGCCGCGCTCGAACGGCGGATAGGATCCCGCTTGGTGCCCAACACCCGGATCGACATCGGCAAGATCGACACGACCGATGGCACGATCCGCTTCCGGGTCGGACAGGTGGTGAGCGCGCAAGGGCCCTCGACCATCACCGGCCTGTCGGGGCGGATGACGATGGATCATCAGCGGCTGACCATCGGCAACATCCGGCTGGCCCTGCGCGAAGGGGCGGTCACGGGGCAGGCGGTAATCGACCAGCGCGGCGGCGCGAAAGTGCCGACCCTGTCGCTCGACCTGCGGCTGGGCGGGGCGAGCGTGCTGTCGCTGTCGGGCGAGACGCGGATCACCGGCCGGGTGGCGGCGCGGGCCAGGCTGATCGGCACCGGCGAGACGGTGCGCGCGGCCGTCGGGCGGTCGAACGGGCGCATCGGGCTGGTCGTTGCCAATGGGACGCTGCCCGATCGCTATGCGGTGGCGCTGGGCTTCGATGCGGGCGCGGCCTTCATGGGCGATAGCGGCCGGGCGACTTTGCGCTGCCTGGTGGTGGGCGTGGCCATGCGCGGCGGCACGGGCCGTGCCGATCCGCTGATCCTCGATACCTCGCGCAGTCGGCTGGACGGGACGGGGACCGTGAGTTTTCCCGACGAAAGGCTGGCGCTGCGGCTGACCGGCGCGCCGAAACAGGGCGCGACGCTGCGGCTGGACGGTGCGGCGACGGTCGGGGGGACGCTGGAGAAGCCCGATTTGGTCATCCCGAAACAGGTGAAGTCGGTCGGCAATATCTTCAAATCGATCGGCCGGGCGATCACCGGCGACACCGGGCCCCGGGCGCAGAATGCGGCCTGCGGGGCGCTGGCGCGACAGGTGTTGCGGTAATCCCGGCGCCCCTCCCCACCCTCCGTTCAGCCTGAGCGAAGTCGAAGGCCACGCTGTCACGGCTGCCAAGAGGGCATCTTTGCAGCCGGATCCCCTTGGCCTTCGACTTCGCTCAGGCTGAAAGGGGGAAAGGTCGCGGAACGGGGGGAGGGGTTAGTGTCCTTCCGCCTTGAGCGGCCGCGCCAGCAAGGCCCCGATCACCTCGCCCACCGCCGCACCATCCAGCAAGCGGCACACCGCCTCGCACACCGGCATATCGACCCCCGCCTCGGCCGCCGCCTGGCGCAGCACCGGCGCGGTGAACGCCCCCTCGGCCACCGTCCGCCGATCAGCCAGCAATTCCGCCGCCGACCGCCCCTGCCCCAGCCCGACGCCCAGCGAGAAATTGCGCGACGCGGTCGAGGAACAGGTCAGTACCAGATCGCCCAGCCCCGACAGACCCGCCAGCGTCTCCGCCCGGCCGCCGCGTGCGAGGCCGAAGCGCGTCATCTCCGCAAAGCCGCGCGCGATCAGCGCCGCACGTGCATTCTGGCCCAGCCCCGCGCCCTCGACCACGCCGCAACCGATGGCGAGCACGTTCTTGATCGCGCCGCCAATCTCCGCGCCCGTGACGTCGTCGGTGGCATAGGGCCGGAAATGCGGCGCGGCGATCCGCGCGGACAGGCTCTTGCGCAAGCCCGCATCCTCGCAGGCCAGCGTCACCGCCGTCGGCAGCCCCGCCGCCACCTCATGCGCGAAGGTCGGGCCCGACAGCACCGCGATCGGCGCGTCCGGATGGATCGCGCGCGCGACTTCGCCGACCAGCCGCCGCGTCCCCGCCTCGATCCCCTTGGAGCACAGGACCAGCGGCTTGGTCCCCACCGGCATCGTCGCCAGCACCGCACCCACCGCTTGCGCAGGCGTCACGACCAGCAGCGCATCCATCTCGGCCATCGCCGCCGGATCGCTCACCGCCTCGATGGCGGGCGACAGCGCGATGTTCGGCAGATAGAGGGGGTTGGCATGGGTAGTGTTGATCGCCTCGGCCACCGCCGGGTCGCGCGCCCAGATTCGCACCGGCCGGTCGCCATAGGCCGCCACCTGCGCCAGCGCGGTGCCCCAGGCGCCCGCACCGATCACCCCGATCCTCATGCCTTCACCCCCGCGCCGCGCACGGCCTCCGCCGCCGGGTCGAGCGGCCAGCGCGCCCGCGCTGGCGTATCGAGCGGATCGGTCAGCCCCTCGCGGAACCGCTCGATGCCCGCCCAGGCGATCATCGCGGCATTGTCCGTGCACAGCCACAGCGGCGGCGCGACGAAGCGCAGGCCGTGCTCGGCGGCGAGCGCCTCCAGCGCGCCCCGGATCACGCCATTAGCCGCGACACCGCCCGCGACGACCAAAGCCGTCACCGGCGGCACCTCCGCCAGCGCACGGCGGGTGCGGTCGAGCAGACAGTCGACCACCGCCTGCTGGAAGGAGGCGGCAATGTCCTCGGACCGGTGATGGCCGACCGCGCGCGCCACCGCCGACTTCAGGCCCGCGAAGGAGAAATGCGGCTCGGCCGCGCCCTTCAGCGGGCGGGGCAGTGGCACCGCATAAGGATCGCCGTCCCGCGCCGCCGCCTCGACGCGCGGCCCGCCGGGATAGCCCAGGCCGAGCAGCTTGGCGGTCTTGTCGAACGCCTCGCCCGCCGCATCGTCGATCGTCGTCGCCATCCGGCGATAGCGCCCGACCCCCTCGACCAGCAGCAGCTGGCAATGCCCGCCGGAGACCAGCAGCAGCAGATAGGGATAGGCCAGCTCGCGATCCGACAGACGCGGCGACAGGGCATGGCCTTCCAGATGGTTGACCGCGATCAGCGGCTTGCCCGCCGCATGGGCGAGCGCCTTGCCGGTGACGAGCCCGACCATCACCCCGCCGATCAGCCCGGGCCCCGCCGTCGCGGCGATGGCGTCGACATCGGCCAGCGTCACGCCCGCATCGGCAAAGGCGGCGGCGACCAGCGGCTCCATCGCCTCGACATGCGCGCGCGCGGCGATTTCGGGGACGACGCCGCCGAATGGCGCGTGCGCCGCCTCTTGCCCCAGCAGACGATGCGCCAGCACGCGGCCGTCATCGGTGACGAGCGCGGCGGCCGTCTCGTCGCACGAGGATTCCAGTCCCAGGATCAGCATGGCCCACCCCATAGTCCTTCGCAGGACGGTTGTCGAAGGGGTGCCATTTACGGCAAAGACCGGGCCATGGTTCGTTTCCGGCTCGGTACGCGCGGCTCGCCGCTGGCCCTCACCCAGGCGCATATGGTGCGCGCGGCGCTGGCGGTCGCACAGGGGTGGGACCAGGACGCGGTCCAGATCGTCCCCATCAAGACCACCGGCGACCGGGTACAGGACCGCGCGCTGGCCGAGATCGGCGGCAAGGCGCTGTGGACCAAGGAGCTGGACCGCGCGCTTTACGATGGCGAGATCGACGCCTCGGTCCATTCGATGAAGGATGTCGAGACGATCCGCCCAGACTGGCTGCATATCGCCGCGATGCTGCCGCGTGCCGATGTCCGCGACCGGCTGATCGGGGCGGAGACGATCGCCGAACTGCGTCCCGGCGCGGTGATCGGCACCAGCAGCCCGCGCCGCCGCGCGCAGTTGCTGTCGCATCGCCCCGACCTGACCATCACCTTGCTGCGCGGCAATGTCGACACGCGCCTTGCCGCCGTGGCGAATGGCGATGTCGACGCGACCCTGCTCGCCGCCGCCGGGCTGGACCGGCTGGGCCGCGATGTCGGCCATGCGGTGCCGACCGACCAGATGCTGCCCGCCCCGTCGCAGGGCGCGGTGGGGATCGAGACGCGCGCCGACGACGACGCCGCGACCATGCTGGTCGCCTCGATCGACCATGCCGAGACTCATGCCTGCGTGATGGCCGAGCGCGCGCTGCTCGCCGCCCTGGCCGCCGATTGCCACAGCCCGGTCGCCGCGCTCGCCTCGCTGGCGGGCGAGATGCTGACCCTGCGCGCCGAACTCCTGGCCGAGGACGGATCGGCGCGGGTCGGCGGCTGGGTCGAGGGGGCGCTGGGCGAGGAATTGGGGCCGCGCCTGGCCATCGAACTGCTCGACCGCGCGCCGCCCGAGGTGCGCCGCCTGTTCGCAGGCGGCTGAGCGCCATGGCGGTCGTCGTCGTCCGGCCCGAACCCGGTCATGCCGCGACGATCGCCGCCTTGCGCACCGCCGGGCTGGAGGCCCGCTCGCTACCCTTTTTCGCGACCCGCGCGGTGGACTGGACGCCGCCCGACCCCGCCACCATCGACGCGCTGCTCTTCACCAGTGCGCAAGCGCTGCGGCTGGCCGGACCGGGGCTCGAAACGCTGAGCGCCAGGCCGGTGGTCGCGGTCGGCCCCGCCACCGCCGATGCCGCGCGGGCGGCGGGGCTGTCGGTCGTGCTGACCGGGACCAAGGACGCCGCCGCCGTCGTCGCCCAGGCCCGCGCCATGGGCCTGACCCGGCTGCTCCACCTCGCCGGGCGGGAGCGGGTGGAGACGGGCGCGGCGGTGCGGACCGTCTATGCCGCCGATCCACTGCCGGTATCGGCCGAGGCGGTCGCCACGCTGGCGGGCGACATCGTGCTTCTCCACTCCGCCCGCGCGGCGCGGCGGCTGGCCGAGCTGGTCGATGCGTCCCCCGCCCCGCGCGCATCCATCGCGCTGGTCGCGATCAGCGCCAAGGTCGCCGAGGCGGCGGGGCCGGGCTGGGCCGCGCTCGCCATCGCCAACCTGCCCCGGGACGCCGCGATGGTCGCCGCCGCGCGGGCGTTGACCCGGACAGCCGCCACGGGGATAAGCGGCGCATGAGTGATTTCGCGCCGATCGACCGACCGCCCCCGCGCGGCCCCCGTACGGGCGCCATCATCGCGCTGTTCCTGATCGCCTTCGTCGCGGGCTTGCTGCTGATGGCCTATGCGATGCGCCACTGGTCCTGGTTCGGCGGTACGACCACCCCATCCCATGCCGTGACGGCGGCCAAGACCGGGGGCACGCCCGCCCCCGCCAACGACGCCGCACGGGTGGCCGCCGATCCGGTTTCGCTGGCGACGCGCGAAGCCGCCTTGGCGGCGCAGCTGGCCGCGCTGGAGACGCGGCTGGCGACCATCACCACCGACGCGACGACGGCCGGCACGCAGGCGAACCGGGCCGAATCGATGCTGGTCGCCGCCGCCACCCGGCGCGCGATCGAGCGGGGCCAGCCGCTGGGCTACCTGGAGGAACAGCTGAAGACCCGGTTCGGCGCCACCGCGCCGGGCGCGGTCTCGGTACTGATCGCGACGTCGCGGCAGCCGGTGACGCTGGAGACGCTGCGCAAGGACCTGGACGATCTGGAGCCCCATCTGGTCGTCAACGACAGCGACGGCTGGTGGGAAGGGATGCGCCAGGAACTGGGCCGCCTGATCGTGATCCGCGAGCGGAGCGCACCGTCCTCCGACCCGACCGAGCGGCTGAACCGGGTCCACAAGCTGCTCGACAGCGGCATGGTGGAGGCCGCACGGGCCGAAGTCGCCCGCCTGCCCGGCGCCGCCGCCGCACAGGCCTGGCAGCATGATGCCCAGCGTTATGCCCTGGCCCACCGCGCGCTCGACGTGATCGAGAACAGCGCGCTGATCGCCTCGATAGCGCCGCCGCCGATCGTGACGACACCGATGTCGAGCAGCGCTCCGGCGACGTCGACCGAGGGCCAGACGGCTCAGGGCCCGGCCACACCGGCGACCACCGCCTCCCCGGCTACCCCCGCCTCCGCGCCCACGATCTGACGGCGCGCAGAGGCTGCCCGGATCAACGGATCCGGTACAGCCTGAGCGGCGAGCCGTTGGGCAAGGGTAGCGGGGTCAGCCAGTCCGGCACCCAGCCATGCGCCAGCCGGTCGTAGAATCCGCCCGGCGCCCGCGCGCGGTAATTGGTCGACTCGGCCATGTCGGGGCAGATCAGCAGCAGGGTCGCGCCATGGCGCTTCATGATTGCCCGCGCCTGTGCTTCATTGCCCTGGAAGGCGTGCTGCACGTCCAGGATCGCATCGCCATTGCGGTGATAGGGCCCCGCGATCGCATCGTGATGCGTCGTCACGATCAGCCGCGGCCCCAGATCGACAAAGGTGAAGACGACCGCCTTGGGATAGGCATTGACCCGCGTCAGCACCGAGGTGCGCACGCACTGCCCGGTCGCATGGTTGACCCGGTTGGCATAGGCGGTCGGCTGCGCGGCGGGCAGGTATTTCACGATCCAGGCGGTCGCGATCCCCGTCGGCACCAGCACCGCCAGTACGATCGCGGGCACGCGCAGCAGCGGCGAGCGCAGGCGCAGCAGCCAGGGCAGAACCATCCACAGCAGCGCTGCGATGCCGGGCACCGCCAGCATCTGTGCCGCCGGGGCCGCGCGCGCCTGCCACAACAGCATCAGCCCGGCAAAGACGGTGAACAGCGCCACCGCGCTCCACCCGATGGTCCGCCGCCGCCATGCCGCGACGATCGCCCCGATCGCGCCCAGCACCGGCATGACCGCCATGGGGAGCGCCACGCGCAGAGGATGCTTGAAGATCGGCTTGGCCTCGCGGACATTGTTCAGCCAGTTGCGCTGCAGCTCGGGGCTGACCTGTTCGGGACGGGTCAGGCATTGCGGGAACAGGCTGGCAAAGCCGCCCGCGATCACCGCGCCCGCGACCAGGGCCATGGTCAGCCGCGCGCCCCGCGACGCGGGGTTGACCCGGGCAAGCAGGAACAGCAGCGCCCCCGCCACCACCGTCACCGACAGCCAGACCGGGGTCAGCGCGTCGCAGCGCATCGCGTAATTGGCGTTGGAGGCAAAGGCCGCGAAGCCCGCCGCGCTGCCGCCGCCCAGAGTCAGGGCATAGACCGCCAGCCGCTCGGCCTCGTGGTCGTCCCAGACCCAGCGCAGCGTCAGGATCGCCCCCGCCATTGCCGAATAGGGCAGCATCTCCAGCCCGATCGCCAGCGACACCGCGCTCGCCAGGCCGACCAGCGCGCCGCCGCGCTTCGCCTCCGGATCGCACAGCCCGGCGACGGTGACCGCCAGCATGGCCAGCTGCCACCCGTGATGGTCGATGCGCATCGGCATATACATCAGCAGCGTCGCCTGCGCACACAGCAGCAGCGCGATGCCCAGCGGCCAACTCAGGACGCCGATCAGCCGCCGCATCGTGACCGCCAGCGCGGTCATGGTGATCGACAGCGGGATCAGCGGCGCCAGGCCGCAGGCGAGTCGCTCGGCCCAGGCCGGGGTGGTGAACAGGCGGAAGAACAGGATCAGGCCCGCGATCGGCAGGTCGACGATGCGGCTCCAATGGATGTCGAACCCGACCGGCGGGTTCATCCGATATTGGCGCAGATCATACCAGCCCTGGCCCGCCATCCAGGCGCGCACCTGCATCAGGCGCATATTGTCGTCGGTGTCGCCCAGCGACCACCAGCGGATCTGGCCCCAGCGGTCATACATGTACCAGGCGGCGATCGCGGCCCATGCCACCAGCACCCAGCGTTGCCAGTTCCGGTCGATCTCGCGCTGCAGACGTTCCAAAGACGCTTCCCTCATACCCGCCCGCAGCTTAAGGCGCAGGACTTGGGGCCCGCTCTATCGCGGGCGGCGCAAAGGGCAAGGTCGGGGGTATGGCGACTCTTCAGCACCAGATCGATCGATGGCGGTCCAGTGGCGTGCTGGGCCAGATCATCCGGTTCGGCATTGCGGGCGGGTTGTCGACGGTCGTCTATTCGGCGGTCTATCTGCCGCTGACCGCCTGGGTGCTGCCGCACGACAAGGCAGTCTTTGCGGTGCCGCCAGCCTTTCTGGTCGCGGTGATCGTCGGCTTTTTCCTGCACAGCGCATGGAGCTTTCGCGGGCACGGCACCCGCGATTCCAGCGGCCGGCAGCATCTGAAATTCCTCGTCGTCCAGGGTTTCGGCCTGGCCCTCAACGCGCTGTTCACCTGGCTGACGACCGGTGTCCTGCATCAACAACCCTGGGTCGCGCTGATCCCGGTGGTCACGATCACGCCGATCGCGACCTTCGCGCTCAACCGCCAATGGGTCTTCGGATAAGTTCATGGACCGTATCGTTTACGACCGCATGGCCGCGCACGACTCCACCCATTGGTGGTACCGCGCCCGCCGCGACATCCTGGCCGATTACCTGACCCGCTATGGCAAGCTGCCGGGGGACGCGCGCATCCTGGAGATCGGCTGCGGCACCGGGCACAACCTGCCCATGCTGGCGAGCTTCGGCACGGTCGACGCGATCGAGATCGACCCGGCCGCGCGCGAGATCGCGTCGCAGCGGCTGGGCAAGCCGGTCCAGGCCGCGCCACTGCCCGACCTGCCGGGCATCGAGCGGGGCGCCTATGACCTGATCGCCGTGCTCGACGTGGTCGAGCATATCGAGGACGATGTGGCCGCACTGGCCGCGATGAAGTCCTGCCTGAAGCCGGGCGGTAAGATCCTGATTGCGGTGCCCGCGCATCAGTGGATGTGGTCGGCGCATGACGTGGTGAACCATCACCATCGCCGCTATTCCAAGGGGACGCTGGTGTCGGCGATCCAGAAGGCGGGTCTGGCCCCGCGCAAGCTGACCTATTTCAATTCGCTGCTCTTCCCGCTGGCGGCGGCGGCCCGCATCGCCGGGCGGCTGACGGGGCGCGACGACAGCGACGACTCGCCCCCGCCTGCGCCGCTCAACAAGGCGTTCGAGGCGATCTTCCGGCTGGAGCGGCATCTGGTCGGCCGCGCGCCGATGACGCCGGGGGTGTCGATCGTGACTTTGGCGGAGCCTGTTTGACGGCTGGTGGGGGCGTGGCCTTCGACTTCGCTCAGGCTGAACGGACGTTGTAAAAGAACCAAAGTCCCACACCCCCGTTCAGCCTGAGCGAAGTCGAAGGCCACGGGAATCCCTCACAAATATGGTTCCGCTCGCCCGCCGGTCTGGCTAGGGAAGCCCCATGCTGGACTTTCATCGCGCCGATCTGGCCCGACTGGCCGCGCGGGACCGACTGCGGGTGCTGGCCCCGATGGCGGGTAAGGACTTCGCTTCCAACGATTATCTCGGGCTGGCGAGCCACCCGCGCCTCGCCGCCGCGATCGCCGAGGCCGTCGGCCAAGGCGTCCCCGTCGGCTCGGGCGGATCGCGGCTGCTGCGCGGCAATCACCCGGAGCATGAGGCGCTGGAGGCCGAGGCCGCGGCGTTCTTCGGGGCGGAGGCGAGCCTGTATTTCTCCTCAGGCTATACCGCCAATGTCGCGATCCTGGCGACGCTGCCGCAACGCGGCGACCTGATCGTCCATGACGCGCTGGTCCATGCCAGTATGCATGAGGGGATGAGGCTGTCGCGCGCGCAGAGCGTGGCGGCGGCGCATAACGATCCGGGCGCGGTCGCGCAGGCGATCCGCGCCTGGCGCGACGGCGGCGGCAAGGGCACGCCCTGGATCGCGGTCGAGAGCCTCTATTCGATGGACGGCGACACCGCGCCGCTGGCCGATCTGTACGCGGTGGCCGAGCAGCACGATGCGATGCTGATCGTCGACGAGGCCCATGCCACCGGCGTCTTCGGAACGCGCGGCCAGGGTCTGGCAACGCCCGGCGAGCGGGTCGTCACCCTCCATACCTGCGGCAAGGCGATGGGGTGCGAAGGCGCGCTGGTCGCGGGGCCGGCCATCGTCCGCGACTATCTGGTCAATCGCGGGCGGGGGTTCATCTTCTCGACCGCGCCCTCGCCGCTGATGGCGCGCGGCGTGCGCGAGGCCTTGCGCATCCTGGCCGACGAGCCCGAGCGACGCATCGCGCTCCACGAGCGTATCGCGCTGGCGGGCGAGCAACTGGCGAAGCATGGCGCGCTGGCGCAAGGCACGCCGATCATGCCGCTGATCCTGCGCGACAATGGCCGCACCATGCGCGCGGCCGCGGCGTTGCAGGCACGCAGCTTCGACATACGCGGCATCCGCCCGCCGACCGTGCCGGTGGGTTCGGCGCGGCTGCGGCTGTCGATCACATTGAATGTCGAGGCGGCGGACATCTTCGCGCTCGACCAGGCATTGCAGGAGGTTCTGGCATGAGCGCCGTCATCGTCACCGGCACCGATACCGAGATCGGCAAGACCGTCTTCTCCGCCGCGCTGACCGGTGCGCTGGGCGCGCATTATTGGAAACCCGTCCAGGCGGGCACCGACGAGGACGGGCATGGCGATGCCGAGACGGTGGCGCGGCTCAGCGGCCGTCCGGTCCTGCCCTCGGCCTATCGGTTGAAGACGCCGTGCTCGCCGCATCGCGCCGCCGAGATCGACGGGGTTGAGATCGCGATGGACCGCCTCGCCCTGCCGCAGGTCGACGGGCCCTTGGTCGCCGAGGGGGCGGGGGGCGTGCTGGTGCCCGTGACCCGGCAGCTGCGGTTCGCCGACCTGTTCGCGCATTGGGGCCGCCCGGTGGTGCTGGTCGCGCGAACCGGGCTGGGTACGATCAACCACAGCCTGTTGTCGATCGAGGCGTTGCGTGCGCGCGGCGTGCCGATCCTGGGCGTCGCCTTTGTCGGTGAAGGCGTCGAGGATAGCGAGGCGACGATCGCCGCGATCGGTGGGGTGAAGCGGCTCGGCCGCCTGCCACGCCTTGCCGACCTGACCCGCGAGACGCTGGCCCAGGCCTTCGCCGCCAATTTCGACGTCGCGGATTTCCGATGACCTCGCCGGTCTGGCATCCCTTCACCCAGCATGGCCTGGGCGAGCCGATCCCGATGGTCGCCACCGCCAGCGGCGCGGTGCTGACCACGGTGGATGGGCGGCAGGTGATCGATGCCATCTCCAGCTGGTGGGTGACGACCCACGGCCACAACCATCCGCGCATCAGCGCCGCCATCGCCGAGCAGGCAGGAAAGCTCGATCAGATCATCTTCGCGGGCTGGACCCATGAACCCGCCGAGACGGTCGCCGCCGAGCTGGTGCGGATCACCCCGCCCGACCTGACGCGGGTCTTCTTCTCCGACTCCGGGTCCACGGCGGTCGAGGTCGCGCTGAAGATGGCGCTGGGATATTGGCTCAACCGGGGCGAGCCACGGCACCGCATCCTCGTCCTCGAGCACAGCTATCATGGCGACACGATCGGCGCCATGTCGGTCGGCGCGCGGGGGGTCTATAACCGCGCCTATGCGCCGCTGCTGTTCGACGTCGGCACCATTCCCTTTCCCAGCGATGTGCAGGCCACGCTCGACGCGCTGGAGGCGGAATGCCGGGCAGGCGCGGCGGCGTTCATCGTCGAGCCGTTGGTGCTGGGGGCGGGCGGGATGCTGCTCTACACCCCCGAGACGCTGGCGGCGATGCGCGAGATCTGTACCGCCCACGGGGTACTCTTCATCGCCGACGAGGTGATGACCGGATGGGGCCGCACCGGCACGCTCTTCGCCTGCGACCAGGCGGGGGTGGTGCCCGACATTCTGTGTCTCTCCAAGGGGCTGACCGGCGGTGCGGTGCCGCTGGCGGTGACGCTGGCGACCGAGCCGATCTTTCAGGCGCACTGGTCGGAGAGTGATCGATCGAAACAGTTCTTCCACTCCTCCAGCTACACCGCGAACCCCATCGCCTGCGCGGCGGCGGCGGCCAATCTGGCGATCTGGCGCGAGGAGCCGGTGCAGGCGCGCATCGACGCATTGGCAGCCGCGCAGGCGACGCATCTGGCAGCCATTGCCGGCGAGCCGGCAGTCCACAGCCCCCGCCAGCTGGGCACCATCGCCGCGTTCGAGCTGGGCGCGGGGCAAGACTATCTCTCGGGCCTCGCCCCCCGGCTGCTCGCGCATTTCCGCGAGCGCGACCTGCTCGTCCGGCCGATGGGCAACACCATCTATGTCATGCCGCCTTATTCGATCACTCCGACGCAGCTCGGTAAAGTCTGGAGCGGCATCGGCGAGGCGATCGATCGTTTCGGGGCATAACCCTTATTCCTCCCCTGCAAGGGGAGGAACATATGCCGCGCCCTTTGACTTTACGGCTTTTCATTTGCTTTATCCGGCAGCAATTCAAAAGGGAGCAGGCATGAGCGTGGCGGCGGCAAGAGCGATCGGGGCTCTGGCATCGATGACGGCGCTATGCTGGAGCCTTGGCGTCTCCGCGCAGACCGCGCCCCAGGCGCAACCCGCCACGCCGCTCGGCCCGATCAACGCGGACCTGCCGCCGGGCGGCGATTCCTATACCCGCGCGATCCTCCAGACGCCGGTCGTCGCGTCCAACTGGACGCTGTCCGCCTGGGTGCAGCCCCGAGATGTCGCGGGCAAGGGCACGACGATGCTGATCGGTGGCTTCGGCGATCCCCGGACGGGTCCGCGCCGCTATCTGGCCTTGGTCGACGGCCAGCCCGCGCTCGTCACCGAAGCGGGCGTGGTGCAGGGCGGCGGCGATGCCGATCGCAACAAATGGACCCATATCGCGGCCAGCTATGACGGCAAGGTCGTCCGGCTGTTCGTGAACGGACGGCAGGTGGTGCAGCGCGGCCTGACGCTGGAGCCCGTGATCGGCACCGCGACTTTGGCGCCGCGCAGCTACCAGCCGATCTTTGCGGGCAAGATCATCGACTTCCGCATGGTGCGTGAGGTGGTCGACCCGCTGGCCATCCGCGTCGCCGCGCGCCGCGCACCCGACCCGGCGAAGCTGGCGCTCCAGACCGGCAGCCCCAGTTGGCCCTATCAGACCCGCCAGATGCAGGGCCAGACCGCGCCGCAGGACGCCTGGACCCTGCCCCAGTCCAAGGCCCCGATCCCGACCAGCGGCACCGCCAAGCCCGAGCCGAAGGACCCCGCGCTCGTCTCCACCGCGACCGGCCAATGGGCGGTGAATGGCTGGCGGCTGATCGAGGCGGCGAAGGTCGGCCCCGGCGGCGCGGACCTGTCGCAGGGCAATTTCGACGCGAGCAAATGGTATGCGGCGACCGTGCCGGGCACGGTACTGACCACGCTCGTCGATCGCGGCGTCTATCCCGATCCGGCGGTCGGGCTGAACAACCTGTCGATCCCCGAGACGCTGGCGCGGCAGGATTACTGGTACCGCACCGAGTTCGACACGCCTCCGCAAGCTGCCGGACGGCAGATGTGGCTGACCTTCAACGGCGTGAACTACTCGGCCGAGGTCTGGGTCAATGGTCGGTTGGCGGGGACGATGAAGGGCGCGTTCATTCGCGGCCGCTTCCCCGTGACGCTGGCCGCCGGGCGCAACGCCATTGCCGTGCGCGTCTCGCCGCCGCCGCACCCAGGCCTGGCGCATGAGGAATCGATGACGGCGGGCGTCGGCGAGAATGGCGGCGTCCAGATGCTCGACGGCCCGACCTTCGTCGCGACCGAGGGCTGGGACTGGATCCCCTCGGTCCGCGACCGCAATACCGGGCTGTGGCAAGGCGTGACGCTGGCCGCGACCGGCCCGGCGGTGATCGGCGACCCGCAGGTCGTGACCACGCTGCCCAAGCCCGACAATTCCGTCGCCGATGTCGAGATCGCGGTGCCCGTCACCAATAACGGCCAGGCGCCGGTGACGACGACGATCCGCGCGGTGTTCGACGATGTGGTCGTCGAAAAGCCGGTGACGGTCGCGCCGGGCCAGACGATCCGCGCCGTCCTGTCGCCGTCCGAATTTCCGCAGCTGTCGGTCAAGAACCCGCGCCTGTGGTGGCCGAACGGCTATGGCGACCCGGCGTTGCACAATCTGGCGCTGACGGCGGCGGTCGACGGCGCGCTGTCGGATTCCAAGGCGCTCCGCTTCGGGATGCGGCAGGTGACCTATGACCTGTCGCTGTTCGACGATGACGGCTATCTGGAACGGGTGACGCTGGACCTCAACCGCGTGCGCGGCAGCCAGCGGATCATCGACACCAGCCATAAGGGCATTCGCAAGACGGCGAATGGCTGGGCGATGAGCTTCACGCCCGGCGGCAACCAGTCGGCGGCGGTGGCGAAGCTCACCGACGATCCGCGCCTGGCCCCCTATCTCGTCCTGCGGGTCAATGGCGTGCGCATCGCGGCGCGCGGCGGCAATATCGGCATGGACGACTATATGAAGCGCGTCGACCGCGCGCATCTGGAGCCGTTCTTCCGCCTCCACCGCGACGCACATCTGAACATCATTCGCAACTGGGTGGGCCAGAATACGGAGGAGAGCTTCTTCGACCTGGCCGACGAATATGGCCTGATGGTCCTGTCCGACTTCTGGGAGTCGACCCAGGATTACAATATGGAGGCTGAGGATCCGCAACTCTTCCTCGCCAATGCGACGGACGTCGTCCGCCGGTTCCGCAACCATCCCTCGATCGTCGCCTGGTTCGGCCGGAACGAGGGCGTGCCGCAGCCGATCCTCAACACCGGGCTCGACACCCTGTTGCGCGCCGAGGACGGGACGCGGCTCTATATGCCCTCGTCCAACGCGGTGAACCTGCAGGGCTCGGGGCCGTATAACTGGCGGCCGCCGGTCGAATATTTCACGACCCATGCCAAGGGCTTCTCGGTCGAGGTCGGCACGCCCTCGCTGCCGACGCTGGAGGCGTGGAAGCGCGCCATTCCGGCCGAGGCGGATCGCTGGCCGATCGGCGATGTCTGGGCCTATCACGACTGGCACCAGACCGGGAACGGCGCGGTCAAGAGCTTCACCGATGCGCTGGAAAAGCGTTTCGGCGCGCCGACGGGCCTCGAGGATTTCGAGCGCAAGGCGCAGATGATGGAGTATGAATCCTATCGCGCCATCTTCGAGGGGATGAATGCCGGGCTCTGGACGGAAAACTCCGGCCGGATGCTGTGGATGACGCAGCCCGCCTGGCCGTCCTCGGCCTGGCAGATCTTCTCCTCCGACTATGACACGCACGCCGCCTTTTACGGGGTGAAAAAGGCCGCCGAGCCGATCCATGTCCAGATGAACCTGCCCGACCACCGCGTCGTGCTGGTCAACAACACCCGCGACGCGCTGAAGGGCGTGCAGGTGCGCGCGAAGATCGTCGGGCTGGACGGTCGGAGCGAAGGCGAGCAGGAGGCGAAGGTCGCCGCGAACGGTGAGGCGGTGACGCCGGTCCTTTCGCTGGACCTCGCCTCCGCGATGAAGCGCGGGCCGGTACTCGTCCGGCTGGAGGCGAGCGATGCGGGCGGGCAGCTGCTGTCGACCAACAGCTATTGGCAGGCGGCGGACGACGCGGGCTATCGCGCGCTGACCATGATGGGCGCGGCGACGATCACCGCGAATACCAGCCTGGAGGGCCAGGGCGAGGAGACGACCGCCAATATCACGCTCACCAACAGCGGCTCGGTCCCCGCCATCGAGACCAAGCTGACCGTGATGAACGCCGACGGCACCCAGGTGCTGCCCGCTTATTTCAGCGACAATTACGTCACCCTGCTGCCCGGAGAGACCCGCGTGATCGAGATTCGCTTCCCCAGTGCCAAGGCGAACAAGCCGACCGTCGCGATCCGCGGCTGGAACGTCACCGCCACAAGCGCGGAGCTGCGCCCGTGAGCCGCCTGGCCCTGACCGCACTGGTCGCGCTGACCCTCGCCACGCCCGCCATCGCCCAGACGCAGGCGCCGCAGAAGGAAACCGACGCGCAACGCTGGACCCGCGAATGGGAGGAGCGGTTGCACAACGACTTCGGCTATCTGGCGCGTTATCGCGAGGCGAATGCCGCGCTGACGCCGATACCGGGCAAGCCTCGCATCGTCTTCATGGGCGACTCGATCACCGAGGGCTGGGTCGGCAAGATGCCGCAATTCTTCACCCCCGGCCGGGTGGGGCGCGGGATCAGCGGGCAGACGACGTCGCAAATGCTGCTGCGCTTTCGCCAGGACGTGATCGACCTGAAGCCCGCCGTCGTCCAGATCATGGCGGGCACCAACGACATTGCGGGCAATACCGGCCCGACGACCGACGCGCAGGTCGAGGGCAATATCATGTCGATGGTCGAGCTGGCCCAGGCGCATGGCATCCGGGTGATCCTGGCCTCCATCCCGCCCGCCGATCATTTCGAGTGGAAGCCGGGCCTGCCCACCGCACCACGCATCGCGACGCTGAATGCCTGGTTGAAGGATTATGCCAAACGAGTCGGCGCGACCTATGCCGATTACTGGTCGGTCCTGCATGTCGGCGACGCGCTGAACCCCGCTTATGGCACCGACGGGGTGCATCCCAATGCGGCGGGCTATGCCGCAATGGCGCCGGTCGCCGATGCCGCCATCAAGCGGGCTTTGGCGAAGCCTCAGGACCGATCGGCATTCCATCATTCCTCCCCTGGAAGGGGAGGTGGCAGGCCAAAGGCCTGACGGAGGGGTGTCCCGGTGGCAGCTTGGGACCAAATATCACGACCGGGGACACCCCTCCACCATGCGTCGCATGGTCCCCCTCCCCTTGCAGGGGAGGAATGAGGGCCGCCTATCCACGCAGGACTCGGTAGTTCAGATGGGCGGTCGCGATCGGGCGGTCGCGATCCTCCTGCCAAGCGACCGCCTCGACATTGGCGGTGCGCTGGCCCAGGCGCAGGATGGTGCCGACCGCGTGGGTCGCGTGCTGGTCGCGGCCGGTGCGCAGGTAATCGGTGGTGATCGTCACCGGCTTGATCCGCCCGCCGCCCTCCTGCGCCAGGCGGTGGGTCAGCGCCGCGATCCCGGCGACCTCCAGCAGCCCGGCGATCGCCCCGCCCTGGAGCAGCCCCGGCCAGCCCATGACATGGTCGCCGAACGGCAAGACCAGTTGCGGATGCCCCTCGACCCAGTCGATCGAACAGCCCAGCCACTGCGCATAGGGCGGCAGGACCATCGCCTGGCCGATCGCGGTGCGGGGCGCGCTCATGCTCTCATCCCGATAAAGGTGCCCGCGACATGCGCGACCGGATCGTCGGGATCGCCGTCATGCGCGATGCCCCGGACAAAGGCGACGCTGCGCGTGATCCGATAGCATTCGCCGCGCCCGATCACCGTCCGCTCGGGCAAAGCGGGGCGGAGATAGTCGACGCGCAGGTCGAGCGTCACATGCGCCTCGAACACGCCCCGCTTCAGCCAGACCGCGACGCTGGTCGCCATGTCCATCATCGCGACGATCGGCCCCGACGCGATGACGCCGCTCGCCGGATCGCCGATCAGCCTTGGGTCATAGGGCAGCGCCAGTTCCGCCCAGTCTTCGCCATGCGCCCGGTATCCGATGCCCAGATGCCGCCCATGCCCGCCGCCCAGGCCGCCCATCGCGACGAAGCGTTCCATATCGAACCCCATAGGCCGATGGTCTACACGAGGCGACGAGAAGCGCAAAAGGAGAGCGGCATGGAAGGTCGGGTGACGATCGCGATGACGGAGGGCGTCGCCGATGTCCGGCTGGCGCGTGGCGAAAAGCTGAACGCGATCGACCGCGCGATGTTCGGTGCGCTGGCGGAGGCGATCGACATGCTGCGCGCGCGGGCGGACGTGCGCGCGGTGGTCCTGTCGGGCGAGGGGGACGGATTCTGCTCCGGCCTGGACATGGCGGCGATGGCGGGGGGCGATCTGGCCGGGCTGGACCTGGGCGTCCGCAGCCATGGCCCGGCCAATCTGGTGCAGCAGGTCGCCTGGGGCTGGCGGACGCTGCCGGTGCCGGTGATCGCGGCGGTACACGGTGTGGCGTTCGGCGGGGGGACGCAGATCATGGCGGGCGCCGATATCCGGTTGGCGCATCCCGCCACCCGTTTTGCGATTCGCGAGGTGCATTGGGGGATCGTGCCCGACATGGGCGGCTTTGCGCTGTGGGGCGGGGTGCGGCAGGATGTGCTTCGTGAATGGGTGTATACCGCGCGCGAATTCGGTGCGGCGGAGGCGCAGGCGGCGGGGTTCGTGACGCGGCTTGTCGAAGATCCGCGGGGCGAAGCTTTGGCTTTGGCGCGAAAGATCGCCGGGCGGAGTCCCGATGCGGTGAGAAGCGCCAAGCGATTGTTCGGCGCGATGGGGTGCGAACCGGCGGAAATATTGGCGATGGAGAGCGCCGAGCAACTGGCGCTCATGCGGGGTGCGAACCACCGCGAGGCGGTGCGGGCGAACATGGAGCGGCGTCCGCCCGTATTCCGGGACGTTTGAGGAATGCCAGACCTTTCCCCAGACTCTAGCCCCTCTCCCGGCAGGGGGAGGGGTTGGGGAGGGGCAAGGGCCACGAGGATTGATCTCTGTGAGACCCCGTGCCCTCCCCCATCCCCTCCCGTTTACGGGAGGGGCGTGTTGTTTGGCGGCCGGCAGGAACGACAAAAAAAGGGGAGCCCCTGTCGAGGCTCCCCCCTTCTCTCGGCTATCGCGAAAATTACTCCGCGGTCGCCTTCAAAATCTTGCCCGGGTTACGCGGCGGCTCGCCCTTGGGCAGCGCGTCGACATGCTCCATGCCGCTCTCGACCTGGCCCCAGACCGTGTACTGACGGTCCAGGAAGCGCGCATCGTCGAAGCAGATGAAGAACTGCGAATTGGCCGAGTTCGGATCGTTGGTCCGCGCCATCGAACAGGTGCCACGGACGTGCGGCTCGGCGTTGAACTCCTGCTTCAGATTGGGCTTGTCCGAACCCGACATGCCGGTGCCGGTGGGATCGCCGCCCTGCGCCATGAAGCCGGGGATCACGCGGTGGAACACGACGCCGTCGTAAAAGCCTTCATTGGCAAGCCCGCCGATACGCGCGACATGCTCGGGCGCCAGGTCGGGACGCAGCGTGATGACGACATCGCCGCTCTCGAGCGTCAGGGTCAGCTTGGAAAAAGTCTCGGCCATAAGGGTCTTCCTTCGTTGATGGGCTCGCAGGTAGGCGTTCACGCGCCCGCTGGCAAATGACTCTGCCTCGCTATAGAGGCGTGACAGCACGTTCATGACCGACCGCGGGAGGCCGAGATCAGCGACACCGAACTCCCCGAACTCGAAACCGAGACGCGCCTTTCAGAAAACCCGGCGCCCGAAACCCAGCTGGACGAGGACGACCGGCTGAAGCCCGAATATGTGAGCAGCGTGCTCGACGCGCTGGAGGCGGGCGACGACGAGGGCGCGCGGGCGCTGGTCGAGCCGCTGCACCCCGCCGACATCGCCGACCTGTTCGAGCTGGTCGGCGACGAGGAACGCGTCAACCTGGCCCGCGCGGTCACGGACCTGCTGAACGGCGACGTCTTCGCCGAGATGAACGACTATGTGCGCGAGCAGCTGATCCAGGCGCTCGAACCGCATGAAGTCGCCGACATCGCCTCCGAACTCGATACCGACGACGCCGTCGCCATCATCGAGGACATGGACGAGGACGAGCAGCGCGCGGTGCTGCGTGCGCTCGATCCCGACGACCGCGCCGCGATCGAGGAGGCGCTATCCTTCCCCGAGGAGTCCGCCGGCCGCCTGATGCAGCGCGAGCTGATCGCGGTGCCCGAACATTGGACGGTCGCCCAGACGATCCAGTTCCTGCGCGACGATGACGAGCTGACCACCGATTTCTGGGAAATCTTCGTCGTCGATCCCGGTCACCGGCCGATCGGGACATGCCAGCTGTCCTGGATTCTCCGTGCGCCGGGCGGAATCGCGATCGGCGACGTGATGAAGCGCGAACAGACGCTGATTCCGGTCGACATGGACCAGGAAGAGGTCGCGCTGCGCTTCCAGAAATACGCATTGATCTCGGCCGCCGTCGTGGACGCGAGCGGGCGGCTGGTCGGCATGATCACCGTCGACGACATCGTCCACATCATCCAGCAGGAGGCGGGCGAGGACGTGCTTCGCCTGTCGGGTGCGGGCGAGGGCGACATCAACGAGCCGATCCTCGACAGCTATAAGAGCCGCGTCCGCTGGCTGCTCGCCAACCTGATCACCGCGATGGTCGCCTCCTCGGTGATCGCCGCGTTCGAGGGCACGATCGCGCGGATGGTGGCGCTCGCCACGCTGATGCCGATCGTGGCGGGGGTCGGCGGCAATGCGGGGACCCAGACGCTGGCGGTGACGGTGCGCGCGCTGGCGACCAACCAGCTGACCCGGTCGAACACGGCGCGTGCGATCATGCGCGAGATTCGCGTGGCTATGATGAACGGCATGACGGTCGCGGCGGTGATCGGCGTGGGTGTCAGCCTGGTCTTCGCTAATCCCGCGCTGGGGATGGTGATCGCGGCGGCGATGATGACCAATATCCTGGTCGCGGGGCTTGCGGGCGTACTGGTGCCGGTGACGCTCGACCGGTTCGACGCAGATCCGGCGGTGGCGTCCTCGGTGTTCGTCACGATGACGACCGATTCGATCGGCTTCCTGGCGTTTCTGGGCCTGGCGACGGCGGCGGGGCTGACCGGTTAGGTCCTCGCCGCCAAGCAACGGCGCGGGACGAAGGGCGATCAGGCCCCGACCCGGCGATTTCCAGGCCGTCGACACTGTTCGGAAAGGCTCATGCGGCTATAACGCGGCCGTGGACCTGTATCTTCCGATCGCCAACCTGTCGGTCAACGCGCTCGTCATCATCGCGCTGGGGGCGGGCGTGGGCCTGTTGTCGGGGATGTTCGGGGTCGGCGGCGGGTTTCTGACCACGCCGCTCCTGATCGTTTACGGCATCCCGCCGACCGTCGCCGCCGCCTCCGCCGCCAGCCAGGTGACGGGCGCCAGCGTGTCGGGCGTGTTCGCGCATTTCCGGCGCGGCGGGGTGGATGTGAAGATGGGCGGCGTGCTGGTCGCGGGCGGCGTCGTGGGGTCGTTCGCGGGCGCCTGGATCTTCAAGCTGCTCCAGGCGAGCGGCCAGATCGATACGGTCATCGCCATCGTCTATGTGCTGATGCTCGGCTGGATCGGATCGGTCATGGCGCGTGAGGCGACCAGCGCGATCATCGCGCAGCGCCGTGGCGTACCGCAGCGCGCGGCGCGGCGGCGGCACCATCCGCTGGTCGCGGCCCTGCCCTTCCGCACCCGCTTCTATGCCTCGGGCCTGTATATCTCGCCGCTGGCGCCGCTGATGCTGGGCTTTTTCGTCGGCATCCTGACCATATTGCTGGGCGTGGGCGGCGGGTTCATTCTGGTGCCCGCCATGATCTATATCCTGGGCATGGCGACCAATGTCGTGCTCGGCACCTCGCTGTTCCAGACACTGTTCGTCACCGCCGCCGCGACGATGGTCCATGCGACCACGACCAAGGCGGTCGACATCGTGCTCGCCGGGCTGCTCCTGGTCGGATCGGTGACGGGCGCACAGCTGGGGGCGAAGTTCGCGACCAATGTGAAGCCCGAATATCTGCGCCTCGCGCTCGCCGTCATCGTGCTGCTGGTGGGGCTTCGCATCCTGCTCGGCCTCGTCTGGCGGCCCGAGGAAATCTTCACGGTGCAGCCGCTGTGAAGCGTGCCGCCATCACGCTGGCGCTGTTCTCGCCGCTGCTGATGGCGCAGGCCAAGCCGGTGCTGGTGCCCGACGTATCGCAGCGCGACATCCAGATCGCCTATAGCTTCACCGGCGCCGAACTCCTGCTGTTCGGTGCGATCCTCTACCCCGGCGGCCGCCCGCCGCAGGATGACAAGCCGACCGACATCGTCGTCGTCGTGAAAGGCCCGACCCAGTCGATCCTGATCCGCGAGAAGGAGAAGATCGCCGGTCTCTGGGTCAATGCCGGGCGGCTGCGATACCAGTCGGCGCCGTCCTTCTATGCCATCGCCTCGTCACGGCCCATCGAGCGGATCGTCGACGATCGCACCCGCGCCATCTATGAACTGGGGCTCGACAGCCTGCAGCTCTCGCCTGCCTCCAACGCCCCCGCCGATGTCCAGGCGCGGTTCCAGGCCGGGCTGGTCGACCAGCGTCGCCGCAGCGGCCTGTATGTCGAGGCGCCGCGTGCGGTCGAGATCACCGACGACGTCCTCTACCGCGCGCGCGTGACCATCCCGGCGCGCGTGCCGGTGGGCCGCTTCACCGCCGAGACCTTCCTGATCCGCGACGGTCGCGTGCTGGCGGCGGCGGTGCGCGATATCGACATCCGCAAATCGGGGTTCGAGCGGTTCGTCGCCCGCGCCGCCGACCGCGCCGCCATACCCTATGGCCTGACCGCGGTGGCGCTTTCCATCCTGCTCGGCTGGACCGCCGGGTGGATCGCGCGGCGGGTCTGACGCGCCGATACCGCATCTTAAGGATCGGCGCGCTAGGATGACCGCCTCTCCCCGACCCTACGGTATTTCCTCATGTTCTCGCCCTCTCCTGCCGTCGAAACACATGGTCACGCGCTCGACACGCCCGTCATCGGCTGGCTGCTGGGCATCGGCGGATCGTCGGGACGCATCGTGCTCGACCGCGAAGCGGTGGCCGCGCTGTCCGCCCATCCCGACCCGGTGCTGGCGGCGGCGGGACAGGTGGCGATGCCGGTCAAGATCAAGCGCGACGACCGCTGGATCGTGGGGTCGATCCGCTCGCTGTCGCTCGATCCATCGAGCGATGCCGCCGCGATCGCGACCGAGATCGACCTGATGGGCGAAGGTATGCGCCATGCCGAGACGGGCGATCTTTACGGCTTCCGGCGCGGCGTCACCGCCTATCCGATGCCGGGCGCGACCGTGCATGCGATCACCACGGCCGAGCTGGCGGGCATCCATGGCAATCGCGACATGGCGACGGTCCGGATCGGCACCGTCCACCCGGCGCGCACCGTGCCCGCGACCCTGGCGGTCGACGCGCTGCTGGGCCGGCATTTCGCGATGCTGGGTTCGACCGGCACCGGCAAGTCGACCGCAACGGCGATGATCCTGCACCGCATCTGCGAGCTGGCGCCGCTGGGTCACATCGTGATGATCGACCCGCATGGCGAATATGCCACCGCCTTTCGCGACACGGGCGAGATCCACAATGTCGACAATCTGCGGATGCCCTATTGGCTGATGAATTTCGAGGAGCATTGCGAGATCCTGCTCTCGGCCAGCCCCGCCGATCAGGCGACGGATGCCGATGTGCTCGCCAAATGCCTGCTCGCCGCGCGGATGCGCAGCCGCGCCGCCGCCGACCTGCCGCGCGTCACCGTCGACACGCCCATCCCCTATCTGCTGTCCGACCTGACCAGCCTGCTGACCGCCGAGATGAGCAAGCTGGAGCGGGCGGGCGACACCGGCCCCTATCTGCGGATCAAGTCCAAGATCGAGGAGATCAAGGGCGATCCCCGCTATGCCTTCATGTTCTCGGGCATGTTGGTCGCCGATACCATGGCGTCGTTCCTGGGCCGCATCCTGCGGATGCCCGGCGACGGGCGGCCGATCTCGATCATCGACGTGTCGGGCGTGCCGTCGGACGTGACCAGCGTCGTCGTAGCGATGCTGGCGCGGATGATCTTCGATCATGCCATCTGGTCGCCGCCCGCCGATCGCCGCCCGGTGCTGATGGTCTGCGAAGAGGCGCACCGCTACATCCCGGCCAAGGCGGAACAGGATTCGGCGGTCGGTCGCATCCTGTCGCGCATCGCCAAGGAGGGGCGCAAATATGGCGTCTCGCTGGGCCTCGTCACCCAGCGGCCGTCCGACCTGGCCGAGGGGGTGCTGTCGCAATGCGGCACGATCATCGCGATGCGGTTGAACAACGAGCGCGACCAGGCGATGGTCCGATCGGCCATGCCCGAGGGCGGGCGCGGGCTGCTCGACATCCTTTCGGCGCTGCGCAACCGCGAGGCGATCCTGTGCGGCGAGGGCGTAATGTTCCCGATGCGCGCGAGCTTCGACAATCTGGAAGAGGGCAAGCGCCCCGCCTCCAACGACATGAAGATCACCGGCATCTGGGCCCGCCCGGCCGGCGGCGCGGGGGTGCTGGGCGAAACCGTATCCCGCTGGCGCGCGGCGGGGAAATGATCCCCTTACCAAAGCGCCGTTCAGCCTGAGCGAAGTCGAAGGCCAAGGGGATCACCTGGCCAAGCGCGGAACATGCACTTCGACTTCGCTCAGTGCGAACGGAGGGTGGGATTCAGACGCCCGGCTTCACCGCCAGCAGCGCCTGCACCTCGCGCTTGAAGCTGCGCAGCTTGGCCCCCGACAGCACCGCGACGCTCGACAGGTTCAGGGTGCGCGGGTTCACCACCGCGCCGTTCTTCCACACTTCCCAATGGAGGTGCGGGCCGGTCGACATGCCGGTCGAGCCGACATAGCCGATCACCTGGCCCTGCCGGACATGCGCGCCCGAGCGGACCGCGAAGCGGCTCATATGGCCGTAGCCGCTGGCCAGGCCGCCCGAATGCGCCAGCTTGATGAAATTGCCGTACCCGCCCGAGCGGCCCGCGAACTGGACGACGCCGTCCATGATCGCATGGATCGGCGCACCATAAGGCGCACCGATATCGGTCCCCTTGTGCATCCGCATGAAGCCCAGGATCGGGTGCATCCGCTTGCCATAGGAAGAGGTGATGCGCCCCGCGACCGGCATGGCCATGGCCCCGCGCCGCTCGGTCTGGCCGTTGACGTCGTACCATTGGCCGTCATCGCTGTCGGACAGGCGGGCCAGCTGCGTCTTGCGACCGCCATGGTCCAGCCCGACGAACAGCAGCTTGCCCAGCCGCGTCTCGCCGGTCGCCGCGCGTTCGCGCTCGATGATGAGGTCGAAACTGTCCGAGCGCTTTACGTCGCGGCCCACCGACATATGCGCCGATAGCGCCTTGATATAGCCTTCGACCGCCTTGGCCGGAGCACCCGCCGCGCGGATCGAGCGATAGAGGCTCGACCCGACCAGACCCTGCAGGCGCAGCGGCGTACGGTCGATCGCGATCGGCGCCTGCGTCATCTCCAGCCCCTGCGGCGTGCGGGTCAGGGTGACGGCCAGGTCGAAGCGCGCGCGCAGCTTCAGGCTCTCCAGCGGGCGCGCGACCCGCTGACTGGGGCGCCGCCCCAGCGTCAGCGCGACGCGGGTGCCCGAGGCGATCGCCTCGTCCCCCGCCGCCTGCTCGACCAGATCGGCCGCCGCCCGCGCCTGGTCCCTGGCCACGCCGGCGCGTTGCAGCACGCGCGCCAGCCGGTCGCCCGCACCGACCGTCGCCGACAGTTCGACCATCGGCCGCTCGGGCGCTTCGGCGAGATGCGTAACGAGTTCGTTCGCCGCCATGCGCCGCCCGGTATCGGCGCCCAGCGCCAGCGGCGCGATGGTTTGCGCACGCGCATTCTTCCACACCTCGCCGGTCAGCGGTGCGGGCGAGGCGGCGGGGATGGCGCGGTGAAAGCCCGGCGCCATCGCGATCGTCGCGGCGCACAGCGCCGAACAGGTCGCCAGCCCGCGCCACCAGTCGCGGCTGCCTATCCGGTGGCCCAGATCGGGCACCCAATCGATCTCGTGCGCCGCCTCGCGCCAACGCGCCCAGCGGCCGATGGGCAGGAGCGGCGGATGCGCCGCCGGCGAGCGCGCAGCGGTGCCGCCGGTCAGGATCAGGGCTTCGTCGGTAGCAAGGAACATGGGTTGGGGCGGCGTCCGTGAAATCGTCGATCAGCGTCGCCGATCTCCCCCCCGGCGCACAGGATTTTCGCCTGTCGCCCATAGCCTGCAAAGTCAAAGGGGGCGGCCGCCCGATCACCCCATGCTGCGGCCAGACGTGGCCGGACCGGGCCGAATGTCGCGCATGTCCCGCCATCTTGTTTCAGGCCGTTGCAACCGCGCCGGCAAAGCCCGATGTAGGGGATATGACCAGCCGCGTATCGGGCGCCGTGACGGCCGTTCTCGGGCCGACCAACACCGGCAAGACGCACCTCGCGATCGAGCGTATGTGCGCGCATAGCAGCGGTATCATCGGCTTTCCCCTCCGCCTGCTGGCGCGCGAGGTCTATGACCGGGTCGTCGCGCTGAAGGGCGCGAACCAGGTGGCGCTGGTGACGGGTGAGGAAAAGATCGTTCCCCCCGACGCCCGCTGGTTCCTGTGCACCGCTGAATCCATGCCGGACCGCGACGTGGCCTTCGTCGCGCTGGACGAAGCGCAGCTGGGCGCCGATCCCGAACGCGGTCATGTCTTTACCGATCGGTTGCTCCATGCGCGCGGGCGCGAGGAAACGATGATCCTGGGCTCCGAAGCGCTGAAACCGATGATCCGCGCGCTGGTGCCGGATGCCGAGATCATCGCGCGACCGCGTTTCTCGACCCTGAGCTATGCGGGGGCGAAGAAGATCAGCCGGTTGCCCAAGCGCTCCGCCATCGTCGCCTTCTCGGCGGAGGAGGTCTATGCGGTGGCCGAGATGCTGCGCCGCCTGCGCGGGGGTGCGGCGGTGGTGATGGGGGCGCTGTCCCCGCGCACCCGCAATGCGCAGGTCGAGATGTTCCAGGCGGGCGAGGTCGATTATCTGGTCGCCACCGACGCGATCGGCATGGGGCTGAACATGGATGTCGCGCATGTCGCCTTTGCCGGCCTCCACAAGTTCGACGGGCGCCGCCGCCGTCGCCTGACCGTCGCCGAAATGGCGCAGATTGCGGGCCGCGCCGGGCGGCATCACCGCGACGGCACCTTCGGCGCGCTGGCCGAGGAAGGCCCCGATGCGTTCCTGCCCGAGGAGATGCTGGCGATCGAGGAGCATCGCTTCCCCCGGCTCGACCATCTTTACTGGCGCGACGGCGATCCCGACCTGTCGAGCATCGACGCGCTCATCAAGAGCCTGGAGCGCAAGCCCGAACCCGGCGTGCTGCGCGCCGCGCCGCTCGCCACCGATCTGCAGGTGCTCAAGCGGCTGGCCGACGAGCCCTGGGTCCGCGACCGGGTGCGGCGGCCCGCCATGGTCGCGCGGCTGTGGGCGGCATGCGGCATTCCCGATTTCCGGAAAGTGGGCATTGATCCCCATGCCCGCTTCGTCTCGCGCGTGTTCGGCCATCTGTCCGAGGGACTGGGCCATGTCCCGCACCGGTGGTTCGCCGACGAGATCGCGCGGCTCGACACCATGGCGGGCGATGTCGAGACGCTGGCGGGCCGCCTCTCCGCGATCCGCAGCTGGGCCTATATTGCGCAGCGGCCCGACTGGCTGGCCGATCCCCGCCACTGGGCCGAACGCACGCGCGAGATCGAGGAGCGGCTGTCCGACGGGCTTCACGCCAGCCTGACCCAGCGTTTCGTCGACAAGCGGACCACCGCGCTGATCCGCCGCATCGGCGCGGATGCCGGTGCGCTGCCCGTCACCATCGGCCCGGAAGGCGAGGTGCTGGTCGAGGATCACCCGATCGGGCGGCTGGAGGGGTTCCGCTTCACCGTCGAGGCAGGCGCACGGGCGAACGACAAGCGCCTGCTGCTCGCGGCGGCGGAAAAGCGGCTCGGTGCTGAGCGGTCGCGGCGGGCCGAAGCGCTGATCGCCGCCGGGCATGAGGCGATCCTGCTCGCCGAGGATCGGCTGGTCTGGGAGGGGCATGGTGTCGCCCGGCTGGTCGCGGGACCGTCGCTGGGGCTGCCGGTGGTGCGGCTGGAGCGCGATCTCGACTGTCTGGCGCCGCCGATGCGCGAGCGGGTGAAGGCGCGGCTGGAAAGCTGGGTGGCGCGCTCGCTCGACAAGACCGTGCCCGCGCTTGTCCGGCTGGCGGCGCTGGCGCGTGAGGCCAAGGCGTCGCCGGCGATCCGCGCGGTCGCCGCCGCGCTGGAGGATGCGGGCGGCATCGCGCCGCGCCAGCCGCTGCGCCTGATGATCGACGCGCTGTCGCCCGAGGAGCGGCGGCGGCTGCGCGGCCTGGGCATCACCATCGGCACGCTCGACATCTTCGATCCGCGGCTGCTCAAGCCCGGCGCGGCCGTCTTGCGCCGGACGCTGATGACGCTTTGGGGCCAGAGCCCTGCCCTGCCCCGGCCCGGCGCGACCATCCTGAAGCGCGACGAACCGGGACGCACCGTCGCCTCGGGCTTCCGACCGCTGGGCGATCAGGCGGTGCGCATCGACCTGGTCGAGCGGATCGCGCGGGCGACGCATGACGCGCACGACGGACGGGGGCCCTTCACCCCCGATGCGTCGCTCGCCACCTCGATCGGACTTGAGGCGGCGACGCTCGAGCGGCTGATGGGCGACCTCGGTTTCCGCCGGTTGCGCGGCGGGGAGAACGAACCCACGCGCTGGATCTGGCGCGGCCGGCCCCCCGCCCGTCCGGCCCCACGTGTCGCGGCCAGCCCCGGCAACGCCTTCGCCGCGCTCGCCGACTGGGGCCGCACGCCGTGACCCCATTCCTCCCCATCTTCGATGGGGAGGGGGACCGCCGGGCGTCAGCCCGGTGGTGGAGGGGCGGTGCCCCGCGATTTGCCTCAGGCCGAAAATTTGCGGCCCTGCCCCTCCACCACCGCTTCGCGGCGGTCCCCCTCCCCAAGCACCGCTTGGGGAGGAATATGGCCGTCATCTCATCCTCCCACAGAAAGGACCATCCCGCCCCATGACCACCCGCGCCACCGCCACCGAGTCGATGCGGCTCGACCGTTTCCTCTGGTGGGCGCGGATCGCCAAGTCGCGCGAGACCGCGCAGGCGATGGCATGTGACGGGCATTTCCGCATGGACGGCCGCGCGATCGACCGCGCCCATGCGCCGGTGCGGGTGGGCAGCATCCTGACCTTCGCGCATCATGGCGACGTCCGCGTGCTGCGGGTCGAGTCGCTGCCCGTCCGGCGCGGCCCGCCCGCCGAAGGGCGCGCCTGTTACTGCGATCTGGTCACTTCTCCGGTTAGCCCCAATATGGTTTCGGGCGTTGACGGATCGTCATACGCGGCATAGCAGCACGCGTTCGTACCTTGGGAGTTGTCATGACCTACGTCGTCACCGATGCCTGCATTCGCTGCAAGTATATGGACTGTGTCGAGGTGTGTCCCGTCGACTGCTTCTATGAGGGCGAGAATATGCTCGTCATCAACCCGTCCGAGTGCATCGACTGCGGCGTGTGCGAGCCGGAATGCCCGGCCGAGGCGATCCTGCCCGACACCGAGAGCGGTCTGGAACAGTGGCTGGAGCTGAACAACACCTTCTCCGCCCAGTGGCCCAATGTCACGCGCAAGCTGGACCAGACGCCGCCCGACGCCGATGCGATGAAGGGCGTCGAGAACAAATATGAGCAGTTCTTCAGCCCGGAGCCCGGCAAGGGCGACTAATCGGAAACTCTTCCTCCCCTGCAAGGGGAGGTGGCGGGCCGAAGGCCTGACGGAGGGGTGTCGCCCTCTCGATAACGGGATACCCCTCCACCATGCTTCGCATGGTCCCCCTCCCCTTGCAGGGGAGGAATGTTTCGGTACGGCGCCGAATGGTTCCCGTTACCCTGCACATATGCTGGTAATTTTCTTGCGACCATGCTATATGGTCCGCGACGGGCCTAGCTGTTTTCGCGACCGCCCGCCTTGATGTGTTCGACCCTTCCTTCCCGAGGCCGATGAGAACAGTGGACCTATTTCCGCTCGTCCGGCGCTCGTGCGAAGGCCTTTGATCCGGAAAGGCCCCCAATGGCTGCCAAGGCGCTCCACTTCGACGTCGGTGACTATGTCGTGTATCCCAAGCATGGCGTGGGCCGCGTTATCGAGCTGCAAAAGCAGGAAATCGCAGGGATGCAGCTCGAACTCTATGTGCTGCGGTTCGAAAAGGAGCGCATGACGCTCCGCGTTCCCACCAACAAGGCCGAGTCGGTCGGCATGCGCAAGCTGTCCTCGGACAAGACCATGCGCGAGGCGATGGAAACGCTGAAGGGCAAGCCCAAGGTCAAGCGTACCATGTGGTCGCGCCGTGCCCAGGAATATGAAGCGAAGATCAACTCGGGCGACCTGGTGTCGATCGCCGAAGTGGTCCGCGACCTGTTCCGCGCCGACGACCAGCCCGAGCAAAGCTATTCCGAGCGGCAGATCTTCGAAGCGGCCACCAGCCGCCTCGCCCGCGAACTCGCCGCGATGGAAGAGGTGGACGAGCCCCGCGCCCAGGAGAAGATCCTGGAAATCCTGCGCGCGGCCGCGGCGATCTATAACAAGGAAAAGCCTGCGGCCTGACGCCGTTCGCGATGTCCGAACCGAAAAGGGCGGTCCCGCTGGGGCCGCCCTTTTCATTTGCGCCGCGATGCCCCTTGCGTGTATTGTTGATGCAACACACAGGAGGTTGTCCATGAAGAAGCCCGTCGCCCTGCCCTCGCTGCTGGCCATCGCCTTGCTGGCCGTTCCCACTGCCGCCTGCTCGTTCGAGAGCGACGCGCGCGGGCAGGACATCCCCGCACAGGGCACCGGCGGCGTGCGCAGCTATGCCGTGCGCGACTTTACCGGCGTCGAGGCGAACGGCAGCGATCCGGTCGATATCCGCGTCGGGCGCGACTTCTCGGTGCGGGCCGAGGGTCCGGCCGACGCCCTCGATCAGCTACGTGTCGCACGCGACGGCGACAAGCTGGTGATCGGCCTAAAAAAGGGCGTGCACTGGGGCAAGCGCAGCGGCGTGCGGGTGCTGGTCACGCTGCCGCGCCTGACCGAGGCGGGGGTCAGCGGATCGGGCCGGATGACCATCGACCGGGTCGAGGGCTCCGGTTTCAAGGCGGGTGTCGCGGGTTCGGGCGATCTCGTCATCGCCGCGATGCGGGTGGGCCAGGCGGATCTGGGCATCGCCGGATCGGGTTCGATCAGCGCGACCGGCACCGCCGATGCGCTGAAGGCCGGGATCGCCGGGTCGGGCAGCCTGAACGCCGCGGGTCTCCATGCCAAGAAGGCCAAGGTCGGCGTCACCGGCTCGGGCAATGTGACCGTTCAGGTCGACGGTCCGGCTAAGGTCGGGCTGACCGGGTCGGGCAGCGCCGATCTGGGTCCCCATTCGGTTTGTACGGTGGGAAGGACGGGATCGGGCACGGTGCGCTGCGGCCGCTGATCCGGGTTGCGACGGGGGACGGAGCGCGCGAGGATGGCGGCCATGCTTCGCCGCCACCTCCTGTCGCTGCTCCTTCTTCTCCTGCCCAGCGCCGCTCCGGCTGCCGAGCGCCGGGTCGACCTGAGCAGTTTTCAGAAATTGCGCGTCGAGGGCGGCTTTGTCGTCACCCTGACCACCGCCCCCTCGCCGCGCGGCACGCTGTCGGGCGATGCCGAGGCGCTGCGCCAGGTGGAGACGCGCATCGCCGACGGCACGCTGGTGGTGCGACGGGTGACGGCGGGTGAGCCGTCCCGCCGCACGGCCACGACGCCGTTGACCCTCACCCTCGCCGCGCCGCCGCTCTCGGCCATCACCGTGATCGGCGGGGCGCAGGTGAGCGCGCAGGCCCTACGCGGCGCGGCCATGGCGGTGACGATCACCGGCGGCGGCGATGTCCGGGTCGACCGGGTGGAGGGCGATCAGCTGAACGCGATGCTGCTCGGCACCGCAAGGCTGAGCATCGCGGGCGGGCGCGTCGGCAAGGCGCGGCTGGCGGGCAATGGCGCCATCGCGCTGGCGGCCGAGGGGCTGGAGGCGGGCGACCTGTCCGTGACGCTCGACGGCCCCGGCGAGATTCAGGCGCGGGCCCGCTATAGCGCGACCGTCACCAATGGCGGGGTCGGCCGGGTGACGGTGGCGGGCACCCCCAAATGCCGGATCATGCCGGGCAGCGGGCCGGTCCGCTGCGGCACGCGCTGACCCTCTAACCCGCCCCCAGTCGCCGCGTCAGAAACGCGTCGATCGCGGCAAAGGCATTGGCGCGCACCGGATCGGCCTCGCGCAGGATCTCGTGCGCGCAGTCCTTGCCGAAGGCGACCATTTCACCGCGCGGCAAGCGTGCCGCCACACGCCCGGCGGCACGCGGGTCGACCAGCCGATCGGCCAGCGCCACCAGCATCAGCACCGGCGTCTCGATCCGTGCCAGCGCGGGATCGTCGCGCAGGGCGGCGGTCGCGCGAAACGCCTCCGCCACCCAATGCCAGCTGGGCGAGCCCAGGCACAGATCGGGCCGGGCCTGCCGAAACGCCTGCTGATCGGCGAAGCGCGCCAGGTCGTGAGTCAGTCTCTTCTGGCGCGCGGCGGCCGCCGCCTCGGTCTCCAGCCGCCGCCAGGCGGGACGCAAGGGATCACCCCGTCCCACCTGCCAGCGCGCGAACCGCGCCCCCGCCCATTGCCCGACCGGCGAGCGCAGCGCGAGCATCGGTGCCACCAGCACCACCGCATCGGGCACGATATGGCCCGCCGCCAGTGCCGACAGGGTGACGAACCCGCCCATCGAATGGCCCAGCACGACATGCGGGCCCTCCGCCTCCGCCGCCCAGTCGGTGTAGAAGGCGGACAGATCCTCGGTCAGCCGGTCGAACCGGTCGATATGCCCCGTCCCGTCGCCGGTCAGCCGCCCCGATCCGCCCTGCCCGCGCCAGTCGAAAGCGGTGACGTCCCAGCCTTGGGCACGGAAATTGTCGATCGCATCGCCATATTTCTCGATCATGTCGGCGCGGCCGGTCTGGAACAACAGGCGTCCGCGGCGAGGCACATCCGGCTCGGACGGCCGGTCATAGCGGCGATGGACCCAGCCATCGGGCGCCGTCCAGCGGGACAGAAACGGCGCCAGCCCGGCCTCTTCCGATCGCGATGCCGCCAAAACCATATCGTCCCGACCTCCGTCCGATGGGATTATCATCGTCTGTCAAAAACACAGGCGAACCAAGCCTGCGTTCGCGCGTTCATCTTCCAGCAACTTTTTGTTACAGTCATAGGGGGAACGCCCGTGCTGGGTCGCGTCTTGGCGAAAATTCTGGGCTGGGTATTGGCCCTGCTGGGCGGGTTCTTCGCGGTGGCGGGGGGGTATCTCGCGCTGCTGGGCGGTTCGCCTTATTATGTCCTGACCGGCCTTGCGATGATCCTGTCGGGCGCGCTGATCGGACGCGGCGATCCGCGTGGGCGCTGGCTCTATGTCGCGATATGGGTGGCAACGCTGATCTGGGCGATATGGGAGGTTGGGCTCGATCCGCTCCAGCTGGTCCCGCGCGTCGTGGCGCCGACCGTCCTGCTGATCCTGGTCATCCTGCCCTGGCTGATCGCCACGATGCGCACGCACAGGGCGCGGACCCGTGCCATGCCCGCCGCACTGGGCATCATCGCGCTGATGATGGCGGTGCCTGTGCTGAGGACGCGCCCCGCCGAGGCGCAGGACCCCGCACTGCCGATCGCGGGCCAGCCACCCGTCGGTGACTGGACCGATTATGGTGGCACCCTGTCGGGCCAGCGTTATTCGGCGCTGTCGCAGATCACGCCGGATAATGTCGGCAAGCTGGAACTCGCCTGGACGCAGCGCACCGGCGACCTGCCCGACCGTGCGGAATCGGTCGAGCATAAACGCGAATATCATTCGGAGGCGACGCCGATCCAGATCGGCGACACGCTCTATACCTGCACCCCGCACTCGATCGTCCAGGCGATCGACGCGACGACGGGGCGGACCAAATGGAGCTGGAAGGATCAGGTCAGCCGCCAGGGGAACAGCTATCTCGTCTGTCGCGGGGTCGCTTTCTATCAGGCCCCGGCGGGCACGCCCTGCCCGCGCCGCATCTTCGCGCCGACCTTCGACGCGCGGATGATGGCGCTCGACGCCGATACCGGACAGCCCTGCCCTGGCTTCGGCACCAACGGCGCGATCGACCTGCGCCAGAATATGGGCGTGTCGGGCCCCGCCGATCAGATCAGCACCTCGCCCCCGGTGGTCGCCAATGGCCGGTTGATCGTCGGCGAGCGGATCGTCGACAATGTGAACCGCAACATCCCCAGCGGCGTGGTGCGCGCCTATGATCCGGTCACGGGGGCGGGCATCTGGGCTTGGGACGTGGGTCGCTCGCCCGATGCGATCCCGCCGCTGCCTGCCGGGGAAACCTATACGCGCGGCACGCCCAATGTGTGGGGCGCGATGACCGCCGATCCGGCCAATGGCCTGGTGTATCTCGGCACCGGCAATGCCTCGCCCGATTACTGGATCGGCTGGCGGCGGCCGTTCGACGACCGGTTCGGCACGTCGATCGTCGCGCTGGAAATCGCGACCGGCAAGCTGCGCTGGGTCCGCCAGCTGGTCCACCGGGACATGTGGGACATGGATATTCCCATCGGCCCGTCGCTGTTCGACTATCGCGCGCCCAACGGCCAGACCATCCCCGCGCTGATCCAGACGACGAAGATGGGCCAGGTCTATTTCCTCAACCGCCTGACCGGTGCGCCGATCACCCCGATCGTCGAGCGGCCCGCGCGGCTGGACGGCGCGACGCCGGGGGTGAAGGTGTCGCCGACCCAGCCCTGGTCGGTCGGCCTGCCCTCCTTCACCCCGCCCGCGCCGACCGAGAAGTCGACCTGGGGCGCGACGCCGATCGACCAGCTGTTCTGCCGGATCGACATCCGCCGCGCGCAGGGGACGGGCATCTACCAGCCCACCGGCCTCAAGCCGATCATCGGCCATCCGGCCTTTGACGGCGTCACCGACTGGGGCGGCGCGGCGCTGGATCCGGTGCGGCAGGTCTTCACCGTCAACACGATGGAGATGCCGTTCAAGATCTGGCTGATGCGCCGCGACGACCCGCGCGTGAAGGCCTATATGGCCAAGAAGAAGGGCGGCGAGAATGCGCGCGAGCCCAATCTCCAGACCCAGTATAACACCCCCTATGTCGCGGTGGTCGCTGCCTGGATCGGGGTGTTCGGCGCACCGTGCAACGCCCCGCCCTGGGGCCACCTGACTGCGGTCGATCTGAATACCAAGAAGGTCGTGTGGAAGAAGGTGCTGGGCACCGCGCAGGATACCGGGCTGTTCGGCAGCCATCTGGGCGTGCCGATCAAGACAGGCGTGCCCAATCTGGGCGGCTCGATCATCACCGCCTCGGGCCTGGTGTTCATCGGGGCGACGACCGACCAATATCTGCGGGCCTATGATCTGAAGTCGGGCAAGGTGCTGTGGCGCGCCCGGCTGCCGGCGGGGGCGCAGGCGACGCCGATGACCTATCGCGGGCGCGACGGGCGGCAATATGTCGTCATCACCGCCGGGGGCCATGGGGCGCTGGGGACGCGGTATGGGGATTATACGATGGCATTTGCGCTGCCGAGGGGGTGAGGTCTTTGGCGTCGCTCAGGCTGAGCGACGGTTGATTTAAGCCATAGCTCCACCGCTGGCCGCTCCCCTCCCGTAAACGGGAGGGGATGGGGGAGGGCACGGAGTCTCACCGAGACCAGCCCTCGCGGCCCTCCCCTCCCCAAACCCCTCCCGCCTGCGGGAGGGGCTTACAGAGTTAGAAGATCGACCACTCCAGGATGGCGGGTTCCTTCGCTGTCACCGTCATCCGCAGGAACCGCGCCTTGCCCGGATGGCGCAGGGTAATGGGCGATCCGCTCACCCCCGTCTCCGCTGCGACCTGACGCCAGCTCTTCCCATCCTGCGAAGCCTCGATCCGCAAATCCTGCGGCTGGATCGCGAAGGCCGGACGCACCCGGCTCTCCCGCACGTCCCGTACCGCGCCCAGATCAGCGGTCAGCACCGGCGGCTGCCCCGCCTCCGGTCGCCAGACGGTCGCGTAATCATCGTCCGCCGCCAGCGCATCCGCCCCCTTCCCCATCCAGCGCAAGCCTCGCGTCCGATGCGCGGCAAAGGCCGGGATCACCGGATCATGGCTGGGCACGACCTTCTCCAGCGTCCCGTCCGCCTTCACGGTCAGCGGATCGACCGCCACCTGCCGCAACACCCGCTCAGCGCCCATCACGAAGGGCAGCGCCTGGCGGTGATAGAGGATGTACGACCGCCCCTTGTCGGCGAAGACCGCATGATGCCCCGGGCTGATGATCTGCCGGGCGGCATTGGTTTCCAGCACCGGGCTGTTCGCCGCCTCGGTGAACGGCCCCATCGGCGACGACCCGACCGCATAGCGGACCTTATAGCTGTCCTTGGTCGTATTCCCGTCGCTGTACATCAGCAGGTAACGCCCCTTCTCCTTCACCATGAAGGGGCCTTCGAAATAATGGGCCGGGGTCACGTCTTTTGGCGTGCCGTCGAAATGAACCATGTCGGGCTTCAGCTTCACGACGAAGCAATGCCCATTGACCCAGTTCAGCCCCGATCCCCAATAGAGATAGGCCTGACCATCGGTGTCGATAAACGCCTCGGCGTCGATCATGTGGTACTCAGGCGCAAAATCGCGCGCGATCAGCGGCTTGCCGCCATTGGCATCGGCCCAGGGCCCTGCCGGAGAGGGCGCGGAGCCGACCCACACCTCGCTGCCGACCGAGACATACATGTACCAGCGGCCATTCGCAGCCTTGACCACCGAGGGAGCCCAGACCTTGGCATCGCCCGAGGTCGGGCTGGTCGCCGCCTGCTTGGTCGGCCAGTTGGGCTGCGAGAAGGTCCAGTCGCGGCCATTGTCCGAGGTCCACAGGCCCAGACGGTCATCCCCCCAGGGATCGACCGTGGCGAAGATATACCAACGCCCCCCATCGCGCACGATGGAGGGGTCGGCGAAATAGCCCGGGAGCAGCGGATTGCCCGCCCCCGGACTGTTCCATTGCACATCGCGCCGGGGCGCAGCGGATCCCGCAGCATTGCTGAGCAGAACGGCGGCGAGCAGCGCTCCGGCGCGGGTCTTCATCAGCGCAGGTCCAGCATCACGACCGACTTGGCGGGCACCTGCACGGTCAACATGCCGCCCGACAGCGTCGCGCCGCTGAACGGCTGCGGCGCGATCTGGTTGGGTGCGTCGAACGTGTTGTGCGCGTCCATCGTCGCGCCGGTCAGGATACGACCCGATACCTGCGCGGCGGTCAGCCCGTCCAGCTTGACGGTGACGGTCGCCGGCTGATTGGGATCGACATTGGTCAGGCCGACATGAACCACGCCCGCCTTGTCGCGCACGGCCGAGGCGCTGACCGCCTTCATCACCCACTGGTCCTTATTGTACCAGCGCGACTGGACATCGACCGGCAGGACGGTGGCGTCCTGATAGTCCTTGTACATGTCGAACACCCAATAGGTCGGCGTCTTCACCATGCGCGCGCCATCGACCAGGATCATCGCCTGCAGCACGTTCACCATCTGCGCGATATTGGCACCGCGTACCCGGTCGGCATGGCGTGCAAAGATGTCGAGGTTCAGGCTGGCGACCATCGCGTCGCGCAGGCTGTTCTGCTGATACAGGAAGCCCGGATTGGTGCCCGGTTCGACATCATACCAGGTGCCCCATTCGTCGACGAGCAGCGCGACCCGCTTGCGCGGATCGTACTTGTCCATGATCGCCGAATGCTTGGTCAGCAGCTCTTCCATCTTCAGCGTCTTGGAGAGCGTACGCGCCCAGGCTTCCTCGTCGAAGCCGGTGGCCGCGCCCTTCTTCTCCCAGGTGCCCGGGACGGTGTAGTAATGGACGCCGATGCCGTCGAACGCAGACCCTGCGTCGCGCATCATCACCTCGGTCCAGTTATAGTCCTCGCTGTTGGCGCCGCTGGCGATCTTCATCAGCTTTTCGCCCGCCGGTACCTTCAGGAAGGTCGAATAGCGGCGCGTCACGTCGGCGGCATATTCGGGGCGCATATTGCCGCCGCAACCCCATAGCTCGTTGCCGATGCCGAACATGGCCAGCTTCCACGGGCGGTCGCGGCCGTTCTTGCGACGCTCCTCGGCATAGGTCGATTTGGACGGGAAGGTCATATATTCGACCCACTCGGCCATCTCCGACGGCGCGGCCGAGCCGACATTGCCCGAGACATAGGCCTCGGCGCCGACCAGCTCGGTATAGTTCATGAACTCGTTGGTGCCGAAGCTATTGTCCTCGGTCACGCCGCCCCAGTTGGTGTTGACCTTGGTCAGCCGCTTGGCCTGGGGGCCGACGCCTTCGCGCCAGTGATATTCGTCGGCGAAGCAGCCGCCCGGCCAGCGGATCACCGGCACGCGGATCGCCTTCAGCGCGTCGATGACGTCGCGGCGATAGCCGTTGATGTTGGGGATCTTGCTGCCCTTGCCGACCCAGATGCCCGGATAGATGCCGGTCCCCAGATGCTCGGCGAACTGGCCGAAGATATGTCGGTCATAGATGGCACCCGGACGGTCGGCATGGACCTCGACCGCATCGCCGCCGGTTGCCGGAGTGGTCTGTGCCGTTGCCGTGCCCGCGAACAGCGTGGCGACCGCCGCCGCGAACAGGAATTTCGTTGCCCTTTTCATGGATTCTCCTCTGCCTGATGCGGCATGATGGATTATTGTCCGAGTAAAGAACAGCCCTGATTGCGGGTCCGTCGCGCCCCTCAGGCGGCCCTTCAAATGCCATAGCCCTGTTGCCGGCGGAATGCGTCGTGATCCGGCATCAGCTCCAGCGATTTTCGGGTGACCGTCGCGATATGCGCCAGCCGGGCGGCGGCTTCGTCCATCGGCATAGCCAGTGCCACGGGGTCGAAACCGCGCGGGACAAGCCCCTGCCCGTCCATCACCGCCAGCCAGCTGGTCTTGGTGAACAGCGCCTCGCCCTCGCGGTAGATCCGCCCCGTGGCGCGGTAGCTGTCGATCCGATCCTGCAGCGTCTCGGGCAACGCCATGGTCCGCAGATGCCGCCAATAATCCGTGTCGTCGCGCTCGGTGGCGTGGAAATGCAGGATGATGAAGTCGCGAATATCCGCATATTCCTCGACCATCAGCCGGTTGTAGCGCCTCTGGTCGGCGCTGGCGAAGGCCATGGTCGGCAGCATTTCGAGCAGCCGCGCGATGCCGACCTGGATCAAATGGATGCTGGTCGATTCGAGCGGCTCCAGAAAGCCCCCGGCCAGCCCCAGCGCGATGCAATTCCCCTCCCAGAAGCGGGTGCGTCGGCCGGTGCGGAAGCGTAACGGACGCGGCTCGCCCATCGGCTGGCCGTCCAGCCCGGCCAGCAGGCGTGCCGTCGCCTCATCATCGGACAAATGGGCGGAGGCATAGACAATGCCGTTGCCGGTGCGATGCTGTAGCGGGATGCGCCACTGCCACCCGGCGCCATGCGCGGCGGAGCGGGTATAAGGCGTCAGCGGCCCGCTGCGCGCCGAGGGCACCGCGATCGCGCGGTCATTGGGCAGCCAATGGCCCCAATCCTCGAACCCGACGCCCAGCGTCTCGCCCAGCAACAGCGCGCGGAAACCCGAACAGTCGATGAAAAGGTCGCCCGCGATCCGCGTGCCGTCCTCCAGCGCGATCGCGTCGATCAGCCCGTCATCGCGTCGCTCGACCCGCGCCACCCGCCCCTCATGGCGGACCACCCCCTGCCCCTCGGCCAGGCGGCGCAGGAAGCGAGCATAAAGCCCGGCATCGAAATGATAGGCATAGCCGATATGCCCTAGCGGCGTATTGCCGGGGCGCGGCGTGGTGAAGCGGTTGGCCCGCGCCGCCAGCGTCGCCAGCGCATAGGCGTCGAGCGGCTCGGCCCGCCCCGCCTGGGCCAGGCGCTGCCACACCGCCTCGAACGGGATCGGCCCAAAATCATGGCCATAGGTGCCAAAGGGGTGGAAATAGCGGTGGCCGGTCCGCCGCCAGTCGACGAATTCGATGCCCAGCTTGAAGCTGCCCCTGGTCTCGCGCACGAATTCGCGCTCGTCGATCCCCAGCAGCGCGTTGAAGGCCTGGATCGGCGGGATCGTCGCCTCGCCGACGCCGATCGTGCCGATCGCCTCGGATTCGATCAGGGTGATGGACGGCCCGTGTCGACCCAGCACCCGCGACAGCGCCGCCGCCGCCATCCAACCGGCGGTCCCGCCGCCCAGGATCACGATCCGCCCGATCGGCCGATCGGGGGCTTGGCCGGGCATGCTGTCGTCTCGTTCGATCATCCGTTCGCCATAGCAAAAGCGGCACGGGGACGGCGTCGCCCCCGTGCCGAGTGGGGAACGTCAGTACAGGACGCGGATCGACGCACCGAAGCGCCGGTCGTTGAGCTGATATTGCAGCGGCGCGGAGGGCGTGCCGATATAGAGCACGTTCATCCGGTTGTTCAGATTCACCGCATCGACCGAGACGGCGAGATTCTTGGTCAGGTTCAGGTTGAGCGAGGCGTCGAGCGAGGCATAGGGCCTGGCATATTGCGCCTCGCCATTGGCGCCGCTGCCCGTGGTCGCATCGAGATAGCTCGACCGCCAGTTCCAGGCGACGCGCGCCGTCACCGGGCCCTTTTCGTACAGGCCGATCAGATTGTAGCTGTGCTTGGACAGCTTTTCGAGCGGCAGCGACGAGGGCGCATTGGGGTTGTTGCCCGCGAACGGATTGGCAACGTTCGAGTCGACATAGGTATAGTTCGCCTGGATGCCCAGGCCGCTGAGCAGGCCCGGCAGGAAGTCGAAGAACTGCTGATAGCCGATCTCCGCGCCCTTCACCGTGCCGCTGCCCGAATTGACGACGGTGTTCACGTCATAGGCCCGGCCGCCATAGGTGCCGACGATCCGGCCGCTGGCCAGGAAGCCGTTGATCTTCTTGTAGAAGATACCGCCGGTCAGCGAACCTGCGGGCGCGAAATACCATTCCGCCGTCAGGTCGATATTGTCCGAGTCGATCGGGCTGAGCCGCGGATTGCCCGAACTGGCGCTGGGACGGCCGGTCGCCGGATTGACCTGGTTCGGATTGTTCAGCGTGATGTTGGTCGACAGCTGGTCGAAATTCGGCCGCGCCAGCCCCTTGGAATAGGCGAAGCGCATCTGGAAATCATCGGTCAGCCGGGCGCGCAGGTTCACGCTCGGCAGGACGCGGGTGTACCGGTTCTTCAGCGCCAGCGGCGCGCTGGTGCCGTCGGCGTTGAACTGCGTCCCGTTCGAGGTCAGGTCGGTCCGGACCAGCCGTGCGCCGACGCTGCCGTCGAAGCGGACACCCGCCCCCTCGAATTCGTAATCGGCCATGCCCCAGGCGGTATAGGTCTTCTCGGTCTGGTTGTTCAGGTCGCCGGGGGTGAAGGCGTCCTTCGTCTTCGCACCGAACAGCGCATAGAGCGCCTTGGTCTGCGCCCAGACGCCGTCACCCTGCGGGAAGGCCGGATAGAGGATGCCGCCCTTCACCGTATTGCCGTCGAACCAGTTGGACGACGGCCCCTTCATCGCCAGCTGCGGGAAGCGCGACAGCGGGATCAGCGCGGTGCCGCTGGGCGCGTCCTGGCCCGGTGTCACGCCCTGGTACAAGCCAACACCGTTCCACGTCCCGCGCAGGTCGATGGTGTTGCCCGCATAGCGCGCGCCGCCGCGCAGCTTCTGCAGCACGCCGCCCTCGAAATCATATTCGATGTCATAGGCGAGCGCGAGCGTGTCGGCGTCGTTGCGCTGGAGCGAGTCGGCGATGAACGGCAGCGTGTAATTGGCCGGATTGTTCAGCACCGTCGGATCAGTCACGTCCCAGCGCGGATATTTGCCGCGCAGGTCGAACACCACGGTCGAGGGATGCGGCGCGGTCAGCGCGGTCTGGCCCGACCGGTTGTAGAGCGACAGGACATGGCCGTTGCGGTCGGCATTGTAATAGGACTTCAGATACTGGACGTCGAAGCTCATCTTCGCGTGTTCGGTCGCCTGCCAGCCGACATTGAAGGTATAATTCTGGCTGGCGCTCCACAATTCCTGGTCGAAACGGCCGGTCTCGAAGGTCTGCGGGCTCAGCGCACCGCTGGTCGCATAGCCATCCTTGTTGAAGGTGAAGGTCGCGCCCGGCGCCGCACCGGTACCATAGGACGTGACCTGCCCGGCTGCGTTATACTGGTTCGAGCGGTTGTTATAATCGTAATAATAGGCGCCGGTGCGGTTGAACCAATATTTGGTACCCTGATACTGCGCCGTCACCAGCACATCGTCGCTGGCCTTCCACTGGACGGCGGCCGCAATGCCGAAGCGCCGGCGATCGCCGCTATCGTCATAGATTTCGAAGCCGTAGGGAATACGCGCATTGCTGGGCGCGTTGGCGATCGTGCCCGGCTGCGCTTCGGCAAAGGGCCCCGCAAGCAGGCCGTCCTGGCGATACTGGCTCTTGGAATAGACCGCGTTGACCAGGATGCCGATCTCGCCGATCGCACTGTCATAGCGGTTGCTGTAGAGGCCCGAGATCGAGCCGCCGAACTTGTCGACCCGGTCGTAATAATTGCCGCGTGCGGTCAGCGAGATGACCTGCCCCGCCGCATCGAACGGCTTGCGGGTACGCAGATTGACCGCGCCGCCGATGCCGCCCTCGATGACGTTGGCGGGGGCGTTCTTGTAGACGTCGATGCCCGCGAGCAGTTCGGGCGGAATCCCCTCCAGATCGAAGGCGCGGCCGCCCGAGGCCGAATAGACGGCGCGGCCATCGAGGAAATTCTGCACCTGGGTCAGGCCGCGCACGGTGACGGCGGGCTGGGTCCGATGGTCGAAATCCGTCGCGCCCTCGCCATAACGACGCTGGATCTGCACGCCGGTGATCCGCTGCAGCGCTTCGGTGGTGTTGGCGTCGGGCAGCTTGCCGATGTCCTGCGCCTGGACCGAATCGACGATCTGATCGGCATTGCGCTTGATCGCCTGTGCCGAGCGAAGGCTCTCGCGCACGCCGGTGACGACGATGTCCTGATCGCTGACCGGCGCCTGGGCGGCCTGATCGGCGGTCAAGGCCTGGGTGGATTGGGTCGCGGCCTGAACCTGGGCCATGGCCGGTGCGGTCCACAGCGCGGCCATGGACGTGCCGCACAGCAAAATGGTGCTGATTTTCATCGCTTCATCCCCTCCCTGATGACCCATCCCGTCGTTGCGGGATGCGTCGCTTTATTGTCTGATTAATAGGATAGGGCCGTTTCAGCCGCAACAGAAAAATAGCATCCGGATGTCGTAAACATGACCGTTTCGACAGAAATCAGCCTTAGATACTGATTTGGCAGAGTGTTTTATCGGCGCGCGACCGATGTTGACGCAGCCCCGTCCCCCTGCCCTATAGTCAGACGTAACGGGAGTGATGGATGACGATGCGATCGAATAGACGGACAGGGCGCGCGCGTCGGCTGGCGAGTCTGCTGGCGCTGGGCATGACGGCGATCGGCCTGCCCGCCACCGCGCAAACCGCCTCTCCCGCACCGGTCGACCGCCCCGTCGCGATCACCCTGCGCCCGGCGATCGACCGCCCCACAACCCGATTCGAGGGGTGGGGCACTGCGCTCGCTTGGTTCGCCCATGTCACCGGCGGCTGGCCCGAGGCGGAGCGGACGCGGTTGGCCGACCTGTTTTACGGCCCGGACGGGCTGGGCTGGACGATCGCGCGCTACAATATCGGCGGCGGCAATGCGGCCGACACCCCGCCCTATATGAAGGTCGGGCGCGCCGTGCCGGGATTCTGGCGGCAACCGGCGGGTGCGACGGGCAAGGACTGGTGGCGGCCCGACGACCCCGGCATGTGGGACTGGCGCCAGGACGCCAACCAGCGCTGGTGGCTGGACGCGATCACCGCCCGCGTGAAGCAACCGATCTTCGAAGCGTTTTCCAACTCGCCGCCCTGGTTCATGACGGTCAGCGGCCGCGTATCGGGGGCGGAAAAGGGCAGTGACGACAATCTCCGCCCCGGTCTGGAAACCGCCTTCGCCACCTATCTGGTGCGCGCGACCGAGGAACTCCAGCGGCGGCATCACCTGACCTTCCGCACCCTGTCCCCGGTCAACGAGCCCAACACCAGTTACTGGTTCGCCGCCAACACCCAGGAAGGCGCGCATTGGAGCCCGGCGCGGCAGGCCCAGATGATCGACGCCACCGCCGCTGCGCTGAGGACGAAGGGGCTCTCGACCGTCGTCGCCGCGCCCGACGAAACCGCCTCGCACCTGTTCGTCGAGGATTGGGCCGCCTATCCGCCCGCCACCCGCGCCGCGATCGGCCAGCTCAACGTCCACAGCTATGGCACCGTTCACCAGACGGCGGTGCGCGACATCGCCCGCGCCTCGGGCATCCGGCTGTGGATGAGCGAGAACGACTCGCCCTTGTCGGGCGATCCGGAGGACCTGACCGGCATGGCCACGCCGCTGGCCTTTGCCGAGCATGTCGTGGGCGACCTCAAGCGGCTGGAACCCGCCGCCTGGGTCTTCTGGCAGGCGGTCGAGGATCTGAGCACCCGCAAGGGCGAGAAGGGATCGAACTGGGGCATCGTGAAGGCCGACCTGATGGGCGCGGCGGACCAGCCCCATGCGATCCACGTCACCGGCAAATATTGGGCGATGGCGCAGTTCAGCCGCTATATCCGGCCGGGCGACCGGCTGGTACCAGTGGACGATATGGACACGGTGGGTGCGCTGTCACCGGATGGGCGGCGGCTGGTGCTGGTCCATGTCAATGCGGGTCTGTCCCCGCGTCCGCTGACGGTGGCGGTGCCGGGGCGATGGCAGCGGCGGATGATCCTGACCGATGCGGGGCATCGGGCGATGGAGGTTGCGGGGGATGTCGCGCCGCCTCGGTCGATCGTGACCTTGATTCTGACGCGGTGAGGGTGGGGCGTGGCCTTCGGCTTCGCTCAGGCTGAACGGAAGTTGGTATCGGGCCCCCTACCCTAACCCCGTTCAGCCTGAGCGAAGTCGAAGGCCAAGGGAAACCCTCCCCTCAAAACAAATCACATCCCCGCATCCGGATCGGTCAGCCCGATCATCCGCCGCCCGGCCCGCCGGGCAAAGTTCAGCGTCGCCTTTTTGCGGACATGCGCCGGAAGCGGCACGCTATGCGCCTCCCGCACGATCGCGGCATCATAGCGGTCGGCGACGATGATCCCGGTCCGCTCGGGCAGGAACGCCGCATTCTCCAGCGGCGACCAGTCGAAACCGGCCGGCACCGCCCAATAGAAGCGGTCACAATGCGCCAGATAATCGGGCCATTTGCCGTCGCCCAGCATATCGGCACGCGACACCTTGATCTCGACCACCACCACGCCTCCCCGCGCATCGAGCGCCATCAAGTCGGCGCGGCGGCCACCCTCCAGCGGGACTTCGGATATGGCGATCAGGTCGTGGCGGAGCAGCATCCGGGTCACGCCGCGCGCGACATCGGCGGCGCAGAGGGGCGAGGCCGGGTCCTCGACACACGAAGCGGGCGGCATGTCCAACATACCGCCCACTTAGAACATTTGGCGAACAAAAGCAAAGCCCCGGACGGGGCTCGGTTCGTCAGCGATAGAAGATGTGGTTGCCGATCGCGGCGACCTTCTGGACGCGCACACCCGGGCGGTTGCCCGGCGTGTTGAAATACAGCGCCTTGCCGGCGGTGCTGTCCCAGGCCTGGGCCAGCGCGACCTTGGCGACCGCGACGGCGGTGCGATAGGCGCTGCGCGACGGGCTGACCGCCGGGATCTGGCCGCGACGCACGAAGCTGAACTGGCCGCGCTGCTTGATCACATCGCACACGCCGGTCGGGAAGCGGCCCGACTTGGTGCGGTTCAGGATGACCTGGGCGACGGCGAGCTGGCCGTTCAGCGGCTCACCCTGCGCTTCGAAATAAATGGCACCGGCCAGACAGCGGAGCTCTTCGCTCGACGCAATCTCGTCCTGGTCGGCCACGGCGTCGGCGAGCGACGTATATTCGCCGTCCTCATCACCATCGTCTTCGGAAACTTGGGAAAATTCGGGGAGCGCGGACATGGTGGCCCGGGCGCTCTGGGGAACCATCGCCAGATCGGCGGCGTTGATCCCGGAAGCCGTCATCGCACTGACGGGAGTGGCAGCAGCACCAGCAACATTGGTCGCGAGGCTGGGGGTGCTGGTGGCGAGAAGGCCCGCCAGAGATAGAGCCATGGCCGCAGATGCCGCGACTCGTTTGAAAACCGTCATTCACTCGAACAGACATGCGGTTGGATCACGGACCCGAGCATTGCCCAAAGGCGCTCGTCCGGGCTTCCCCCCGACTGCGTAACCGACCGGATCGCACCCAGCGCGGCACAACGCGAATTTAAGATGGCGCGCTCGTGGCCGATCCGGCCGCGTTCGTCAATGTTGCAGGATCGTTTCAGCGGTGAACCGTTCCGCCGCAGCGCCATCCAGTTCAATCACCCAAAGGTCGGGATCGCGCGCGCGCCGCCGCCGCCAATAGCTTAAAATATCGTTTGCAGGCGTCGAATCGATCAGCACGGTTCGACCGTCGAGGTCCAGGCCCCGCTCCAGCACCCTCGCGGTCCGGTCGGGGCCGATCGCGATCACCAGGATGCCGCCGCCCTGCGCATCGCCCTTGGCCAGCACCATGCCCATGCCGCCGCTATCGTTCATCCGGCGCAGGAGCGCAGAGACCAGCATATGGCTGGGCAGGCGGCCGTCCATGGCCTCAGGCGGTCCGATAACCGGGCAGCCCCGCCAGCGCGATCTGCGAGCGCATGAAGGTGCCGGTGCCCCGCGCGACTTCCTCGCCCTGCGCGTCGATCAGCCGCGCGTCCGCCACGAACACCCGCCGCCGTCCGCTGACCCAGCGTCCCTCGGCCACAACATCCCCCGCCTTCATCGGGCGGGTGAGCAGCAGGTTGAACTGCGTCGTCAGCAGGAAACGGTCGGTGACCAGGCTGTTGCAGGCGTAGAAGGCCGCATCATCGAGCATCTTGAAATAGCTCGTGCCATGCGCCGCGCCCGCCGCGTGATAATGGCGCTCATCGACCCGGAAGCGGATCCGCGCGACGCCCGGTTCGGGAATCTCCAGCGTCGATTCGAACAGCCGGTTGATCGGAGCCTCGGCATAGAGCGCCTCCAGCGCCCGGAAATGCGCGGCTTCGCCCTCAGGCCGCGGCGTCACGCGCCTCGTCCTGGGTCAGCAGCGCCCAGATCGCATCCGGCGAGCCTGCACCGCGCAGCTTGGCGACGAAACCCTTGTCACGCAGTCGCCGCGACACCCGCGCCAGCGCCTTCAGATGCGCCGACCCCGCATCGGCGGGCGAGAACATCGCAAAGACCAGGTCGACCGGCATGTCGTCCACCGCCTGGAAATCCACCGGCTGGGCCAGGCGCGCAAAGACGCCGACGATCTGGTCGAGCCCCGCCACCTTGCCATGCGGAATCGCGACGCCGCCGCCGAAACCGGTCGATCCCAGCTTCTCGCGCTCGGTCAGCACATCGGCCAGCAGCTTGGCATCCTGCCCCGCCGGACCCGACGCGGCACCGGCCAGAGTCTGGAACAGGCTCTTCTTGTTCGCGGCGGTGATACCCGCCAGCACCGTTTCGTGGCGCAACAGATCGCTGAAATCGTTCATGGTCTTATCCGGTGCGCCCCCGCGCGGCCCGCCTATTAGCGGCCCGCGCGGAAGAACGATAGAGTTTATCCGGCCGTGCCGCCCCGTTGCGGTTCGACCCAACCGATGGTTCCGTCACCCCGGCGATAGACCATGTTATACGATCCGGTACCCGAATTCTTGAACAACAGCGCCGCAGTATTGCGCAAATCCAGCATCATGACCGCATCCGACACGCTGGCATCGGGAATATCGACGCGCGTTTCGGCGATGATCAGGGGCGCATCGCCCGCCTCTTCCTCATCGACCGGTTCGGCGAACAGGGTATAGCCCGCATCATAGGCCCCCGCCTCGGCCAGTTCGATCGCCTGGCCCTGGTTGCGGTCCTTCAGGCGGCGCGAATAGCGGCGCAGCTGCTTTTCAATCTTTCCAGCCGCACCGTCAAAGCCGAGATGCGCGTCCTGCGCATCGTGGCGGCCCTTCAACACCAGGCCGCGGGTAACGTGCATCACGATATCGCATTTGAACCCGACATCGTGCGGGCCCTTGCCGAACGTCACCTCGGACGAGATGGCGCGGGCGAAATATTTCTCGGCGATACCCTGAAGCCGGTCCGTCACATGGGTCCGCAGCGCGTCGCCCGTTTCGACCTGATGACCAGAAATCCGGATATCCATCGTCTTCTCCTTGATGCACTCTGATGGGACGGTCCTTTTGGCCTGTCCCGTGGCGTCAACCGGACGCCTCGGCCCCCCAAACTGGATCCTTTATGTCCTTTAGAAACGCCGCATGGGCGGCAAGTTCCGTCTCGCTGGGACGGAAGATGCGCGGCGGACGGACTTTGGCGGGCGCGCGGGCGACGATCACCGGCCCGCTCTCCTCGGCGGTATCGGCAAGCAGACCCAGGCCGATCTGCCGCCCGCCCATCAGCTCGACATAGACCTGCGCCAGCAGCTGCGCGTCGAGCAGCGCGCCGTGCAGCACGCGGTGCGAACGGTCGATGCCATAGCGCGAGCAGAGCGCGTCCAGGGTATGCTTGGCGCCGGGATGCTTGCTGCGCGCGATCGCCAGCGTGTCGACCATCCGCGTCTTCTCATCGACCGGCGGAAAGCCCAGCGCGCCTAGTTCGCCATTGATGAAGCCGAAGTCGAAGGTCGCATTATGCGCGATCAGCGGCGCGTCGCCGATGAAATCCAGAAATTCGGCCACGCCCTCGGCAAAGACCGGCTTGTCCTTCAGGAAGGCATCGGACAGGCCGTGCACCGCCTGCGCCTCGGCAGGCATCGCACGTTCGGGATTGAAATAGGCGTGATAGGTACGACCGGTCTCGACCCGGTTGACCAGTTCGACACAGCCGATTTCGACCAGCCGGTCGCCTTCCGAAAATTTGAACCCTGTCGTTTCGGTGTCGAAAACGATCTCTCTCATGAACAGACTATCGGCCTTCGGAGCCGGTCATGCAAGCGATCAGCGCCCGCACTTTTTCACGCGTTTCGGCCAATGGAATGTCGGTCGCGATGACATGATCGGCGCGCGCGCGCTTCTCTTTATCAGGCAGCTGACGCGTTAGAATTGCGGCAAATTTCTCGCGCGTCATGCCCGGTCTTTTCAACACCCTTGCCTCCTGCACGGCGGGTTCTGCCGAAACGACCAACACCTTATCCACAGTCTTATCACCGCCCGTTTCGAACAAAAGCGGCACGTCCACCACCACCAGCGCAGACTCGGCATGGGCCGCCAGAAAGGCCGTGCGCTCGGCCTGCACCGCGGGATGCACGATCGCCTCAAGTCGGCGCATGGCGGAATCATCGCCCAACACCGCCCGGCCCAAAGCGGCGCGATTCACGCCCTCGGGTCCGGTGGTGCCGGGAAAGGCCGCTTCAATGGCCGCGACCAGCGTTCCACCAGGCCCCTGCAGCCGGTGGACACAGGCATCGGCGTCGAAGACCGCCACGCCCTCGTCACGAAACATCTGCGCGACCGTCGACTTGCCCATGCCGATCGAGCCGGTGAGCCCCAGGACGATCATCCGAGCAGAATGCCGCGCAGCGCCGCATCGCGAGACCGCGGCGGCGCAGCGCCGAAGAACCGCTCGAACGCAACCGCCGCCTGGCCGATCAGCATCTCCAGCCCGTCGATCGTGGCTAGCCCCCTCGCCCGCGCCGCCGCCAGCAGGTTCGTTTCCAGCGGTGCATAGACGATATCGTAAACGACCGCGTCCTCCGGCAAGGCAGACAGGTCGAGGTCGAGCGGCGACTGGCCGGTCATGCCGAGACTGGTCGCGTTGACCACCAAAGCGCTCGGCGGCACGCCCTCGCCGATCGGCAGCGCCTGTCCGTCGAGACCGAAGGCGGAAAGCAGCTCTGCGCCCTTGTCCACATTGCGATTGAACAGCGTGACCGGCCCCGTGCCGATGCCCGCCAGCGCATAGAGCACCGCGCGCGCCGCGCCCCCCGCCCCGATCACCGTCACCGGCTTTCCCGCCAGATCGAAGCGGGCCAGTGGCGCGGCAAAGCCCGCGGCATCGGTGTTGGTTCCGACCAGCGCGCCATCCGCACCGCGAAACGCGGTGTTGGTCGCCCCGATCACGGTCCGCACATCCTCCCGATCCTCGACATGGTCCAAAGCGGCAATCTTATGCGGCACGGTGATGTTGCACCCGCGCCAGTCCGGGTCGGCCTTCCGCTCGGCAAAATAGCCGGGCAGCGCGTGCGGCGCGACATGGGTGGCGCGATACTCCGCCTCGATTCCCAGCGCCTTCAGCCAGAAGCCGTGGATTTTCGGCGATTTGCTATGTCCGATCGGGTCGCCGATCACTTCCGCATAAGGACGCGCCATCAGGCGGGCATCCAGCCGCGTTCGCGCAAATAGCCAAGCACGGGCAGCAGCGGCATCCCCAGGATCGTGAAGTGACTTCCCTCGATCCGCGAGAAGAGCTGCACCCCCGGCCCCTCGATCCGGAAACAACCGACACAGCCGGCGATTTCGGGCCACTCCTGGTCCAGATAGGAATCGATGAAGGCGGGCGAGAGCGGCCGGACATGGAGTTTCGCCCGCTCGACATGGCGCCATACCGGGCGGCCATGCTCGGCGATGACGGCGGCACTCCACAATTCGTGGCTCCCGCCGCTCATCCGGGCGAGATGCTCGGCCGCCTGTTCGCGACTCTCGGGCTTGTCGAGCAAGGTGCCGTCGCTGAGCGCGACGATCGAGTCCGACCCCAGCACCGGCACCGGCCCGGCATTGGCGGACACCTTCACCGCCTTCATCTCGGCCAGCGCATCGGACAGGTCGCGCGGGGAGACGCCCGCCATCGCCGCCTTGACGCCGGCTTCGTCCACCCGCGCGGGCAGCGCCTCATAGGCGACGCCCGCCGCGTCGAGCATCGCCCGGCGCGAGGCGCTTTGCGAGGCGAGGATGATCATGCGGACTTCCTTTGATTCACGAGCGAGATGATCGCGGCCGCCGTCTCCTCGATCGAGCGGCGGGTGACGTCGATCACCGGCCAGTCATTGTCGGCGAACATCCGCCTGGCGAAGGTCAGTTCGCGATTGACCGCCTCCTGCTCGACATAATCGGTGTCGGGCGCCTGGTTCAGCGAGAGCAATCGGTTGCGCCGGATCGCGATCAGCCGGTCGGCGCTGGTCGTCAGCCCGACGACCAGTGGCTTTTTCAGCGTGTAGAGCGACGGGGGCGGGGGGCTTTCGACCACGATCGGGATGTTGGCGGTCTTGTACCCGCGATTGGCGAGATAGATGGAGGTCGGCGTCTTCGACGAACGGCTGACCCCCGCCAGCACGATATCGGCCTCCTCCCATTCCTCCCAGGCGATGCCGTCGTCATGCGCGATGGTGAACTGGATCGCATCGACGCGCGCGAAATAGGCGGCGTCGAGCACATGCTGGCGGCCCGGCCGCATCTTGGCCTGCACCCCCAGCAGCCCCGACAGGGCGGCATTGACCGGATCGAGCGGCGCGACGGTGGGCAGGCCCAGCGCATGGCACCGGCTTTCCAGGATGCGGCGGGTCGCCGGATTGACCAGCGTGTAGATCACCAGCCCGGGATTCTGGGCGATCTCCTGAAGGATGCGCTCCAGATGGCTTTCGGTGCGCACCATCGGCCAGAAGTGCCGGACGGTTTCCACATCGTCATATTGGGCGAGCGCCGCCTTGGCGATGTTCTCCAGCGTTTCGCCCGTGGAATCGGACAGAAGATGCAGGTGGAGCCGCGTCGTCATGACCGGCCTAATGACTCTGTGGATAACATGGGAAGAATCGGTAGCGTAACTTCGCCGACCGGCCAAGCGACCCATGGCCGGTGGATAACGACCGATTCGTCCACAATGAATCTCACAGGCCCGATTCTTTTCCACAGCCTGTGAGTTACGGGGGTCATGAATCCGAATCCCGTTGAATCGGCGATTCCCCATGAGTCAACGTGTTGGCATAATGGGGAGAGCCGCATAATCCCGACAACCAACGTGCCAACCACTTCAACAATCCATCTTTAGAATCTTCTTGAATAGAAGAAGGGGGGTCTCCTGACCGACGTTGCGATCAAAAAACCCCTGCTCGCCGTGCTGAACGGAGAGCGGCAGGCGACTCCGCCCATGTGGCTCATGCGACAGGCCGGACGCTATCTGCCCGAATATCGCGCGCTGCGAGCCGAGAAGGGGGGCTTCCTTGCGCTCGCCACCGATCCGGTCGCCGCGGCCGAGGTGACGGTCCAGCCGATCCGGCGGTTCGGCTTCGACGGCGCGATCCTGTTCTCCGACATCCTGATGGTTCCCTGGGCGCTGGGCCAGCATCTCAGCTTCGGGGCGGGGGAGGGACCGCGTCTGGTGCCGGCACTGGTCGATCACGCACTGAATGCCTTGCAGACCGTCCCTGAGCGCCTCGACCCGGTCTATGCCACCGTGGCGGGGGTGAAGGCGCAATTGCCGTCCCAGACCAGCTTTCTGGGCTTTGCGGGCTCTCCCTGGACGGTCGCGACCTATATGGTGGCGGGGCAGGGGTCCAAGGATCAGGGCGAGACGCGGCGCTTCGCCTATGCCGATCCCGAAGGCTTCGGCGCGATCATCGATGCGATCGTGGCGATGACCATCGACTATCTGGCAGGGCAGGTCGCCAACGGGGTGGAGGCGGTGCAACTCTTCGATAGCTGGGCGGGCTCGCTCTCCCCGGCGCAGTTCGAGCGCTGGGTGATCGCGCCCAATGCCGCGATCGTCGAGGGGGTCCGGGCGCGCTGCCCGGGCGTGCCGGTGATCGGCTTTCCCAAGGGGGCAGGGGGCAAGCTGCCCGCTTATGCGCGTGAGACGGGCGTGGATGCGGTCGGGCTGGACGAGACAGTCGATCCGGTCTGGGCCGACACCTATCTGCCAAAGGGGCTGCCGGTGCAGGGCAATCTCGATCCGCTGGCGCTGATCGCGGGCGGCGGGGCGCTGGACGAGGCGGTGGATCGCATCCTTGCCGCCTTCACCGAGCGGCCGCACATCTTCAACCTGGGCCACGGCATCTTGCCCGACACGCCGATCGCGCATGTCGAGCGGCTGATCGGCCGCGTGAGGAACCAAGCATGATCGGATTGTTGGGAGCCGCCTATGAATGGGTGAAGGCGGCGCATATCATCTTCGTGATCTTCTGGATGGCGGGGCTGTTCATGATGCCGCGCTATCTGGTCTATCATCAGGAGGCGCTGGTCGCGGGCGATGCGGCCGACGCCGCGCGCTGGGTGGAGCGCGAGGGCAAGCTGCGTTCGATTATCCTGACGCCGGCGATGATCGCGGTGTGGGTGCTGGGGCTGTTGCTGGCGGGCTCGCTGGGGCTGTTCTCCGGCGTGCCCGGGCTGGGCTGGCTCCATGCCAAGCTGTTCTTCGTGCTGCTGCTCAGCGGTTATCATGGCTGGATGGTCGGCTATGCGAAGAAGCTGGCGCGGGGAGAGATGAAGCTGACCGGCAAGCAGTTGCGCATGATCAACGAGGTCCCTGCGCTGGCGGCGACGATCATCGTCGTGCTGGTGGTCATCAAGCCGTTTTGACCTCTTCTTTTCCTTCTTAAGCCCCCCCCCGCAGGCGGGAGTAATATCTTTCTCCCCTCCCGCAGGCGGGAGGGGCCGGGGGAGGGAAAAGCCACAAGTGCTGGTCTCGGTGAAACTCCTTACCCTCCCCAAACCCCTCCCGCCTGCGGGAGGGGCTTAAGAAGCCTTTCCCCATTGACTTGGGGTTCCCCGAATCCTAACTCGCAAGGGTACGGCGCGGTCCTCGCGTCGGGTACGCTTCCTTATCGATACGCCTCGTTTCGCCGCGATCCTCGCCGACCGACGCCCTCCGACCAGCCGGACCGACCATGCATCTGAAAGACCTTAAGAAGAAAACGCCCGCCGACCTCGTGCAACTCGCCGAGGAATTGGGTGTCGAGAGCGCGTCGACGCTGCGCAAGCAGGACCTGCTGTTCGCCATCCTGAAGGAACAGGCGGAGAAGGGCGACCAGATCATGGGCCTGGGCACGATCGAGGTGCTGCCCGACGGTTTCGGTTTCCTGCGCTCGCCGGAAGCAAACTATCTGGCCGGGCCCGACGACATCTATGTCTCGCCCAACCAGGTCCGCAAGCATGGCCTGCGCACCGGCGATACGGTCGAGGGTGAGATCCGCGCCCCCAAGGACGGCGAGCGCTATTTCGCGCTGACCAAGCTGACCAGCGTCAATTTCGATGACCCGGAAGCGGTCCGTCACCGCGTCAATTTCGACAACCTCACCCCGCTCTACCCCGAGCAGAAGCTGATCCTCGACCCCGCCGACCCGACCCAGAAGGACAAGTCGGCGCGCGTCATCGACATCGTCAGCCCTCAGGGCAAGGGCCAGCGCACCCTGATCGTCGCCCCCCCGCGCGTGGGTAAGACGGTGATGTTGCAGAACATCGCCAAGGCGATCACCGACAACCATCCCGAAGTCTTTCTGATCGTCCTGCTGATCGACGAGCGTCCGGAAGAAGTCACCGACATGCAGCGCTCGGTGCGCGGCGAGGTCGTCTCCTCGACCTTCGACGAACCGGCGCAGCGCCACGTCCAGGTCGCCGAGATGGTGATCGAAAAGGCCAAGCGCCTGGTCGAGCACAAGAAGGATGTCGTCATCCTGCTCGACTCGATCACCCGTCTGGGCCGCGCCTACAACACGGTCGTGCCGTCGTCGGGCAAGGTGCTGACCGGCGGTGTGGATGCGAACGCGCTCCAGCGGCCCAAGCGCTTCTTCGGCGCGGCGCGCAACATCGAGGAGGGGGGCTCGCTCTCGATCATCGCCACCGCGCTGATCGACACGGGCAGCCGCATGGACGAGGTGATCTTCGAAGAGTTCAAGGGCACCGGCAACTCGGAAATCGTCCTCGACCGCAAGGTGGCGGACAAGCGCATCTTCCCGGCGATGGATGTCGGCAAGTCGGGCACCCGCAAGGAAGAGCTGCTGGTCGAGAAGGACAAGCTGTCCAAGATGTGGGTGCTGCGCCGCATCCTCATGCAGATGGGCACGATCGACTCGATGGAGTTCCTGCTCGACAAGATGAAGAACTCGAAGACCAACGAGGATTTCTTCGACTCGATGAACCAGTAAGGGCGGGGGGGCTTCGGCCCTGCCGACGCTACGGTTTTGATGGGTTCGCCGGCGGGAAATAGGCCCGCTTGCGAACCCATTTTCGTTTTGGGGCGTTAGCAGGCCCGATCCCACCCCCTTTCGGGATCGTGCCGGTCCAAGCACGGCACGGCCGCGTCGTTGCTTAACACGCGACGCGGCCAAACGGGGGGCGGGCGCATTACCGTAAACCCAGCCACCTCAACGTCCGTTCGCACTGGGCGAAGTCGAAGTGCACGCCACATCCCTGGCCAAGAGATTCCCTTGGCCTTCGATTTCGCTCAGGCTGAACGGAGGTGGGGAATGGGAGGAAAGGTCCCCCGGCCCTTACGGCCGGGTACGCCCGCCGCCCATGCCACCGCCCTGGCCAGCCCCGGCGCCCGGTGCGCCGACCGTGCCGATATTGCCGAACAGATCCTGGAAAAAGCCGCGCTGGCGACCCAGGGTCGGGGTGATCTTGCCATAGGGCGAGATGTCGGCGACTTGGTCGATGCCCGCCCGGCGGATCGTGGTGACGTTGCCCGCCGGATCGAAGCTGATCTGCAGCGTGATCTGTGAGGCGGGGCGGGGCAGGGTATAGCCCAGGTTGCGGCTGTCACGGGCGACATAATACCAGTCGCCACCATTGAACTGGCTGGCGATGGTCGGCGTGCCCAGCGTCTGGAGCACCGACTGGCGGTTGTCGACGCCCGGCTGGATCGAGTTGACGAGATCGGTGTCGACCACATAACCCTGATGCGACCGCAGCGGGGTGCACGCGCCCATGGCCAATGCCAGGCCGATCCCAAGGGCGGCGCGGGTGGAAGAAACGCTCATCATCATCTCCGGGCCGGGGGATCGGCCGCACAGGCAAAATTACAGGCGGTCGATCCGCTCGACCGTCACCCCCTCGATATGCCAAGGGAAGGGCGCGCACAAGCATGGCGCGGTGATGATCGTGCAGAGATAGGGGAGGGGCGCATGGCCTTGGGCTGGCTGAAGCGGGGGATGGCGCGCTATTTCGGGCGCGACGGCGACGCGGTGCTGCCGCTGTACAATGCCGTCGTGCTCCGCGCCCGCGAACCGCACTGGTATCTGGACGGCGCGGTGCCTGATACGGTCGATGGCCGGTTCGACATGATCGCCGCCATCCTCTCGCTCGTCCTGATCCGGCTGGAGGCGGAGCCCGAGGGGGGGGCCCCGTCGGCGCGGATCACCGAGCGCTTCGTCACCGACATGGACGGGCAGCTGCGCGAGCTGGGTATCGGCGATATCGTGGTCGGCAAGCATATCGGTCGGATGATGGCGATGCTCGGCGGGCGCCTGAGCGCATATCGCGACGGCCTGGCGGGGGAGGCGAGCACGATGGATGCAGCTTTGGTCCGCAACCTCTATCGCGGCGAGGCGCCGGCGGACCCGAATGCGGTTCCCCATGTTCGGACAGTGCTTCGTACCCTACATGAGCGGTTGGCGGACGTAACGCTGGCCCGCCTGACGCTTGGAGAATTGCCGTGACCCCCGAATGGAGCCGCCCCGAAAAGATCGACACGATCGGCGAGCGCGAAAAGCTGGTGTCGATCGACACCACCGCCGACGAACGCCGCGCCCTGGCCGGGCGGTTCGGGTTGCTGTCGGTCGAGGCGCTGTCCGCCGAACTGGTCGTGCGGCGCGATGCGGCCGGGATCCTGGTGACGGGCAAGGTGCGCGGCGCGGTGGTACAGCCCTGTTCGGTCACGGGCGACCCTGTCCCGGCCAAGGTCGACGAGCCGGTCGCCCTGCGCTTCGTCGAGCCCTTGGGCCACGGTGCGGACGAGGAAATCGAGCTGTCCGAGGATTCGCTCGACACGATCGAGATCGAAGGCGGCACGATCGACCTGGGCGAAGCGGCGGCCGAGACCATGGCCCTGTCGCTCGATCCCTTCCCCCGCAGCCCCGATGCCGCGGCGACGCTGAAGGAAGCGGGCGTCATCAGCGAGGACGAAGCGGGGCCGTTCGGTGCGCTGGCCGGGCTGAAGGCGAAGCTGGAAGGCAAATAACCCATTCCTCCCCAAGCTCGGCTTGGGGAGGGGGACCGCCGGGCGTGAGTCCGGTGATGGTGGGGCACTTACGGCTGATCTTTGTTGCACCACGCACCAAGGGAAAATGTGGAAAACATGCCACCATCCCGGCGAAGGCCGGGATCCAGTTGGGTAAATCTGTCGTAAGCAACTATAATCGCTGCGGAACTGGACCCCGGCCTTCGCCGGGGTGGATATAACCCTGCGGATTGTCGATCTTCGCTAAGACAGCTGGAAAATATGAAACCCAGCTACGGCGCATCCGGCCCCAGCGTCGGGTCCAGATCGCGCGGGCGGACGAACGCCACCAGTGTCGCGCTATGCGCACGCGCGTCCGCCCAGCGGTCGATCAGCAGTGTCATCTGCGCCACTGTCGCGGTCGGATATTTGTCCTCCACCCGCTCGCGCAACGCGCCGTCCAGCGTCAGGTCGAGGACCAGATCCTCCAGCCCCGGATTATGCCCGACCATCAGCACATGGTCGCAATCATCGGACAGCGCATGGACCCGATCCAGCAGGCTGGCGGCGGAGGCGAGATACAGCGTCTTGTCCCATACCGGCTCCAGCTTGCGGCCATAACCGCCCGACACCTCGTCCAGCGTTTCCATCACCCGGATCGCGGGGGAGGCAAGGATATGGTCGAACGTCATGTCCAGCGCTTTGAGATGCTGCCCGATCATCGCTGCGGCGCGCCGTCCCTTGGCATTCAACGGCCGGTCGAAATCGCGCGCGACCGGATCGTCCCAGCTCGACTTGGCATGGCGAAGCAGCGTCAGCGTCTTCATCGGATCGGCGTCTCCGGGGCGGCGGCTGGCAGGATCTTGTCCGACTCATGCCCGATCCCGGCGTCTGAGGAAAGCCGCGCCGCCACCCGCGCGACCGCTTCGTCGAGCGTCACGCGCGAAATCGCCACGCCCGGCGGAAAGGCGTCGAGCAGCCGCGACGGCATCGCGGCCGACAGCAGCACGAACGCCCCGCGATCATCCGCCCGCCGGATCAGCCGCCCGAAGGCCTGCGCCAGCCGCGCGCGCACGATCCGGTCGTCATAGGCGCTGCCGCCCCCCGCCAGCTTGCGGGCGGCATGGAGGACGGTCGGCTTGGGCCAGGGCACGCCCTCCATCACCACCAGCCGCAGCGAGGAGCCCGGCACGTCCACCCCGTCGCGCAACGCATCGGTGCCGAGCAGCGAGGCGGATGGATCGTCGCGGAAGATATCCACAAGCGTGCCGGTGTCGATCGGATCGACATGCTGGGCATGCAGCGCCAGCCCGTCGCGCGCCAGTCGGTCGGCGATCCGGCCATGCACGCCGTGCAACCGCCGGATCGCGGTGAACAGGCCCAGCGTCCCGCCCTTGGCCGCCGCGATCAGCCGGGCATAGGCATTGGCAAGCTGTGGAATATCGCCGCGCTTGACGTCGGTGACGATCAGCACCTCCGCCCGTTCGGGATAATCGAACGGGCTCTCTGCGACGAAATGGGCCGGGCCGCGCGCCAGATGCGGCGCGCCCGTCCGCGCCTCCGCCACGTCCCAGTCGCCCCCGGCGCGCAAGGTCGCCGAGGTGACGAGCGCGCCGTGCGCGGGCTTCAGCACGATCTCGGCAAAGGGGCGGGTCGGGTCGAGCCAGTGGCGATGCAGGCCGATATCATATTCCCGCCCCTCGACCCGGTCGACCGCCAGCCAGTCGACGAAATCGGCATTGACCGGCCCGCCGATCCGCGCGAGCAGCGACAGCCAGGCGGCCACCGTTTCCGCGCGCCACGCGATCGAGGCGATCGCGCCCTCGACCCGCGCCCGCGCCTGCCCGTCGAGCCAGTCGGGCGCCTCCTGCAACACCGCCTCCAGCCGCTGGCCGAGCGTGACCAGCGGCCGCAGCAACGCATCCAGCGCGTGGGCGGCTGGTCCGGCGGCGTCGATCAGCTCGGGCGAGGGATCGGCGAGTTCGGTCTCCAGCCCGTATCCCGCATCGCCCGGCTGCTCGGCGCGCGCAAAGGCGAGCCCACGCACTGCCGCCAACAGGCTCTCGATCGGGCCGAAGGGCTGACCCTCTGCCAGCCGCCCCAGCCAGCCTTCGCTCGCCAAGGCGTGCGCCGCCTGCACCGCATCGCCGATCGCGCGGTTGCCGCCCTCGTCATAGCTGGCTACGTCGGATAGCCGCGCGGCCAGACCCCGGCGACGGCCGCGCGATCCGGCTTCGGGACCGAGGATCCAGCGGCGCAGCTCGATCGTCTCCGCGCCGGTCAGTGCGGTCGCGAACATCGAGTCCGCCGCGTCGAACAGATGATGGCCCTCGTCGAAGACATAGCGGGTCGGCCGCGTCTGCGTCTCGCGCCCGCGCGCGGCGTTGACCATCACCAGCGCATGATTGGCGATGACGATGTCCGCCTGCACCGAGGCCCGCGCGGCGCGCTCGATGAAGCATTTGCGGTAATGCGGGCACCCGGCATAGACGCACTCACCCCGCCGGTCGGTCAGCGCGGCCGATCCGTTGCGGCGGAACAAGGTGGTCAGCCAGCCGGGCAGGTCGCCGCCGACCATGTCGCCATCGGCGGTATAGGCAGCCCAGCGCGCGACCAGCTGCGCCAGCACCGCCGCGCGCCCGGCGAACCCGCCTTGCAGCGCATCCTCCAGGTTCAGCAGGCAAAGGTAATTCTCGCGGCCCTTGCGGGTGACGACACGCTCCTTGCGCAACACGGCATCGGGGAAGATGCGGGCGGTCTCACCGCTCAACTGGCGTTGCAGCGCCTTGGTATAAGTGGAGATCCATACCGCGCCGCCCGCGCGCTCGGCCCAGAGGCTGGCGGGGGCGAGATAGCCGAGTGTCTTGCCGATGCCGGTCCCCGCCTCGGCCAGTACCATGTTTGGCGTGTCCCGCACCGCGCGCGGGGCGAAGGCGGCGGTGACGGCGGCGGCATAGGCACGCTGGCCCGGGCGTTCCTCGGCACCGTCGCCGGTCAGGCGTCGCAGTCGCTCCTCCGAGTCCTGCGGCGGCAGGTCGATGGTGCGCGGGGCGGGGCGGGGGGCGTCCTCTTCCCATTCGGGCAGTGCGCTGAACAGCCAACGCTCGTTGCGGTCGGGCCGGGCCAGGCGCGGTCCGATCAGCGGCGCCCAGGGCCAGCGGAGCCGGGCGAGACTTTGCGCGGCAGTCCAGGCGCCTTCGCGCTCGGGCCAGGCGCCTTCGGGTGTCGCGAGCAGTTTCTCCGTTGCGCGGAGGAGAAAGCTGGCAACCTCGGCATCGCTCTCCGGCGGTTCCATTCCACAGGCGCGGGCGAGGCCATGCGGGGTAGGGACAGCGAACCGGGCGGGACGGAGGAACGCGAACAGCTCGAGGATGTCGAGCCCCGACAGCTCGGCATAGCCCAGCCGCTGTCCGATCAGCGGCGCGTTGAGCAGGATGACGGGGGTTTCGGACGCCAGCCCGATCGCCTCCCCACGTGAGACGGCGCGGGTCTGTCCCCCGGTGGATATCCACACGCCGCTATGGCTGGCGTGCAGGGCGGGGTGGGGGAGCGTGGTCACGCTTTTGATTTGGGGGAGTGGGAACAGGTTGGCAACGGGGTGTGGGGAATTTGGATATGGTCTTGGGCCGAATGGCTTTGTGGCGAGGCCCTCCCCAAACCCCTCCTGCGGGAGGGGCTTACCGCGTGAGGCGCGCCATCCGTTTCAACAACGCACGCCCCTCCCGCCTGCGGGAGGGGATGGGGGAGGAAGCGCCAAACAGGACCCCACCCCTGTTCCACGTGGAACATCACCCCTGTGGATAAAACCGTGAACAACCTAGGGATAACCGCAAAACCCATTGTGCATCACGCCCCGCCTTGCCAGAGGCAAAAGCATGACAGACGAACTCCGCTCCACCGCTCTCGAGTCCAAGGCCTGGCCCTATGAGGAAGCGCGCAAGCTCCTCAAACGCTATCCCGACGGCAAGCCAGGTGGCGAGCCGATCCTGTTCGAAACCGGCTATGGCCCCTCGGGTCTCCCGCATATCGGCACGTTCAACGAAGTGCTGCGCACCACCATGGTCCGCAACGCCTTTCACGCGCTGTCCGACCAGAAGACCCGGCTGATCGCCTTTTCGGACGATATGGACGGCCTGCGCAAGGTGCCGGACAATGTGCCGAACCAGGAGATGCTGCGCGAACATCTCGGCAAGCCGCTGACCCAGGTGCCCGATCCGTTCGAGAAGTTCGACAGCTTCGCCGCGCACAACAACGCGCTGCTGCGGCAGTTTCTCGACCGCTATGGCTTCGATTACGAGTTCGCCTCGTCGACCGAGTATTACACCTCGGGTCGGTTCGACGACGCGCTGCGGCTGGTGCTGAAGCATTTTCAGGGCATTCAGGACGTGATGCTCCCCACGCTGCGGGCCGAGCGTCGTGCCACCTATTCGCCGGTCCTGCCGATCAGTCCCAAGTCGGGCATCGTGCTGCAGGTGCCGGTCGAGGTAATCGACGCCGAGGCTGGCCTGATCGCCTTCGAGGATGAGGGCGAGCGGATCGTCCAGTCGGCGCTGGGCGGCCTGTCCAAGCTGCAGTGGAAGGTGGACTGGGCGATGCGCTGGGTCGCGCTGGGTGTGGATTACGAAATGGCGGGCAAGGACCTGATCGACTCGGTCACCCAGTCGTCCAAGATCGCGCGCGTGCTCGGCGGCCGTCCACCCGAGGGCTTCAATTATGAGATGTTCCTCGACGAGCATGGCGAGAAGATCTCCAAGTCCAAGGGCAACGGCCTCAGCCTCGACCAGTGGCTGACCTATGGGCCGGAGGAGAGCCTGGCCTTTTTCGCTTACCGCGAACCGAAAAAGGCGAAGCAACTGCACATGGGCGTCATCCCGCGCGCCGTGGACGAATATTGGCAGTTCCGCACCAACTACCCGACCCAGTCGCTCAAGGAGCAGCTGGGCAATCCGGTGCATCATATCCATGACGGCAAGCTGCCGCAGGGCGAGTTGCCGGTGACGTTCGGCCTGCTGCTCAACCTGGTCGGGGTGATGGGCGAGGCGAGCAAGGAGCAGGTCTGGGGCTATCTCGCCAATTACGTGCCCGAGGCGTCGGCCGCGAAATATCCCGAGCTGGACCGGCTGATCGACCATGCGCTGGCCTATGCCCGCGACTTCGTCGCCCCGACGCTCCAGCGCCGCGCGCCCGAGCCGCATGAGGCCGAGGCGCTGCGCCAGCTGGATGCGCAGCTTGGCCAGCTCCCGGCGGGGGCGAGTGCTGAGGATATCCAGAACATCGTCTATGAGATCGGCAAGACCGACGCCTTCCCGTCGCTGCGCGACTGGTTCAAGGCGCTGTACGAGACGCTGCTGGGATCGGCGCAGGGTCCGCGCATGGGCAGCTTCATCGCGCTATACGGTGTGGATAACAGCCGCAAACTGATCGCCGAGGCGCTGGCCAAGGCGGCGTAATAACACACCCTCTCCCTTCCGGCGCTTCGCGCCTCCCTCCCTCTCCCAATGGGAGAGGGAAGGGGCCCGCCCGCATGGCGGGTGGGAAGGGTGAGGGTGTTGATTGTTCAGCGGAGATGCTCCGCAAAGAACGCCATGGTACGTTCGTCCGCTAGCTTCGCGGACTCGTCCGACCGACGTTGACCGAACTCGGTCGCAAAGCCGTGATCCTCGCCGGGATAATCGTACAGCGTGACCTTGGGGTGGTCGCCCAGCCCCTCATGCATCCGCGCCTGCGAGTCCTTGTCGACGAAATGATCCTCCTGCGGAATGTGCAGCAGGACCGGCTTGGCGATGGCGTGCTTCTCGCCGAGCAGCCCGTCGATGCCGACGGCATAGTAGCCGACACTGGCATCCACATCGGTGCGCGTCGCGGTCATGAAGGCCAACCGCCCTCCCAGGCAGTAGCCGACCACCCCGACCTTGAAGTCCGCACCATGCTCGGCCCGGATCGCGTGGATCGTCGCCTCGATATCCCGGATGCCGCCGTCCTGGTCGAACTGGCCCATAAGGTCGAGCGCCTGTTGCATCTCGTTGGGGATGTCGGGGTCCAGCTCGATGCCGGGGGCAATCTTGTGGAAGAGATCGGGCGCGACGGCCAGATAGCCTGCCTCCGCCAGCGTATCGCATTTGCGGCGGATACCCGCATTGATGCCGAAGATTTCCTGGATGACGATGATCGCGGCGGTCGGCTGGCCCTCCGGCTCGGCATAATAGGCGTTGAACGGGCCTTCGCCGTGCGGGGCGGCGATGGTCTTCATGGCAGTCATGCGGGTCTCCTGTGGTCGTCGCGACGATAACGCCTTATGCCTCAGTTGGTCGCGTGAGGAGAATTGGCTGTGAAAGTGAATGTGGAAATCGACTGCACGCCCGAAGAGGCGCGCCGCGCCATGGGCCTGCCCGACCTGACGCCGATCCATGAACGCTATGTCCAGATGATGCTCGACACGATGCAGTCCGGCGTAAAGCCCGAGATGATCGAGGCGATGATGCGCAACTGGGCACCGATGGGCGAGGCGAGCATGAGCATGTGGCGCCGGATGTTCGAGGGGCAGAAGGGCTGATCCTTTCGATGACCGACACGATCTTCGCCGTCTCCAGCGGCCAGCCGCCCGCCGCGATTGCGGTGATCCGGGTGAGCGGCCCGGCGGCGTTCACGGCGGCCGAGCGGCTGGGCGGGCCTTTGCCCCAGGCCCGCCGGGCAAGCCTGAGGACGCTGAAGGATGCGGGCGGGGCGGTGCTGGATTCGGCGCTGCTGCTCTGCTTCCCCGGACCGGCGACGGCGACCGGGGAGGATCTGGTCGAGCTGCATTGCCATGGCGGTCGCGCGGTGGTCGCGGCGGTCGAACGCACCTTGGCCGAACATCCGGGTGTTCGCCGCGCCGAGCCCGGCGAGTTTACCCGTCGCGCGTTGCTCAACGGCCGGATCGACCTGGCCGAGGCGGAGGGGCTGGCCGATCTGCTGGAAGCCCAGACCGAGCGGCAGCGCCGTGCGGCGATCAGCGCGGTCGAGGGCCGGGTGAGCCAGGCGGTGCGCGGCTGGATGGACAGGCTGGCGATGCTGTCCGCGATGATCGAGGCGATGCTCGACTTTGCCGAGGAAGATGACGTGCCGCTCGATGAAGCCGGCGTCGCGCGAATCAGGAGCGAGATGCAGGCGCTTGCCCGTGTCATGCTGGAAATGGTCGAGCGGCCGCCAGTGGACAGGCTGCACGACGGGATCCGCGTGGTGCTGGCGGGACCGCCGAATAGCGGCAAGTCGACATTGCTCAACCTGCTGGTCGAGCGGGAGGCGGCGATCGTCTCGCCGATCGCGGGCACGACGCGCGACCGTATCGAGGCGAGCGTGCTGCGCGGCGGGATCGCCTATGTGCTGACCGACACGGCGGGCCTGGCCGAGGACACCGATGACGTGATCGAGGCGATCGGCGTCACCCGCGCGCAGGAGGCGATCGCCCAGGCGGATATTCTGCTGTGGATGGCCGACACCTCACCGCCACGCGCCGATGCGATCTGGCTCCACGCACGGGCCGATCTGCCGGGGCGGGGGGCATTGCCCGAAGGGCGGCGGCTGGCGGTACGTCGCGACGATGGTGCCAGCGTGGCGGCTGTCTGGGATGCGATCGCGGACACCGCCACCACGCTGTTGCCACGCGAAGATGCGATCGGGTTCAAGCGGCACCAGCAGGAACAATGCCGCCGCGCCGCCCATGCACTGATGGCCGCGCCGTCCGACGACATCCTGTTGGTCGCGGAGGAATTGCGGATCGCGCGTCAGGCGCTGGCCGAGGTGCTGGGGGTCAGCGCGACCGAAACGATGCTTGATGCGCTGTTCGGACGCTTTTGCCTCGGCAAGTGAATGTTCCACGTGGAACGTTGAGCAGCCGAAAGGGGCGTGGGATCGCTTTGACGCTGCTCGACCATTCCGGTAGGGCGGGCGCATGTTTGATGTCGTAGTGATCGGTGGTGGTCACGCGGGAACCGAGGCCGCTGCGGCGGCTGCGCGCCGGGGTGCGCGGACGGCCCTTTTGTCTTTTGATCGTCATGGCCTGGGCGCCATGTCCTGCAATCCGGCGATCGGCGGATTGGGGAAGGGCCATATCGTGCGCGAGGTCGACGCCTTTGACGGGCTGATCGGCCGTGCGGCGGACCAGGGCGCGATTCATTACCGGATGCTCAACCGGAGCAAGGGGACGGCCGTGCAGGGGCCACGCGTCCAGGCCGACCGGCGCCGCTATGCCGGGGCGATCCAGGCAATGCTGGCGGCGCAACCCCATTTGACCATCGTGGAGGGTGAGGCCGAGGCGCTGGTCCTTGATGGCAACCGGGTTGCGGGTGTGCAGCTTGGCGACGGTACGATCCTGTCGACGCGCGCGGTGGTGCTGGCGACGGGGACGTTCCTGGGCGGTCGGCTGTTCCGGGGCGAGGAACGGCATCTCGGCGGCCGTATCGGCGAGCGCGCCGCGACCCGCATGGCGGAGCAGCTCCGCGCATTGGGCCTGCCGATGGCGCGGATGAAGACCGGGACGCCGCCGCGTCTCGACGGTCGGACCATCGACTGGGCCAGGCTGGACGAGCAGCCCTCCGACACCGATCCCTGGACCATGTCGCCGATGACGGCGGCGCGACCGCTGCCGCAGATCGCATGCGCGATCACCCGGACGACCGAAGAGACCCATGCGATCATCGCGGCGGCCTTTCACCGCTCGCCGCTGTTCACCGGCGCGATCGAGGCGAACGGGCCGCGCTATTGCCCGTCGATCGAAGACAAGATCAAGCGCTTCGCCGACCGCGACAGCCATCAGATCTTCCTGGAGCCCGAGGGGCTGGACGACCCGCTGGTCTATCCTAACGGCCTGTCGACCTCGCTGCCGACCGATGTGCAAGAGGCGATGATCGCCTCCATGCCGGGGCTGGAGCGGGCGGTCATCACGCTGCCCGGCTATGCGGTGGAGTATGACCATATCGACCCGCGCGCGCTCGATGCCCGGCTGGCGCTGGGCGCGCTGGCGGGGGTGTTTTGTGCCGGGCAGATCAACGGCACCACCGGCTATGAGGAAGCGGCGGGGCAGGGGCTGATTGCCGGGCTGAACGCCGCGGCCCATGCCTGCGATCTCAGCCCGGTCATTCTCGACCGCGCGTCGAGCTATCTGGGCGTGATGATCGACGATCTGGTGTTGCAGGGAGTCACCGAGCCCTATCGGATGTTGACGGCGCGGGCCGAATATCGGCTGTCGCTGCGGGCCGACAATGCCGAGACGCGGCTGGACGGCATCGCCGAGGTGGCGGGCTGCCTGTCGCCGGAGCGGCTGGCGCATCGGCGGCGGCGGCAGGAGCAGCAGGCGGCCTTGCGCGAGCGGCTGTCGACGGTCCGCACCGCCTCCGATCTCGCACGCAGCGGGGCGGCGATCGCCCAGGATGGCGCGCGGCGGACGGCTTATGAGTGGCTGCGCTTCGATGGCGTCACGCTCGCGCATGTCGCGCCCGATGCGGCGGAGGGCTGCGATCCGGCGGTGGTGGCCGAGACGCTGGAGGACGCGCGATATGCGCCCTATGTCGAACGCCAGGCGGAGGAGGTCGCGCGGCTGCGTGCCGACGAACAGATCCTGTTGTCGCCCGAACTCGACTATGCCGCCATTCCCGGCCTGTCGCAGGAAATGATAGACCGGCTGAGCCTCGCCCGGCCTGCCACGCTGGCGGCCGCGTCGCGGATTCGCGGCATTACCCCGGCCGCCCTGTCGGCGGTGCTTCTCCACGCCCGAAAGGTGGCCGCATGACCGAAGACCAAGCTCGCGACTGGGCGGTCCAGCGCTTCGGTGAAGAGGCGGCGGCTAAGATCGACTGGTTCCTCAACCTGGTGATCGTCGAGAACGACCAGCAGAATCTGATCGCGCCCTCGACTATCCCGACCATCTGGGCACGCCATGCGCTCGACTCGTTGCAGCTGATTCCGCTGGCCGATCGCGCCGACGGACAGTGGGTCGACATCGGCACCGGCGGTGGTTTTCCCGGCATGGTCGTCGCTTTGGCATGGCCGGGGCAGGTCGCGCTGGTCGAACCGCGCAAGCGCCGCGCCGATTTCCTGCGCGACTGTGCCGAGACGCTGGGCATCGCCGACCGGGTGACGGTCCACGCCTCCAAGATCGAGGCGGTGCAGTTGAAGGCGGATATTATTTCTGCTCGTGCGGTGGCGACAGTCGAAAATCTTTTGCGCGCCGCCGCCCATTGCGGCAAACCGGACACGCGGTGGTTGCTCCCGCGCGGCCGCCTGGACGAGCGCGAAATCAAGACCCTCAAGCGGCGATGGCGCTTCGTGTTTCACGTGGAACATAGCATCACCTCGGCGGACTCGTCGATCGTGATCCTCGACCGAGTAGGGGCCCGATGATCTGCGTAGCCATTGCGAACCAGAAGGGCGGGGTGGGCAAGACCACCAGCGCCATCAACCTCGCCACCGCCCTGGCGGCGACCGGTCTGCACGTCCTGCTGATCGACCTCGATCCGCAGGGCAATGCCTCGACCGGCCTTGGCATTCCCAACAGCCAGCGGACCTTTTCCAGCTATCACGTCCTGCTGGGCGAGGCGCGGATCGACGATGCGGTGGTGCATACGCAGGTGCCCCGGCTGGACGTGGTGCCTGCGACGGTCGACCTGTCGGGAGCCGAGCTGGAGCTGGTCGATTTCGAGAATCGTACGCACCGGCTCGACCATGCGCTGCGGCGGACGCAGGGTAACTGGGACATTGTCCTGGTCGATTGCCCGCCCTCGCTGGGGCTGTTGACGATCAATGCGATGGTGGCGTCCGACTCGCTGTTCGTGCCGCTGCAATGTGAGTTCTTCGCGCTGGAGGGCTTGTCGCAGCTGCTGACGACGGTCGAGCGGATTCGCGCGCGATTCAATCCGGGCCTCGCCATATTGGGCGTGGCGTTGACGATGTACGACCGGCGCAACCGGCTGACCGATCAGGTGTCGGCCGATGTGCGCGCGGTTTTGGGAGGTGTGGTGTTCGATACGGTGATTCCGCGCAACGTCCGACTGTCGGAGGCGCCCAGCCATGGCCTGCCTGCCTTGATCTATGACCATCGCTGCGTCGGCAGCCAGGCCTATATCGCGCTGGCCCGCGAGCTGATCGCGCGCCTGCCGCTCGGCACGCCCCAGCCGGGGGCTGCGGCGGCATGAGCGGGGAGATGACGGCCAAACGTCCGCGCCCCGGTCTTGGGCGCGGCCTGGGTGCGCTGCTCGGCGACATCGCGCGTGAGGCACCCATACAGCCGGGCGATCAGCCCACGCCGGGCGGGGTGCGGATGCTGCCCGTCGGATCGCTGTCGCCGCACCCGGACCAGCCGCGTCGCCATTTCGAGGAAGCCGCGCTCGACGAACTCGCCGCCTCGATTGCGGCGCGTGGGCTGATCCAGCCGATCGTCGTCCGGCCGCATGGCAAGGATTATCAGATCGTCGCGGGCGAGCGGCGCTGGCGCGCGGCACAGCGGGCACGGCTGCACGAGGTTCCGGTCGTCGTCCGCGACTTCGACGATGCCCAGACGCTCGAAATTGCGCTGATCGAGAATATCCAGCGCCAGGACCTGAACGCCATCGAAGAGGCGCAGGCCTATCAGCGGCTGGCGGGCGAGTTCGGCCATACCCAGGAAGCGCTGGCCAAGATCGTCCACAAGTCGCGCAGCCATGTCGCCAATCTGCTGCGCCTTCTGGAACTGCCCGACACGGTGCAGGCCCAGGTGGTCACCGGTGCACTGTCGATGGGGCATGCCCGTGCGCTGCTGGGTGCGGACGAGGTCGAGTCGCTGGCGGATCAGGTCATTGCGCGTGGGCTGAGCGTGCGTGAAACCGAAAAGCTCACGCGCGAGGCCAAGGGCGGCGGGCGTAAGGGGAGCAACGGCGCCGACAAGGCCCCTCGCAGCGGCGGGCAGGACGCGGCGGATGCCGATATCGCCGCGCTGGAGGGGCAGCTCGCCGATCTGCTCGGCCTGTCGGTGCGGATCGCGCATGGTGAGAAGGGCGGGACTCTGACCCTGAGCTATTCGACGCTCGATCAGCTCGACATGGTGTGCCAGCGGCTGACAGGTGAGGGGATTTGAAAGCGGGACGCCGGTCTGTTTCGCAGACAGGCGCAACTCGCTTTTGATTTTTGAGCGGGCGGGGCATGGGCTTCGACTTCGCTCAGCCTGAACGGGTTTTGGTATTGTGAACCCCAAACCCCGTTCAGCCTGAGCGAAGTCGAAGGTCACGGGGTCATCCCCGCCGCGCAATCCCCTGCGCGATGATCGTCGCCTCGGACTCCGCCAGCACTGCCCCGGCATTGCCCGGCGCCATCACCGCACGCTCGGCGGCCCGAATGCGGGCCAGCGCCCGCGCCAGCATCGCCGGGCTCCAGCGCCGGAGCGCCCGCGTGGTCTTCGCCTCGTCGCGGAAGAAGACGCGGTGGCGTTTCATCACTGCCTCGACCGGCTCGCCCGCATCCATATCCGCGCGCATCTCGGCCAGTGCGACCAGTCGCCGGGCCAGCGCGCGTAGCCATGGGATAGGCGAGGCGCCACCTTCGTCGAGCAGCGCCAGTTCGCCGCCCAGATCACTCACGCGACCCTCGACCACCGCCTCGACCGCATCGCCCATCTCGACCTCGCCCAGATCGGCACCGATCGCGTCCATCGCGGCGTGATCGACTTCGCGCGGACGGTCGGGGGCGGCGTTGAGATAAAGAGCGATCTTTTCCAGTTCGCGCATCATCACCGAGCGATCGGCAGCGGCCGCGTCGACCAGTCGGGCGGGCACGCCAGCGGCCAGTCGCAGTCCCATCTCGCCGCCGATCGTCGTCGCCAGCCGTTCGGCATCGGCGGCGGTGGGCGCGTAGCAGCCAAAGGCCATGGCGCGCGGCGAATCGAGCGCGAGCTTGACGATCTTGGCGGTCGTCTTGACCGTGGGCGCGATGGCGACGACCGGATTGCCCGCCGATTCCGCCTCAAGCAGGGCGGTGAAGGCCGCAAGCCCCTCCTCGCCGACACTCGCGATGCGGATATGGCGCGGGCCGCCGAACAGCGACATGGCGGCGGCTTCGTCGGTCAGGCGGGCGGGATCGCTCTTCAGCGTCGCCGAATCCAGGTCGATCCGTTCGGCCTCCGGGCCCATCGCCTTTGCCAGCAGCCGCGCCAGTTCGCTCGCCCCCGCCTCATCGGGACCGTGGAGCAGATAGAGGCGGATATCGGCGGAGGGGCGGCCCAGCGCCTGGCGAATCTGGTTGGCGCTGGCTTTCAAGACCGGGGCGCCTTCACGGCCGCGCGGGGGCCATCGCCTCGCCGGGACGCGACCGGGCATAGGTGGCGATTCGCGCGACGATCTCGTCCGCGACGATCACCGACAGCCGTTCCAGCGCGGTGTTTTCGGCGGCGATCGTGGCATATTCGGAGCGGACCACGTCGATCCCGGCATCCGATCCGGCGGTGGCGTCGACCAGCACCGCGTTGCTCGTCTGGTCGATCAGCTGATAACGCGCACGCAGGATGCGCCGTTCACGCACCACCGAATCGTCGCTTCGCACGCCAAGCCCGCGAATCTGATCGTCCAGCTTCACGTCCAGCCGGTACCGGGCATTGGTGCCCTTGGTGCCGCCCAGCCGGTCGTTCAGCGCGTTGGTCATCAGCCAGCCCGCCTTCCCCTGAATCGGCGCAACCTCGATCTGCGACAGGGCGCTCGCGACCGGGCCCGAGCCGCCGCCGGCGTAGAGCGGATGCAGCCCGCAGCCGGTAAGAGTCAGCGTCAACGCCAGACCGGCGGCGATGAGGGGAAGGGGGCGGCTCATGCGACGATGTTCACCAGACGGTCGGGCACCACGATCACCTTTTTCGGGGTCGCACCGTCCAGCGCGCGGACGATCTTGTCCGATGCCAGCGCGGTTGCCTCCAACTGATCCTTGGGCATCCCCTTGGCGATGGTCAGCGTGTCGCGCAGCTTGCCGTTGACCTGCACCGCGACGGTGACCTCGTCCTCGACCAGCAGGCTTTCGTCGACCTCCGGCCAGGCGGCGTCGGCGATCAGGCCCTCTTGCCCCATTCCGGCCCAGGCTTCCTCGGCCAGATGCGGGACCATCGGCGCGACCAGCAACATGGTGGTGCGGATCGCCTCGTTGCGCGCGGCCGAGGGCTTGGCCTTTTCGATGGCGTTGACCAGCTCATACAGCTTGGCAACGGCCTTGTTGAAGGCCAGCGCTTCGATGTCCGCCGCGACGCCCGCAATGGTCTGGTGCAGCTTGCGGGAAAGCGCCTTGTCCTCGCCTTCGGCGGCTTCCGAGCCGTCGAACAGGCGCCACAGCCGCTGGACGAAACGCCACGAGCCCTCAATGCCCGATTCCGACCAGGGCAGATCGCGCTCGGGCGGGCTGTCGGACAGCATGAACCAGCGGACCGCGTCCGCGCCGTACTGATCCACAATGGGTTCGGGATCGACGGTGTTCTTCTTGGACTTGGACATCTTCTCGACGCGGCCAACGGTGATCGGCTGTCCGGTCGCGATTTCGATGCCGTCGCGAATCTCGCCGGGGGCCAGCCAGCGGCCGTCCGAAGACTTGTAGCTTTCGTGCGTGACCATGCCTTGCGTGAACAGGCCCGCAAAGGGTTCCGCCACGTCGATCAGGCCGATATGCTTCAGGGCGCGCGTCCAGAAGCGCGCATAGAGCAGATGCAGGATCGCATGTTCGACGCCGCCGATATACTGGCCGACGGGCAGCCACTGCTTCACCACCTCGGGATCGAACGGGCGATCCTTGGGCTGGCTGGCGAAGCGGATGAAATACCAGGACGAATCGACGAAGGTATCGAGCGTGTCGGTCTCGCGCCGGGCGGGCTTGCCGCAGTTCGGGCAGTCGACATGCTTCCACGTCGCATGGCGGTCGAGCGGATTGCCAGGAACGTCGAAAGTGACGTCCTCGGGCAAAGTCACCGGCAGCTGGTCCTTGGGCACCGGCACCGCGCCGCAATCCTCGCAATGGATGATCGGGATCGGCGTGCCCCAGTAACGCTGGCGGCTGACGCCCCAGTCGCGCAGGCGGTAGACGGTCTGGCCCTGGCCCCAGCCTTCGCTTTCGGCGCGGGTGATGACGGCGGCCTTGGCAGCCTCCACATCCAGCCCGTCGAGGAAACGGGAATTCACGATCGCACCCGGACCGGTATAGGCGGTGTCGCCTTCAAAGGTCAGGTCGGTTGTGCTGCCGTCTGAAACGACGCGGCAAACCTCAAGGCCATATTTCCGCGCGAAATCCAAGTCGCGCTGGTCATGAGCGGGTACACCCATGACCGCGCCGGTGCCGTAATCCATTAACACGAAGTTCGCGATATAGACCGGCAATGTCCAACCCGAGTCGAACGGGTGCAGAACCTCGTAACCCGTGTTGAAACCAAGCTTTTCCTGGGTTTCCAGCTCCGCTGCGGTCGTGCCGCCTGCCTTACAACGTTCGATGAACGCAGCGGCTTCGGGATTCCACTGGGCTACTTCGCGCGCGATCGGGTGGTCCGCCGCGATCGCGATGAAGCTCGCCCCGAAGATCGTGTCGGGTCGCGTCGAGTAGACCTCGATGGCTTCGGTCAACGGCGTGAGAGGCGCGAAGCGGAACTGAAGGCCCTTGCTGCGGCCGATCCAGTTCTCCTGCATCAGCTTCACCTTGTCGGGCCAATGCTCGAGCGTCGTCAGACCCTCCAGCAGCTCGTCGGCGAAGTCGGTGATCTTCAGGAACCACTGGTTCAGCTTGCGCTTCTCGACCAGCGCGCCCGAGCGCCAGCCGCGCCCGTCGATCACCTGTTCGTTGGCCAGCACGGTCATGTCGACCGGGTCCCAGTTGACCGCCGATTCCTTGCGATAGACCAGCCCGCCCGCATACAGGTCGAGGAACAGCGCCTGCTCATGCCCGTAATAATCGGGCTCGCAGGTCGCGATCTCGCGCGTCCAGTCGAGCGCGAAGCCCAGCCGCTTCAGTTGCGCCTTCATCGTCGCGATATTGTCGCGGGTCCAGCCGCCCGGATGGACGCCCTTTTCCATCGCGGCATTCTCGGCGGGCATGCCGAACGCGTCCCAGCCCATCGGGTGGAGCACCTCATGCCCGATCATCCGCCGATAGCGGGCCAGCACGTCGCCCATCGTATAGTTGCGGACATGCCCCATATGGATGCGCCCCGAAGGATAGGGAAACATCTCAAGGACATAGCTACGCGGCTTGGTGCTGTGATCGTCGGCGGCGAAGGTGCGCCGCTCTTCCCAGATCCGCTGCCAGGTCGAATCCGATTTCAGGGCGTTGAAACGCGAGGCCATTCTTCTCGTCTTTTTACTTCGTGATCGAGGCACGGCGCAGGTCGCGCGCCTTGGTCAGGATGATGTCTTCCAGCTTCTGGATGGTCGCGGCCTGGACGGGCGCTTCGACCCACTGGCCGCCACGATTGACTTCGCGCAGGGCGGTCACGCGCAGCGCATCGGCGCGCAGATCCTGGTCCAGGATGGTGACGGTCACCTTCATCCGCTCGGTCGGAACCTGCGGATTAATGTACCAGTCGGTCACGATCACGCCGCCGTTCGAATCCGTCTCGGCCAGCGGCATGAAGCTGAGCGTGTCGAGGCTGGCGCGCCACAGATAGGAGTTCACGCCGATCGTGGTGATCTTCGCGGCGGCCAGGTCACCCTGGGGGCGATCCTTCTTGCTGGCACAGGCCCCGAGCGACAGGGCGGCAATAACCGCGAACGCGGTGGCGGTACGGCGAAGCATCGGCATTATCCTGACTGGGAATAAGGGTTGGCTACAGCCTCTACAGGGGCCCCGGCACCCCGGCAAGCACCCCGCGCGCATGGGCGGTTCCCGGTGATTCTGTGGAGGTTGCGCAACAGTCGGACAAGATTCGCGATTGCGACCGTAACAATGGGATCGCTCGCACCCGATTCCATGTTAGGAGCGATCTCGTAAAAGGGTTTCCAAAAAGGGGTGGACCGTGTCGTTCGGGCGTGTGGTGATCGGAATCGCAATCGGGGCGCTTGCCGCCACGACCGCGATGGTCGCGCCCGCCATCGGCGCGGTGGAGCAGATCAGCCGCGCCACCCCCAAGCGCGCCTTCACCCTGATGCGGGGCGGGTTCACCCCGGCGGCGGCCGATCCGCGGCTCGCGGCGATCTTCGCCAAGGGCGGTCTGGATGCGGGCGACCTGCGCTTCACCCCGGCCGAAAGCCAGCGCGGCGCCAATCGCGCGGTGACGGTGGCCCTGCGCGCGCGGACCAGCCGTACCAATGAGGAACGGATCGCGGCCAACACCGCACCGACGGTCGGCCTGGCGCCGGTCGCCTATAATCTGGGCGCTTCGGTGGGTTGGAAGCGGGTCGCGCTGTCGGGTGATATCGCCCGCGTCGACCTGGCCGGGATGCCCGGCAGCCGCGAGACGGCGGACGTCGCGGTCAGCTATACCGCGAATCGCTTTACCGGCCGCGTAAAGGCATCGTCCGATCGCCCGATCGACGGCGCGCCGAAGCTGGTCGACGTGCCCGCCAACTACTCGCTCGACATGGGCGGATCCTATTCGCTGACCCGCAACTTGGATGTGACGGCGGGCGTCCGCTATCGCTCGGACCGCGAGCGTCTGGCGCGGATCGACGACGATCGCCGCAACAGCCAGGCGGTCTATCTGGGCACCGCCTTCCGCTTCTGATTTCCGATTCGGGCGAAGCGGTTTCTTTTTGTATAGGCGGCAATGACGGTCTCGCCGCCGTTCGGCGCTCTCCATGCGTAGCGCGGGCGACACGCTTAGATCGGTGAGCGCATGGTCGTGACCTGTCGGTTGCTGGTCATGGACATAGGCCGCCACTCCGGCGGGAATGGGCGCCGCCGGGGCGACCGACGCCAATGCGATCGTGGAAGACGTTCTGCTTCTCCATTCCCGTGGCCATCATCGCTGCGGTGGATGACGGGGGCCTGACGAAGGGCGCGCCCATGCGTCGATTGCGGCCCAACCATCAAAGCGCCCCCGCAAGCGTCGGAAACGCGCCGCATCCATACCCCCCAACGCGATCAGCGGCAGGCCCAGTCCGCATCCGATCCGCGCGGCGCGCGACGGGCCCAGCGCCGGGGCACCGGGATGCGAGCGGGTAGGGTGGACGGGCGAGACGAAGAGCAGGTCCGCGCCCGCTTTCCACCCCGCCACCGCCTCGGCGCGGTCATGCGCAGGCCAGCTTCGCAAGCCGGTCGTCCGCCCGCGTTTGTGGATGCCGTCGCCCGGCAGGCCCCCGCCCGCGACCAGAAGAATCAAATGCCGCGCCCGGGCGATTCGCCGCACCCGCCGGTGAATCGCCCGGCGCTCGGCAGGGGGCGTCGCATGGTGGCGGAACACCACGCCCGATCCGGGCGGCAAGGCGCTTAGTGCTCGCCATAGCCCGTCGCCCAACCGCTCGTCGGTCATCAGCCATGTCACGGGGTATCGGTCGGCCATTGCGGGCATTATAGCGCGGGGCATGACCGACGACAGCGTTTCCCGCCTCCACACCGTCTCCGCCGAGCTGCAGCGTGCCGCGAAGCTGGGCGATCATGCCATGCCGACCCTGATCGCGGTGTCGAAGACGCACGACGCCGACACGATCCGCCCGCTGCTGGGTGCCGGGCACCGCGTGTTCGGCGAGAATCGCGTGCAGGAGGCGGCGGCCAAATGGCCCGCGCTGCAAGAGGCCTATCCCGGCGTCGAACTGCACCTGATCGGCCAGCTCCAGTCGAACAAGGCGGCGGATGCGGTCGCGCTGTTCGACGTGATCCACACCGTCGACCGCCCCTCGCTGATCGCCGCGCTGGGCGAAGCGATGGCGAAGAGCGGCAAGCGGCCCGACTGTTTCCTGCAGGTCAATATCGGCGAGGAGGACCAGAAGGGCGGCTGCGCCATCGCCGAGGCGCCTGCGATGCTGGCGGCGGCGCGCGAGGCGGGGCTGCCGATCGTCGGGCTGATGGCGATCCCGCCGCACGGGGTGGACGCTGCGCCCTATTTTGCGCTGCTCGCCAAGATGGCGCGCGAGCTGGGCGTCACAAAGCTCAGCATGGGCATGTCCGAGGATTATGAGGTCGCCGCGATGCTGGGGGCCAGCCATGTCCGCGTCGGCAGCGCGCTGTTCGGAGCCCGCGGATGAGCCGTTTCGCTGCACTGTTGTTCGATTTCGACGGCGTCCTGATCGACAGCGAATATGAGGGCAATCGCCACCTCGCCGAATGGCTGACCGCCAACGGCCATCCGCATACGCCGGAGGAGGCGATGCATCATTATATGGGGCTGGCGGGGCAGGACTTTATCGCCGCGATCGAGGGGCGGATCGGCTACACCCTACCGGACGCCTTTTACGAAGCGCGGCGGGTCGAGGATGTGCGCGCAATGGAAGAGGGCGTCGCGGCGATTGCCGGGGCGGTGGATTTCGTCCGTTCGCTCCCCGCAGATTTCCCAAAGGCAGTGGTGTCGTCCAGCCCGACCTTGTGGCTCAACCGGCATTTGCGCCATCTGGGCCTGCGCGAGGCGTTCGGGGAGCATGTCTATAGCGGGCGCGAGCATGTCACGCGCGGCAAGCCCGCACCCGATCTGTACCTGTTCGCCGCCGACCGGCTGGGTGTGGACATCGCCGACTGCGCGATCCTGGAGGACTCCCCCGTCGGTGCGACCGGCGCGGTGGCGAGCGGCGGCTATGTCATCGGTATGTGCATGGGGACGCACTGCGCGGTCGGGCATGACCAAAGGCTGCGCGAGATCGGCGTGGCCGCGATCGCGCAGGATTATGCGGACGTCCGGCGCGAATTGGGGTTCTGACCTCCCGATCCCCAACCTCCGTTCACGCTGAGCGAAGTCGAAGCGCACGTTCTGCGCTGAGCCACAAAGGCCAATCCCGTGGCCTTCGACTTCGCTCAGTGCGAACGGATGTTTGGGTTAAAGCTGATGCCCGGTCCGGTCCCGCTTGGTCGCCAGATAGCGTTCGTTATGCGGATTGGGCGGCAGGCTGTGCGCGACGCGCTCGATCACCCGGACCCCCGCCGCCTCCAGCCCGGCGACCTTGGCCGGATTGTTGGTCAGCAGCCGCACCTGGTCCTGCCGCATCAGGGTCAGCATCCGCGCCGCCACCCCGAAATCGCGCGCGTCGATCGCAAAGCCCAGGCGCGTATTGGCGTCGACCGTGTCGAACCCCTGATCCTGTAGCTGATAGGCGCGCAGCTTGTTGACCAGCCCGATCCCGCGCCCTTCCTGCCGTAGATAGAGCAGGATTCCCCAGCCGGACTCGGCGATGGCATGGATGGCGGCACGAAGCTGCGGCCCGCAATCGCATTTCAGGCTGCCCAGCACATCGCCGGTCAGGCATTCGCTGTGCAGCCGCACCAAAGGCGGCTGGCCGTTCGGCTGGCCGATCAGCAGCGCGACATGCTCGCCCGCCGCATGGGGCGAGCGGAAGGCGACGATCTCCGCATCCTCCGCCCCCGCCACGGGCAGGCGCGCGCGGGTGGCGATGGCCAGCGCCTCGGCATTTTCATGCGCGGCGATGTCGGCCAGGCCGATCGCCGCCTCGACGCCCGTGCCGCCGATGAAGAAGGCGGGCAGCATCCCGGCGATCCGGGCGAACCGGATCGCCGCCGCGGCGACCGCCGGATCGGGCAGGGGGAGCGCGCGGAACGGACCTTTCAGCGGTGTTGCCAGGTCGAATTGTGGATCGGCCAGCGCCGTCGCGGCGGCGAAGTCAATCCAGGGCGCGCGCTCGACCAGCACGGCGGCGTCGGGATCGGCCGCCTCCAACTGGTTGGTCAGCTTCAGCGTCGCGGCGCGACCCGCCGAGATCAGGACCGGCGCGCGGCCCTCCGGATCGAAGGCGGCGAGGCGCAGCGGGTCGGCGGTCTCCACGGCAAGCAGCGGTGTGCCAGCGATCGCGATCGGCCATCCCCGGCGCAGCGCGTCGATCGCGCGCGCCGCCGCTTTGGAATCCGCGCTCAAAAATCGAATTCCGTCATGATCGGAATATGGTCGGAGGGCTTCAGCCAGCTGCGGCACCCCTCGAACACCTGATGCGCCACCGCCTTCTGGGCCACGTCGCGCGTCGCCCACATATGGTCGAGCCGCCGCCCGCGATCCGATGCCGCCCAGTCCTTCGCGCGGTAGCTCCACCAGGTATAGAGCCGCTGCGGCGCGGGGATGAAATGGCGACCCAGATCGACCCAATCGTTCGACGCCTGCAACCTGGCCAGCGTCTCCACCTCGATGGGGGTATGGCTGACCACGTCGAGCAGCTGCTTGTGACTCCACACGTCCGATTCGAGCGGCGCGATGTTGAAGTCGCCGGTCAGGATCGTCGGGCAACCGAGCTGGCCCGACCATTCGATCATGCGACCGAGGAAATCCAGCTTCTGGCCGAATTTCGGGTTCGCCTCGCGATCGGGCACGTCGCCGCCCGCCGGGATATAGACATTCTCCAGTCGTAAGCCGTTCGGCAGGCGGATGCCGACATGGCGCGCCTCGGCATTGGCCTGCCAGTCGAGGCGGTCGTCCTCGGTGATCGGCACCTTCGCCACGATGGCGACGCCGTGGTGCATCCGCTGGCCGTGGATGATGATGTGGTCGTAACCCAGCGCGCGGAACAGCTCGAAGGGGAAATCGTCATCGACCACCTTCGTCTCCTGAAGACACAGCACGTCGGGGGCGGCGTCCTTCAGGAATTGCTCGACGATGGCGGCGCGGAAACGCACCGAGTTGATGTTCCAGGAGGCGATTTTCACGCGAAGCGATGTAGCGGGGGCAGGAGGGTGAGACAAGATTACCCGCGTTATGGAATGGCGCTGCATATCTCCGTACCACCCCGGCGAAGGCCGGGGTCCAGTTGCGGCGGACCATCGGGGGGCGCGGTGTCTTTGCCTCCCACGCGACGTGATGCGCGTCATCAGCGACATGGCGACTGGGCCCCGGCCTTCGCCGGGGTCGAGAAGAAGAGATGCAGAAAAGGAAAGGCCCTCGCTCCGGGGGCATGGAGCGAGGGCCGACCTAGCGTTCGTCACGCAGGCGGGATGAGGGTGCTCGTTCGAGCAACAGGGGGGAATCTCGAAGACCCCTCAGCCGCAAGGCCTTGATAGGGCAGAGAACCTGTCGCTCGGATGAATGAAACGGCCCGCAATCGTTCAGTTTCGCGCCGCCGTCCTCCGGGGATCGTTGAATCGGAACGCCTTGTCGTCCACCGGCACGCCGAACCGCTGGTTCGACAGGCGAATCGTGGTCCGGTTGTTCTGGCTGTCGAGCGCGACCCAGCCCTGCATCATCAGCCCGCCCGGTGCCGAGGCATCGCGCGCGAAGACCAGGGTGATCTTGCCATATTCGGGATGCTTGGGGTCGTTCGCCTCGACCGAGAGCAGGCGCGAATCGGCGCTGGGCACGATCCTGGCATAGCGGCTGATGTCGCGGCTCGGGTCGAGCAGCACGCCCAGCGGCGAGTTCTTGATCGGCCAGCGCTGCACCTGGCGCACCGAATAGTCGATGAAGGTCAGTGCGCCGCCATCGGCGACGATCAGCAGCGGCACACCCTTTTCATATTGGAAGCGGATCTTGCCCGGCTTCTTCATGGTCAGCGTGCCGGTCAGCACCTTGCCGGCGCGGTCGGTCTGGGTGAAATCGGCGGTCATCGTCTGCACCGATTGCAGGTGACGCTGCACCGCCGCCAGGTCGCCACTCGCCTGGGCCAGCGCGGGGACGGGGGCGGCGGCCATCGCCATGGCGGTCGGCGCCAGCAGGGCGGAGGCCACAATCGAACGGATCATCAATACACTCCTTTGGGCACGCCTGTGCTTGCGCGCCGCCTATTGAACGGGTCGTGAATCAGGCGCGTTACAGGGTGAAGGCAGCCTTCAGCCCCAATATGGTGACGTCGTTGGCCTGCGAATAGCCGCCGGGATGGTGGACGAACTGGACGTTGGGCCGCATCTCCAGCCATTCGGCGGGGTGGACGCTGTAATAGACCTCGGCGGCATATTCGGACCCCTGCACGGCGGGTCGGGTCGGATCGAGCCGCTGCCCGTCCGCGACGCGCCCGTTCACATGGGTGCGCGCCATGCCAAAGCCCAGCACATCGCCCGGCACGGCGGGGACCAGCCCCTTGTAGAACAGCCCGGCCGCGATCTGATTGTCGGTCACGCTGGTCGCGCGGTCGGCCTGCGTCGCGTTCAGGAAGACGCTGAGGCCGTTCTCCGCCTTGCCGTCCTTGGTTGCGCCGGTCAGCTGTTGCTGGATATTGATATAGACGCCGTAGCGGCTGCTGCGCTCTAGCGGCGCCAGGCCGGTGATCGCGATCGGACGACGGTTGATGTCCAGGAACACGTCCGGCGCATCCGCCGTCGCGATCCAGCCGCCCAGCTTGTACGAGCCGATCTTGCCCACGGTCGGGTTGCGGATCCAGCCGATCTCGGCGGGCACCAGCACCCCGGTCGCGCCCTTGAAATGGCCGATGAAGAAATCATTGTCGAGGTTGCGCGGATTGATCTCATACACCGCGCCCTGGACATACAGGTCGTCGCGCGGTTCGTAGCGCAGCCGCGCGCCCCATTGGCTGACCGGCCAGTTCTGCCAATAATCGCCGACCAGATTGCCCGGCTGCGCGCCGCAGAAGCTGAGATTCATGAAGTGGCACGAGAAGATGGCGAAATCCTCGCCCGGATTGGTGCGACCCAGCTTCAGCTCGAACCGCTCGCCGATCCGCTGCTCGTACCAGAATTGGGTCAGGCGGAGCGTCTGGCCACGGCCGTAAACCTCCTGCACCTGTTGCAGCGTGCCCAAATTCGCATCGTCGCTGAGGTTGCGACCGCGCCGATAGGTCAGGGTCGCCTGGAACGCGCCGCCCTTCAGTCCGAAGACCTTCTCCAGATCGAACAGCGCGCCCGCATCGAACTGCCCCGTCTCACGGAACAGCGTCTTGCGCCCGCCGGTGACATTGGCCGCACTTTCGGACGCATAGCGCGCGGTGACGGTGATGCCGCGCTCGTTCAGCCGGGTGCGGATCTTGTGCCAGTCGCCGATGATCCCGGGCGGCGGCGTGCGCCGCGTGTCGGCGGTGATCGCCGAGGGCGCGCTGTCGGAGGGGCGCACCGCGCGACGGCGAGTCGGCGGGCGCTGCGTATCGCCGGTGGCGGCATCGGGGGTGACGCGGGCGGCGGTGGGGACGGGATCAGTCGTCTGCTGCGGCGAAAAGGGTGCCGCGAGCAGCAAAGGTGCCCAGCCCCAGATCGTCGCCATCATCTTTTCCCCTGTTTGCCTGGACTTATCGTTGCGAAGGGCAAACGACCGGGCGGGGAAAAGGTGCCGTAAAGGTTAAGGGCGATTCCTCCCCTGTAAGGGGAGGTGGCAGGCCGCAGGCCTGACGGAGGGGTGTCGCCCTCTCTATAGCGAGTGGCAGGCGGATTGCCCCCCGGCAATCCTCAAACCCGCGGGGCGGGTTTTGACCTGCCACTCCCCTCCGCCAGCTTCGCTGGTCCCCCTCCCCTTGCAGGGGAGGAATGTTTACGCCTCGTCGGCCGCGCGGACCTGGTCGACATACTCCCCGTACCCTTCCGCCTCCATATCCCCCAGCGGCACGAAGCGCAGCGAGGCGGAGTTAATGCAGTAGCGCAGGCCGCCGCGATCGCGCGGGCCGTCGGGGAAGACATGGCCCAGATGGCTGTCGCCATGCGCCGAGCGGACTTCGGTGCGAACCATGCCGTGGGTGGTGTCGGTCAGTTCGTTGACATGGGCAGGCTCGATCGGCCGGGTGAAGCTGGGCCAGCCGCAATGCGAATCGAACTTGTCGGCAGAGGCGAACAAGGGCTCGCCCGAGACGATGTCGACATAGAGACCGGGCTCGCGCGTGTGGAGATATTCGCCGGTGCCGGGACGCTCGGTGCCGCTCTGCTGGGTGACGTAATATTGTTCCGGGGTCAGCCGCGACAGGGCTTCCTCGGTCTTGGCATAACGGGTGTCGGCCATGGGATGTCCTTTCTGGCTCAGGCGTCGGCCGTGATCTGGCGCAGCGCCTGTTCGAACGACTCGGGCGGCTGTCCGCCCGAGATGAGATAGCGATTGTCGATCACGATGGCGGGCACCGACTGGATGCCGCGCCCCTGCCACAGCCGCTCCGCCTCGCGCACCTCGGCGGCGTAGCGGTCGGAGGACAGGATTGCGCGCGCCGCGTCGGCGTCCAGCCCGGCGCGGGTGACGGCGGCGAGCAGCACGGCGTGGTCGGAGATGTCCTCTCCCCGCGTAAAATAGCTGTCGAACAGCGCGTGCTTCAGTGCGGCCTGGCCCCCCTCGATCCCGGCCCAGTGGAGCAGGCGATGCGCGTCGAAGCTATTATAGATGCGCGCATCGTCGCCCATCGCCATGGTGAACCCGACCGCGGCGGCGCGTTCGCGGATAGTGGCGCGATTGGCGGCGGACTGTTCGGGCGTCGCGCCATATTTGCGGCCGATATGCTCGACGATATTCTCGCCCTCGGGCGCCATGGCAGGGTTCAGCTCGAAAGGCTGGAAATGGATTTCGGCCTGCACCGCGTCGCCCATCCGCTCCAGCGCGATCTCCAGCCCGCGCAGGCCGATGATGCACCAGGGGCAGGAGATGTCGGAGACGAAATCAATTCGAAGTGGGCGGGGCATGGACGGTCCTGCAAGATACGACGCCAAGGCCGTCGCCCCGCTTATGTGGGGAAAGGCCCCGCGCCCTGCAACCGCACCGCTATCCGCGCAGCCGCACCCAGGATTCGGGGGGACGGGGGCGGAGCGGGTGGCTGGGATAGACCGTCCGTGGGGTGGGATCCCGGCCCTCGGGCGGGGTCGTGATCCCCGGTTCGGGACGGAAATCGCACCAGCCGCCCTGCGCACGGTGAAAGCGGCCGGGCATGGCGGCGACGTTGGGCCGCGATATGGCGCGCTCAGTCATCTTCGAGTCTCCCGCCATCCTTTCTGCCCGAGTATGACCATCGTAAACACCCGGGAAAAGCCCTGGTTTCAACGGGGTGTCGGATGGACGGAACGCAAGGGCGTGGGCACGGCTTGTGCAGCGGACCGCTTTGCAACATGGCCCGGCTCCGGATACCAGCAGCGGGCCAGGTTCGAGAGGGAATTGAGACCATGACCAAGACTGTCCTCGTCACCGGTGCTAGCGCCGGGATCGGTGCGGGCACCGCACGCGCCTTTGTCGCCGCCGGGTGGCGGGTGATCGGCACCGGCCGCCGCGCCGACCGGCTGCAGGCACTGGCCGACGAGCTGGGGGCGGCGTTCCATCCGCTCGCCTTCGACATCACCGACGAGGATGCGCTGGACGCGGCGCTGGCCGGACTGCCGGCGGACTTTGCCGAGATCGACTGGCTGATCAACAATGCGGGCCTCGCGCTCGGCACCAAGCCCGCCCAGGATAGCGACCTTGCCCAGTGGCGGACGATGATCGCGACCAATATCGACGGGCTGATCACCATCACCCACCGGCTGCTGCCCCGCCTGATCGAACGGCGCGGGGGGATCATCAACCTGTCCTCGGTGGCGGCGAACTATCCCTATACCGGCGGCAACGTCTATGGCGGGACCAAGGCGTTCGTGAAGCAATTCTCGCTGAACCTGCGATCGGATCTGCACGGCAAGGGGGTGCGGGTCACTTCGATCGAGCCGGGCATGGTCGAGACCGAGTTCACCACCGTACGGACCGGCGGCGATCAGGCCGCGTCCGACGCGCTTTATGCAGGGTCCGACCCGATGACGGCGCAGGACATTGCCGCGACTTTGCTCTGGGTCGCCGAGCTGCCGCCGCATCTGAACATCAACCGGCTGGAACTGATGCCGGTCAGCCAGTCCTTTGCGGGCTTCCAGGTCGCACGGGCGGGATGATCAGAGCGGTCGGTGCATCACCAGTGCATCGACCATCCCCAGCCCCGGGTGCCGGAACGCCCCCGGTACCCGCCCGACCGTGGCAAAGCCCAGCGCGGTCCACAGATGCACCGCGGCCTCGTTGCTGGCGACCACGAAGTTGAACTGCATCGCGCTGAAACCCTGCGCGCGTGCCTGGTCGAAGGAATGCAGCGCCATCGCCCGCGCGACGCCTTTGCCGCGCGCCGCGGCGGCCGTCATATAGCCCGCATTGGCGACATGATCCCCACCGCCCGCCTGATTGGCGCGGATATAATAGGTGCCCAAGATCGCGCCCGCCTCCTCCGCGACGAAGGTCGTACGATCCCCGGCCAGCCAATAGGCAAGCGCCGCTTCCTCCGACATGGCGGGGTCGAGCGCATAGGTTTCACCTGCGCGGATCACCGGCATCAGGATCGCGGCGATGGCGGCGGCGTCGCCGGGCAGGGCGGGGCGGATGGGCATGGCGGTCTTCCCTTTGCGATGAAGCGGGCAATCCTGAATTTTCCCCGATAGGCCATGCTTCGGCTTCGCTCCTAACCCCCGGGACGGGAGGAACGATATGCCATTTTCACCAGATGACCGCCGCAAGCTGCTAATGAAGGCCGAGCAGGATGTCCGCCGCTGGTGCTGTCCGCGGGAGCAGCGGGTCGACCGGGGACGTCCGCCCGACACGCATTGGCTCTGGCTGTTCCCGGGACAGGTCGGGGAGCAGGATGCACGGCTGTTCCTGTCGACATTTCTGCTGACGAAATTCGTCGTCTGGGACCGGGCGGGGGTGGCGGCGGCGATCATGGCCACATATGCCGCCGAGACCTTCGATCCGTGCGTCGACATACCCAGGCTGGCCGGCGAACTGCCGATCCTGCGCGGGCAGCGGCGGCAATATAGCTCGGCCGCCAGCAAGATCGCGACCTTTGCCCGGCCCCGCGACGAAATCTATATCTGGGACCGGCTGGCCAGCAAGGCGGCGCGCCACCGCGACTGGGTGCGCAACGACCGTGTCGGCACGAAGCATCTCGCAAAGCTCTATGGCGATGCCGTGGGCCATGACTATCCCGCTTTCTGGCGGGCCTGTGCCCAGGCGCGGCGGGAGGAATGCGAAAAGCCCGATTTCCAACAGGCGCGCGACCGGCTCATCGCGGATTTCCGACAGGGCATCGGTGGCGCGGTGATGGCCGATCCCGACCGCATCCCCGATCATTTCATCGAGCGGCGTCTACTCGACAAGCTGATGTTCTGGGAAGGGACGTTGCTGGAAAACCGATTGATCTGAACCGGGTGGAACGGGCCTCGGCCGATCGCCGGGGCCTGTCGCCATGGCAGGTGACGGCGGACGGAAGGCGACCATGGCTTTTGGAGGGCGCGAAATGGTACAGCCATCGCGCTCGATTCCCGCAGGAACCGCGTCGGCTTTCGTCTATCATGTCGCTGCTGGCTGTCGCTCATCGGCGACAGGAACTGGAGCGGGCGAAGGGATTCGAACCCTCGACCCCAACCTTGGCAAGGTTGTGCTCTACCCCTGAGCTACGCCCGCTCTGGCGTTCCGAACCGGCGAACCGGCTGGGGTGAGGCGCGCTAATAGATGGGGGTTTTCGAACCGGCAAGCCCTTTTTTTGAGAAATTTTGCATTGGCGACTCGATCGCGAGAACATTACAAGAACATATATGGAGGAGCCCTTTGCCCTGATTGATCGCCTGCGCGGGGCCGCCGCCGTACAGGCGCGTGGGCAGGGACTGGGGCAGGGGTTGGGCGCGGCGGAGCGGTCAGGGGGGATGCCTCCTCTGGTACCTGCCCAACTGCATGAGATCCATGCGCTTTTACCCGAAGAAGCGGCGAGCGGCGCGGGGCTGGCGGTCGGGTGTCTGCTCGCCGCCAGGGCCTGGCCGGTGCTGTGGCTGCGGACCGAGGCGGCCGAGCGGCAGGGGGGGCGACTCCATGGACCGGGGCTGCTCGCCATGGGGCTCGACCCCGAGGAACTGGTCGTCGTGGTCGTGGCCGACGATGCCGCGCTGCTCCGCGCCGCCGCCGATGGCGCGCGCTGTCCGGGGCTGGGCAGCGTCGTCGCCGAGGGCTGGGGGGCGATGCGCGGGCTGGACCTCACCGCCTCGCGCCGGTTGATGCTGGCCGCCGAAGCCTCGGGCGTGCTGATGATCCTGCTGCGCATCGGGGGGCAGGTGGTGCCCAGCGCCGCCGCGACCCGCTGGTCGGTCGCGCCCGCGCCCTCGCGTGCATTCGCCGCCGAGGCGCCGGGGCCCCCCGCTTATGATCTGGAATTGCTGCGCCGACGGGGAGGGCCCGCGGGCGCCCGGTGGCGCGTGGAGTGGAACCGTGACACGCAAAGCTTCGATCCCGCGCCGCTATCTGGCGCTCGTCTTCCCCTGGTTGCCGATCGAGCGGTTGCGGGCACGCCGCCCGCACCTGTTCGTGGCGCGGGGTGACGCGCCGATCGCCTTCGCCGAATCGGTGGGCGGCGCGATCCGGCTCGCCGCGCTCGATCCGGCGGCGGTGGCGGCGGGGCTGTCGGTCGGGCTGACCCTGGCCGATGCGCGGGCGCGGGTGCCCGAGCTGGAGGTCTATCCACACGACCCCGCCGCCGATGCCGACTGGCTGGAGCGGCTGGCCGAGGGGGCGCGGCGCTATAGTCCGGCGGTGGCGCTGGATCCGCCGCAGGGGCTGGTGCTGGACAGTGCGGGCGCGGACCATCTGTTCGGCGGCGAGCGGCGTCTGGCCGAGGATATCGAGACGCGGATGGCCAGGCGGGGGATCGCCGTGCGGCTGGCCTATGGCGACACGCCCGAGGCGGCGCGGGCCTTGGCGCGTCATGCGGGTGCGCCGGCGCCCGACGAGATGGGAGCGATTCGCCGTCTGCCCGTCGCCGCGCTGGAACTGGACGAGGATGCCTGCGCGGCGCTGGTGGCGGCGGGGCTGAAGTCGGTCGGTGACGTGCTGGCGCGGCCGATGGCGACGATCGCGGCGCGATTCGGGCGTGAGGCGGCGACCGCGCTCCGGCGGCTGACCGGCGAGGAGGACAGCCCGCTGACTCCGCGCGTTACGCTCGCGCCGATCGGGGTGGAGCGCCGCTTCGCCGAGCCGGTGGCGCGGACCGAACATATGCTGGGCGTGCTGGAGGAGCTGGCAGGCGAGGCGGCGCGCGCGCTGGAGGAGCGGCATGAGGGCGGGCGGCGCTGGGACGCGCGGCTGTTCCGCTCCGATGGCGAGGTGCAGGCCTTGCGCGTCGAGACGGGGCAGCCGACCCGCGACCCCGCGGTCCTGCTACGGCTGTTCCGCGAGCGGATCGAGGCGCTGGCCGATCCGCTCGATCCCGGTTTCGGTTACGATCTGATCCGGCTGGACGTGGGGCTGGCCGAGAAGCTGGACGCGGTGCAGCTGCGGCTGGAGGGCGGCGAGGCGAAGGCGGAGGCGGTCGCCGCGCTGATCGACCGGCTGGGCACGCGGCTGGGGCGCGAGCGGGTGCGGCGAATCCATCCGCGCGACAGCCATATGCCCGAACAGGCCGAACTGCTGCTGCCCGCAACCGAGCCGCCGCCCAAGGCCGAATGGACCCGGCCCGAGCCGGGCGAGCCGCCATCGCGACCGATCCACCTGTTCGATCCGCCCCAGCCGATCGAATCGCTCGCCGCCGAGACCCCCGACGGCCCGCCCGCGCGCTTTCGCTGGCGGCGCAAGCTGCACGACGTGGCGCGCGCGGAAGGGCCCGAGCGGATCGCGGGCGAATGGTGGCGCCGCGCCGACATGACGCCGCCGACCCGCGACTATTACCGGGTGGAGGATGTGCGGGGGCGGCGCTTCTGGATCTTCCGCCACGGGCTTTACACGGAGACCGAGCGGCCGCGCTGGTATATGCACGGGCTGTTCGCGTGAGGAGCCCCATTCCATTTCCTCCCCTGCAAGGGGAGGTGGCAGCGCAGAGCGCTGACGGAGGGGTATCCCCGGTGGTGAGGAGGGGTACCCTCGCAACCGGCGACACCCCTCCACCATGCTGCGCATGGTCCCCCTCCCCTTGCAGGGGAGGAAAAGGGTAAATGCCCGACTTCGCCGAACTGGTCGCGGCGACGCATTATTCCTTTCTCGACGGGGCGAGTCCGGCCGAGGATATGATCGCGCGGGCCCATGCGTTGAAGCTGGCTGGCATCGGCATCGTCGACCGCAACACCGTTGCAGGGGTGGTGCGCGCCCTCAAGGCGTGGCGAAAGGGCTGCGCTTCGGCGGCGGAGATCGGCGGACCCCCGCCACCGACCCTGGTCGTCGGCGCACGCCTGGTCTTTGCCGATGGTACGCCCGACATCGTCGCCTATCCGGTCGATCGCATCGGCTGGGGGCGGCTGACCCGGTTGCTGACCTTGGGCAACAAGCGGGCGAGAAAAGGCGGCTGCATCCTAGGGTTGGGCGACCTGCTCCGTCATACCGAGGATCTGCTGCTGATCGCGCTGCCCGAATCTTCCGCGCGGCCCTGCGAGCCGATGGCGGACGCGATGCTGCCGCCCCGGCGCGCCGATCCGGGGCTGGCCGCGACGCTCGACCGGCTGGTAGCGGCGGCTCCGGGGCGGGTGTGGCTGGGGGTGACCATGGCGCGATCGGGGGCGGACCGGCGGCGGTTGATGGCGCGGGCGGCGCTGGCCGAGGCGCGGGGGGTGCCCCTGCTCGCGACCACCGACGCGCTGTTCGCCGAACCAGCCGACCGTCCGGTACAGGATATACTGACCTGTATCCGCGAAGGCCTGACCATCCGCACCGGCGGGCGGCGGCTGGCGGCCAATGCCGAGCGGCACCTGAAACCCGCCGCGGAAATGGCACGGCTGTTCGCCGACCGGCCGGGGGCGGTGGACGAGAGTATCGCGATCCTCGACCGGATCACCTTCCGGCTGGATCATTTATCCTACCACTATCCCGACGAGCCGGTGCCGGAAGGGTGGGACGCGCAGGACTGGCTGGAGGAACTGGTATGGCGTGGGGCGGCCAAGCGTTTCCCTGATGGGGCACCTGACAAGCTGACCGCGACGTTGAAAGACGAGCTCGAGCTCATCCGAGAACGCCGGTACGCGCATTATTTCCTGACCGTGCATGACGTGGTGCGGCACGCGCGGAGCCTGAAACCGCCGATCCTGTGTCAGGGGCGGGGGTCGGCGGCGAATTCGGCGGTCTGCTGGATATTGGGGGTCACCTCGGTCGATCCGACCAAGCATGACCTGCTATTCTCGCGCTTCGTCTCGGCCGAGCGCGGCGAGCCGCCCGATATCGACATCGACTTCGAGCATGAGCGGCGCGAGGAGGTGATACAGTATATCTACAACCGCTATGGCCGCCACCGCGCCGCCATCGCCGCGACCGTCATCCATTACCGCCCGCGCAGCACGGTGCGTGAGGTCGGCCGCGCGCTGGGGCTGAGCGAGGATGTGACGCAGCGTCTGACCAGCACCGTCTGGGGCAGCTTTTCCCAGCGGTTCGAGGAAAAGCGGTTCCACGAAACCGGCTTCTCGCCCGACAATCCCGAGATCGCGCGGCTGCGGACCCTGGTCGACCGGCTGCTGGGAGCGCCTCGGCATCTGTCGCAGCATGTCGGCGGCTTCGTGCTGACGCAAGGGCGGCTCGACGAGACGGTGCCGATCCATAACGGCGCGATGGAGGGGCGGACCTTCATCGAATGGGACAAGGACGATATCGACGAGCTGAAGATCATGAAGGTCGACATATTGGCGCTGGGGATGCTGACCTGCATCCGCAAGGCGTTCGACCTGATGCAAGCGAACGGCCTGCCAAGACCCGATCTCGATACGCTGGCGCAGGACGAGGACGAGCAGGTCTATAAGATGCTGCAAAAGGGCGACAGCATCGGCGTGTTCCAGGTCGAGAGCCGCGCGCAGATCAACATGCTGCCCCGGCTGAAGCCGAAGGAATTTTACGACCTTGTCGTGCAGGTCGCGATCGTCCGGCCGGGGCCGATCGAGGGCGACATGGTCCACCCCTATTTGCGGCGGCGGGCGGGCACGGAGCCGGTCAGCTATCCTTCGCCGAAACACGGTCCGGCGGACGAGCTGTATAAGCTACTCCACAAGACCTATGGCGTTCCGCTGTTCCAGGAACAGGCGATGAAGCTGGCCATCACGGCGGCCGGCTTTACCCCCGACGAAGCCAATGGCTTGCGGCGCGCCATGGCGACCTTTCGCAATGTCGGGACGATCCAGGGTTTCCGCGAGAAGATGGTCGGCGGCATGGTCCGGCGAGGCTATGAACCCGATTTCGCCGAGCGTTGCTTCAAGCAGATCGAGGGGTTCGGCTCTTACGGCTTTCCAGAGAGCCATGCGCTGTCCTTTGCGCGGCTGGTCTATGTCTCGGCCTGGCTGAAACGCCATCAGCCCGCGATCTTCACCTGCGCGCTGCTCAATGCGCAACCCATGGGATTTTACGCGCCCGCCCAGCTCGTCCGCGACGCGCGCGAGAACGGCCAGGTCGAGGTGCGACCGGTCGATGTGAACTTCAGCGGCTGGGACAATCGGCTGGAGCGGCGGGAGGACGGCGCCTTCGCGCTGCGGCTGGGCTTTCGCCAGGTCGACGCCTTTCGCGAGGCCTGGGGCACGGAGATTGCGGACCATGCTCCCTATGAGACGATCGAGTCGGTTGCGATCCGGGCGCGGCTTCCCCGCCGTGCGCTCGACCTGCTGGCGCAGGCCGATGCCTATCGCTCGCTGGGGCGGGGGCGGCGCGAGGGACAGTGGGAGGCGCGGCGGATGAAGTCGGCGCAGCTGCCGCTGTTCGCTGCGATGGAGGCCCCTGAAATGGCCGCCGAACCCGCCGTCACGCTGCCGCCCATGCCATTGTCGGAACAGGTGACGGCGGATTACCGCGCTACGCGGCTGTCGCTGAAAGGCCATCCCATGGCGTTCCTGCGCCGCGAACTGGCGGGCGAGGGCATATTGTCCGCCGCCGACCTCCACCGCCTGGCCGATGGGCGGCGGGCCAAGGTGGCGGGGGTGGTGCTGGTCCGCCAGCGGCCGGGCAAGGGCAATGCGATCTTCGTCACGATCGAGGACGAGACGGGCATCGTCAACGCGCTGCTCTGGGCGCGCGATTTCGAGGCGAACCGGCGCGCGGTGATGGCCTCGCGGCTGATGCTGCTTCACGGCGTCGTCCAGCGTAGCGACGAGGGTGTCGTGCATCTGATGACCGCCGGCGTCGAGGATCGCAGCGCGATGCTGGCCCGGCTGGAGGATGTGCCTGCCGCCCCCACCCGCTCGCACGATCCGCGAGGGAGCCCGGCGCAGCGCGGGGGCCATCCACGCGATGTCCGGCTGCTGCCGCGCTCGCGGGACTTTCATTAAGGGGGGGCGTAAAAGCATTCCTCCCTTTGCAGGGAAGGAATGGAGAAAGGTCTCACCGATTTATACGATCGCCCCATGCCCAAGGGCTTGTGCCGACCCCCCGCCATGCCATATTTTACGACCATGGCCCCGAACAGCGATCTTCTCACCCATCCTTTGGGGATGGCCGGCAATGGGCCCGGTCAGGGCCCGGATCATGGCGATGACGAGGGCACCGGCCTGGGCGTCGCCACCCGGACCCGCGCGCGCACCAAGCAGCCGACGCCGTACCGCGTGCTGATGCTGAACGACGATTACACGCCGATGGAATTCGTCGTGCTGTGCCTGCAGCGGTTTTTCCGCATGAGCATGGACGACGCGACCCGCGTGATGCTGCACGTCCATCAGCGCGGTGTCGGCGTGTGCGGCGTCTTCTCCTACGAAGTCGCCGAGACCAAGGTGGCGCAGGTGATCGACTTCGCCCGTGCCAACCAGCATCCGCTGCAATGCACGCTGGAAAAGGCGTAACGGACTTCTGAACTTTCTCCCCCTTGCGGGAAGGATTTCGTTCAGAGGATAGCCCGGGCCGCCTGACGCCCGGACAGCCACGCGCTTTCGACACGCGGCGCGATCATCCAGTCACCACAGGCCGCCAACCCCGATTCGGGGCGGAAATAAGCACCGATCCCCGCTTTCCCCGACCGGGCATAGCGCCAGCGATGCGCCGTCGCATGCACCGGCGCGGGCAGCGTACCCACCCGTTCCTCCAGCGCCCGCAGCAGCGAGGCGATGACCGACGCGGTGTCGCTTTCCAGATGACGCCGCGACCAGGCGGGCGTCGCGTGAATCGTCCAGGCCTCGGCGCTGTCCCGTCCCGGCTTGGCATTGTTGCGCGCGGCCCAGTCGATCGGACCGGAGTCGATCGGGCCGGCGCTCGACAAGAGATCGGGTGCGGCAATGGCGGTGTCGAACCCCAGCAGCACCGTCCAGCAGGGCTCGGAGCCATGCGCCCCGGCCAGTTCCGCCAGCGCGGGATCGTGGTCCGCGACGAGCGCAGGCAGCTGCTCGGCGGGTATCGCCAGGACGACATGGTCGAACGGGCCTTCGCGCCCGCCGTCATGATCCAGCCACCATGCGCCCTCTTGCCGCACCAGGCCGCGAATATGGGTCGACCAGCGGGGCTGAAGCGGCTCGGCCATATGGCCCGGAATCGCGCTCATGCCCGGTACGCCGACCCAGGCATCGTCCCCCGCCGCCGGCCAGCGCGCGACGATGCCCGCCTGCGCCCAGCACGCCATCTGCGCGACGAAATCGGGATCGCGTGCCGTCAGATACTGGGCGCCATAGTCGAAGGCGAAGGACGGGCCCATCGCCGTCACCCTCTTGCTCGCCATGCGCCCGCCGGGGCGGCGGCCCTTGTCGAACAGCGTGACCCGCCAGCCTGCGTCCGTCAGCCGCTCGGCACAGGACAACCCGGCCATGCCCGCCCCGATAATCGCCGCCGATCCGGCCATAGACCTGTTCCTCCATGCCCGGTCACGGCTTCTGAAGACGTGTAAGCAGGCCCAACGCGCCAATATCTGGACTGATCCAGGCTAATTTTTTTGAAGCCGGCCGGGCTTCGCCAAGGATCGGAGGATAGGATCCGACGTTGACGGTGCGGATGAGCGGCGGATGTCTTCCGCTCCGGGAAAGACGCGGCCGCCGATGTTCATGACATGCATGACATGATTCTGGCACTCACCGATGCACATGGCAGGCAGGATTGCCCGTCATCTTAGTGACTTGTGCGCTGCTTCGATCCGACGAACCCCCGAAAGGCTGGCATATGGAAGACTATAAGACGGTACTCGCGGGCAAGTGCCCGTTCGGCGGCGACCGGATCGGGGGCGCCTTCACCACGCCGCCGACCCTGGCCGAATGGTATCCCAACCGGCTGCGCGTCGAGCAGCTGCACCGCCACGGGCCCCGCGCCAATCCGCTGGGCGACGATTTCGACTATCGCGCCGAATTCGCCAAGATCGACCTCGATGCGCTGAAGGCCGAGATCAAGCGCTTCCTGACCAGCTCGGTCGCATGGTGGCCGTGCGATTATGGCAATTACGGGCCGCAGATGATCCGCATGGCCTGGCACTCGGCGGGCAGCTATCGCATCGCCGACGGGCGCGGTGGTGCGGGCGAGGCGATGCAGCGTTTCGCGCCGATCAACAGCTGGTGGGACAATGGCAATGTCGACAAGTCGCGTCGCCTGCTCTGGCCGATCAAGCAGAAATATGGCGCCGCGCTGTCCTGGGCGGATCTGATCGTCCTGACCGGCAATTGTTCGCTCGAGATCATGGGGCTGCCGACCTATGGTTTCGGCGGCGGGCGCGAGGATGCGTGGGAAGCCGACGACGCGACCTATTGGGGCCCGGAAGTCTTCGACATGACCCAGGTCGATTCGTTCGACGAGATGGTCAATCGCGACAAGCGCTGGCGGGGCCAGAATGGAGACGCGGATTATGACATGGAACAGCCGCTGGCCGCGTCGCACCAGTCGCTCATCTATGTGAACCCTGAAGGGCCCTATGCCAGCGGCGATCCGATGGCCTCGGCGCGCGACATCCGCATCACCTTCACCCGCATGGCGATGAACGACGAGGAGACGGTGGCGCTGATCGCGGGCGGCCATGCCTTTGGCAAGAGCCATGGCATGGTGAAGGCCGACCGTATCGGCGCGCCGCCCGAGATCGCCGCCATCGAGGAGATGGGCCTGGGCTGGCACAATCCCGAGGGCACCGGCAATGCCGAGTTCACGATGACCAACGGCATCGAGGGTAGCTGGACCCAGAACCCGACTCAGTGGGACAACAGCTATCTGGAGAATCTGCTGGGCCTGGAATGGGAACAGACGCGCAGCCCGGCGGGCGCGCTGCAATGGACGCCGGTCGATGCCGACGCGCCGCGCACCCCGGACGCGCATGTCGCGGGCAAGACCCATGCCCTGATGATGATGACCAGCGACATCGCGCTGAAGGTCGATCCCATTTATCGCCCCATCTGCGAGCGGTTCCTGACCGACTTCGACTATTTCACCGAGCAGTTCTCGAAAGCCTGGTACAAGCTGACCCACCGCGACATGGGCCCGCGCGAGCGCTATGTCGGGCCGGAGGTGACGATCGAGCCGGACCTGCTGTGGCAGGACCCGATCCCCGAGCGTGACCATGCGCTGGTCGATACCGCCGATATTGCGACGTTGAAGCAGCGGATTCTGGACAGCGGCCTGTCGGTATCCGACTTGGTCTTCACCGCCTTCTCGGCAGCGGTCACGTACCGGGATAGCGACAAGCGCGGCGGCGCCAATGGTGCGCGCCTGGCGCTTGCCCCGCAAAAGGACTGGGCGGTCAATCGCCGCACCGTGCCCGTCATCGCCAAGCTCCGCGAGATCATGGCCGCGTTCAACGATGCGGCGTCCGGCGGCAAGCGCGTGTCGCTCGCCGACCTGATCGTGCTGGGCGGCACGGCGGCGGTCGAGAAGGCGGCGGCGGATGCGGGCGTGGCCGAGGCGGTCGCCTTCACCGCCGGGCGCCGCGACACCACCGACGAACTGACCGATGCCGACAGCTTCGAATGGCTGAAGCCCGTGGTCGACGGCTTCCGCAACTATGTCGACGATCAGTTCGCGACGATCACCCAGGGCCGTGTCGCGCCCGAGGAACTGTTCCTCGACAAGGCCGCGCTGCTGAAGCTCAGCGCCCCCGAATGGGTGGTGCTGACCGGCGGGCTGCGCGCGCTGGGGGCGAATTGGGACGGCGGCGCGGACGGCGTGTTCACCGACCGGGTGGGCGTGCTGAGCAACGATGTCTTCCGCGTGCTGACCAGCATGGACTATGTCTGGACCAAGCAGGACGCGGGCGGCCTGCGCTTCACGCTGGACGACCGGGACAGCGGCGAGACGCGCTACACCGCGACTCGCAACGACCTGATCTTCGGCGCCAATTCGCAACTGCGCAACATCGCGGAATTCTACGCCGCCGAGGATGGCCATCCCCGCATGGTCCGCGACTTCGTGAAGGTATGGAACAAGGTCATGACGGCGGATCTGTTCTGATGACGGGGGCGGCCCGGTCGCGACCGGGCCGCCCTCCGTCGGAGAAGGGCATGACGACAGTCACCGTCTGGTATGATGCCGCCTGTCCGCTGTGTCGTCGCGAGATCGCGGCGATGCGGCGGCTGGACCGGCGCGGGCGGATCGACTTTGTCGCGATCGGCGACGAAGGATCGGACCAGTGCCCGATCGACCGAGACCGGCTACTCGCCCGGTTCCATGCGCGCGAAGATGGGCGGATGCTGTCGGGCGCGGCAGCCCTTGCCGCGATGTGGCGGGCGATCCCGCTGCTGCGGCCCCTCGGGCTGGCGGCGCGCGCGCCATGGCTATTGGCGCTGCTGGAGCGCGGCTATCGCCGGTTTCTCAACGTCCGGCCCCGGTTGCAGACATGGGCGGGCGGCCGCTCTTAACGCCCCGGCGGCAGCCAGCCGAGGTCCAGCCCTTCGAACCGGTCGATATAGCCCGCCTCGCGCATCAATTGCGCCTCGTCCAGCAGGTGGACCTGCCCACCCTCGCGCTTGATGAGCGCCTCGTCCTCCAGCTGGCGCAGCATCCGGTTCACATGCACGGCAGTCAGGCCGATCGCGTCCCCCATCTCCTCCTGGGTCAGGCCGGGGGCGAAGGACGTGCCGACATCCATGCCGGCCTGGCGCATCTGGCCGCGCAGCGACAGCAGCAGCGTCGCGACCCGCGCCCGTGCCGAGGTGCGGCCCAGGCCCGCCAGCCGGTCGGTGGTGATGACCCGCTCTATCTGGTTCAGGACCAGGATCAGGCTGAGCAGGCGCGGATGCTCCACCGCCAGCGTCGCGATCTGCGCCCGGTCGAACGGACAGACGACCGCGTTCGATACCGCGACCACCGTGTCGGGCGACCGGTCATAGACCAGCGCCGACAGCGCGAAGAGATCGCCGGGAAACAGGAAGCGCACGATCTGGCGGCTGCCATCGTCGAGCAGGACATAGCCCATCAACATGCCCTGCTGTACGACGAACAGGTCTTCGCCGCGCATATGCTCGTCGATCAGGACGGTGCCGCGCCGGATGGCCCTGGGACGCTCCTCGAACCGCGACAGGGCATCGCGCTCGGCCGGGGTCAGCGAAACCCATTTGTCCAGCCGATCCGCAAGCCCGAAATTCGACACCAATACCTCACCCCCCGAGCGGACAAGTGCCTTAGCCATCAAGGGGGATTCCCCGCATTAATGTGTATCAACCGTGTATTTTCTTGGGGAATGGGCGCGGTTTTGGCGGGGGTTGGCCGCGCGACCCTTGGCGGTCGCGCAACGGTCGGCTAGGGCTCCTTGCATGGACCGTATCCTCATTCGCGGCGGCAACCGGCTGTCGGGCCGCCTGAAGATCTCGGGCGCGAAGAACGCCGCGCTCACCCTGATGCCTTGCGCGATCCTGACCGACGAACCGGTCACGCTGCGCAACCTGCCGCGCCTGGCCGATGTCGACGGCTTCGGCCATCTGCTGAACCAGATCGGCGCCTCGACGCGGGTCGAGGGGACGCGGCCGGAGGATTTCGGCCGGGTCATGACGATCCGCGCGGGGCAGCTCTTCTCGACCGAGGCGCCCTACGACATCGTGCGCAAGATGCGCGCGTCGATCCTGGTGCTCGGCCCCATCCTGGCGCGCATGGGCGAGGCGCGGGTGTCGCTGCCCGGCGGCTGTGCGATCGGCAACCGCCCGATCGACCTTCACCTGAAGGCGCTGGAGGCGATCGGCGCGGAGATCGAACTGACCGCCGGTTACGTGAAGGCCAGCGCGCCGGGCGGCCGGCTGTCGGGTGGGCGCTATACCTTCCCGGTGGTGTCGGTCGGCGCGACCGAGAATGCGCTGATGGCCGCCGCGACCGCCAAGGGCACCACGGTGCTGGGCAATGCCGCGCGCGAGCCCGAGATCGTCGACCTGTGCCGCCTGCTGATCGCGATGGGTGCGCGGATCGACGGCATCGGCACCGAAACGCTGACCATCGAGGGCGTCGACCGGCTGCATGGCGCCACCTATTCGGTGATGCCCGACCGGATCGAGGCGGGCAGCTATGCCTGCGCCGCAGCGATCACCGGCGGCGATCTGGAGCTGGTGGGCGCCTGTGCCGACGACATGCGCGCGACGCTCTCCGCCCTGACCGAGGCGGGGGTGACGGTCGAGGAGACGCGCGATTCGGTCCGCGTCACCGCGAATGGCCCGCTCCAGCCGCTGACCCTGTCGACCGCGCCCTATCCGGGCTTCGCGACGGACATGCAGGCGCAATTCATGGCGATGCTCTGCAAGGCCGGGGGCACCAGCACCCTGACCGAGACGATCTTCGAGAATCGCTATATGCATGTGCCCGAGCTGGCGCGCATGGGGGCGGACATCCAGGTCCATGGCCGCACCGCGATGGTGAAGGGCGTCGAGAAGCTGACCGGCGCGCCGGTCATGGCGACCGACCTGCGTGCCTCGATGAGCCTGATCCTGGCCGGTCTGGCGGCGGAGGGCGAGACGTCGGTCGCCCGCGTCTATCACCTCGACCGCGGTTACGAGCGGCTGGAAGAGAAGCTGTCGGCCGTCGGCGCGGATATCGAGCGCGTCGGCGACTGATCCAATCCTCCCCAAGCTATGCTTGGGGAGGGGGACCGCCCGGCAAAGCCGGGTGGTGGAGGGGCGTGATCGCGAGCGGTGACACCCCTCCGTCAGGGCTTCGCCCTGCCACCTCCCCTTGCAGGGGAGGAAAGACGGGTTGCTACCACCAGCCCTCCGCCTCCAGTACCGGCACCATCGCGCGCGATACCCGCGCCTCGACCCCGTTCGACAGGATCAGGCGCAGCCCACGGCCCTCGCGATGCGCCTCGCGAACGGCGGCGCGCGCCACCCACCAGCTGCGATGGACCTGCGCTCCGTCGAACGGCGCGATCTCCTGCACCGCGTCGCGCATCCGCAGGAGGATCAGTTCCGACCCATGGGCGCCGTGGACGCGGAGATAATGGTCCTCCATTTCCAGCGCGAGGATATCGGGGCCGAAGCCGGGCGGTAGCCGGTCCAGCAGGGCCGGGCGGGCAGGGGACGCCGGTTCTGGCGGCGTCGGTTCCGGGTGTGGCGGTGGCGCGACCGGCTCCGCGGCGGCGATGGCGGCCTCGCGCCGTCTTTGCCCGAACCAGAGGAGCAGGCTGGCGATCCCGCCGACCGCCAGCACATTGCCATAGAGCGCAATCGCATCGTCGACGCCGGGGAGGGGCTGGGGCGCGTCCAGATGCCCGATCCACCAGACGACGACGCTCATCGGCACGCTGGCGACCAGCGCCGCCGCCACCCAGCCCGCGACATCGGGCAAATGCAGCCGTTTCGCCGCTGCCAGTGCCGCGATCATCGCGGGGCGGTACAGTGCATAGCCCGCCAGCATCAGCGTGATCCAATAGATCAGCCGCCGCGCGAAGCTGGCCCCGAAGGTCCCGAACGGACCCAGCACCGCAAAGATCAGCCCCAGCGCGATCATCGCGGCGAGCTCGATCAGGATGCGGCGCAGGCTGGGCATGACGATCATGCCTATGGCCAATTCACGCTTCGCGAAACGGCAAATCGCCCCGCCCGCGAAGGGGAGGGGCCGATCCGCGCAAACGCGCTGGCGGATGGATGGCGGCGCGGCAGACAGGCGCCATTCGCCTCAACGGGGACCGATTGTCATGACCAGCCTGCCGCTCGCCGCTCCATCCGCGCGCCATTCCGACCTGTCGCCCCTCTTGCGCGCCGCGATCCTGGCGGGGGGCGGTACGCTCAGCGTCATGGCCCTGGTGGCGCTGGCCAAAGGCGCGCTGGGCCTGTCGCCGACCCTGGCGCGGGCGCATGGCGTGGCGGTGGCGATCCATCTGGCCGCCGTCCTGCCCGCCCTGCCGCTGGGGCTGTATGTGCTGTTTGCGCGCAAGGGGGATGCGCGGCACCGGATGCTGGGGAAGCTCTGGGCCGTGCTGATGGTGGTCGGGGCGCTGTCCGCCCTGGCGTTGCGCGACCTGAACCATGGCCAGTTCAGCCCGATCCATATCTTCGTCCCCGTCACGCTGATCGGCCTGTGGCGCGCGATCGCGGCGGCGCGGGCGGGCCGGATCGCGGCGCATCGGCGGATCATGGTCCTGCTCTATCTGGCAGGACTGATCGGGGCGGGCGCCTTCGCCTTCGCGCCCGGCCGGGTCATGGGGACGTGGCTGTTCGGTTGAGATAGGATCGAAACGCCCTCTATTCCTCCCCTGTAAGGGGAGGGGGACCGTGCGAAGCATGGTGGAGGGGTGTGCCCGCTGGCCGTGATACCCCTCCGTCAGCGCGGCGCGCTGCCACCTCCCCTTACAGGGGAGGAATGAAGTCCATTACGTCACCAGCCGCTTCAGCGTCTCCACCCGGTCGGCCTCGGCGGCAGGCTTGTCGGTGCGGATGCGGGCGATCCGGGGGAAGCGCATCGCGACGCCGGACTTGTGCCGCTTCGATTCGTGGATCGAATCGAACGCGATCTCCAGTACCAGCGTCTTCTCCACCTCGCGCACCGGGCCGAAGCGCTGGAGCGTATGTGCGCGCACGAAACGGTCGAGCTGGCGCAACTCCTCGTCGGTGATGCCCGAATAGGCCTTGCCAACGGGGAGCAACTCGCCCTCCTCGGTCCAGCAGCCGAAGGTATAGTCGCTATAATAGCTCGAACGCCGGCCATTGCCGCGCTGGGCGTACATCATCACGCAATCGGCGGTCAGCGGATCGCGCTTCCACTTATACCACAGGCCGACGCGCCGCCCGCCGCTATAGGGGGAGTCGCGCCGCTTGAGCATAACGCCCTCGATCGCGGCATCGCGGGCGGTGGCGCGCAAGGCTTCGAGCGCGGTGAAGTCCGCCGCCTCGATCACCGCGCTGACGTCGAACCGATCGGGGTCGAGCTTGGCCGCGAACGCCTCCAACCGCTGGCGTCGCTCGGTCCAGGGGAGGGCGCGGACATCCTCCGTCCCGTCGACCAATATGTCATAGAGCCGGACGAAAGCGGGATAATCGGCCAGCATCTTGGCCGACACCGTCTTGCGCCCCAGCCGTTGCTGCAATGCGTTGAAGCTGGCCGCACCCCCGCCATCCTCCAGCGTGCCGCCCTGATGCTCGCCCTTGACCAGCAGTTCGCCGTCCACCGCGCCGACCGCGTCGAAGGCGCTGGCGACATCGGGAAAGGCGTGGGTCACATCGTCGCCGGTGCGGCTGTAGAGCCGGGTCTGCCCCGCGACATGGACGATCTGCACCCGGATACCGTCCCATTTCCACTCGGCGGCATAGTCGGTCAGGTCGACGCGCAGATCCTCCAGCGGATGGGCGAGCATGAAGGGGCGGAAGACCGGCACATCGGCGGGCGTCGGCTGTGCGCCCGTGCCTTCGCCCCAGGCGAAGAGTTCGGCATAAGGCGGCGACAGGCCGTGCCAGACCTCTTCCACCGCCTCGACATCCAGGCCGAAACGCTGTGCAAAGCCGGTCTTGGCGAGGCGGGCGGACAGGCCGATGCGCAGGCCCCCGGTCGCCATCTTCAACAGCGCGAAGCGTTCCTCGGCGGTCATCCGGTCGAGCATGTCGGCCAGCACGGCGGGCGCATCGGAGCGCGACAGATGCCGCAACCGCTCGACCACGGCGCTGACCGACAGCGGTTCGGGATCGAGCGGTCGGTCGGGCGCGGGCCAGAGCAGCGCGACCGTCTCGGCGGTGTCGCCGACATAGTCGCGGCTCATGCGGAACAGCACGGGATCGACCCTCTGTTCGATCAGCGCGCGGATGAGAGCGGGCTTCACGCCGGGCAGGTCGAGATCGCCGGTCAACGCCGCCATCGCCCAACCCCGGTCGGGATCGGGCGTGGCGGCGAGATAATCCGCGACCAGCTTCAGCTTGGCGTTGCGCGAGCGGGTATAGATCAGCGCATCGAGCAACGCGGCAAAGTCGCGCATCTGCGGATCAGTCGATCGCGTTCTTCACCGACTTGCCCGCGACCAGCCCGAGCACCAGGAAGATCACGAACAGCGCGATCGCGATGAAGAAGAGGATCTTGGCGATCCCGACGAACGCGCCGCCGATGCCGCCGAAACCCAGTGCGCCCAGCACCAGTCCGACGACGAGAAACGTGATGGCGAGCTTGAGCATGGGGCAATCCTTCTGACCTGAGAAGGGCTCAACCGGTCAGGCGGGTTGGTGTTCCGGTTACGTATCATATAGAATGCCGCCACTCCCCCATTCTTATCGGCATCATTTCCGACAGCGTGACACAAGGCCGCTCTTGCGCCAGGTCATTGGCGGACGGGACGATGTCATGGAAGAAAGGTACCATGACCTATCCGATCCATCGCTTTCGCGCCTTTTGCAATCTGACCCCCGCCGAGGAAAACATCCTGGAGACCCTGGGCGATGCCGCGATCGTCCGGCGACGTGGCGAGACGTTTCAGCGCGAGGGGGACGTGCTGGGCGGCTTTCACCTGCACATGCGGGGCTGGATCAGCTCCTCGATCGTTTTGCGCAGCGGCAACCGGCTGGTCCAGAAGGTGCACCTGCCCGGCGACATATTGGGCACGCCCAGCATGGTGTTGCCGCGCGCCGCCGATACGCTGACCGCGATTACCGAGGCGGTGACGGCGTTCGTGCCTTATGAACGTTTCGGTCAACTCTTTACCAGCGCGCCGCGCCTGGCCGCGCTGTTCACCGTGGCGGTGCAGATGGAGCGGCTGGTGCTGATGGACTCGCTGGCCGTTACCGGCAATGCCTCGGCACGCGAGCAACTGGCGCGGTTCCTCGTCGACCTTTACGCGCGGCTCAGCCCGATCGGCATGGTGCAGGGCGACAGCTTTCACATACCGCTGACCCAGGAGGTCATGGGTGACCTGCTCGGCTTGACCGCGGTGCATGTGAACCGGACGATCCGGGGCATGGAGGCCGACCGCCTGATCGCGCGCGAGTCGCACCGCATCCATCTGCTGAACCTGCCCGCGCTGCGCGACATCTCGCCGTTGCCGCCCCGCAAGCCACAGTTCGAACCCGCCTGGCTGCCCCCCGCATTGGCGTGACGCACAAAAAGGCCCCGGCGTCGACCGGGGCCTTTTCGTATCGGCTCTGGCGGGCGACTCAGCCCTTGCGGCCAGCCTCGAACAGGAACCAGGCGCGTTCCTCGGCCTGGTCGGTCCATTCGTCGACGATGCCGCTGGTGGCATTGTCCTTGGCCTCTTCGGCGGCGTCCTTGACCGCGCGGAAGCGCTCGACCAGCTTCAGATTGTCGTCGCGCAGTTCCACCAGCATGTCGGCGGCGGACACGAACTCGCGGTCATTGTCGGCGATGGTCTGGCGGCGCGCGATGTCGCCGATCGAACGCAGCGTCAGGTTGCCGGTCTTGCGCACCCGCTCGGCAATGGCGTCGGTCACGCCCAGGATCTGGGTCGCCTGATCGTCGAGCATCAGGTGATAGTCGCGGAAATGCGGGCCCGAGACGTGCCAGTGGAAATTCTTGGTCTTCAGGTACAGCGCATAGCAATCGGCGAGCGCGCCGTTCAGCGCATCGGCAACGCTGGCGGTCGCGTTACGGTTCAGGTCGGTCGGCGTATCGAGCGCCGGGTTGATATCGGACATGGACAGGCTCCCGCTATCTGGAATGGGATCGTTGCGTAAACGATCCGATGCCCCAATGGCTCCCACAGGTCCATGTACAAACCCCGCATTGTCTGATCGCCCCCCTAGATCAGACCTTTTGTCGCCAGGGCGATGACGATAGCCGCCAGGATCATGCCCGTGCCGATGACGATCCGGATCGCGCGCCACGGGATACGCCGCCATTCCCGCTCCCCCAGCAGCAGGGGCGGCAGCAACGCGCCGAGCAGGCCAAGCATCGCGCCGGGCCACGCCGCCCAGGGCAAGGGCGAGCGCGCGGCGGCGGCGGCCACCAGCATCAATCCCGATTCGCCCAGCAGGATCGCCCCGCCGCCCAGCAGGGCGGTGCCGAACGCCCCCAGCCGGGGCCAGCCGAATGGCGATCCGGGCCGGGGCAGCCGGGTGGTCAGCCCGATGCCGACCAGCGCCAGCGCGATCGCCAGGATCAGCGTACGTATCTCGGGCGTGACCTGCGGTGCCAGTTCGACGCCGATCCCGACCGCCACCGCCGCCAGCACGGCTTCGGCCAGCAATACGCCGACCAACACCGGAGCGATCCGGCCGGTCCGCTCCGCCAGCTGCGTGGCAAAGCCGCTCAGCCGCCCGCCCACCTGCGCGAACAGCGTGACGACCAGGACGATCATCAGCGCATCCATCAGCGCGCCAGTCGTTCCGAACAGGCTTCGGCGAAATGGTTCGTGGTCTCGAAATCCTGTCGCTCGCTCGCCACCGCTTCGGTCAGCATCGCCAGCCAGCCATGAAAGGAGCCCATGCCCTTCATCAGGGCGCGATCCATGAAATGGGTGACGGTGACGGCGGAGGCCAGCCCATGGGCATGGGCGATTCGGCGAATCGTCTCCACCCCGCGCAGCAGGTCGGCGGCGGGTGTATAGGGGGCGCGTACGTCGAGCGCGGCGATGCGGACGCATAGCTGGTCGCGGACGTCGCCCAGCGGGGCGGGGAAGGGGGCCGGAGGGCAGGCACCGGCCGATTCGGCTATCTCCATCAGGCGGTTTTCCTCCCTGGCTGCGCCCCCGATCCGGGGGGGATGCGGGTGACACCATAGGGCCGTGCATGTAAAGAGGGGCTTAAATCGGGCGAAATGCTTGACTCATGCGGGTCCATGGGCCATGGGCGGCGCTTATATAGCGGCGGCTCCGGCTGCCGCTTTCGCTTTTTCACGCATACAGGAACCAGGTCATGGCCAAGCCGACCACCGTCAAGATCAAGCTCGTCAGCTCGGCTGATACCGGTTACTTCTACGTCACCAAGAAGAACCCGCGCACCAAGACCGAGAAGCTGAGCTTCAACAAGTATGACCCGGTCGTGCGCAAGCATGTCGAGTTCAAGGAAGCCAAGATCAAGTAAGTCACGGGCGGGCGCCGAATCGCGGCGCCCCGTGAACGACTTGAAGGCGTGAAGCCGCCGTCCGACAAGGGCGCGCGGCTTTTTGTCGTTGGCCTGATGTCCTCCAGCCTGCAACAAGCACGCCCCTCCCGCAGGCGGGAGGGGATGGGGGAGGGGAAAGCCGCAAGTGGTGGGCTCGGTGAGACTCTTTTCCCTCCCCCCGACCCCCTCCCGCCTGCGGGAGGGGGAGAAGGATCACGCCGCTTCCGGATACAGTGTCCGAATCAGCCAGTCGTGGAACAGCTTCACCGATTTCTGCTGCAGCGCGCGCGGGCGGCAGACGAACCAGTGGCTGTACGGGCTGTCGACCTCGATATCGAACAGGCGGACCAGGCGCGGGTCGCGGGCATGTTCGAAATGGCTGGCATGCATGAAGGCGACGCCCAGCCCCTGCGCCACCGCTTCCAGCATCAACCCGCCCGAATCGAAGAAGTCGATCGCCTTGGGCTTGATGTCGGTCAGCCCGGCGACCTGGCACCAGGCGGTGAAGGCATCGGGCATTTCGCGGTGCAGCAAGGCGGTCATGCCGTTCAGCTGTTCCGGGCGGAGCAGCGGATTGGGCCCTTCGAGCAGCCGCTTTGCGCCGATGACGAAGACTTTGTTGCGGTCCAGCCGCTTGGCATAAAGCGACGGATCGATGTCGCGGCCCAGCGCGATGACCGCGTCCAGCCCTTCGCCCAGCCGCGCGATGCCGTGTCCGGCGGTGTCGATGTCGAGATGCAGTTCGGGATGCGCGGCGCGGAGCAGCCCCATATGCGGGAACAGCCGCTGCGAGGCATAGAGCGGCAGCACCCCCAGGCGCAGGCGCAGCACCTCCTGCCCGCTGGTCATCGCCTCCACTGCGTCGGACAATTGGTCGAGCAGCGGGGCGATCTGTTCCATCAGCCGCTGGCCATCCTCATTGGGCACCATCGCCTGGTGTCGCCGGGCGAAGAGCGGCTTGCCGACGAATCGCTCCAGCGTCTGCACCCGGCGGCTGAGCGCGGGCGCGGACAGGGCCAGTTCCTCGGCGGCGGCCTTGATGGAGCCGAGGCGGACGACCTGGACAAATGCTTCGATCGCACCGAGCGGGGGGAGCCTGCGCATGTCGCACCTGTACTCATTGACCTATGGGGCAAGGGATTGCATAAAATGCAATCAAAGCCAAGCTTTTCGCACTTGCAACATAATGTTTCGCACCGCAAAAGGAACGGGCCTTTCAGGCATCCTCTCCTAAAAACTTTTACGGGCTGGTCGTTTCGATCGGCCCTTTTTTTTGCCTCTGCTCGGCCGGCCGGTCTTTCGCGGGCCGGAACCCGCCCCCACGTCCCGCGCTTTCGTGTTCAGACACTTTGCCAAGGGACGATCATGGCCGACAGCGACGCGCCGACCCGCAAGATACAGGTGGCGAACAGCCGCCCCGAGGATTCCGGGCGCGGCCTGGCCCATCTGCCGCGCACCCTGATGGCCACGCTGGGCATCACCGAGGGCGATGTGGTGGAGATCGTCGGCAAGCAGGCGACCCCCGCGCGCGCGGTCGCGCCCTATCCCGAGGACGAGGGGCTCGACCTGCTGCGCATCGACGGGTTGCAGCGGGCCAATGCGGGCGTCGGTTCGGGCGATTTCGTCGAGGTGCGCCGCGTCGAATCGAAACCTGCGACGCGTGTCGTCTTCGCGCCCGCGCAACAGAATCTGCGACTCCAGGGCTCGGCCCAGGCGCTGAAGCGCACCTTCTTCAACCGGCCGCTGTGCCAGGGCGACGTGGTGGCGACGGCGGGGCAGCAACGCGTCACCAACATGCCGCCGGGCGTCGCGCAGTTCATGAACGCGCCGGCTTACGCGCTGCAGGAGATCCGCCTCGCGGTCGTCGCGGCCAGCCCCAAGGGCGTGGTGCATATCGACGAGAATACCGAGGTCGAGCTGCGCCCCGAATATGAGGAACCGCGCGAGGCGCGGCGTGCCGACGTCACCTATGACGATATCGGCGGCATGGCCTCGACCATCGACCAGCTGCGCGAGATGGTCGAGCTTCCCTTGCGCTATCCCGAACTGTTCGAGCGGCTGGGCGTCGAGCCGCCCAAGGGCGTGCTGCTCCATGGGCCGCCCGGCACCGGCAAGACGCGCCTCGCCCGCGCGGTCGCCAATGAATCGGATGCGCAATTCTTCCTGATCAACGGCCCCGAGATCATGGGCTCGGCATACGGCGAGTCGGAACAGCGCCTGCGCGACATTTTCGAGGAAGCGACCAAGTCCGCGCCCTCGATCGTGTTCATCGACGAAATCGACTCGATCGCCCCCAAGCGCGACCGGGTGCAGGGTGAGGCGGAGAAGCGGCTCGTCGCGCAACTGCTGACCCTGATGGACGGGCTGGAGGCGCGCGCGAATCTGGTCATCATCGCCGCCACCAACCGGCCCGAGGCGATCGACGAGGCGCTGCGGCGGCCGGGCCGCTTCGACCGCGAGATCGTGGTCGGCGTGCCCGACGAGCGTGGGCGGCGCGAGATCCTGGGCATCCACACGCGCGGTATGCCGCTGGGCGACAAGGTCGATCTGGCCGAGCTGGCGCGCACGACCTTCGGTTTCGTCGGCGCGGACCTGGCGGCGCTGACCCGCGAGGCGGCGATCGAGGCGGTGCGGCGGATCATGCCGCGCCTGAACCTGGAGGAGCGGACGATTCCGGCCGAGGTGCTCGATACCCTGTCGGTGACGCGCGAGGATTTCCTGGAGGCGCTGAAGCGCGTCCAGCCCTCGGCGATGCGCGAGGTGATGGTGCAGGCCCCGACCGTCCGCTGGGACGATGTCGGCGGGCTCGACACCGCGCAGATGAAGTTGAAGGAAGGGGTCGAACTGCCGCTGAAGGACCCGGATGCCTTCCGGCGACTCGGTATTCGCCCGGCCAAGGGATTTCTGCTCTATGGTCCGCCGGGCACCGGCAAGACGCTGCTCGCCAAGGCGGTGGCGCGCGAGGCGCAGGCCAATTTCATCGCCACCAAGTCCAGCGACCTGTTGTCCAAATGGTATGGCGAGAGCGAGCAGCAGATCACCCGTCTGTTCGCCCGTGCGCGGCAGGTAGCGCCCACGGTGATCTTCATCGACGAACTCGATTCGCTGGTCCCCGCGCGCGGCGGTGGCCTGGGCGAGCCACAGGTGACGGAGCGGGTGGTCAACACCATCCTCGCCGAGATGGATGGGCTGGAGGAGTTGCAGTCGGTCGTCGTGATCGGTGCGACCAACCGGCCCAACCTTGTCGATCCCGCGCTGCTGCGGCCTGGTCGGTTCGACGAGCTGATCTATGTCGGCGTGCCGGACAAGGCGGGGCGGCGGCGCATCCTGGGCATCCAGACCGCCAAGATGCCGCTGGCAGCGGATGTGGACCTGGACGACGTGGCGGCGCGGACCGATCGCTTTACCGGTGCCGATCTGGGCGATGTGGTGCGCCGCGCGGGCCTGATCGCGCTGCGGCGTTCGCTGGGCGCGACCCAGGTCGACATGGCGGCCTTTGACGAGGCGCTGACCGAGGCGCGTGCGAGCGTGACGCCCGAGATGGAGCGCGACTACGAACAGATCGCCGCCCGGCTGAAGCAGGAGGCGGCGGCTATCCAGCCGATCGGATTCATCGCGCCGGGAATGCTGACGCCGAGAGGGGATAAGCAGCCGTAGCGGGTCCTCCTTAAAGCCCCTCCTCCGGGACGGGGGAGGGGTTTGGGGTGGGGGTAGCGCCACAGGCGATAGTCTCTGTGAGACTCCAAACCCTCCCCCATCCCCTCCCGCCTGTGGGAGGGGCGTGCCTGGGGAGAGTGTTGGCATAAGCCGCTATCTCTGCTCCCACCTACAACTCCGCCCCACCTCGGCCACTGCGACCTCATAAGCCGAATACCATTCCGCCCGCGCGCGCTCTCGACGGCACAATATCCGGGTTGCCACGCGGCAAGCCGGTCCATCGCCTTCGTCGCTTCGGTATGGCCTTGCGCGCCACCAACCATGGGCTGCGACACGAAAATCACCGCGATCCGTCCTGGACGGACCAGGACTTTCCCCTGTCGATCAAGTCCGCTTTGCGACGGAATGCGTTTACCCGCCGCAACCCAACAGCTTGAAAGTCGTTCGGCACCTGTGCGACGAGGGGATTTCCCTCGCGCGTCCCTTACGCGGGGATCACGAACGACAGGAACTCGATGCCCAGCTCGACCACCGCCGCGCGCAAGTCCCGCACCGACGCCACAGGTTATCCCTCGCCCGGTCAGATGTTTTTTCAGCAATTTCTGAAGCATCCGGTGATGGTGGGCTCGATCATTCCGTCGTCGGGCAAGCTGATCCGCAAGATGCTGGGGCCGGTCGACTGGGCCAACACCAAGCTGTTCGTGGAATATGGCCCCGGCGTCGGCACCTTCTGCCGCCCGGTCCTGGAGCGCATGGCGCCCGACGCGACGCTGATCGCGATCGATACCAATGCCGATTTCTGCGACTATCTGCGCCACACGATTATCGACTCGCGCTTCAAGGCGGTGAACGGATCGGCGGCGGACGTGCAGAAGATCGTGCGCGACCATGGCTTCGACCATGCCGATTACGTCCTGTCGGGCCTGCCCTTCTCGACCCTGCCGCCCGGCGTAGGTCCGGCGATCGCGCGCGGCACGCATGACGTGCTGCGCCCCGGCGGCGCCTTCCTGGTCTATCAGTTCAGTCCCAAGGTGAAGGACTTCCTGGTTCCGCACTGGGACAATATCGACCACGATATGGAATGGTGGAACGTGCCACCGGCCCAGCTCTATTGGGCGTGGAAGGACTGACGCTAAAATATTCCTCCCCTGCAAGGGGAGGTGGCGCGCGAAGCGCGACGGAGGGGTATCCCGCTATCGAGAGGGGGGACACCCCTCCACCAGCTTCGCTGGTCCCCCTCCCCTTACAGGGGAGGAATCTAATCCCTAATCCCCGTCGGGCGACTCGATCCCGAAATTCAGCCCCCGCGATACCGACGGGTCGATCACCGCGATCAGCAGATAGGCCGCGAATTGCCGCAGCCGCTGGAACCAGCCGGTGTTGCGCTTGTACCAGTCCGGCGTAATCGCCTCCGACCGCGCCACTTCTCCATCGACATAGGCGCGGACATGGGCGGCAAAGGCGGCGTCCTCTATCCGCAGCATCAGCTCCAGATTCACGAACAGGCTGCGCATGTCGAAATTGGCCGATCCGACATGCACGACATCGTCGATCGCATATAATTTGGTGTGCAGCTTGGTGAGCTGATACTCATAGATGCGCACACCTTTTCGCAGCAGGCCCGCATAGGTGAAGCGCGCCGCCGCGATCGTCGCGTCATTGTCCGATTTGCCTGCCGTCACGATTCGCACCGCCGCGTCGCGCCGCCCCGCGCGGTCCAGTCGCCGCAACAGCGAGGGACTCGGGGTGAAATAGGCGGCGATCACGTCGATCCGCTGGCCCCGCCGCATATCGTCGCGCACCGTCCGCGCCCAGGGCGACAGCCGCCGCGTCGGCCCGCCGATCAGCCAGCGCAGCCGCCCGTGCGACTCGCTCCAATGCGCCAGCGCCTTGTTCAGGTCGCGCAACCGCCCCTTGGCATCCTGCGTCCAGGCGAACAGTGCATCGAAATAGCCCGCCATCCGCGCCGCCGCCGGCCCTTCGACCAGCAGGCCCAGGTCGCGCCAGCTCTGGTCGGCGGGGGTGCCGAAATAATCGTCCTCGATGTTGAAGCCGCCGATGATGATCCGGGGCGAAGGCCCCTCGGCATCGGCGAGCGCCAGCTTCTGATGGTTGCGCAGCAGATAGCGGCGGCCGAAGCGCGGCTCGAACCGCGACAGCCGCGCGCCCGTCTCGACCAGCGGGCGGAAGAACGCCTCGTCCGCGCCCGCACCGAAACCGTCGACCACCACGGACACCGTGACCCCGCGGGCGCGCGCGGCGATCATCGCATCGCGCACCCGCCGCCCGGTCGTGTCGTCGGCATAGATATAATAGAGGATGCGCAGGCTGCTCCGCGCACCCTCGATCAGCGCCAGCAGGGCCTCCAGCCGGCGCGGCCCGGTGTCGAGCAGGGTCAGCCTGTGGCCATCGACCGGAAAGACGGGCTGTTCGGGTGGGACGGGTGACGAAATGGCGAACTCCTGACCGCCCGGTGATCCTGACGAAAGCGTAACGGGCGACGTGACATATGCGTTGCACGATGCGCGGCTTTTGACTTGTGCGACCATTGCTGTTAGGTGGCCTGCTTTCATCCCAGCATTATTTGCGAAGGACACACGCATGGCGCGCGTCACCGTCGAGGATTGCGTCGACAAGATTCCCAACCGTTTCGATCTGGTGCTGTTCGCGGCGCAGCGGGCTCGTCAGATTTCGGGCGGGGCCGACCTGACCGTCGATCGCGATCGCGACAAAAACCCGGTCGTGGCTCTGCGCGAGATCGCCGAGGAAACGGTTCGCCCGACCCATCTGGAAGAAGCCGTGGTCAACAGCCTGCAGCGTGTCCAGATCGACGACGAGGACGAGGCGGACGATGTCGGCAGCCTGCAGGCCTCGGCCGAGGCGCTGCGCCTGACCGCCGCCGCCCCGCCGCGCAACCAGAATCTGGGTGCCGATTACGACGGCTGATCCGCCGTCGATCCTTCCCAAAGAAAAGGGCCGGTGCGAACCCCTCGCACCGGCCCTTTTCGCGTTCTGGCAACCGCCTCAATAACCGCGCCAATAGTCCCATCGCGCGGCATGGCGTTCGTGTCGGGCGAAATGCACGTCGCGCCGTGCCTCGTGCCGACGGACGGCGGCGGCATGGGCATAGGCATCGGCGGCGCGGTAATCGCCATAATAGGCGGCGGTGTCCGCCGCGCGCTGGTCGCGCCCGGCCTCATAGGCATGGACCTCGGCACCGCGCGCCGCCTGATGCGCGCGATATTCGTCATAGCGCCAGTCCTGTGCGCTCGCGGCCGTCGCACCCAGCATGGCCCCACCGGCCAGCGCGAGCAGCAATCCCGTCTTGAGCATCTTCATCGCAAAGTCCCTCGAGTCGATCGGCTCCCGTACGGGCGAGACATTGCGAGCCCTATGCTTAACGATAGGTGGCGGTGCCGTTCAGCCAATCGGCAGACACCCGGTCGTGCCGCGGATGGTCCGGAACGAAGCCAATGGCCAGGATCAGCGCGCATAGCGCCACCGCGATGATCAGCCCGACGACCAACTGCTGACGGACCGCACGGTCATGCACGTCGTTTGTGGGATAATAGGCTATGCGGGCGGCCATGACGACGACCAAGTCGGGCATCGCGAACGACAGGATCTCGCCGCGCGATGCGGGGTGGTCGAAGATCGGGGTGAAGAACAGGCCCAGATTGACGATGGTCGCCAGCCCCAAACCCACCCATGGCCATGCTTCACCCGAGGAATCCCAGCCCAGCTTGGCGATGAAGACCAGGCAGGCAGCCGCACAAACGACTCGGTAGCTAGTGTCGAACGGGACGCCGAACACATCCTGCATTTCCATGGCCATGGTCACGAACGCGACGATGCCCACCATGATGAGCACCATCAGGCCCAAGCGCCGCCGGACGGAATAAGGCTTATTCGTTTCCCTATCCGAACTCATGCCTTCAGCGTAACGGCGCAGAGCGCACTGGCAAGAGGATCCCGCGGTGGCGCGTGTATTGACATGGTAATACACGCGCGTCATCCTTCCCTCATTCTGAAACGGGGAGACGAGTCCATGTACAGCGAAAGCGACATTGACGGCGCGGTGGCGGCGGGGGCGATTTCGCCCGATGCCGCGGCGGCGCTGCGGCGGCACGTCGCGACATCCCATGCTGCACCGGCCGTCGACGAGGAGCATTTCCGGCTGCTCACCGGGTTCAACGACATCTTCGTGTCGATCGCGATCGCGCTGCTGCTGGCCGCGCTGGGGCAGATCGGGTTCAGCCTCAGCTATGGTTTGGGCGGCGCGTTCGTCGCGGGCGCGGCATGGATGCTCGCCTTCTACTTCACCGCCAAGCGGCGCATGGCGCTGCCCAGCATCCTGCTGCTGCTCGCCTTTGTCGGTGGCGTCGCGGGTGCGCTGATCGGGACGATCGAGACGCTCTGGCCGCATATCGGCGACACGGCGGGTGCGCTGGCGGCGTCGGGCGTCGGACTGGTCTCGGCGGGGGCGGCCTGGCTACACTGGCGCCGGTTCATGGTGCCGATCACCGTCGCGGCGGGGGCGGCGGCGCTGGTCGCGATGGTGATCGGGCTGTTGATGGCGGCGGTGCCGGGCATCAAGCAGGGCGTATGGCCGATGCTGCTGATCTGCGGGATCGGCGTCTTCGCGCTCGCCATGCGCTGGGACATGTCGGATCCGCAGCGTCAGACCCGGCGTGCCGATGTCGCCTTCTGGCTGCACCTCGCCGCCGCACCCATGATCGCGCATCCGATCTTCCAGATGCTGGGCGTGTTCAACGGCGACATCGGTGCGGGCGTCGCGGTGATCGTGCTGGCGCTCTACCTGGTGTTCGCCGGCATCGCGCTGGCGGTGGACCGGCGCGCACTGCTCGTCTCCAGCCTCGTCTATGTGCTCTACGCGCTCTACTCGCTGTTCCGCAGTGCGGGCGCGGTCGAGCTGGGATCGGCCTTCACCGCCTTCGTCATCGGCTCGGCGCTGCTGACCCTGTCGGCCTTCTGGCAGCCGATGCGGCGGACGGTGGTCGGCTGGCTGGCCCAGCCGATGCGGCTTCGCCTGCCGCCGGTGCACCAGCCGGCGTGAGGCGGGGATCGCCGCTCGTCCGACGGGGCGGGCGGCGGTTACGCCCCGTGGCGATTGAGGAACGACGCCCATGCCGATGGTCGAAATATACGGAAAAGACGAGATGCACGCCCTTTTCGAGGGCGATTTTGCGTTTCTGCCGCGACGGGGCGATACGATCTCGAAGGAGCGGGGCGGCTATTTCGACTATTACACCGTCGTGGAAGTCTGGCATCGCGAGGATGGCGAGACGGGCAGGTTCCGTGCCTGTGTTCGTGTGACGGCGGACGATTAAGGCGGCCTCGGAGAGGGGGAGGGCGAGCCTTCGGCTCGCGCGCTCGGCAAGCGAGCGCACACCCCTCACCCAGCTCCGACTAAGGCCTTTGCTTTCGCAAAGACCAAGTCTGCGCAACCCTCTCCCCTCAAAGAGGGGCGAGGGAGGGATAGGCCGACGGAATGTCGATGGGGCCTAAGAGCGGGCCCCACCGCCCTCAATAGGCATAGGCCTTCACCAGATCGTACAGATAGTCCCGCCCGTCATAGAGCGACGTCACCCGGATGCGCTCGTTCAGGCCGTGGATGCCAGACATGTCCTTTTCGATGAAGATACCCGGCGCGCCGTAAACGGGCATGCCGATCGCCTGGAAGAAGATGCCGTCGGTCGCGCCCGTGGACATCATCGGGACCAGCGGCACGCCGGGAAAGTGCTTGGCCGCCAGCGTCTTCATCGGACCGATGATCTTGGGGTCCAGCTTGGGCGGAATCGCGGTCGGGCGGACCGGCTGGTTGGCGGTGACGGTGATCTTGGGGCCCGCCAGCTCCTTCAGCTTGGCAAGCGTTTCCTCGACCGTCTCACCGGGGAAGATGCGGCAGTTGATATTGGCGGTCGCGCGCTGGGGCAGGGCGTTTTCGGCATGGCCCGCCTTCAGGAGTGTCGCGACGCAGCTGGTGCGCAGGGTCGAGTGCAGCGCCTTGTCCTGGCTGACGATCGCGTCCGCCGCCTTGTCGTTCGGATCGGCGAGCAGCCGGGTGATCGCCGCGCCCAGCTGGCCGCCGACCTTTTGCGCGGTGGCGGCGAAGAAGGCGCGAGTGGTGTCGGTCAGGTGGACGGGGAATTCATAACCCTCCACTGCCTTCAGCGCGTCGGCGAGTTCGTAGATCGCGTTTTCCGGCGTCGGCTGCGAGCTGTGGCCGCCCGGATTGGTCGCGAGGAAGGTATAGTTCTGCGCCGCCTTCTCGCCGACCTGCACCGCCAGCAATTCGCGCTTGCCATTTTCGTCCAGCCGTCCGCCGCCGCCTTCGTTCAGGACGAATTCGGCCGCGATCAGGTCGGGCCTGTTCTGGGCCAGCCACTCCGCGCCGTTGAACGCGGCGGTCGTTTCCTCGCCACAGGTCAGCGCCATCTTGATGGTGCGCTTGGGCGGCGTCTTTTTCAGGCGGATCAGCGTGTCGGCCCAGACCGCGCTCATCGCCTTGTCGTCGACGGTGCCGCGGCCATAGAGGAAGCCGTCCTCCTCGATCAGCTTGAACGGATCGCGGGTCCAGTCCTCGCGCTTGGCCTCGACCACGTCGAGATGGCCGAGGAGCAGCATCGGCTTCAGCGCCTTGTCGGTGCCGGGCAGGATCGCGACGATGCCGCCGTCCTTGGGATGCTCGGGGACCGAGAACAGGGTGATGTCGGCGTCCTTATAGCCCGCCGCCTTCAGCCGCTCGGCGATCTGGGCCGAGGCCTGGGTGCAGCTACCCACCGACAGGCTGGTGTTGGTTTCGACCAGCTGCTTGTAGAGATCGAAGAACGCCTTCTGGTCGGGACGGGTCTGCGCCGCCGCCAGACCCGGCAACAGCGCACAGCTCGCCAGCGCTCCGCCGATCCATTTCGACAACCGCATATGTCGTCCCCCTTATAGTTTCTCGGTGGGGAATAGAGCGTGTTGCGAGGGACGGCGCAAGCGACGGAATTTTCCTCCCCTGGAAGGGGAGGAATGGGTTGCGCCTAAACCTTTGCCCCGGACCGTTTTCGCGCTAGCAGTCTGCGATGGACCATCCCGACGTCGTATCCCGCCCCCGTTTGATCTCGCCCTCGCTGTTCGCGCTGTCGATCTTTTACGGCGGCATGGTGTGTATCGCGGGCGTGCTGGGCAACAAGCAGGTGGCGCTGGGGCCGCTGGCGGTGGAGGCGGGCATCTTCGCCTTCCTGCTGCTGGTCGTGACGTCGAGCGCGGTGGCGGAGCTGCACGGGCCGCAGGTCGCCGGGCGGCTGGTGCGCGTGGGCTTCGTGCCGTTACTCGTCTCGCTGGCGCTGTCCTGGGTCGTGTGGATGCTGCCGCCCTCGCCAGAGATGATCCCGGCCAATCGCGATGCCATCCAGCTGGTGCTGGGCTCGACCTGGCGGATCTGGCTGGGCGGGATCATCGCGTACGGCGTGTCGCAGACGCTGAACGTCACCATCTTCGCCGCGCTCAAGGGCAAGGAGGGCGGCAAGCTCCTCTGGTTGCGCGCGGCGGTGGCCAGCATGCTCAGCCAGATCGTCGACACGCTGCTGTTCGTCACCATCGCCTTTTACGGCGAATTCCCGATCGGCCCGCTGATCGTGGGCCAGATGATCGCCAAGGTCACGCTGTCGGCCGTGCTGGTGCCGCCGCTGATCTATGTGTTCGTGGGGATCGGGCGACGTCTCGACCGGGCCTGAAGTCTGGGGCTGGAACCATATTGATGGTTTTCCCCGCCCCTCGCGCGCGATAATAGGGCCGCCATGACCAACCACGATCCCGACGCCGCCCTGCTCGCCAAGGCCGAGACGCTGACCGAGGCGCTGCCCTATCTGCAGCGCTATGCGGGCAAGACCTTCGTGGTGAAATATGGCGGCCACGCCATGGGCGATCCCGAGCGGCAGCGCGACTTCGCCGAGGATATGGTGCTGCTGAAGGCGGTGGGTATCAACCCCGTCGTCGTGCATGGCGGCGGGCCGCAGATCGGCGCGATGCTCAAGCGGCTGGGCGTCGAGTCGCAGTTCGTCAACGGTCTGCGCGTGACCGACCGCGAAACCGCGCAGATCGCCGAGATGGTGCTGGCCGGGTCCATCAACAAGGAAATCGTCAGCTGGATTTCCGCCGCCGGGGGCCGCGCGGTCGGCATCTCCGGCAAGGACGCCGGGCTGGTTATCGCCGAGAAGATCCAGGGGCGCGAGGCCGATCCGCTCAAGGGTATCGAGCGTCATGTCGATCTGGGCTTTGTCGGCGAGCCGGTCTCGGTCGATCCGCGCCTGATCGAAAGCCTGTGCGCCGACGGCATCATCCCGGTCATCGCGCCGGTCGGCATCGGGCTGGACGGGCATACCTATAACATCAACGCGGACACCATGGCGGGCGCGATCGCCGCACGGCTGGGCGCGTCGCGCTTCTTCCTGCTGACCGACGTCGCAGGCGTGCTGGACAAGCAGGGCGAGTTGATGACCGACCTGAATCCGGCGCGGATCGCGGAATTGCGTGCTGACGGGACGATTTCGGGCGGCATGATCCCCAAGCTGGAGACCTGCGTCTCGGCGGTCGAGGCGGGCGTGGATGCGGCGGTGATCCTGGACGGCCGGGTGCCGCACGGGATGCTGCTGGAAATCTTCACCAAGCAGGGTGCGGGGACGTTAGTCCGCCGGTGATGTTGGTCTGAGGTCGGGGCGTTAGCCTCTCCCGGGACACCACTGCGGCAGGGCGGGCGATCAGAAATCGACCGCCACGCCCTTCAACTCCCAATCGCCATATCGCACCGGGTTCTTGCCGAGCGGATCGTCTTGCGGCTCGGGCTTGGCCTCGGGCTGCGGCACCGGCGGGTTTTCGGACAGATAGGCGGGCGGCTTCACATGGTCGGGGCGCTGGCCCATGGGCGGTCCTTTCGACTAAGGGGCGGATAGATCGCAGCCCATGTCGGGGCTGACAGGAGTTTTGCCAAGTGACACGTCCTCCCCAATCCTCGCGCCCCGGCCGCCCCGATCGTCGCGGAGCGCCCAAGGGCGAGGACCGGCGCGGGCGGCAGCAGCGCCCCACCGAGCCGCTGGGCACCGCCGCGCGCCGCGCCGCCATCCGCCTGCTCGACGCGGTGCTGCGCCGGGGCGAGCCGCTGGAGGCCGCGCTGGCGTCGGCCACCCGGTCGCTGCCGGGCGGTCCCGATCGCGGCTTGGCCCATGCCATCGCGGCGGAGACTTTGCGCCGCCTGCCCGATCTCGACGCACTGATCGACTCGGCGACGAAGCAGCGGCTGCCCGACGATGCCAAGGCGCGCTTTGCCCTTCGGATCGCGCTCGTCCAGGTGCTGGCGCTGGGTACGCCGCCGCATGCGGCCATTTCCACCGTCTTGCCGCTGGTCGATGGCGGCCCGCGCAAGCTGGTCCACGGCGTGTTCAGCACCATCACCAAGAGCGGCGTGCTGCTCCCCGAAATCCCCGCTTTGCCCGATGCGACCGAAGCGCGCTGGGAAGAAAATTGGGGCGAGGAGATGGTCGAGGCCGCCGCCCATGCCATCGCCGCGCCGCCGCCGCTCGACCTGACGCTGGCCGATCCGTCCGCGACCGACGAATGGGCGGAAAAGCTGGGCGGGGTCAGCCTGCTGCCCGGCCATGTCCGCCTGCCGTCTGGCCATTCGGTGATGGAGTTGCAGGGCTTCGACGAAGGCGCCTGGTGGGTGCAGGACCTCGCCGCCTCGATCCCTGCGCGCCTGCTGGGCGAGGGCAAGGGCCATGTGCTCGACCTGTGCGCCGCGCCGGGGGGCAAGACGTTGCAGCTCGCCGCCGCCGGTTGGACCGTCACCGCGATCGACCAGTCCGAGACGCGGCTCGCCCGCCTGACCGAGAATCTGGAGCGCACCAACCAGTCGGCGGACGTCGTCACCGCCGACCTGCGCGAATGGAGCCCGAAGGCGCCGGTCGACGCGATCCTAGTCGATGCGCCATGCAGCGCCAGCGGCATCTTCCGCCGCCACCCGGACGTCCTCTACCGCGTCCGCCCCGCGATCATCGCCGAGATGGCGGAATTGCAGCGCGTGATCCTGGCTCGCGCCGCCGACTGGCTGAAGCCTGGCGGGACCCTGGTCTATGCCACCTGCTCGCTGGAGCCAGAGGAGGGCGAGCGCCAGATCGCGGCGTTCCTGGACCAGCGCCCCGATTATGCGCTGTCGCCGATCACCGGCGAATGGCCGGGGATCACGGAGGAGGGCACGATCCGCACCCTGCCGACGATGCTCGCAAAGGAAGGGCGGCTCGACGGGTTCTTCATCGCGCGGCTGCAACGCAAAGGCTGACTTGGGCGCGATATGACGTTAAGGACGCAGGCCATGCTCCCCGTCCGTATCGCACCCTCCATCCTGTCCGCCGATTTCGCCAAATTGGGTGAGGAAGTCCGTGCCATCGACGCCGCGGGCGCCGACTGGATCCATATCGACGTGATGGACGGGCATTTCGTGCCCAACATCACCATCGGTCCGGCGGTGGTGAAGGCGCTGCGCCCGCACACCGCCAAGCCGTTCGACGTGCATCTGATGATCTCGCCGATCGACGCCTATCTGGACGCCTTTGCCGAGGCGGGGGCGGACACCATCACCGTCCACCCGGAGGCGGGGCCGCACATCCACCGCACGATCCAGCATATCAAGGGGCTGGGCAAGCGCGCCGGCGTGGTCCTGAACCCCGCCACGCCCGCCAAGATGCTGGATTACCTGATCGACATGGTCGACCTGGTCCTGGTGATGAGCGTCAACCCCGGTTTTGGCGGGCAGAGCTTCATCGAGAGCCAGCTCAAGAAGATCGCGGCGATCCGCAAGATGATCGACCATAGCGGTCGCGCGATCGACCTGGAGGTCGATGGCGGCGTCGATGCCACCCATGCCAAGCGCTGTATCGAGGCGGGTGCCGATGCGCTGGTCGCGGGGACGGCCGCGTTCCGGGGTGGCCCAACGCATTACGCCGCCAATATCGCCGCCCTGCGCGGTTGAGCGGGCGGTTGACCGACATGCGCGACCGGATCGGGGCCGAAGAGGCCCGTATCGCCGCCGACAGTATCGAAGAGGGCAAGCGCCTCGTCCGTGTCCAGACCGGTGGCCTGTCGCTCGCCGACCGGCTCAGCGAGCATCTCCACCGGCTGACCTGGCGCACGCCGCTGCATTCGCTGCGGCTGAAGGGGCGGCATCCCATCAAGCTGATGGCGGTGCCCGAGGACCCGATCCTGGGCGATATCGAGCGCGGCCATGCGCTGCTCGGCGGGGTGCTCGACTGGCGCGGCGAGGAGCGGGGCGTCGAGTCGATCGACTTCGCCCGGCCCGACTGGTCGACCGGCTTTGCCGACCATCTGCACAGTTTCGCCTGGCTGCGCGACCTGTCGACCGTCGCGACCCGGCAACAGGGCGCGCCGATCGCCGAATATCTGATGGGCCGCTGGCTCGACGCCTTTGCCGAGACGGTGGATGCGACGGCGTGGCGCGCCGACCTGTGGGGGCGGCGCATCCTGTTCTGGACCGCGCACGCGCCGCTGATCCTGTCGTCCAACGACCTAGTCTATCGTTCGCGCGTGCTCAACACGATGGCGCGCGGCGCGCGCCATCTGGATCGTGGCGCGGACAAGGCCCCGCCGGGCGTCGCGCGGATCGCGGCATGGTGCGGGGTGATCGCGGCCGGGCTCTTGCTGGCGGGGGGCGATCCGCGACAGGCGTTCGGCGAGGCTGGGCTGGCGCGGGCGCTCGATACCGGACTCTTCGCCGATGGCGGTGTCATCGCGCGCAGTCCGGCGGTGCAGCTCGACGCGGTCATGCTGCTGACCATGATGCGCGAGGTGTATGACGCACGCGGGCTGGTCTTCCCGGAGCCGTTCCAGGCACGGTTGCAGAAGATGATCTCCGCGCTGCTCGGCGTCATGCATGGCGATCGCGCGCTGTCGAGCTGGCAGGGCTCCGGCCCCGAGACGCCCGAGCGGATCGCCGCCGTGATCGAGGCATCGGGCGTGCGCACCCGGCCGCTTCGCCAGGCGGGCGACTGGGGCTATCAGCGGCTGGCGGCCGGACATGCGGTGTTGGTCATGGACGCCGCGCCGCCGCCGATCGCCCGCGCGATCGAGGGTGGCTGCGCTTCGACCCTGGCCTTCGAATTTTCGGACGGCGCGCAGCGGATCGTCGTCAATTGCGGCGGCGCGCGCGCGACCGTGGCGCAGGTGCCCGCCAGCCTCGCGCACGGCCTGCGCACCACGGCGGCGCATTCGACGCTGACGCTGGGCGACAGCAACTCCACCGCCATCCATGCCGATGGCACGCTGGGGCGCGGCGTGGCCGAGGTGGAGCTGAGCCGCCAGGAATCGGACGCCGCCAGCCGGATCGAGGCGAGCCATGACGGCTATGTCCGCCGTTATGGCTTCACCCATCGCCGCCAGCTGCTGCTGACCGGCGACGGGCGCGAGCTGCGCGGCGAGGATGCGCTGCTGCCCGAGGGGCGCAAGCGGCAGGCGGGCAGCACCGCCTTCGCGCTGCGCTTCCACCTGGGCGACGGGGTCGAGGCGATGGTGACGGCCGAGAGCGGCCAGGCGATCCTGCGCCTCGACGACGGCGCGCTCTGGCAGTTCCGCTGTCGCGGCGGCGTGCTGGCGATCGAGGAATCGCTGTGGATCGACGGCACCGGACGGCCGGTGGCGACCCAGCAGCTGGTCGTGACCGGCGAAACCCCGGCTGGCGGCGCGCATGTCAGCTGGGCGTTCAAGCGGGCGCTTTAAGGGGGATCGTTCGCGCGGAGGCGCGAATAATCGAATTCCTCCCCTGCAAGGGGAGGTGGCAGGCCGTAGGCCTGACGGAGGGGTGTCCCCTTTTGTGAGGAAACCCCTCCCTCGCCGCCGGTGACACCCCTCCACCAGCTTCGCTGGTCCCCCTCCCCTTGCAGGGGAGGAATCACGCTTCCCCGAATCACATTTTGCGCTTCGGCGAATCGGAGTCTATCGGGGCCGCAAACTCCCCTCAGCATGTAGGATCCGCTGCCCGATGGCCGTTTCGCTCCCCTCCGCTCCTTCCGTCGACCAGGTGCCGGTCCGCCGCGCGCTGTTGTCGGTGTCCGACAAGACCGGCGTCATCGACCTGGCCCGTGCGCTGGCCGGGCGCGGGGTCGATCTGGTCTCGACCGGGGGCACCGCCAAGGCGATCCGCGATGCCGGCCTGCCGGTCCGCGACATCTCCGAAGTCACCAACTTCCCCGAGATGATGGACGGCCGGGTCAAGACGCTGCACCCGATGGTGCATGGCGGCCTGCTCGCGGTGCGCGACGACCCCGCCCATGCCGCCGCGATGACCGAGCATGGCATCGGCGCGATCGACCTGGTGGTCGTCAACCTCTACCCCTTCCAGCAGACCGTCGCGAAGGGCGCCGAGCGGCCCGAGATCATCGAGAATATCGACATCGGCGGCCCGTCCATGGTCCGCTCGGCCGCCAAGAACCACGGCTATGTGTCGATCCTGACCGACCCGGCCGACTATGCCGACTTCCTGGCCGAGCTGGCCGCGAATGACGGCGCCTCGACGCTGAAGACCCGCCAGCGCCTGGCCGCCAAGGCCTTTGCCGCGACCGCCGCCTATGACTCGGCGATCGCCCAGTGGTTCGCCTTTGCCGACCAGGGCGAGGCCTTCCCGGCCACCCTGCCGCTGGCCTTCACCAAGCACCCCGAGACGCTGCGTTACGGCGAGAACCCGCATCAGGTCGCTGCGCTCTATCTGCCGCAGCGGGGCGGGCAGGGCATCGCCCAGGCCGAGCAGCTGCAGGGCAAGGCGCTGAGCTACAACAACCTCAACGACGCCGATGCCGCGCTGGAACTGGTCAGCGAATTCATCGACGGCCCGCCCACGGTCGTCATCGTCAAGCACGCCAACCCCTGCGGCGTGGCGAGCGGCGAGACGCTGCTGGAGGCCTATCAGGCGGCGTTCGCCTGCGACACGGTGTCGGCGTTCGGCGGCATCATCGCCTGCAACCGTCCGCTCGATGCCGAGACGGCGGAAGCGATCTCCGGCATCTTCACCGAGGTGGTGGTGGCGCCCGACGCCAGCGCAGAGGCACGCGCGATCTTCGCCAAGAAGAAGAACCTGCGCCTGCTGCTGTCGGGCGAGCTGCCCAATCCGGCACGCGCGGGGCTGATGATGAAGTCGATCGCGGGCGGCCTGCTGGTCCAGAGCCGCGACAATGGTCGCCTGACCGACGACATGCTGAAGGTGGTGACCAAGCGCGCGCCGACGGAGCAGGAGCTGGCCGATTGCCGCTTCGCCTGGACCGTCGCCAAGCATGTGAAGTCGAACGCGATCGTCTATGCCAAGGGCGGATCGACCGCCGGTGTGGGCGCGGGCCAGATGAACCGTCTGGAATCCGCCCGCATCGCCGCGTGGAAGGCCAAGGACGCCGCCGACAAGGCGGGCTGGGCGGAACCCCGCACCATCGGGTCGGCGGTCGCCTCGGACGCCTTCTTCCCCTTCGCCGACGGCCTGCTGGCGGCGGTCGAGGCGGGCGCCACGGCGGTGATCCAGCCCGGCGGCTCGATCCGCGACGACGAGGTCATTGCGGCGGCGGACGAAGCGGGCCTGGCGATGGTGTTCACGGGCATGCGCCACTTCCGCCATTGATCCCATGCTCCACCGTCCCGGCACAGGTCGGGACGGTGGGGAAGGGCGATCCTTACCGCGTGGGCACGGGCTCCGCGCCGCTATAGTCGTAGAAGCCGCGCTTGGTCTTGCGGCCATACCAGCCCGCCTCGACATATTTGATCAGCAGCGGGGCGGGGCGGAATTTCGGGTCGCCGGTGCCCTCGAACAGCACGCGGGTGATCTCCAGGCAGGTGTCCAGCCCGATGAAATCGGCCAGCGTCAGCGGCCCCATCGGGTGGTTGAGGCCCAGCTGGCACGCCGCGTCGATATCGGGGATCGTCGCCACGCCCTCGCCCAACGCGAAGATCGCCTCGTTGATCATCGGCATCAGCACGCGGTTGACGATGAAGCCCGGCGCGTCATTGGCATGGACCACGCGCTTGCCCAGTTCCTGGGCAAAGCGCTCGACTCTGGCGACCGTCTCGTCCGAGGTGGCGAGGCCGCGGATCAGTTCGATTAGCCCCATGACCGGCACGGGGTTGAAGAAGTGCACGCCGACGAAGCGGCCCGCATCGGGTGCGGCCTGGGCCAGCCGGGTGATCGGGATGGACGAGGTGTTGGTCGCCAGGATCGCGGTATCGGACATCGCCTGGCCGACCTCTGCGAAGATCGCGCGCTTGATGCTCTCGCGCTCGGTCGCCGCCTCGATCACCAGCTCGCACCCGGCCATGGCGGACAGGCTGCCGACCGGCTCGATCCGTGCCAGCAGGGCGTCGGCGTCTTCGCGCGTCGTCTTTTCCTTGGTCACCAGCCGGTCGAGCGCTTTGGCGATTCCCGCCTTGCCCGCCTCGGCGCGTTCGACCGAGACATCGGCGAGCTTGACGACATGGCCCGCCGCCGCCGACACTTGCGCAATGCCCGCACCCATCTGACCGGCACCGATCACGCCCACTGACTTCATCGCCACTCTCCTTGTTCTTCGGAACCTGGTCCGTTGGACCCGGCCCTATCCGTTTCGGAACGCCACTGCCAGCAAAGGGGTTGATCCGCCATGATCCGTACCGCCGTTTTTGCAGCCCTTGTCGGTGCCGCCTTGCCTGCGGCCGCCGCCGCGCCGGACACGCCTGTGCCGGCCAAGTCGAAGCTGTTCCGCGACTGGATCGTGGCTTGCGACAATGGCGGCGCGTGCGAGGCGGCGTCGCTGTCGCCCGAGGAAGGCGCGTTGCAGGATGCCGGGCTGCTCGTCCGCCGCGCCGCAGACGGCACGCTCGCGGTGAAGATCGCGGACATGACCGGCAAGGCGCAGCGCGCGACCGTGCGGATCGACGGCCGTGCGGTCGCCACCGCCGCCCTGCCGCATCAGGCCGAGGCCTGGGTCCGCGGCGCGCCCGCCGAGGCGCTGGTCGCGGCCATGGCCCGCGGGCACCGGGCGGCGATCCTGACGCCCGAGGCAAAGCCGGTGTCGCTGAACGGTGCGGCGGCGGCCTTTCGCTATATGGACGAACGCCAGCGGCGGGCGGGATCGCGCAGCGCGCTCGTCGCCAAAGGGAGCGCCCGCTATCGGCGTGCGGCGCCGGTACTACCCGTGGTGCGGATCCTGACGCCGCCGCCGGGGGCCGCGCCTGCCATCCCCTCTGCCGCACTCAACGATATGCGGCGACGGCTGGACTGCCTGAACAGCTTGGGCAGCCCGGTCAGCGCCGAGGCTTACCGGCTGGACCGGCGATCGACCCTGGTCCTGCTCTCCTGCGGTGCGGGGGCCTATAATTATCTGGTCAAGCCGCTGATCTGGCGTGACGGGCGGTTGAGTCCGGCGCGGTTCGACTATGCCATCCCCTTTGCCGACGGTCCCGAACCCGGTGGAGCGGTGACGCTGGTCAACAGCGAATGGTCACAGGACGGTCGCCTGTCGAGCTGGGGCAAGGGGCGGGGTCTGGGCGACTGCGGCGATCGCCAGAGCTTCGGCTGGGACGGCGAGCGGTTCAGGCTGCTGGAGGCGGCGAGCATGACCGAATGTCGCGGGGCGATCGACACGCTGCCCGTCTGGCGGACCCGCGTCGCGGCAAGCCCGGCGCGATAGGACAACAGAGGAGCGGGCCTATGCTGGAACATCTGCCGGGTTGGTTGGGCAAGGCGCTGAGCGGCTGGCGCGCCGGGGTCGAGGCGATCGCGGTCGTGCGGCCCGATCTGGCGCCCCCCGCCGCGATGCGGCTGGACAGCCCCGCCTTTGGCGATATGGGGCGCTTGCCCGAACGCTTCACCGCCGATGGTATGGGGGTGTCGCCGCCGCTCGTCTGGGGCGATCCGCCCGAGGGGACGGCGATGCTGGCGCTGATCGTCGAGGATGCCGACGCGCCCAGGCCGCAGCCGCTGGTCCATGCGATCCTGTGGAACCTGCCGCCCCGCGCGGGCGATCTGGCCGAAGGGGCTATCGTCGCCGATGGCGCGGGCACGCCGGAGGGTGGCGATGTGGGGCGCAATTCCTATTTCGGCGAAGGCTGGCTGCCGCCCGATCCGCCGCGCGGGCATGGCGAACATCGTTATGTGTTCCAGCTTTTCGCGCTGGACGCGGCCGTCGATATCGGCGGGCAGACGCCGGGACGCAGCGCGATGGTCGAGGCGATGGCGGGGCATGTGCTCGCCGCCGGGGTGCTGACCGGCACCTATTCGCGGGACGAGGAAGCGCCCATCGGCCCGGTCGGTGCCGTGGCGGCGGCCTGATCGCCGTCCGCCGCTCGGCCGGGCTTCAGGATCGGACGGCCCGGCCGGGTCGGAGGTTGAAGGGATTCACGCTCAGGCGACCGGGAAGATCGGCGCGGCGGTGGTGATGGCGACGCTGGCGAAGACGAGCGCGCCGACGAGCGAGACGAGGATCTGGCGGGTCTGGAACGAAGCGAACATGGCAAAACTCCCTGGGTGATCGGCCCGCCAATCATTTGGTGGGCTATGCCAGGAGCGTTGCAGGTCGCATGCCAGTTTTATAAGTAGCTGAAAAACGGTAGTATTATTTTCGCCATAACAAAAAATGGTGAAATCCGCCATATCTCGCTCGGATTTTACGCCATCGGATGGCGTAGATCAGCTGTCCGCAAAAGCGCGATCGCGGCCTTCATTCTTTGCGCGGTAGAGAAGCGCATCGGCGCGCGCGAAGAGCGATTCCTGCGTATCGTCGGGACGAAAGGCGGTGATCCCGGCCGAGAAGGTGATCTCGCCGATCGGCTCGCCCGTCTCGCGCACCCGCATCCGCCGGTCGCGCACCGCGTCGCGGGCCCGCTCGATCAGCGCGGTGGCCTCTTCGGTGGACAGGCCGGTCATCAGCAGCGCGAATTCCTCGCCGCCATGGCGACAGACCAAATGGCCTTTGCCCTCTTCGGCTAGGATATTGCCGATCGACAGCAGCACGCGGTCGCCGACCGCATGGCCCAGTTCGTCGTTGATCCGCTTGAACGCGTCGATGTCGCACAGCGCCAGGTGACAGGGATGCGCGGCCTGGAAACACTGGCCCAGCGCCTCGTTGAAGGCCAGGCGATTGGCCAGGCCGGTCAGCGGATCGCGCCGCGCCGTCGCACGCGCCTCGGCCAGCTTTTCGCGCAGCGATTCCGCCTCGGCGGTCGCTTCGTCCAGGCGGTGCTCGGCGGCATGGACCCGCTCCAGCATCTCGCCGGTCAGCCGGGCGAGCGCGGCCAGCCCGATCGGCTCGCCGCGTGAGATTTCCGCGGCATTGCGCGCCAGGTTGGCGCCGAATTCCGAGGTGTCGGCCTGGATCGCGCGAAGGGCCGCAGCGAAGGCCTCCACATGGCTCTGGGTCTGTTCGGCCAGCGCATCCGTCTGTGCCTCGGGCGGCGGGGCCAAGCTGCGCGGCGCGGCGGGCCGGGCGGGCGCGGCAGGCGCCGGGGAGGGGCGTGACGAGGTCGTCGGACCGCCCAGGCGAACGATGTCGTCGCGATGCAGCCGGACGCCGCCGTCGATCAGCGAGGCGACCGCACGGGCCAGTGGCCCCTTCGGCTCCGTCAGGATCGTATAGACAAAGGCATAATGCGCCGGATCGGGCGCCAGCCGGTGATCGTCCAGAAAACGACCGATCTGATCATAAAGCCGATCGGATACCGTTGCAGCCCCCCGCACGGTCTCGTCCGTCCGCTTCATCGTCATTCCCCCGTCGATTCGATCAGCGACGGGTGTTCAGGTCGCGCACCGCAGCCAGCGTGGTGGCGACATGCTCGGCGGGGTTCATATCGTCATGCACGAAGACGACACGACCGTTCCGGCCGATGACATAGCTGGTGCGCGAGGTGATGTCGCGCCCCTCGATCTGGCGGCCCAGCGCGACGTCGTAATCCTTGACGATGGCGGGACCGGCGCTCGCGACCGGGAACTTGCCCGCGCATTCGGCCTTGGAAAAGGCGGCCAGCTTGTCGACCGGATCGGCCGACATGCCGATCACCCGGGCCCCGGCCGCCTTGAACGCGTCGATCTTCTCGGCAAAGGCGCGCGCCTCGGCGCTGCATCCGCTGGTGAAGGCGGCGGGGAAGAAATAGAGGACGACCGGGCCGTGGCGCAGCTGTTCCTTCAGGTGCAGCGTAAAGACCTTGCCCGCCACCGCGCCGCGCGTCGTAAAGTCCGGGGCAGTCGCGCCGGGTCGCAGCGCCGCCACGGCCGGAACCGCCGCGGCCATCGCAAGGAATACGCCCAACACTGCTCTCATCGCCGGTTTCCTTATAGCAAGATAATTAACGCCTATCTGGTCGTGATGATGGCGTCCATTGCTGATCGCGCCAACCTATCCTATCCGGGTCAATATGTCCGTACATGCCGACGATATTGCCCTGGCGCTCCGGCTGGCCGACGCCGCCGGTGCCGCCATCCGTCCCTATTTCCGCCGCGAGATGGGGCTGGAGATCAAGGAGGACCGTTCGCCGGTGACGCTGGCCGATCGCGAGGCCGAGTCGGCGATGCGCCGCATCCTGGAGGCGGAGCGCTCCGGCGACGGCATCCATGGCGAGGAATATGGCGTAAAGCCGGGCGTGACCGGCCGCCAATGGGTGCTCGACCCGATCGACGGTACGCGCAGCTTCACCGTCGGGCGGCCGATCTTCGGCACGCTGATCGCGCTGGTCGACAATGGCTGGCCGGTGCTGGGCATCATCGACCAGCCGGTCGCGGGCGAGCGCTGGCTGGGCGTCGCCGGGCGCCCGACCCTGTTCAACGGCCAGCCGGCGCGCACCCGGTCGTGCCGCGAGCTGGACGGCGCGACGATCGCGACGACCAGCCCGCATCTGTTCGACGATGACGACGTGCCGCACTTCATGGCGCTGGTCGCGGCGGTCAGCGGCAACAGCCCGCGCCAGGGGCCGGTCTATGGCGGCGACTGCTATAATTACGGCCTGCTGGCGAGCGGCCATATCGACATCGTGTGCGAGTCCGGCCTGAAGCTCCACGACTTCGCCGCTTTGGTCCCGGTGGTCGAGGGGGCGGGCGGGCGCATGTGCGACTGGAACGGCGATCCGCTGACGGCGGACAGCGCAGGCCATGTGCTGGCGATCGGCGACCCGGCGCGTGCGGACGAGGTGCTGGAGGCGCTGCGGAATGTGCCGCATGGGCATGGCCATCACGATCATTGATCGCAAATGACAGGGTGGGGCGCATGAACGCCTCACTAACCTGATTGCAGTCCTTCATGCGCATTGGCATCCTGCACACATGAGCAAGATGGATCGGTTGTGGGCGAGATATTGGGGCATTCGCTATGATCGAAAGGTCGGCCACCGTATGCCCATCCTGTGGCATCTCGCTCTTCGCGGCGACACCAACGCTATGGTCGAATTGAGCAACGAAATGACCAACTTTGGGAGGTTCGCGGATCGGTTCAGTTTGAGCGGTCTCGCGTACGCTGCGTACCGTAGGGGCAATCCTCTAGGTGCGCAGAACCTGGCGATGCATGCATTCAATCGAAACGATCTTCGCGGTTATCGGCATTGGCTCAACAAGGCTTGGCGAGCGGGAGATCGAGAGGCTGGTCGAGAGCTTCGGCGTTTCGAGCTGCGCCTGCCTCATACGAACGCGGCATTGATTCGTCGTAAGCGCCCGCACAGGCGGTCGGACTGGTTATGAAAATACGAGAAATTCGGGATTAAAAAATTCCCAGAAACTTCTTCCGCTGCGCCTTCGCCTCGCCCGGATTGCCGCGCCCGTCCTCGGCCTTGGCGGTCGTCCCGCGCCCGACATCGTCGCGCTTGTCGCCTTTGACCGTCCGCTGGGCACTCGCCCGCGCCCCCGCCAGCACCGGGCCGCAGGCGGCGGCCTTCGCGTCGCCGACATCGACGAACGCCAGCACCCCCGCCAGCGGCGTCGCCACCACCGCCAGCCCCAGGCCAGCCCCGGCGCGCGCCAGCAGGTCGCCGCTGATCGGGTCGATCCCCGGCTTGGCGAAGGTCCCCGTGATGCCAACCGGCGACTGGCCGGAGAACAGGCTGAAGGTCTTGGCATCGGCGCGCACCGCCATGTCTACGCCCTCGTTGCGGAAGCTGAAGCCGCCGCGCCCGGTCACGACATTCTTCGACGTGTCGATCAGGACCGGGTCCGCCGCCCCCACGCCGCCGCGCACGGTGAAGGCGATCAGGCCGCAATTGATCCGCACCGGCTCCTTCAGTTCCTTCTCGAACATCTTCTGGACGAAGGTGCCGATGTCGAGCTCGGCCAGCTGCGCATTCTTGGTCCAGAGCGAGCCCGCAGGCAGGATGAAGGCCATGCGCCCGTTCGACGTCGCCAGCGAGTCGTGGATCGTGTCGCCGCGCCCGGTCAGCTGGACGCGGCCCTTGACCGTGCCGGTCGTCCCCGCCTCCGCCACGCCCCAGCCCGCCAGCAACCGGCCGAGCGGGGTCGGCGACAGGCGGATGTCGTAGCGGACAAGGCTGGGTCGCTGGCGCGTGTCGAACAACAGGTCGGACGATACGTTACCCCGCGCCATCGCGAAGTTCAGCGGCGACAGGGTCAGCTTGCCATGATCGAGTGCCAGCGTAAGCGCGACGTTGGAGATCGGCACCCGGCGCGAGCGTACCGTGCGGATCGTCCATTTCAGGTCGGCATCGAACCGCTGCATCGTCGCCACCGGCAGCGCCGCATCGGGCAGCAACCGCTGCGGCCCGACTCCGGTCGCGGCGGCGGCGGCCATCGCGCCCTTGGTCGCGACGATATCGGGGTTGTAGCCGAAAAGGGCGCGGCATCGACGATGTCGAGCTTGTCGGTCGTCAGCGTCGAATCGAGGTGCAGCCGCGCGCCATGCGTGACGGTCAGCGTGCCCGCCAGGTCGCTGTCGCCGAATGTCCCCTTCATCCGTGTGAAGCGATAGACGTCGCCGTCCTTCACCAACTGGGCATGGAGGTCATAGGTGCGGGTGCGCGGGATGACGACGCCGATCACGTCGAGCAGCGTCGACAGGTCCTTGCCCCGCGCGCGCGTCCGCAACGGCACATTTTCGATATCGGCGATCGAGGGCAGGGTGCCGCTCACATCCACGACATTGCCCGCCGCGCGCATCCGGGCGAGAAGTTCGTTCTTGCCGCGATTGGCGGTGGCGTCGGGCGACAGCAGCTGGGCGTTGACGACGAAGGGCGTGCTCCGGATCACGCCCTTGCCGCGCACGCCGACCGCGCGGCCGATGCGGGCGTCCTGCGACCGGAAATCCGCCAGCGCCAGATCGGCCGTCACCTGCATCCGGGGATCGCGGTAGCGGATCGTGGTGCCGTTCACCACGGCGACGTCGATGCGCGGGAACTCCAGGCGCTTGCCACCCTTCTTCTCGCTGAAGGTCCAGGTGTTGGCGCTATGGTCGGGCGTCCATTCCAGGTCGACCGCGCCGCCCGTCAACTCCAGCCAGGTGAAGCGCCGTCTGCCGAACAGCAGCGACAGTGGTGCGATGCGCGAATCGATTCGGTCGGCGGTGAACAAATTGGGTCGCGTCGCCCAGCCGGGATTGGAGATGGCGATCCTTTCGGCGACGAACTTGATCCGCCACGGCGCGAAGTAGAGCTGAAAATCGCCGCCCACGGTAACGGTCCGGCGGGTCAGCTTGCCCGTGATCGACTCGAAGGGGTGGCGCAGGAACCGGCCCTTGGTGACGAACAGCACCAGCCAGATCGCGGCGATGACGGTCAGCAGGCCGATGGCGATGCGAATCGCCCACCGTCGCCACCCGGCACGGGCAGCGTTCACGTTCGCGGGACTGTCGGCCGCCGGCGCCTGATCCATGGAACCCTCAAGCGCCCGAGTGGAGCGGCGGTTCCCTGATACCTGTCGGTTGCATTCCGCCTCCGCTTCGTCTATGCGGCCCGCTTCCCGAGCGAGGTGTCACGAACGGCCCGGCCATCAGGGCTGCCGCGGCCGTTTCTGCCTTGCTCAAAGCGAAAGGAAAAAAATGCCCAAGCTCAAGACCAAGAGCGGCGTCAAGAAGCGCTTCAAGCTCACCGCGACCGGCAAGCTCAAGCACGGCGTCGCCGGCAAGCGCCACCGCCTGATCAGCCATAACGGCAAGTATATCCGCCAGAACCGCGGCACCTCGGTCCTGTCCGATGCCGACACCAAGACCGTGAAGGCCTGGGCGCCTTACGGCCTGAACTGATTTCTGGAAGGATAGAGAGATATGGCACGCGTCAAGCGGGGCACGACCACCAAGGCGAAGCATAAGCGGATTTTGGATCAGGCGAAGGGCTATTATGGCCGTCGCAAGAACACCATCCGCATCGCACGCCAGGCCGTCGAAAAGGCCGGTCAGTATGCGTATCGCGACCGCAAGGTTAAGAAGCGGACCTTCCGTGGTCTGTGGATCCAGCGCATCAACGCGGGTGTCCGGGCCGAGGGCCTGACCTATTCGCAGTTCATGCACGGCCTGAAGCTGGCGGGCGTCGAACTGGACCGGAAGGTCCTGGCCGACATCGCCATGCACGAGGGCGAGGCCTTCAAGGCGATCGTCGCGCAGGCGAAGGCCGCTCTGCCGCAGGCCGCGTAATTCGCGACTGACGGACTAGCGCCGGAAATCAGAAAAGGGCGTCGGTGGGGTTCCACCGGCGCCCTTTTTATTTGTGCCTATCCCTCCCCTGCAAGGGGAGGTGGCAGGCCGCAGGCCTGACGGAGGGGGCGTGCCGCAAAGGACGTCCCTTGCGGCCATCCCCCTCCACCACCGCTTCGCGGCGGTCCCCCTCCCCTTGCAGGGGAGGAATGGCCGTGCCTCAATACCGGACCGTGATCGTTCCCAGGATCGAGCGCGGCGCACCGTAATAGCCGCCGTCGAAGGTCAGCGCGGTCAGATACTTGGCATTGGTCAGGTTGCGCAGATTCGCCGACAGCGCGATGCGGCGGGTGATGTCGTACTTCGCCATCAGGTCGACCAGCGCATAGCCGTCCTGCCGCACCGAACGGGTCTGGGTATAGATCACGCTCTGATACTGGGCCGATGCGCCGACCTTCAGTGCGGGCAGGGCGGGTGGCGAATAGACGATGTTCAGACGCCCGGTGTTGCGCGGCACGAACAGGCGGGCAGGGTCGCCCTTCTGATCCTCGATCCGCATCAGCGTATAGCCGCCGGTGACCTGCACCCCCTCGGCCAGCCGTCCGCCGACCTCCAGCTCGATCCCCTCCGACTTGGCGTTCACCCCGCGCGAGACGAAGCGGCCATTGACGAAGCCGATGCTCTCGGCAGTGTTGTTCTGGTGGACGCGGAAGATCGCCGCGCTGGCGTTCAGCCGCCCGCCGAACCAGTCGCCCTTGATCCCCGCTTCGATATTCTTGCCGCTGACGGGGGCGAGGATGCGGCCGTCCTCGCCGATCGCGTCCTGCGGATTGAAGATCGTCGTATAGCTGGCATAGGCGCTGAGCGACGGGCTCAGGTCATAGGTGACGCCGGCAAAGGGCGAGAAGCGCGTATTGTCGTAATTGGTGTCGACGCCGTAGGAAAAGCCGATGCTGCGCGCATGGGTGACATTGCCGCCCAGCATCAGCTTCAACGGATCGGCCAGGCTGAGCCGGACCAGGCCATAGGCGGTCTCGCGCCGGGTCTGGGTATTCTGGCTCGACGCGTAATCGGTCGAGAAGGTGGTCGGGAAATTGACCTTGGGGAAGGTCCCCTGGAACAGGTCGGGGAAGGGCAGGGTCAGGCCGACCTGTGAATAATCGTAGGACGATCCCTGCTTGTAATCCTGCGCGCTGCGATTGACGCCGAACATCAGCTGATGCTCGCGCCCGAACAGCGTGAAGGGGCCCGTCGCATAGGCCTCCATGGTCAGGTTGCGCGTCTGCGCGCGGAAGGCGCCCGGATAGCTCTTGATCCCCAGGAACTGGCCGGGATTGGCGGGATCGGGGGCGATGCCATTGGCGGCGCCGCGCACCGGATTGCCATAGACGTAGAACAGCGCGTCCGCCTCGCTGGTCGCGCGACGCACCGCGCTGATCCGCGCGACCCAGTCCCCGGCGAAGTGATGCGTCAGGTCGCCGAAGATCTGCCGGTCGATCACGTTCCAGCCCGCCCATTCGGGCGCGACATTGGTCGATCGCGGCATGTCGATGCGGGTGCCGTCGGTATAGGTCAGCGGCAACGCGCCCCACATCGCGCCGTGGCTCTGATGATCCTGATGCCCGTAACCGCCGCTGAGCACGGTATCGGGGCCCAGATCCGCCTCGACCACGCCGTAGCCGGTCCAGCGCCGCAAGCTGTAGCGATCGAGATAGCTGTCGGCGTCCGACAACGCACCGACGACGCGTGCGCGAACATGACCGTCCTTGGTCAAGGGCGTGCTGACATCCGCGTCCAGGCGCAGACTGTTGAACGAGCCATATTGGACGCTGGCGGTCGCCTGCAGGTCCTTGGTCGGGCGCTTGCGGACGAAGTTGATGACGGCGGACGGGTTGCCGGTCGGCGACAACAGGCCGGGCGCGCCGCGCACCACCTCGATATGGTCATAGATGGCGGTGTCGATCGACCCGGTCTGGATGCCGAAGGCGAAGGGGACGCCGATGCCGTCGATCTGGAAGGTCTGGATGTCGAAGCCGCGCGCCGAATAATAGACGCGGTCCGTCTCGTTCGCCTGCACGTTGATGCCGGGCACCGTCGTCAGCAACTGGTTGACGTCGTTCAGCTGGAAGTCGGTGATCTGCTGGCGGGTGACGATGCTGACCGACTGCGGCGTCTCGCGCAGGGTGAGCGGGATGCGCGTCGCGGTCGTCTGGCCGTCGATCGTATAGTCGTCCTTGCCCTCGGTCCGCTGGCCGGTGACGATGATGTCGTCGCGCGAATTTTGCGGGTCGGCGGCCACAGGCGTGGGCGCAGCAGCGGTGATGGCGGCCGCATTGGCCACCAGCGTCATCAATATCGTCATATACGCGACTCCCTATGAGCCGCTCCTATGGGTGAGCCTCTGTTATTGCAAGTCAGTATCGAAATCAAAGCCCGGATGGCCGACCGAGCCCTAGGGCGCGGGAGGCAGCGCTATGGGGGTGTATTGCACCGACACCAGCTGCCATCCGGCCTTCCCATGATGGGTGACATACAGCACGCGCACCGCGCGTCGCTGGTTCGTACCCGGCAGGGTCAGCGACAGGCGGGCGGATACCAGGGCGGTATCGCCGAGCGATCGTACCGTCATGTCGTCGCGTTCGAACGGCGGCGCGGCCTGTTTCCGGTCGGGGGCGTAAAAGCCCAGCACCCTGTCGCGCGAATCGACCTCGCCGCGCGGCGAGATCTCGACGAAATCGGGGGCCAGCGTCGATGCGAGCGCGGCGGGGGCGAAGTCGCGCCGCGCGGCTTCGAACCGCTCGATCAGGGCCAGCGGGCTCGTGGGCGGCTTCGTCTGCGCGGCGGCGGAAAGCGGCAGGATGGCGGCGGCCAGGCACACCCATCCCGTCCAAAGGCGATGGTTCATGAAAATCTTCCCTGTTGGTCGCGATTTAGGGGACGGCAGGCGAAGCGGACCGCGCCTGCCACGCGGCGAGAATCGGAACGGCCAGCATTTCGGCGGCGAGTGCGACGCCCTGCAGCATCATGCCCCAGGTCGTGGGGTGGATAGCGGCGATACAGGCCAGGAGCCCGGCGACGACCAGCGCCGCGGCGATCATCCCCCGGCGCGCACGGTGCCAGTCGCTGGCGGCGATCCGCCACGCGATCAGGATATGAAGGCCGCCCAGCAGCACCAGGCCGAGCAGGATCGGCGGCGACCAGGTGCGATAGGCGATGGCGATCACGCGCTGGCCCGCATCGCCGGCCTCCAGCGCCGCCAGATAGGGATCGCGGTCCAGCACCCAGCACCGCAGGCCGTGCATCGCGCAGCCCAGATGAAATAGCGCCATCGGCAACAGCACCACGACCGCCACTGCATGGCGGACAAGGAGATGCCACCCGGCGGACGATCCCGTCAGCCGCTGGAGCGCGACCGTGGTGCAGCCCCATGCGAAGCGCAGGCCATGCCCGTCCCGCCCGGCGTGCTCGAACTCCAGCGCCATGGCCTGAGCCCAGCGACGGTCGTGATCGCGCATCAAGGCCAGCGCGACCGCCATGACCATCCGGGCGGCCGGGCGGGTCACGCCCCGATGATCCGCAGGTCGCTCTGCACCGGGATGGCCTGTTCGCGGATATAGGCGACCCCGGCCGCGGTCAGGCGATAGGCGTGGCGCGGCGGGCGACCGGGCTGCTCGGGCTCGCGCCATTCCGCCTCGATCAGGCCGCGCTCGGTCATCCGCATCAGCAGCGGATAGAGTGTGCCCGACTGAAGCCCGGTCTGCTTCATCAGCTCATAGCCATGCCACCATTGCCCGCCCCGCTCGGCCAGCGCTTCCAACAGGGCCAGCAATTGCTTCGACGGGCGGCGGGATCGTGTCATGCTGATAACGTCACATATGTAGAATTATGTGTCAACGGCTGCGACGTCTGTCGGTCTGCCATGCCGTATTGCTGCCGATATTATGGGCGATCCCATGCCGGTCGACAGGATGGAGGATGCCATGTGGGGTCTGATCGGGGCGTTGATGCTGGGCGCCGTCCCACAGGGCGCGACCCCGCCTCCCGTCCTTGCCGAGCCCTGCGCCATGCCCGCCGATTTCCGGCCGCCCGCCACCCATGTCTATCGGCTGAAGGGTGGCGGGACGCTGGTGTTCGTCGCGGTTCTGCATGGCGACAATGGCCCGACGCGGGTGATGCTCCAGGAGGATTTTGCCCGCTACAAACCCGGCGACGTGCTGGTCGAGGGCTTTTCGTCGACCCGCGGCATGGACCCGGCCTATCGCCAACGGATGCTGGGCTATGCCGAGCGGCGGACCGCCGCCGGCCGCCCCGACGAGGTGACGACCGCGATCACGCTGGCGGCGGCGGCAGGGACGGCCGTGTCCGGCTGGGACCTGACGACGGCGGAGGATTATGCGGCGAGCGTTCGCCATGGCTTTGCGATCGAGGACGTGCTCGGCGCGCATCTCCTGCGCCTTCGGATCAACCCTTTTGCCGAAGCGAACGGGACGATCGTCGACGCCGAACGGCGGGAAGCGACCATGGTCACCCCGGTCGAGCGCTTCGATTATGCCGACTGGTATCGCCGCCATTATGGCACCGATTTTGTCGCGGCGAACGGCACGCCCTGCGGCACGGGCATCGGCGCCGACATCGTCCGGTTCGAGACCGCCGAGCGCAATCACCGGCTCGTCACGGTCCTGCAAGCGCATGTCGGACCGGGCAAGATCGTCCTGATCGAGGCGGGCGCCAATCACTGGCTGGCGCTGAAGCCCTGGCTCCGGTCGATATCGGACAGCGCGACGTAAAATGCCCGGTTGTTGGATCTGGCCAGCATCGCTTCCACGGCGACGGATCCGACTCTAGCGATCCGGCCCCTTCGCCCCCACATGCCCCTGCGACATGGCGCTTCATCTGACCAAGGTCGCGTTCGGGGCGGCCAGTATCGATCATCTGGCGGAACGGTTGAAGATCCGAGCGCAGGACGGGCCGGTCTTCCTGACCACGCGCTATCTGCCCAAGCGGCATGAGGAAGTGGCGGGGCAGGGCTCGCTATTCTGGATCCTGAAGCACCAGCTGGTCGCACGCTCGCCGATCCTGTCTTTCGGCGAGGCCGAGGGCGGGCGCTGTGCGATCCATATCGACCCCGAACTGGTGCTGGTCCAGGCGCTGCCACGCCGCGCGCATCAGGGCTGGCGCTATCTGGAGGCGGCGGACGCCCCGCCGGACCTGAGCGGGGCGGCGACGGGCATCGAAGGGATGCCGCCGGTGCTGGTCGGCAAGCTGGTGGAACTGGGGCTGATCTAGGCCAAATTCATTCCTCCCCTGCAAGGGGAGTGGTAGGGCGCAGCCCTGACGGAGGGGGGGGGCGCCCTATCGAGAGCGTGTCACCCCTCCACCATGCTTCGCATGGTCCCCCTCCCCTTGCAGGGGAGGAATAGGGATCGTCAGAATTTCGGCCCCGCCACGGCGGCGCGGGTCTTTTTGGGCGTTTCGACGAACAGCTTGGCGATGGCGATGTTGCGTGCGTCCTGCTGGGCATAGTCGCGCGCGCTGAGCCCTGCGACATTGTCGGGCTGGTCGGGATCGGCGCCGGCGGCCAGCAGGTCGCGGACCATGGCGATATCGTGGCGCTGCACCGCGCGGATCAGCGGGGTCTCGCCGCTGGCATTGCCGATATTGGGATTGGCCTTGGCCGCGGTCAGGATGCGGATCATGTCGGTCTGGCCGCCCGACACCGCCAGCAGCAGCGGGGTATTGCCGCGCCCGTCGCGCAGGTTGGGATCGGCGCCCTTTTGCAGCAGGAAGCGCAAGTACGTCTCGTCGCCGCGCTTGATGACGATGTGCAGCGCGCCCTCGCCGCTGGTCACGTCGCGGGTATTGATGATGCTGGCGCCCGGCTTGTCCAGCATGTTGGTCACCTCATTGCCCTTGGCGTCGCGCACCGCCTGAAGGAATTTGTAGCTTTCGGACTGCATCATCTGGGCCGAAGCCGGGGTGGCGACGGCACCAGTCAGCGCGGAGGCCAGAAGGGCTGCGGCGAACAGGGGGCGAAAGGGCATGAACGGCATTCCTGAATGGGGGCCAGAATGAAGGACCATGGCTTGCAACGGGCGATTTATCACAGCAAGGCTGTCGGCGTCATGACCCGATTATTCCCGTCCTTGCTGGCGCCCCTGGCCCTTGCGGCATCGCTGGGCCTGTCCGGTTGCGGACCCGCCCAGCCGGATGCGCAGGCCCCGCTGGCGGGCGCGAAGATCGGCGGCCCGTTCCAGCTGACCGATGCGAAGGGCCGGACAGTGACGGACCGCGATTTCGCCGGGCGCTACCGCGTGGTCTATTTCGGCTACACCTTCTGCCCCGATGTCTGCCCCACCGACATGCAGGCGATCGCGGCGGGCCTGAAGCTGCTCGACAAAAGTGCGCCCGCCAAGGCCGCGAAGATCGTGCCCCTCTTCATCACCGTCGACCCCGAACGCGACACGGCCGAGGTGGTCGGCCGCTTCGCCGCCGCCTTCGATCCCCGCGTCGTCGGCCTGACGGGCACGCCCGCGCAGATCGGCGCGGTCAAAAAGGCCTATGCCATCTGGTCGGCCAAGGGCGAGCCGGCGCCGGGCGGCGGTTACCTGGTGAACCATAGTCGCCAGGTCTATCTGATGAATCCGCAAGGCAAGCCGCTGGCGCTGGTGCCCGCCGATGAGGGGCCCGAGGCGGTCGCCAAGACGCTGGACCAGTGGGTTCGCTGATGGAGCGTTTCTGGGAAAAGCCGATCGAGAGCCTGGACCGCGCGCAGTGGGAGGCGCTGTGCGACGGTTGCGGCAAATGCTGCATCCACAAGCTGGAGGATGAGGAGACGGGCGAGCTGGTCGCGACCAATGTCGCCTGCCGCCTGCTCGACCGGCGGAGCGGGCAATGCTCCAACTATCGCCATCGCCGCGCCTATGTCTCCGAATGCGTGCGGCTGACCATGGGCAATGTCCGGTCGATCGACTGGCTGCCCACCACCTGCGCCTATCGCCTGCGCGCCGCGAACGAGCCGCTGCCCGACTGGCATTACCTCGTCTGCGGCGACCGCGAGGCCGTCCACCGCGCCGGGCAATCGGTGCGCGGCTGGACGATCAGCGAGGATGATGCGGGCGATTTCGAAAACCATATCGTGGACCGAGAATTGTGATCGACGAAGTCGTCCGCCACCCGACCGCCAAGACCATCCGCCTCAGCGTCGATCCCGCCACCGGCACCGCGCGCCTGGTCGTGCCCAAGCGCGCCGGGCTGAAAAAGGCGCTCGCCTGGGCCGAGGACAAGAAGGACTGGATCGACGCGCAGCGTGCGCGGCTGCCCCAGCCGCGGCCGTTCGTGCCGGGCTGCGAAATCCCATTCGGCGACGTCGCGCTACGGCTCGAATGGGTCGAGGGGCGCGCGCGGGTGATCCAGCGCGAGGGCGACCGGCTGATCGCCTCGGGCCCGCTGGAGACGGTGGGGCGCCGGGTCGAGGCCTGGCTGAAGCGCCAGGCGCTGGAGGTGCTGGCGCGCGAGACAGCGGAGGTCGCGCGGCTCGCGGGCGTCGCGGTGTCGAAGGTCAGCGTCGCCGATCCGAAGGCGCGCTGGGGCAGTTGCGCCTCGACGGGGGCGATCCGCTATAGCTGGCGGCTGATCCTGGCCCCCGATTACGTCCGCCGCGCGACGGTGGCGCATGAGGTCGCGCACCGGGTCCATATGAACCACGCCCCCGCCTTCCACACGCTCGTCGCCGAGCTGCTGGGCGAGGACCCGGCTCCTGCCACCGCCTGGTTGCGGCAGCATGGCGCGGGGCTTCACTGGTTCGGGCGGTCGTCCTGACGCTCGCGGACTGAGCCGCGCGGGGCGGCGCCGGTCCGCCCGTCACGCGGCGCGGCGCCATTGCCGCGCCCGGTCACGCGGTCGATCCAGGCCTGGTCCAGCCGCTGTTGCGGCGCGGGTGCCGGCGGTTGCTGGGGTGCAGGTGCACCCGGTTGCTGCTGGATGGGTGGCGGCGTACCGGGTTCGCGACGGGTCGGGATTTCCACCGTCTCGCTGCCGTCCTCCGGCGCGACCGCCGTGGGCGAGGGCAGCGGATTGCCATCGGCATCGACCGCGCTCACGCCATTGTCGGGCTCGCCGAAATAGCTCTCCTCATCCGGCTCCAGCTGCCATTCGGGCAGGGTGACCTGGGTTTCGAACTGCTCGATCGGGCGGTTGGCGACGGCGACCTTCATATAATCGGCAAAGGCCTTGGCGGGCGCGGTGCCGCCATGCAGCCCGGCGACCGGCTTGCCATTATCGCGGCCCATCCACACGCCGGTGGTGATCCCGCTGGAGAAGCCCAGGAACCAGCCGTCCTTCGAGCTGGTCGTCGTGCCCGTCTTGCCCGCGACCGGACGGCCGATCTGCGCGGCGCGGCCGGTGCCGGTGTTGACCGCGGTCTGCAGCAGGTCGGTCATCTCGGCGGCGATATAGGGGGCGACCAGCACCCGGCTGCGATCGACCTCATGGGTATAGATGGTCTGGCCGTTCGCCGTCACCTTGGTGATGCCATAGGGCGTGACCTTCACGCCCTTGTTGGCGACGCTGGCAAAGGCGCTGACCATGTCGATCACCCGCACCTCCGACGTGCCCAGCACCATCGAGGGATGGGTGTTGACCGGCGTCGTGATGCCGAAACGGCGCGCCATGTCGGCTACCGTCTGGAAACCTACTTCCTGGCCGAGCTTGGCCGCCACCGTATTCAGCGAATAGGCAAAGGCGGTGCGCAGGGACACATTGCCCGAATTGCGCCGCGAATCGTTGCGCGGGGACCAGCCGTCGATGGTGACGGGTTCGTCGACCACCTGGTCCTCGGGCTTATGGCCCGCCTCCAGCGCGGCGAGATAGACGAACAGCTTGAAGGCCGAACCCGGCTGGCGCACCGCCGTGGTCGCACGGTTATAGTTGGTCGAGACATAGTCGAGCCCGCCGACCATCGCGCGCACCGCCCCGTCGCGGTCCAGGCTGACCAGCGCGCCCTGCGTTCCCGGCGGGGCATCGGCGCGGACCGCCGAATCGGCCGCGCGCTGCATATTGAGGTCGAGCGTCGTCCACACGTCGAGCGGCGCGCTCTGCTCGTCGATCAGCGTGTCGAGCTGGGGCAGCGCCCAGTCGGTGAAATAGCGCACCGAATTCTGCTTGGGCTCGGGCGCCAGCTTCAGGGCTTGCGGATTGGCGTCGGCGGCCTGGGCGGCGGTGATGAAGCCGTTGCGCTCCATCTGCTGGATGACCACGCCCGCGCGGCCCACCGCCGCCTCGGCATCGGCGGTCGGCGAATAGTTGGAGGGCGCCTTGACCAGGCCGGCGATCACCGCCGCCTCGGACAGGCTCAGATGCTCGGCGCCATGGCCGAAGAATTTCCGGCTGGCCGCGTCGATGCCGTAGGCGCCGCCGCCATAATAGACCTTGTTCAGATACAACTCGAGGATCTGGTCCTTCGAGAATTTCAGCTCCATCGCCAGCGCCAGGATCGCCTCGCGGAACTTGCGACCGAACTTCTTCTGGTTGTTCAGGAAGATGGTACGCGTGATCTGCTGGGTGATGGTCGAGCCGCCCTGTTTCCAGCGACCCTTCTCCAGGCGCACCTCGACCGACCGGGCGATGCCGATCGGGTCGACGCCCGGATGCTCGCGGAACCGGCGATCCTCGACCGCGATCGTCGCGTCGCGCATGACGATCGGAATCCTGTCATAGGGCAGCCACTCGCCATAGCTCGGCCCGAGCGACACGATCACCGATCCGTCGGCGGCGTGGACGCGGATCATCTGGCCGTTGGGCGAGGATTTCAGCTCGTCGAAGCTGGGCAGCTGCGACTTGGCGACGAAGACCGCGATGGCCAGCGCGCCGACCGCCAGCACGGCCAGGCCGATCAGGATCTGCAGGGTTACGACGATCCGGCGCCGCCAGGGAGAGCGGGGCTTGGAAGAGCGGGGCCGGGAGGACCGGGAGGACGACGCGCGAGGCATGGGACGGCTCGCGAATTACAGGGCTTTGAACATGACCACAAGCGGCCGATGCCGCAGCGCCGCTGACCGCAGGATGAACCGCAGAATGCACCTATGTACGGCGCGGGCGAAGTTGTTCGCCTTTTTTAACCCGATTCGGATATGGCAGGGCAAATGCCGGATTCCACAGGGGGGTGGACTTGGCCGAAGGAATGGGAATGGAACAGGTCGAACAGCAGCATAGCACGCCCGCCGAACGGCGGTCGGGTCGGCGGCATTCGGCTGTCCTGCTGCTGGGCAAGGTGTGCGGCGACCATCCCGGCGTCTGCCTGGTCCACAATATTTCCGCCAGCGGCCTGATGGCGCGATTCGTCGACGTGCCCGCGGTCGGCGATCCGATATGCATCGAGGTACGCGGCCTGCCGCCGCTGGCGGGTACGGTCCGCTGGGTGAAGGGGCAGAAGGCGGGCATCCAGTTCGATTCGGCCCAACCCTATGAACGGATCTTCTCGCACGAGAATGAGGACGGCACGATCCCGCGCCCGCCGCGATTCCCGATCGCGCTGAACGCCGATGTCCGGCTGGGCGACCGCAAATTCACCGCGGCGATGATCGACATCTCGGCGGGCGGCGCCAAGCTGGAGGGGGATGGCGCGATCCAGCCCGGTCTGGCGGGGCATATCGTCGTGCGCCCGCTCGGCACCGCGATCCCGGGCACGATCTGCTGGGTGAAGGACGGCCGCTTCGGCTTCCGCTTCGTCTCGCCGCTGCGCATGGAAACGCTGGCCGCGATCGTCGCGCTGCGCTGAGGCGGCGGCATGGGCCACGAGCGCCGATCGGCGCTCGTCGTCACGATACTGGATTTTCGGAAATATCTGGTGCGGTCGAGAAGACTCGAACTTCCACGGCCTTTCGGCCACAACGACCTCAACGTTGCGCGTCTACCAATTCCGCCACGACCGCACTCGATAGTCACCACCGGCAAGCCGGAGGGCTGGTAGGCGGGTGCCCCTAGCAAAGCGATAGGGGCAGCGCAATGGTCTTTCTCGCCAAAGGGTCGCGGTGGCTTTCGCCCGGGGGCCAACCCGCTTAGGGCAGGGTTATGACGTCTTTCCTCCGCCCCGACCTGTCCGAGGCGCGACGCCTGCTCGCGCTGGCCTGGCCGGTGATGCTGACCAGCCTGAACTGGACGATCCTGCACGTCACCGATGTCGTCGTGGTCGGCCGGGTCGGCGAGCATGAGGTCGCAGCACTCTCGGCCAGCCGGTCGCTGACCTATATTGCGATCGTCACCGGTCTGGCCTGGCTGTCGGGCGTGCTGGTGCGTGCGTCGCGGGCGGACGGGGCGGGGGATTTGCCCGCGACCGGCCAGGCCTTGCGCGACGGCATGGTACTGGGGCTGATGCTGGGCGTCGCCGCCATGCTGATCCTGGGGCTGGGCGGCGCGCAGCTGCTCGCCGGGATCGGGGTGGCGCCCGCCTTGGTCGAACCGGCCGCGCGGGTCGTGGCGGTGATGGCGCTGGGCTATCCGTTCCAGCTTGTGCTGGTTGCCGCCAGTTTCTTTCTGGAGGGGATCAGCCGTCCGCGCCGGGTGACGATGGTCAATCTGTCGATCCTGCCGATCAACGCGCTGCTCGCCTGGGCGCTGGCGGGGGGCGAGCTGGGGTTGCCCGCACTGGGGGCCGTCGGTGCTGCGCTGGCGACGGTCATCGCCTCGGCGATCGGGGCGGTCGCGATGGTGGCGAGCGCGATGCGACTGCCGCGTGGGGGACAGCGCGGCGTCCGGCGGCTGGACCGCGCCGCCTGGGCCCCGACGCTGAAGGGCGCGGCGGCGCTGGCCCGGTTCGGCGTCGTGCCCGCCATCGCCTCGGGGCTGGAACTGGCGGGGTTCGCGGTGCTGATCGCCCTGTCGACCCGGCTGGGCGATGCGACCGCGCATGGTTTCCAGATCGTCTTCTCCGTCCATAACGTGACCTTCGCGCTGGCGCTCGGCCTGGGATCGGCGGCGGGCGTGCGCGCGGGCAATGCGGTGGGCGAGGGCACGGCCTGGGCGGCGGTGCCGCGCACTCTGCTGGCGCTTGCCATGATGGCGCTGATCATGGGGGCGTGCAGCCTGGCGCTATGGAGCCTGCCCCAGACGGTCGTCGGCCTGTTTCCGGCCATGCCCGAGGCGCACCTGGCCGGGATCGCCATGCTGACGATCTGGGCACCGTTCATCCTGTTCGACGGGGTCCAGGTCGTGCTGGTCTATGCGCTGCGCTCGCTGGGCGATCAGGTGGCGGCGGGGATCAACAGCATCATTGCCTATTTCGTGGTGACCGGCGGGCTGGGCTGGTGGCTGGTCGGCGCGGGGTGGGGGGCGGCGGCGCTTGCCTGGGCTTCGGGGCTGGGGATGCTGGTCGCGGCGATGCTGCACGGGGCGCGGTTCGCGATCGTCGCGCGGCGGCTGCGGGATTCCCTTGGCCTTCGACTTCGGCGCGAGCGCCGAAGTTTATCCTAAGCGGCTGGCTTGCCAGCCAGCCGAAGGGCTCAGGCTGAACGGCTGTTGGTATATATGGCCCGGTTCCTTCGCTCCGTTCAGGCTGAGCGAAGTCGAAGCCCACGCGACCCGCTATCAGTTCGCCGCGCCCTCACCCGCAAAGCTCAAATCCAGCCGCTTGGAACTGGGCGGCACGTCCAGCTTGGCCGAGTTGAAGTCGATCGACGCACCGGGGCCCAGCGTCCGCTGCTGCGGCGCGATCGCCCAGGAGAAGACGACGCGCCCCTTGGCGTCCTTCAGCTCGGCGCGCAGATCGGGTACGCGCTGCGTATTGGACGACGGGTTGATGACCTGGCCCGAAATCGCGAACAGCTCCGAGCCGTTCTCCAGCTCGCGCCGCTCGATCGGGTTGGAGCGTAGTTCCAGCGCCGATTCGGTCGTGCCGATGCCCAGCCAGCCGCCGATGCCCGGCATCCCCGTCCACATGATCGCCGCCGTCGCGGCCAGCAGCAACAGGCACGCGGCGACTGCCCCGATGGTCCAGCGGCGCACCGGGTTGCGGCGGGCGCGGAAGGGCGGGCGATGGGCAAAGGCGTCGAACCCGGCATCCTCCTGCGCCAGGATCGGCGGCGCGGGCGGGGGCATGATGACCGGCGGCGGCGGCTCGGCAAAGGCCCCGTCCGGTTCCGCGCCAATCGGGTCCTGCGCCACGGGCGGCAGCGGCAGTTCGGGTTCCGGCTCGGGCGGCGACTGGAACCAGCTGTGCCGGCAATTGGCGCAACGCACGGTCCGTCCCTCCGGCCCGATCGCGCTGTCGGGCACCAGATAGCGGGTGCGGCACTCGGGGCATTCCAGGATCATGCAGGCACTTCAACGGACAGGACAGGTCACAGGCGAACAGACCATCCGGTTCAGGCCCCCCGCCCGTCCAGTAAGCACGCCGCCCCTAGGCGTGGCAAGCGTGAAGCGCGGAACTTGAAGCCGGGGCCGGGCCATGCCAAGGCCCATGGGGCATGGCGAACATCGTCCAGTTCGAGAATGTCGGCCTTCGCTACGGCGCGGGCGAGGAAACCCTGTGCGACGTCAGCTTCACGTTGCGGTCGGGCCAATTCTATTTCCTGACCGGGGCCAGCGGCGCAGGCAAGACCTCGCTGCTGAAGCTCCTCTACCTGTCGCAGCGGCCCAGCCGGGGCATCATCCGCCTGTTCGGCGAGGATGCGGTGATCCTGCCGCGCGACCGGCTGCCCGGCTTTCGGCGGCGGATCGGGGTGGTGTTCCAGGATTTCCGGCTGATCCCGCATCTGTCGGCGGCGGACAATATCGCCCTGCCGCTACGTGTGGCGGGCATGGCCGAATCGGAGATTGCGCGCGCCGTGCGCGAGATGCTGACCTGGATCGGCCTGTCCGAGCGCGCGGGCGCGCGGCCCGCGACCCTGTCGGGTGGCGAGCAGCAGCGGGTGGCGATCGCCCGCTCGGTGATCGCGCGGCCCGAACTGCTGGTCGCGGACGAGCCGACCGGCAATGTCGACCCGGTCATGGCCGAACGCTTGCTGCACCTGTTCAACTCGCTCCACCGGCTGGGCACCACGGTCGTGATGGCGACCCATGACTGGCATCTGATCGAGCGGATCCCGTCGGCGCATCACATGCATCTGGAGCGCGGGCGGCTGGTCGACGCGCAATGGCCCGACCTGCCGCCACCATCCCCGCCACCATCCCCGGCGGCGCCCCCGCGTTCGACCACCGTGCGGAGCGGGCTGTGACGCGGACGCTCACACGGGGCCGCCGCCGGGGCGGTGCGGAATCGCGCGCGCTGGACGATGTCGGCGGCGCGCATGTGATGAGCTGGGTCATCGCGATCATGCTGTTCCTGACCCTGTTGTCCGCCGCCGCCGGCCTGGCCACCGCGCGGGCAGCGGGTGCGCTCGACCGGCAGATGGCGGGGCGGCTGACCGTCCAGATCGTCGAGGGCGAGACGCAGCGCCGCGATGCCGCCGCCGCGCAGGTGCTGCGCGTCCTGCGCGCGCAAGGTGACGTCGCCCGTGCGACCCCGGTGCCGCAGGCCGATCTCGCCCGGATGCTGCAGCCTTGGCTGGGCACCGATGCCGAGGCGGCGGGGCTGCCCGTGCCCGCCCTGATCGACGTCGACCTGACCAGTGATGCTGCCGCCGCGATCGCCCGCGTCACCGTGGCGGTCACCCGCGCAAGCCCCGCCGCACGGGTCGATGCCCATGCCACCTGGCTGGGGCCGGTCGGGCGGCTGCTCGACACCGCCGCCTGGCTGGCGGGCGCGATCATCATCCTGATGCTGGTCGCCACCGGGGCCGTCGTGATGCTGGCCGCGCGTGCCGGGCTGGAGGCGCATCGCGGCACGATCGAGGTCATCCACATGCTCGGCGCGACCGACCGGCAGGTGGCGCGGCTGTTCCAGCGGCGGATCGCGATCGACGCCGGGATCGGCGCGGTGGCGGGCAGCGTGTTTGCGGGGGCCGCCATCCTGCTGATCGCGCGGGAGGTGGGGGCGCTCGATTCGCAGTTGCTCGACGAGATGCGGCTGGGCGTGGCGGACATTGGCCTGCTGGTCGCCGTGCCCTTTGGCTTCGTCCTGCTGGCGGTGGTCGCGGCGCGGCTTGCGGTGCTGCGCCAGATGCGGCGGATGCTGTAACGTGCTGCGGTTGTTCGGCTTGGCGGCACTCGCCTGGTGCCTGGGCTTCGTGGCCTTCATGCTGACCCTGCCGCACCCGCTGGAGAACAATACCACCGATGCGATCGTGGTGCCGACCGGCGGCGCGGGGCGGATCGACCGCGGCATCGCGCTGCTGAAAGCGCATCAGGCCAAGCGGATGCTGGTCACCGGCGTCGCGCCGGGCGTGCGACCGATCGACCTGGCGCGGACCTATCATACCGCGCCTGCCCTGTTTTCCTGCTGCATCGACCTGGGCGGCGAGGCGGTGGACACGCGCTCCAATGCCGAGGAGACGGCGAACTGGGTGCGCCAGCATGGCTATCGCACCGTGCGCCTCGTCACCTCCGACTGGCATTTGCCGCGCGCGCGGATGGAGTTGCGCGCGGCGCTGGGGCGGCAGATCCTGGTGCTGGGCGACGGGGTGCCGTCGGAGCCGCGCATGGGCACGCTGGTCAACGAATATAACAAGCTGATCCTGCGCCGGATCGCGCTTTGGACGGGGATAGGGGCGTGATTCTTCTTCGCAACATCGTGTTCGTGGCGATCTTCTATCCGGTGTCGGCGGTGATGGCGCTGCTGTCGCCGCTGATCGCGGTCGGGGGACGCCACGCGGTGATCCACTGGGCGACGACCTGGACGCGGTTCCACCGGATCTGCACCCGCTGGATCCTGGGGATTCGGGTGCGGGTGGAAGGGACGCGGCCGACCACGCCCGCACTTTATCCCGCCAAGCACCAGGCGATGTTCGAGACGATGGAGCTGCAACGCATCCTGGGCGCCCCCGCCATGGTGCTGAAGCGCGAGCTGGCCAATATTCCGCTCTGGGGCTGGGCGGTGCGCAAGTACGGCGCGATTGTCGTCGACCGATCCGCCTCGGCCAGGGCGATGCGCGGCATGATGCGCGATGCGCAGGTCGCGGTGGGGCAGGGGCGGGCGATCATGATCTTTCCCGAAGGCACGCGGGTAAAGCCGGGTGAGACGCCGCCGCTGAAGCCGGGATTCGCCGGGCTGTACCGGATGCTGAACCTGCCGGTGGTGCCGGTGGCGACCGATTCGGGGCTGGTCTGGCCGCGCAAAGGGCTGAAGCGGCCGGGCGTGGTGACGCTGCGCTTCGGCGAGGTGATCCCGCCGGGCCTACCCCGCGCCGAGGCAGAAGCGCGGGTGCATGCGGCGATGAATGCGCTGGAGAAACTTCCTCCCCTGTAAGGGGAGGTGGCAGTCCGAAGGACTGACGGAGGGGTGTCACGGCCAGCGGGGACACCCCTCCACCAGCTTCGCTGGTCCCCCTCCCCTTGCAGGGGAGGAATGGGTCTATCCCTCGTGATTCCGCCCGAAATCCTCGCGGGCGTCGTCCTGGCCCTGGTCGATGATCGAGCGGCGGATGGCGCGGGTGCGGCTGAACAGGTCGAACAGCTCGTCGCCCTTGCCCCAGCGGATCGCGCGTTGCAGCTGGCTGAGATCCTCGGAGAAGCGCTGGAGCATCTCCAGCACCGCCTCGCGATTGGTCAGGAACACGTCGCGCCACATGGTCGGGTCCGATGCGGCGATGCGGGTGAAGTCGCGGAAACCGCCCGCCGAATATTTGATGACCTCGGACTGGGTCACCTCCTCCAGATCGCTGGCGGTGCCGACAATCGTATAGGCGATCAGGTGCGGCAGATGGCTGGTGACGGCGAGCACCCGGTCGTGATGATCGGGGGCCATCAGTTCGACATCGGCGCCCAGCCGCCGCCAATATTCCGCCACCCGCTCGACGGCGAGTTCGTCCGCGCCCTCTGGCGGCGTGACGATGCACCAGCGCTTCTGGAACAGCGTGGCGAAGCCCGCCTCCGGCCCGCTGCGCTCGGTGCCCGCGACCGGGTGCGCCGGGATGATCGTTGCACCGGGCAGCGCGTCGGTCAGCGCGGCGAGGACCGAGCCCTTGCAACTGCCCACGTCGGAGACGACCGCCTCGGCGGGCAGGTCGTCGGCGAATTCGGCGGCGACCGCGCCCATCGCGCCGACCGGCACGCAGAGGATGACGAAGTCGGCGTCGATCACGCTGGCGCCCGCCGTGTCGGCGACGTCATCGGCCAGATCGAGCGCGCGCACCGTCTCGCGCACCGCCGGATCGGCGTCATAGGCGGTGATCCGCGCGGTCGGCATCGCCTTGCGCGTCGCCCGTGCGACCGAGGAGCCGATCAGGCCGAGCCCGATGATGGTGATCCGCGCGAAGGGCAGCATTATGCCCCCTTCGCCTCAGATTCCACCATGGCACGCAGTGCGGCGACGACGCCCTTCACCTCGTCCTCGGTGCCGATGGTGATGCGCAGCGCCTGGCCGAGGCCCTGGCCCGGCAGCCAGCGGACGATGTAGCCGGCATCCATCAGGCCATGATAGGCGCGCTCGGCGGTCAGCTTGCCCTCGAACAGGACGAGCGAGAAATTCGCCTTGGACGGCACGCAGCGCAGCCCCGCATTGCCGAGCGACGCGATCTGCTCCTCGAACCAGGCGAGCCACGTGGCATTGTGCGCGCGTGACGCCTCGACAAAGGCGCGGTCGCGGATCGCCTCGATCGCGGCATTCTGGCCCGCGATGGTCACGTTGAACGGCGCGCGGATGCGGTGCAGCGCGTCGACGATCGCCGCCGAGGCATAGCCCCAGCCGATCCGCTCGGCGGCCAGCCCGTGGATCTTGGAAAAGGTGCGCGACACCAGCACGTTCGGGGCCTGCTCGGCCAGCGCCAGCCCGCCATCATCCTCGCCGACGTCCAGATATTCGGCATAGGCCTGGTCGAGGACCAAGAGGACATGGGCAGGCAGCCCGGCGTGCAGCCGCGCAATCTCGCCCGCGCCCGCATAGGTGCCGGTCGGGTTGTTGGGATTGGCGACGAAGACGACCTTGGTCTTGTCCGTGACGGCGGCCAGGATCGCGTCGACATCGGTGGCATAGTCGTGATCGGCGACCACCACCGGCTCCGCGCCGACACGGCGGGTCGCGATCTCATAGACCGAGAAGCCGTAGCGGACATGGATGATCTCGTCCCCCGGCCCGGCGAACGCGCCCGCCGCCAGATGCAGGATCTCGTCCGAGCCGGTGCCATAGATGATCCGCGCCGGGTCGAGCCCATGCACCGCGCCGATCGCCTCGCGCAAAGCGGTCGCACTCGCGTCCGGGTAACGCTCCAGCTGGCTGGCGGCGGCGGCAAAGGCGGCGCGCGCCTTTTCGCTCGTGCCCAGCGGATTCTCGTTGGACGAGAGTTTGACGACCTTGCGCCCGTCATCGGTCGTCGCGCGGCCGGGGACATAAGGCGCGATCGCCTTGACCCAGGAGATCGGTTCGGGGGCGGTAAGCTCGGTCATGGGCCCGCCATAGCGGCCTCGCCCTTGCGTTGCCAAGCATCGCGGCCTAGCGGATATCGCTCCATGGCCGCTTCCGTTTCCACGCAATCCCTTGGCGACGACCAGCGTTTCGGTCTGTCGCGGCATGTCGTGCTGCCCGGGCCGCTGCGGCTCGACGGCGGCGGCTTCCTGTCGCCGGTCGAGATCGGCTATGAGACCTATGGCACGCTGAATGCGGACGGCTCCAATGCCATCCTGATCTGCCATGCGCTGACCGGCGACCAGCATGTCGCCTCGCCCCATCCGCGCACCGGCAAGCCCGGCTGGTGGACGCGTCTGGTGGGCGAGGGCAAGCCGATCGACCCGGCGCGGCATTTCATCATCTGCTCGAACGTCATCGGCAGCTGTATGGGATCGTCCGGTCCCGCGACCATCGACCCCTCGACTGCCGAACCCTGGGGGATGCGCTTCCCGGTCATCACCATCCGCGACATGGTGCGCGCGCAGGCCATGCTGCTCGACCATCTGGGCGTCGGCGTGTTGAAGGCGGTGGTCGGCGGCTCGATGGGCGGGATGCAGGCCATCAGTTGGGCCGCGACCCTTCCCGAGCGGGTGCGCGCCTGCGTCATGGTCGCCTCGACCGCGCGGCATTCGGCGCAGAATATCGCGTTCCACGAGGTGGGGCGACAGGCGATCATGGCCGACCCGAAATGGCGCGGCGGCGCCTATTACGAGTCGAACGATCCTCCTGCCGCCGGCCTGGCGGTGGCGCGGATGGCGGCGCACATCACCTATTTGTCGGAAGCCGGGCTGACCGAGAAGTTCGGGCGTCGGCTCCAGGCGCGGCCCGACCGGCCGGACGGGGCCAAGAGCTTCGGCTTCGACGCCGATTTCCAGGTCGAGAGCTATCTCCGGCATCAGGGGCTGAGCTTCGTCGACCGGTTCGATGCGAACTCGTACCTCTACATTACCCGCGCGCTCGATTATTTCGATCTGGCCGAGGAGCATGGCGGGCTGCTCGCCAACGCCTTCCGGGGGACGAAGACCCGCTTCTGCATCGTCAGCTTCGACACCGACTGGCTGTACCCCACTTCCGAGTCGCGCAGCGTCGTGCAGGCGCTGAACGCGGCGGGGGCGGCGGCGAGTTTCGTCGAGCTGTCGAGCCCCTATGGCCATGACGCCTTCCTGCTGGAGGCGCCCGAGATGAACCGGGTGATCGACGGTTTCCTGCGGGCCGAGCCATGAGCGAGGCGTTGCGGCCCGATCTGGCGATCATCGCACGTCATGTCGCGCGCGGCGCGCGTGTGCTCGATATAGGCTGCGGCGACGGGCAGTTGATGGCGGCGCTGCGCGACGAAGCAGGCGTGGACGCGCGCGGGCTGGAGATCGATCCGGCCAATGTCGCCTCGGCCGTCGCGCGCGGGCTGGCGGTGGTGCAGGGCGATGCCGATGTCGACCTGGCGGGCTATCCCGACAAGGGGTTCGACTATGCGATCCTCAGCCAGACGCTGCAGACCGCGCGCGCGCCCGACCAGGTGCTCGACCATCTGCTGCGCATCGGCAATCGCGCCTTCGTGTCCTTTCCCAATTTCGCGCATTGGCGGGTGCGCCTGTCGCTGCTCTGGGGTGGGCGGATGCCGGTGACCAAGCTGCTGCCCGAACAATGGTATGACACGCCCAACATCCACCATGTGACGATCGACGACTTCCGCGCCTTTGTCCGCCAGCGGCGGATCACGGTGGAGGGCAGCTGGTTCCTGTCGCGCGGCCGGCCGACCAGCGCGGCGGCGGCCAATTTCCGGGCTGAACATGCGGTATTTTTGTTACGTCGGTGAAATCATGACATTTGCCGGAACTTTATCTGTATCAAGAATGTTGAGGGCGAAAGTGACGGGAATTTGACATGAGCCAAACCGCCCTGATCGTGGAAGACGAGATTTTCGTGGCCCTCGATCTGGAGCGCATTCTGACCGATGCTGGCTATAATGTCGCCGGAATCGCGGCGGATAGCCGCACCGCCATCGAAACCGCGCCCGGATGCAGCTTTGCCTTTGTCGATGTGAACCTGCGCGACGGTGCGACGGGGCCGGAGATCGCGCATCGACTGGCGCAGGATTTCGGGCTGAAGATCGTGTTCGTCACCGCCAATCCCGCACAGATCGGTACGCATGTCCAGGCGCTGGGCTATATCCGCAAGCCCTTCAGCGAACGTGCGATCCTGGCGGCGGCGGCGATGGCGACCGGGGGAACGATCGGCGCGGTAGAGCAGCCGACCGAATATGTCGTTCCGCTCGGGCTGAGCGCCTGACGGCTCGGCCTCGACGCTACCTCAGCGCAGCTTTTAACGGCAGGGCCCCGTGCCCGCCGGACGGCTGAACGCTGCCAGCGGCACCTGGATCGTCACCACCAGCCCGTCGCGATGCCAGTCGCGCTGCACCGTGCCGCCCAGCTGCCGGACCGCCGACAACTCGACCAGTTGCGAGCCGAACCCGCTATGGTGGGGCACGGCTTCCAGCATGGGGCCACCGCGTTCCCGCCAGCACAACGCGACCATGTCGCCCTCGCGGACGATCGCCAGGTCGACATGCCCCTCGGTCACCGAAAGGGCACCATATTTGGCCGCATTGGTCGCCAGTTCGTGGAACAGCAGCGCGAGCGGGGTCGCGGAGCGGTCGTCGACCGGCACATCGTCGCCCGACAGGCGGATGCGCGCATCGGTATCGCCGCGATAGGGATCGAACAGGTCGGTCAGCAGCCCGTGCAGCGAGTCCTGCCGCGCTTTGGGCCGGGACTGGGGGCTATGCGGCCGGACGAAGTCGTGCGCACGGCCCAGCGCGGTGATCCGGTCGCGCAGGTCGCTGGCGATGCCGGTAAAGCCCGGATGGCTGCGCGCGGCAAAGGCGATCAGGCCGGAGATCACCGCAAAGATGTTCTTGATCCGGTGGCTCAGCTCCTGGCTGACGATTTCGCGCTCTTCCAGCGCCAGTTTCTGCTCATGGATGTCGGTGCAGGTGCCGAACCAGCGCGTGATCCGTCCCTCGCCATCGCGGATTGGCAGCGCGCGGCCCAGCACCCAGCGATAGGTGCCGTCGCGATGCCGCAGGCGATATTCGATCTGATAGGGATCGCCGGTCGCCAGGCTGTGCCGCCACCGGGCCCAGGCGCGGTCCTGGTCGTCGACATGGAACATGCCGTTCCACGCCTCGCCATCGGTCGAGCCGTCGGGCATGCCGGTGAACTCGTACCAGCGGGCATTATAATAGTCGTGGAAGCCGTCGGGCTGGGTCGACCAGACCATTTGCGGCATGGTGTCGGCCAGCGTCCGGAACCGTTGCTCGCTGTCGGCGACGCGCGCCTCGGACGCCTCGACGGTGCGTTCATGCTCTCGCCGCGCGCGGCGGTCCTGCAACCGGCCCATCACGGCGGTCGCCAGCACTTCCAGCCCGCGCTGCTGGAACGGAGTCAGGCCATCGGGGCGTGGCTCGGGAGAAATGACGCAGATCGCGCCCAGCGGTATGGCTTCACGCGAAAGAAGCCGGGCGCCGGCGTAGAAGCGAATATAGGGTGGGCCCTTCACCAGCGAATAATCGGCGAAACGCACATCGCTACGCGCATCGGGGACGACCATGGTCCGGGTCCGGCCGACCATCACATGCGCGCAGAAGGATGTGTCGCGCGGCGTCTGCGCCGCGTCGATGCCGACCGTCGCCAGAAATTGCTGGGTTTCCTCTTCGACTACGCTGACGAGCGCGATCGGCGTGCCGCAAAGTTCGGCGGCGAAGGCGGCCAGATCGTCGAGCTGCCCGCTATCGCGATAGCCCGCCAGATCATAGGCGCGGATGACGGCGGCGCGATCGGCCTCGCGCACGGATGCGGAAGCGGGGGTGTCAGCTACACGCACGCCAGGGCAGGCCGTCGCATCGTCTTCCAGCGTCTTGTCCATCTCCGCCCCTTGAGGAAAACCTGCCCGATCAGAACGGCACGTCGTCGTCCAGATCGTCGGCGAAGCCGCCGCCCTGTCCGAACCCGCCACGGTTGCCGCCGTTCCCATTCTGGCTTCCGCCGCCGCTCTGGTTGCCCGAACCGCCACGGCTGCCGCCGCCAAAGCCGCTCAACCCGCCACCAAAGTCGCCGCCGCCGAAATCATCGCCGCCGCCAAAGTCGCTGCCACCGCGACCGCCGCCGCCGCCCTGGCCGCCGCCGGGGCCGTCGAGCATGGTCAGCACCGAGTTGAAGCCCTGCAGCGTCACCTCGGTCGAGTAGCGGTCGTTACCCTGCTGGTCCTGCCATTTGCGGGTGGTCAGCGCGCCCTCGATATACACTTTCGAGCCCTTGCGCAGGAAGCGCTCTGCGACATTGGCCAGACCTTCGTTGAAGATCTTGACCGTGTGCCACTCGGTCTTTTCCTTGCGCTCGCCGCTGTTGCGGTCCTTCCACGATTCCGACGTGGCGATGCGCAGCTCGACCACCTTGCCGCCATTCTGGAAGGAGCGGCTCTCGGGATCGCGTCCCAGATTGCCGACGAGAATCACCTTGTTGACGCTGCCCGCCATGTATCAGTCCTGTGCTTGTTCTAGAGGCCGGCGAAGACGGCCAGCCAATATGTGATGCCCGCCATGACATAGGCGGTCACGAAGAGATACCCTACCATGAAGGCGGGCCATTTCCACCCATTGGTCTCTCGCCGCGTCACCGCGATGGTGGAAATGCACTGCGGCGCGAAGACGAACCACATCAGGAAGGCGAGCGCGGTGGGCAGCGACCAGTTGCGCTTCAGCTTGTCGGTCATCGCTTTCTGCCCGCCCTCATGCTCGGTATCGTCGATGGCATAGACGGTGCCGATGGCGGCCACCGCGACTTCGCGCGCGGCCATGGCGGGGACGAGGGCAAGGGCGATGTCGCGGTTGAAGCCGATCGGGCGCACCACGACCTCGATCCCGCTCGCGATGCGGCCCGCGATCGAATAATCGACCGGCGAGATGCCCGAGCCTTCCGGCGGCTTGGGGAAGGAGAGGAGCGCCCACAGGATCACGGTGGTCAGCGCGATGGTGGTCCCGGCGCGCTTCAGGAAGATCAGCGCGCGGCTCCACAGGCCGAGCAGTACGTCGCGGATATGCGGCCACTGATATTTGGGCATTTCCATCATGAAGCCCGACGACGCGCCCTTGGTGACGGTGCGGCGGAGCAGCAGCGCGGCGACGAACGCGCCGACGATGCCCATCAGATAGAGGCCTAGTAGCACCAGCCCCTGCAAGCCTACGAACGGCAACACCTGCCGGTCGGGAATGAAGGCGCTGATGATGATGGTATAGACCGGCAGCCGCGCCGAACAGGTCATCAGCGGCGCGATCAATATGGTGGTCAGCCGGTCCTTCTCATCGTCGATCGTCCGCGTCGCCATGATGCCGGGCACCGCACAGGCGAAGGACGAGAGCAGCGGGATGAAGGCGCGGCCCGACAGGCCGACCTGCGCCATCAGCCGGTCCATCAGGAAGGCTGCGCGGACCATGTACCCGGTCGCCTCCAGCACCAGGATGAACAGGAACAGGATCAGGATCAGCGGCAGGAAGACGATGACCGCGCCGACCCCGGCGATCAGGCCGTCGGTGATCAGGCTGCGGAACCAGCCCTCGGGCAGCAGCAGCCCGGCCTGGATCTCCAGCCATTTGAATCCGTCCTCGATCCATTCGACCGGCGTCTGCGACCAGGCGAAGACCGCCTGGAACATGATGAAGAGCAGCGCGATCAGCAGGATGGGGCCGACGATCGGATGCAGTGCGACCGAGTCGAACAAATGGGTCCAGCGGCGGGTCGGGGTCTCGGCCACGGTCGCGGCCGATGCGATCCGGCGGGCGCGGCGTTGCAGGGTGACGATGTCGTCGATCTGGTCGGCGGAGGCGACGGCCTGGGCGCGCTCCTGGGCGACCAGCCGGTCGATCTCGGCCTTGAGGGCGTCCAGGCCGCGACGACGCACCGCGACCGTCGGGATCACCGTCACCCCCAGCTCACGCGCCAGAATATCCGCATCGAGCGTCAGGCCATCGCGCTCGGCCAGGTCGACCATGTTGAGCGCGACCACGACCGGCAGGCCGAGTGCGATCAGCTGCAACGTGAAGCGCAGGTGATTGTCGAGATTGGCCGCATCGACCACCACGACCAGCGCGTCGGGGCGCCGCTCGCCCGCCTGCGATCCCATCACGACGTTGCGCGTGACCTGCTCGTCCAGGCTGCCGGGATCCAGGCTATAGGCGCCGGGCAGGTCGACCAGCTCGACCGGGCGACCGTCGTCGAGCACCAGCCGGCCCGAATGGCGCTCGACCGTGACGCCGGGATAATTGCCGACCTTCTGCCGCGCGCCGGTCAGCGCGTTAAACAGGGCGCTTTTGCCGGCATTGGGATTGCCGACGAGCGCAACCAGCGGTGCGGCGTTCATTATATCCGGATCGGCTTCAGGCGCCCGGCGCGACGCGAATCGAGGCGGCGACCCGGCGACGCAGCGCTACCGTCATCCGACCGATCCGGCAGGCGATCGGCCCGCTGCCCAGGGTCGCGCGGTGCAGCACCTCGACCCCCACGCCTTCGTCGAAGCCCAGTTCGCGCAGACGGCGCGCCTCGGGCAACGCCAGCTGGGCCCAGTCGATCGCGGCCACGGTCGCCGGTTGCCGCCGGGGAAGGGTTTCGAGACTGCTGAGCATCGCCATGGGACATACATAACGCCCGTGCGATTGATTATCAATTACCTGTTGGTGAAATGGGTGACGGGTTTGGGGATTGGGGCGGGGTGAGGGCGTGGGTTTCGACTTCGCTCAGCCTGAACGGAGGATGGTATCCAGACCCATACCCAACCCCGTTCAGCCATTCCTACGCTCCGTTCGGGCTGAGCGAAGTCGAAGCCCAAGGGAAACCTTCAACCCCAAACCCAAATCACACCGCCGGATAACGCAACCGCCCGATAAATCGCGACAGGCTGGGCATATTCTCGCCCCGCTTGGCGATCCCCGCCTTCCACTTTTCGAACCGCATAATCCCCTCGATGCGGCGGGCCAGAAAGGCGCGGGTATCGGCATGATCCTCGCTCTCGTCGTTCAGGAACACCGCGATGGTCGAGGCATAGACCGCGAACAGCGTCGCGCGCTTGGTATAGTGGTTGTAGTCGGTCGCGGTATCGCCCGCCTGCGCCCAGATGGTATCGACCGTCCGCCAGCCGAGTCGCGCGCCGCTCGCGGCGTTTTGCGGCATGGCTAGGATGGTCAGCGCGCGGCGCAGCGCCTCGCGATTGGGGGCCACCGCCGCCAGCCGCGCCTCGACCAGCGCGGTGATGCGCTGGCGGATCTTCATCGCGGCGGCCTGTTCGGCGGGGACGGCCTCGACCATCGCCTGGTCGATCGACGCGAACCAAGCGTCGATCATCGCCACGGTGCCGTCCTTGAACGCGAGCCGCGCGATGTCGCGGTCGACGCCCGCCGCATCCGCCGCCATGTCCCGCGCCTCGTCGCCCCAGCCGTCAAAGGCCGCGTTGGACGCGATCCCCTCGGCCAGAAGGGCGCGTACCTCGTCGAGAGTCAGGTCCTGAACATCGGTCATGGCAGCCTCGGTCATATGCTTCACTCGTTGTCCAACGCGCCCGGTTTGGCAACCGCCTTGGACGATCCGTGCCGGACCAGCACCAGCGCGACCGCCACCATCGCGACGCCCACCAGATCGGGCAGCGCCAGCGTCTCGCCATAGGCCAGCCAGCCGATCGCCGTCGCCACCATCGGCTGGACCAGCAGGGCCAGGCCGACGACCAGCGGGCTCAAAAGCCCCAGCGCATAGATCATCAACCCCTGGCCGATGATCTGGCTCCCCAGCGCCAGCAGGATCAGCGCGCTCCAATGGTCGGGCCATATCCGCTCGCCCAGCAGAATGGCGAAGACGAACAGCGGCACGATGCTGGCCATGGTCGACCAGGCGAGCGCCGGGACCGGCGGCATGTGCTCCCGCACCCGCGCCATCAGGATGAAGTAGAGTGCGTAGAGCACGCCCGCCAGGACGCACATCAGATCGCCGACCAGATGACGCGGATCGACCTGATAGCTGCGCCCCATCAACAGCCCCGCACCCAGCGCCGCCAGGATCAGCGCGATTCCTTGGCTGCGCGAGGGCCAGGCGCGCGCGGCAAGAAAGCCATAGAGCGGGAAGATGAAGGTCGCCGAATTGCCGAACAGCGTGGCGTTGGCCATCGTCGTCTGGCGGATACCGATATGCCAGGTGCCCAGATCGCCCGCAAAGGCGACCCCGCCGACCAGCAGCAGCATCCACAGCCCCGCCTGCCCCTTGCCAGGCATACGCGGTCGCGCGGGACCGATCAGCGCGACGATCGCCAGCACGGGGGCCGCCAGCGTGATCCGCCAAAAGGCCGAGGCGACCGGCCCGGTATCGGCCATCCGCACGAGCAATGGCCCGAAGGCCAGCGCGACATTGGCCAGGATCACCGCCGCGAAGGCCAGCGGCGGCGTTCCGGTCGGTCCGCCCCGGACCGACAGACGATCGCTTTGCATCGGTTCAGTTTTTCTTGGGGGCGTGGACACGGGCATGGGCTCCCTTAACGCCCTATCTGCGTTGCGCCAGGCCGGAAAGGCCGCTGAAGGATTTGATTTTGATGCCAACTCTGTTCGACCCCATCGACCTGGGCGCGATCCACGCCCCCAACCGTATCCTGATGGCGCCGCTGACCCGCGCCCGCGCCACCCGCGACGCGGTGCCGACGCCGATCATGGCGCAATATTACGCCCAGCGTGCCAGCGCGGGCCTGATCATCTCGGAAGCCACCGGCATCAGCCGCGAAGGCCTGGGCTGGCCCTATGCGCCGGGTCTGTGGACCGACGAGCAGGTCGCGGCCTGGAAGCCGGTAACGGAAGCCGTGCACAAGGCGGGCGGCCGGATCGTCGCGCAGCTCTGGCATATGGGCCGCCAGGTCCACAGCTCGGTCACGGGGATGCAGCCGGTGTCCTCCTCCGCCACCCGCACCGAGGGGCAGGCGCATACGTTCGAGGGCAAAAAGGATTTCGAGACGGCGCGCCCGCTGGAACTCTCCGAAATCCCGCGCCTGCTCGACGATTATGAACTGGCGACGCGCAATGCGTTGGCCGCCGGGTTCGACGGGGTGCAGATCCACGCGGCCAACGGCTATCTGATCGACGAATTCCTGCGCGACGGGGCGAACCACCGTGAGGACGAATATGGCGGCAGCCCGGAGAACCGTATCCGCCTGCTCCGCGAGATCGCCGAGCGGGTGATTTCGGTCGCGGGCAAGGAGCGGGTGGCGGTGCGCCTCTCGCCTAATGGCGACAGCCAGGGCGTCGACGACAGCGATCCCGCCTCGGTCTTCGTGCCCGCCGCCAAGATGCTGTCGGACCTGGGCATCGCGTTCCTGGAACTGCGTGAGATCGGGCCGGACGGCACCTATGGCCGCACCGACGTGCCCAAGCTGTCGCCGCAGATCCGCGAGGTGTTCAAGGGGCCGCTGATCCTCAACAGCGATTTCGACAGCCGGGAAAAGGCGCAAGCGGCACTCGACTCGGGCGTGGCGGACGGCATCGCGTTCGGCCGGACCTTCCTGGCGAATCCCGACCTGCCCGAACGGCTGCGCACCGGCGCGGCGCTGAACGAGAGCGACATGAAGACCTGGTACAGCCAGGGGCCGGAGGGGTATATCGACTATCCGACGCTCGCCGAACAGGCCCGCGCGGCGTGATGATGGGGGGCGGGGTATGTCCCCGTCCCTTCCCTATGACGGACCACCCCGGCGAAGGCAGGGGGCCAGTCGCAAAGCGATGTCGAAGGCGCGGGCGGTACCAGGCCACGCGCCGGATGGCACCTGGACCCCGGCCTCCGCCGGGGTGGCGCGTATTTATGCGGAGCTGGAGCCCAAACCCCCGTTCAGCCTGAGCGAAGTCGAAGGCCAAGGGAAACCCTCGCGGCCAGTGCGAACCGTGCGCTTCGACTTCGCTCAGCCTGAACGGAGGTCGGGGACTATCCCGACGAATCCAGCCCGTCGAGGAACAGAGTTGCCTGATTCCGCACCGTCTCCCGCACCTTGGAATTGAAAAGCAGCATCGGCGTGGCCCAGAATATGGGTAGAAACGCCCCGACCACTGCCCAGATCACGATCAGCACCACCAGCCAGATGCCCGCCAGGCGCAGTTTCTGCATCGCACCCGCGTCCAGCGTCAGGGTGCGCGGCCCCTTGGCGTCATAGAAGCTGTCGGTGGCCCAGCTTCCACCACCGTCGAAGCGCAGCGTCTTGGGCAACTGGAATGCGGGCAACGAGAGTCGCGGCTTGCCCTTGTCCGATAGGGCGCGCGGCGTCTCCGAACGCGGCGTCGGCAGGGTCTTGCCCGCCTGGGTGTCGATCACCACCAGCCGCCGACCCCGCTCGACGACGCGAAAGCGGGAGGGCGGCATGTCGGTCATTGGGGGAGGGATTCCCGCCGCGCGCGCCATTGGTCGGCGCTCTGGCCCCAGGCGTCGACGCGGAAGCTCTCCAGCGGGGCGGGTAGGCGGACCGGCCCTTCGTTCACCGCGCCCAGCCGCTGCGCCAGCCGGATCGAACCCGCATTTTCGGGGTCGATGGTATGGATCACATGGTCCCAGCCCAGCACGTCGACCGCATAGTCGATCGCCGCGACCGCGGCCTCATGGGCATAGCCGCGCCCGGCGAACTCCCGCGCCACGCCCCAGGCCACCTCGCGGCCCGGCCAGCCCTCGGGCTGCCAGGGTCCGATCCGCCCGACCCAGCGGCCGGTGTCGCGCTCGATCACCGAGAACATGGCGAAACCGCGCACGCTCCACGCGCCGACCATGGTGCATAGCGATCGCCACGCCGCCCCGCGCGCCTGCACACCGCCCAGGAAGCGCATCGTGTCCTCCTCGGCATGGAAGGCCGCCCACGCCTCGAAATCCTCCGCCGAGGGGAGCCGCAAGGTCAACCGCTCGGTCTGGAGGACGGGGGATGTCACCCGAACCGGCCCTTCAGCGCCAGCATGGCGAGCGCCGCCTTGGCCGCCTCGCCGCCCTTGTTCTTCTCGTCCGGCTTGGCGCGGGTCAGGGCCTGTGCCTCGTTCTCGGTGGTGATGATGCCGTTGCCGATGGGCAGCCCGTCCATGGTCAGCGCCATCAGCCCGCGCGCGCTCTCGTTCGACACGATCTCGAAATGATAGGTCTCGCCGCGGATCACCACGCCGATCGCTACGAAGGCGTCGTAACGCCCCGAATCGGCCGCCATCGCTACCGCGCCGGGAATCTCCAGCGCGCCGGGGACGGTGATCGTCTCATGGCTGTGGCCCGCCTCCTCGATCGCGGCGCGCGCGCCCGACAGGAGCAGGTCGTTCAGATGCTCGTAGAAGCGCGCCTCGACGATCAACACATGCGCCATCAGGCGTCTCCCTCAAAATTTTCGATGCGACGTTCGCCGACGATCGACAGGCCGTACCCGTCGAGCCCGATCAGCGTGTGGTGGGTGTTGGTCAGCAGCACCATGTCCTGCACGCCCAGTTCGGCCAGGATCATCGCGCCGACGCCATAGTCGCGCAGTTCCTCCATGTCGATCTGCACCTCCTCACCCGCCTTCAGGCGGACGGCGGTGGTGAAGGCGTCGGTGCGCGGGCGGTTGATGACGACGATCACGCCCGAGCCTTCTTCGGCGATCATCCGCATCGACTTGGCGAGCAGCGCGCCGCGCGATCCCGCCTCGCCGAACACATCGGCAAAGGGCGACAGCGCATGCATCCGCACCAGCACGGGCTGGGCGGTGTCCAGCTTGCCCTTGACGAGGGCGACCTGCTCGGTGCCCGTCGCCTTGTTGCGATAGGCGCGCGCGGTCCAGGTGCCGCCCCATTCGCTCTCGAACGTGGCCTCGGACTGCAACTCGACCAGATGGTCGTAGCGGCGGCGATAGGCGATCAGGTCGCGGATCGTGCCGATCTTCAGGTTGTGCAACTGCGCGAACGACACCAGGTCGTCCATCCGCGCCATCGTCCCGTCCTCGTTCATGATCTCGCAGATCACGCCCGAGGGGTTGAGGCCGGCCAGCCGCGCGACATCGACCGCCGCCTCGGTATGGCCCGCCCGCACCAGCACACCGCCGTCGCGTGCGACCAGCGGGAAGACATGGCCCGGCGTCACCAGCGCATCGGCACCGTGGTTCGAGTCGATCGCCACCGCGATGGTCCGCGCGCGATCGGCGGCGGAGATGCCGGTGGTCACGCCCTCGCGCGCCTCGATCGAGATGGTGAAGGCCGTCTCGTGCCGCGTCCCGTTCTTCGGGCTCATCAGCGGCAGGCCGAGCGTGTCGACCCGCTCGCGCGTCATGGCGAGGCAGATCAGCCCGCGCCCGTGCCGCGCCATGAAGTTGACCTTCTCCGGCGTCGCCATCTGGGCGGGGATGACGAGGTCGCCCTCATTCTCCCGGTCCTCGTCATCGACCAGGATGAACATACGACCGTTGCGCGCCTCGTCGATGATCTCTTCGGGGCTGGAGAGAAAGCCGCGGCGCAGACCGGCCAGTGCGTCGGGATTAGCGGCCACGATAATGCTCCATGCGCTGCAGATACCGGGCGAGCACGTCGATCTCGATATTGACGCGCTGGCCCTTGGCGATGCCGCCCAACGTGGTGACGGCGGCGGTGTGGGGAATGATGTTCAGGCCGAAGACCGTGCCGTCAGCGCCATCCTCGACGCTGTTGACGGTCAGCGAGACGCCGTCGACCGTCACCGACCCCTTGGTCGCCATGAAGGGGGCCAGATCGGCGGGAACGCGCACGAAGACCCGGTGCGATCCGCCTTCCTCCGCGACCGACACGACGGTGCCGACGCCGTCGACATGGCCGGTGACGATATGCCCGCCCAGCTCGTCGCCCAGCTTCATCGCGCGTTCCAGGTTCAGGCGCTGGCCGCGCGTCCACTGGTCGGCGGTCCGTCCGATCGTCTCGGCGGAGACATCGACCGCGAACCAGCCGGGGCCTTTCTCGACCACGGTCAGGCAGACGCCCGAACAGGCGATCGACGCGCCCAGGTCGATGGTCGCCGTATCATAGGCGGTGGCGATGACGACTCGCGTGTCGCCGCGCGTTTCCACGGCGGTGACGGAGCCGATGTCGGTGACGATCCCGGTAAACATATCAGTCGCGCTCGTAGACCTCCAACCGGTCGCTGCCAAGCATCCGCGAATCGGTGAGTGTCCAGCGGCCATGCGCCTCGGCCAGACGGGCCAGCCCGATGTCGCCCAGCGCCGCGCGTCCCGCGCCGATCAGGATCGGCGCACGGTAGAGCAGCAGCCGGTCGACCAGGTCGGCGGCAAGGAACGTCGATGCGGTTCGCGCGCCGCCCTCGACCATCAGCCGGTCGACGCCCGTCAGCTGGGCGATGGCGGCGGGAGAGGGGATCGTCTCCCAGCCGGGCTCTGGCGTGCGCGACAGGAGGATGCGGCGCGGCGAGCGCGACTCGAGACCGGGCAGGCGCACGTCGAGCCGGGGCGAATCGGCCTCCAGCGTGCCGCGCCCGACCAGGATCGCCTCATGGCGGCTGCGCTCCAAATGGGTATGCGCGCGTGCCTCGGGCCCGGTGATCCAGCGGCTCTCCCCATCGGGCCGCGCGATCCGGCCGTCGAGCGAGGTGGCGAGCTTCAGCGTGACGAAGGGGCGGGCCTTGGCCCGGCGGGTCAGGAAAGCCGCGATCATCGCGCGCGCTTCGTCCTCGCGCACGCCCGTCGTCACCGCGATTCCGGCAACGCGGGCGCGGGCAAAGCCTGCGCCGTCGGTGCGCGGATCGGGGTCGCCCATCGCCGCCACGATCCGCGCGACGCCGGCGGCGATCAGCAGGTCGGTACAGGCGGGGCCGCGTGTCGAGACATGCGCACAGGGCTCCAGCGTGACATAGGCGGTGGCGCCGCGCGATCTTTCGCCGGCTTCCGCCAGCGCCATCGCCTCGGCATGGGGACGGCCGCCCGGCTGGGTCCAGCCACGGCCGACGACCCGGCCGCCCTGCACCAGCACGCAGCCGACATTGGGATTGGGCGCGGTCCGCCCGACGCCGCGATCCGCCAGCGCCAGCGCCACGCCCATCCAGCGATGATCGGTCAGAAGCCCCACTTGGTCAGCGCGTCGTCGACCTTCTTGAACTCGGCCTTGCGCTGATCCTTGGCCGCCTGTTCCTCGGCCAGTTCCTGCTTCTTCTTCACATAGTCGATTTTCTGCTGCGCCCGGATTTGCGCATCGGTGCGGTCGGCAGGCCATTGTTCGACATAGATGATGTTGGGCTTGTACGGCACCGGCACATAATCGTCGCGCGCAAAGGCGTAGATGAAGAAGCCCGTAATCCCCATCGCGATCATCAGGAAGACCAGCTCATAGGGCCGGCGCTGCGCCAGGAAGAATCGCAGGTCGCGGATCGCGCGGACGGGGGAGAAGCGGGCGAAGAACGACATGGGGGGAATGTAGGGGCTGGGGGCGTGGGATGCCAGTAGGGATGGTGTGGTCTCGGTGAGCCCCCTTTCCCTCCCCCATCCCAGTTTCAGGTAAACGATGACCCGCATCGTTTAGGTCATGCCGGGGGCATGACCGACCTGAAACTCGCCTGCGGGAGGGGGGCGTTGCTTGGCGAGTGTCCCACATAAGCAACATGATCATCGCATCTAGCAGCGCATTCAGCAGCGCTGATCGGCGGCCGCTTGGCACGCCCCTCCCGCAAGCGGGAGGGGATGGGGGAGGGAAGGCCCCAGGCAATGCCGCCTCGAATGGCACGAAAAAGGGCGGCCACCGCAGCGACCGCCCCATCGTTTTCCGAAGAAGAAACCGTCAGCGCATTACGCGACGGTCTTCATCTTCTCGGCGGCGACCGCGAAGCGGTTGCTCAGCGGCTGGGCGATCTCGCCCGCCAGCTTCATCATGTGCTCGGTCGAGCGCGAGGTTTCGGCGACCATCGAGTCGAAGGCCGAGCGGGCGAAGTCCGACTGGAGCTTCATGAACTCGGTCGGCGACTTGACCGACGACAGGGTCTGCAGCGTCTGGGTCGCGGTCTCGAACGAGCGCTTGGCGTAATCCGCCGCGCCCTGGCCCAGCGTCTCGGCGCCCTTGGCGGCGATCTTCGACGATTCGACGACCGCTTCGATGTTGTCCTTGCTGAACGCGATCATGTCTTCGAACAGCTTGGCGCTCTTTTCCATGCCGGCCTGGGTGCGGGCCTGGGCGTCGCCGAAAAAGGCCTGGGTCTTGGCGGTCGCGTTCTCGATGGTGCTCTTGGCGTCCATGATAAAGTCCTTGGGCTTTGAGTCCGCCGAAACCGCGGCGGTCGGGGAAGAAATTTCGGGTGCCGCCGCCTGGGGGGCAGCGGGCTTGGGGGCGGGCGCCGGCTTCGGCGGCTCGACCGGCTTGGCCTCGGCCTTCGGCTCGGCGGGGGCCGGCTTGGCCTCGATCTTGGCGGCGGGGGCCTTGGCGACCGGGGCCGGCGCGGGCTTGGCCTCGACCTTCGGCGCTTCGACCGGCGCCGAAGCGACGGGCTTTTCGGCCACGGGCTTCACCGCTGCCTCGACCTTGGGCACGTCAGGCTTGGCGGCGCTCGCCACGACCGGCGGTTTGGCTTCGGAGGGAAGACCGGGAAGCGTCTTGGCCGCGACAGGCTTGGCGGCGCGACGAGGCTTCGCTGCCGCCTTGGCGGCGGGAACGGTCGGCTTGTCCTTTTCCAACAGCACTCTCCCGATTTGTTGCGCTGCACAATAGCGATTCGATTGACCGGAATCAAGCCTATTGTGCAGTGCAGCAATATCGTTTTAGCGCTGTCTGACGTAGCGTCCGGGCGCTTCGTCGATGGCGGGCAGGGCGCCCTGGCCCGGGATGCGGGCACCCTCTGCCGGAACGGTGGCGGAGTCGCGCGCTCGCAGCCACTGGGCCCAGTCGGGCCACCAGCTGCCCTTGGTCTCGGTGGCGCCCGCGACGAACTCGGCCAGCGTGGCGGCGGGCTGGTCGTTGGTCCAATACTGATATTTGCCCGCCGCCGGGGGATTCACCACGCCCGCGATATGCCCCGATCCCGCCAGCACGAAGCGAAGCGGCCCCGTAAAGGCGTCGGTGATCTTCCACACGCTTTCGGGCGGCGCGATATGATCCTCCCGCCCCGCCTGGACATAGGCGGGGGTCGCCACTTTGGTCAGGTCCAGCGCCACGTCGCCGATGCGCATCGCGCCGGGCGTCATCAACAGATTGTCGCGGTAGAGGTCGGTCAGATAGCCGAGATGCCATTTGGCCGGCAGGTTGGTGACGTCGCCGTTCCAGTGGAGCAGGTCGAACGGCACATAGTCGCGCCCCAGCAGATAGTTGTTGGTGACGTAGTTCCAGATCAGGTCGCGCCCGCGCAGCAGGTTGAAGGTCATCGCCAGATAGCGCCCGTCCAGATACCCCTCGGGCGACAGGGCGGCGATCAGCTTCAGCTGCTCGTCATCGACGAAGTGGAGCAGCTCGCCCGCCTTGGAGAAATCGACCTGCGCGGTGAAGAAGGTGGCGCTGGCGACCTTGCCCGCGTCGCCTGTGGCCGAGAGATAGGCGAGCGTCGCGGCCAGTGTCGTCCCCGCCACGCAGTACCCGACGGTGTGGACCGACTCGACGTCGAGCAGCTCGCGCACCGTGTCGATCGCATCGACCTGCGCCGCGACATAATCGTCCCAGGCCACATCCTTCATCGTGGCGTCCGCCGACTTCCACGACACCATGAAGACGCTGAATCCCTGGTCGACCAGCCATTTGATCAGGCTCTTCTCGGGCGCGAGGTCGAGAATGTAGAAACGGTTGATCCAGGGCGGAAAGATCACGATCGGCACCGCCGCCACCTGTTCGGTGGTCGGGCTATAGTGGATCAGCTCGTACAGGTAATTGCGCTTCACCACCTTGCCCGGCGTGGCGGCCAGGTTGCGGCCGACCTCGAACGCCCGCGAATCGCTATGGGTCAGCTGGCCGCGACCCAGATCGGCCAGCATGTTCTGCAGGCCTTTCAGCAGATTCTCGCCGCGCGTCTCGACGATCTTGTCGAGCACTTCGGGGTTGGTCGCGGGAAAATTGGTCGGGCTCATCGCGTCGATGAACCCTTGCGCGGCGAAGCGGATCTGCTCCTTCTGCTTCGGCTCCACGCCCTCCAGCGCATCGACGCCGCGCAGCATATGGTCGGAGATGACCTGATAGCTCTGCCGGATCCAGTCGAAGAGCGGCGACTGCCACTGTTCGGCCTTGAACCGGCGGTCAGGCTTGGGCGGGGGGCTGGGCTCGGCGGCGGGGTCGATGAAGCGTTGCCACAGCTTCATCGAATCGGACCAGAAGTCGCGGACGCGGCCCATCGTGGCGGGGTCGTTGAAGCCGGGCACCACCGGCACCCCCTCGGGCGGGGGCGTCAGCGCGGCCTCCATCATCATCTGCTGCGCACGGCCCATCACCCAGGTCCAATGCTGCAACTCCTCCAGCGTGGGCAGGGCGCCGGTGGAATTGGGGGCGTTCGTCTGGCCGGGGGTCATCCGCATCCTCTCATTCGTCGCGCGCCGTGTTGGCGTCAGGATATTGCGTCATCATGTCGGGTCGCGTCGGGAAACGAAAGCCGCTAAGGTCCGGGTCCCAAATCGTTACACAGAGGGACCCATGTCCGAAGAGTTCTACCGCATCAAGCGCCTGCCGCCCTATGTCATCGCCGAAGTCAACGCGATGCGGGCGGCGGCGCGCGCGGGCGGCGAGGACATTATCGACCTGGGCATGGGCAATCCCGACCTGCCGCCGCCCGACCATGTGCTCGACAAGCTGGTCGAGGTGGCCAAGAAGCCCGACGCGCACGGCTATTCCCAGTCCAAGGGGATTCCCGGCCTGCGCCGCGCCCAGGCCAATTATTATGGCCGCCGCTTCGGCGTCGATCTCGATCCCGAGACCGAGGTGGTCGTCACCATGGGCTCGAAGGAAGGCTTGGCGTCGCTCGCCACCGCGATCACCGCGCCGGGCGACGTGATCCTGGCGCCCAACCCCTCCTATCCGATCCACACCTTCGGCTTCATCATCGCGGGCGCGACGATCCGCGCGGTGCCGACGACGCCGGACGAGGCCTATTTCGAGAGCCTGGAGCGGGCGATGCACTTCACCGTGCCGCGCCCCTCGGTACTGGTGGTCAACTATCCCTCCAACCCGACCGCCGAGACGGTGGACCTGGCCTTTTACGAGCGGCTCGTGGCGTTCGCGAAGAAGCATGAGCTGTGGGTGCTGAGCGACCTCGCCTATTCCGAGCTTTATTATGACGGCAATCCGACGCCTTCGATCCTGCAGGTGAAGGGTGGCAAGGACGTCGCGGTCGAGTTCACCTCGCTGTCCAAGACCTATTCGATGGCGGGCTGGCGAATCGGTTTCGCGGTCGGCAACCGGAAGCTGATCGCGGCGATGACGCGGGTGAAGTCGTATCTGGATTACGGCGCCTTCACGCCGATCCAGGCGGCGGCCTGCGCCGCGCTCAACGGGCCGCAGGATATCGTCGAGAAGAACCGCCAGCTTTACCACAAGCGCCGCGACGTGCTGGTCGAGAGCTTCGGCCGGGCGGGGTGGGATATTCCCAGCCCGAAGGCCTCTATGTTCGCCTGGGCGCCGCTGCCGCCCGCGCTGGCGCATCTGGGAAGCCTGGAATTTTCCAAGCAACTCCTGACCGAGGCCAAGGTCGCGGTCGCGCCGGGCGTCGGTTACGGCGAGAATGGCGAGGGCTTCGTGCGCATCGCGCTGGTCGAGAACGAACAGCGGCTCCGCCAGGCGGCGCGCAACGTCAAGCGTTACCTCCAGTCGATGGGCGTCAACACGCCGGGTTCGACCAAGGCGGGGTGAGGAAACAGGGGCGGTGGCGCGTGCCGCCGTCCCCTGGCTCCGGGACGCCGGTCGGACGCCCTTACGCCGCCTTGGCGGGCAGCCCTCGCGACTGGCGCTGGCGCTTGATCGTGTACATCGCGCCGTCGGCCTGGGCGATCAGCGCGTCCAGCGACGGCGTGACCGGGCCGCGTGCCAGGCCGATGCTCAGCCCCGGATGGCATGGTCCGTCGACCAGCGCCGCGACCGCGCGGTCGAAACGGTCGGACAATCCCGACGCGATCCTGTTCGCCGTCACCTCGTCGCACCCGGGCAGCACGCACAGGAACTCGTCGCCGCCGATCCGGACCAGCATTCCGCGCTCGCCGATCTCGCGCTGCGCCAGATCGGCGAGCAGGCGCAGCACCGTGTCGCCCGCGCCGTGCCCCTGGCTGTCGTTCAGCGCCTTGAACCGGTCGATGTCGATCAGCAGCAGCGTGACCGTTCCCGCCAGCGTGCGTTCGATCTGCCCCAGCCCGAAACGGTTGAGCGCACCGGTCAGGTGATCGCGCCCGGCCTGTCGCGCCAGCGACGCCTGGACCCGCTCTGCGTCGATCAGCAGCAGCGCGAAATGACAGAGCGATACCAGGATGATCGCGATGCCGACGCTCCAATCGGCGGTCCGCTGGGCGACGTCCTGCCAAACGGGGTCGCCCAGCGCGATCAGGACCAGCGCGGTTCGCGCGAGGAACAGCGGGAACGTGGCGGCGAACAACACGCCCATGATCCAGGCGGTGCGCAACCCCTCGGTCCGGGCGATGTGAAAGAGCAGCCATGCGGCGGTGAAGTTGAACAAGGTCCGCGTGCCGCCCAGCACCATGACCGGCAGCCGCACGTCACGGCTCCCGAACAGGAGCAGCACGATGGTCAGGGCGAGCATGCCCAGCAATATCGCGTTGATCGGCAGTGGCGGGCGGCGGCGCGCGAAAATGGTCAGGCCGTGGATGCACAGGCAAAGGCCGAGCAGCAGGATCAGATCGGTCAGGCGTTCGGGCAGCGACAGCCGGGTGCCGTCGAAATGCAGCCCCAGGCCGTTGGTCACGCCGATCAGGACCTTGCCCGCCCCCCACCAATAAGGCCAGCGGCCGGGTTCGCGGCTGGTCATGCCCGGAAAGAAGTGAATCAGGCCGGACAGGATGCTGCCCAGCGCCGCCACGACCTGCAAGCTGACGATATCGAGTATGACCATGGTTCGGGCCCTGCTTCTGCCGGTATGCCTCCCCCGGAGCCGACTGACGCGGCCCTAACTTGGGATAGGTTTCAGTTTTCTTGCATTGCCTGAATAAATTATCCCACGCCCGTTGCTCCGGATGGCGAAATCGGGTTGCGCTTTCCTGAAGGATTGATCCGGGCCGCCCCTAGCCGCTACGGCGATGGCGTACCGCCAACCGGCACGGGCCGCTCCCTTTGGAGCGGGCGCAGCGGCCGACGGAGTGAAGAGTGAGCAACGAAACAGACCATATGCGCGAGCATCTGCTGGCCGCCATCGCCGCCGCGCCCGCGCTGGACGCGCTGGAGACGGTGCGCGTCGATGCGCTGGGCAAGCAGGGCCGCATCACCCAGCTGCTCAAGACGCTGGGCAAGATGAGCCCCGAGGAACGCCAGGTCGAGGGGCCGCGCATCCATGGCCTGCGCGAGGCCGTGACCGAGGCGCTGACCGCGCGCAAGGCCGCGCTGGAGCAGGCGGCGCTCGACGCACGCCTGTCGTCCGAACGGCTGGACATGACCCTGCCGGTCGATACCAGCGGTTTCGGCACCGTCCACCCGGTCAGCCAGGTGATGGACGAACTGGCCGAGATCTTCGCCGATCTGGGCTTCGCGGTGGCGACCGGCCCGGAGGTCGAGACCGACTGGCATAATTTCACCGCGCTCAACATTCCGGAGACGCATCCGGCGCGCGCGATGCACGACACCTTCTATCTGGCCGGTGTCGAGGTGGGCGGCGACGAGCGGACGGTGCGCCGCGTGCTGCGCACCCACACCTCGCCGGTGCAGATCCGCACCATGCTGGACAGCAAGCCGCCGATCCGCATCATCGCGCCGGGCCGCACCTATCGCTCCGACTCGGACGCGACCCACACGCCGATGTTCCACCAGGTCGAGGGGCTGGTGATCGACAAGGGCATCACGCTCGGCCATCTCAAATGGACGCTGGAGACCTTCCTCAAGGCGTTCTTCGAGCGCGACGACATCGTCCTGCGCCTGCGCCCCAGCTATTTCCCCTTCACCGAACCCTCGGCCGAGGTCGATGTCGGCTACACCATCGAAAAGGGCAAGCGCGTCATCGGCGGGTCCGGCGGCGGCTGGATGGAAGTGCTGGGCAGCGGCATGGTCCACCCCAAGGTCATCGCGGCGTGCGGGCTTGATCCGAACGAGTGGCAGGGCTTCGCCTTTGGTTGCGGCATCGATCGCCTCGCCATGCTGAAATACGGGATGGACGATCTGCGCGCCTTCTTCGACGGCGATATCCGCTGGTTGAAGCATTACGGGTTCGCGAGCCTCGACGTACCCACGCTGTCGGGAGGAGTCGGCGCATGAAGTTCACCCTGGGCTGGCTGAAGAGCCATCTGGACACCGACGCCTCGCTCGATGCCATTGTCGAGGGGCTGACCCGTATCGGCCTGGAGGTCGAGAGCGTGCATAATCCGGGCGAGGCGCTGGCCTCGTTCCGCGTCGCGCGCATCCTGTCGGCGGAGCGGCATCCGCAGGCCGACAAGCTTCAGGTGCTGTCGGTCGATGCGGGCGACGGCCCGATGCAGGTCGTGTGCGGCGCGCCCAATGCGCGCGCAGGGCTGGTCGGCGTGTTCGGCGCGCCGGGGGCCTATGTCCCCGGCCTCGACGTGACGTTGAAGGTCGCCGCCATTCGCGGCGTCGAGTCGAACGGCATGATGTGCTCGGCGCGCGAGTTGCAGATCGGCGAGGGCCATGACGGCATCATCGAACTGCCCGAGGATGCGGTGGTGGGCACGTCCTTCCCCGATTATGCGGGCCTGAACGATCCGGTCATCGACGTGTCGATCACGCCGAATCGCCAAGACTGCATGGGGGTCCACGGCATCGCGCGCGATCTCGCCGCCGCAGGGCTGGGCACGCTGATCGCGCCGACCGTGCCGTCGGTCGCGGGCGAGGGCGCTGGTCCCGATGTGCGGATCGAGGATGCCGAGGGCTGCCCGGCCTTCTATGCGCAGGGCGTGTCGGGCCTGACCAATGGCGAGGCCCCCGAATGGATGCGCCAGCGCCTCACCGCGATCGGGCAGAAGCCGATTTCGGCACTGGTCGACATCACCAATTATATGACGGTCGATCTCGGCCGCCCTTTGCACGTCTATGACAAGGCCAAGCTGTCAGGCGGTCTGGTCGCGCGCAAGGCCAGGGACGGCGAGAAGGTCGAGGCGCTGAACGGCAAGACCTACACGCTGTCCGAGGGCATGACCGTCATCGCTGATGAAGCGGCGGTGCACGATATCGGCGGCATCATGGGCGGTGAGCATTCGGGCGTGTCGGAGACGACCACCGATGTCATCATCGAATGCGCCTATTTCGCGCCCGAGGCGATCGCGCGGACCGGCCAGAAGCTGGGCCTGACCTCCGACGCGCGCCAGCGGTTCGAGCGCGGGGTGGACCCGGCGTTCCTGGATGACGGCCTCGCCATCGCGACCTCCCTGGTCCTGCACATCTGCGGAGGCAAGGCGAGCAGCGTGACGCGCGCGGGCCAGCCGCCGGTCGTGGGCAAGACCATTGCCTATGACCCGAATCTGGCGGAAACGCTCGGCGGCCTCGCCGTCGAACCGGCGCGGCAGAAGGCGATCCTCGAGTCGCTGGGCTTCACTGTCACCGCCGACTGGCAGGTCACTGCGCCGAGCTGGCGCCGCGACATTGACGGCCCCGCCGATCTGGTCGAGGAAGTCATCCGCATCGAGGGGATCGACCATGTTCCCCCGGTGGCACTCCCCCGCGCGCCCGGCGTCGCGCGTCCCACCGCCACGCCGCAGCAGAAGCTGGAGCGCCGCGCCCGCCGCGCCGCCGCCGCGCGTGGCCTGGACGAGGCGGTGACGTGGAGCTTCATCAGCGAGGCGCAGGCCGCGCCCTTCGGCGGCGGTGCCTTCACGCTGGCCAACCCGATCAGCGAGGATCTGAAGGTCATGCGGCCCTCGCTCCTCCCCGGCCTGCTCGCCGCGACCGAGCGCAACATCAAGCGCGGCGCGGGCACCGTCCGCCTGTTCGAGATCGGCCGCCGCTATCTAGAAGAGGCCGAGCGGCCGACGCTGGGCGTGGTGCTGGCGGGCGACAAGAGCCCCCGCAACTGGCGCTCGGGCAAGGCGCAGGGCTTCGACGCGTACGACGCCAAGGCCGAGGCGATCGCGCTGCTCGCCCAGGCAGGGGCCCCTGTGGATAATTTGCAGGTGATGGGCGAGGCGGGCGACGCCTGGCATCCCGGCCAGTCGGGCACGCTGCGCCTCGGCCCGAAGACGGTGCTGGCGGCGTTCGGCATGGTCCACCCCTCGGTGCTCAAGGCGTTCGACCTCGACGGCGCGGTGGCGGCGGTGGAGCTGTATCTCGACGCGATCCCGCCCAAGCGCGCGACCGGCTTCATGCGCCCGGCCTATACGCCGCCCGCGCTGCAATCGGTCCGCCGCGACTTCGCCTTCCTGGTGCCCGACACGCTCGCGGCCGACATGCTGATCCGCGCGGTGCGGGGTGCGGACAAGGCCGCGATCACCGCCGCGCGCGTGTTCGACGTGTTCGCCGGACAGGGCGTGCCCGAGGGCCACAAGTCGGTCGCGGTCGAGGTGCTGCTGCAGCCTTCGCAGAAGAGCTTCACCGACGAGGAGCTGAAGGCCATCGCCGACAAGATCGTCGCGGCGGCCGCCAAGCAGGGAGCGCAACTTCGTGGCTAATGAGGAAAACTGGGTCCGCATCGGCAATGGCCATCTGTCGGCGGCGATCAATCCGTTCGGCGCCGAGCTGTCGTCGTTGCAGGACGCCGAGGGTCGCGAGCTGATGACCAATGCGGACCCGGCTTTCTGGACCGGCCGCGCGCCCCTGCTGTTCCCGGTCATCGGCGTGACCCGCGACGGCATCCGCCTGAACGGCCAGCATTATCCGATGGCCAAGCACGGTTTCGCCCGCCATTCGATGTTCGAGCTGGTGACGCATGAGGCCACCCGCGCGGTCTTCTCGCTGGGCGATAGCGAGGCGACACGAACCTCCTATCCCTTCGCCTTCCGGCTGGAGGCGGAGTTCCGGCTGGAAGAGGCGACGCTGGTGATGGAAATCCGCGTCCTCAACCGCGGCGAGGAACCCATGCCTGCCAGCTTCGGCTTCCACCCCGCCTTCGCCTGGCCGCTGCCCTATGGCGAGGCGCGGGCCGACCACCGCATCCTCTTCGAGAAGGACGAGCCCGCCCGCCTGCGCAAGATCGCGCCCGATGGCCTGATCGCCGAGGATCGCCGCGACAGCCCGCTCGACGGCCGGGTGCTGCACCTGGCCGACGACCTGTTCACCGACGACGCGTTGGTCTGGGACCCGGTCGAGAGCCAGTCGCTGACCTACGGCGTCGATAGCGCGCCGCAACTCCGCATCGCCTTCCCCGACACGCCCAAGCTCGGCATATGGACCAAGCCGGGGGCCGCCTATGTCTGTGTCGAGCCCTGGCACGGCATCGCCGACCCCGAAGGGTTCGACGGCGACTTCACCGACAAGCCCGGCGTATTCGTCGTGCCGGTCGGGGGTGAGAAGGTCATGCAGATGACGGTGACGCTGGCGGGGTAAGGACTCCGCCCTTCCTTCCATCCCACCCCGGCCTCCGCCGGGGTGGGGGGCATGTATGACGTTCGGCATGATCGGCCCCCAAAATCCGGGGCCTGTCTTGTGCCACAATTTGCTGTAACAGGCGGATCATCTCGGGCGCTCGGATGCGCCAATTCCCTATTCGACAGAGCCGCCCATGACTTCCCCCCGCCGTACCTTCGCGATCATCTCGCACCCTGACGCCGGCAAGACGACACTGACCGAAAAGCTGCTTTATTTCGGCGGCGCGATCCACTTGGCGGGCGAGGTCAAGGCGCGGGGCCAGAACCGGCGCGCGCGCTCGGACTGGATGAAGATCGAGCAGCAGCGCGGCATCTCGGTCACGTCGTCGGTCATGACGTTCGAGAAGGACGGCGTGACCTTCAACCTGCTCGACACGCCGGGCCACGAGGATTTCTCGGAGGACACGTATCGCACCCTGACCGCGGTCGACTCGGCCGTGATGGTCATCGACGCGGCGCGCGGTATCGAGGCGCAGACGCGCAAACTCTTCGAGGTGTGCCGTCTGCGCTCGGTGCCGATCATCACCTTCGTCAACAAGGTGGATCGCGAGGGCCGTCCGCCCTTCGAGCTGCTCGACGAGATCGCCGACATCCTGGCGCTCGACGTCGCGCCGATGAGCTGGCCGGTCGGCATGGGCGGGCTGTTCGAGGGCATTCTCGACCTGACCACCGGCAAGGTCAGCCGTCCCGAGGGCGACAGCCGCGCATTCCTGGGCAAGGTGGACGAGGCGCCGACCCTGCCCGCCGAGATCGCCGAGGAGGTCGAGCTGGCGCAGGCGGGCTATGCCGCGTTCGATGGCGAGGCGTATCGCAACGGCGACCTGACACCGGTCTATTTCGGCTCCGCGCTGAAGGACTTCGGCGTCGCCGAGCTGATCGACGCGCTCAGCCGCCATGCGCCGCCGCCCCGCCCGCAGCCGGCCGAGCCTGCGCCGGTGTCGCCGGAGAATAAGGAAGTCACCGGCTTCGTGTTCAAGGTGCAGGCGAATATGGACCCGCAGCATCGCGACCGCATCGCGTTCATGCGGCTGTGCTCGGGCACCTTCAAGCGCGGCATGAAGCTGACCCCAACAGGCCATGGCAAGCCGATCGCGGTCCATTCGCCGATCCTGTTCTTCGCGCAGAATCGCGAAGTCGCGGACGAGGCGTTTCCGGGGGACATCATCGGCATCCCCAATCACGGCACGCTCCGTGTGGGCGACACGCTGTCGGAGCGGGCGGACGTGCGCTTCACCGGCCTGCCCAATTTCGCCCCCGAAATCCTGCGCCGCGTCGCCCTGAAGGATCCGACCAAGACCAAGCAGCTGCGCAAGGCCCTGGACGATATGGCCGAGGAGGGCGTGACCCAGGTCTTCTATCCCGAGATCGGGTCGAACTGGATCATCGGCGTCGTCGGGCAGCTCCAGCTCGACGTACTGCTGTCGCGGCTGGATGCGGAATATAAGGTCGCGGCCGGGCTGGAGCCCGCGCCGTTCGACACCGCGCGCTGGATCACCGCCGAGGACCCCGCCGACCTTAAGGCGTTCATGGACCTGAACCGCGCGGCCATGGCCAAGGACCGGGACGACAACCCCGTCTTCCTCGCCAAGAGCGCGTGGGAAGTCGGCTATGTCGCCGATCGCTATCCCAAGGTCCGTTTCCTCGCCACGCGCGAGCGCTGACACGGAACCCCAGGGCCGTTTCGCGGCTTCATGGGGCGATGAACGAACAGGGACACCCCATGGACCGCGCGACGATCGACGCCACCTTCGAGGCCAATGAAAAGCTGATCCGCCGCCGCGCGCTGAAAGCGGGGGCCAAGGCGCTGACCATCGGCACCGAGAGCCTGGCCGAGACGATCGACGCGATCGCCGACGCCTATGGCCTGACCGGCGCGCAGCGCCGCCAGCTGGAGCCCGGCATGGCGATCGAGGCGCAGGAGATTGCGGCCAAGCTGAAGGGCTTTGTCGGTCCGGCGGCGATCCTGGGCGACCTGCGCGGCGGCGCTGGCCTGTTGTCGCAGGCGCGGGCGGCGGGGAAGCTCGCCAAGACCGCGCGGCGCATCGGCAAGGGTGGTCTCGCCGCCGGCCGAATCGCGGCGCGGGGTGGCCGTGCCGCGCGCGCGGTGCCCTGGGCGGCGCTGGGTGTGGCGGCCTGGGGTGTCGGCAATGGCGGATGGTTCTGGTGGCGGGCGCACGCCTATAACCGGGCGTGTCGCGATCTGCTGCTGGGTGAGGTGGTTCAGCCTGCCTGATCGGGGTTCGGGGCGTGGGCTTCGACTTCGCTCAGCCTGAGCGGGTGATGGGAAAAGATCCTATCCCTAAATGCCGTTCAGCCTGAGCGAAGTCGAAGGCCACGCCCCGACGCCTAACGCTCGGCCCGGTCGTCCCAGGCCAGCCCCTCGGCCAGCGAATCGCGAATGGCGCGCAGCATCGCAGCCGGGTCGTTCTTTCCCCGCGACTCGCTCTCCAGAAGCTGCTGGACGCCGCGCACGGTGTAACCCTGCCGGTTGAGCAGCTGGTCGATCCGCCGGATCAGCGCCAGGTCCTCCGGGCGGTAATAGCGGCGATTGCCCGCACGCGTGACCGGCTTCAGCTGGGGAAAGCGGCCTTCCCAGTATCGCAGCACATGCTGCGCCACCCCGGTCTCGTGCGAAACCTCGCCGATGGTGCGTAGCGCACCATCGGCCTTGCCGCCGTCTGATGGACGAGAAGGTCTATCCCGCTGCGACAATACGATCGCGCATCATCTGGCTGGCGCGGAAGGTCAGGACGCGGCGCGGTGCGATCGGCACCTCGATCCCGGTCTTGGGATTGCGGCCGATCCGCTCGCCCTTGTCGCGCAGCACGAAGGTTCCGAAGCCGGAAATCTTGACGTTTTCGCCAAGCGCCAGCGCTTCGCACATTTCGACGAGGATCTGTTCGACGATTTCGGCGGAATCGGACCGGGAAAGGCCCACTTCCTGATGCAGAGATTCGGCAAGGTCAGCGCGCGTCAACGTTCCGGCTTTGGTCATTCCATCCCCCAATGGTGTACAGAGTGGCGATTAACACATCGCCGATTGGGACCGGAAGGGATTTATCTCGGTTAAACTCAATCGATTGTTTCAAAAACGGATGACCGCAGCGCCCCAGGTGAAGCCGCCGCCCATCGCTTCCAGAACGATGACCTGGTTTTCCCGGATGCGCCCGTCGCGCACTGCCGTGTCCAGCGCCAAAGGAACCGAAGCGGCGGAAGTGTTGGCGTGGCGGTCGACCGTCACGACGACCTTCTCCGGCGCCAGGTTCAGTTTGCGTGCGGTCGCATCCAGGATGCGGGCATTGGCCTGATGCGGCACGACCCAGTCGACATCCTGCGCGCTCAGGCCCGCCAGGCCCAGCGACTCCTCCATCACCTGCGCCAGGTTGACGACGGCATGGCGGAACACTTCGCGCCCCTTCATGCGCAGCTTGCCGACGGTACCGGTGGTCGAAGGGCCGCCATCGACATAGAGCAGGCCGTTGTGGCGGCCATCGGCGTGCAGCTTCGTCGCCAGGATGCCGCGACCGGCCGCATCGTCGCTCTCGCGCGCCTCCAGCACCATCGCGCCCGCGCCGTCGCCGAACAGGACGCAGGTGGTGCGATCCTCCCAGTCGAGGATGCGGCTGAACGTCTCGGCGCCGATCACCAGCGCCCGGCGCTGCACGCCCGAGCGCAGCATCGCATCGGCGACCTGCACGGCATAGAGGAAGCCCGAACAGACGGCGGCGACGTCGAACGCGACGCAGTCGTCGATGCCCAGCATCGCCTGCACCTTGGTCGCGGTCGCCGGGAAGGTCTGGTCGGGCGTGGCGGTCGCCAGCACGATCAGGTCGATATCCTGCGCCGACAGCCCGGCGGCGGCGATCGCGGCCTTGGCGGCGTCGGCGGCCAGCGTCGCGGTGGTTTCTTCAGGGCCAGCGATATGGCGGAAGCGGATGCCGGTGCGCTCGACGATCCATTCGTCGGACGTGTCCACCTCTTGCGCCAGTTCCTCGTTCGACACCCGCCGGGTTGGAAGCGCCGAGCCCGTACCCGTGACGATCGAACGAATCATGCGGCATCCTCGAAGTTCAGGAGGTCCTCGGCGATACGCCGGGTCAGGTCGGCGCGCACCATCTTGGCGGCGTTGCCGATCGCGGTGGCGACCCCCAGCTCGTTGGCGCTGCCATGGCTCTTCACCACCACGCCGTTCAGGCCCAGAAAGACCGCGCCGTTATGGTTGTTGGGATCGAGATGGTCGCGCAGCAGCTGGGTGGCGGGGCGCGAGATCAGGAAGCCGATCTTCGACCGGGTCGAGGAGCGGAAGGCGCGCTTCAGCAGGTCGCCGACAAAGCGAGCGGTGCCCTCGGCGGTCTTCAGCGCGATATTGCCGGCAAAGCCGTCGCACACGATCACATCGACATCACCACGGGCGATCTGGTTGCCCTCGATAAAGCCGGTGAAGTTCAGCGGCAGGTGATTTTGTCCGCGCAGCACGGCGGCCGCGTCGCGAATCTCGTCGGTGCCCTTCTGATCCTCGGACCCGATATTGAGCAGCGCGACACGCGGATTATCGAGTTCGAGCAGGATGCGGGCATAGGCCGCGCCCATCACCGCGAACTGGACGAGGTTGCGCGCATCGCACTCGGTATTGGCGCCCAGGTCGAGCATGACGACGTCATTGTCGCCCAGCGTCGGCAGCGGGGCGGCCAGCGCGGGCCGGTCGATGCCGGGCAGGGTGCGAAGCGACAGCTTGGCCATCGCCATCAGCGCGCCGGTATTGCCCGACGACACCATGGCGGCGGCGCGCTTCTGCTTCACCAGGTCGATGGCGATGCCCATCGAGGTGACGCGCGCGCGCCGGATCGCCTGGCTCGGCTTTTCGCTCGAACCGACGATCTCGGGCGCGTGGACGATTTCGGACGCGGCGGACAGGTTGGGATGGGCTTTCAGCCCCTCCGCGATCTGCGCCTCGTCCCCGACCAGGAAAAAGCGCATGCCCTCAAAGCGGCGTCGCGCCCTGGCGACACCGGCCAGCATCACGGCCAGCCCGTCGTCGCCGCCCATCGCATCGACGGCGATCCAGGCGTTATCGGCCATGCGTTCCTCTAACGGTCAATCAGTACGGGTAGAGGGATCAGCCCTCGACCGACACGACCTCACGGCCGTTATAATGGCCGCAGGCGGTGCACAGATTGTGCGGACGCTTCAGCTCGCCGCAGTTCGGGCATTCCTGGAATGCCGCGACGGTCAGCGAGTCGTGGCCACGGCGCATGCCGCGCTTGGAGGGCGAAGTCTTTCTCTTGGGGACGGCCATTGCGGCACCTTATCAATCGAACAATGGGTGGAATACGCCACGGTCAGCACCCATTGCGCGCCCGGATCGAAGGACCCGGCCGCGTGAGCACCCAGCCGGACGCATCGCGAAGCCCCGCGCCTATAGCGAGTTTTGCCGATGTTGCAAGCGTGGCCGCGGAATGGCACTTCCGACCATCGCGCAATTTCCGGAGAAAATGTCCGCTTATGGTCTTGCCTGTCACGCTCAGCATCGCGGCGGCGGCCGCGCTCGTCAATCTGTGGCTCGCGCTGCGAATCGTGGTCGGGCGGGTGCGCGGCAAGATCCTGATCGGTGACGGGGGCGATTCGCGACTCGGGGCGGGTATGCGCGCCCAGGCCAATTTCGTCGAATATGCGCCGTTCGTCCTGATCCTGATGGGGTTGATCGAACTGGCGGGGGGATCGTCCTTCTGGCTGTGGGTGCTGGGCGGCGCCTTCATCCTGGCGCGGATCGGCCATGGCTGGGGCATGATGCGGCCCGCGCCCAATATCGGCCGTGCGGGCGGTGCGATCGGAACCTGGGCCATATCGGCCTTGTTGGCAGGCTGGGCGATCGGCATCGTCTATACCCATCCGGTCGTACCCGTGGCGACCACCACCATTTTAAGGATCGACCGCTGATGATTCGCCTGCCCCTGCTTGCCCTGGCGGCCGCCCTGCTGACCGCCGCCGCGCCCGATCTCATTTCGCCCCCCATCTCGCCTGAGCGACTGTCGGCGGATGTGAAGACGCTGGCCTCCGACTCGTTCGAAGGCCGCGCGCCTGGTACGCCCGGCGAGGCGAAGACGATCGACTGGCTGGTCGCGCAGCTCAAGGCGATGGGCCTGCAACCCGGCGGGCCCGACGGCCAGTGGACGCAAGCCGTGCCGCTGATCCGGACCCAGATCGGGCAGGGGACGATGCAGGCGGGCGCGATGCCGCTGGTCCAGGGGCAGGGCGTCTATGTCTCGACCGTGCGGCCGGTCGACCGGGTGGCGATCAAGGACGCACCCATGGTCTTTGTCGGTTACGGCGTCCATGCGCCCGAGCGGGGCTGGGACGATTTCAAGGGCGTCGACCTGAAGGGCAAGATCGCCGTCTTCCTGGTCAACGATCCCGATTTCGAGGCGGTGGCGGACGACGATGCCAAGGGCAAGTTCGGCGACCGGCGCATGACCTATTATGGCCGCTGGACCTACAAGTACGAGGAAGCCGCGCGGCAGGGCGCGATCGGCGCGCTGATCGTCCATGATACGCCGGGTGCGGGCTATGGCTGGGCGACGGTCACGGCCCCGGCGGGCGAGAATTACGATATCGTGCGCGCCGACCCGACCTCGCGCATCCTGCTTCAGGGCTGGCTGTCGGGCGAGTCGGCGACGAAGCTCTTCGCCGCCGCCGGGCTGGACCTGGCCCAGCAGCGCAAGGCCGCGCGGCGTGCCGATTTCCGTCCGGTGGCGCTCAAGGGACAGGCCTTTTCCGCCGACCTGCCCGTGACGACGGTGCGCGCCGAGAGCCGCAACGTGCTGGCGAAACTGCCCGGCAAGACGCACCCCGACGAGGTCGTGATGTTCGGCGCGCATTGGGATGCCTACGGCAAGGGCAAGGCGGATGCGCAGGGTCGGGTGATCCGCCCCGGCGCGAACGACGATGCGCTGGGCGTGGCGGGCGTGCTGGAGCTGGCACGTGCGTTCAAGGCCGCGCCGCCGACCGACCGCAGCCTGGTCTTCGCACTGTGGACCGGCGAGGAGCGCGGGCTGCTCGGGTCGGAGACCTATGCGGTCAAGCCGGTCTATCCGCTGGCGAAGACGGTCGCGAACCTGACGCTCGACATCCTCCAGACGGCGGGACCGTCGCGGGACGTGATGCTGGTCGGGGATGGGCAGAACGATCTGGAGGACCGGTTGAAGGCCGCCGCTGCCGCCCAAGGGCGCACGGTGACGCCCGAGGCTCTGCCGGAACGCGGGCTGTTCTACCGCGCCGACCATTTCTCGGTGGCGCGACGCGGTGTGCCGACATTGCTGCTGATGGCGATCAGCGGTGCGCCCGATCTGGTCGACGGCGGCCGTCCGGCGGGGCAGAAATGGCTCGACGATTATATGCGCTGCTATCACCAGACCTGCGACGCCTGGGATGCGAACTGGGATTTGCGCGGGGCGGCAGCGGATGTCGATCTGTTCTACCAAATCGGGCGCGACCTGGCCGATGGGCGGGACTGGCCGGAATGGCGTTCGGGCTCGGAGTTCAAGGCGATTCGGGGCGAGTCGGCGTCCGCGCGGCGATAGTCGCCAAGACCGTTCGATAGTCAGAGCGAGCCGCCGCAAATCCTCCCCTGCAAGGGGAGGGGGACCAGCGAAGCTGGTGGAGGGGGGTCACCGCTGGCGTGGACACCCCTCCGTCAGTCTGATGGACTGACACCTCCCCTTCCAGGGGAGGAATGACAAGGGGGCGACGCCCCGACCTCACCCCAGACCCAAGACCCGGTCCGCGACGAACGCATTGCTCTGCCGCTCATGGCCGAAGGTGCTGGGCTGGCCGTGGCCGGGGATGAAGGCGGTGTCGTTGCCCAGCGGCCAGAGCTTCTCGACGATCGAGCGGATCAGCGTATCGTGATCCCCGCCGGGCAGGTCCGACCGCCCGACCGACCCCTGGAACAGCACATCGCCGACCAGCGCGAAATGCGACGGCGCATGGTGGAAGATCACATGGCCGCGCGTATGTCCCGGCGTCTCGTACACGTCGAGCGTCAGGTCGCCGATCGTCACCGTGTCGCCCTCCGACAGCCAGCGGGTCGGCTCCAGCACCTGGGCGGGAATGCCGTAAGCCTGCCCGTCCTCGTCCAGCCGCGCCAGCCAGAAGCGATCCTCTTCCTGCGGCCCTTCGACGGGGACGCCCAGCGCGTCGGACAGCGCCTTGGCCCCGCCCGCATGGTCGATATGGCCATGGGTCAGCAGGATCTTTTCCACCGTCACGCCCGTCTTGGCGATCGCGTCCTGGATACGCGGCAGGTCGCCGCCGGGATCGACCACCGCCGCCTTCATCGTCGCGGTGCACCAGACGATCGAGCAATTCTGCTGGAGCGGGGTCACGGGCACGATCGCGGCGCGCAAGGGCGGGGTCTGGCTGGTCTCGGTCATGCGCCCGGAGATAAGGGCTGGGATAGGATCGGCCAATCGATACTTGCAACCGCCCCTGCACGCCGTGCATGGGTCGTGGTTCATGTCGCCTTCCACCCCTCCTTTCGTCCTGCTCGACGATGCCCGTGACGGGGGGGCGGCGGCGCGTCTCTATACGCGGCCGGTCGACACCGTCGTCGCCCACCGGCTGGAGGAGGTCGCTCCCGCGCTGGAGCGGCTGCGCCGGGCGCGGGGCGAAGGGCTGCACGCGGTCGGTTATCTTGCCTATGAAGCCGGGGCGGCGTTCCAACCCGGCGTGCCCGCGCGTGCCGTCGATGGTCCGCTGCTGTGGTTCGGTTTGTTCGCGGACTATGCCATCGTCGACCCCGGGACGCTGCTGCCCGATCCGGCGGGCGGTTGGGTCGGCGATCTGGTGCCCGAGGTCGACCCCGAGCGCCATGCCGCGCAATTCGCCGCCGTCCAGGCGCTGATCGCGGCGGGCGACCTGTATCAGGTCAACCAGACGTTCCGCGCGGCGGTGCCGGTCGCGGGCGATCCGCTGGCGCTCTATGCGGGTCTGCGGGCGCGGTCCAAGGCGGGCTGGGGCGCAGTCGTCGCGACGGGCGAGACGGTGATCCTGTCGCTGTCGCCCGAGCTGTTCTTCGCGCTGGAGGGCGGCCGCCTGACCGCGAAACCGATGAAGGGCACCGCGCGGCGTGAGAGCGACCTCGCCGCCGACGCCCGTGCGGCGCAGGCTTTGCGCGACGACCCGAAGCAGCGCGCCGAGAATCTGATGATCGTGGACCTGATGCGCAACGACCTGTCGCGCGTCGCACGGGCGGGCAGCGTCGCGGTTCCCGAACTCTTCGCGGTCGAGCCCTATCCGACCGTGCATCAGATGGTGTCGACCGTCACCGCCGATCTGGCCGAGGGGCGCGACGCGGTGGATGTGCTGGCCGCGCTCTTTCCCTGCGGCTCGATCACCGGCGCGCCCAAGATCCGCGCGATGCAGGCGATCGCCGAGATCGAGGATTCGCCGCGCGGCCTCTATACCGGGGCGATCGGACGGTTGGACGCCGATGGCGATGCGATGTTCAACGTCGCGATCCGTACGCTGACCTGGCCGGTCGGCAGCGCTCGGGCGGCGCTGGGCCTGGGGTCGGGCGTGGTCGCCGACTCGGTCGCAGAGGACGAGTGGGACGAGTGCCTGGCCAAGGGCGCATTCCTGGACGGCGGACGGCCCGCCTTCGACCTGATCGAGACCATGGCCTTCGATCCGCTGGAGGGCATCCAGCATCTGGAGGCGCATCTCGCGCGGATGAAGGCAAGTGCGACGGCGCTGGGCTTCCACTTCGACCGCCATCATGCACGCAACGAGTTACAGGCGGCGACCTTCCGCCTGCGCGATGCCCGCCGCGTCCGGTTGCTGCTCGCACGCAGCGGCGCGGTGGTGGTCGAGGTGGGGCCGAGGCCGGAGCCCTTTGACGATGTCGTGCCGGTGCGCGTCGTGCCCTTGCCCGTCTTCCCCGACGATCTACGCCTGCGCCACAAGACCAGCGCGCGCGGCTTCTACGATGCGGCGCGCGCGGAGGCGGGCACGGCCGAGGTGGTGTTCGAGGGCCCGGACGGCAAGCTGACCGAGGGCAGCTATACCTCGCTGTTCGTCGAGCGCGACGGCGTGCTGCTGACCCCGCCATTGGCACAGGGCCTGCTCCCCGGCGTGCTGCGCGGCCATCTGATCGAGAGCGGCCAGGCGGTCGAGGCGGTACTGACCCGCGCCGACCTCCACGACGGATTCTTGCTTGGCAATGCGCTGCGCGGATTGTTTCGTGCACGGATGGTTGCGGATTGAGGCGCTGACCGGCTAAGGGCCACGCGCATTCTCCTGACGCAAAGGTTCCGTTCCATGCAGCCCTCCGCCGCGCTCGGCCGTATCAGCCCGTCCCCCACGCTCGCCATCACCAGCCGCGTGATGGAGCTGAAGCGTGCCGGTGTCGACGTGATCGGGCTGGGCGCGGGCGAGCCCGATTTCGACACGCCGGACTTCGTGAAAGAGGCCGCTATCCAGGCGATCCGCGACGGCAAGACGAAATACACCAATGTCGACGGCACGCCCGAGCTGAAGGCCGCGATCGCCGAGAAGTTCGCACGCGACAACGGCCTGACCTACAAGGCCGATCAGATCAGCGTGAATGTCGGTGGCAAGCACACCCTGTTCAACGCGATGGTCGCGACGATCGACGCGGGCGACGAGGTCGTCATCCCCGCGCCTTACTGGGTCAGCTATCCGGACGTCGTCCAGTTCGCGGGCGGCGTGCCGGTGATCGTCAAGGCGGGGCCGGAACAGGGGTACAAGCTGACCCCGGAAGCGCTCGACGCCGCGATCACGCCCAAGACCAAGTGGGTCATCCTCAACTCGCCGTCCAACCCGACGGGGGCTGGCTATACCGCCGACGAGCTGAAGGCGCTGGGCGAGGTGATCCTGCGCCATCCGCAGGTCTGGGTCTTCGCCGACGATATGTACGAGCATATCGTCTATGACGGCTTCCGCTTCGCCACCATCGCGCAGGTCTGCCCCGAGCTGTACGAGCGCACGCTGACCGTGAACGGCTGTTCCAAGGCCTATGCGATGACCGGCTGGCGCATCGGCTATGCGGGCGGCGCGCCCTGGCTCATCAAGGCGATCGCCAAGCTCCAGTCGCAGTCGACCTCCAACCCCTGTTCGATCGCGCAGGCGGCGGCGACCGCGGCGCTGACCGGCGACCAGGGCTTCCTCGCCGAGCGCAACCTGGCGTTCCAGGGGCGGCGCGACATGGTCGTCTCGATGCTCAACGACATCGAGGGCATGACCTGCCCGACGCCCGAAGGCGCCTTCTATGTCTATCCGTCCTTTGCGCCGCTGATCGGCAAGACCACGCCCTCGGGGCGTCTGATCGACAGCGACGAGGCGTTTGTCGGCTATCTGCTTGACGATGCGAAGGTGGCGGCGGTGCAGGGTGCGGCGTTCGGCCTCTCGCCCGCGATGCGAATCAGCTATGCGACCTCCGATGCGCTGCTGAAGGAAGCGTGCACCCGCATCCAGACGGCCTGTGCCGCGCTGAAATAATTTCCGCCGTTTCTGGTGTGAACGCCAGCAGGTCCGGGCAAGGCCCTGGACCGGCTGGCTTTTTCATAGGCGCCTGTGCGCCGCAGCAATATGGCTTAACTGTGGCATGAACGACACGTCCACGTGCCGTTAATGCAGCGTTTCTATAAACGCCATTGTCGGAACGGCGCCGATCGACCAGATGGCGCCCGGAAGATCGCTCGCCCGACCGGGGAGCGACCCGTTTAGACAGGTGAAGTGAACAATGCGTGCCCTCCTCAAGTCCAGCTTCGTATGGCAGTTCGCCGGCGGGTTTGCGCTTGGCGCCCTGGGTCTCGTGGTCCTTCACCCGGCGGAAGCGCCCAGCCGCTATGGTTCGGCGCCGGTCGAGGCGGTTCGTTAAGGGGAATCCCTTGGCCTTCGACTTCGCTCAGGCTGAACGGAGCGAGGGCATAGCGGCTGATCTCAACATCCGTTCAGGCTGAGCGTAGTCGAAGCCTACGCCCGGACCTCGGCCCCTAGCCGAACCCTAAGACCCACCCCATATCCCGGCGATGCGTAACACCCTCTGCATCGCCCTGGCTGCGACCGCATTCGGAGCGGTCGTCTTGTCATCCCTTCCCGCCAGCGCCGAGCGCGCCGTGCCGCTGCCCAAGGCGGCGCTCGACGTGCCCGCTGCGTCCCGCCCGCAGGTGGCCGTTCTGGCAGGCGGGTGTTTCTGGGGCATGGAAGCGGTGTTCGAGCGGGTGAAAGGCGTGCGCTCGGTAACGGCGGGCTATGCCGGTGGCCGACGCGAGGACGCCAATTACGGCGCCGTCTCGACCGAGCGGACCGGCCATGCCGAGGCGATCCGAATCACCTATGACCCGCGTCAGGTCTCCTACGCCACGTTGTTGCGCGTCTATTTCGCGATCGCGCATGATCCGACCCAGGTCGGCGGCCAGGGCCCCGATCGCGGTCCCAGCTATCGCTCGGCGGTCTTCGCCCAGTCGCCCGAACAGGCCAGGGTCGCACGGGCCTATATCGCGCAGCTGACCCGCGCCCATGCCTTTGGCCGCCCGATCACCACGCGGATCGAGCAGGGAAGCTTCTTCCCGGCCGAGGCGGAGCATCAGAATTTCTACGACCGTAACCCGACGCATCCCTATATCGTGCATTGGGACAAGCCGAAGGTGGCGGGCTTCCGCGCCGGTTTCCCCGATCTCGCGCGGGCGGGGTGATTCATTCCTCCCCTGCAAGGGGAGGGGGACCAGCGAAGCTGGTGGAGGGGTATAACCGCTGATGGTGACACCCCTCCGTCAGCCCTTCGGGCTGCCACCTCCCCTTACAGGGGAGGAATGGAAGGCCTCTCAGGCCGCCACCGGGAAGCGCAGCATTCGGTCGCGCACCGGCACCAGCGCCTCCGCCGACCGGCCGACCGCCTGGATCAAAGCGGGGTGATCGACGTCCAGCCCGCCGGTCAGCGACCCGAAGGCCGGCAGGATCAGCTTGCGCGCGGTGCCGACGAAACAGCGTCGCGCGACCAGCTTGCCGCGCACCCGCAGCCGCAGCTTGGGATGGAAATGCCCCGACAGCTCTGGCCGGGTCTCCGCCGGATCGGCTTCGTGGCGCAGGACCAGGCCCTCGACCACCGCCTCGGCCGTCACCGCACCGCCGCAACGGTCGCGAAGCACTGGATCGTGATTGCCGGTGATCCAGGTCCATTTTGTGGTCCCGGTCAGGGCCAGCAGCATCGCCCGCGCCTCGGGCAGCAGCCGGTCGCACCCCTCTGCATCATGGAAACTATCGCCCAGGCACCAGACCTCGCGCGCGCGCGTCCGGGTGACGATGGCGGTCAGCTCGGTCAGCGTGGCGAGCGAGTCATAGGGCGGCAGCATCTGCCCGCCGCCCGCATACCAGCTGGCCTTCTCCAGATGCAGGTCGGCGACCAGCAAAGCGCCCCGCGCGGGCCAGAACAGCGCGCCCTCGGGCAGTGCGGTAAAGTCGTGGCCGCCGAACGAAAAGGGAACCATTTGCCGTCCATGCGCTTGACGCTGCGCAATATCAAGCGTTTGCAGGGGGTGTTGGAAAGCCCTTGCGTCGGGCGCGCAGAAGCGTAAAGCGCGCCGTCCTTTTGGCACAGGGGGTTCCGGCGGGCATGACGAGCACGGCGACCGATTTGAGAGGCCATCAGGGCCCATCCAGCGACGCTAGCACGGGTGATGAAGCGGGGGCCCACCGGCACCCCGCACTGGCGGCGCTGACCATCGGTGCGATCGGCGTGGTGTTCGGCGATATCGGCACCAGCCCGCTCTATGCCTTTCGTGAGGCGCTGGCCCAGACGGCAGGCGACGGCATCGACCCCGGCGAGATTCTGGGCGTGCTCAGCCTGGCGCTGTGGTCGCTGATCCTGGTCGTCACGATCAAATATGTCGTCTTCCTGATGCGCGCCGACAATCAGGGCGAAGGGGGCGTGCTGGCGCTCGCCGCACTTGCCCGGCGCGCGGCGGGGGTGCGCTCGCGCGTGGCGCTGGTGCTGGGCGCGGCGGGCGCGTCGCTCTTCTATGGCGATGCGATCATCACGCCCGCGCTGTCGGTGCTGTCGGCGATGGAAGGCTTGCGCACCATTCCCGCCGCCGCGTCGATCTTCGACGAGAGCGTCATCCGGATGTGCACCATCGTCATCCTGGTCGCGCTGTTCTTCATCCAGTCGCGGGGCACGGCGCAGGTGTCGAAGCTGTTCGGCCCGATCTGCATCCTGTGGTTCATCGTCATCGGCGGGCTGGGCATCTGGCATATCGCCGACGAACCCTCGATCGCGCGGGTCATCTGGCCGGGCTACGGTGTGAGTTTCCTCATCAGCCACGGCGTCATCGGCCTGTTCGTGCTGGGCGCGGTGTTCCTGACCGTCACGGGTGCCGAGGCGCTGACCGCCGATATGGGCCATTTCGGGCGGCTGCCGATCCGTATCGGCTGGTTCTCGCTGGTCCTGCCTGCGCTGGCGCTCAACTATCTGGGGCAGGGGGCGTTCGCGCTCGCCTCGCTGGAACAGGCGGCGGCGAGCGGCCAGCCCTTCACCAACCAGGACTGGTTCTTCCTGATGGCACCCGAGCCGATGCGCCCCGCGCTGATCGTGCTGGCGGGCCTCGCCACCGTGATCGCGGCGCAGGCGGTCATCACCGGCGCCTTCTCGCTGACCCAGCAGGCGATCCAGCTCGGCCTGCTCCCCCGCCTGCGCGTCCGCCAGACCTCGGCCGATTTCCAGGGGCAGATCTATCTGCCCGCGATCAACTGGCTGCTGCTGTTCGGCGTGCTGGTGCTGGTCATCCAGTTCAAGACGTCCTCCGCCATGGCCGCCGCGTACGGCATCGCGGTGACGGGCACGATGGTGGTGACGACATGCCTGGCCTATCTGGTGGTGCGCCACCGCTGGGGCTGGTCGCGCGGGCTGGCGGCGGCGGCGATCCTGCCCTTCCTGACGCTCGACCTCGTGTTTTTCGGGGCGAACATCCTGCGCGTGATCGAAGGGGGCTGGGTGCCGCTCCTGGTTGGGGCCGGTGTCGGGCTGATCATCCATACCTGGGTGCGCGGGCGCGGCATCGTCTCGGCCTTCGAGAAGCGGCAGGCGATTCCGCTCGCCGATCTGGTCGCCGCGCTCGCCAAGCGGCCGCCGGAGCGGGTGCCGGGCACGGCGGTGTTCCTGACCGCCAACCCCGCTTCGGCGCCGGGCGCGCTGCTCCACAATCTCAAGCACAACAAGATCCTGCACGCGCAGAATCTGGTCGTGACGATCCGCACCGCCGATCGCCCGGTCGTGCCGCCCGAGAAGCGCGCGCATGTCGAGCGGCTGGACGACAGCTTCGCGACCGTCGTGCTGACCTATGGCTTCATGGAAACGCCCGACGTCCCGCGCGACCTGCCGCGCGATTTCGGGGTGCAGACCAATGGCAAGGGGCTCGATCCGATGAAGACCAGCTTCTTCATCGGCCGCAACACGCTGAAGCCCGAGGCGGAAAAGGGCATGCCGCCCTGGCAGGACCGGCTGTTCATGTTCCTGCAGCGCAATGCCAGCGATCCGACCGACTTCCTGCGCATCCCGCCGGGCAAGGTGCTGGAACTGGGCGAGCAGGTCACGGTGTAACCCAATTCCTCCCCAAGCTATGCTTGGGGAGGGGGACCATCCGAAGGATGGTGGAGGGGCAATCCCCTGCCCGAGCCTATAGCGTGACCTTAGGCGGCTTGGCGGCCTCGACCGCGACCCGCACCATCTTTTCCCAGATCGCCGGATCGCCCGCATCGGCCATCGCCTGGTCGGGTTCGCGCAGGGTCCGGAGCACCGCGAGCGCATCCGCCATATGCTCGCGCCAATGCGCGTCGACCAGTTTGGCGGCGGATTCCGAATCGCCCCCCGCATTGGCGCTCAGCCGCTGGCCGCACAGCACGCGCGCGATGCGTTCGGCGGCGGGGGTGTGGGCAATATCCATGGCAACCTCTCCTGATGCGCGGGAATCGTTACGCGCTCAACGCGGGAGAGGGGGAATGGTGCCCTTCCATAGCCTCTCTCCCTGTAGGGGGGGCGGGAAGGGGAAAGAGCCTCGAGGAATAGTCTCTGTGAGACCCTGCCCTCCCCCATCCCCTCCCGCTTGCGGGAGGGGCGTGCCGTTGGAGAGGGCAGGCCTTTATTTTCAGCCCTGCGCGCCGCGACCGGCGCCGCCCGCGCTACCGCCCGGACGACCGCCACGGCCGCGACCACCGCCGCTGCGACGGCGCGGCTGGCGACCCTGGGGTGCACGCGCATCGGTCGCACGCGGGGAATGCGTGGCACGCGGACGCGCCGGATCGCGCGGGCGGTCGACGCGCGGCGCGGGGTCGGCGCCGATCGCCTTCACCCGCTGCGACTTGATCGTCTCGGCGCGCTTCACGAAGTCGGCCGGAAGCGGGACGACGGTGATCTTTTGCCGCGTCAGCTTCTCGATGTCCTTCAGATAGGGCCGTTCATCCTCGGCGCAGAAGGCGATGGCCATGCCCGAGCGCCCCGCGCGCGCGGTGCGGCCGATGCGGTGGACATATTGCTCGGCGACGTTGGGCAGCTCGAAGTTGAAGACATGGCTGACGCCCGGAATGTCGATGCCGCGCGCGGCGATGTCGGTCGCCACCAGCACGCGGGTCTGGCCGGAGCGGAATTCGCCCAGCGCGCGCTCGCGCTGGCCCTGGCTCTTGTTGCCGTGGATCGCGTTGGCGGCGATGCCGTTGCCGGCCAGCAGCTTCACGACGCGGTCGGCGCCATGCTTGGTGCGGGTGAAGACCAGCGCCAGCTCGATCGCGGGATCGGCGAGCAGGATGGTCAGCAGCGCCTGCTTCTCCGCTTGCGTGACGAACGTCACCGACTGGTCGACGCGCTCGGCGGTGGTCGCGACCGGGGTCACGGTCACGGTCGCCGGATTGTCGAGGAACTTGTCGGCCAGGTCGCGGATCGCGGCGGGCATGGTGGCCGAGAAGAACAGGGTCTGACGCTTGCGCGGGATCATCTTCACGATGCGGCGCAGCGCGTGGATGAAGCCCAGGTCGAGCATCTGGTCGGCCTCGTCCAGCACCAGGATCTCGATCATCGACAGGTTCAGGAAGCCCTGCTCCACGAGGTCGATCAGGCGGCCGGGCGTCGCGACGAGGATGTCGACGCCGCGCGACAGGTCTTGGCGGTTCTTGTTCAGGCTGGTGCCGCCGAAGACGGTCGCCACCGCCAGCTTGGAAAACTTGGCATAGCCCTTCGCATTCTCCGTGATCTGGCTGGCCAGTTCGCGCGTGGGGGCGAGGACGAGCATCCGGCAATGGGTGGGCAGGACGCGCTTGTTCGCCTCGACCAGGCGCTGGATCGACGGCAGGACAAAGGCCGCCGTCTTGCCGGTGCCGGTCTGGGCGATGCCCAGCAGGTCGCGGCCTTCCAGCAGCGTCGGGATCGAGTCGCGCTGGATCGGGGTGGGTTCGGAATAGCCCTTGGCTTCGAGCGCGCGGACGAGCGGCTCGGCCAGGCCGAGTTCGGAAAAGGACATGGAATTGCTTTCGATCATGGCGCGCGAGTCACGGAAGGGCCGCGAGGAGCGGCGCCGGGGTTGATGACACCCCGCGTGACAAGGGAAGCCTGAAGACAGGGTCGGGGCGGAGCCGGGACCAGATGGTCCGTTCACGCTGCGAGTGGACGCCTCGACGGGCGTGTATGTGCGCTAACGCTTGCGGAAAGTCAAGTTTCGGGCAGGATCGGTGATGCGATGCGTGACAATCGCGGACGGATGGTTACATCTGATACCAATTCATGAAGAGGAGCCCCGGATGAAACTCGCCAGTCTCAAGGAAGGTCGTGACGGCAAGCTGGTCGTCGTGTCGAGCGATCTCGCCTGGTACGCCGATGCGGGGCATATCGCGCCGACATTGCAGGCCGCGCTCGACGATTGGGAGGGTGTCGCGCCCGCGCTCGCCAATCTGGCGACGGACCTGGATCACGAGGCGATCCCCCGTGTGCGCTTTCACGAGCATGACGCCGCCTCGCCTTTGCCGCGCGCTTATCAGTGGGCAGACGGATCGGCCTATGTGAATCACGTCGCGCTGGTCCGCCAGGCGCGTGGGGCGGAGCTGCCCGAGAGCTTCTGGCATGATCCGCTCATGTATCAGGGTGGCTCGGACGGGTTCCTGGGGCCGCGCGATGCGATCCCGCTGGCCGACGAAGACTGGGGCTGCGACCTGGAGGGCGAGGTCGTCGTCGTCACCGGCGACGTGCCGATGGGGGCGAGCCGCGAGGAGGCGCTGGCGGCGATCCGGCTGGTCGGGTTGACCAACGACGTGTCGCTGCGCGGGCTGATCCCGGGCGAGCTGGCCAAGGGCTTCGGCTTCTTCCAGTCCAAGCCCGCCTCGGCCTTCTCGCCGGTCTTCGTCACGCCGGAGTCGCTCGGCGACTGGTGGCAGGACGGCAAGCTGCACCGGGTGCTGAAGGTCGACCTGAACGGCCAGCCCTTCGGCCGCGCCGATGCGGGGGTGGACATGACCTTCGACTTCGGCACGCTGATCGCCCATGCGGCCAAGACCCGCGCGCTGGGGGCGGGGACGATCATCGGGTCGGGCACCGTGTCCAACCGCGATTCGGACGGCGGCCCGGGCAAGCCGGTCGCCGAGGGCGGGGTGGGCTATAGCTGCCTGGCCGAGCTGCGGATGATCGAGACGATCCGTGGCGGCGCGGCGGTGACGCCCTTCCTGAAGAAGGGCGATACGGTCCGCATCTGGATGGAGGACGACCGCCACCACCCGATCTTCGGCGCGATCGAGCAGACGGTCGGGTAATTCCAAATCCTCCCCATCTGACGATGGGGAGGGGGACCGCCCGGCACAGCCGGGTGGTGGAGGGGTGGCGGCGTCAGCCGCCGTCTGCGACGGCGCCCCTCCACCATGCTGCGCATGGTCCCCCTCCCCAAGCACAGCTTGGGGAGGATAAGGGGTCACTCCACCAGCGCGTCGATCGCTTCGGCCAGGTCGATGTCGCGTGCCGACAGGCCGCCCGCGTCATGGGTGGTCAGTACGATGTCGACCCGGTTCCACACGTTCGACCATTCCGGATGATGGTCCGCCTTTTCCGCCAGCAGCGCGACACGGGTCATGAAGCCGAACGCCTCGTTGAAATCGGCGAAGACGAAACGGCGGCTGATCGCGTCGCGCCCTTCGTCCCAGTCCCAGTCGGGCAGGCCGTCCAGCGCCTCGTCCCGGTCCAGCTCGCTCAGCCGCTCCACCATGCGCGTCCCCTTGGCTATCTTGTTCTTTTGGTCGGCACAGCGGTAAGACGACGCGCATGAGCGAGCAAGACGCGATCGGTGAAGCCCCCGGTGCCGAGGCGATCGAGCGGATCGCCCGCGCCGCGATCGCGCGCCTGCCGCAGGCGTTCCGCGCGCATCTGGGCGATGTCGTGCTGATCGTCGAGGAATTCGCCGATGACGCAACGCTGGCGGCCCTCGGGATCGAGCATCCGCTCGACCTGACCGGCCTGTACCATGGCCGTCCGGTGGGCGAGAAAAGTTCGATGGATTCGGGCGCGCTGCCCGACCGTATCCATCTCTATCGCCGCGCCATATTGGACGAATGGGTGGAGACGGGGGTGCGGCTGGACGATCTGGTCGTGCATGTGACGATCCATGAGATCGGCCATCATTTCGGCCTGTCCGACGACGACATGCACGCGCTGGAAGACGCGGTCGCGTGATTTTGCGCCTGTCCGACGTCGCCTGCGCGCGGGGCGGGCGGCTGTTGTTCGCCCGCTTGTCGCTGTCGCTTTCGGCGGGCGACGCGGCGGTCGTGACCGGCCCCAACGGCATCGGCAAGTCCAGCCTGCTGCGCCTGGCCGCCGGGCTGATCGCGCCGTTCGAGGGGACCGTAGAGCGGAGCCCACGCCTCGCGCTGATGACCGAGGACATCGCGCTCGATCCCGAGCGGCGCCTGGGCGAGGCGCTGACCTTCTGGGCGCGGCTGAACGGTTCGGCCGATGCGCGCGTGGCGGAGGCGTTGGCGACGGTGGGGCTGGCCGAGCTGGCCGAGGTGCCGGTGCGGCTGTTGTCGACCGGCCAGCGCCGCCGGGCCGCCCTCGCGCGGGCGGTGGCGTCGCGGGCGCCGCTCTGGCTGCTGGACGAACCGGGCAGCGGACTGGATGCGGAGGGCGTGGTGATGCTGGAGCGGGTCATCGCGGAGCATCGCGCGGGCGGTGGTGCGGTGCTGCTGACCACGCACCAGCCGCTGGCCGTCCCGGGGGCGCAGATGCTCGCGCTGGACGGGCTGGTCCCGGCATGAGCGTCGCCATGACCCTGATCGCGCGCGACGTGCGGCGCGGCTATGCCGGGGGCGGGGCGGGGCTGGTCTGCGGCTTTTTCCTGCTGGCGGTGGTGCTGTTTCCCTTTGCCATCGGACCCGACCGGGCGGTGCTGGCGCGGGTGGGAGCGGGCGCGATCTGGGTCGCCGCCTTGCTCGCCGCGTTGCTGCCGGTCGAGCGCCTGGTCGCGCCCGATATGGAGTCGGGATGGCTCGACCAGATTCGGGTGCACGGCCTGTCGCTGCCGCTGGTCATGGCCCTGCGCATCGTCGCCCATTGGGTGGCGTTCGCGCCGCCGCTGATGCTGGCGGCCTTGGTCGCGGGCGGGTTGTTCGGGCTGGACAGGGCGGCAATCGGCCGTGTCGAGGCGGCGCTGCTGCTCGGCACGCCCGGGCTGGCGGCCTTGGCGGTGGCGACGGGCGCGCTGACCGCGGGACTGCGCGGGGCAGGGGGGCTGGCCGGGCTGCTGTTGTTGCCGCTCGCGCTGCCGCTGCTGATCTTCGGGGCGGGGGGCGGCGATTTGGGCGCGCTCAAGCTGCTGGCTTCGGTGTCGCTGCTGCTGGTCGCGGGCGCGCCATGGATCGCGGCGGCGGCGATCCGGTCGGTGCGCGACTGAGCCGATGACCGAGCCCATGGCGAATGCGGCGGCGCGGATCGCGCGGGCCTTTGACGCGGCGGCGGCCTATGACGCCCATGCCATCGTCCAGCGACAGGTGGCCGACTGGCTGGCGGAGCGGGTGGTCGCGGTCGCCCCGCCAGCGCCGCGCGTGCTGGAGGTGGGATGCGGCACCGGATTCCTGACGGCGGCGACCCTGCCCCGGCTGGTGCGGCCCGACTGGTTGATGACCGACATCGCGCCCGCCATGCTGGCACGGGGGCTGGCGGCGAATCCCGGGGCGCGGGGGCGGGTCACGGATGGCGAGCATCCCGACCTGCCCGGTGAAGCGCCGTTCGACCTGATCGTCAGCAGCCTGGCGGTGCAGTGGTTCGCCGATCTGGATGCGGGCTTCCAGCGGTTGGCGGCGCTGCTGGCGCCGGGCGGGCGGTTGCTGGTGACGACGCTGGTGCGGGGCACCTTCGCGGCATGGCACGCGGCGCATGAGGCGGAAGGGTTCGTGGCGGGGAGTCCGGTCTATCCACCGGTGGAGTCGCTGGGTTGGCCTGTCGAGGCGCGGACCTTCGAACAGCGGCATGGGACGGCGGCGGAGTTCATGCGCGCGCTCAGGGCGATCGGGGCGGGGACGCCGCGCGAGGGGCATCGGCCGATCCCGCCGGGGGCGATGCGGCGGATTGCGAAGCGGTTCGAGGCTGACGGAGCGGTGGCGACCTATGAGGTGGCACTGATCGAAATCGCCGCCCCCCGTTCGTGCTGAGCGAAGTCGAAGCACACGCCCCGCCGCGATGATCGGGCGTGGCCTTCGACTTCGCTCAGGCGGAACGGTCGTTTGTAAGCAAGGCTTACCGGCTCCACCGCGCCCAGATGGCGGTGGGCAGGGTGAGGCCGCGCGCTTCCTCGCGCACGCCCAGTTCGCCGCACTCGACCTTGCCGGGCAGGTCGCCCATCACCTGACGCATCATCTCGCCGATCGCCATCGCCGACATGCGGACCGCGTACACCGTCAGGAACAGGAAGCGCGAGTCCGCATCCAGCAGCTGGCGGCAGTTCGCGATCAGGCCGGGCAGGTCCTCCTCCAGCCGCCAGACCTCGCCCTCCGGCCCGCGTCCATATTTGGGCGGGTCGAGCAGGATGCCGTCATAGCGCCGCCCGCGTCGTACCTCGCGCGCGACGAACTTGGCGGCATCGTCGATGATCCAGCGGACCGGCGCATCGCCCAGCCCCGACAGCATCGCATTGCCGCGGGCCGCCTCGACCGACTTTTTGGAGGCGTCGACATGCACCATCTTGGCACCCGCGCTCGCCATCGCCAGCGTGCCGACGCCGGTATAGCCGAACAGGTTCATGCATTCCGGCTCGGCCAGCCCGTCGACCTGCTCGCGCATCCAACTCCACACCGGCGCCATGTCGGGGAAGAAGCCGAGATGGCGGAACGGCGTGTTCTGCGCGGTGAAGCGTACTTCGTTCCATTTCAGCGGCCAGCCGTCGCGCGGCACCGGCTCGTTGAAATTCCAGCGGCCGCCGCCATCCTCGTCCGAGCCGGGCACGAACTCGGCCGCCGCGCGCCAGTCGCTGGTCGCCGGGGCCCACATCGCCTGGGGTTCGGGGCGGATGAAGCGGAACCGGCCATAGCGTTCCAGCTTGCGACCATGGCCGGAGTCGACCAGCCCATAATCCGCCCAGGGCTCGCCGATCATCGTTTCGAGTTTCATGGACCCGCGTTAGCGCAAACCATGCCCGTCGATAAAGGCCGTCACCGCGTCGAAGGTGGCGGGCAGGGTGGTGAAGCGCTCCTCGCGCTCGAACAGGTCGCCGACGCGGCGCGGCAGGGCCGGGCGGACGCCGGTCGCGCGCTCGACGGCGTCGGTGAACTTGGCCGGGTGCGCGGTGGCCAGCGTCACCACGGGCGCGCTCGTCTCGGCGGCACGCGCGGCCGATAGCGCGATGGCGGTGTGCGGGTCGAGCACCTGGCCCGTTTCGTCGAACGCCCAGCGCATCGCGCGGCTCATATCGTCCGCATCCACGCGCGTGCTGGTGAAGAGCGGGGCGATGGCCTGGCTCTGCGCATTGGTCAGCCGCATCGCGCCGCTGCCCTCGAACCCCTTCATCTGCGCCGCCAGCGCCGCCCCGTCGCGGCCGTTCGCGTCGAACAGCAGCCGCTCGAAATTCGAGCTGACCTGAATGTCCATCGACGGGGTCGCGGTCGCCTGCACCTGCCCCTTGGAATAGTCGCCCGAGGACAAAGCGCGGTGGAGGATGTCGTTGATATTGGTCGCGACGATCAGCCGCTCGACCGGCAGCCCCATGCGCGCCGCGACATAGCCGGCGAACACGTCGCCGAAATTGCCCGTCGGGACCGAGAAGGCGATCGCCTTGCCCGGCGCGCCCAGCCGGACGGCGGCGTAGAAATAATAGACGACCTGCGCCATCAACCGCGCCCAGTTGATCGAGTTGACCGCCGACAGGGTATGGCGATCGGCAAAGGCGCGGTCGTTGAACATCGCCTTCACCAGCGCCTGGGCGTCGTCGAAATTCCCCTCGACCGCGATATTGTGGACGTTCGGCGCGAGCACGGTCGTCATCTGGCGTCGCTGGATGTCGGTCACGCGGCCTGCGGGGTGCAGCATGAAGATGTCGATATTGGCGCGCCCCGCCACCGCGTCGATCGCCGCCGATCCGGTGTCGCCGCTGGTCGCGCCGACGATGGTCAGCTTGGTGTCGGTGCCGCGCAGGAACCGCTCGAACAGCAGGCCCAGCATCTGGAGCGCCACGTCCTTGAACGCCAGCGTCGGCCCGTGGAACAGCTCCAGCAGCCACTGGTCATGGTCGAGCTGCACCAGCGGCGTGACGGCGGCGTGCGAGAAACGGCCATAGGCGGCGTCGCACAGCTCCTGCAGCTCCTCTGCGGTCAGGCTGTCGCCGACGAACGGCGCCATGATCCGTGCGGCGGTCTGCGCATAGGAGAGGCCCGCGAGCGCTTCGACCTCTTCCGTCGAGAGGCTCGGCCAGGTTTCGGGTACGTAAAGCCCGCCGTCGCTGGCGAGACCGGCCAGGGTCGCGCCCCGGAAATCGAGGATGGGGGCGGAGCCACGGGTACTGAGATAGCGCATGATGCGCTGCGGCTTAACGGCGTATAGCCTTGACGACAACCGTTCGATTGCGCCGAATGACCGCCAAACCATAGATAATTGCGGCAATCCCGGCGAACAGGAACCACTGTATGGCATAAGCGAGATGGTTGTTGGGCACCGCGTCGAGATCGGGGCGGGCATTGGGGGCCAGACCGGCCAGGGGCGTATCCGCGACCAGCAGCATCGCCTGGGGCCGGTGGTCGAAGGCCGCCTGGATCAGCGAGCGGCTGTCGGGCGCATGGGCGATATAGCCGCCGACCCGGCCGCCCGACCAGGCGACGTCCAGCCTGGGATCATGGGTCGTGCCGAGCTGGACCTGTAGCGCGCCCGAACAGGTCGCGATCAGCCGGAACCCGGCCGCGCCTGCGCCCGCGCGGCGGATGGTGATGGGCGGACGGCAATCCGCCACCGTCCGGCGGAAAAGCAGGCTTTCGTCGGGATGATGCGGAAATGCGATCGCCGGCCGCGCCGGATTGGCGGCGAGCTGGGCCAGATAGGCCTGCTTCTGCGGCAACCGGTCGAGCAACTGCCACAGGCCCAGCACGACCATCGCCGCGACCGCGAGCGCGACGACCAGCGTGGGGACGATCGGCACCCGCCTCATGGCTGGTCGTCATCCTCGGGCGTGACGATCACCCCCTCGCGCGCCTCGTTGCGATATTCGGCGGCCATCAGCGCGCCCTTGGCGACCCGCAGGGTGTAGACCACGCCGATCGCGGTCAGCGGCAGCCAGATCATCATGTGCAGCCAGAGCGGCGGGTAGAGGGTCAGCTCGACCAGGATCGCCGCGATGGTGATGACGGTCCCCAGGATCAGGGTCAGGAACGCCGCAGGGCCGTCACCGACGTTGAAGCGGGTGAAGTCCAGCCCGCAGGCGCTGCACCGATCGGCAAAGGTGACGACCTGCGGCGAGAAGAGCGGTCCGGCAAACAAATGGGGCTGGCCGCAACGCGGACACAGCCCCCGGAACCCCGCCTCGGCGATGGTCGGCGGATGATGCTCAGCCACTATGAACCGGCGCGCCCCAGCCACCCCAGACATAGATGGTGACGAACAGGAACAGCCACACCACGTCGACGAAATGCCAGTACCAGGCCGCCGCCTCGAACCCGAAATGCTGGCGCGGGGTAAAGTCGCCGCGATAGGCGCGGATCAGGCAGACGATCAGGAAGATGGTGCCGACGATGACGTGGAAGCCGTGGAACCCGGTCGCCATGAAGAAGGACGCGCCATAGTTGATCCCCTTAAAGGGGAAGGGCGCGTGGATATATTCATAGGCCTGGATCGAGCTGAAGATCAGGCCGAGCACGATGGTCAGCCACAGCCCCTTCAGCACGCCGTCCCGGTCGCCGACGCCCAGCGCACCCCAGAGCCCGCGCTTCTCGCCGCCGCGCTGGTTGTGGATCAGCGCATGGTGCGCCCAGGTGACGGTGGTGCCGCTGGTCAGCAGGATCAGCGTGTTGAGCAGCGGTAGCTTGAAGGCGTCGATCACCTCCAGCCCCTTGGGCGGCCAGGTCGCGGCGATGGCGGTCGCGCCCTCGGCCGCGCGTTCGACCTGGCCGTCGACGAAGCTCATCGCGGTCGGGAAGAGTGAGAAGTCGAAAAAGGCCCAGAACCAGCCGACGAAGAACATCACCTCCGACGCGATGAACAGGATCATGCCGTAGCGGAAGTGAAGTTGCACCACGGGGGTATGGTCGCCATGATGCGCCTCGCGCACCACGTCCGCCCACCAGCTGCCCATACAGAACAGGACGGCGGCGAGCCCGGCGAGGAAGGCCCAGCCGCCGCCCGGCGCCTTGTGCATCCACATGATCGCGCCAGAGGCCATGAGCAGCGCCGACATCGACGTTGCCAGCGGCCAGGGGCTCGGCGGCAGGATGTGATAGTCGTGGTTCTTCGCGCCAGCCATGATCCCGTCCCTTACGCTTTTTGCTATTTTAGGGGCAGGCTAACCCGCTTTCTTCTCCGAATCCACCGGGTAAAATGTGTAGGACAGGGTGATGGTCTCGATGTCCCTGGCGTCCGGATCGTTCAGGATCTTGGGGTCGATGAAGAAGATCACGGGCATCCGCGCGGTCTCGCCGGGTTGCAGCGTCTGCTGGGTGAAGCAGAAACACTGGATCTTGGTGAAATAGCGCCCCGCCTGGTCGGGGGTGACGTTGAAGGTGGCGGTGCCGGTGATCGGGACCTTGGCATGGTTGGTCGCGGTGAAGAACACCATGTCGCGCGCGCCGATATCAACGGTTTCGTGCGGATTCTCGGGCTTGAAGCTCCAGGCGAGGCGCGAGGAGACATTGGCGTCGAAATTGACGGTGACCTGGCGGTGGACGCTGCCGGGCGCGGCCTTGCCGCGCTGGGTCGTGCCCTGATAGCCCGTCACCTGGCAGAACATGCGGTAGAGCGGCACGCTGGCAAAGGCGAGGCCGGTCATGAACACCACGCCGAAGATCGCGAGCGCGACCGTCCGACCCTGGCGCGTCAGTCTCACCCGTGCATCCCCGCGCGGATCTTGGACAGGGTGATGAAGAAGATCAGCACCACCAGAAAACCGAGCAGCAGCGCCATCGCGGTGGCGCGGGCGCGCTGCTTGGCGCGAATGCGATTCGAATCGTCAGGCGTCATGCCCAACGATCCACCACCAGCGCGCCAAAGAGAAGGAAAAGATAGAGGATCGAATATTTGAACAGCCGCTTTTCGGGCTTCATCGCATCGTCCGGCTGGGTGTGCCGGAAGGCGACGATCGCGGCATAGGCGGCGAACAGCGCGGTGCCTGCGCTGGCGATGATACCGTAAATGGCGCCGGTCAGCCCCAGCGGCCAGGGCGCGACGGCGGCGATCGCCATCGGGATGGTGTAGAGCCCGATCTGCGCGCGCGTCACCCGCTCGCCCGCGACGACGGGCAGCATCGGCACGCCCGCATTGGCGTAATCGGTCTTCACGAACAGCGCGAGCGCCCAGAAATGCGGCGGCGTCCACAGGAAGACGAGGCTGAACAGCAACAGGGGCAGCAGCGCGACCTGTCCGGTCGCGGCGGCCCAGCCGATCAGCGGCGGAAACGCCCCCGCCGCGCCACCGATGACGATGTTCTGCGGCGTCCGGCGCTTCAGCCAGACGGTGTAGACCAGCACGTAGAACAGGATCGAGACGGTCAGGATGCCGGCGGCGACGTAATTGACCGCCAGCCCCATCAGGATGACCGAGAAACAGGCCAGGCCGACGCCGAAATGCAGCGCCGACTCGCGGCTCATCCGGCCGGCGGGCAGGGGGCGCTTGGCGGTGCGCTTCATCAGCGCGTCGAGATCCGCCTCATACCATTGGTTCAGCGCCCCCGCCGCGCCCGCGCCCAGCGCGATGCACAGGATCGCGGTGAAGCCGATCACCGGATCGACCCCCACAGGCGCTGCCAGCATCCCGCACAGCCCGGTGAACACGACCAAAGTCATCACCCGCGGCTTGGTGAGCGCCAGAAAGTCGCGCCAGTCGGCGGGGACGAAGACGGAAGAGGGAATGCTGGACATGGGAGCCCCGCATATAGGCGGTGTGGGGTGGGCGGGCAATCGAAGCGTCTTTGCCGGGGCTGGGGGGTGAGGTCAGCCTATGCGGCATTCCCTCCCCCGGGCCCAGTTTCAGGCAAACGATGCCCCGCATCGTTTAGGTCATGCCGGGGGCATGACCGACCTGAAACTCGCCTGCGGGAGGGGAGAAGAAGGGGGATCCGTTTGCCAGAAGCGCACCCCCTCCCGCCTGCGGGAGGGGCGTGGATCCCACAGGCGTCAGCCCTGCTTCAGTGTCGCCATGTCGATGACGAAGCGATACTTCACATCGCTCTTCTGCATCCGGTCATAGGCGGTGTTGACCTGATCCATCGCGATCATCTCGATGTCGGCGGTCAGGCCGTGCTGGTGGCAGAAGTCGAGCATCTCCTGCGTCTCGGCGATGCCGCCGATCAGCGAGCCGGCCAGCGCGCGGCGGCGGAACACCAGATTGCCGACCGAGGGCGACGGATGCGGCGCATCCGGCACGCCGACCAGCGTCATCGTCCCGTCGCGCTTCAGCAGGACGAGGAACTGGTCCAGGTCGTGCGGGGCGGCGACGGTGTTCAGGATGAAGTCGAAGCTATTGGCATGTTCGGCCATCTGATCGGCGTCCTTCGACACGATCAGGCCCTTGGCGCCCAGCCGCTTGGCATCCTCGGCCTTGTTCGGCGAGGTGGAGAAAACATACACCTCCGCACCCATCGCGGCGGCGATCTTCACGCCCATGTGGCCCAGGCCGCCCAGGCCGACGATGCCGACCTTCTGTCCCGGCCCGACCTTCCAATGGTGGAGCGGCGAATAGGTGGTGATCCCGGCGCAGAGCAGCGGCGCGACGGCGGCCAGATCGGACTCGTCATGGTTGATCTTCAGGACGAAGCTTTCCTTGACCACGATATGGTTCGAATAGCCGCCCAGCGTGTGGCCGCCCATCACGGGATCGGGGCCGTTATAGGTGCCGACAAAGCCGGTCCCCTCGCAATATTGCTCCTCGCCGTCATGGCACGAAGGGCAATGGCCGCAGCTGTCGACCATGCAGCCGACGCCGACCAGATCGCCGACCTGGTACTTCGTCACCGCGTCGCCGACGGCGGTCACGCGGCCGACGATCTCATGGCCCGGCACGCACGGATATTGGGTGCCCGCCCATTCGCCCCGCGCCGTGTGCAGGTCGGAGTGGCAGACGCCGCAATAGAGGATGTCGATCGCGACATCGTCCGCCTGACAGTCGCGGCGCTCGAAGGAAAAGGGGGCGAGCGGGGTCTCGGCCGACTGGGCGGCATAACCCTTGGCGGGAGTGGGCATGGAAGCTCCTTCGGGAAATCTGTGAGGCGACCGAATGATCGCAGCATTCAGATGGGTCCTGAGGAGTCGCCATGCCAGACGAACGGAAGCAAAAGTTTTCCGATCGGCGATGATCGGCGAATTGGCCAACTACAATATGTTGTAACGTTACTTGGGCAATATCATCCCAGAAAGCCCTGGTTCCAGGTCGAGGCGTCGTAATTGCCGATATTGGGCAACACGGTGCGCAAACCACTGGAGTCGACCCCGAACCAGCTGGCCAGCGTCGCGGCATATTGATCGACCGACATGGTCGGCAGCAACCGGCCCTGTCCGACATCGTCGCTGGTGCCCGCGCCGACGATCGGGGCCTTGCCATAGAAGCGCTGCCCCTTGACCGCGCCGCCGACGACGAAGTGCATGCTGCCCCAGCCATGGTCCGCGCCGTCGCTGTTGGACACCAGGGTGCGGCCGAAGTCCGATGCGGTGAAGCTCGTCACCTGATTGGCGACGCCCAGCGCGGCGGTGGTGTCGTAAAAGGCCTTCATCGCCGCCGACACCTTGGCCAGCAGCACCGGCTGGGACGCGACCAGCCCGCTATGCAGGTCGAACCCGCCCATCGAGACGAAGAAGACCTGGCGCTTCAGCCCCAGCGTCTGGCTGACCGCGATCATCCGCGCGACCATCTTCAGCTGGTCGGCAAGATTGTTGTTGGCGGGGAAGAGCGGGAAGTTGCTGGCGGGGGCACCGGCCAGCGCGGTGCTGAGCTGTGCCTGGATGTCGAAGGCGCGCTTGCTGATCCGGGCATGTTCGTTCGCCATGGCGAAGCTCGACTGCGCGGTCATCAGCCCGCGCAAGCTGTCCAGCGCGGAGGACGAGCCGTACAGCGTCTTGCTGCCGCCGATCAGCGGGATCGGGCCGCCCGTGCCCACCGCATATTGGATCGCGCTGCGCCCGGTCAGATAGACCGCATTGCCGCTGGCGTTGATGCAGGTCAGCGCGGCGGCGCCGTTGCCGCTTTGGAACACGTCGCCGATCCGCCCGCCCCAGCCGCTGGCGGCGCCCTCCGGGCTGGACGCCTGGAAGAAGCTCTGCTGGTCGTTGTGGCTGAACAACTTGGGCGGCAATTTCGCGGTACCGCTGCTATATTGCGCCTTGGTCGTCGGCTGGATCAGCGTGCCCAGGTTCAGCGCCACCGCCATCTTGCCCGCCGCGAACAGCTGGTTCAGCTCCGGCATGGCCGGCGACAGGGCATAGGCGCGGCCGCCGGGCAGGGCGGCGGCGGGGTTCAGGACGCTGCCGGCCAGGTCGAACCGCTGATAGGCCAGGTTGGGCCGCGCCGCGGCATAGGCGGCATAGCTGCTATCGTCATAGGGGATCAGGGTGTTGGCATAGTCGTTGCCGCCATACAGGAACACGCAGACCATCGCCTTATAGTCGGACGCGGTGGCCGCCGCCGCCTCGCCGATCGCGGCCAGGCTGGTGACGAAGGGGGTGGCGGTGCCGGCCAGGCCGAGCAGCGCGCTGCGCTTCAGGAAAGCGCGCCGGGACTGGTCAAGGGGGGACTGGTCAAGGTGGGACTGGTCTGGGGTCATGCTCATCACCGCAGGGTCAGATAGTCGGGGGAGGCCATGGTCAGCAGGATCGCGATGCCGACCCGGTTGATCGGCCCGTTGGTCGCGGTTGCCGACACGCTGTCCACCGCGGTGCGGATGGTGGCGAGGGTGGTCGCGGAGAGCTGTCCGGCGGCCAGCACCAGGTTCACCTCGTCGACCAGCGCCTGGGTATCGGCGGCCTTGGTCAGGATCGCGGTATAATCGGCCTTCACGTCGCCGGTGCCGTTGGCGATCAGGCCGTACATGTAGTTGACGTAGGCGACGACGCTCTGTTCGTTGGTGATCTGGAACTCGGGCGCGACCAGCCCGGCGCTGGCGATGCTGGTGCCGGGCGGCGTATAGCCGGGGCGGTAGAAGTTGAAGACCGACGGGCTATGCCCCTTGCCCTGTGCCAGTCGGTTCGCGGGGCTGGAGGTGTCGCCGATCGCCCAGGCATTGGAGGGCGAGGTGACGCCGTACGCGCGCGCCCAGCCGGTCATGCGCAGCACCGGCTCGCGCAGCTTGCCCGCATTGGCGTCGGTCGGCACGCCGCGCGCCTCGCTGTCGAGCAGGATCGCGCGGATCACCGCCTTCATGTCGCCGCGCACGCCCTGGCCATTGTCGGCAAAGGCGCTCGCCACCCGGCTGACATAGGCGGGCGAGGGATTGCTGGTGACGAGCCGCTGGATCAGCTGCTTCGCGACGAAGGGCGGCATGTTGGAATGCGCGAAGATGGTGTCGAGCGCGGTCTTGATCGCCGCCATGCCGCCGCCGGTGACGGTCGTGCCCAGAAAGGTCGCCGCGCCGGTCTCGTTGATAGCGGCGTTCATCACCAGCGGCTGGCGATAGCGCGCGGTCGTGGTGCTGTCGCTGGAGGCGGGGGCCAGGCCGGTGAACACGCGCGCCAGGCCGGAGACGTCCGCCTGGGTATAGGTCTCCATCGGCTGGCCGCCATTCATCTTCTGCGTGCCGTCCATGTTCAGCTGGTACAGGCCCAGCGTGAACAGCTGCATCAGTTCGCGGGCGTAATTCTCGTCCGGCTGCTGCCCGGTCGTCGGGTTGCCCTTGCGGTTATTCAGGAAGGTCAGATAGGTCGACATCGCGAAATTGGTGGTGATCGCACCGATGATGTCGCGGTAATTGCCGAAGGCATTGTCGAGCAGCAGGTCGGCATAGGCCGCCATGCTGAACGCGCGCCAGGCGTCGGTGACGCCGTCGATGCTGACCACCAATATGTCGAGCAGCGCGCTGCCGACCCGCTGGCGCAGCTGGTCGGGCTCGACGATCATCTGCCGCCACAGCGTCGCGTCGAACCCGGCCAGGGTGTTGCGATTGGTCGCCGCGTCATAGCCATTGGCGGTCAGCCAGTCCCAATGGCTGGTCGCGCGGGCCATCGCGAACTGGTCGGTCAGCCAGCCCTCATAGCCGCGCGAGACGACCGCATCGATCGCGCTGCGGGTGGCGCCCATGGTCGCCTGGGCCAGGAAGCGGCTGGCCTCCGTCGCGGTCGGCGGGGGCGTGACGACGACGACCGGGGTGGAGCCGCCCGAGGGCGCGCCACCCGTGCTGGCGCTGCCGCTGCCGCCATCGCCGCATGCCGCCAGCGCGAGCAGCGGCAGTATCGTGCTGCCGGTCGCCAGGGCCGGGCCTAGGGGCGCCGCCTCGCTTGCAGGCGCCAGTGCATCGTCTTCGGCGGTCGCCGTCATCGGCGCCGTCGGATCGTCCCACCCCGTCATCTGGATTCATACTCGCTACTGCCGCCCGCCCGACGGCCGGTGCAGAGTGTAACCTATGTGGATAACGAAATATGAATCGGTTCCGCCATTGGTCGCGTTTACGGCGCGTTTGGGCCGATCCGGACCCATTGTGACGATGCTGAAACGAAAAGGGCTCCGAGAGGGGTGCCTCGGAGCCCGATCACGTGGGTATCGGCCGCCGGATCAGTCGATGCGTGGCAGCGTTTCGAACTGGTGATAGGGGGGCGGGCTGGACAGCGTCCATTCCAGCGTGGTCGCGCCTTCGCCCCAGGGATTGTCCCCGGCGGGCTTGCCCGCGATCAGCGACCAGATCAGGTTGACGAAGAAGATCGCCATGCCCGCCGCCATGATCTCATAGCCATGGGTGGCCAGCCGGTTCCACTCGGCAAAGGCGACCGGATAGTCGGGGATACGGCGCGGCATCCCCTGCAGCCCTAGGAAATGCATCGGGAAGAACAGCAGGTTCACGCCGATGAAGAATACCCAGAAGTGCAGCTGGCCGAGCAATTCGCTGTACATCTTCCCCGACATTTTGGGGAACCAGTAATAGAAGCCCGCGAACAGCGCGAACACCGCGCCCAGCGACAGGACATAGTGGAAGTGCGCCACGACATAATAGGTGTCGTGCATGTAATCGTCGATGCCGCCATTGGCCAGCACGACGCCGGTCACGCCGCCGACCGTGAACATGAAGATGAAGCCGATCGCCCAGACCATCGGCGTCTTGAAGCTGAGCGAGCCGCCCCACATGGTCGCGATCCATGAGAAGATCTTGATGCCGGTCGGCACCGCAATGATCATCGTCGCGGCGGTGAAGTACATCTTGGTGTTCACGGACAGGCCGGTGGCGAACATGTGGTGCGCCCACACGACGAAGCCGACCACGCCGATCGCGACCATGGCATAGGCCATGCCGAGATAGCCGAAGACGGGCTTGCGGCTGAACGTCGCGATGATCTGGCTGACGATGCCGAAGCCCGGCAGGATCATGATGTAGACTTCGGGGTGGCCGAAGAACCAGAACAGATGCTGGTACAGGATCGGGTCGCCGCCACCGGCGGGATCGAAGAAGGTCGTGCCGAAATTGCGATCGGTCAGCAACATGGTGATCGCGGCGGCCAGCACCGGCAGCGACAGCAGCAGCAAGAAGGCCGTCACCAGCACCGACCAGACGAACAGCGGCATCTTGTGCAGCGTCATGCCCGGCGCGCGCATGTTGAAGATGGTGGTGATGAAGTTGATCGCCCCCAGGATCGACGAGGCGCCCGCCAGGTGAAGCGACAGGATCGCCATGTCGACGCTCGGCCCCGGCTCGCCAAAGGTCGATAGCGGGGCATAGGCGGTCCAGCCCACACCCGCGCCCGACCCGAAAAAGGGCGAGGCGAGCAGCAGCGTGAAGGCCGGGATCAGCAGCCAGAAGGACACGTTGTTCATGCGCGGGAAGGCCATGTCGGGCGCGCCGATCATGATCGGCACGAACCAGTTGCCGAACCCGCCGATCATCGCGGGCATGACCATGAAGAACACCATGATGAGGCCGTGCGCGGTGATCAGCACGTTCCACAGGTGCAGCGACTGGTCGAGGCTCTGCGCCCCGCCATGCAACATCCCCGCCCAGATACCCAGATACTGGATGCCCGGCTCGCGCAGCTCGGCACGCATCAGGCCGGAGATGCCGCCGCCGATGATGCCCGCGACGATCGCGAAGATCAGATAGAGGGTGCCGATGTCCTTGTGGTTGGTCGACAGGAACCAGCGCGCGAAGAAGCCGGGCTTGTGATCGGCGTCATGGTGCGCGTGGTGGTGATCCTCATGACCGACGAAAGCCGATCCGGGGTGCAGTGCGGTGTCGGTCATGGCTTATTGTCCAGCGTTGCCGGGGCCTGCCGGATTGCCGGTGGCGCCCTGCGCGGAAGTGGGGGAGGTGGCGGGCGTCGCGGCATTGTCCGCCGGGCCGGTCACCGCCTCGGCGGCATTGGCCTGCGCGGCCTCGACGGCGGAGCCCTCGGCGCCCGGCTGCGGGATGACGGCGGCCGATGGCGTGGCCGCACCCGGCATCTTGCCGCCCTTGGCCGCGATCCAGGCGGCGAACTGCGCCGGGCTCACCGCCTGCACCGCGATCGGCATGAAGCCGTGGCGCGCGCCGCACAGTTCGGAACACTGGCCGAAATACAGGCCCGGCTTCTCGATCGTGAAGCTGGTCTCGTTCAATCGGCCGGGTACCGCGTCCAGCTTCATCCAGAAGGCCGGGATCGCCCAGCTGTGGATGACGTCGTTGGAGGTGGTGATCAGGCGGATCGGCACGCCGACCGGCAGGACGATGCGGTTGTCCACCGCCAGCAGGCGCGGGCCGTCCGCATCGGCGCGCGCGCGCTCACCGGGGGCGACCTGATCCTTTTCCTTCAGCATGTTGGCGGTGATCTCGATCCCGCCATGATCCGGATATTGATAGGTCCAATACCATTGGTTGCCGATCGCCTTCAGCGTGACCGCGCCGGCGGGCGCCGGCTTGAACTGCGCCTGGAGCAGGCCGATCGAGGGGACCGCGATCAGGACCAGCACGACGACCGGGCCGAGCGTCCACAGCACCTCGATGAAGGTATTGTGGCTGGTCTTCGAGGCGACCGGGTTGGCGGCGCGGCGATAGCGGAACGCAACCCAGGCGAGCAGCAGCAGGACGAGGACGCAGATCACGGTGATGACCGGGATCAGGATATGGTCGTGCATCCGGTGCGCACGCTCGCCATTGATCGTCACCTGCGGCTGCAGGCCGAAACGGCCCTCGATCGGCATCCCGACCTTGGGGTCGATGGTGGTGACGGGGGCGCCGTCCTGGGCCAGCAGGGGGCTGGTCGGGGCGGCGGTCGCGGGGGCGGCGGCGGTCGTGGGCGCGGTGTTGGCGACTCCGGCCGGTTCGGCGGCGGCCTGCGGGGCGGGCGCCGGGCTGGGTTGCGCGATCGCGGCCCCCGACAGCGCGGCGCATCCCAGCCCGGCGGCGATCGCCAACGCCTTGATCCGTTGCGGCATCCTCATCCTCCGGGGTCCGGACATGCGCTTGACCTCGCTCATCCCGCTCTCGTCTCCCATCCTCCCTCACGGGTCCGCCGGTCGTTCGGTGGCTCCTCACGGGGTCGTCTGTCGTTCTTATCCGGTCGACTATAGCACGGGACCGCGCCCCCTCAACCCTTGAGCGCATATGCCAGATTGCGCGCGGGGCGGGGCGATCCTATGAGGCCCGGTCATCTGACCGATGACGGAGCTGCCCCATGACCGATGAAGACGTCCTTGCCGAGTTCCGCGCCGCCGAGGCGCTGCTCGAAGGGCATTTCATCCTCTCCTCCGGCCTGCGCAGCCCGCGCTATCTGCAATGCGCGCGCGTCCTGATGGACCCGGCGCGCGCCGCCCGGCTGTGCGAGGCGGTCGCCGCGAAGATCCCGGCCGAGATCCGGGCGCAGATCAGCGCCGTCGTCGCCCCCGCCATGGGCGGCGTGATCGTCGGCCACGAAATGGCGCGCGCGCTGGGCGTGCCGGGCATGTTCCTCGAGCGACCGGAGGGAACCTTCCACCTGCGTCGCGGCTTCCGGCTGGAGCAGGGGCAGAAGGTGCTGATGATGGAGGACGTGGTCACGACCGGCCTGTCGAGCCGCGAGGCGATCGCCGCCATCGCGCGCGAAGGGGGCGAGACGATCGCGGCGGCCTCGCTGGTCGACCGTTCGAACGGTTCGGCCGATCTGGGCGTGCCCTTCTTCCCGCTGATCCGGCTGGACGTGCCGAGCTACAGCGCCGACGCGCTGCCGCCGGAACTGGCGGCGATCCCCGCGATCAAGCCGGGGAGCCGCGCGGCGGCATGACCGAGCATCTGCGGCTGGGGGTCAATATCGACCATGTGGCGACGGTGCGGAACGCACGCGGTGCGGGCTATCCCGATCCGGTCAAGGCCGCGCTGATCGCGGCCGAAGCGGGCGCGGACGGCATCACCGCCCATCTGCGCGAGGATCGGCGGCATATCACTGATGCCGATATCGCGCGGCTGTCGGCCGAGCTGACCGTGCCGCTCAACCTGGAGATGGCGGCCACGCAAGAGATGCTCGCCATCGCGCTGAAGCATCGCCCCCACGCTGCGTGCATCGTGCCGGAAAAGCGCGAGGAGCGGACGACCGAAGGCGGTCTCGACGCCGCCGGGCAGCGGGAATGGCTGGCGCCCATGGTGGCGAAGCTGGGCGAGGCGGGCATCCGCGTCTCGCTGTTCATCGAACCCGATCCGCGGCAGATCGAGGCGGCGCTGCACTTGCGCGTGCCGGTCGTCGAGCTGCACACCGGCCGTTATGCCGAACTGGACGGCGAGGCGCGGGCGCAGGAACTGCGGCGCCTGTCGGACGCGGCGGCGCTGGCGGCAAAGAACGGGATCGAGGTTCATGCCGGCCACGGCCTGACTTACGACAATGTCGCGCCGATCGCCGCGATCCCGCAGGTGCGCGAACTGAACATCGGCCATTTCCTGATCGCCGACGCGGTGTTCGTCGGCTTGCCCGAAGTCGTGCGCAAGATGCGCGCCGCGATGGACGTGGCGCGGTGAATCCTCCCCGGCACGGGGAGGGGGACCGCCGCGAAGCGGTGGTGGAGGGGGCTCTCCACCTCGCGAGTCCCTTAGGGCGTTCCCCCTCCACCAGCCTGCGGCTGGTCCCCCTCCCCGTGCCGGGGAGGATCGCATGATCATCGGCCTCGGCTCGGACCTGTGCAATATCGAGCGGATCCAGGCGGCGCTCGACAGGCATGGTGGCCGGTTCGAGGCGCGCTGCTTCACCGATGTCGAGCAGGCCAAGGCGGCCAAGCGCCCCTTCACCCGCGCAGGGACCTATGCCAAGCGCTTCGCCGCCAAGGAGGCCTTTTCCAAGGCGGTCGGCACCGGCTTTTCGCAAGGTGTCTTCATGCGCGACATCGGCGTCGTGAACGCGGCCAGCGGCGCGCCGACCCTGTCTTTGACCGGCGGCGCGCGCGAACGGCTTGACGCGATGACCCCGGCGGGCCACGTCGCCCATATTCACTTGACCATGACCGACGATCACCCCTGGGCGCAGGCCTTTGTCGTGATCGAGGCAAGACCGGAAGTTTCCGCATGAAGGACGCGGTGTTGGACACGAACCCAGGCTCGCCCGCCGACCAGCCGGTGAGCGCGCCGCCGCCGCCCGCGCAGACGCCGCCCGCCAAGAAGAAGGGCACCGACTGGTGGGCGGAGATCAAGGGGCTGTTCTGGCTGCTGCTGATCGTGCTGGGTTTCCACAGCTTCGTCGCCAAGCCCTTCTACATCCCCTCCGAGTCGATGCTGCCGGGGCTTCAGGTCGGCGACCGTCTGGTCGTCAGCAAATTCGCCTATGGCTGGTCGTACGTCTCGCCGACCATCCCCAACCCGTTCGCGATCTTCCGGTCGCTGGTCCTGCGCCAGCCGACCGACAGCTGGAGCTACCAGTTGCCCTTCATCCATGGGCGGCTGTTCGGATCGCTGCCCAAGCGCGGCGACGTGGTGATCGTGACCCCGCCGGGTACGCATGACGATTATATCAAGCGCGTCATCGGCCTGCCCGGCGACCGGCTGGAGGTGCGCGACGGCGTCGTCATCCTGAACGGCAAGCCGGTCGAACGTGGACCGCTGCACTATGTCGACATTCCGGTCGATACCAACAGCCCCTGCACCGACTATGGCGAACAGACCCGTGTCCGCCTGCCCGATGGCCGCCTGGTCTGCCACCTGCCGATCGTGACCGAGACGCTGCCCAATGGCCGCCGCTACGACACGGTCGAGACGGGCTGGAGCCCGGGCGACAATTACGGGCCGATCACGATCCCCGCCGACCATGTCTTTCTGATGGGCGACAATCGCGACCATTCGGCCGACAGCCGCTATTCGCTGCTGGAAAAGGGGCTGGGCGGCGCGGTGCCCTATGAGAATATCGGCGGGCGGGCCGAGTTCGTGACGTTCAGCCTGGACGGCGACACGACGCTCAACCCGCTGACCTGGTGGACCTCGCTGCGTTCCGGCCGCGCGGGCACCTCGCTGCACCCGGTGACGGCGAAGCGGGGATCATGAGCGATCCCGCCCCGCTGACCGACCGTCCGGCGCCGATCGAGTTCCGGGAGGGCTTTGTCCGGCGGGAACTGACGCGCGCGGCGATCTGGCTCGGGCTGATCGCCGCGATGGCTATCACGGTGCTGCTGGTCCAGCCGTTGCTGGTGATCTTTGCCGGGCTGGTCTTTGCGACCCTGCTCGATGGCGGCGTGCGGCTGCTCGGCCGGGTGTTGCCCATCGGGCGTGGCTGGCGGTTGCTGATCGTCGTGCTGGCGGTCGTCGCATTCCTGCTCGGCACCTTCTACCTGACCGGTGTCGAGATGACGCAGCAGGTGACGCAGCTTCGCGCGACGCTGGAGACGCAGGCGGGGCGCGTGACCGGCTGGCTCGCGTCGCAGGGGCTGATGCCCGGCACTTCGGACATCAACGGCCTGCTCAAACAATCGGTGGGCTCGATCGGCAAGCTGACCTCGTGGGTCGGGACCGCCGTGGGTGCGGTCACGACGATGTTTATGATCCTGATCATCGGCCTGTTCCTGGCGATGGACCCCGAAGGCTATGCGCGCGGCCTGCAATGGTTCGTGCCGCGTGCCGCCCGGGCCGAGTTCGCGATCACCCAGGCCCGCGTCATGTCCACGCTGCGCCGCCTGCTCGCCGGGCGTCTGCTGGGCATGGCGGTGGAGGGGGTGCTGACCGGCATCGCGCTGATGATCGGTGGCGTGCCGATGGCGCTGCTGCTGGGCATCATCGCCGGCATCCTGGCCTTCATCCCCAATATCGGGGCGATCATCACCGGCACGCTGATGATCGCGGTCGGCTTTTCCGCCGGGCAGGATGCGGGCTTCTGGGCGGTCGGCACCTATCTGATCGTGCAGACCTTCGACGGCTATGTCGTGGTGCCGATGGTCGCCAAGCGCACCGTCGACCTGCCGCCCGCGCTGACCCTGTCGACCCAGATCATGACGAGCGCGCTGTTCGGCATTTTGGGGCTGGCCCTGGCCGACCCGATGACGGCGATGGCCAAGTCGGCGTTACAGCGCCGGTCGGAGCGGGAGGCTGCCCGCGACGGCGACACCGCCCGCGCCGAAGCCGATCTCGGCTGATCCGGTCGCGATCGGTTCGGGCGGCAGGCCGACGGCCGTCCGGCGCTTGCGCGCGGTGACGACCGAATCGAACAGCGCCAGATAGCGATCCGCCGAGTCCTGCCCCGGTTGCGGCACCGGATCGGGGCGCGACGCGACCGGGTCGAGCCAGTGGCGCAGCGCCGCCGCCAATGCCCGCACATCCTCGCGCGGCACGATGGTGCCCAGCGTCGGATCGGACACGATCTCGTGCACCGCCGGGCTCGAATCGGTGGTGACGACCGGGGTGCCGACCGCCAGCGCCTCGCGCAGCACGCCGGGCACGCCTTCATAGTCGGACGACAGGGCAAGCACCTGCGCGGCGGCCATCGCGGCCGGGGCATTGGCGGAGTGGCCCGGCAGCGACACGCGGTGCGACAGGCCGAGTATCTCGATCTGCGCGGTCAAAGCGGGGCGCAGGCTGCCCTCGCCCAGGATGGTCAGCCCGATATCGTCGGGGAGCTGCGTCATCGCGGTGATCAACCGGTCCCAGCGCTTCTGCGGCTCCAGGCGACCGACGCCCAGGATCCGGCGGCTCGGCGTGGCGGGGCGGTCGGCGGCCATGCCCGGCATCGCGGTGGGCGGATTGGGAATGACCGCGACCGACAGCCCCGTCGCATCCTGCGCGGCGCGTGCGGTGGCGGGGGTCATCGCGACCAGCGCGTCCAGGAACCGGCGATGCCGCCGCAGCCATTGCCGCTGGCCCCAGGCGACCAAGGCCGCCTGGTCGCCGCGATCGACCGCGTTCGACATCTTGGCGACGATCGGCGGACAGGCCGCCGCCAGCCGCAGATGGGACCAGGCCGCCATCGCGGTATAGTGATTGCCGGGGCAGAAAATGATGTCGGGCCGCGCCTGCGCGATCATTTTGGGCAGTGCCGTGCACAATCCGCCATAGCGCTGATGGCCCAGCGTCACCATATCGACGCCGCGCGGCACCCCGTCCTGGAACTGGCCGTCCACATCGCCCAGCACGAGCGTGACGCGCCGCCCCCGGTCGAGCCAGCCCCGCAGCATCCGGCCGAGCGCGGCTTCCACGCCGCCACGCATCGCCAGGGCATAGGTCAGAATGTGATCGGCGGGCATAGGCTCCGAAGGGCTGACAAAAGGATCACATGGACGGCTAATCGGAGCTTGTCGCTCAATTATGTCAGTATCAGCCCTAAGGTGGACACAATCGGCGGACAGAGATGAATTCTTATTCAGGTGCGAGAAAGCAGTGTTGAGGTTAGCGGGCGCCGCCGGCGAACGCCGCCGAGGATTCTCCATAACGTGCAAGATGAACGAGATGATCCCATGACCCCGCAACAGGCCGTGCCTGTCGGACCACAGGCCGGATCGGGCGGCCCGGCGCATGACGTCGCCGCGCTGGAGCCGCTGAAGACGGTCAAGCGCCGCTGGCCCGCCATTGTCGGCGGCCTGCTGACGATCGCCATGGTCGTCGGGCTGGGGCATGAGCTGCTGGGTCGCGGCCTGGTCGGCCTCAGCCACTCGGTGCCGACCAACCCCTTATTCTATGTCGTCTTTTTCGGCCTCTACATGGCGCTGCCGATCGGCGACTATATCATCTTCCGCCGGTTGTGGGGCATTCCCTTCAGCGGCATGGCCGCGCTGATCCGCAAGCGAATCGCCAATGAAGTGGCGTTCAGCTATTCGGGCGAAGCCTATTTCTACGCCTGGGCGCGCGCCAATGCGAAGATGGTCGCGGCCCCCTTCGGCGCGGTCAAGGATGTCGGCATTCTGTCGGCGATCGCGGGCAATGCCATCACGCTCCTGATGATCGGGCTGGCCCTACCGGTCGGTCGCGAACTGCTGACCCATGAGCAGCTGCGGCTGGTCTGGGGCTCGATCGCGATCGTCATGGCGACCTCGCTGCCCTTCCTGATCTTCTCGCGCCGGGTTTTCTCGCTGGATCGCAAGACCCTGTGGTGGGTCTTCATGGTGCATTGCGTGCGCCTGATCGCCAATTCGCTGCTGGTCGCGCTCGCCTGGCATTACGGGATGCCGAGCGTGTCGCTGGGCATGTGGCTGTTCCTGTCGGCGGCGCGCCTCCTTGTCTCGCGCCTGCCGCTGGTGCCCAACAAGGACCTTCTTTTCGCCAATTTCGCGATCCTGTTGATCGGGCAGGATCAGGAACTGAGCGAACTGATCGCGTTCACCGCGGCGCTAACTTTGTTGGTCCATGTCGTGCTGATCGCCGGGTTCGGTGTGGCGGAATTGGTGCGGAGGGTACGGGCATGACCCGCGCGGGTGTGATGATGGCGGTGGTGGCGGTGCTGGGATCGGCGATGATGCCGCAGGCGGCAGGCGCGCAGATCCTGGGCAGCGATGCGGCGGCCTGTGCCAATGGCGGCGGTCCCGCGATCCTGGCGCGGATCGAGGGGCTGAAGGACCGCAAGGGCAATCTGAAGCTGGAACTCTATCCGGCGAATGACGAGGATTTCCTCCAGGACGACGGCGTCCTGGTCCGCGCGGGCAAGACCTTCCGCCGGGTCCAGGTGCCGACGCCGGCCGGCAACGGGCCGATCGCGATGTGCATCCGCGTGCCGCATCCCGGCCGCTATGCCCTGCTGTTCACCCATGACCGCGACGGCAAGAACAAGTTCAACTTCTGGAGCGACGGCGCAGGCTTCCCGGCCAATACCAAGCTGGGCCGCCGCAAGCCGCCGCTCGCCTCCGCGCTGATCGACGTGCCCAACGGCGTGGCGAACACGACCATCCGTGCCCAATATCTGCGGGGGCTGGGCGGTTTCGGCCCGGTGGAGTAAGGAACAGGCGATGCGCATCGTCGACGTCAACGAATTCTACTCGCCCACGGGCGGGGGTGTCCGGACCTATATCGACCGCAAGATGTCGATTCTGGCCGAGATGGGGCATGAGCTGATCGTGCTCGCCCCCGGCACCGAGGACGTGGTCGAGGAGCGCCCCGGCGGCGGCAAAATCATCTATATCAAGGCGCCGCGCCTGATTCTGGATACCAATTACGGCATGTTCTGGGACGGTGCGCCCGTGTGCCGCCTGCTCGACGAGCTGGACCCGGACATCGTCGAGGTTTCTTCGCCCGCCAAGCCCGCCTGGTTCGTCGCCAGCTGGCAGGGGCGCGCGAAGAAGGTCTTCTTCATGCACAACGACAATGTCGGCACCTATCCGGTCCGCTGGCTGGACGGCATCGTCGCGCAGGAGCGGGTGGAGGACTGGTTCAGCTGGTACAGCCGCTACATGAATCGCTTCCTCGACCATTACGACCTGGTGCTGTCCAACGGCCCGGCGCTGGTCAAGCGGCTGGGCAAGCGCGGCGTGCGGGTGGACGAGGGAATCCCGCTGGGCATCGAGCGGCATTTCTTCTCGCCCGACCACCGCGACGAGCGGCTGCGTGCCGCGCTGCTGGCGCAGTGCGCGCTGCCCGAGGATGCGCATCTGCTGCTGGGGCTGGGGCGGCATCACCCGGAAAAGCGCTGGCCGATGGTCATCGACGCGGTCGAGCGGGTGGCCTCGACCCGGCCGGTCGGCCTGATCCTGATCGGCGGCGGTGTCGCCAGCCGGACGCTGGAGAAGCGGATCGCGGGCAGCCCCCATATCCGGCTGTTCCGCCCGGTCTATGACCGCCCGCGCCTGTCGCGGATCATGGCGAGCTGCGACGCGCTGGTGCATGGGTGCGAAACCGAGACGTTCGGGCTGGTCGCTTCCGAGGCGCTGGCCTCGGGCCTGCCGCTGGTGGTGCCCGATTATGGCGGGTGCGCCGAGGTGGCGAGCCCGCTCTTCGCCGAGACCTTCCGCGCGCGCGACGGCGCCGCCTGTGCCGAGGCGATCGAGCGGCTGCTGTCGCGCGACCCGCGCGTCCTGCGCAACGCCGCGCGGGTCGCGGCCGCCAAGGTGTTCAGCGACCGCGACCATGCCGAGGCGCTGATCGCGCGGTATCAGCGGCTGCTCGACGGGGAAATGGGCGAGCGGGCGGCGGCCTGATTCCGCCGCTCCATTCAGCCGGAGCAATCCCAAACCTCCGTTCAGCCTGAGCGAAGTCGAAGGCCACGCTTCAACGCTTGCGGCGAACGATTCCCTTGGCCTTCGACTACGCTCAGGCTGAACGGCAGAGGGGCTTAAGCCGCCAGCAAATCCGCGTAACGCGACGGCGTGTGCGTCTTCGCCAGCCGCGAATAGGTCTTGTCGATACTGTCGAGCAGCGCGGGCACGCCATTGTCGCCGGGATGCACCGCGACCCGCGCTACCGGGGTGGGTCGCAACCCGTGCCGCAATACGGCCGCGGCGGCGAGCGAACTCAGCTGCCGCCCTCGCGAGCGGCTGGCCCAGGTGACGACCGGCCCGCGCGCGATGATCTTGCCATCGGCGGGCGTCCAGACGCGGAAATGATCCTCGGCCAGCCCGAACCCCGCATCGCCCAGCGCCAGCCGCGCCTCGTCCGAATAGAGCCAGGCGGGCGCGATGAAGCCGGTCGCGCGGCGGCCGATAATGTCCTCGATCAGCGCGGTGCCGCGCTGCATCCGCCGCAGCGCCTCGGCGCGGTCCAGGCCGACGAACTCGCCTTCGCCCGCCGTCATGTGCTTGGCCTTCAACGCGGTCTTGGAGTCGGTGTGGACCATGTCGTCCTTGTGCGACCAGCCATGGACGAACATCTCGATCCCCATGTCCGCCCAGTCGCGCAGGCGCGTGGCGAAGGGGGTGCCCGGCGCGATCGGCGCGCTGTTCCAATGGTCGGGGATGACCAGCATGGCCAGGCGCGGGCCGCCGAGATGGCCCGACAGCCGGTCGAACAGCGCATCGACCGCCCCCTCGAACCGGGGGGACACGTCATGGATCGAGGCGAGAAGGCGTTTCATCGCGTGGATTTATAGACGCTGATCGTCTCATTGCCCATCGGCAGTTTCGCCGCCAGCCGGTATCCGTCCGCCATCACCGCCAGGACGCGGGCATGGGCCTCCGCCCGCTCGCCATTATAGGGCGGGCGCATCACGACGACGGCGGGGTGCTGCGAGAGGATGCGGGTGATCTCGCTATCCTGGTCGACGCCGGTGGCGCCGGCCTCGCGCGCGCGGCTGAGATGCGCGGGCACGATCCAGCGCGACAGGGTGCAGCGCTCGGTGGCGACATAGAGCATGGTGCTGCCCGAATAGACGTACAGACAGCCCGGCCCCTTGCCGACCGCCTGGGTGAGCGCGGCGAACTCGGTTGCCTCGCCGCGCTCATGGCGCAGGCTGAACAGCACGATCTGCCCGGCCAGCGCGATGGTCAGCAGCAGCGCGGGCGTGTAGCGGCGTCGCCATGCCGGGCTGCCCAGCATCGCGGCGGCGGCCGTACAGGCGGGCAGCAGGATCGGCAGGCCATAATGGTCGAACCACGGCCGGAACAGCAGCACACCGATCACCGCCGCACCCAGCCAGAAAGCGAGGAAGGTCCGCTCATGGCTGCGCTCCGCCCGCTTGAGGCCCAGCACCGCCAGCGTGACGATCGGCGACAGGATCAGGACCATCTGTCCCAGATTGCCCGCCAGCTCGGTCAGCGGATCGGGGTTGCGGTGAAAGATCGACAGGAAATTGGCGTAGAGGAATGCGTCCCACTGCCCGATCGCGGCATAGACCCCCGCCGCCAGCGCGGTGGGCGCGAGCGACACCACGACCAGCGCGGCACCGTAAAGGACGAGCGCGACCGCCGACCGGCTCCGCCGCCATTCGCTGGCCAGCAGCCACAGGCCGAAGACCATCCCCTCGAACACCGCGGAATATTTGATCTGGAGGACGATGCCGACCAGCGCCATCGCCGCCAGCCCCAGGCTGCGCACCCCCCGCCGATCCGATTCGAGGATAGCCCAGGCTGCGCCCATCATCAGCAGATTGTAGAAGACCGGCGCTTGACCACCCTGGCCGCCCAGCAGGTCGAGCCACAGGATATAGGCGATCCCCGCCGCCGTCGCCTCCGCGCCCCAGCCGAGTCGCGCCGCCATGCGCGCGATCAGCCATCCGGTCGCGACCACGCTGATCAACGCTATCGCCTGATAGGCCCAGATGCCCGCCGGAAAGCCGAATGCGGCGGGCACGGCATAGAGCAGGAACAGCCCGATCGGCTTGCGGTCCCACACATCGACGAACGGCCACGCGCCCTGCCACATGGCGTGGCCGGTGAAGAAGTAGAACTCCTCGTCCACATGGACCACCGGATTGCCGAAGGTCGCCATGCGGGCGAGGATCGCCACGGCGAGCAGGATCAGGAGGCGGTGGGTGCCCAAGGTGGTGGGGCGGTGCAGGGACGGTGTGGGGCGTGAAGACATGGGGCGGATCCAAACGAGCTACGCCCGTCGCAGTGGATCGTGACGAAAGTTAGGCCGGATCGACATTCGGCCATGCCCATTCGTCCCTCTCCCCTCGCAGAGGGGAGAGGGTTGCGCAGACTTGGTCTTTGCGAAAGCAAAGGCTTAGTCGGAGCTGGGTGAGGGGTGGGCGCGCGGGGACCGAGCGCGCGAGCCCGCAGGGCTCGCTCAACCCCTCACCCAAGCTGCGCTAGCCAGCACGCTGGCAAGCTTCGCTAACCCTTTCCCCTGTCCAGGGGAGAGGGAAGGGGCAAGCGTCATGAATGTCGATCGGCCCTGGGCCTTCTGCTCTCACACGCTCCACCCAGGCGAAGGCCGGGGTCCAGTTGCGAGACGGTGGCGAGACTATTGGCGCTTCCCCAACTGGATTCCGGCCTTCGCCGGGATGGTCCGATGGTTTGCAGCAGGGGCTAAACCAATATTACCGCGTCGCGGTCACGAAATAGTCGAGCGCGGTCGAGTCGCTGACCATGAAGCCCTTGGTCGGCGAGAAGCTGAGCCCCCGCACGTCGCGCACCTGCAATCCGGCATCCGTCAGCAGCGCCGACAATTCCTCCGGCGCCAGGAACTTGGACCAGTCATGCGTCCCCTTCGGAATCCTGCCCGTTCCCTCCGCCAGCGTGATCAGCGCCAGTTTCGACAGCGGCGTGCGGTTGGGCGTCGACAGGATCATCAGCCCGCCGGGCGCCAGCGCATCGGCCAGCCCGCGCACGAATCGCGCGGGGTCGGCGACATGCTCGATCACCTCCAGCGAGGTGACGAGGTCGAACGTCTCGCCCGCCAGCCCCTCGACGCTCCCTGCGCGGTAATGGATCTCCAGTCCCGACTGGGCGGCATGGGCGGCGGCGACCGCGACATTCTCCGGCGCGGCGTCAAGCCCCGTCACCTCGGCGCCGAGCCGCGCCAGCGGCTCGCACAGCAGCCCCGCGCCGCAGCCGACGTCGAGTGCGCGCTTGCCCGAAAGCGGCGTGAAGCCCTGCCCATCGGCATCCCAGTGCAGGTCGATCTGCTCGCGGATATAGCGCAGCCGCGGCGGATTCAGCCGGTGCAGCATCGCGCTTGATCCCTTGGGATCCCACCAATCCGCGGCCATCTTTCCGAAATGTGCGGCTTCGGCCCCGATAATGGTAGAATCGTTCAAATGGCTTGCGTTCGTCATGGGGGCTACCTATCAGGACCGCCGTTTTACCCCAAGGAGATTGGCAAAAACCGCATGGCCCGTATCGTGATGAAGTTCGGCGGCACCTCGATGGCCGGAATCGAGCGCATCCGCAACGTGGCGGCGCGGGTCAAACGCGAGGTGGAGGCTGGGCATCAGGTCGCGGTCGTCGTCTCCGCGATGGCGGGCGAGACCGACCGGCTGGTCGGTTTCTGCCGCGAGGCCTCGTCGCTCTACGATCCCCAGGAATATGACGTCGTCGTCTCGGCGGGCGAACAGATCACCAGCGGACTGCTGGCGATCACGCTCCAGGCGATGGGCGTTCCCGCCCGCTCGTGGCTGGGCTGGCAGTTGCCGATCCATACCGACACGGCCTTTGCCAAGGCGCGCATCGGCGAGATCGACACCACCGCGCTCGACGAAAGTCTGGCGGCGGGCGTGGTCGCGGTGATCCCCGGCTTCCAGGGCGTGGCCGAGGGCAATCGGGTCACGACGCTGGGTCGCGGCGGATCGGACACCAGCGCGGTCGCGGTCGCGGCGGCGATGAAGGCGGAGCGGTGCGACATCTATACCGATGTCGACGGCGTCTACACGACGGACCCGCGCATCGTGCCGCGTGCGCGCAAGCTGTCGAAGGTCACCTATGAGGAGATGCTGGAACTCGCCAGCGTCGGCGCCAAGGTGCTCCAGACCCGCTCGGTGGGTCTGGCGATGAAGGAACAGGTGCGCGTGCGGGTGCTCAGCTCGTTCGATGACGCACGGGACGAAGACGGACATCGCGGCACGTTGATCGTGGGCGAAGAGGAAATCGACGATATGGAACGCCAGCTCATCACCGGCATCGCGCATGACAAGAACGAAGCCAAGATCACCCTGACCGCCGTGCCGGATCGCCCCGGTTCGGTGGGCGCAATCTTCGCACCGCTCGCGGATGCGGGGATCAACGTGGACATGATCGTCCAGAACATCGCGCATTCGACCGGCTCGACCGACGTGACCTTCACGGTCCCCTCGGCGGACCTCGCCCGCACCCTGGACGTGCTGGAAAAGGCGAGCGGCGACATCGGTTATGCTAAGATGGTCCACGACACGCGGGTCGCCAAGATCTCGGTCGTCGGCGTCGGTATGCGCAGCCATGCGGGCGTGGCCTCGACCATGTTCCAGACGCTCGGCGCGCGCGGGATCAACATCCTCGCCATCACCACGTCGGAGATCAAGGTCAGCGTACTGATCGAAGAGGATTACACCGAATTGGCGGTGCGTGTCCTGCACACCGCTTACGGCCTGGACGCCGAGGCGGCCTAAAGGCTTCCCCCTCCCTGGGTTCGGCTTGGGGAGGGGGCTCTTGTTCGTGCGAAGCCGCGAAGACGCGAAGCGTCTTCAAGAAGGTTGGTTCGCGCAGAGGCGCGGAGGGCACGGAGGTGGCGTATCCAGCCGCTATTCTTGCCCTCCAATGACGGCCTGTTGCGGCGGAGATTGCGCTGCCGCGCGCGAAACCTCTCTGCGTCCTCTGCGCCTCTGCGCGAACCATTCTTCTTCGCGGCATCGCGGCTTCGCGTGAACCAAATCTTGCCGTCCGCCGCGCTCCACGGCATGGAGCGCCGATGACCGACACCCTCAACACCACCACCGGCGCACAGCGTCTCGCCACCCGCATGGCGCGCGGCGCGGCCTTTCTTGGCGCCGACATGGCGATCATGGCGGGTGCCATGTCCTGGGTGTCGGAGCGCAACCTCGTCTCCGCCATGTCGAACGCGGGCGGCTTCGGCGTGATCGCCTGCGGCGCGATGACCCCCGAACTGCTCGACACGGAAATCGCCGCGACCAAGGCGATGACCACGCGCCCCTTCGGCGTGAACCTGATCACCATGCACCCGCAGCTGTTCGACCTGATCGCGGTGTGCGGCCGTCACGGCGTCGGCCATGTCGTCCTCGCCGGTGGCCTGCCCCCCAAGGGCGCGCTGGAGGCGATCAAGGAGACCGGCGCCAAGGTCATCTGCTTCGCGCCCGCGCTGAGCCTCGCCAAGAAGCTGATCCGCTCGGGCGTCGATGCGCTGGTGATCGAGGGGATGGAGGCGGGCGGCCATATCGGTCCGGTCTCGACCAGCGTGCTGGCGCAGGAAATGCTGCCCGAGATCGCCACCCAGGTCCCCGTCTTCGTCGCGGGTGGCATCGGCCGGGGCGAGGCGATTGCCGCCTATCTCGACATGGGGGCGGCGGGCGTCCAGCTCGGCACGCGCTTCGTCTGCGCGACCGAGTCGATCGCTCACCCGAACTTCAAGAAGGCGTTCATCCGCGCCTCGGCCCGCGACGCGGTGGCGAGCGTGCAGATCGACCCGCGCCTGCCGGTCATCCCGGTTCGCGCGCTCAAGAACGCGGGCGGCGAACTGTTCACCGCCAAGCAGCGCGAAGTCGCCCAGTCGCTGGACGAGGGCAAGGTCGCGATGGCCGAGGCACAGCTCCAGATCGAACATTACTGGGCCGGTGCGCTGCGCCGCGCGGTGATCGAGGGCGATGTCGAGCATGGCTCGGTCATGGCGGGCCAGTCGGTCGGCATGGTCACGAAGGAAGAGCCGATCGCCGACATCCTGGCGCAACTGATGACCGAAGCCGCCGCGGCGCTGGTTGCACGGGCGGCTTGAACATTCCTCCCCTGCAAGGGGAGGGGGACCATCCGAAGGATGGTGGAGGGGTGTCCCCACCGGCCGTGACACCCCTCCGTCAGGGCTTCGCCCTGCCACCTCCCCTTGCAGGGGAGGAATAACGCGACCTCCAACCCTCTGACAAACGCCTCGTTTCATCGCAGGGCTTACGACGTGTTAACCTCGATTCGGCATGACGTCGGGCAACAGCCGGGGGCGGATTTTCCGAGGATCAGGGTCATGGCGAGTGTGCGTATTGTATCAGGGTTGGCGATCGGCCTGGCATTGGCGGGCTGTGCCGCGCGCGAAACCGCCAAGGTCGCGCCGCCGCCGGTGATGGTCCCGGCCCAGCCGCAATATGCCAAGGCGCCGCTGCCGCCCGGGGCGACGCCGGGGATGCGCATCCCGGTCCTGCTGCCCGACGGCAATTACGACACGCCCAACCGCTCGCTGACCAGCGCCGCCACCATCTGGCATCTGCGCTCGGCGCTGAACGTCGCCGCGCTGGCCTGTCGCGGCGCGGATGAGGGGCAGATCGTCACCCGGTACAATACCATGCTGACCGTGCAGCGGATTCCGCTGGCGGCGGCGGAAAAGCGTTATTCGGCCGAATATCAGTCGCAGGGCGGCGACTGGCGCGACCGCTATGACGACGCGATGACGCGGCTCTACAATTTCTTCTCGACCACGCCGGTGCGAAAGGGTTTCTGCGCCGCCGCCGACCAGGTGCTGAGCGACATCAGCACCGGGCCCGCCGACGGGTTCGAGAGCGGCGCGGCGGCCCGGCTGGACCGGCTGAACGCGCCCTTCATCGCTTTCTTCCGCGCCTATGACGCCTGGCGCAACGGCACCATGGTGCCGGTGAAGCAGGGCATCGCCCCGCTGACCATCGCAAGCAGCGCAGCCCCCTCGGTTGCCCCCGTTGCCCCCGCCAGCGGTCCGGTGCTGTCCAGCCAGCCGGTGCCCGCCGCCACGCCCTATACCCGGCCGGTCATCAATCCCCCGTCGCTGAAGGTCGATTCGGCCGCGATCCAGTAAGGATCAGTCGGCGATCCAGAACAGCGATTCGACCGGGCGACCCAACGCCCGCGCGAGCTTGAGCGCGAGCAGGGTCGAGGGTTGGAAGACGCCGTTCTCCACCGTGTTGATCGTCTTGCGGCTGACCCCGATCGCCTCGGCGAGTGCGCCTTGGGTCAGCCCGGCCGCCTCGCGCGCGGCCTTCAGGTCGTTGGCCAGCGTCTCGTTCATCGGCTGGCGCGCAGCTCCAGCGTGGCGAAGGCGATCAGCGCGGCGATCAGTCCGGCGGTGATGGTGATCCTGCCCAGCGCCACCGCACCCAGCGGCTTGGCGGTCGAGACCGTGATCGCCGCCGCCGCCGCGACGATCATGGCCCAGAAACCGGCTTCGAAGCTCGACCGACGATGGTCGCGGGTCGTCTCGTCGTTCATCAATCGGGCGACCGGGCCGCACCCGCTCCAGCGAAACGGCAGGCCGGTCAGGTTCAAGGCGGCGGCTCCGATCATGGCGAACCAGGGGAGAAGCCGCTTGATGTCGTCATGCCCGGTGGCGATCGTCAGGATGGTCGAGGCCAGCAGGCTCAAGGCCAGCAGATAGAAGAGGATCGCCCGAGCACGGCTCTTGCGTTCGGCCTTTTCGACGAGATTTATCACGACCTCCTGTAACCTATAGATTACATGTAACCCGTAGGTGACAGGTGCGCAAGTGCCTTCCTTCCCCCGGACGGATCGGTTAACGGGCAGTCACCATGACGGTGACGGACGACGACCAGCCGAAGGGCGGCCGCTTCGAGGGGCACGAGCATCGCTTTGCGGTGCGCGTCTATTTCGAGGATACCGACCTGTCGGGCGTGGTCTATCACGCCAATTACCTGCGCTATATGGAGCGTGCGCGCTCCGATATGCTGCGCGTGGCCGGGATCGACCAGCGCGCCGCACATGAGGCGGGGCAGGGTGCCTATGCCGTCACCGACATCGCCATCCGCTATGCCGCCTCGGCGCGGCTCGACGACGACCTGGTCGTCGAGTCCAGACTGATCGAGGTCAGTGCGGTTCGCGTCGTCATTCATCAGACAGTCAGGTGCGGCACGGTCAAGCTGACCGAGGCCATGGTCACCGTCGCATGGGTGGGTCCGAACGGCCGCCCGCGTCGGCAGCCCGCCGACTGGATCGCCATCTACCAACGCCTTGTCTGGCAGGGGGACACCCAACACCCATGAATCCCGTCTTCAACATGGATGCCGCCACGCTGTCGCCCGTCGCCCTGTTCATCCACGCCGACTGGGTGGTGAAGATCGTGATGATCGGGCTGCTGCTCGCCAGCATCTGGACCTGGGCGATCATCATCGCCTTTTCGCGCAAGCTGGTGCGCACGAAGAAGGGCATGACCCGGTTCGAGCGCGATTTCTGGAAGGCCGAGGATATCGACGCCTTTCACCGGATGGAGCAGGACAACGAGCTTCCCTCGGCGCGGGTCTTTTCGGCTGGCGTGCAGGAATGGCGGCGCTCGACCGCGGGCGGGCATATCGACCGCGACGGCACGCGCGAGCGGCTGGCCACCGCGATGGGATCGGCGGTCGCGGGCGAGATCGACAAGCTGTCGGACCGGCTGAACGTGCTGGCGACGGTCGGCTCGGTAGCACCCTTTGTCGGGCTGTTCGGCACCGTCTGGGGCATCATGCGCAGCTTCACCGGCATCGCGCAGGCGCAGAACACCTCGCTGGCGGTCGTGGCGCCGGGCATTTCGGAGGCGCTGTTCGCCACCGCCATCGGCCTGTTCGCCGCCATCCCGGCGGTGATCGCCTATAACCGCTTCAGCCACGGCGTGAACCGGGTGGAGGCGTCGCTGAACCGCTTCGCCGACGGCTTCCACACCACGCTCAGCCGCCAGCTCGACCAGGCGCGTTGAAGGGGTAGCGGCGATGGCCATGAACCTTCCCTCCCGCTCCGGCCGGGGCCGCCGCGCGCCGATGGCGGACATCAACGTCACGCCCTTGGTCGACGTGATGCTGGTGCTGCTCATCATCTTCATGGTGACGGCGCCGCTGTTGACCAGCGGCGTGCCGGTGAACCTGCCCGACAGCCGCGCCAAGGCGCTGGACCAGGAGCAGAAGCCCGAACAGATCGCCATCGACCAGCAGGGGCGGATGTTCCTGAACGATGACGAGATCACCGAGGGCGACCTGCCAGCGCGGCTCGATGCGATCGCGGCGCGCAAAGGCCCCGACGGCCAGGTGCCGCAAGTCTATCTGCGCGCCGACCGCGCGCTGGACTATGGCCGGGTAATGCGCGTGATGGGCGAGCTGAACCGCGCCGGGCTGAACCGCGTGTCGCTCGTCACGGTCGAGGGCGGACCGGCAGAGGGGGCGGGCGCCCGCTGATGGAGCGTGGGGAACGGACCGGACTGGCGATCGCGGTCGCGGGACATGTCGTCCTGTTCGGCCTGTTGTCGGTCGGCTTTCTGTCGACGCCGAATCCGGAGAAGCTGAAGGTCACGCCGATCGACATCTCGCTGGTAAAGGATGTCGCGCTGGAGGCCGCCTCCCCGACGCCCAACCAGCAGGCGGCCCAGTCGGTCGCGCCCGAAGAGGGGGCGCCGGAAGATGCCGCGCCGCCCGAGCCGGTCGAGGCTGAACCCGAACCCCAGCCTGCGCCGCCACCCCCGGCGCCGCAGCCGAAACCGCAACCGCAACCCAAGCCCAAGCCGGAGCCGAAACCCGAACCGGCGCCCAAGCCCGAGCCGCGCCCGGTGCCGAAGCCGCAGCCCAAGCCGGTGGAACGGCCGAAACCGCAACCCAAGCCCGCCGCAAAACCCACGCCGCCAAAGCCGGTGCACGAGGCCAAGCCGACGCACACCGCGCCGGCCCGCCCGACCCGGTCGGAGGCCAAGCCCGCGGCGACGCCGAAGCCGACCACCGCAGCGCGCGGAGAGGGCAAGAGCGAGACGGCGCATACGACCCGGCCGCGCGGATCGCATCTGGGCGCGGACTTCCTGAAGGGGCTGTCGGCCGACCCGTCGCCGTCCCGGTCGCAGGCCGCACCCGCGGCGAAGATGGGGGCCGCCGAAGCCGCCAACATCGCCTCGGCGATCAAGCGGCAGGTCCAGCCTTGCGCCAATCGCCAGGTCAATCCCGGCCCGGGCGCCGAGCGCATTCGGGTGAAGATCAACCTGCACATCAATCCGGACGGCAGCCTGGCCGCCGAACCGCGCGTGACCGGGCATAGCGGCGTCGATGGCGACAATGAACGCTATGTCGACCGTGTCGACGCCCTCGCCATTGCGACGTTCAAGGGCTGCTCGCCGCTGCGGGGCCTGCCCAAGGAGCTGTATGACGTTCCCAATGGCTGGCGCAATTTCACGCTGATCTACAAGCTGCCGGGCTGAGGATGATGCTCCCGCCTCTCCTCTGGTCGGCCGCCCAGGCGGGGGCGCCTGCTTCCGAAGCGCAGGCGCAAGCGATGCGGATCGCGACACGGGTCCTGCACCAGGTTCAGCCCTGCGCCGACCAGGTGGTCAATCCCGGCCCCGGCGCGGAACGGATTCGGGTCACGATTCGCCTGCATTATCGTCGCGACGGCATGGTCGCCGGACCGCCGGTGTTCCTGGATCACGCCGGTGTCGACGCGAGCAATGCGGCCTATGCCGCGCGGATCGACGACCAGTTGACGACAATTTTCAGAAACTGTCCATTACGCGACATGCCTCCGGCGCTTTATGACGCGCCCGGCGGCTGGAGCGACTTTACGCTTCGTTTCAGACTCCCGGGTTGAGGACCATGTTTATGCCCCGTTCCCTGCTGACTCTGCCGCTCACGCTCACGCTCACGCTGGCGCTGGCGGCCAGTGCCGTGGGGGCGCAGGACGTGCCCGCGCCCCAGGATCAGGCGGCGGCGCCGGCCCCCGCCGCCGGACAACAGCCCGCAGCAGCGCCTGCGAACGGCCAGGAAGGGCTGGTCGTCGATGTCGAGGGCGGCATCTCCGCGCCGATGCCGATCGCCATCCCGGCGATGCCGACCAGCGCGGTGGAACAGACCCCGGCGGGCACGACCGATGTCGTCGGGCAGGAATTGTCGAAGATCATCACCAACGACCTGCGCAATTCGGGCCTCTTCACCCCCGTGCCGCCTGCGCAGCTGCGCACCGTGTCGTTCCCGGAAGTGACCGCGCCCGCCTTCGACTATTGGAACGGCACCGGCGCGCAGGCGCTGGTCCAGGGCTATGTCCGTGCCAATGGCGACGGGACGCTGACGGTCGGCTGCTATCTCTATGACGTGCTGGCCAAGAGCGAGCTGGCGCGGCAGGGCTTTGTCGTGTCCCCCGGCGACTGGCGGCGCGCGGCGCATAAGTGCGCCGACACCATCTATACCAAGCTGACCGGCGAAGGCCCCTATTTCGACAGCCGCATCGTCTATGTCTCCGAAACCGGGCCAAAGGCGCGGCGGATCAAGCGGCTGGCGATCATGGACCAGGACGGCGCGAACCACCGTTTCCTGACCAACGGCCAGTCGATCGTGCTAACCCCGCGCTTCGCGCCGAACCAGCAGTCGATCGTCTACATGTCCTATGTCGACAAGCGGCCTGCCATCTATGTCTATGACATCGGATCGGGGCGCCAGCGTCTGGTGGTGCAGAACGCCGCGACGACCTTCGCGCCGCGCTTCTCGCCCGATGGCCGCTGGATCCTGTTCTCGATGGCGCAGGCGGGCAATACCGACATCTACCGCGTGTCGGCGCAAGGGGGCACGCCGCAGCGGCTGACCAACGCGCCCGGCATCGACACCGGCGGCAGCTATTCGCCCGATGGCTCCAAGATCGTGTTCGAGAGCGACCGCTCGGGCGGGCAGCAGATTTACGTGATGAACGCCGATGGATCGAACCAGCAGCGGATCAGCTTTGGCGGCGGTCGTTATGCGACCCCGGTCTGGAGCCCGCGCGGCGACCTGATCGCTTTCACCAAGCTGGGCGGCGCGTTTCGCATCGGCATCATGAATCCGTCGGGCGGGGCCGAAAAGCTGCTGACCAACAGCTGGCAGGACGAAGGACCCAGCTGGTCGCCCAATGGCCGGGTCATCACCTTCCAGCGTTCGACGCAGGGCGCGTCGGGCAAGGCGGATGTGTGGATGGTCGACCTGACCGGCGTCAACGAGCGGCGGATTCCGACCCCGCTTGACGGATCGGACCCTGCCTGGGGGCCGTTGCGTCCTTGACGGTACAATGAGGCAAGTTTCGGGGGCGAAACAGAGCAAGAGGGAGTTGCAATTCCGATGAACAAGACCAAGACCACGCTCGTCGTCGCGACCCTAGCGATCGCCATGGCGGGCTGCGCCAAGAAGCGGCCCGAAGTGCTGCCGCCCGCCCCGGTCAGCCAGAATACTGGCGTCGATCCCAATGCGGGCGCGACCACCAATCCGGACGGCGCGGTCGTGCCTGGCTCGGACGCCGATTTCCGTCGCTCGGTGACGTCGAACACGGTCCATTTCGGCACCGACCAGTACGACATCGACCCCGAGGCGCGCGCGATCCTGGACAGCCAGGCGCAGTGGCTGATGCGCTATCCCAATGTCCGCATCACCATCGAGGGGCATTGCGACGAACGCGGCACGCGCGAATACAACCTCGCGCTGGGCGATCGCCGGGCGAATGCCGCCAAGAACTATCTGGCGGCGCGTGGCGTGTCGGCCGACCGCATGAACGTCATCAGCTATGGCAAGGAACGCCCGATCGCGCTGGGTTCGGACGAAGCCGCCTGGGCGCAGAACCGCCGCGCGGTGACGGTGGTGCTGAGCTGACGATCGTCATTCCTCCCCATCTTTGATGGGGAGGGGGACCGCGCCCGAAGGGCGTGGTGGAGGGGCTTAGCCCGTCCGTCCTTGCCCCTCCACCACCGGGCTGACGCCCGGCGGTCCCCCTCCCCAAGCATAGCTTGGGGAGGAATGGGGTGGCGTGCAGCGTCGTCTAGCACACCCTCCGTTCAGCCTGAGCGAAGTCGAAGGCCACGGGACTCGCTTTCGGCAAGGTCCGGGCCGTGCACTTCGACTTCGCTCAGTGCGAACGGATGGCGGGATTATCCGCGAAACGCGTCGTTCAGCAGTTTCGCCAGCCGCAACCCGCCGCGCTTCACCTGCTCGCGTTCGACCGGGGCCATTTCCCGGATCGCGGCTTCGTTCATCGTCATATGCGAAGGCGTCGGCTGGCACGGATCGCCGCCCATCGCGGCGGCATAGGCGCGCTTGGCGATGGCCCAGTTCTCGCGGCTCCAGGCATCCACATCGCCCGCCGATTCGCGCCGGCGCTCGGCCGCCGGATAGGCGCGGACCAGCTTGGGCGGGGTCGAGATCGCCCGCTCGGCCAGCAACCCGTCCCAGATCGAATGCAGGTTCAGGCGCGGCGTCGCATACATGCCGTAATCGACATGGGTGTCGTTGCCGCCCTTATCGCTCTTGTCGCCCGCGTGGAGGGGCTGGTGCAGGTCGCCGACGAAATGCACCAGGAAGGCCAGCGCCATCACCCGCTCCTTCGCGCCCGCGCGCTTGTCCTTCAGGATGGCGAGCTGGCGCGGAATCTGCGCCGATACGCAATCGCCCGTGTCGCAGGCCGGGGGCAGGCGGAAGGGCTGGCAGATGTCGATATTCTGATAGTGCCAGCTATAGGCATAGCCGAAGCGCGACTTGCCGTTTTCGTCCTTCAGCGGCTTGACGCAGTCGGGCCAGACGCTGGCTTCCTCGATCGTACGGACCGGGCAGCTCGGCGTGTCGAGCATGGCCTGCGCTTTCAGGATCTGGCGGATCTTGGCCCGGGCATGGGGCGTGATATTGGCCCAGGCGATGGCCGCGACGGTCTCGTGGCCATATTCCCAATAGGCGGCGGCGGGGGAGGCGAACAGCAGGGCCGCCAGCATTCCCAAGAGGATACGCAAGTGCTTCATGGATACGCCTTTTATCCTTCGTCGGCGTAGATCGCCACCCGGTGTTCGCCTTGGGCCGTGGCGCGGCCGCGATACATGCCCGCCGTCGTCATGCTCCAGGCGATGGTACCGTCGGGTCCGGCGACGATGGTGCCGCCGGTGCCGCGCAGCGCCTTCACCTCGGCCAGCACGGTGTCCGCTGCGGCCTGCACATCCTCGCCGATGAAGCGGCGGCGCGCGGCGATCTCATGGCCGACGCCGACGCGGATGAAGACCTCACCCGACCCGGTACACGACACCGCACAGGCCCGGTCGTCGGCATAGGTTCCCGCGCCCACCAAAGGCGAATCGCCGATCCGGCCCCAGCGCTTGCCCGTCACCCCCCCGGTCGAGGTGGCGGCGGCGACATGGCCTTCCGCGTCGCAGGCGACCGCGCCGACCGTGCCGTATTTCATGTCGCTGTCGAACGCGTCGGCGTTCCGGGACAGGAGTTCGTCCAGCTGGCGGCGACGCTCGTCGGTGTGGAACCAGGCGGGATCGACCTGTTCCAGCCCCTGTTCGACCGCGAACCGGTCCGCGCCCTGGCCCGCCAGCAGGACATGCGGGCTGGCCTCCATGACCTTGCGCGCCAGCGATACCGGGTTGCGGGTGCACGTCACCCCCGCAACCGAGCCCGCGCGCCGGTCGCGCCCGTCCATGATCGCGGCGTCGAGCTCGTTGGTCCCCTCCCGCGTGAAGCAGGCCCCGCGCCCGGCGTTGAAATGCGGATCGTCCTCCAGCACGCGTACCGCCGCCTCGACCGCGTCCAGCGCGCTGCCGCCCGCCGCCAGCACGGCCGAGCCGGCCTTCAGCGCGGCGTCCAGCCCGGCGCGTGCACCCGCATCCTGTTCGGGCGTCAGGACATCGCGGGTGATCCGGCCCGCGCCGCCATGGATGACCAGCGACCAGGAAGCGGACATGGGGGTAACTCCGACAGGGACAGGAAAAGCCCCGCGCCCCTATCAGATCGCGCGCTTGCTGCCATCCCCCAAGGCGGCGGGCCGCAGGCCGATCAGCGGGCGCAGCCACCGGACTTCGCGCCCAACCCGGTAGAAGGTCCAGCATCCCGCCACGGTCGCGGCGACCAGGATCAACGCGTCGAGCCAGAGCGGTAGCCCCGATCGCCGCAGGGCCAGCGCGACCAAGATGATGATCGTCTGATGGATCAGATAGAAGGGAAAGACCGCCTCGGTCAGGGTCCGCCGCCAGGGGTGATCGCGGTTCCAGAAACGCTCGGCGATGCCGATCAGGGCGACGACCGCCGTCCAACCCTGTACGGCCCGCGCGCCCGCGAACAGGATGCCGAAACCCTCCGGCGCGCCGGTCAAACCCGGCCAGCGCCATTCCAGCCCGGCGGCGACCGCATAGCTGGCGAGCGCGATGATCCCAGCGACCGCCCAGCCCCGCCGGAAGCTGTCCAGCACCCGCTCCGACCCCGCCATGCCGAAGCCGAACAGCAGCGCGGGGAAATAGATGGCATGGGCCAGCCAGTCGCCGAGCAACGCATGGGTCTCCGACTGGCCGGGGAAGAAGCGGATGTCGATCAGCAGCAGCGCGATCACCGGCAGCACCACGCCGCCCCAGCCGCCCAGCACCCGGTCGAACAAGGCCTGCGCCGCGCGTGCGAAAGGGTGCCCCACCGCCAGCATCGCTGCCACCGCCATGGTATAGACCCAGAGATAGCCGACGAACCACAGATGGTTCCAGGCGGGCGTCGGCACCACGCCGCCGATCGCGCGAAAACTGGGCCAGTCGTGGATCCAGAAGCGCGCATAGGATCCGGCATAGCCATATTTGCTGACCAGCTCGGCCCAGATTTGCGGCGGCACCAGCACCGTCACGCCGAACGCCAGCGGCACCAGCAGGCGGATGCTGCGCCCCCGCGCGAAGCTGAGGATGGTCGGATGCCGCACCGCCAGCGCCCGCGTCGCATAGCCCGATACGACGAACAGCAGCATCAGCCGCCAGGGATTGCTGGCCAGCATCGGGATGGCGACCCAGGGCAGGCTGGCCAGCTGAACGTGAAAGCCCCAGGGCACGAAGACCATGCCGATATGATAGAGGATCAGGATCGCGAACGCGCCGATACGCAGCCAGTCTAGGCCGTAATGGCGGGGGATGGGAGCGGCGGCGGTCATGGTTGGGCGGTCTGGTACAGCACTGACTTTGAACCGCAACGCGCTGTGCGTATATAAGGGCCCATGTCCATTCGTCCCTGGCGTGACATCGTCCGCCGCCAAAGCCGTCAGATCATGGTGGGCAATGTGCCCGTGGGCGGCGATGCCCCCGTCACCGTGCAGACCATGACCAACACGCCGACCAGCGATCCGGTCGCCACGCTCGACCAGATCCGGCGCTGCGAAGAGGCAGGCGCCGACATCATCCGCGTCTCGTGCCCGGACACCGATTCGACCGCCGCGCTGGCCAAGATCACCAAGGCGGCGCGGGTTCCCATCGTCGCGGACATCCATTTCCACTATAAGCGCGCGCTGGAAGCCGCCGATGCGGGTGCGGCCTGCCTGCGCATCAATCCGGGCAATATCGGATCGTCCGAGCGTGTCGCCGAAGTCGTCCGCGCCGCCAAGGCCAATGGCTGCGCCATTCGCATCGGCGTGAATGCCGGTAGCCTGGAAAAGGACCTGCTCGAAAAATATGGCGAGCCCTGTCCCGAGGCGCTGGTCGAATCGGCGCTCGACCATATCAAGCTGCTCCAGGATCACGATTTCCACGAATATAAGGTCGCGGTGAAGGCGTCCGACGTCTTCCTGGCGGTCGCGGCCTATCAGGGGCTGGCCGAGGCGACCGACTGCCCATTGCATCTGGGCATCACCGAGGCGGGCGGGCTGATCGGCGGGACGGTCAAGTCCTCAATCGGCATCGGATCGCTCCTGTGGTTCGGGATCGGCGACACGATCCGCGTCTCGCTTTCCGCCGAGCCCGAGGAAGAGGTACGCGTCGGCTTCGAGATCCTGAAGGCGCTGGGCATCCGCAATCGCGGCGTGCGCGTCGTGTCCTGCCCCTCCTGCGCGCGCCAGGGCTTCGACGTGATCCGCACCGTGCAGGTGCTGGAGGAGCGGCTCCAGCATATCCGCACGCCCATGTCGCTGTCGGTGCTGGGCTGCGTCGTCAACGGCCCCGGCGAAGCGCGCGAGACGGACATCGGCGTAACCGGCGGCGGCAACGGCAAGCACATGGTCTATCTGTCGGGCCTGACCGATCATACGGTCGAGGATGCCGACATGGTCGACCATATCGTCAAGCTGGTCGAGGCCAAGGCCGCCGAACTGGACGCGGCCGACATCGCCAAGGCGGCGATCGCGGCGGAATAAGCGACGATTTTCTTCCCCTCGCCCCTCGCAGAGGGGAGAGGGTTGCGCAGACTTGGTCTTTGCGAAGCAAAGGCTTGCGGCCGATCGACATTCAGCCAAGAAGGGTGAAATTCCTCCCCTGTAAGGGGAGGGGAACCATGCGCAGCATGGTGGAGGGGTGTCCCCGGTGGCGAGGGTAGGTCCAAATTCTCCAACCGGGACACCCCTCCGTCAGGCCTTCGGCCTGCCACCTCCCCTTACAGGGGAGGAATAGGCTGAATGTCGATCCGGCCTAGTCGGAGCTGGGTGAGGGGTGGGCGCTCGGGAACCGAGCGCGCGAGCTGATGGCTCGCTCGACCCCTCACCCAAGCTTCGCTAACCCTCTCCCCTTTCCAGGGGAGAGGGAGCGAAAAGGTCCTTACGAGCGGCGCTTGCCGGGGCGGCGGGATGTCGGCTCTCCCTCGGGCGGGGCATCCGACTCCACCAGTTCTACCACCTCGAACCGATGGCCGACCCATCCCCTTTGCCGTGCGGCCTCGGCCATGGCGGCGTCGTTGGCCATCGCCGCCTTGCGCGACTTGGCGTGGCCCCAGAACACCTCGGTCCTGCCGCCGCCCAGCTCGGCGACGATCCGCCAATAATGGGTGAAGGGCTGCGCGGTCGGGCCGATCGTCTTGACGTAACCATCGGGCATCGTCGCGGTCAAATAGCGGTTCCTGCGTGCCATGGCGCCCTCCATAGCGCAGGCGCAGGTCGTGCTCACCCCGCTTGACGCGAGCGATCCGTCCCGCCTACCGATGCGGGGCCGGAATGATCCGGCGAACATGATCGCGCCGGTTCCTCCGACAAGGGGGATTAAAAGGGAACGCGGTGAGGGCGAAGGCCCGAATCCGGGGCTGTCCCTGCAACTGTAAGCGGTGAGCGGACATGCACGGATCGGCGGTCACAGGCCGGTCCAGCCACTGGGGTAACCTGGGAAGGCGCATGTTTCCGCGATGACCCGTGAGCCAGGAGACCTGCCGGCGTCAGGTCGCTCACGCCCGGTCCAGGGGATGGTCGAGGCTAGGTCTTTTCCGACGAGCGACGCCATTGGTGGCGGAGGCGCATGGGTGACCGTGACGAAGGAAAGGCGTGCCTTGGGCATGGCGCCCAGCCGTTCGGAAACGAACGGAAGGCCTCGGCTTGTTCGCGACAAGACGCTATGAGCAGTAAAATGATATATCATAACAGATTTGGATGGGCTCCGCTGGGCCTATGGGGTGGCGCGGCGCTTCTGCTGGGCGCGCATGATGCGAAGGCGCAGACCACCGACGGCCCGGGGGCGAACGGCACCGTGCTCGTCGTGGGCCAGCGCGACAGGCAGGCGCTGGACACGCCCAATGGCACGGCCAGCCGCCTGGGCCTGACCCCGCTGGAGACGCCCGCCAGCATCGCCTCGCTGGACGGGGGCACCATCCGCGCGCGGGGCGACCTGTCGATCGTCGAGGCGGAGACGCGCGCGCCGGGCCTGTCGAGCGTCGCCGATCCCGGCAATGGCGGCACCGCGCTCGCCGCGCGGGGCTTTTCCGGACAGGGATCGGTGCTGCAACTGATCGATGGCGTCCGGCTGTTCCCGGCGGCGGGCACGATCACCTTTCCGACCGATTCCTGGATGGTCGAGCGGATCGACGTGCTGAGCGGCCCCGCTTCGGTCCTGTACGGACAGGGCGCGCTGGGCGGTGCGGTCAATGTCGTGATGCGCGCACCCACGGCGCGGACCGAGGGACAGGCCGAGATCGGTTATGGCGCGCAGGACAGTTTTCGCGCGGCCGCCGGAATCGGCGGGCCGCTAGGGCCGACGCTCGGCTACCGGGTCGATGCCAGCTATCGCCGGTCGGACGGCTATGTCGATCGGGGCCATTCGGACAGCGTCGCGCTGTCGGGGACGCTGAGTTGGAAACCCGCGCCGACACTGGCGGTCACGATCCGCGGCGATCATGGCGACCAGCGGTCCATGACCTATTTCGGCACGCCGCTGATCGACGGGCGGCTCGACCTGCGGGTGCGCGACCGCAACTATAATGTCGGCGATGCGCGGATGCGGTTCCGCGACGATCGCGGTTCGCTGCGCATCGACTGGACGCCGAGCAGCGCCGTCAGCCTGTCCAACATCGCCTATGTCCTGACCAGCGACCGCTTCTGGCGCGATCTGGAGAATTACTGCTGGGTGGCCCCCAGCGGCGCCTGCGGCGACGGATCGACCGGCACGCCCGGCACCATCCGGCGGAGCAGCAATTACGGCATCCGCCACGACCTGACCCAATGGGGCGACCAGGCGAGCCTGAACTGGCGCACGGAGCTGGCGCCGGGCGTTGCCAACGCGTTGGTCGTCGGGGTCGATGCCAATCTGGTCCGCTTCACCCATGAGAACGACTTCGGTTCGGTCGAGCAGGTGGATGCGGTCGATCCCTTCGCCTTCGATCCCGGCCGGTTCCTGGACACGCAGGGAATCGCGCCGCGCTATCGCACCCGCACCGTCGCGCTGGCGGTCTTTGCCGAGGATCGGGTGACGCTGGCGTCCAAATGGTCGGTGGTCGGCGGTTTGCGCTATGAGGAGGACCGGGTCCGTCGCTGGACGGTCGGCACGCCCGACGTGCCCGTCTTCGAAAAGACCTTCCGCAACGCCACCTGGCGGGCGGGGATCGTCTATCAGCCCCGCCCGACCCTGTCGCTCTATGCGCAATATGCCACCGGCGTCGATCCGCTGGGCACGCTGACCACCGTGTCCAGCGGGCAGGTGCAGTTCAGCAACGCCAAGGGCCATCAGGTCGAGGCGGGGGCCAAATGGCTGTTCCTGAACGGTCGGGGTAGCGCGACGCTGGCGGCGTACCGCATCGTCAAGACCGGCCTGCTCGCCCAGCGGACCCTGTCGAGCCCGGTCGAACAGGTCGGCCAGCGTTCGGCGCAGGGGGTGGAGGCGTCGGTGGCGCTCGACGTAGTGCGGGGCTTCGGCATCGACGCCAACGGCACGCTGCTGCAGGCGCGGTTCGACGATTTCCGGTCGGGCGGCGTCGATTATAGCGGCCGGACCCCGCCGGACGTGCCCGAGGCGCTGGCCAATCTCTGGCTGCGCTGGGACGCGACGACCAGGCTGCGGGCGAGGGCGGGCCTGCGCTATGTCGGGCGGCGCTTCTCCGACAATGGTGAGGCGTTCCGCATTCCGGGCTATGCCAGCGTGGACACGACCCTGTCCTATGCGTTGAGCCCGCGACTCGCGGTCGACCTGCGGCTCTATAATCTGTTCGACAAGGCCTATGCGATCACCGCTTATGGCGATCAGCAATGGATATTGGGCCGCCCGCGTTCGCTCGACGTGGCGCTTCGTGCCGCGTTCTGACCGGTCATGGGGGAAGGCGGTGCTGCGGCTCGCCTTCCTGACCCATCGCTGGGCGGGGATCGTCGCCTGCCTGTTGTTCGTGATGTGGTTCGCCAGCGGGCTGGTGATGCTCTACGTCCCCTATCCGTCGCTCGGCCCCGCGCAGGGCTGGGCGGCGGCGGAGGCGATCGACTGGGCTCGCGTGCGCTATACGCCGGAAGCTGGCGCGCGGCGGATCACGCTGGAGATGCGGGACGGTGCGCCGGTCTGGCGGATCGAGCGCGCGGAGGGCGATACGCAGATCCTGTCGGCGGCAACGGGCGGGCCGGTCGCGCCGGTCGACGCCGCGCTCGCCCACCGAGTCGCCGCGCGCTTCGGCCCGGTCGGCGAGGTCGCGCCGATCCACGACGATCAATGGACGGTCGCGGGCGGCTTCGACCGGCACCGGCCGCTGTGGAAGGCGACGCTCGCCGATGCGGACGGGACGCAGCTCTATATCTCCAGCCTGACCGGCCAGCCGGTGCAGCGGACGACCGTCACCCAGCGTGTCTGGAACTGGCTGGGTTCGGTGCCGCACTGGATCTACCCGACCGTGCTGCGCCGCGACCGACAGGCCTGGCGGCAGGCGGTGATATGGGTCGCGGGGCCCTGCATCGCGGTTGCGCTGACGGGGATGTGGATCGGTATCCTGCGTATGCGGCCGGGGCGGCGGCGCTATCGTGGGCGAAGGATGACGCCCTATCATGGCTGGATGCTCTGGCATCATGTCAGCGGCCTGCTGGGCGGCGTGATGCTGACCAGCTGGATCGTCAGCGGCTGGCTGTCGGTCGATCCGGGCCACGCCTTTGCCGGAGGCGAGGCGCCGGCGGCGTTGCTTCGAGCCTATGAGGGGAGGGCGGGCGGCCCGCAGGCGCTCGACCGGCTGGCGCGGATCGCGCGCGCCGCGCGCACCGTCGAGTGGAGCGGCGATGGCAGTTTGCAGCGGATCGCGCTCGACCGTTCCTCGCCGCACCCGCGCTGGCTGGACGCGGCGACGCTGGTGCCGGTCGGGCCGGTCGATCCGGTGCGTGCCGCGATGCTGGTGCCGGATGGGCGACGGGGGGCGGCCGAGACGCTGGAGGATCCCGATTTCTACTGGACCGATGCCACGCCGCTGCCGCTGGTTCGCCTGCGCTTCGACGACCCCGCGCGGACCTGGCTCTATGTCGATCCGATGAGCGGCGCGCTGGTCGAGCGGCAGGACCGGGTGCGACGCGCCTATCGCTGGGTCTATACGCTGCTCCATACCTGGGACTGGCCGTTGTTGACCGCGCATCGGCCGGTCTGGCTGTCCTGGATGTGGGCGTGGTCGCTGGCCGGGCTGGCGCTGTCGGTCAGCGGCGTGGTGGTCGGATGGCGTCGCCTGCGTCGTTCCGCGCGCGGCAAAAGATAAAAGGCCGCCATCGGGGTTGGCGTCGCCCGTGCTGCCCGCTTAAGTGGGCAGCATGTGGCAACTCTATCAATTCCCGCTCTGTCCCTTTTCGCGCAAGGTCCGGCTGCTGCTGGGCGAGAAGGGCGTCGGTTACGAGTTGGTCCGTGAATCGCCGTGGCAGCGCCGCGACGAATTTCTCGACATGAACCCCGCCGGACAGACGCCGGTGATGGTCGATGAAGAGCGCGGCGTGCTGCTGATCGACTCGATGGCGATTTCGGAATTTTTCGAGGAGACGGTCGAGAAGTCGGCGATGATCAACGGCACCGCCGTCGGCCGCGCCGAAATCCGGCGGCTGGTGACGTGGTTCGACACGCATTTCTATCAGGACGTGACCGGGCCGCTGCTCCACGAACGCATGGTCAAGCGGGTCGCGCGCACCGGCAGCCCCGATGCCAAGGGCCTGCGCGAGGCGATGAAGGCGGCGGTCGGGCATCTCGACTATACCGATTACCTGCTCGACCATCGCAACTGGCTGGGCGGCGCGACGATGAGCCTGGCCGATCTGGCGGCGGCGGCGCAGATTTCGGTCGCCGACTATCTGGGCGGCATCGACTGGAAGGGGCATGAGCAGACCGCGCGCTGGTATCGCGGACTGAAGAGCCGCCCCTCCTTCCGCCCGCTGCTCTCCGAGCGGATGGAGATGGTCACGCCGCCCTCGCATTACGACAATGTCGACTTCTGACGCGCCCGCCCCGCAGATCGGGATCGACGATTTCCTGGCGGTCGACATCCGCGTCGGCACCGTCATCGCCGCCGAGCCGTTCCCGGAAGCGCGCAAGCCCGCGATCAAGCTGACCATCGACTTCGGCGAGGCGATCGGGGTGAAGCGGTCCTCGGCGCAGATCACGCGGCATTATACGCCCGAGACGCTGGTCGGGCGGCAGGTGGCAGCGGTGGTGAATTTTCCCCCGCGCCAGATCGGGCCGATGATGTCCGAGGTGCTGACCCTGGGCTTTCCCGATGCGGAGGGGCAGGTGGTGTTGATCGCGCCGGATCTGGCGGTGCCTAATGGGGGGCGGTTGTTCTGAGGGGTTTCCCTTGGCCTTCGACTTCGCTCAGGCTGAACGGGGTTTTGTATCCGGTCTCCACTCCCAACCACCGTTCAGGCTGAGCGAAGTCGAAGCCCACACCCGACACATTCGTGTTAGCCTTAACATTCCCCTTGCGCCCCGTTCCCCGAAGCGTACCATCCCCTCCCGACCGTAGGGACATAACCCACGGAGGACAGGAGAGGATATGACAACCAAACGCTGGGCCGGCCACGCGCTGGCCGCTTTGCTAACGCTCTCGGTCGCGGCGCCTGCCATGGCACAGGCCGACCGGATGGCGCCGATCGCCACACCCGCGCAGCCGACCGCGATACCGCTCAACACCGGGCCGCTGCCCGGCGCGACCAACAGGGAAAGCTGGCACAGCCAGTATAACAGCGTCTTCGCCCGCAACGTGACCGAAGCGACGCTGACCCCCTTCCTGCCCGATCCGGCCAAGGCGACCGGCGCGGCGGTGATCGTCGCACCCGGCGGCGGTTTCCGGACGCTGTCGATGCAGAATGAGGGCTGGGACGTGGCCAAGGCGCTGGCCGATCGCGGCATCGCGGCGTTCGTCCTGAAATACCGGCTGAACCAGACCCCCGCCGATATGGGCGAGTTCGAAAAGTCGATGGCGGCGATGTTCTCCAGCGTGGCGCGCCCCGCCGCGCGACCCAGCCCCGAAGACGCGCTGAAGGGCCTCGCGCCCCAGATCGCCGACGCCCGCGCCGCCTTCGCATTGGTCCGGGCCCGGGTGGGGCAGTGGAAGGTCGATCCGAACCGGGTCGGCATGGTCGGTTTCTCGGCGGGCGCGATGCTGACCGTCGCGACGGTGCTCGACGGTCAGGCCAAGCCCGCCTTTATCGGCGACATCTATGGCCCGCTCCAGCCGATGACGGTGCCCGCCGACGCGCCGCCGATGTTCGCCGCGATCGCCGCCGACGATCCGCTGTTCGCGGGCAAGGGCTTCGGCCTGATCGACCAGTGGATGGCGGCGAAGAAGCCGGTCGAGTTCCACCTCTATGGCCAGGGCGGGCACGGCTTCGGCATGTATCCGAAGAAGACCACCAGCACGGGGTGGTTCGATGCCTTTTACCGCTGGATCGCGATGGAAGGGTTTTTGAAGGCCCGGTAAATTCCTCCCCTGCAAGGGGAGGGGGACCGCCGCGAAGCGGTGGTGGAGGGGGCGTGCGGCAAAGGGCATCGCCAGTGGAAAGCCCCCTCCACCGCCCTGCGGGCGGTCCCCCTCCCCGTACCGGGGAGGATTATTCGATGCTTTTCGACGCTTGCTCGAACAAATCCTTCGACAGGCCCGTGGTGCCGACGATGCGGATCAGTTCGGCGCACATCAGGCGCGAGCGCTTGGTGTCGAACCGGCGCCAGCGGCCCAGCGGCGGCAGCAATTTCGCCGCCGTCTGCGGATTGAGCCGGTCCAGCGCGATCAGCTGGTCCGCCAGGAAACGATAGCCCGAACCGTCGGCGGCGTTGAACGCGCGCTGGTTGACCCCGAACGCGCCCAGCAGCGCGCGGGCGCGGTTGGGATTGGCGAGCGTAAAGTCGGGATGCTCGGCCAGCCTGGCGACCACCGCGCCGGTGTCGCCGCGCGACGACAGCGCCTGGGTCTGGAACCATTTGTCGAGGACCAGCGGATTGTCGGCATAGCGCGCATGGAACCGGGCCAGCGCTTCTTCGCGCTCGGGCGCGTCGGAATTGACGAGCGTGGTCAGCGCCGCCTGCCGGTCGGTCATATTGTCCGCCGTCTCGAACTGCGCGAAGGCCAGCGCGGCGGCATCGGCCGCGCCGCTTGCCGCGACATAGCCGAGCGCGACGTTGCGCAGGCGCCGCCGCCCCTTGGCATCGGGCGAATAGACGTAAGCGCCCTGCGCCATCTCGGCATAGACGCGCCGCCACACCGGCTCCAGCGCGCGGCCGAGCTGCCCGCGCAACGCCTCGCGCGCGACATGGATCGCATCGGGATCGACCGTCACCAGCTGGTCGCCGACGAAATTCTCGGACGGCAGCAGCACGGCCTCGGCGAGGAAGGCGGGCTCCAGCCCCTCGGCCTCCAGCGTGCGGGCGACCGCGTCGATCACCGCATCGGCCTTGACCTCGCCGTGGATGGTGCCCGCGACCAAAGTGTCGAGCATCAGCTGCTGCATCGCCTCGTACCGGGCGAAGGGGTCGTCGTCATGCGCCGACAGGAAGGCCAGATCCTCGGCCGTCCGGTCGCTTTCGACCACGATGGGGGCGGAGAAGCCGCGATTGATCGACAGGACGGGGCGCTCGGTAATGGCCTCGAAGGTGATCGTCTCGGCCACCTGGTCGAGCAGGACCAGCGTCTCCTCGGTCAGCGGGCGTCCGGTCTCCGCGCCGAACAGCCGGACCTTCAGCGGCAGCGTCATGGGCTGCTTGACGGTCTGTCCCGGCGTCGCGGGGATATGCTGGGCCAGGCGCAGTTCGGCGCGGCCGCCGCCGGCCTCATGGCTCAGCCCCGCCGAGACGCGCGGCGTGCCCGCCTGGGAATACCAGAGGCGGAATTGCGACAGGTCGATGCCGCCCGCTTCCTCCATGCACGACACGAAATCCTCGCAGGTGGCGGCCGTGCCGTCGAAGCGATCGAAATACAGGTCGGTCGCGGCGCGGAACTTCACCGGACCCAGCATGGTCGCCATCATGCGGATCAGCTCGGCACCCTTGTTGTAGATGGTCGCCGTGTAGAAATTGCTGATCTCGATATAGCTTTCCGGGCGTACCGGATGGGCGAGCGGGCCCGAATCCTCGGGGAACTGGCTGGCGCGCAGCCCGCGCACATCCTCGATCCGCTTGACCGCCGCCGATCCCTGGTCGGCGGAGAAGCACTGGTCGCGATAGACGGTGAAGCCTTCCTTGAGGCTCAACTGGAACCAGTCGCGGCAGGTGATCCGGTTGCCCGACCAATTGTGGAAATATTCATGCGCGACGACCGCGGCGATCGCGTCATAATCGTAATCGGTCGCGGTGTCGGGGTCGGCCAGGATGTAGCGGCTGTTGAAGATGTTCAGCCCCTTATTCTCCATCGCGCCGAAGTTGAAATCGTCGACCGCGACGATGTTGAAGACGTCCAGGTCGTATTCCCGGCCATAGACGCGTTCGTCCCACGCCATGGACAGCTTCAGCGCGTGGAGCGCATGGTCGGTCTTGGCCAGGTCGGCGGCGCGGACCCAGATGCCCAGGCGCACCGCGCGTCCGCTCATCGTCGTGAAGGTCCCGGCATTGACCGCCAGATCGCCCGCCACCAGCGCGAAGAGATAGCAGGGCTTGGGGAAGGGGTCGTGCCACTCCGCCCAGTGCGTGCCGTCGTCATTCGTGCCGCTGGCCACCGGATCGCCATTGGCGAGCAGCACGGGATAGCGCGCCTGGTCGGCGGTCATCCGCACGCGATAGACGCTCAGCACATCGGGCCGGTCGGGGAAGAAGGTGATGCGGCGGAACCCCTCCGCCTCGCACTGGGTACACAGATTGCCGCCCGAGGCGTAGAGGCCCATCAGCTGGGTATTGCGGTCGGGGGCGATGACCACTTCGGTCTCGACGACATGGGTATCGCCGGGCAGGTCGATGACCAGCTGCTCGCCCTCGATCCGCCAGTCGGGGAAGGCGGCGCCGTCGACCTTGACCGACAGCGGCGTCTGGCCCGCGCCGTCGAGCCGCAGCGGTTCGTCATGCGGGCTGTGCCGCGCGACGGTCAGCGCGGCGCGGACGCGGGTCTCGGACGGGTCGAGCGCGAAGTCGAGCGACACCTGCGGCACGGCCCAGGCGGGCGGGCTGTAATCCTCGCGCCGGATGGCGACCGGGGTCATGCTGGGCTGGGCGGCGCTGCGCTGAATGTCCATGGCGGGACTATAACGATCGCCGGCCCGTTCGACCACCATCGTGCCCGACGAAAAACCATGCGCGTGCCCGATGGGCGGGGTTGATCGCGGAATGCGGCGTGATACGCCTGTGCCACACCATATCCCCCGAAAGGTTCTGCATGTCGCGTATGACGGCCCTGCTGCCGCTGCTTCTCCTGTCCACCGCCGCCATCGCGCATGATCACGAATTCGGGCATGATCGGGGCCAGGCCGCGTCGGCCCCGGCCGCGACGCCCGCCCCCCAGCGCAGCGCCGCCGAGCGCAACGCGATCGTCACCGCCCCCCTGCCCGAGGATCAGGCGGCGATGAAGGCGCATGTGATGTTCCTGGCCTCGGACGCGATGGCGGGCCGCGAGGCGGGGACGCGCGACTATGACATCGCCGCGCAATATGTCGCCGCGCAATTCTATGCGGCGGGCCTGCGTCCCGGCGGCGACGAAGGCGGCTATCTGCAAAAGGTGCCGCTGGTCGCCTATAATGTCGCCGACAAGGGCAGCGCGTTGTGGACCCCCGCCGGCGGCCAGCCGCAGGAGCTGGTCTTCGGCGAAGACTTCGTACCCTCGCCCGTGCCCGACAAGCGTGAGAGCAGCGTGTCCGCGCCGGTCGTCTTCGTCGGCTATGGCATCGATGCCGCGCAATATGGTTTGACCGATTACAAGGGCGTCGATGTGCGCGGCAAGATCGTCGCCTTCGTTCCCGGTACGCCCGAGGGGCTGGACGGCGAGGCGCGGGCGTTCTTCGGCTCGGCGGGCAACAAGGCCTCGCTGGCGGCGGCCAGGGGCGCGGTCGGCGCGATCCAGATCGACATGCCGCGCGCCGGGGGGCGGCAGCGGCCCTTCTCGGCGCTGACCCGCTATTATAATGCGCCGCGCGTCACCTGGGCCAATCCGGACGGGACCGCGCACGCGATGACGCCCACGACCCCGGTCCTCGGCACCCTGTCGCAGGCGGGCGCGGCCAAGCTGTTCGGCAAGGGCTGGGAGGCGGTGATGAAGGCCGCCGCCGCGCCCAAGCCCGCCTACAAGCCGCTCATGGCCAAGGGCAGCATGACGGTCGCCGCCAAGACCAGCTTCAAGCCGATGGACAGCAGCAACATCATCGGCCTGATCCCCGGTAGCGACCCGAAGCTGAAGGACGAAGTGGTCGTCCTGTCCGCGCATCTCGACCATATCGGCACCAACGAGGGCGGCGACGGCGACCGGATCAACAATGGCGCGCTCGACAACGCGATCGGCATCGCCAGCCTGATCGAGGAGGCCAAGCGCTTCAAGGCGGCACCCCCGCCCAAGCGCACCGTCATGTTCCTTGCGGTAACGGCCGAGGAAAAGGGGCTGGTCGGCTCCGACTATTTCGCCAACCACCCGACCGTGCCGCTCAAGTCGATCGTCGCCGACGTCAATCTCGACATGCCGATCCTGACCTACAAGTTCGAGGATATGGTGGTGTTCGGCGCGGATCGCTCGACGCTGGGGCCGATCGTGCGCAAGGCGGTGGGGGCGATGGGCCTGCCCGTCTCGCCCGACCCGATGCCGGAAGAAGGCATTTTCGTCCGCTCCGACCATTTCCGCTTCGTGCAGAAGGGCATCCCCTCGGTCTTCCTGTGGCCGGGCCAGAAGGGGCCGGGCAAGGCGGCGGTCGAGGATTTCATGAGCCACCGCTATCACCGCGTGGGCGACGAGATCGACCAGGGCATCGACTGGAGCCAGGGGCCGCGCTTCGTCAGCGTCAACTACGCCATCGCCCGCGAGATCGCCGATGCGCCCGAGCGGCCGGTGTGGAACAAGGGCGATTATTTCGGCACGCTCTATAAGGGGCCGATGGCGGCGAAGTGAGGAGGGTGGGGGAAAGTTTGGCTTTTGCGGCCAAACCTCCCCCATGCCCGTTCAGCCTGAGCGCAGTCGAAGGCCAAGGGATGACCTCGGCCAAGCGGCCCGTCCGGGGCATGCACTTCGACTTCGCTCAGTGCGAACGGAGGTTTAGGCGCGTGGAAGCGAAGTTTGGTGCAGGACGTTCCTATGCAGCCAAGCCACCCCACGCCCGTTCAGCCTGAGCGTAGTCGAAGGCCAAGGGATGGCCTTGGCCAAGCGGCCCGTCCCGGGCGTGCACTTCGACTTCGCTCAGTGCGAACGGAGTTTGGGGTAAATGGCGATCATGATGACGGGTAGCATTAAGGCATGAGTCGTCTCTTCGTCTTCGGTCTGGGCTATGCCGCCGGTCATCTGGCGGCGTTGCTGGAAGGGCGCGGCTGGTCGGTTGCGGGCACGACGCGTGACGGGCGCGGCGGCACGCTCCGCTTCGACGATCGGAAAAGCGTGGAGGCGCAGATCGCCGCTGCCACGCATATCCTGTCCTCGGTCCCGCCCGAGGGCGAGGTCGATCCGGTGCTGGTCGCTTACGGCGAGCAGCTCGCGCGATCGGATGCCTGGATCGGCTATCTCTCCTCGACTGGCGTGTACGGCGATACCGGCGGCGCATGGGTGGACGAGAGCGCCCCGATCGGTTCCGGCCGCCGCGTCGCGCGGGCGGTGGCGGATGCGGACTGGCAGGGCTTAAGCGCGCGGGTGTTCCGCCTGCCCGGCATATACGGCCCCGGCCGCTCGCCGATCGACCGCGTCCGGGCGGGCCGGGCGCACCGGGTCGGGCTGGCGGGCCAGGTGTTCAGCCGGGTGCATATCGCCGATATCGTCTCTGGCGTGATCGCCGGGTTCGACGGTCCGGCGGGGGCCTATAACCTGGCCGACGATTTCCCGTGCGACCAGGATGCGGTCGTGTCCTACGCCGCCGAACTGGCGGGGCTCGCGCCGCCACCGCTGGTCCCGCTGGAAAGCCTGTCGGCGGCGGCGCGGGGCTTTTATGCCGAGAATCGGCGGGTGGCGAACGGCAAGGCCAAGCGGGTGCTGAATTGGCGGCCCCGCTATCCCGATTACCGGTTGGGCCTGCGTGCCTTGAGCGCGATAACCAACCCCACTGCCGTCACCGCGGCGCCCGCCCCCGCCAGCAGCGACCAGCGATAGCCCTCGAACACCGTCGACAGGCTCATGGCGATGACGGGAACGATGACGCTGGAATAGGCCGCCTTGGCTGGGCCGATCGTCCGCAGGACCCGGTAGTAGAGCGGAAAGGCCAGCGCGGAGGCGAAGAGGCCGAGATAGAGGATGCCCAGCACATAGCCGGCGCGCATCTCGAACACCGGCGGGCCGTTCAGGCTAAAGGCGATGATCGCGTCCAGTACCGATCCGATCAGCATCGCGACGCTCAAGGTCGCGTGCATCGGGAAGCGCTTGGCGGTGTTGGTCGCCTGCATGACATTGGCGGTGGAGGCGGACAGGATCGCCACCAGGGTCAGCGCGATGCCGGTCAGCGCGCGGGCGGGCCCGGCGGGATCCACTCGCGCCTCATGCACGAACAGCAGCGCGGCACCCGCCATCGCGACGGCGGAACCGACCAGAAGTTGTCGCCCCATGCGCTGCCCCAGAAAGAGCCGCGCGAACCCCGCATTGGGGATCAGCAGCATCGCGAAGATCACCGCGACCAGGCCGGAGGTGATGTACGCTTCGGCATGATAGACGAAGTTGAAATTGAGGACGAACTGGAACAGTCCGATCCCGGCGGCGAAGAGAAACCCAGTCGTGCCGAGGCGGAAACTTTCCCGCCGGGCGAGTGCGAAGGCGCCCATCGCCAACCCGCCGATCAGGAAGCGATAGCTGACCGACCAGGTGGCGGGGACGACCGAAATCTGGTCGCGGATGACCAGCCAGGTCGATCCCCAGATCAGCGTGACGATCGCAAAGGGGATGAGGACGGCGGCGCGGGTCGAGCGCGGGGCGGTGTCGAACACGCTCATAAGGCAGCGATCGCGTCGGCAAGCGCCGCGACATGGTGGCCGTCACTGTCCCAGGCAGTGACGAGCCGGACCTCACCCTCCGCCCAGTCGTAAAAGTCGAACCCCTGCGCGCGGAGCTTGGCGGCTTCGTCCGGCGTGGCGCGCAGGAAGACCTCATTGGCCTCGACCGGATGAACCAGACGGTTGCCCGCGGCGCCCGCCAGCCGCTCGGCGCACGCATTGGCCAGCGCGCCGTTCGCGATCCACAGATCGTTCTCGACCATCGCCAGCACCTGCGCCGCCAGATAGCGGCCCTTGGACATCAGCAGCCCCGCGCGCTTGCGGCGGCGGCGGGCGGTGTCGGCCAGGCCGGGCTTGAAGAAGACCAGCGCCTCGGCACTCATCGCACCGTTCTTCACGAAGCCGAAGGACAGCGCGTCCACCCCCGCCTGCCAGGTGAGTGCGGCGGGCGTGCAGCCCAGCCGGGCGAGGGCATTGGCGAAGCGCGCGCCGTCCATATGGAAGCCGAGCCCCCGTTCCCTGGCGAGCGTGCCGACCGCGGCGACCTCGTCCGGGTTGTAGACGCGGCCATATTCGGTGGCGTTGGTGATCGAGATCGCATGGGGCTGGACCCGGTGCACGTCGTTGGCGATCGCGTCGATCACGGTCCGGATGGTGTCGGGGGTCAGCTTCGCGCCCTCGCCATCGGCCAGCATCAGCTTGGCGCCGTGGGTATAGAATTCCGGCGCGCCGCCCTCGTCATTCTGGATATGCGAGTCGCGGTGACAGACCACACCGCCATGCGGGGGGCAGAGCGCCGCCAGCGCCAGGCAGTTGGCGGCGGTGCCGGTGGGCACCCACAGCACGTCGACGTCATGGCCGAACAGTTCGGACAACCGCCCATCCAGCGCCTTCGACCAGCGATCGCCGTCATAGGCGGTGTCCATCTGATCGGCACCGGCGATGGCGTCCATCACCTTGGGATGGATACGGGCGGCGTTGTCCGAGAAGAAGCGCATGGCCCACGCGTTTGAGCGAGGCGGTGGATCAGGTCAACACCAATGCCATAAGGTTGGCGTTCACGCTCCCCCTTCCGCAGGCGGGAGGGGGTCGGGGGGAGGGGACCCGGCCAGTGGGCTCGGCTTCGATCGCAACGGGGACACCCCTCCGTCAGGCCTGCGGCCTGCCACCTCCCCTTGCAGGGGAGGAAAGGCGCCATCGGAACGCCCGTTACGTTCCTCCCTCTCGCAGGCGGCGGGGTCTGAGGGGCACCAGCGGGCTGACGCCCTTCGAATTATTCCTCGCCGTCGCGCTCATCCGGCGGACGGCGATCGTCCGGGCCGCGGTCGTCGGGACCGGGGGGCGGGCGTTCGCCGCGGCGGCGGCCGGGGCCGACGGTGATCGACCCGTCCTCGCCGGTGCGCAGGTCGATGCCCAGCCCCTGGATGATGTCGCCCACCGGGTCGCCGGTCGGCATGGCTTCCTCGTCCATGCCATTGGCGATCGCATCGGGATCGACCTCCTGCTGCACCACCGGCGCGGGCACCGGCGGGATGTCGAGCGCCGACTGCATGAAGGCGCGCCAGATGCGCGCAGGCACGCCGCCGCCCGACAGGCCGGGATTGGGGGTATTGTCGTCATTGCCGACCCAGACGCCCACCACCAGATCGCGTGCGAAGCCCATGAACAGCGCGTCGCGCGAATCCTGCGTCGTCCCCGTCTTGCCGAAGGCATCCACGGTCAGGAGCGCCTGCCGCCCGGTGCCCGTCTTGATCGAGGAGGACAGGAGGTCGAGCATCCCGTCATGCACCGCCGAGGCGAAGCCGGTCTTGCGATCGGTCAGCGACTGGTACCAGCCCTTTTCCTTCACGTCGGTCAGCCCGCGTGCGGCCACCGGATAGCTCTCATTGGCGACGGCGGCATAGGCGGCGGTGAGTTCTAGCAGGCTGACGGTCGAGGTGCCCAGCGCGATCGTCGCCTCGTTCGGGATCGGCGTGGTGATCCCCAGATCGCGGGCGGCCTTGATGACCGACTTCACGCCGACCGCCTGGGTCAGTCGCGCGGCGGCAACGTTGGAGGACCGGGCAAAGGCCTGGCGCAGCGTGATCTTACCCAGATAGCGGCCGTCGCTGTTGCGCGGTTTCCACCCGGCGATGTCGACGGGCTCGTCCTCGATCGTCGAATCCGGGGTCATGCCCGAGCGCAAGGCCGCCAGATAGACGAACAGCTTGAAGGCAGAGCCCGGCTGGCGCCGTGCCTGGGTGGCGCGGTTGAACGGGCTCTTGGAATAATCCTTGCCGCCGACCATCGCCACGACCCGGCCATCGGGGCGCATCGCGACCAGCGCGACCTGCGCCTGGTTCAGCCCGGCGCTGCGCACCACGCGCTCGGCGATGCGTTGCAGCCGGGGGTTGAGCGTGGTCCGGACGGTCGCCTCGGTCTTGATCTCGCCCGCCTGGTCGCGCGCTTCGGGCAGCACCCAGTCGGCGAAATAGGTGCCCGAGGGCAAGGTTTCGGGCTGGGAGGCGAGCACCCGCTGCGGCTGGACCGAGGCGGCCTCCCCCTTGGTCAGGAAGCCCGCATCGACCATCGCCGCGACGACCACCGCCTGCCGGGCGCGCGCACCCTTCAGATTGCCGGTGGGGGCCAGGCGCGAGGGCGCCTTGACCAGCCCGGCCAGCATCGCCGCCTGGCCGATGTTCAGCTTGTCGGGCGTTCGGCCGAAATAATGTTTCGACGCGGCGGTGAGGCCATAGACATTGTCGCCGAAATAGACGTTCGACAGATAGCGCGACAGGATCTCGTCCTTGGTCAGCCACGCCTCCAGCCAGAAGGCGATCATCGCCTCGCGGATCTTGCGGCCCGCCGTACGGTCGGAATCGAGGAAAGCGTTCTTCGCCAGCTGCTGGGTGATGGTCGAGCCGCCCTCGCGCACGCCGCCGGAGCCGACATTGTGCCAGGCGGCGCGCAGGATGCCGCGCGGGTCGACGCCCCAGTGCGAATAGAAACGCCGGTCCTCGATCGCCAGGAACGCCTCGCGGACATGCGGGGGCAGCTTGGCGGCATCGACCGGCGCGCCGATGATCGACCCGCGCCGTGCGATCGGCGTGCCGTCATCGGCGGTCAGCGTGATCGAAGGCGGGGTGGGCGGCTGGAGCGAGCGCGACAGCGGCGCCGTGAAGGCCAGCCAGATGATCGCGACGACCAGCAGGATGATGCCCGCGCCCATGCCCCGCATGATCCACCGGCCCCAGCGGATGCGGCGACGCGGGCGGACATCGCCCGGCTCTTCGCCGTCGGGGCCGAAGGACCAGCTCTGCGTTTCGGCATCGTAGAGCGGATAATGGGGGCCGACCGGCTCATAGGGGCGGTCGAGGGGTACACGGTCGGGATTGAACGGATCGGGGCGCATTACAGGGTTCCGGTGGCCGGCCACTCGCGTGTATTACTCCACCAGAACACCGCGCGCAAGCTCATGCACGCGTTTACCCTGTTTGCGCCACGTCCGGCAAGCGGTCCGCGGGCGGCGTCTCGGCGATCAGCCCGGCGCGGTGCGCGACGATGGTCGGCACCAGCGCCTGGCCCGCCACGTTGATCGCGGTGCGCCCCATGTCGAGGATCGGGTCGATGGCCAGCAACAGCCCCGCGCCCTCCAGCGGCAGGCCGAGCGTCGACAGGGTCAGCGTCAGCATGACGACCGCGCCGGTCAGCCCTGCGGTCGCCGCCGAGCCCAGCACCGACACCAGTACGATCAGCACATAATCGCCCGCGTGCAGTGGCAGGCCGTAATATTGCGCGACGAACAGCGCCGAAATGGCCGGGTAGATGGCGGCGCAGCCGTCCATCTTGGTGGTGGCGGCAAAGGGCACCGCAAAGGCCGAATAGGCGCGCGGCACGCCCAGCCGCCGCTCGACCGCATCCTCGGTGACGGGCAGGGTGGCGATCGACGAGCGCGAGACGAAGCCCAGCTGGATCGCGGGCCAGGCGGCGGCGTAGAAACGCTTCGGCGACAGCCCGTTGGCCAGCAGCAGCAGCGGATAGACGACGAACAGGACGAGGCCGAGCCCGATATAGATGGCCAGCGCGAAGCTGCCGAGCGCGGACAGCGACTGCCAGCCATAGCGGACGATGGCATTGCCCAGCAGCGCGCCCGAGCCGATCGGGGTCAGCCGGATGACCCAGGACAGGATACGCCGGAAGATGGCCAGTGCCGAGGCGTTGAACGACAAAAAGCCCTCGCCCTTGTCGCCCACCCGTACGGCGGCGACACCGATCGCGACCGCCATGACGATGATCTGCAGGATGTTGAACGACAGCCCGGTCTTCAGCGCGCCGTTATCACCCGCGCTGGTCGAGGCGGAGAGGCCCAGGATATTGGACGGGATCAGCCCGCGCAGGAAGTCGAGCCAGGACCCAGCGGTGTCGGGCCGCACCGCGCTGCCCGCCGCGACGCCCGCGTGCAGGCCGGGTTGCAGGACGGTGCCCAGCGTCAGCCCGATGCTGACCGCGATCAGCGCGGTGATGGCGAACCAGATGAAGGTGGCGGCGACCAGCCGCGCGGCATTGTTCAGGTCGCGAAGCGCGGCGATCGAGGCGACGATGGCGGTGAACACCAGCGGCACGACCAGCACCTTCAGCAGCTGCACGAAGCTTTCGCCGACGATGCGCAGCGCTTCGGCCAGCCCGGCCATGCCCTGCGACCGGGCCAGCAGGCCGAGCAGCAGGCCTACGGCCATGCCCAGGAACACCTGCGCCCCGAAAGGAAAACGGAATCTCATGACGCTATAGCTAGCGAGCGACCCGAACGATCCCAACCAACTTTTGCATGGGGTGCCGAAGCTCTCCCTTCCAGGCCCGACCGACGCGGTCAGGACGGTGGAAGGGCGTTGAGCGTCCTGTCGCCATCGGCATGGCGGACATGGGATCGTGGCGCCTTGTCGTCCTTCCGCGCCATGTTCCGGTCCTTGCGCGCGTGATGCGCATGGTGACGGCCGGGCTCGTAACAGGGGATCGCCTCGGCCATGGGGGCCGCCACGTCGAAGCAATCCTGCGCCGGATCGGCTGGGGCCTGGGTGGCGAGGGCGGGCAGGGGGATGGCGATAAGGGCGATCGAGGCGGCGATCGACCCCAGACGAATGTGCGGCATGGCGATCCCTTGCGATGGTCACGGGAAACATCCGCCCTTTCGCGCAAAAGCCGGGTGGCACCGACTTAAATGAATTTAACGCAGGCGCACACGCCTTGGCCGACCGGGCGAAGGGACGCTATGCCGGGGCCATGGCTGCGATCCTGGTGATTGAAGACGATGAGGCCACCGCCGCGGCGATCACCGCCGAACTGGTGCGGCATGGGCACGGCGTCGTCCATGCCGGGGACGGCGACACGGGGCTCGACCTCGCCACGCGCGAGGCGTTCGACGCGATCACGCTCGACCGGATGCTGCCCGGGCTCGACGGCCTGTCGCTGGTCGCCCGGTTGCGCGAGCGGCACATCACCATCCCCGTCCTGATGCTGAGCGCGCTGAGCGACGTGGACGAGCGGATCGCGGGCCTGCGCGCCGGCGGCGACGATTATCTGACCAAGCCCTTCGACTTTGCCGAGATGGCGATGCGGGTCGAGGTGCTGCTGCGCCGCCGCGAACAGGCCGAGGCGGTGGTGTTGCGCGGCGGCGGCATTGAGTGCGACCTGGTCCGCCGCACGGTGAAGGTCGATGGCGAGCCGGTGCGGCTGCTCCATATGGAGTTCCGCCTGCTGGAATTCCTGATGCGCAACCCGGGCGAGGTGATGACCCGGCGGATCATCTTCGAGCGGGTCTGGGGCTATTATTTCGATCCCGGTGCCAACCTGATCAGCGTGCACATCGCCCGGTTGCGCAAGAAGATCGACCGGCCGGGCCGCCCGTCGCCCATCCAGACCGTGAAGGGGGAGGGGTATCTGTTCGATGGCGGCTGAACGGCTGCGCTGGCGCGATGTCGTGCGGATCAGCACCTTTCGCCTGTCGGCGATGCTGGGGGCGGTGTTCGTCACCGGGCTGATCGCGATGCTGGGCGTGGTCTATCTCGCCACCGCGCAGGACCTGACCGCGCGCAGCGACCGCATCCTGCACAGCGTCGCCGAACGGCTGCTCCAGGTGCCGGCCGACCAGCTGCCCGACCGAATCCGCGCCGAATTGCTGCGCGACCGGGCGGGGTTCAACTATCTGGCGCTGATCGCGGGCGACGGCAGCTTCGTCACCGGCAATGTCCGTCCCTTGCGCCCCTTGGTCCCCGGCCATCCGGTCGATGTCGAAAGCGGGTCGCGTGGCCCCTTTCGCCTGGTCGCGGTGCGCACGCGCGAAGGCGAGACGTTGCTGGTCGGGCGCGACATCAGCCTGCTTAGAGACCTGCGACGCACGATCCTGGAAACGCTGATCGTCAGCGGCCTGCTGATCCTGCTCTGCGCGGGTGCGGCGGCGATCGGGTTCAGCCGCGCACCGCTCCACCGCGTCCGCGCGCTGCAACGCGCCAGCCGGGAGATCGCCGCTGGCGACTTCTCCGTCCGGATGCCGATCGCCGGGCGGCAGGACGAGCTCGACCAGTTCGCCGCCACGGTCAACGCGACGGTGGCGGAGGTCGGCCGCGTCGTGGCGCAGGTGAAGGGGGTGACGGACGCCATCGCGCACGACCTGCGCACGCCGCTGACCCGGGTACGCGCGACGCTGAACGCCGTCGGCCATGATCCGGGCGATGCGGTGCAGGTCGCCGAGGGGATTCGCCGGGCGACCGCCGATCTCGACCTGGTGCTGGAGCGTTTCGCCGCCTTGCTGCGCATTTCGGAACTGGAGGCCGGGCGCCGCCGCGCCGGATTCCGTAACCTCGACCTGGGGGCGCTTATCGCCCAGGTCAGCGAGCTGTACGAGCCGCTGGCCGAGGACCGCGACATCACCCTGTCGGTCGATGCCCGTCCCCTGCAAATCGAGGGCGACGAGAAGCTGTTGTTCGAGGCGCTGAGCAACCTCCTCGACAATGCGATCAAGTTCGGGCGACCGGGCGGACAGGTGCGCCTCGCGCTGCTGAACGATGCGCGGGGACCGGCGATCGAGGTGCGCGACGACGGCCCCGGCATCCCCCCCGACGAGCGTGACGCGGTGCTGCGCCGGTTCCACCGGGGCGCGGATGCCGCCGGGATACCGGGCAGCGGGCTGGGCCTGAGCGTCGTGGCCGCCATCCTGCACCTCCATGGCTTTCGCCTGCGCCTGTCCGATGCAGGCTCCGGCCTGTGCGTGCGGATCGAGATCGGCGCTTAGGCCGGATCGACATTCATAATGTATTTCCTTTCCCTCTCCCCTGGATAGGGGAGAGGGTTGGCGAAGCTTGCCAGCGTGCTGGCTAGCGCAGCTTGGGTGAGGGGTTGAGCGAGCCTTTGGCTCGCGCGCTCGCCCATGCGAGCGCCCACCCCTCACCCAGCTCCGACTAAGCCTTTGCTACGCAAAGACCAAGTCTGCGCAACCCCCTCCCCTCTGCGAGGGGCGAGGGAAGAATGGGCATCACTGAATGTCGATCGGCCCTGGGGTCGATGGTTCTCCTCCCCTGCAAGAAGGGAAAGCCCCAGTGGTGAAATTCATTTAAGTCGCCTGCGCTCCCGATTGACGCGAAGAGGCTGGCGTCGGCGATCCGGCGCGGCCCCCGCCCCCGATCCCCGCGTCGGCGCCGACACCCCTGACCGACTCCGGGATGCCCATGCTCCAGCTCGTCAAGCTCGCCCTCAGCAAGCCCTATACCTTCGTCGTCCTCGCGATCCTGATCGTACTGGGCGGCGGCATCGCGGCGGTGAAGACGCCGACCGACATCTTTCCCGACATCCGCATCCCCGTGATCGCGGCGGTGTGGACCTATAAGGGGCTGCCCGCCAACGACATGTCGGGGCGCGTGATCTATTATTACGAGCGCTCGCTGTCGGCGACGGTCGGCGATATCGACCATATCGAGAGCCAGTCGCTGCAGGGCGTCGGCATCGTGAAGATCTTCTTCCGCCCGGGCGTCGATATCCGCACGGCGACCGCCCAGGTGACCGCCGCCTCGCAGACGGTGCTGAAGCAGATGCCGCCGGGCATCACCCCGCCGCTGATCCTGAACTATAACGCCTCGACCGTCCCGATCCTGCAACTCGCGCTGTCGGGCAAGGGCTTGTCCGAGCAGAAGATCTACGACCTGGGCCAGAACATGATCCGGCCCGCCTTGGCCTCGGTGCAGGGCTCGGCCATTCCGTCGCCTTATGGCGGCAAGGAGCGGCAGGTGCAGATCGACCTCGATCCCGCCGCGCTCCAGGCGCATGGCCTGTCCGCGACCGACGTCGCCAATGCGCTGGCGCAGCAGAATCAGATCATCCCGTCGGGCACCGCCAAGATCGGTGCCTATGAGTATAATATCCGGCTGAACAACAGCCCCAGCGTCATCGACGACCTGAACGACCTGCCGATCAAGACGGTCGACGGCACCACCCTACTGATGCGCGACGTGGCGCATGTCCGCGACGGGTCGCCGCCGCAGCGCAACGAGGTCCGCGTCGACGGCGCGCGCTCGGTGCTGATGACGGTGCTGAAGAGCGGTTCGGCCTCGACCATCGCGATCGTCGACCAGGTCAAGGCGCTGATGCCCAAGCTGGAGGCGACGCTGCCGCCGGGGCTGAACGTCACGCTGTTGTCCGACCAGTCGGTGTTCGTGAAGGCGGCAGTGTCGGGGGTGATGCGCGAGGGCGTGATCGCCGCCGCGCTGACCAGCCTGATGATCCTGCTGTTCCTGGGCTCTTGGCGCTCGACCGTCATCATCGCCGCCTCGATCCCGCTGGCCATCCTGGCGGCGATCGCCGGCCTGTCGGTGGCCGGGCAGACGCTGAACATCATGACGCTGGGCGGCCTGGCGCTGGCGGTCGGCATCCTGGTCGACGACGCGACCGTCACCATCGAGAATATCAACTGGCACCTGGAACAGGGCAAGCCGGTGCGCGAGGCGATCCTGGACGGGGCGAAGCAGATCGTCGGCCCGGCCTTCGTGTCGCTGCTGTGCATCTGCATCGCCTTCCTGCCGATGTTCTTCCTGCCCGGCGTCGCGGGCTTCCTGTTCGCGCCGATGGCGATGGCGGTGGTGTTCGCGATGATCGCTTCGTTCATCCTGTCGCGCACCCTGGTGCCGACCATGGGCAATTACCTGCTGCGCGATCATGCCGGCCCGCACACCGCCGAGGTGATGGTCGCGCATGACGCGCAGGCCGGACGGCCCGAGAGCCGCAACCCCTTGCGCCGCTTCCAGCATGGCTTCGAGCGGCGGTTCGAGGCGGTGCGCGGCTATTATACCGGCCTCCTCGCCTTCGCGCTGGCGCGGCGGCGGCCGTTCGTCATCGCCTTCATGCTCGTGGTGCTGGCGTCGTTCGCCCTGGTGCCGATGCTGGGCCGCAATTTCTTCCCCACGGTCGATGCGGGGCAGATCAGCCTGCACGTCCGCGCGCCCGTCGGCACCCGGATCGAGGAGACGGCGGCGCTGTTCGACCATATCGAGAACCGCATCCGCCAGACCGTGCCGCCCGAGCAGCTCGACACCATCGTCGACAATATCGGCCTGCCGGTCAGCGGCATCAACCGCGCCTATTCCAACACCGGCGGTGTCGGGCCGCAGGACGGCGACATCCTGATCACGCTGAAGGAAGGGCATTCGCCGACCGCCGGGTTCGTGAAGACGCTGCGCGAGCAACTGCCGCGCGATTTCCCGGGATCGTCCTTCGCCTTCCTGCCCGCCGACATCGTCAGCCAGATCCTGAACTTCGGTTCGCCCGCGCCGATCGACGTGCAGGTCGCGGGGTCGGACGTGAAGGGGAACGAGGCCTATGCGCGCACGCTGATCGCCCGGCTGTCGCGGATTCCGGGACTCGCCGATGTCCGCCTGCAACAGGCGTCCAACTATCCCGAATATGCGGTCGACGTGGACCGTGCACAGGCCAGCCGCCTAGGCATTACCGAGAATGACGTGACGCGCAGCCTGACCGTCAACCTTGCGGGCAGTTCGCAGATCGCGCCGACCTTCTGGCTGAACCCCAAGAACGGCGTGTCCTATCCGATCGTCCTCCAGACCCCGCAATATCGTGCCAGCACCGTCGAGCAGCTCGACAATATGCCGATCAGCGGCAGCATGCCCGGCCATGTCCAGATGCTGCGCGCGCTGAGCACGCTCCACCGCGAGCCCAGCCCGGCCCTCGTCTCCCACTATGCGGTGCAGCCGGTGTTCGACGTCTATGCCACGCCGCAGGGCCGCGATCTGGGCGCCGTCGCCGCCGATATCGACACGGTGCTGGCCCAGACCAAGGGGCAGTTGCCCAAGGGCACGACGGTCGCGATGCGTGGTCAGGTGCAGACGATGAACACCGCCTTCACCGGCCTGATCCTGGGCCTCGCTGGCGCGGTCGTCCTGATCTACCTGCTGATCGTCGTGAACTTCCAGAGCTGGGTCGATCCGCTGGTGATCGTCTCGGCTCTTCCGGCCGCGCTCGCCGGGATCGTGTGGATGCTGTTCGCGACCCACACGCCGCTCAGCGTGCCTGCCCTGACCGGCGCGATCATGTGCATGGGCGTCGCCACCGCCAACAGCGTGCTGGTGGTGAGCTTTGCGCGCGAAAGGCTGGCGGATTGCGGCGATGCGATCCAGGCGGCGATGGAGGCGGGGGCCACCCGCTTCCGCCCGGTCCTGATGACCGCCTTGTCGATGATGATCGGCATGGCCCCCATGGCGCTGGGCCTGGGCGAGGGCGGCGAGCAGAATGCGCCGCTGGGCCGTGCGGTCATCGGTGGCCTGCTCTGCGCGACGCTCGCCACTTTGGTCTTCGTACCCGTCGTCTTCGCCATCGCGCATCGCCGCGAAAAGGCGCCTGCCCCCAAAACCGCCCCCAAAACCGCTATGCCCATCGGAGAAGCCATCCATGCATGACGCCGTCGCGTCCCCCGCCGTGTCGGCCGACACGCCCGCGCCCAAGGGGCTGAAGATCGCCGGGCTGACCGCCGCCGCCATCGCGGTCGGCGTGGTCGGGCTCGGCACCCTGACCCGTGCGCATGACGTGGCGGCGGCGACCAGCTGGTCCAGCGCCAATGCCATCCCGACCGTGCATCTGGTCCCGGTGAAGGGCGGCGCGGCGAGCGACGCGCTCGACCTGCCCGCCACGCTGGAGGCCTGGGAGGCGGCGCGGCTTTTTCCGCGCGTCAGCGGCTATGTGCGCCGCTGGTCGCAGGATATCGGCGCGCGCGTCGCGGCGGGACAGCCGCTGGGTGTGATCGACACGCCCGAGCTGGACGAACAGATCGGCCAGGCTCGCGCTGCGCTCGCCAGCGCCGTTGCGCATGAAAAGCTCGCGCGCAGCACGGCGGCGCGCTGGGCCGACCTGCTGACCAGTGCGTCGGTGTCCAGGCAGGAGGTCGACGAGAAGAATGGCGACCTGGCGGTCAAGGCGGCGGGCGTGGCGGAGGCGCGCGCGGCGCTGTCGCGGCTGGAGGCGATGAAGCGCTATGCCGTCGTCCGCGCGCCCTTTTCGGGCCTGGTGACTGCGCGCAATGCCGAGGTCGGCGATCTGGTCGGGCCCGGCGCGGCGGCGCAGCAGCCGATGTTCGGCGTCGCCGACACCCACCGGATCCGGGTCTATGTCAGCGTGCCGCAATCGCTGTCCGCGACGATCAAGCCGGGCATGACCGCGACGCTGACCGTGCCCGCCTTTCCCGGCCGCACCTTCCCCGCGACGGTGGCGGGGCTGTCGAGCGCGATCGACCCGCAATCGGGCGCCTTCCGCGTCCAACTGCTCGCCGACAATCCCGACGGCGCGCTGAAGCCCGGCGGCTATGCCCAGGCGCGCTTCGACCTGCCGGGCCGGGCGGGGGTGGCGCAGGTGCCGTCGAGCGCGATCCTGTTCGGCGTAGGCGGCGCGCAGGTCGCCACGGTCGATGCGCATGGCCGAATCGCGATGCACAAGGTGCATATCGGCCAGGACAATGGCCCGACCGTGCAGATCCTGTCGGGCGTGTCGCCGGGCGAGCGGATCGTCGACAATCCGCCCGATTCGCTGGCGCAGGGCGAGTTGGTGCGCGTCGGAGCGGACAATCATGGCTGAGGCGGATCAGTATCCAGGCGGCTCGGCCCCTTTTCCTGCCCTGCAAGGGAAGGGGGACCATGCTTCGCATGGTGGTGGGGTGTACCCGGTTGCGAGTCCGGGCCTGGCCTCCCACCGGGACATCCCTCCGTCAGGCCTTCGGCTTGTCACCTCCCCTTGCAGGGGAGGAATGGGACGAGGCGCGATCGGGGCCAGGGCGCTGCGCCGCTGGACGGCGGGGGCGATGCTGTCGCTGCTGGGCGGGTGTTCGATGGCGCCGGCCTATCACCCGCCGGTGATCGCCGCGCCCCCGGCCTTCAAGGAAATGCCGACAACGGGCGATTCGGTGTGGGAGCCCGCCGACGCGCTGCGCGCCGCGCCGCGGGCCGACTGGTGGACCGGCTTCGGCGATCCGACGCTGGACCGGCTGGAGGCGCGGATCGCGGCGGACAATCCGGCGCTGGCGGGGGCGCTGGCGCGGTACGACCTGGCGCGCGCGACGTTGGCGGGTGCGCGGTCGGGGCTGTTCCCGCATGTCGAGCTGACCCCCGGCGTGATCCGCAACCGCCAGTCGGACGAGCGCCCCTTGCGCGGCGGCAGTCAGCCCGATTTCTACACCGCCGCGACGTTGGGCGGCGATGTTTCCTATGAGGCCGATCTGTGGGGCCGGGTGCGCAACTCGGTCGCCTCGGGCCGGGCGCTGGCGGAGGCGAGCCGGGATGACCTGGCCGCGGTGAAGCTGGCCCTACAGGGGCAGTTGGCGAGCGATTTCATCCAGTTGCGCGGGCAGGACCGGCAGCTGGCGCTGCTGGCCCAGACCATCGACGCCTTTGCCAAGGCCGATGCGCTGACCCGCAACCGCTTTCGGGGCGGCATCGCGACCGGCATGGATGTGGGGCGCGCAGGCGCGCTGCTGGGCGAAGCGCGGGCGCAATATGCCGCGCTGGAGGCCATGCGCGCCGTCACCGAACATGCGATCGCCAGCCTGGTCGGCCAGCCCGCCTCGACCTTCGCGATTCCGCGCGGCACCGGCCAGCTGACCATGCCCGCCATTCCGGTCGGCCTGCCCTCGACGCTGCTGGCGCGCCGCCCCGATGTCGCGGCGGCGGAGCGGCGGATGGCGGCGGCCAATGCACGGATCGGCGTGGCCAGGGCCGCCTTCTTCCCGCAGGTCACGCTGGGCGGAACGGGGGGCTTTCAGAGCACGGCGCTGGCCGGACTGGTCGCGGCGCCCAATATCTTCTGGGCGATCGGGCCGGGCGCGATCCTGAACCTGTTCGATGGCGGCAAGCGCCGCGCCGAGGTTGCCGCCGCGCGCGCCGACTGGCAAGCCGCGACCGCCGACTATCGCGGCCGCGCGCTGGGCGCGTTCCAGGATGTCGAGGATGCGCTGGCCCTGCTCCACCATCTGGGCGAGGCGCAGGCCGCGCAGGACCAGGCGGTGGTCTCGGCGACCCAGACCGAACAGATCGCGCTCGACCGCTATATCAAGGGCGCCGCGACCTATCTCGACGTCGCGACCGCCCAGGAAGCAGCGCTGCGCGACCGCCAATCGGCACTGGCGCTGGAGACGCAGCGGCTGGCGGCCAGCGTGGCCCTGGCCCGCGCGCTGGGCGGCGGCGCCTGACACAGGGGTGTCGTGCTCTTGGCGAGCGGGACACCCCTCCTCCTGGCCTCGGAGGGGGAGAAATGACGAATCGCGATCCGACCGGTGCCGATAAAAGGCCCCGGCCAAGCGTTTCGCTTGTCGTCCGGGCCCGGTGCGCCCGAAGGCGAGGATGTCAGAAGAAAATGGTGCTGCCGGTGAGGATTGAACTCACGACCTCAGCCTTACCAAGGATGCGCTCTACCACTGAGCTACGGCAGCACTCGCGTCTCGACGCGGGAAGCGCGCCTAGAGACGATTGGGCGGACATTGTCAAGCGCTTGTTGGAAGGATTATGCGGATCGTCATGGCGAAAGACGAACGCGCGGAGCGGCTGGCGGCGGCGCTCCGGGAGAATCTGAAACGGCGCAAGGCGCAGGCGCGGCAGGCGGATGACGGGGACGCGCCCGCCGCCGTTCCTCCGCGCGATGAAAAGGGCGGAGCGGCTTAGCGCGGGGCGATGAGGCCCAGCAGCAGCGTCAGGCCGCCCAGGCCGGTCGACAGGGCCAATCGCAGTCGCCACCATCCCGGCATCTGCCGCACCGTCCCGCCCAGCCGCGCATCGACCAACGGGGTCAGCAGGATGACGAGCCCGAGAATCGGCAGGGCCCCCGCCAGCGACCCGGTGCCGAGCATCGGCGGCAGCATCACGGCCCAGCCGATCAGGCTGGGCGCGACCGCCGCGAGATAGGGCCCCGTGCGCCCCTCTCCGCGAATCAGCGCCTCCATCCACCACAGGCCGCCCAGGAACGACAGGATCAGCGCGGCATAGACGCCGCCCGCCACCGTCGCGGGCCAGGCGAGCGTCGGATCGGCCAGCGACAGGGCGACGCAGAGCAGCGGCGGCAGCACGCCCGCCGCGCCCAGGATCAGCGGCGGACGGGGCAGGGGGCGGGACGTCATTCATCACCTCACGGCATTCCGGTTGATGCCGAGCGATACGCGGACGGGGCGCAATGGTTCATGCGCCCTGTCACGCGAACGGGGACACCCGGCTTCAGTGGCGTTCGTGATGCTCGGGATGCGGTGCGCGCGGCGCCGATTGCGGCCGGGGCGCGGGGTGGAAGGCGACGCGCGGGGGCGCGTGCGGTGCGGCGCTCCAGTTTCGCATCGGTGGCATCGGATGGCCGCCCATGGGGGGCGGTGGGGCGCCGTGCGGGGCCTGTGGCGCGTGCCAAGCCATGTCGTTGCGTGCAAAGCCCGCCGCGCGGAACTGGGCCGGCTGCGGCGGCATCGCGCCGGGTCCGCCATGACCGCGATGGACGACCGGCATCGGTGCGCCGGCTGCCATGGCCTGGGCGGCAAAGCCGGTGGCCATGGCGGGTCGGGCCACCGGGTATTGGGGTCGTGCACCGCCGAATCCACCGGGCGGCTGATGTGCCGCGATCATCGGCCGCATGGGCGGCATGGGACGGCCGTTCGGCATGACGTGCATCTCGCGCGCCGCCATCGCCTCTTGCGGGGTGGGCCGCACCGCAAGGCCCCCAGGGCCGCCATTATAGCTGACCCGCGTGATGTGGTTCACCACGACATTCTGGCGATAGACGTTCGTCACATGGACATTGGTGATGTTCGTGACGGTCGAATTATAGGTGAAGTGGTTGCCTCGCCAATAGCCGCCCTGGAAACCCATGCCCGTATAGCCGAAGCCATAGGGAACGCCGCCGTAAAAGCCGACATGCGGGCCCCAATATCCGCTATGAAAGATATAGGCGCCGTCCTGCCAGCCCCACCAGGGCGGCGTCCACAACAGGCCGGGGCGCGGCGCCAGCATCCAGACGCCCGGCACCCAATAATAATTGCCCGCCAGATCGTCCCATGCCCAATAGCCCGGCGTCCAGACATAGTCGGGACCGGGCAGCGGCGGCTGCTCATAGACCGGCAGCGGCGGCGGCGCGATGCGGACGCTGATGCCGATCGAGACCTGTGCCGCGGCGGGCGCGGCGGACAACAGGGCGAGCGCGGAAACGCCGACCATCGCAAGAAAACGGGCCATGACACACCTCCTGAACGCTTGCGCAGGAGCGTGCGGTCGATCGGCTGAACGGAAAATTACATGCCGCGGCCATGGACGATTGTTCATGCCCCCATCATGCGGGCCATGGCCATCCCGGCCGATTTCCGCGCTTTCCCGATGGACAAGATGACGGCCTCCGCAACGTCACGACCGGTCATTACGGGTTCGGCTTCGGCGAATGGCCGGACCCGAGCCGATCGGCCCGAAACCGGCCACCCCTGGGGATCGCTAGGCCGGATCGACATTCAGCCATACCCATTCTTCCCTCGCCCCTCTCTGAGGGGAGAGGGAAGGGGCAAGCGTCATGAATGGCGATCGGCACTGGGTTTTTTCCCTGTGGCCGTGAGGGGACCGCGCTACGCCTGGTCCCGCCGGAGTGATGTATCCGGGCAACAGCGCTCCGCCATTATGACCAATCTGTGACCGCTACCCATTGACCGAATATCGTATAATGTAGTTTACCGAAGCGGGAGACATGGAATTTTATTGCTCATGAGGGGGCGGACGTGACGGTTAAGGGTACCTATTGGCGGCGATCGGCCGCTTTGATTGCACTGGCGACCGGTTTGGTGACGGCCAGCGGCGCCTCGGCGCAGAACGCGATCGCCAACACGGCGAACGATGCCCAGGCGGCGGACGACGTGGTCGTCACCGGCACGCGCATCCGCCGCCCCGACCTGACGAGCAACAGCCCGCTCACCACCGTCAACGCCCAGGAACTGACGCTTCAGGGCACCAACAATATCGAGAATGCGCTGAACCGCCTGCCGCAGTTCACCGCCGACGCGAACGAGAATGTGTCGAACGGCTCGAACGGCACCGCGCAGATCAACCTGCGCAATCTCGGCGCCAACCGCGTCCTGACGCTGGTCAACGGCCAGCGCCTGCTGCCGACCCAGGCGTTGGACCTGAACTTCATCCCCTCGGCGATCGTCGAGCGGGTCGATATCGTCACCGGCGGCGCCTCGGCCGTCTATGGCTCGGACGCGGTGTCGGGCGTCGTCAACTTCATCCTGCGCGACAAGCTCGACGGCTTCCGCCTGGATGCGCAGACCAGCATCGCGGACCATAACAACGACAACGGCTTCCTGCGCGGAATCGTGTCGCGCGCCGGGTATCAGACCGCGCCGTCGCACGTCTTCGATGGCGGCAAGCAGGACATCAACGCCTCGTTCGGCAAGACGATGCTCGACGGGCGGCTGAACATCACCGTCTATGGCGGCTATCGCCGTACCGATCCGGTGCTCCAGTCGACGCGCGACGTGTCGGCCTGCGCCCTCAACAGCGCCTCGACGACCTTCAGCTGCGGCGGGTCGAGCAACACGCCGTTCGGCACCTTCACGCCGCTGGGCGGTCCGCTGGCGGGTCAGAAGCTGACCAACAACCGCGACGGGTCGAAGACCTGGGTGCCGTACGACTCCAGCTACACCTACAATTATGCGCCGCTGAACTATTTCCAGCGCAGCGACGACCGGTACAATGCAGGTGCGTTCCTGCACCTGGAACTGTCCAAGGCCGCCGAAATCTATGGCAGCTACATGTATATGGACGACCGCAGCTTCTCGCAGGTCGCGCCGTCGGCCCTATGGTTCGGCCAGACCTATGCCGTGACCTGCAACAACCCGCTGATGAGCACTGCCCAGCAGCAGGCGCTGTGCGGGGCCGCCGCCGGTACGTCCGCGACGCAGAACACGCTGATCGGCTATCGCCTGGGCGGCAGCGGCACCCTGCCGCGTCGCGACGACCTGCAGCATCATTATTACCGCTCGATGGTCGGCGTGCGCGGCGATATCGGCCACGGCTTCAACTATGATTTCAGCGTGCTGCGCTCGTCGGCGCATTACGACGAAATGTACATGAACGACGTCAACGTCGTGAAGGCGCAGAAGGCGCTGCTGGCCGTACCGGACGGCAAGGGCGGCGCGGTCTGCCAGTCGGTGCTGAACGGCACCGACCCGGCCTGTACGCCGATCAACGTCTTCCAGGCGGGCGGCCTGACCGGCCAGCAGGCGCAATATCTCTATGCGCCGACCCGCACCTGGGGCCGCTATGGCCTGAACGTCATCTCGGGCGCGATCACCGGCGACCTGGGCACCTTCGGCATCACCAGCCCCTGGGCCAAGGACGGCGTCAGCATCGTGCTGGGTGGCGAGCATCGGCGCGAGACGCTGTACTTCACCGGCGACGAGGTGGCCAAGCAGGCGGGCACGCAGGACTCGGACGGCATCATCGCGGTCAATGAGGGCTTCGGCGAAATCGAAGTGCCGATCGCGCAGGACTCGGCGATCGGCAAGTCGCTGACCCTGAATGGCGGCTTCCGCTATTCGGCGTACAAGAACGACCAGCGTTCGACCGGCTATTCGTCGAAGTACAACGCCTTCACCTATAAGGGCGAGCTGAGCTGGCAGGTGGTCGAGCCGGTGCGCCTGCGCGCCAGCTTCAACCGCGCCATCCGCGCGCCCAATATCAGCGAGCTGTTCGACAACCTGTCGTTGGGCAACGTCAACGCGGTCGATCCCTGTGCCGGTGCGAAGCCCACCGCGTCGCTCAGCGCCTGTCAGCTGACCGGCGTCACCGCCGCCCAGTATAACAGCCGCCTGGTCATCGAATGCCCGTCCGACCAGTGCACGGGGCAATCGGGTGGCAATCGCAACCTGAAGCCGGAAACGGCCGATACCTATACAGCCGGTATCGTCCTGACGCCGCGTGGTGGCCGCAACCTGTCCTTCTCGGTCGATTACTTCAACATCAAGGTGAAGGACTATATCGCCAGCATCGATACGAACACGATCATCAGCCAGTGCTTCTCGACCGGCAACCCTTATTATTGCGGGCTGTTCCATCGCGATCCGCTGACCGGCTCGATCTTCGGTACCGGCTATGTCACCTCGACCAGGCTCAACACCGGCTATCTGAAGACCTCGGGTCTCGACATCGCCGGCAACGTGATGATCCCGCTGGGTGGCCTGGGCCGTCTCTATGGCGACTTCCTCGGCACCTATCTGTTCCAGCAGGCGAATCAGCCGCTGCCGGGCGGCGACAGCTATGACTGCAAGGGCCTGTTCGGTTATGCCTGCGGTCAGCCGACCCCGGTGTGGCGTCACAACGTGCGCGTGACCTGGAAGCCGGACGCGAAGACCAGCCTGTCGCTCAACTGGCGCTATATCGGCCCGACCAACAATTCGGCGACGTCGAGCAACGGCTTCCTGAACAGTACGTCTTCAGATCCGATCGACGCACACCTGCCAGCGTACAGCTATTTCGACCTGACCGGCGCGGTCGAGGTCAATCGCAACCTGACGCTGCGCATCGGGGCCAACAACCTGCTCGACAAGAGCCCGCCGGCGCTGGCGTCGGGCGTGCTGAACCTGTTCGGCAACGGCAACACCTATCCGGGCGTCTATGACGTGCTGGGTCGCCGGATCTTCGTCGGCGCGACCGTGAAGTTCTGACCCCCGCCGTCCTGACGGGGTGAGGCCGGGGTCCTTCCGCACCGCGCGGGAGGGCCCCGGTTTCGTTTCGGTGCCCAAGAAAAAGGGCCCCGGCATGACACCGGGGCCCCCAGGCTGGGGACAGGAGGGACGTCCCTTAGAAGGTGCCGCGCAGGCCGATCAGGAACTGGCGACCCGGCTTGTACTGGGTGAAGGTCGCGTTCTCGAACTGGAAATAGGAGCGCAGCGTCGCATTGGTCAGGTTGGCGACGTTGACGGTCAGCTGCGGCGCACCCTTCACGCCGAAGATCTTGTCGAGGTCGAACGCCGACGAGAAGTCGTAGGTGGTATAGTCGGTGCCGAACAGCGCGGCGGCCGGGATGCCGTTCTGCGCCGCGCCGCTGTTCTGCGACCCCTGGCGCGACGTGGTCGCCAGGCGCAGCATCACGCCATTCTTCTCGTAATAGGCGGTGATGTTGTAGGTGAAGGGCGCGACGCCGAAGGCGATGGCCGGGCCGTTGCTGGTCTGGTCGACGATCGTGGCATTGGCGTTGAAGCCGAAGCCGGTAATGCCCAGCGACCGGGTCAGGAAGTCGAGCGGCTGTACCCACTGGAATTCCAGGCCGTTGATGGTCAGCTTGTTGGGCACGTTGACCTGCGAGGTGACCTGCACCTGCGCCTGGGTCGGGCCGCCGCGCGAATTGATCGCGATCTGCTGCGTCGGGTTCAGCGTGTCATAGGTGATGCCGTACTGCGCCAGGTTGGAGAAGGGCACGGTCGAGATCGCGGTGGTCGTAAAGCCCTCGAGTGACTTACGGAACGCGTTGAAGCTGATCACGCCCTCGCGGCCGGTATAATATTCGAAGCCGAGGTCGAGATTGGTCGAGAGATAGGGCGCCAGTGCCGGATTGCCGATCGAGGCCTGGTCGGCCGAAGGCGCGCCGAAATTCACGCCCGGCAGCTGGGCCGACGGATCGGGCCGGGTCATCGTCCGCGACCCCGCGACGCGCACCACGGCATGTTCGCCGATGTCATAGGCAAAGGTCGCGGCGGGCAGCCATTCGGAATAGACGTTGCGCGTCTGGGCGATGTTGATGAGGCTGGGATAGCGGCTGCCATCGGGCAGGGTGCCGCCATTCGCCGTCGTGTTGCGCGGATCGGGCAGCGAGACGCGGCCCGAGATCGTCTGGATCGTGTTGACGTAGCGCACGCCGACATTGAAGCGCAGCGTGTTGCCGCCCAGCTCCTGCGATCCGTTGATGGTCGCGAAGGCCGACTTCACGACCTCGCGGATGAACCCTGCGCTGGCGCCGGTGTTCGCGCCGCCATTTTCCGGCGCATTGTCATGATAGAATTGGTAGTTGGTCGCCTTCTGGAAGGCGGGCCAGTTGACCGTCACGAACCCGGCGGGCCCGGGCATCAGATAGCTGGGCGCCGCGCTGTTGGGGACCAGCGAACCGCCATAGCTGACCGGGCCGCTCATGCCCGAGGTATAGCCGGTGCCATAACCCGGATAGGTCGGATAGCCCGCAGGCGCGGCACCCGGCGCGTTCAGCCCGGCGCAGGGCGGCTGCGAGTTGGGCGAGGGGACCGAGACGTTGGGATTGTTGCCGCAGACCGCATTCTGCCAATATTGGCTGTTGTCGAAGCCACGGATCTGACGCGACGTGTTGTCATAGGCGCCGCCGACCTTCAGGTTCAGCGCGGAGTCGCCCCAGGTCAGGTCGCCCCGGAACCCCTTGTTGATGTTGAGGCGGCGTTCGTCCTGCAGGTTGACGCGGCTGCCCGCATACCAGCCGAAATTCTTCGGATCGTTCAGGTCCAGTCCGCTGGTGATCGTCGGGATGCCGCCGGTGTTGGAATAGGTGACGGTGTTGCCCACGCCCAGCGGCGTGGTCATGCCGACGGTCGGGCTTTCGCGGTGGAAGGTCGAGCGGGCGTAATTGCCCTGGAAGTTCAGCTTGAGCTTCTCGTCGATCTGCCATTCGCCGCCCGGATTGACGCTCCACAGGTGCGTCGTCTCGGTATAGGGGCGGAATTCGTCGAAGAACTGGACATTGGCGAAGGTGCCGCCGGTCACGGTGCAGCCCGCGCTGCAATCGGACTTGTCGAAGGTCAGCTTGGTCGGGATCGCCGCGCCATTGCGCACGATCCAGGCCATGTCCTCGCGGATCAGCTCGTTCTTCTTGAAGCCGTACAGGCCGTCGACATAGAGGTGCAGCGCGTCGCTGGGCCGGTATTCGGCGCTGAGGATCGCGTTGATGCGATCGCGGGGCCCGCGAATGTCGGCCACGCGGCCCAGGCGCGGCAGCAGGCCGTTGTCGATCTGCTGGATCGTCGCGCCCGGATTGTTGGCGAGCAGGAACGCGCTGTCGATCGTCGTGCCGGGGACCAGCCCGGCGCCCGCGCCCTGCGGCACGACCGAGGGGATCGTCCAGTTGCCGCCGCCGGTGCTGTTGCAGCCGCTGGTCGCGCCGCACTGTGCTGCGGTCAGCGCGGGGTTGGTATAGCCGATCGTCTCGAACCCGCGCGTCTCGGTGAACAGCCGCTGCGCCGACACGCCGCCCAGGATGCCGAAGGTGTCGTTGCGCCAGCTGCCGATCAGCGAGCCGCGCGCACCGATCCGGGCGTCGGGCGACTGGTTCGACCCCTGGACATTATAGGCCAGGAACGGGCCGCTGCGGTCGAACGGCCGGGCCGAGCGCAGGTCGACATTGCCCGCGGCACCGCCTTCGAGCAGGTCGGCGGTATAGCTCTTGTTCACGGTCAGCTTGGTGAACAGGTCGGTCGGGAAGAAGCTGAGGTCGACCGAGCGGTCGGTGCCCTGCGCGTCGGTCGCGCCCGAGGAGGCGACCGCAATCGGCGCGCCGTTCAGCGTGACGTTGGTGAAGTTCGAGCCGAGCCCTCGAATGGCGACGTTGGTGCCCTCGCCCGTCACGTCGCGGGTGATGGTGACGCCCGGAATGCGGTTGAAGGATTCGGCGATATTGGTGTCGGGGAACTTGCCGATATCCTCGGCGAAGATCGAATCGGTAAAGCCGGTCGATGCGCGCTTGGCGTTGGTCGACTTGGCCAGGCTCGAGCGATAGCCGGTGACGACGATGTCTGCGGTCGACGTGTCCGGCGACTGGCCGGCCTGCGTCTGGTCGGCCGGGGACGTCGGTTCCGGGGCCGCCTGTTCCTGGGGAGGCACCGCCTGGGCGAAGGCGGTGGAGGCGGTCATCGCACCGATGGCCGTCGCACAGAGCAGCGCGATACGGTGCAGACGGACTTGGGGTACGGTCTTCATGTCAAATCCTCTCTGGGATCCGCTGCCGTTCTTCGCGGCTTGGCGGGGGCATTCCGATGATGATGAAAAGCGATCAGGCGACAGATGGGGCGGGGCGGGCACGCGCCATGGTAGCGCCCCCCTGCGGGCGCGCATGTCGGACGCCCCCGTATAAGGAGGCGAGGCCGGGCCGACCCGGATATGCTGCCATGGAAACCATTCCGCTTCCCCTCAAAGCCATCTGACGCGGCTTGCTGATAGCGCTATCGTCAGGCCTATCGGTCAGGAAGTCAAGTCGAATTGGTTAGGCCGGCGTATGCGGATTTTGCATGGAAGCCGGAGGTGCGCCAAAGCGTGCGTGAAAAGGGATTGGCCTGGGCGCCCAAGTCGCTTCGACATTCAGGACCGCTTCTTTTTCCCTCGCCCCTCGCAGAGGGGAGAGGGTTAGCGGAGCTTGCCAGCCTGCTGGCTAGCGCAGCTTGGGTGAGGGGTTGAGCGAGCCTGAAGGCTCGCGCGCTCGCGGAGCGAGCGCACACCCCTCACCCAGCTCCGACTAAGCCTTTGCTCTCGCAAAGACCAAGTCTGCGCAACCCTCTCCCCTTTACGAGGGGCGAGGGAAGAAGGGGTGAATTCTTGGATGCCGATCCGTCCTCGGTGACGGGCAGGTCGATACATTCAGCCTAGATCGGCCCGACCAAAGGGACGTGCGCTGGTCAGGTGCATACCTCCATGCCCCTCAATGCGCCTGCCCCGGCGCATGAGGAAAAGCCTGCGCCTTATACCAGGCCAGGTCATGCTCGGGTGGGCGAACCCCCGCGGGCAGCGGACGGTGGTTGACCGACATCCAGTAGGACAGGCTGGCATCGCGCCACCAGCGCGCCTCCCGCTCCTGTATGGCGAGATAGGTCGCGGTCTTCTGCCACCGCTCGGCGTCGATCTTGCCGCGCAGGGAATCCCATTGCCGCTGCATTTCCGCGACATAGGCGACGCCGCGATCATAATGGGCGACCAACTCCTCCCACAGCGTGCGGCCGTCCTTCATCCGGTAATCCCAGGGCAGATGGTGGAACCAGAGCAGCATCGACTCGGGCGTGGTCTCCGGCCGGGCAAAGGCCTTCGCGACCGGCCGCGCATATTGCGCGACCGCATCGCTGCCCGTGGCGGTCCGGTCGAAGCCGATCCCGGCGGCATCGGCGCGGTGATAATAGACCGGGTTCCATTCGGGCCGCGCCAGCTCGGACACCCAGGGACCGGGGCCATAATGATGGCCGGTCGCCATCAGATGGGCCAGGCCCAGTGCGCCGGTATAGTCGACCACCGCCTCGCGCGATCCCATCATCATCGCGGTCACGGTATCGACCACCTGGCGGTCGGTGCCGAAGGTCTGTTCGGCCCAGTCGCGCGCGATGCGCTCGGCCGACAGGTCGGGGTCCCAGGCCAGGCGGCCGAACGCGTACCAGTTCGCCTGGTTGAAGGTCGAACCGCTCCAGTCGCGATCGCGCCCGATATTGGCGACGCCCGCCATGCCGGACAGGCTGTGATGCTCGGCCTGTCCATCGACCACATCGGCGACGGTCTCGCCCGGCTTCCAGCCCGTCTTGGCGTCCAGCGTTTCGGCGAACAGCGGGCCGAGATAGGCGAGATGGGTCGCGAAGCCGAGATATTCCTTGGTGATCTGAAACTCGATCATCAGCGGCGTGCGGGGCATCGCGCCGAACAGTGGGTGGAAGGGCTCGCGCGGCTGGAAGTCGATCGCGCCGTTCTTCACCTGCACCAGGACATTGTCGGCGAACTTGCCGTCGAGCGGCTTGAACTCGGTATAGGCCTGCTTCGCGCGGTCCTCCGGATCGGTCTCGGCATAGACGAAGGCGCGCCACATCACGATGCCGCCATGCGGCTTCACCGCGGCGGCGAGCATATTGGCGCCGTCCGCATGGCTGGCGCCATAATCGCGTGGGCCGGGCTGGCCTTCGCTGTTCGCCTTGACCAGGAAGCCGCCAAAATCGGGGATGGCGCGGTAGATCTCGTCCGCCTTGGCCTTCCACCAGGCGGCGACCGCCGGATCGCGCGGATCGGCGGTCTTCAGGCCGCCCAGTTCGATGGGCGCGGAGAATTTGACCGACAGATAGACCTTAATACCCCAGGGACGAAACACGTCCGCCAGCGCCGCCGCCTTGGCGATATAGGGCGCGGTCAGGCTGTCGGCCTTGGCATTGACGTTGTTGAGGACGGTGCCGTTGATCCCGATCGAGGCGTTGGCGCGGGCATAGTCGGTATAGCGCGGGTCCTTGAAATCGGGGAGCGTCCACCAGTCCCAGAGCGACTGTCCCGCATAGCCGCGCTCGACCGACCCATCGAGATTGTCCCAATGGTTGAGCACGCGCAGCCTGACCTTGGGGGCCGAGCGGAGGTCCAGGCTCTCCGCCTTGCCCCCCGTCGCCAGATGGCGGAGCAGCGCGAAGGCGCCATACAGCGTGCCGCGATCGCTGTTGCCCGCGACCAGCAGCACCCGCTGGCCCTCCAGCGTGACGTTGCGGACCAGATAGCCTTCGTCGCCCAGCCCGTTAAAGGGCAGCCGCAGCGTACGCAGCGCGGGGGCCTGGGCGGTGGCGACGATGATTGGCGGCGTGCCTGCGGGGAGGCTGTGTCGCAATTCGGTCTCCGCCAGCGCCAGCGTCGCAGATTCGCCTAACCGCTTGACCTGTATCTGTCCGACCGATGGCACGGTCGATCGCAGCCACAGGGCATAGCCATCCTCGGCCAGCGCCGGAAAAGGCAGCAGGCTCAACGATATGGCGAGCGCCGCCCTGAGTGCGTGCCGTGTCTTCATGCGATTCTCTCCCGCTGCGCCGCCGATTGACAAGGCGGCGTCAGGCCATCACGTTACCGCTATCAGACCAATTGGCAAGCCATGGCAATGGCTGTCGAACCGGAGAGGACGTCATGACCCGCGAGCCACGAACCCCGCAGCCCGGCGCGTCGCGACCGGCGGTCTTTCCCGCTTTCGCCTGAAGGATCCGTCATGCCCAAGATCGTTGCCGCCCGCCTGATCGTCACGTCGCCGGGGCGCAATTTCGTCACGCTGAAGATCGAGTGCGACGACGGCACCACCGGCCTGGGCGATGCCACGCTCAACGGCCGCGAACTGGCGGTGGCCAGCTATCTGCAGGATCATGTCATCCACTGCCTGATCGGCCGCGACGCGCACCGGATCGAGGATATCTGGCAGTTCCTCTACAAGGGTGCCTATTGGCGGCGCGGGCCGGTGACGATGACCGCGATCGCGGCGGTCGACATGGCGCTGTGGGACATCAAGGGCAAGATTGCCGGGCTGCCCGTCTATCAGCTGCTCGGCGGCGCCTCGCGCGAGGCGTGTCTGGTCTATTGCCATGCCAATGGCACGACCATCGAGGACACGATCGCTACCGCCATCGCGCACCGGGACGAAGGGTACCGCGCGATCCGCCTGCAATGCGGCGTGCCGGGCCTGGCCTCCACCTATGGTGTTGCCAAGGCGGGCCAGCGCTACGAACCCGCCGATGCCGACCTGCCCAGCGAAAGCGTCTGGTCGACCGAGAAATATCTGCGCGTCGTCCCCGAACTGTTCGCGGCGGCGCGCGAGGCGCTGGGCTGGGACGTGCATCTGCTCCACGACGTGCACCACCGGCTGACCCCGATCGAAGCGGCGCGGCTGGGCAAGGATCTGGAGCCCTATCGCCCCTTCTGGATCGAGGATGCGACTCCGGCGGAAAATCAGGACGCCTTCCGCCTGATCCGCGAGCACACCACCACCCCGCTGGCGGTGGGCGAGGTGTTCAACTCGATCTGGGATACCAAGCATCTGATCGAGAACCAGCTGATCGACTATATCCGCGCCACCGTCGTCCATGCGGGTGGGCTCACCCATTTGCGCCGGATCGCGGGGCTCGCCGACCTGTATCAGGTGCGCACCGGCTGCCACGGCGCGACCGACCTGTCGCCCGTCACCATGGCGGCGGCGCTGCATTTCGGCCTGTCGGTGCCCAATTTCGGCATCCAGGAGCATATGCCGCACACCGAGGAAACCGACGCGGTCTTCCCGCATCATTACCGGTTCGAGGACGGCATGATGCACCCCGGCGATGCGCCCGGGCTGGGCGTCGAGCTGGACGAGGATCTGGCCGCGACCTATCCCTATAAGCGTGCCTATCTGCCGGTGAACCGGCTGGAGGACGGCACATTGTGGAGCTGGTGAGGTGAGCGATCTGGGGCTGATCGACGTTCACGTCATTCCTCCCCTGCAAGGGGAGGTGGCAGGCCATAGACCTGACGGAGGGGTGTCCCGGCCTGAGAGGTGGGTCAACGCTCTCGACCGGCGACACCCCTCCACCATGCTGCGCATGGTCCCCCTCCCCTTGCAGGGGAGGAATAAGCGCTGTGAAGCCTGAATATCCATTGGGCCTAAGCGACGCCGCCGCCACCGCCCCCGAGACCGCCGCACACGGCGTGCCGCCACCGCGCGGGCGGGTGCGCTGGGTCATCTGCGGCCTGCTCTTCGCCGCCGTCGTGCTCAGCTATATCGACCGGCTGGTGCTGGGCGTGCTCAAGCCGCAGCTGTCGGCGCTCTATGGCTGGACCAATAGCGGCTATGGCGACATCACCGGCTATTTCCAGGTCGCTTACGGCCTGGGCTTCCTGCTGTTCGGCTGGCTGATCGACCGGATCGGGCCGCGCGCAGGCTATCTGCTGGCGATGGGGGCGTGGACGGTCGGCCATTTTGCGCAGACCCTGGTCACCTCGACCACCGGCTTCGCACTGGCCCGCATCCCGCTGGCGTTCGGCGAGGCGGGGACCTTTCCATCGGCGCTGGCCGCCGCGTCGCAATGGTTTCCCAAGAAAGAGCGTGCGCTGGCGATCGGCATCTTCAACGCCGGGGCCAATGTCGGCGCGGTCGTGACGCCGCTGCTGATCGGATTCCTGATCGCCGATTTGGTATTGGATTGGCGTTGGGCCTTCCTCATTACCGGGTCTTTCAATCTGGTCTGGCTGACGGCCTGGTGGCGGCTCTATCACCCGCCGCACGCGCATCCGCGCATCACGGTCGAGGAGCGCGCCTGGATCGAGGCGGAGCCGGTCGAGACAAGTGGCCGCGCGGGCTTCCTGACCGTGATGCGCCACCGCGAATCCTGATCCTATATGACCGGGCGCTTCCTGATCGACCCGGTCTGGTGGACCTTCCTGTTCTGGCTGCCCGATTTCTTCCACAGCCGATATGGCTATGACCTGAAGAGCTTCGGGCCGCCGCTGGTCGCCATCTATGTCATGGCGGATGTCGGGGCGATCGTCGGCGGCTGGTATTCGTCGCGGCTGCTCAAGCACGGGATGGAGACGGGGCGGGCACGCAAGCGGGCGATGTTCGCCTGCGCGCTGTTCGCGCTGCCGGTGATGTTCGCGGCGCAGGCGAGCAGCATCTGGATCGCGGTGGCGATGATCGGCCTGGCCTGTGCCGCGCATCAGGGTTTCTCCACCAATCTCTTCGCACTGCCGGGCGACCAGTTCCCCCGCTATGCCCAGGGGACGCTGATCGGACTGGGCGGCTTTTCGGGGGCGGTGGGCGGCTTCATCGCGTCCAAGGCACTGGGCGCGTTGCTCGACCGTGTGGGGAGCTACCAGCCCTTCTTCATCGCCTGCGGCATGGCCTATCTCGTTGCCTTGCTGGTCTTCCACCTGCTCAACCCGCGCTACCGTAGCGTCAGGGTCGGTACGGCCGCGCCGATCTCCGCCGCCTCGGATGCCGCGACTCGGTGAACCGGCCCGGCCGAGTCGGCGGATCGGCGAGGCGATTTTCGATGATCGACAGCGCGGCAGACGGCGGTCCTGTTGCGCTTTTATGATGCCGTGCGCCAGAAAATCCTTTTGTCGCAATCAACTAACGTGTGCGTCGTCTACGGTATAACAAATAAACTTTTTGGTGGGCAATTTGATTTAAATTGGTATGTATTCTCCCTGATCGGGTGGCGGTGGATCACGCAAGAGGGCCCGCTGTTCCGATCACGGCTTGTGCATCGCGCGACAGGCATGCCGGTTTCCTCCAATGGGGGTTTGGAGACCGGGTCAGAGGGGGGAATTTCATCATGCGCTTGCGCAACTATATCCTTGCGACCACCGCCATCGCGACCTGGGCCGGCATGGCCCATGCGCAGACCGCCGCATCCACCACGCCCGCCGAGACGCAGGACGTCAGCGCCGTCGGCCAGGAAAACGACATCGTCGTCCGGGGCATCCGCAAGAGCCTTCAGGACGCGATCGATACCAAGCGCTCGACCAACGCCATCGTCGACGTCATCAGCGCCGAGGATGTCGGCAAGTTTCCCGACACCAATGTCGCGGAATCGCTGTCGCACCTGCCCGGCGTGACCGTCGATCACCAGTTCGGCGAGGGCGAGCAGGTGTCGATCGCGGGCGTCGAGCCTGCGTTGAACCGCGTGCTGATCGACGGCCACGCGATCGCCTCGGCCGACTGGGGCGGCAATCCCGGCGACCGGTCGAGCCGCACCTTCAACTATTCGCTGCTCTCGCCCGAGATCATCAGCCAGGCCGTCGTCTACAAGACGCCCGAGGCGCGGCTGCAGGAAGGCGCGATCGGCGGGACCGTCGACATCGTCACGCGCAAGCCGCTGGACCTGAAGCCGGGCACGCTGACCGCGACCGGCGGTTACGAATATAACGACCGCTCGAACCGCGGCAATTTCCGGGGCTCGGCGCTCTATAGCTGGCACAATGACAGCGACACGTTCGCGGTCCTTGGCTCGATCAATTACGACAAGGAAAATCTCGCGCGCGCCGGTGTCGCGGTCTATGGCTATCTGACCGGCAGCCAGTTCACCACGACCGATGCGTCGGGCCAGACCGTGCTGCAGAATCCCAATGCGAAGATCACCGGCGGCTCGATCAACGACCTGAAGACCGCGCGCCTGCCCGCCTTCCTGGCGCATGAATATTTCCAGCAGACGCGCCAGCGGCTGGGCTTCACCGGCACGATGCAGTTCAAGCCGACGGACAATTTCACCCTGACCGCCAATGCCATCGTGATCCGTGGCAATTACGACAATTTCAGCAATTCCGAATATAGCTACAATGTGCGCGGATCGCAGCTGACGGCGGCGACGATCAGCAACGGCCTGATCACCTCGGCGACCTTCGCCGCGCAGCCCAGCACCAGCAGGACCTGGATGGGCGAGCTGGACACCAATTTCCGCCGCACCCGGATCAAGAACGACAGCTACAGCATGTTGTTCGACTGGGACGTCGATGGGTGGAAGATCACCGGCAATGGCGGCTTTACCCGCGCGACCGGGGGCAAGGACCCCGAATATCTGCTGAACTTCCGCACCCGCCAGGGCTTCACCGTCGGCGCGAACGGCCGCAACACCATGCTGAACTGGGATAATCCGGCCAGCGACGCCACCCAGTGGATCAGCACCTCGCCCGCCGAATCCCGCTTGCGCAACGAACCCGCCGTGTTGGCCGCGACCAACGGCCAGGGCTTTGTCGGTGCGCAGATCGGCGGCATCACCCGCGCCGAGAACACGGTCGACCAGGAGAAGTTCGGCCAGATCGACTTCGCACGCGACCTGGACAGCAATATCCTGAAGACCGTGCGCTTCGGTGTCCGGACCAGCATCCACGACAATCGCCAGACGACCTATGGCGGTGCGACCTTCACCAACAATTTCTTCACCCTGGCCGATCTCGGCTCCTATGTGCTCAGCAGCAGCGTCTATGACGGCCTGTCGACCACCGGCAACGCGACGCCTTATGCGACGCTGACCCAGGAGAATGCGATCAAGGCGCTGAACGCGCCGGGTACGCTGAACATCACCCGTCCGCTCGACACGGGATCGTTCTTCCAGGTGCAGGAGCGGATCGGCACGGCCTATGTCCAGGTCGATTACCAGGCGGGCAAGTTCCGCGGCAATGTCGGCGGCCGCTTCGTGCGCACCCGCGATATCTCGACGTATTATCTGACCTCGGGCGGTCAGACGCGGCTGGTCACGGCGCCGCGCACCGACGATCGTTTCCTGCCCGCCTTCAACATCGCCTATGATGCCGGCCCCAGCGTCGTGATCCGCGGCGCGGCGGCCAAGGTCATCGCACGGCCCCGCTATAGCGACCTGGCCGGTTCGCTCTCGCTCGACGATACGCAGAAGACCGGCGGCGGCGGCAATCCCGACCTGAAGCCCTATGCCGCGACCAATTTCGGCCTGTCGGCGGAATGGTATTTCGCCCCCGCCAGCTATCTGTCGGGCGAGGTCTTCTACCGCGACATCTCCAACTATATCGGCAATGTCGTCGACAACGGCCCCGACGGCACCGGCGTGCCGCTGACCAATGCGGTGACGGGCCAGACCAACCGCTATGCGATCAACCGCCCGGTCAATGGCGGTCAGGCATCGGTCACCGGCTTCTCGCTGACCGGTCAGGCGAACCTGATCTGGGGCTTCGGCATCCAGTCCAACTATACCTTCGCCAGCGGCGAGACCGCCGTCGCGGGTCAGGGCCTGCCCTATCTGTCGCGCAACACCTATAACATCGTGCCGTACTTCGAGTCCGGGCCGTTCCAGGCGCGGCTGAGCTACAATTACCGCTCGAAATATTTCTATGGCTTCGGGCGTCTCCAGTCGTCGAACTTCACCGACTCCTATCGGCAGCTCGACTTCTCGGCCTCGTACAACATCAACGACCATTTCCGCGTGACGGCCAATGCGTCGAACCTGTTGGACGAGACCTATTACCAGTATAGCAGCACGCCGTCGGCCCCGACCGCGCTGTACAAGAACGGGCGCGTCTTCTCGCTGACGGGGACCGCGCGCTTCTAAACACTATCCCCCGAAGGGCGGACCCGATTCCGCCTTTCGCTGGCCCCGGCAGCGATGCCGGGGCCCTTTGTCTTTCCCGCTATGCCCGCCCCGCGCCATAACGCCAAACGATGGAGCCGCGCTTGACCCAGAACCCGCCGATCGCCGCCGCCCGCCACTGGGGCGCCGCATGATCGCGCTCGCCGCCGCGCTGGGCGCGGCCTGCGTCACCGCCGGGGCGGGGGGAGAGGTCGCCGCCGACCTGCTGAACCGCCGGATCGCCGAGCGGGTGCGCGACTGCGGCGCCGTGAAGATCCTCGTCGCGCCCGTGGACGCCGTCCCGCTTGCCCTGCGCCATCGGTGGCAGCGCCCGACCCATTTGGGACGCGAAGGGTTTGCGATCCGGCGCGTCGGCGGCGTCACGGTCGTTACCGCGACGGGAACCCGCGGGCTGGTATACGGCGCGGGCTGGGTGTTGCGGCATCTGGATGTCGCAAGCGGCACGGCGCGCCTGACGCTCAAGGGACCGATCGACCAGGCCCCCGCCTATGCTACGCGGCTAACCCAGATCGGCTATCGGCCCAAGAACAACAGCTACGACGCCTGGACATTGCCGATGTTTCAGCGGCGGATCGAGGATTTCGCGCTGTGGGGTGCGAGCGGCGTGCAGCTGATCGCACCGGTATCGGACGACGACGCCACGGGGCCGCTCTTCCCCGCGCCGCCGCGCGAAACGCTGGCGGGAATTGCGCGGATCACCCACCGGCTGGGCCTGGACGTCGCGCTCTATTATCCCGAGCTGGGCGACTACGAGACGCCGGGGGCGGTGGCGGCCGAAGTTGCCGCGTTCCGGCGGACGCTGGCCGACCTTCCCTATGTCGATGCGCTCTATGTGCCTGGCGGCGATCCAGGCCATACCCGCCCGGCCTTGCTTTTTCCGCTGGTGGCGCAGCAGGCCGCGATCCTGCGGGCGCGCAATCCGGACGCGCCGGTCTATATTTCGTCGCAGGGGTTCGATGCGGCGGGGTTCGAGGCCTTTTATGCCGAGCTGGCGAAACAGCCCGACTGGCTGACCGGCGTCTTTGTCGGGCCGCAGACCCGCGATCCGCTGTCAGTCGAGCGGGCGCGGATCCCGGCGCGATATCCGCTGATCCTCTATCCCGACATCGCGCATACTATGCACGCGCAATTCCCGGTGCCGCGCTGGTGGCCCGAATTCGCGATGACGCAAGGGCGCGAGCCGATCAATCCGCGCCCCGCCGCCTATGCGCATATCTTTTCGCGCTTCGCTCCGCTGACCGCCGGGTTCATCACCTATTCCGAGGGGGTGAATGACGATTTCAACCAGTTCCTCTGGTTCCGGCTGGGATGGGATCCGCATACCGACACCACCGCTTTCGCCGCGCAATATGCCCGCGTCTTCATCGGCGACCCGCGCGCGGCGGCACTGCCGGCGGCGCTGGAGACGAATTGGGTCGGCGACCCTGCGACCAACGCGCGGATCGACGCGACGCTGCGGCTGGCCGATGCCGTGCGCCCGGCCGGTTTCGCCGACTGGCGGTTGGACGCCCTGCGCTACCGTGCCGTCTATGATGCACTGGTTCGTCGCCGGACCATCCTCGCGCGCGCGCACAAGGCGGCGGCGCTGGCGGCGCCGACTGCCGATCAGGCGCGCGCGATCCTGGCCCGTAACGAGGGGCCGGAGATTGCAGGCCTGCTCGCCCGGCTGAACGGCCTGGCCGAGCGGCTGTGGCAGCAGGCGCGTTTGCAGCTCAGCGTCAAACGCTTCGGCGCGTCGAATATCGAGCGGGGCGCCAATCTCGACCGCGCCGATGTCGACCTGATCGGCCGCGCCTGGATCGAGGGGCAGATGGCCAAGGGCTGGCCGATCCCCGATCGCAGCTGTCGGGCCGAGGGCGCGCTCTATGACGATCTCGGCCGCCCCGATGCCGAACCGCATCTGGTGCGGGGGCCCGGTTTCCTGGCCGATCCGCAATTCTTCACCACCGCGATCGACGGCATCGCCGATGCGACGACCGCCGATGGCTGGCTGCCGTCCGAGCTGGACTATGCCGAGACGCTGTATGACAGCCCGTTGCGGCTGCATTATGCGGGCCTCGACCGTCATCGCCGCTACCGCCTGACCGTCACCTATGCGGGCGAGGGCTATACGCTGCCCATCCGGCTGGTCGCCAATGGCCATATCGTGCTGCAGGAGCATTTTGCGCGGACCGCCAATCCCATGCAGGTGACGCTCGCCATTCCGCCCGAGGCGACCGCCGGCGGGACGCTGGACCTGGCCTGGACGCGGCCCCCCGGCATGGGCGGCAGCGGGCGCGGCAAGCAGGTCGCGGAAACCTGGCTGATCCCCGACCCGTGACCCCTTAGGGGGTATCGGGCGCGTCACGGCCCGACCGGCGGCGCTCGATCCAGGCATAGAGGCTGGGCAACAGTACCAGCGTCAGCATCGTCGAGGTGATGATCCCGCCGATGACCACCGTCGCCAGCGGCCGCTGCACCTCCGCGCCCGATCCGGTCGCGATCGCCATCGGCACGAAGCCGATCGAGGCGACCAGCGCGGTCGACAATACGGGGCGCAGCCTGTCATGCGCACCGCGCCGCACCGCCTCTTCCGCAGGCAGCGCCGTGCCCTCGCGCCCGTCGCGAAGCGCGTTGATATGGTCGATCAGCACCAGCCCGTTGAGCATCGCGATACCCGACAGCGCGATGAAGCCGATCGCCGCCGTGATCGAGAAGGGCATTCCCCGGAGCCACAGCGCCAGCACGCCGCCCGTCACCGCGAACGGAATGCCGGTATAGACGATCGCCGCCTCGCGCACGCTGCCGAGTGCGGCATAGACCAATGCGAAGATCAGGATCAGCGCGGCGGGCACGACGATCGCCAGGCGCTTCTGCGCCGCCTCCAGCTGGTGATATTGGCCGCCGAATTCGATGCGATAGCCGGGTGGCAGCTTGACCTGCCCGTCGATCGCCGCCTGCGCACGCTGGACATAGCCCGCCAGATCGCTGGTCGACAGATTGACCATCAGCGCGGCGCGGCGGTTGGTGTCGTCGTGCAGGATCGGCTCGACGATGCGCGTTTCCTTCAGTCGGGCGACCCGCGACAGCGGCACCATGCCATAATCGCCGACGCGCAAGGGCAGCGCCAGGATCACCGCCGGATCGGCGCGCAGCGACTCGGGCATCCGGATCACGATGGCATGGCGGGCGGGGCCGTGCGGGATGAAGCCGACCTCGGCCCCCGCCAGCGCGTCGCGGATCGCGTCGTTGACCGCCTGCGCGCCCAGGTTCAGGCGGATCAGCGCGGCGCGGTCCAGCTCGACAACGATGCTCTTGGGCCGCCCTGCGGTCTCGAACTCGACGCCCTCGGTGCCGGGCAGTTTCTCCAGGATCGCCTTGGCCTGTCCGGCGGCGCGTTCCAGCACGTCGTAATCGTCACCGTAAATCTTGACCGACACGTCGGCGCGCACGCCCTCCAGCATCTCGTTGAAGCGCATTTCGATCGGCTGGGCGAATTCGAAATTCTGGCCCCGATAGACCTGGCGCGCGACCTTTTCGATCCCGGCGATCAGCTCCTGCTTGGTGCGGGGCATCCCGTCGCCGGTCGGCCAGTCCTTCAGCGGCTTGTAGAAGATATAGAGGTCGTTCTGGTTGGGCGGCATCGGATCGGTCGCGACTTCGCTGGTGCCGATGCGCGAGAAGGTGTGGCTGACCTGCGGATAGGCGCGGCGGATGGCGCGCTCGGTCGCCTGCTCGATGGCCAGGCTCTGTTCCAGCGACATGCCGACCGGGCGATAGACCATCGCGGTGATCGCGCCCTCGTCCAGCTGCGGCGTGAATTGCGAACCGAGCGACTTGAAGGCGAAAAAGGTCCCCGCCAGCAGCATCAGCGCGCCCAGGCACAGGATGGCGGGATGGCGCAGCGAGCGTTCCAGCATCGGAGTATAGACCCGCTCGGCGACCGCGACGAAACCCTTGGGCGCATCCTCGCCATGCGCGCGAGGCGGTGCGCGGAGCAGCCAGGCCGACAGCATCGGTACGATGGTGAAGGTCCAGAACAGCCCGGCGACGATCGCCAGCATCACCGCCTGCGCCATCGGTTGGAACAGCTTGCCCTCGACCCCGCCCAGGCTGAGCACCGGCACATAGACGAGCGCGATGATCGCGATGCCGAAAAAGGTCGGTCGCGCGACCATACGCGCGGCATGGGCCACCGTCTCGCGGCGTTCCTCGGGGCTCAGATCCTCGCCCTTTTCGGCGCGGCGCAGCGCGAGCAGGCGCAGGCCGTTCTCGACCACCACGATCGCCCCGTCGACGATCAGACCGAAGTCGAGCGCGCCCAGGCTCATCAGATTGCCCGACAGGCCGATGGCGTGCATCCCGCCGACCGTCACCAGAAAGGCGAGCGGGATGACCAGCGCGACGATCAGCGCGGCGCGCCAATTGCCCATCACCAGCAACAGGACGATCGCGACCAGCAGCGCGCCTTCGCCCAGATTGCGCTCGACCGTGTGGATCGTCTGATCGACCAGGTCGGCGCGGCTATATTGCCGGTCGATCACCATGCCCTTGGGCAGCGCGGCGGCGATGTCGGGCAGCGCGTCCTGGACGCGCAGCGCGGTTTCGCGGCTATTCTGCCCGACCAGCATCATGACCGTGCCCAGCACCGTCTCGCGGCCATTCTGGGTCGCGGTGCCCTGTCGCGGGGCCGAGCCGGTGACGACATCGGCTAGGTCGCGGACCTGAAGCGGCATCACGCCGCCCGCGAACTTGACCGGGATGGCGGCGATCTGCTCGGCGGTCATCACGCGGGCATCGGTGCGCACGGTGAAGCGCTCCGCCCCGCGCCGGATGATGCCGCCGCCCGCATTCTCGACATTCCGGGCGACCGCCGCCGCCAGCTCGCCCGCCGTGACGCCGTGCGCGGTCAGCCGGGTAGGATCGGGGGCGACGACATATTGCTCCTCCAGCCCACCGTTCGAGTTGACATCGGCGACGCCCGCCACCGCGCGCAGCATCGGGCGCACGGTATATTCCTGCGCCTCGTACAGCGCCATCAGCTGAGCTTGCGCATCCAGCCCCGGCGGCGGCGTCTTCCATTCGAGCGTGTAATAGAAGATCTCGCCCAGCCCGGTGGTGATCGGCGCCAGCTGCGGCGTGCTGTCCGGCGGCAACTGGTCGCGCACCGCCGCCAGCCGTTCGGTGACGAGCTGGCGCGCCTTCAGCTGGTCGGTGCCGTCCTTGTAGAGCAACGTCACCTGGGACAGGCCGGTCTTGGTCAGCGAACGCGTCTGGTCCAACCCCGGCTGGCCGCCCATGGCGCGCTCGATGGGCAGCGTCACCAGCCGCTCGATCTCCTCGGGCGCGAGGGCGGGCACCTGGGTGTTGATCTGCACCTGCACGCCCGTGATGTCGGGGATCGCGTCGATCTGGAGGCTGGCGAAGGACCATAGCCCGATCGCCGCGATCAGCGCGGCGACCAGCGCCACGCCCAGCCGGTGGCGGGTGACGAGATCGAGCCAGCGCTTCATCGGGCGAGCGGGGCCCCGCCGTTCAGCGCGCGCAGCTGGAGCAGGGCCTCCAGCGCCTCGCGCCGCGTGTCGAGCACGGCGTTGACCGCCTCGACATAGGATTGCTGGATCTGGGTATAGGTGGTCAGCGGGATGGCGCCGAGGCGGTAGTTGCGGTCGGCATCGGCGGCGGCCTGGGCGAAATGCTGTGGCGAATGGGCGTCCCATTTCGCCAGCGCCTCGCGCTTGGCCTCATATTGCGCGGCCTGGTCGAACACGTCGCGCGCGATCCGGCGCTCGGCATTGATCAGCGTCGCATTGGCCTGGGCCTGCTTGCCCTGTTCGACCGCGACATCGCCCGCCTGCCGGTTCCAGAGCGGAATGCTGGTCGACAGGCGCATCCCGTAATTGGTCTCGCGAATGTCCGAGCGGGCGCGGTCGTAATAGGGGCCGACGCTGACCGTGGGGATGCGGGCTTTACGCGCCAGATCGGCGCGCAGCCCCTGCTGGGCGAATTGCGCGCGCAGCGCCTTCAGCTCGAAATTATTCTCGCTCGCCCGGTCGGCCAGGAGCTGGCCCGAGGGGAGGGCGGGCAGCGACATGTCGGGCCGCACGATGCGGATTCGCGCGGCAAAGGGCGCGCCGCGCAGCTGGTTGAGTTCGTAGAGGATCGAATTGGCCTCGGCATCCGCCGTCGCGGCGGTCCGCTCGGCGCTGATCGCGCTGGCCTGGAGCGAGGCGGCCTCCAGCTGCGGCGAGGGGCCCGCCGGATCGCGTGCGACGATCACGCGGGCCAGCGTGCGCATCCGCCCCGCGACCTCGCGCGCCGCCGCCGCCTTCTCGTCCGCTGCGAACAGGCCATAGCCGAGCGACCGCGCGCGGGCGGCCAGCGTCGCGTCGAACTGCTGCAACCCGATCCGCGCCAGCGCCACCTGCCCGTCGGCGATCGCACGGCGCAGGGCGATCCGTCCGCCAAACTCGATCGGCTGCACGACCGAGGCGGCATAGGTCATCCCCTCGCCGGTGACGGCACCGCTGGTCGGGTCCTGCGCGCGACGCTGGCCGAACTCGACCACCGCTTCCGGGTCGGCCCAGCGCCCCGCCGCCTCGCGCGCGACGCCCGCCGTCTCGATCTGCCGCTGATAGAATTGGCGCTCGGGATTGCCGGCGACGACATTCTGTACCAGCGCGTCGAGCGTCATCGCCTGCTGCGCCGATGCGGGCACGGCGACCACCACCGCCAGTCCTGCCAAAGCCATGATCCGCATATCGTCCTCCCGGCGGTATTCGATCCGCGCGTTAGACGAGTTGTTCGGACGGCGTCGACTAAATCCCGATTTAGGGAATAGTTCGGTGGGTGCGTCCGGTTCTGTTTGTAATGACTATCAATACTAAATCGTAATTTCATTGACGCTGTCGCCGCTGTGTTGCGATCACGGCGCCATGACGCGGATATTGCTGATCGAGGATGATGCGGGCACGGCGGACGAGATTCTGCTGGAGCTGACCGCCGCCGGGCATGCGGCGTGTCACGCCGCCAGCCTGGCGGCGGGGGCGGCGCGGGTGGCGGCCGAGGATTTCGACCTGCTGATCCTCGACCGGCAATTGCCCGATGGCGAGGGGCTGGACCTGCTGTCCCACCTGCGCGGGCAGGGGCGGCGCACGCCCGCACTGGTGCTGAGCGCGCTGGGCAGCCTGGACGACCGGGTCCGGGGGCTGCGCGCAGGGGGCGACGATTATCTGCCCAAGCCCTTCGCGCTGGTCGAGCTGATCGCGCGGGTCGAGGCGCTGCTCCGCCGCCCCAACGACACGCGCGAGACGCGGCTGATCGTGGGGCCGCTCGACCTGGACCTGCTGGCGGGGGAGGCGACGCGCGCCGGGCGTCCGCTCGAACTGTTGCCGCGCGAGTTGAAGCTGCTGGACTATATGGTCCGGCGGCCGGGGCGGATCATCACCCGGTCGATGCTGCTCCAGGATGTCTGGGGCTATAGTTTCGAGCCCAATACCAACGTCGTCGACGTCCATATGGGCCGGTTGCGCCGCAAGGTGGACGGCGAGGGGGAGGCGCCGTTGATCCGCAACGTCCGGGGGCAGGGCTATGTCTTCGATCTTCGCTGACCCGCGCGCGCGGGCGACCTGGCGCTGGGGCGGCGGGCTGGCGGCGATGCTGGTCCTGCAGTCGCTGGCACTGGCGGCGATCTTCTGGGTGCTGGCGGGCGACAATCACCGGCGCGAGATCGAGCATCAGCTGAGCGACGACTGCACCTTCTTCCGCCTGACGCCGGCGGAGGAACGGCCCGAGGAATTGCGCGAGAAACTGGACCGCGATCTCCACCGCGACCTGTTCCTGGCGCTGTTCGATGCGCGGGGGCGGCGGATCGCGGGCAATGTCGCGCGCCTGCCCGGGCACGCGCCCATGTCGGGCTCGTTCGTCGCCACGGTCGCGCCGACCGAGCTGCCCGGCAAGCGCAGCGACGAGGCGCGGGTGCAGATCTGTGCCATGCCCGACGGCACCCGGCTGCTGATCGGGGTCGACCTGGACGACACGGTCGCGGCGATGCGGCTGGTCGGCCAGTCGCTGCTCCTGGGGCTGGTGCCGGGGATCGTGCTGGCGCTGGTCTTCGGCCTGGTCGCCGGGCGGCGGGCGGCGCGGCAGGTCGATGCGGTCCGCCGCCTGACCACATCGATCATGTCGGGCGACCTGTCGCGGCGCCTGCCCGTCGCGCGCGATCCCGACAGTTTCGGCCTGCTCTGCGCCGATATCAACCGGATGCTCGACCGGCTTCAGCTGCTGGTGGCGGATGTGCGCGGGATCGGCGACGATATCGCGCACCAGCTGCGCACGCCGCTGACGCGGTTGCGCGCGCGGATCGAGCGGGGGATGCGCGACGATGCCGATCGCGATGCCTTTATCGCGACCGCCGAGGCGACGCTGGCCGATGTCGATGCGCTGCTGGGCATCGTCGCCGCACTGCTGCGGATCCGCGAGCTGGAGGACCATGCCCGCCGCAGCCGCTTCGCGCCCGTCGATCTCGCCCGGCTGGTCGAGGATGCCTGCGACCTGCATCGCCCCAGTGCCGAAGACCTGGGCATCCGCCTGTCCTATGCGATCCGGCCGGTCCCGCCGGTCGAGGGCGATGCCAGCCTGTTGATCGAGGCGGTGTCGAACCTGATCGACAATGCGATGAAGTTCGGTCCCGCCGGCGGCGCTGTGCACGTCACCCTCGGGATGCAGGGGCGCGACATCATGCTGAGCGTCGCCGATGACGGACGCGGCGTTCCCCCGGCCGAGCAGGCGCTGGTCCTGCAACGCTTTTATCGCGGGCGGGTTGATCAGCCGGGCGTGGGCCTGGGCCTGCCGCTGGTCAAGGCGATCGCCGACCTGCACGGTTTCGGCCTGGCCTTTGCGGCCCAGGGCAGCGCGGTCTCGATCGTCTGTCCCGGAAACGGGGATGCGACACAAGCTATGAGGAACCCAATATGAGAAGCACCGTCCTCGCGATCGGCACGATCCTGTCCGCCCTGACCCTCGGCGCGGGGCCGGTGCGGGCCGAACCCGATCCCGGCAAGAAGGCCTGCGTGGTCGAGGCGCGGCGGCTTTGCCCGATGGAAATGAAGTCCATGAGCCGCAAGAAGGTCGAGGCCTGCATGATCCAGAAGATCGACCAGACCTCGGCCACCTGTCATGCCGCCATGCTGCGGATCAAGGCCGAACGGGAGGCGACGCGGCGCTGAGCCCCAGCGCCCGGTTCTCGGCACCGATCCGGACATAGAGCATCGCCGCGTTCAACAGGGTGAACAGCGCGGCGATGCCGAAAAGGCCGAAGGTCAACGGCAGGACCGCGATCTCGGCGGTGACGACCGCATAATTGGGATGGCGCAGGAACCGGAAAGGCCCGCGCGCGACCAGCGGTTCGCCGGGCAGCACGATGATCCGCGTCGTCCAGCGAGGCCCCAGCGTCGCCAATACCCAGACCCGCATCGCCTGGAGCACGACGAAGACCAGCAGCAGCGGCCAGGACACCGGCCGCCCGCCGACGCTGAGCCACAGGGCGAGCAGCCAGGCAGAGTGCATCAGCACCATGACCGGATAATGGTTCGCGCCATATTCGCGCGCACCCGCCGCCATCAGCCGCGCGGTATTGCGCCGCGCGATGACCAGTTCGCTCAGGCGTTGCAGCGTGACGAACGCCATGATCGCATAGGGCAGGCTCATCGGTCGCACTCCAGCACCAGCGAGGACGCGGTGAAACCCGGCCCCAGCGCGTTCAGCACCGAACGGGGCGGCAGGCCGCGTCGGCGATAGCGGTCCAGCACGAACAGCACGGTCGGTGCGGACATGTTGCCGTGATCGTGCAGCACCGCGCGCTCCTCGACCAGCGCGCCATGATCCAGCGCCAGCGCCTGTTCGAGCGCGTCCAGCACCTTGGCCCCGCCGGGATGGCAGATGAATCGGTCGATATCGGACAGCGCGAAGCCCAGCGCCCCCAGCATCTCGGTCATCGCCTGGTTCATCTCGCGCGCGGCAAAGGCGGGGATGGCGCGGTTGAGCACGACCGCCAGGCCCGTCTCCTCGGTCCGCCAGCCCATGATGTCGAGCGTGTCGTTCCACGTCTTTTCGCCGTGCCCGACGATGCGCGCGAAACCCTCCGCCCCCGCCCGCAGGACGCACGCCGCCGCGCCGTCGCCGAACAGGGCGGTGGAGATCAGGTCGGCCTTGTCGGCATGGTCGGTGCGCAGCGCCAGGCTGCATAGCTCGACCGTCACGACCAGCACGGTCGTCCCCGGCCGTGCCTGCGCCAGGTCGCTCGCCAGCCCCAGGCCGGTGGCACCGCCCGCACAGCCCAGGCCGAAGACCGGCACGCGCCGCACGTCGCTGCGGAACGCCAGATGCGCCATGGCCCGCGCCTCCAGGCTGGGCGTGGCGATCCCGGTCGAGGATATGGTGACGATGGCATCGACATCCTCGGCCCGCAGCCCCGCCTCGTCCAGCGCGCCGCGAGCGGCCGTGACGAACAGGTCGAGCGCGACGTCCAGATAGGCGGCGCTACGCTCTTCGAACGAGCGCGGGCTGCGATACCAGTCGAGCGGCTTCGCCAATTGCCGCTCGGCGATGCCGGCATTGGCGAAGACCGGCGCCAGCCGATCGAAATCGCTGAAGCGATCGCCGATCAATTCCCGCGCGGTGGCCAGGGCCTGATCCTGGGAGATACGATGCGGCGGCGTGCACGTCGCAAGCGAGAGAATGGCAACCGATGAAGACATGCACCGTCCGGGTAGCCGGCGCACCGGCGGAAGTGGATACTGATGCGCAACGATCCGGGGTGTGGCAAGTTTCTCATCCCGCCAAATACGGATGAGGGACGAGATGACTCCAATAACTGCGTCCCCCGAAACCGCCGACTGGCGGGCTTGGCTGGGCTTCACCTTCATGTGCCTGGGCATGTTCATGGCGATCCTGGACGTGCAGATCGTCGCCACCTCGCTGCCCACCATCCAGGCCGCGCTGAACATTCCGCCGGACCGGATGGTGTGGATCCAGACCGCCTATCTGACCGCCGAGATCGTCGCGATCCCGTTGACCGGCTATCTGACCGATGTGCTGGGGATGCGGCGGCTGTTCGTCGGCGCGGTGGGCCTGTTCACGCTGGCCTCGATCGGCTGTGCCTGGAGCGGCGGTTTCGACAGCCTGATCCTGTGGCGGGTGGTGCAGGGATTTTCGGGCGGCACGCTGATCCCCATCGTCTTTTCGGCGGTGTTCCTGCTGTTTCCGGTGCGGGTGCAGGGGCTGGCGACGACGATCGCCGGGGTGGCCGCCGTGCTGGCGCCGACCATCGGCCCGATCGTCGGCGGCTGGGTGACGCAATCCTTTTCCTGGCACTGGCTGTTCCGCATCAACATCGCGCCGGGCATCGTCGCGGCGATCGGCGTCGCCTGGCTGTTGCGGGGGCAGGCGGCGGTGGAGCGACTGGCCACGCGCCGCGCGATCGACCTGATGGCGCTCGCGCTGCTGGCCGCCAGTCTGGTCGCGCTTCAGCTCGGGCTGAAGGATGCGCCGACGCGGGGCTGGGGGGATGCGCGGGTGCTGGCGCTGCTGGCGGTCTTCGCGGTGTGCGGCATCGGCTTTGTCGTCCGTACCTGGCGGGCCAGCACGCCGCTGGTCGAACTCCGCTGTTTCGCCGACCGCAACTTCGCCATCGGTTGCCTGTTCAGCTTCGTGCTGGGGTTCGGGCTGTTCGGTTCGACCTATCTCATGCCCTTCTTCCTGGGGCTGGTGCGCCAGCACGGCGCGCTGCGCATCGGGGAGATCATGCTCGTCACCGGCATCGCCCAGCTGCTGACCGCGCCGATCGCGGTATGGGCCGAGCGGCGGGTCGATCCGCGCTGGCTGACCGCTTTCGGCTTCGGCCTGTTCGCGATCGGGCTGCTGATGAGCATGGGCCAGACCGCGCAGACCGATTTCCACGCGATGATCCTGCCCCAGATCGTGCGCGGCGCCGCGATCATGTTCTGCCTGTTGCCGCCGACCCGCATGGCGCTGGGGCGACTGCCCACCACGCTGGTCGCGGATGGCAGCGGGCTGTTCAACCTGATGCGCAATCTGGGCGGGGCGGTCGGCCTGGCCCTGATCGACACGATGATCTTCAGCCGCGCCGCGACCGAGGGGCGCCATATCGCCAGCCGCTTGCAGGCGGGCGACCTGAACACCGCGCTGAGCATCGGCATCCCCAGGGACGCCTTTCTGGAACAGCGCGGCCAGCCGCTCGACGATTTCGCCGTCGAGATGGTGCGACCGCTGGTCGAGAAGGCCGCCCTGGTACCCGCCGTCAACGCCGCCTGGGCGATGTGCGGCGTGCTGACTGCAATCGTCCTGATCGCGGTGTTCTGGGTACGCCGCACGCCGGTGGAGTGATGCCCCTCCCTTACCCGGAATTGGCCAGGAACCGGTCGGCGGTGCGCAGGGCGAGCGCCATGATGGTCAGCGCCGGATTGGCGGCGAGTGCGCTCGGGAAGACCGAATTGTCGCAGATCAGCAGGTTGGGCACGTCGAAGCTGCGCCCGTCCGCATCGACCACCGCCGCGTCGCCATCCGTGCCCATGCGGCAGGTGCCGATGGTATGGGCCGAACGGTCGACCGCGAAGATGTCGCTGGCCCCCGCCGCCGCCCAGATATCGGTCATGACGCGGCGCGAATGCCGGTCGATCGCGCGCTCATTGGCGTGATAGCTGAAGTCGATCCGCGCCTTGCGCTGGCCGAAGGCGTCGGTTTCCTCCGACAGGGTCAGGCGGTTGCTGGGATGCGGCAGACAGTCGCCGTTGATGCCGATCCCGGCCATATGGTTATAGTCGCGCAGCCGCTCCTGAAGCCGCTTGCCCCACATGCCCGCCCCGCGCGCCAGCCCGGTCGCCAGATTGACCGGCAACACGCCCAGGCTCTGGATCAGATAGCCGCCGACGAAATCCGCGTCCTCGGGGCGCATCATGTCCTCGGTAATCAGCGAGGAGGGATAGCCTCGATTCATCCGCATCACCGGCGCGAACCGGCCCCAGACCTGGGTGGCGACATGCGCCATGAAATTGCGCCCGACCTGGCCGCTGGAATTGGCGATGCCCAGGTTCAGCAGCAGGCGCGGGCTCTCCACCCCGCCCGCGCACAGGAACACCGCACGGCACCGCTGGCGCCGATCCTGGCCGTCCTGGCGATAGACCACGCTGGTGATATGCCCCCGCCCGTCGAATTCGAACGACAGGACACGCGCCTGCGCCCGCACCTCGGCGCCATGCGCGACCGCCAGGGGAAGATAGCTGGTGTCCATGCTGGTCTTGGACGCGTTGCGGCAACCCTGGTGGCAGGTGCCGCAATTCACGCAAGCCTGGCGCTGGCCCCAATGCGGCTGCTCCCGGTCGCGCGAGACCAGGGCGGCGGGCGCGTCGGTGGCGGTGATGCCGGTCGCGGCACAGCCCCGCGCCATCGCATCGGCCGAGGCGTTGCGTGCCACGGGCGGATAGGCATAGGGGCGGCGATCGTCCCAGGGGTAGCGGGCAGGCCCGGACACGCCGGTAAAGGCCTCGACCTCTTCGATATAGGCGGTCAGTTCGGCATGGGGGATCGGCCAGTCGGCACCTTCGCCCGTCAGCGTGCGCAATTGCAGGTCGCGCGGGTCGGGTCGGGGGCAGAAGGCGCCCCAGTGCAGCGTCGATCCGCCGACGCCCATGCCCGAATTGTTCGATCCGAAGGCAGTCGGGTCGGCCCCGCCGCTCAGCCGCTCCTCCATCCAATAGATGTCAGCCGCCATCTCGTCGGCGACATGCTCGTTCGGGGTGAAGGCGCGTCCCGCCTCCAGCGCCACGACCGAGAGGCCCGCTTCGGCCAGCCGCGCGAGGATCGGCGCGCCGCCCGCGCCGGTGCCGATCACCACCGCATCGACGACATCCTGCTCGGCAAAGGGGGCGCGGCTCATGCGGTCGTCTCCGGGGCGTGCTGCCAGTCTTCGATGCGGTCGGCGGCGGTGCGGACATAGCCCTGCTTGCGCGGACCATCGCCACCGACCGCAAAGCCGTCATAGCCGACCGCCGCCATGGCGACGGGCGTGGCCATCCATTGCCGCACGATCTCGGCGCGGACATCCTGGAACCACAGGGTCATCTGTTCGGGCGAGAAATGGAAATCGCCATCGATCCGGATGTCTCCGGCGTCGATCCGCTCCAGCCAGTTCGTCTGCGCGGCCGGGTCCAGCGCGGCGAACCCGCCGGTCAGCGCATCGAGTGTCGCCAGGCCGCGCCGCCACGCCTCGCGATCGGGCGGCAGGTCGGCGAAGCGCCAGCCATCGCCGGGGCCCTCCAGCGCCGCACCGATGCGCCGGGCGAGCGCCTGGTCAGTGCCCTGATCGGGCAGGACCTGGGCGATCAGGGCAGCGACCGTCGCGGTCTCCGCTTCGGTCCAGCCTGACTCGGCATCCATCACCGGACGGGTCCGGGCCAGCATCGCGGCCCGTGTTCGGCGGCTGACCCGTTCCGAGCCCAGCACCCGGGCAAAGTCGCCGGGCAGGATCGACGGCGCGACGGCGGCGACATGCTCGACGATCAGCGCGGCCAGTGCTTCGGGCTGTTCATAAGGGATCAGGTGCGCCGTATTCTCGACCACGCGGACTTTGGCCCGTGGATAATGGGGCAGGTTCCACCGCCGCTGCGCATCTTCGCCCAGATCGCCATCCTCGGCACCCGCGACGATCAGTGCGGGGATGCCGATCGTGCCCGCCGCCGCGCGCCAGTCTTCCAGGCTGCCGCGTTCCAGCCAGGCCTGCCAGGCTTCGGGGGCCGAGCGCTGCACATCGGCGATCGCCTGTTCGCGCAGCGGCGTAGGGAGCCGCTCGGCGGTGTTGGCATCGACAAAGGCCTCGGCGTCCGCACGGTCGATCCGACCGCCCGAGAGCCAGTCCAGCATCTGCGCGCGGCGATCCTCGTCCATCGGCTCGGGCGCGGGCGGGGAGGCGGTGACCAGCACCACGCCGATCACGCCCGCCAGTCCCGCTTCGCCCGCCTGGGCCCGCGCGGCGACCAGCGTCGAGATCTTGCCGCCCATGCTGTGCCCGACCAGGACGCAGGCGGTCAGGCCATGCGCGCGGATCGTGTCGGCCAGATCGTCCGCCATGGCCGCGACACCGGCGTGCCCCGCGCCCGCCCGCTCGCCGAAACCAGGCAAGTCGAGGGCCAGGCTGGGGAGGCCCGGCAGATGACGGCGCACCAGATCCCATTCCCGGCCGCTGGCGCCGAGTGCGTGAAGAAATACCAGTGTCGGTTGGGTCATGCGGCCTCGCCCGAGGAAATTCCCCTGCTGGACGCCGCACCGGCCAGAGCGTTCCGCCGAAAAGGTCATGTACCGGAATTAATTTGGATCAGGATCGGGGCAAATGGGCGATGCCGTGCGATCTACGAATTCATGGAACATCGCGCATCATCATGCGCTTCGGCACCCGAACCTTTTTCTGAACGGAGTGAGACCGTGGCCGATACTGACCAGGCACAGCCGCAATACAAGATCGAATATCGCGAGATTCAGCCGTTCGGCACGCTGAAGCATCTGCCGCTCGGCCTGTCGGACAATGCCCGCAAGCAGAGCGTGTCGATCCTGAATCAGGTGCTGGCCGACACGATGATGCTGCGCGACCTGTACAAGAAGCATCATTGGCAGATGTCGGGCGCGACCTTCTATCAGTTGCACCTGCTGCTCGACACGCATTACGAGAAGCAGGCCGAGCTAGTCGACATGCTCGCCGAGCGAATCCAGGCGCTGGGCGGGATCAGCATCGCGACGCCGCACGATGTGGCGGAAATGACGAAGATCCCGCGCCCGCCGCGCGGTCGCGAGGACGTGCCGACCATGCTCGCCCGCCTGCTGGAAGCGCATCGGATCGTGCTGGAGGAGGCGCATGAAGGCGCCAAGACCGCCGATGAATCGGGCGATGACGGCACCAACGACCTGCTGGTCAGCGACATCATCCGCTCGGGCGAACCGCAGGTGTGGTTCATCGGCGAGCATCTGGCCGCCACCGAATTGCAGCGGGCCGACTAAGCCCAAGAGACAGGCGAAAAGGCGAGGCGATGGCGGAGCGAAATCTGGCGAGCGGCATCGCCTCGACCGAGTTGGAAGAAGGACGGATCGTCGCCGGGGTGCTGGATGGTCAGGATGTCGTCTTGGTCCGGCATCGTGGCAGGGTCTGCGCGCTGTCGGGTATCTGCACCCATCTGAAGGCGCCGCTGGCCGACGGGATCGTCGCGGATGGCACGATCCGCTGTCCATGGCACCATGCCCGCTTCGATTTGGAGACGGGAGAGGCCGTGGGTGCCCCGGCCTTCGCCCCGCTCGACCGCTTCGAGGTGGTCGAGGATGAAGGGCAGGTGCGCATCCAGGGGCCGAAACCGGCTGAGGCGCCTTCCGGGGATTCGGTGCCCGATATCGGCCGGGTGGTCATCATCGGTGCCGGTGCGGCGGGCCATGCGGCGGCCGAGATGTTGGCGCGCCATGGTGCGGGCGCGGCGGTGACGATCCTCGACCAGTCCGAGGACGCGCCTTACGACCGGACCTTCTGTTCCAAGCAATATCTGGCGGGCAAAGCCGGTCGCGCGGACGCCGCTTTACCCGCGCTCGACGTGCCGGTGCGGCTGCGCACGGGGGTGACGGTCTCGGCGATCGACCGCGCGGGCAAGGTTGTCCGGCTCGGTTCGGGCGAGCGGATTGCGTACGACACGCTGATCCTGGCGACCGGCGCGGACGCGGTGCGGCCCGATTTTTACGGTGCGGACCGAAGCGATGTACATGTCATGCGCGAACTGGCCGATGCCGATCGCCTGATCGCGGCAACCGCCCGGGCCGAGCGCGCGGTGGTGGTCGGATCGAGCTATATCGGCCTGGAGGTCGCCGCCTCGCTGATCGCGCGGGGGCTGGCGGTGTCGGTCGTGTCCGACACCGACCTGCCGCTGGAAAAGACCGCCGGACCGGAGGTGGGCGCGATGATCCGCGACCTGCACCAGTCGAAGGGCGTGCGCTTCCATCCCGGTCGCCGCGTCGTCCGTTGGGACGGTCATGTCGCGATGCTCGACGATGGCAGCGAGGTGGCGGGCGACCTGCTGGTCGCCGGGATCGGTGTCGAGCCCAGGGTCGCGCTGGCCGCCGCGGCCGGGCTGACCCTGGCGGACAAGGATGCGGGCGGCGGCGTACAGGTGGACGCGATGCTGCGCACATCGGACCCCGCCATTTACGCCATCGGCGACATCGCCAGCGTGCCCGACCCGCGCCTGGGTCATCCGATCCGCGTCGAGCATTGGGTCGTCGCGCAACGCATGGGCCAGTGGCTGGCCCGGCATCTGCTGGGCCGGGGAGAGGGCGAGTTTGCCGAAGTGCCCTTCTTCTGGTCGGGCCATTACGATCTCAGCCTGCGCTATGTCGGGCATGTCGCATCGCCGGAGGATCGCAGGATCGACGGCGACATGGCCGAAAAGGATTTCGCCGTCACCTTCGCCGAACAGGGGCGCGAGCAGGCGATGCTGACTGCCGGGCGCGATGTCCTGGCGCTGGAATGGGAACATCGCCGGGAGCGCGACTGACGCACCCCTATTCGCCGGGGCGGTAGCGCCGTTCGATATGACCCGCCAGTTCGTCCGGATGGAAATAGACCGGGCGTAGCTGGCCGCTGGCATAACGGTCGATCTGGTCGGCGAAATGGGGCGAGGCGGGGTCGCCGCTCTGTCCGCCTGCCATGACCGCGCGGGCCTCCACCCGCCGACCGAATGCGACCACTGCGACGAAGCTGTTCCCGCTGGTCCCGTAATAACGCTTGGTGCCGGGCCAGGTCTTCGCGCCGAACGAGGCGAGGCTGCCCCATTGCGCCGAGGTGAAGGGGACCGGCGTCGAGGGGCGCGCATCGTCGAAATGCGGCTGGATCGCGTCGTCCACCCGCTGGAAGCGATTGATCGCGCGCCACGGCGTCCGCCAACTGCCGAAGTCGCGCGACAGGCGGGCGACGGCGGCGTCCAGCGCGGCGAGCTTGGTCGCGGCGTCGACGCGGGTGGCGATATAGTCGGGCACGTTCATCCGCGCCGCCTGTGCAAGGCCGCCCACCTCGCGCCAGAGCTGGTCGCCCCAGAAGACCGCCAGGCTGGTCGCGACCGAATCATAACCCCAGCGAAGGTCCCAGCGCGACAGCGTCGCGATCGGCTCGGCCAGGGTGCGCCGACGCGGATCGGTCGGCGGCAGGGCGCGCCATGCGGCGACCAGGCCGGGCAGAAGCCGCGCAAAGGCGGGCAGATAGGAATCATAGGCGGCGGCGCGCAGCCGCTCGGCCGTCCAGTCGCGCTGGCCCGTCAGCAACAGGTCGGCATGTTCGCCGCGCGCATTGCCGCCGGTCTGGTCCATATAGCGCGGATAATCGGCGGCGCGGGGGCTGTCTGGCCCGGCGGCGCTCCATGGCCAGTCATTGGTGTTGTGGACCCAGCCGACACGCGGATTGGCGACGCTGGGCAAGCTGGACAGGGCGTGCAACCCGCGCCAGTCGGTCGCGGGATCGCTGCCGTCGACGGGGCGCGTATAATCGAATCGATCGTCGCGCACCGGCATGAATTGCGGCATCAGGAACGCGATCTCGCCCTTGTCGTCGGCGAACAGCGTGTCGTTGGAGGAATTGGCCTTGCGTTCGGCGACCGCCATATAGCCGGCCAGGTCGGTCGCCTTGGTGCGCAGCCAGCTCTGCTCCAGTGCCGCGACCGGCCGCCACATCAGGGCGGTCGCGATCCAGCGGCCATCCTTCGCCGCGACGATCGGGCCGTGATGCGTCCGCCACGTCACGAATTGCCGCTCGCCCAGGCTGCCATCGCCCTGGCGGAAGCGGATCGTGACGGTGCGCGCGGTGAGGGGGCGTGTCTCCTGCCCGTAGCGATAGGTCCAGCCCCGCGCGGTCCGGCTTACCCGCTCGGCGAACTCATCGACATTGTCGACGGTGGACGAAGTGTGCATCCAGCCCGCATGGGCGTTGAACCCCTGATAGACGAAGAACTGCCCCCAGGTGCTGGCGCCGTAAACGTCCAGCCCCTCGTCGCTTGTCACCTGCGCCTCGGAGCGGAAATAGAAGCTGGTGTGCGGATTGATGAGCAACAGCGCATGGCCGTCGCGCGTCAGCCGGGGCGCGATCGCGATGCCGTTCGACCCCGACGGCTCGCGCGGGGTGATGCCGCGCTCCTCGGGGCTGGGCGGCGTGGGCTGACCATAGAATGTCTTCAGCTCGGACAGCGAAATCCGCTCAATATCGCCGCCGATGCTGCCCTCGGTGAAGCTCAGCGCCATCCAGGGCTCGAACCGGGTCAGTACGCGCGGTTTCACCTGCGGATGCCGGGCGAGGTAGAAATTGAGCCCGTCGGCCCAGGCGTCCATCAAGGCGCGCATCTCGGCGCTGCTGCCGGCATATTGTGCGCGCAGTTCGTCCGGATCGACATAGAGGCGCTGGCGCAGATCGGCCCAGATCGCCGCCTCGCCATCGGCCTCCGCCGTGCGCCCGAGCGCGGTCAGGTAATTGGCCTCGACCCGCGCGAAATCATCCTCCGCCTGGGCATAGGACATGCCGAACACCGCATCGGCGTCGCTGCGCCCCCGGATATGCGGGATGCCCCAATCGTCGCGGGTGATCGTGACCTGCGCCGCCCGCGCCTGCCACCGCGCCGTCTCCGCATCCGGCGCGGCGGCGGCCGATGCCAGCATCATCGCCAGGACGAACGGAGTGCGCATGTACCGGAGAAACCTGTCCATGGGTTCAGTCTAGGGCGGGGAAACGGCGATGGCCAAGCCCGAAGAGAAGATGGGTTGCGTCCCTGGTCGAGCGGCGTTAGCGGGTGGCAACCGTTTGGACCCGGTGAGACTCCGGGTGGCTATTCCGGCCGCCAATCCGCCGGACAACGCAGCTGCATCCGATCTTTACAGCCATAGCGCGCACGGATGCCGTGATTGCGGACTATCATCATGACGTCTTCCCTATCCCATTACCGCGCCGAGTGGTTCGACGGCCTGCACGCCGCGCGGCGTGACATATTGGCCGGCATGGTCGGCACCTTCGCCCTGATCCCCGAGGTGATCGCCTTTTCGTTCGTGGCGGGTATCGACCCGGAGGTCGGGCTGTTCGCCTCCTTCGTCATCGGTATCGTCATCGCCTTTGCCGGAGGGCGGCCCGCGATGATCTCGGGCGCGGCGGGGTCGGTCGCGCTGGTCGCGGCCGCGCTCGTCCATGCGCATGGGCTGCAATATCTGCTGGCCGCGACCATTCTGGCCGGGCTGTTCCAGATCGTCTTCGGGCTGGTGAAGCTCGACGTGCTGATGCGCTTCGTCTCGCGCTCGGTGCGCACCGGCTTCGTCAACGCGCTGGCGATCCTAATCTTCTCGGCGCAGGTGCCGCAGATGGTCGGCGTGACCTGGCACAGCTATGCCATGATCGGCCTGGGCCTGGCGATCATCTATCTGCTGCCCAGGGTCAGTTCGGCGATCCCGTCGCCGCTGATCTGCGTCGTCGTGCTGACCGCCATCAGCATCGCTTTCCCGATGCCGCTCCGGGTCATCGGCGATCTCGGCCGGTTGCCGACGTCACTGCCCTCGCTGGGCCTGCCGCACGTCCCGTTCGACCTGGCGACCCTGCGGATCGTCGCGCCCTATGCGCTGGCGATGGCGGCGGTCGGACTGCTGGAATCGATGATGACCGCGCGGGTGGTCGACGATCTGACCGAATCCACCAGTTCCAAGGCGCGCGAGTGTACCGGGCTGGGGCTGGCCAATGTCGCGGCGGGCCTGTTTGGCGGGATCGCCGGGTGCGGCATGATCGGGCAGACGGTCGGCAATGTGCGCTATGGCGGCCGGGGGCGGCTGTCGACGCTGGTTGCTGGCGTGTTCCTGCTGATCGTCATGGTGCCGCTGCGCCCCTGGGTCGCGCAGGTGCCGGTCGCGGCGCTGGTGGCGATCATGATCATGGTGTCGATCAGCACCTTCTCCTGGAGTTCGCTGCGCGATCTGGGGCGCCACCCCAAGGTGTCGGGCGTGGTCATGCTGGCGACCGTCGCGGTGACGGTGGCGACGCACGACCTGTCGGCCGGGGTCGCGGTCGGCGTGCTATTGAGCGGCGTGTTCTTCGCCTTCAAGGTCACCCGGCTGATGCGCGTCACGGTCGACCATGATCCGGCGACCGACACGCGGCTCTATACCGTGTCGGGCCAGATCTTCTTCGCCAGTGCCGAGATATTCGCCGATCATTTCGACCTGCGCGACACGGCGCGGCAGGCGCGCATCGACCTTACGGCCGCGCATCTGTGGGACATCACGGCGGTGGGGGCGCTGGAGGACGTGGTGTCGACGATGCGCCGCCACGGCATGGTCGTCGAGGTCATCGGCCTCAACGCGGCGAGCGCGATCCTGATGGATCGTCACGCGCCCCTGACGATGGCCGGGACGCCCGAAAGCGTCCCGGCGTCCGTCATTTAAAATCCGCCCGACAGCGTGAAGAAGGCCATGCGGGGCGGCTGGGCATAGGTGTTGAAGGTGCGCGCCGCCGCGCCCACCACCAGCTCATAGACCCCCCGGCGGTCGGTCAGGTTGGTGATGTTGACCGACAGGCGCGTATTGCGCAGCCCCATCCCCAGTCCTTCGGGCAGGGTGTAGCTCGCCTGGAGACCCAGCAGGAAGCGGCCCGGCACCGATTGGTCGTTGGTGTAGGTGGCGAAACGCCGTCCGACATAGTCGCCGATCGCCTGGACCTCGAACGGACCCGAACTGGCGGTGACGACGGTCTTGTTCAGCCAGCGGGCGACGTTGGGCACGTCCTTGCCGGCCGTCGCGATGACGGTCGTGCCGCTGGTGTAGTTCTCGTCATAGCGCGACCGGTTGTACGACAGCGCGTTGTACACCGACAGGCCGCTGCCGAAGCGGAACGTCACCGCGCCGTCGATCCCGTTGGTCTTCACCCCGCCGACATTCTGCAGGATCGAGACGCCGCCGATGACCGAGGCGATGACCGGGGTCGCGCTGATCTGGAGCAGGCGATTGCTGAAATCGACATGATAGGCGCTGACCTGTCCTTCGATCGCGGTCAGCGGGCCGGCATCGACCGTGTGGCGCGAGCGGATGCCCGCTTCATAGGTCCAGGAGCTTTCGGGCTCGGTGCCCGCCTTGATCTGGTCGAACGCCTGCTGGCTGCCGACATTATAGGGCGAGAGCCCCGCCGCGACCGAGGCCTGGAACTGGCGCACATTCTTCTGGATATGGCCGAACAGCTGGTCGTTCGGGGTCATGTCCCAGACCGCGCCGATCGCGGGCAGGAACCATTTGCGCGTATTGAGCCGCCCCTGGGGGAAGCCGGTGGACGATCCGGGCAGCGCGCCGGGCAGCGGCTGGACGGGAATGCGGCCATCGGCGAATTGCAGGCTGGACTTGAAGCCGCCCTCCAGCGTCAGCGTGTCGGTCAGGTGCCAGCGATCCTGGATATGGAACTGGACCAGGTCGTATTTCGTGACCGCCGCATATTGCGTCAGGCGCAGCAGACCGGGATCGGCATATTCATAGGGCGAGGGCGGCTGGTCGCGCGGCACCGCATACCAGCGGCGGAAGATCGTGTTGCGGTTATGCTCATACCATCCGCCCAGGCCGATCTCGTGCGCGCCCGCCTCGATCGCGAGCGCGGCCAGCGCGCCGGCGCGGGCGATGCCATATTCGGTGGTACGCAGCGCATAGCCGGAATTGCCGAACACCTGCTTCAGATCCTGCCCCGGATAATAGGTCCGGAACAAGGCGGGCAGGCCGGCGGCGGCGATCGGCCCGACGATCTGGCCCTGGCCGTCGTCATGATGGTAATAGGGCTGGATCGACAGGGTCACGCCGCTGCCCAGCTTCTGTTCCAGCTTCATATAGGCCAGGTAATCGGTGCGCTGCGCATCGCCATAATAGTTGGTGTAGTTGTTCGGATTGTTTGCGGGCGGCGCGCCGTTGGCATCGACATAGTTCAACGCCGCATTCCAGTTCGGAAACAGCACCGTGCGGTAATAGGGCTCCAGCCCGCCCGCATTGCGCGCGACCGAATCCTGGTTCGGCTCGTCCTTCTGGCTATAGGCGAAATAGGCGGTCAGCCGCGTGGTGGGCGTGGCGTGGACGAACTTCGCATTCGCCTGCCACCCCTTTTGCCGGGCGTCGAACTCCCAGGCGCGGGCGTTCTGGCGGACGCCGGAGACATAGAGGCTGTTGTCCCCGCCCAGGCCGGTGAAGGTGCCGGTATCGAGGCGCAGATAGCTGCGGCTGGCGTCATAGCTGCCAAAGGTCTGGCCGAACCGGACGCCAGCCTTCGCCTCGGGATCGCTGGTATAGGTTTCCAGGCCGCCGCCCAGATTGCTGGCCGATGCGGTGGCCAGGTCCGCCGCGCCTGCGGTCAGGCGCACCCGGGCGACATTCTCGCTGATGACGGCGCGCTGCGGCGACAGGCTGTTGAAATTGCCATAGGACTGGTCGCCCAGCGGCACGCCGTCCAGGGTGAAGCCCAGCTGGTTCTGATTGAAGCCATGGACGAACAGGGCGATATTCTGTTCGTTATTGCCCCAGGGATCGGCGGTTTCGAACTGAACGCCCGGCAGCGTCTGGATGGCCTTCACGGGATTGACGCCCGGCAGGACCTTCTGGATCTCGCTGGCCTCCAGCACGACGGCGGAGCGCGTGGTGCGCTTGCCGGTCACGACGATCCCGTCGCCGGACGAAGCCTCGGCCTGGGCGGTGCCGTCACCCGGCGGCGTGGCGCTCTGCTGCGCCATGGCCTGCGAAGACCAGACAAAGGCGGTGAGGGACGCGGCAATGCACAGCGAGGCACGATGCCACGCGATCAGTTTGGACGATGTCATGGGTTCCTCAAGGTGCCAGCTTTTTCGCGGCTGGCGGTCCCCTAGGCCCGGTATGTGACAGCTTTATGGGAAATCGTTTGCAGGAATAATGCAATCGGCCGGGGCGGGTGTTCCACCCCTTCCCCTAAAAGGGGGAGAGGGGTGGAAACGAAGCCCTCAAGCGGCGGTCCGCCTTAGTTCAGGCCGCCGCCCAGCGAGCGATACAGCTCCACCATGTTGCTCTCGCGGTTGAGGCGCGTGGTGACGAGCAGCTGTTGCGCCGAATAGGCGGTGCGCTGCGAATCGAGCGTCGTCAGGAAGGATTCGACACCCGTCCGGTACCGCGCGTCCGAAATCTTCAGCGCGACGTTTGCCGCCTCCACGCGGGCCGTCTGCGCCGCGATCTGTTCGTCGATGGTGCCGCGCTGGGCCAAGGCATCGGCCACCTCGCGGAACGCCGTCTGGACGGTCTTCTCATAGGTCGAGACCGCGGCCTGCTGCTGCGCCTTCGCGACATCCAGATTGCCGCGCAGTCGTCCGCCGTCGAACAGCGGGAGCGAGACGGACGGCGCGCCCGTATAGGTGAAGCTGCCGCCCGCGAAGAGCCCGCTCAGCGCGGTGCTGATCGTGCCGAGCGTCGCGGTCAGCGAGATGCGCGGGAACATCGCCGCGCGCGCCGCGCCGATATTGGCGTTCTGCGCGATCAGCTGATGCTCGGCCTGCAGCACGTCGGGGCGACGCAGCAACAGGTCGGAGGACAGGCCGACGGGCAGGACCGGCAGGGCGGCGCCCGTGGCGCTCAGTCCCTGTGGCAACAGGTCGTTCACCACGGGGGTGCCGACCAGCAGGTCGAGCGCGTTCTTGTCCTGCGCCACCCGTGTCTTCAGCACGGCGATGTCGTTGCGCGCACCCTGATAGGTCGTCTCGGCCTGCCGCGCCTCGAGTTCCGAGGCGACGCCGATCCGGAACTGCGCGCGGGTCAGCTCCAGCGATTGCGCGAAGGACTTCAGCGACTCCTGCGAGATGCGCAGCTGGTCCTGGTCCGAGGCATAGGTCAGCCAGGCGGTCGCGATCTCGGCGATCAGGCTGATACGCGTCGCGCGCTGCGCTTCCTGGGTCGCGAAATATTGTTCCAGCGCCGCACGGTTGAGATTGCGGACGCGACCGAACAGGTCGAGCTCGAAGGCCGAGAAACCGGCATTGACCGAATAGAATTCGAAATTGCGCGACGATGTCCCGACGCCCGCACCGACGCCACCGGTCCCGGTGCCCGTACCCGTTCCTGCGCCGGTGCCGCCACCGGCCGCGCCGCCGACGGCCCCCGTGGCCCCCTGGATATTGTTCGTATAGGTGCCGGAACCCGACAGGGTCGTCGACGGGACCAGGTCGGCGCGCTGGATGCGATATTGCGCCCGGGCCTGCAGGACATTGGCCGCCGCGACGCGCAGGTCGCGGTTATTCTCCAGCCCCAGCGCGATCGTGCGACGCAGGCGATCGTCGGTGAAGAAGTCCTGCCACCCGATCTTGGTCACGTCGGGCGCGTCGGATGCCGCGGACGGATAGATGCCGTCCTGGGGCAGCGTCGCCGGTACGGCCCCTACGGGCCGCACATATTTGGGGGCGAGATTGCACCCCGCCAGCGTGGTGGCGGCCAGCAGGGCCAGCGCGAATTTGGAACGGATCATGGATCAAACTCCCTGCGGCAGGGACGGCGAAGCCTGCCCGCCACCATTGGGTCCACCGTCGACCTGGTGCCCGTCGCCCTCTGGCTTTTCGGCCTTGTGGCGATCGAACAGTCGCATGACGACGACGAAGAACATCGGCACGAAGAAGATCGCCAGCACGGTCGCGGACAACATGCCGCCCACCACCGCGCGACCGATGGCGTTCTGGCCACCCGCGCCCGCGCCATTGGCGATGGCCAGCGGGAACACGCCGAAGATGAAGGCCAGGCTGGTCATCAGGATCGGTCGCAGGCGCAGCTTGGCCGCTTCGATCGCCGCGTCGAAGGCGCTCAGGCCCTCGCTCATCTTCTCCTCGGCGAACTCGACGATCAGGATCGCATTCTTCGCCGACACGCCGATCGTGGTGATCAGGCCGACCTGCAGATAGATGTCGTTGTTGAGCCCGGTCAGCCACGCCGCCAGCAATGCGCCGACGACGCCCAGCGGCACGACCAGCATCACCGAGATCGGTACCGACCAGCTCTCGTACAGCGCGGCAAGGCAGAGGAAGACGATCAGCAGCGACAGGCCGTAGAGCGCAGGCGCCTGTCCCCCGGACAATTGCTCCTCATAGCTGAGGCCCGTCCAGTCCAGCCGGGTGCCGGGCGGCAGCTTGGCCTGCATTTCCTCCATCGCCTTTAGCGCGGCGCCCGACGACACGCCAGGCGCGGGCTGACCCAGGATCTCCATCGACGGCAGACCGTTATAGCGGGTCAGCTGCATCGGCCCCAGCTTCCAGGACAGGTCGGAGAAGGCGGTGAACGGCGCCATCGTGCCCGTCTCGCCCCGGACATAGAGGTCGCCGACATCCTCGGGTGCCATGCGATAGGCGGCATCGGCCTGGACATAGACGCGCTTCACGCGGCCCCGGTCGATGAAGTCGTTCACATAGGAACCACCCCAGGCGGTCGCGATGGTGCTGTTGACGGTCGACAGATCCAGGCCCAGCGCGCGCGCCTTGTCCTGGTCGACATTGACCTTCAGCTGCGGCGCATCGTCGAGCGCGTTGGGGCGCACGCCGATCAGCGACTTGTTCTGCGACGCCATGCCGAGCAGCTGGTTGCGCGCGGCCAGCAGCCGCTCATGGCCGATACCGGCTTCGTCGACGAGCTGCAGGTCGAAACCCGTGGCATTGCCCAGTTCCTGGACGGCGGGCGGAATGATGGCGAAGATCAGGCCGTCATTGTAGCGCGAGAAGGCGGCCATCGCCCGGCCGATGACGGCCTGCGCCTTGTTCTCGGCGCCGGGGCGGTCCTTCCATTCCTTCATCGGGATGAACGCGATACCGCTGTTCTGGCCCTGACCGGCAAAGCTGAACCCGTTGACGGTGAAGACACCGCGAATGGCGCCGCCCGCATCCTTCAGGAAGTGATCGCGAATCTGGTCCAGGCCCTTCTGGGTCCGGGCCGTGGTCGCGCCGGGCGGTCCCTGGACGAGCGCGATCATCACGCCCTGATCCTCGTCGGGCAGGAAGCCGCTGGGCAGCCGCATGAACAGGAAGGCCATGCCCGCAACGATCAACGCATAGACGATCAGCGAGCGGCCCCAGCGGCGGGCCGTCGATCGCGTGCCCTTTTCATAGCGCGCCTGTCCCCGCTCGAACCGATCGTTGAACCAGCGGAAGAAGCGTGCCAGCGGGCCGTTTCCCTGGCCCTTGTTCGGGTCGTGCGGCTTCAGGATGGTGGCGCAGAGCGCAGGCGTCAGGATCAGCGCGACGGCGACCGACAGCACCATCGCCGAGACGATCGTGATCGAGAACTGGCGATAGATCACGCCCGTCGAGCCGCCGAAGAACGCCATCGGCAGGAAGACGGCGGACAGCACGACGGCGATACCGATCAGCGCGCCGGTGATCTCGTCCATCGACTTGCGCGCCGCCTCCTTGGGCGACAGATGCTCGGTGGTGATCAGGCGCTCGACATTCTCGACGACGACGATCGCGTCGTCGACCAGCAGGCCGATCGCCAGCACCATGCCGAACAGGGTCAGCGTGTTGATCGAATAGCCGAAGGCCGCCAGCACCGCGAACGTCCCCGTCAGCACGACCGGCACCGCGATCGTCGGGATCAGCGTGGCGCGGAAGTTCTGGAGGAAAAGGAACATGACGAGGAAGACGAGCACGACCGCTTCCAGCAGCGTGTGGACGACCTGCTCGATCGACAGCCGGACGAAGGGCGACGTGTCGTAGGGGTAGATCACCTTGACGTCGGGCGGGAACTGCTTGGCCAGTTGGTTCACCCGTGCCTTCACCGCCTCGACCGTGTCGAGCGCATTCGCGCCAGGCGCCAGCTTGATGCCGATGCCCGAGGCGGGCTTGCCGTTCCACTGGGCGGAGAAGGCATAATTCTCGGTGCCGATCTCGACCCGGGCGACGTCGCCCAGCCGGACGATCGACCCGTCCGTGTTGCTCTTCAGGCGGATCTGGGAAAACTGCTCGGGCGTGTTCAGCCGCGACGAGACCGACACGGTCGCGTTCAGCATCTGCTCCTTGGGCGCGGGCTGCGCGCCGATCTGGCCCGCCGAGACCTGCGCGTTCTGGGCGGTGACCGCGTTGGTCACGTCCGCCATGGTCAGCGCATAATTGTTGAGCTTGATCGGATCGACCCAGATGCGCATCGCATATTGCGATCCGAAGAGCTGCGTGTCGCCGACACCGCTCACGCGCGACAGCGGATCGGAGACACGCGACGCGATGATGTCGGCCAGATCATTGTCGTCGTGCTTGCCGTTCTCGGAATAGAGGCCGACGAACAGCAGGAAATTCTGCGTCGCCTTGGCGACGATGATGCCCTGGCGCTGGACCTCCTGCGGCAGGAGCGGGGTCGCCGCCTGCAGCTTGTTCTGGACCTGCACCTGCGCGATGTCGGGATCGGTGCCCTGTTCGAAGGTCAGCGTGATCGTCACGCTGCCCGCCGAGGAGGATGAGGACGAGAAGTAGCGAAGGTGGTCGATCCCCTTCATCTGCTGCTCGATGATCTGGGTGGTGGTGTTCTCCAGCGTCTGGGCGTCGGCGCCCGGATAATTGGCCGTGATCGACACCGCGGGCGGCGCGATCGCCGGGAACTGGGCGATCGGCAGGGTGCGCAGCGAGAGCAGGCCCGCGATGACGACCAGCACCGCCAGCACATAGGCGAAGATCGGGCGATCAATGAAATAGCGTGACATGGCCGGTTACTTCGCCTTTGCCGGGGCCTGGCCCGCTTGCGGCGGCGCGCCGGCGGGCTTGGCGTTGGGATCCCAGGGCTTGCCCTGGACGGGCATGCCGGGGCGCAGCATCATGCCGCCTTCGACGATGATCTTGTCCCCGGTCTTCAGGCCGCTGGTGACGAGCCAGTTGTCGCCGATCGCCCGGCCGGTCTGCAGGGTGCGCATCTCGACCTTGTCGCCCGCGCCGACGACCATCACGGTCGCCTGGCCCTTTTCGTCGCGGCTGACCGCACGCTGCGGCACCAGGAAGGCGTTGGACCGCGTCCCCTCGACCAGCGAGGCGCGCACGAACATGCCGGGCAGCAACAGGCCGTTGGGATTGGGGAACAGCGCGCGGATCACCTGCGAGCCGGTCGTCGGGTCGACGGTGACGTCGGCGAAGCGCAACGTGCCCTGCGGGCCATAGTCGCTGCCGTCCTCCAGCTTCAGCTTGACCGGGGCGTGGCCGTCCCGGGTCAGCTGGCCGCTCATGATCTGCTGGCGCAGCTTCAGCAGCTCGGCACTGGGCTCCTGGATGTCGACATAGATGGGGTCGAGCCGCTGGATGGTCGCCAGCGCGCCCGTCTGCGCGGTCGACACCAGCGCGCCGGTGGTGAAGAGCGACCGGCCGATCCGGCCGCTGATCGGCGCGCGGATGGTGGTGCGGGCAAGGTCGATCTGCGCCGTGCGCAGCGCGGCCTGTTGCGCGGCGACATCGGCACGGGCCTGCGCGGCGCTGGTCTGGGCGTTCTCATATTCCTGGCGGGCGATCGCGTTGATCTTGACCAGTTCGCCGTAACGCCGCGCCAGCGCGGCGCTGGACGCGATGGCCGCCTGGGCCCGGCCCAGGGCGGCGCGGGCGCTGGCGACCTGCGCCTGATACGGTGCCGGATCGATGCGATAGAGCGGCTGGCCTTCGCGGACCATGTCGCCCTCGACGAACAGCCGCTGGATGATCAGGCCGTTGACCTGGGGACGGACATCCGAGGTTTCGAAGGCGGTCGTCCTGCCGGGCAGTTCGCTCGTCAGGGTGACGGGCTGCTCGCTGGCCACCACATAAGCGACCGGTGCCGGTCCCTGGGGCCCCTGCTGTTGCTTGCCGCCGTCACCACCGCAAGCGGCCAGGGCGAGCAAGGCGCCGGATGCCAACACACGACCCATCAGCCGATTGGAAGACATATCATTTCCCGCTTGCTAAATTGTATGAGAGCGATCACTCACAAAATGCGCCGTAGACGCGCTGTCGGCGGACGTCAACCAGCCCAGGAGAGGTTTTAATCGTGTCGAATACCAAGTGCTTGCCTCCCACCCGTGCGGAGCTGCGCCGGGACCATGTCAAGGAGGTGGCGCGTCGCCTGTTCGTGGAAAACGGCTTTCACGCCACGGGTATCGCTGCGATCGCGAAGGAATCCGGGGTCGCGGTCCAGCAATTGTATCGCGACTTCCCGTCCAAGGAGGACATCATCGCGGCCATCGTCGCGGCGGACTGCGAACGGATCGAGGACCAGGATACGCTCAACACGGCGCTGGCGAACAAGGATCGCGACGGTATCATCGCCTGGCTGGTCGGCACGCCGTGCCGCAAGGACGAATCCGGCGACCGCCTGTTCCTGGAAATCGCGGCGGAAGCGGCCCGGAACGACCGGATCAGGGCCATTTTCGTGGATGTTCGCGAACGGGTATCGGGCAATATCAGCCGCGCCTTTGCGGGCCTGATGGGAAGCGACTCGGTCGAGAGCGAGCATCACACCCTGGCCCAGGCCTTCATGGTCATCTCGCTGGGCTCCGTCTGCGCCAGGACGCTGCACCGGGAGAATGTAAAGCCCGCCAGTGACAGGCTCATTGCATGTCTGATCGACGGCGTTCGCGCCTGAGGGGGCGGCCCCGGCGACCTGGCGGTCGGGATCGGGGCGCGCTTATTGCAGGTGCATGAAGAGGGTAAGGGCGTTGCGCTCGACGTCCACGAAACGGTCGTAAATGGCGCGCGCGATCTCGGCGATGCCCAGCTGGCGATCCCGGCCGCCCTTGACGAAGATGGCGATCGCCACGCGGCGTCCGTCGGGCATGGTGATGAAGCCGACATCGTTCGTGACGCCATCGAGCGTCCCCGTCTTGTCCTCGACGCGCGTACCGGCTGGCAATAGCGCGCGGATGCGCCGGGTTCCCGTCGCACAGCGGCTCATCAGCCCGAAAAGCCGATTACGGCTTTCCATCGACAGCAACGGGCCGGTGTTCAGCGCATAGAGCAGCGACACCATCGCATTGGGGGTCGACACGTCCTTGACGTCGGCCAGGTGCCCGCGTTCGCGGAGCAGCTGGGCGATGGTCCGGTCCACGCGAATGCCCCTGATGCCGCTCGACCACAGCCAACGCTGGACGGCGGCGGGGCCACCGACGGCGGCCATCAGCTGGTCGGCTGCGCGATTGTCGCTGCGGACGATCATCAATTCCATGAGACTGCTCGCCGAGCGGCCCGCGACGAGGTCGGACAGGCTGCGTCGGCCGCGATCGACCTCGGCCAGATAGGCGCCCGCGATTGCGATCTTCACGGTGCTCGCCATCGGATAGGCAATGTCGCCATTGACCGAAACGGTCGACCCGTCGCGCAGGTCGAGCGCGGCGATGCCGTAATCGCTGGGCCGCGCCGACACCAGCGCGCTGAGCCTGCGCTCGAGCCCGACCAGCTCGGGCGAACTCGCCATCGCCGGCGCGGGAATCGTCAGGGCGGCGGCAAGGCCGCACAGGAAGAAACGGGAGAAAAAGGGCAGGCGCATGGGTCGCTCTTGTGTCTCCTTCCGCCGCGACGGACCACTGCGGAATCGCAGGGTGCCGCGGTCGGTCCGTGGTTCCGATTGCTGGGCCGAACGCGCTGAATAAAGAGTGAATCTCCGGTACGCCAGTGCCTCTCCGGGCGATTGCCGCACCGCGTGCACGTCATGTGCGGCCCGCCGGGGAATGTTGGGGGATGTCGGGGGCTTGGCGGGCGAAATCGGTCTGCGGTACCCTTCGCAGGTGCGAAAGGTTATACCGCCCTATGGAACAACAAGCTCTCGTCTTTGCGCTGATCGGTGTTCTGGGGATCGGGGCGCAGTGGATCGCATGGCGAACCGGATGGCCCGCCATCGCGCTGATGCTGGCCGCGGGCGTCGTCGCCGGTCCGGTCACCGGCCTCATCAATCCCGAACATATCTTCGGCACGCTGCTCGAACCCATGATCTCGGTGGCCGTCGCGCTGATCCTGTTCGAAGGCGGATTGAGCCTGAATTTCCGGGAATTGCGCAAGACCGAAGGCGCGGTCACGCGCCTGATGATGATCGGCATCCCACTCGGCTGGGTGCTGGGCGCGCTGACATGCTATTATGTCGCGGGGCTGGTCTGGCCGGTCGCGATCCTGTTCGCCGGGATTCTGGTGGTGACCGGTCCGACGGTGGTGATCCCGCTCTTGCGGCAGAGCAATGTGGCGGCGCGCCCGCGGGCGATCCTGAAATGGGAAGCGATCGTCAACGATCCGTTCGGGGCGCTGTGCGCGGTCATCACCTATGAATATCTGCGCCGGGTCGGCGAAGGGGGCACGCTGCTGTCCGTCGTCGCCGCGCTGCTCGGGGCGGCCGTCGTGTCGGGACTGATCGGTTACGGCATGGCGCGTGCGATCGCCTGGGCCTTTCCGCGGGGCCATGTGCCGGAATATCTGAAGGCCCCCGTCCTGCTGGTCGCGGTGATCGGCACCTTCGTCCTCTCCAACCTGATCCAGCAGGAAACCGGGCTGCTCGCCGTGACCGTGATGGGTGTGGCGGTGGCCAATATGCGGCTGGATTCGCTGCGCGACATCCATCCGTTCAAGGAGAATGTCACGGTCCTGCTGATCTCCGGCGTGTTCGTCCTGCTGTCCGCCTCGCTCGATTTCGAGGTGCTGCGCCTGTTCGAGTGGCGTTTCGCCGGGTTCCTCCTGGCGCTCCTGTTCCTGGTCCGCCCGGCGACCGTGCTGATCGCGCTGGCGTTCAGCAAGATCCCCTGGAACGAGCGGCTGCTGATCGCCTGGATCGCGCCGCGCGGTGTCGTCGCGGTCGCGGTATCGGGGCTGTTCGCGCTGCGCCTCGACCAGCTCGGCTATGGCAACGGCAATATCCTGGTCACCCTGTCCTTTGCCGTCGTGGTCGCGACGATCGTCGCCCATGGCTTCAGCATCCGCACCGTGGCGCGCTGGCTGAAGGTGACGGGCGCGACGCAGAAGGGGCTGCTGATCGTCGGCAGCACGCCGTGGAGCATCTCGCTCGCCCGGCAGATCCAGTCGCTGGGCCTGCCGGTGATGATCGCCGATACCAGCTGGCAAAGGCTGTCGGGCGCGCGCCAGGCGGGGATCGAGACCTATCATGGCGAGATCCTGGCCGAGACGACCGAGGAGCGGCTCGACCTCACCCAGTTCCAGGTGCTGGCCGCGACGACCGATAACGAGGCGTATAATGCCCTGATCTGCAATGAATTCGCGCATGGGATCGGCCGCGATTCGGTCTATCAGCTGGGCGGCAGCGGGGATGACGAGGACCATCGCAGCCTGCCCGAAGCCCTTCGAGGACGCGCGATGTTCACGTCCGGGCACGGCGTGGAGGACATCATGCAGCGCGAGGCGGCGGGCTGGACCTTCCGCAAGACGCGGATCAGCGAGCAGTTCCGGTTCGACCATGCCCGCTCGCTCCTGCCCGACGAGGCCGATATGCTGTTCGTCCTGCGCAAGGACGGCCGCATCCGCTTTTTCACCCATGCCGCCCGGCCGGTGCCGCAAAATGGCGATGTCGTGGTGTCCTATGGCCCCTCGCGTCATGGCGATCCGGACGCTAATCATGCCGTTCAAGCCGGAGAGGGTGTCGCATGACGATATCGAAGTGGAACGAGCGGGCCTTGCGCGCCGCTGTGCTGGTGCTGCTCGGTCTGGGCATGACCGCCTGCCATCAGCGGCAGGACGCGGTCGCGAACGACGCGGGCGAGGTTGCAGCCCCGGCCGATAACGTCGCCAATGCGGCGATGCCCGGCAACGATCTGGAGGCGCAGGAAGAGGCCAAGAAGTCGATCATCCGCGCCGATATCGAGCCGTCGCCGACCCCGACGCCGCCCGCCGGCCCCGTCGAGCGGACCATAACCTTCCCGCCCAAGGGCGCGCAACCCGACCAGGCGGGCATGGCCCTGCTCGACGCACTGGTGGCCGATCCGGTGACGGCGCTGGGCGGACCGATCACGATTTGGGGGCACAGCGATTCGAGCGGCTCCGATGCGTCCAACCTGCTCGCGTCGCGCCACCGGGCCGAGGCGGCGCGCGACTATCTCGTCGGGAAAGGGGTGGCGGCGGCGCGGATCACGATCATCCCCCTGGGGGAATCACGTCCCATCGCCCCCAACCGCAAGCTCGACGGCTCGGACGATCCGGAAGGCCGCGCCAGGAATCGGCGGGTCGATATCCGGGTAGACCTGCCCAAGGCCGCGCCGGTCGCCAATCCGTAACCCGGAGCTATGCGGCTCGAAAAGCGCCGCCGGATGCCGATCGGCAGGCTGGCGCAGGGTTTCCTACTCCGGCGGCTGGATGATCGAGGCGATGACGCCATCCCCCTCTGAGGCATAATAGGTGACGGTCTTTCGACCCGGCAGAACCACGTCGATCCGCTGATAGATAACGCCCCGGGGCGGCGGCGTGGATAGATCGACCTTTTTGGCCGACCGATCGAACGGGCAACGATGCGCAAGGGCATCCTCCAGTTGCCGGGCCTTGGCTGTGTCGAGCACCCATTCGATCCGCTTCAACGGGCTATAGGGCGCGTCCTTCACCCAGATCTGGCTGCGCCCGACGGCCGTCCCGCGCCAGACATCATCGGCGCCGCGCGCCAGGACGACGCTATATTCCGTGGTCGCGAGATGTCCGCCGCGTCCATACATCATGACCATCGTCGGCGTGTCAGGCATGGGTTCGCCAAGGGCCTTTCGTAGCGCCTTATGGTCATCCACGGCCGATTGTGTCGGCGATAGGTGATCCGATGCGATGGGCAAACAAGGCCGGGCAGGGGAGGCGGTGCCCGCGGCAGATGCCATGGCCAGAAGCAGCAGCGTCATCATTCAAACAGGATGCTACCGATGCGAGGCGCATACAAGATGCCCGCGCGCCACGCCGCCCATGTTGACAGGCTATGGTCCGTCATGCTCGAACGACAGACGGACACCGCTCCTGACCCGCATGCGCACCGCCGCCCCTGCTCGACAAGAAGGAAAATAGGGTGTCGTCTTCCCTATCCGACCTGACGTTCGGCCGCACTGCACCGAGCATCTGCGTTCGCGACATTCGCGTGGCATATGACTTTTACGCGCGCATTCTGGGCTTCCGAAAGATTTTCGAAAATGGCGATCCGGTCGGCTTCATGGTGCTGAAAAAGGATCGCGCCGAAATCCATCTGAGTCGAAAGCCGGACCACAAGGCCTCGACCACCAATGTGATGCACATGTTCGTGAGCGACGCGGCGGCCCTTTATGCGATTTGCGAAACCGAAGGCGTCCGGATCGTCAAAGGGCTGATGGATAAGGAATATGGTCAGCGCGCCTTCGTGTTCGCCGACCCTGATGGCAACCGGATCGACGTCGGCGAACGTCTCCCCTGATGGCGACCCGTCCGCCCGTTCCCCCAGTGGACGATGTGTTGGGGCAGGACGATCCCACGCCTGTCATGGCCGTTCGACCCAGGCGGGTGTCCTGCATGCCGAGACCAGTATTTGTCGCAACCAGCGATGACCCGGATCGGCATGAAGGCGGGGGTGCCACATGATGCTGATCGCCAGTTCCGGCGTGGCCACGGGCAGATCGAACGTCCGCACGCCATGGGTGATCGTGTTGGCGTCTCGGACACAGGATCGGGGTATCAGCGCGATCAGATCGGATCGGCCTGCAATGGCGAGGGCGTCCAGAAAGCCGGGGACCACCGCCACGACCCTGCGCTGCAAGCCGATAAGGTGCAGGGCGTCGTCGACCGGCCCCGTCCACGCGCCCCGGCGGGACGCGGCAACATGCCCACAGGCGGCGTAACGCGCGGGCGTGATCGGTTCGGCCAATAACGGGTGATCCGGGCGGGCCGCACCGACGAAATGGTCCCGGAAGAGGAGTTGGCTGCGCATCTCCGGCGCGGAACTGCCCGCTGTCCCGATTTCGAGGTCAATCGCTCCGTCGCGTAACGGGGTGGCCGCCTTGTCCGGCTTGGGGGCGAACCTCAGCCGGACATGGGGGGCGGCCTCCATCACGGCGGTGACGATCGCGGGTGCGAAAAGCGCAATGAACCCTTCATTGGCGCGGATCGTGAACACCCGGTCCAGGGATGCCGGATCGATTTCATCCAGGGCCGGCCCCAACACCGCCCGCGCTTCCTGCACGGCCGCATGGACCCGGTCGGCCAGCCGCTCGGCATAAGGCGTCGGCACCAGGCGCCGCCCCGCCTGGACGAGCAGGGGATCACCCGTCGCGGCACGGAGACGCGCCAAGGTCCGGCTCATGGCGGAAACGCTCAGGCCCATCCGCCTGGCGGCGGCCGTGACGCTATGCTCGGCCAGCAGCACGTCGAGCGCGGTCAGGAGATTGAGGTCGAGCTCCCTCATGTCACATCGCATAGCCGCCCGACCGGCCGATCCATAGCCTCTGGTGCAATCGAGCTTTGCATGTCGTGCGTCTGGCGCCTGCCATGGGTCCGCTCATATCGGAGGGGCAACGTCGCAAGGAGCAGCGCCATGGTCAACACGTCCGAACATCCTGCCAAGAGTCTCCTGCTCGTCGGCGCCTCGCGCGGCATAGGCCTCGCCATGGCAAAGGCGTTCGTCGGGAAGGGCTGGCACATCACCGGCACGGTGCGCGAGGATCGTCGATCAACGTTGCATGAGCTGGCGGAGACGCACCCCGATCAGGTCGCGATCGAACGGCTCGACATCACCATTCCCGCCCGGATCGCCGCCCTGCGCGAGACGCTGGCCGATCGCATGTACGACATGCTGTTCGTGAACGCGGGCACCGCCAACCAGGATCAGGACGAAACCATCGCCGAGACGTCGGACGAGGCGTTCGTGCGGGTCATGCTGACCAATGCGCTGGGTGTGATGCGGACCGTCGAAGGGTTACAGGGGCTGGTGCGGCCGACCGGACTGATCGGTGTGATGTCGTCGGGCCAGGGCAGCATCGCGGACAATGTGAAGGGCGGTCACGAAGTCTATCGGGGCAGCAAGGCCGCGCTGAACCAGTATATGCGAAGCTATGCCGCCCGCCACGCCGATGATCGCCGTCCGCTGGTGCTGATGGCGCCGGGCTGGATACGCACGGACCTGGGCGGCCCCGAGGCCAGGTTCAGCCTGGAGGAAGCCATTCCCGATCTGGTTGACACGCTCCTCGCGCAGCAGGGTAGGCCCGGCCTCCGCTTCATCGACCGGCACGGCGACACGGTGCCATGGTGAGGGCAAAGGCGCCTGGTTTGTCGTTCCATCCTCTCGTGCTGCAGCGTCCAGGCGACCGCAAGCGTCGGGTGGCTGACCGGAGCGAGGGGCGGCGACGGTAATCACGACCGGCCGTTCATGTCCGATCCGATCGCCCAAAGGAACCGCCCAAAGGAACAGGGCCATGCCGACGCCAACCGGCAGATACGCCAGGGCCGCGGTCTGCCCCCGGCCGTCCTGCCGGGGGCGCTTCGCGATCAGATCGTCATTTACGGCATCACGTCGCGGAGACCGGGTTCAGCACGAATGCCGAGCGTTCGGCAAGCACCCCGATCCGGGCGAGATAGTTCTGAAAATGGGGCATTGCGCGATGCGCGGCGACGGCCTCGGCGTCCGTATAGAGTTCGTCGAGGATGAAGCGGTTCGGATCGCTCTGGTCCTGCCAGAGATCGTAGCGCAGGTTGCCCGGCTCGGCGCGGCTCGGCGCTAGCATGTCGTCGAGCAGCGCACGCAGCTGGTCAGCGGTGTCGGCATGGGCGGTCAGGACGGCGACGATCTTCACAGGGGCGGGCATGGCTCGATACCTTCTCGATGGGGCGTAGGGGGCGGGGCGCATCCTTAGCGCCCCGCCGGTCATCCGACTATTCACGCCGCCCTGCGGTCGAGGGCCTCGACCAACGCGTCGGCCAGCGCGCGATCCGATGCCGGGTTCTGCCCCGTAATCAGTTCGCGGTCGATGACGATGTTGGAGGCGAAGTGCGTGTCCGTGACCGAAACGTCGCCGCCAGCGGAGCGCAGCGCCGTCTCCATGTCGAAATACAGCTGGCCCTTCAGCAGATGCTCCTCGGCGATCTTCTCCTCGCTCGCCGAGAATACCGTCATCCGATAGCCCGCATAGATCCAGTCGCGGGCCAGCTCCGCCGCCCTGGCATCGTCGCCATCGACGAGCGCCTCGCGAAAGGCCGGCGCGTCATCGAGCGCGGCGACGATGACGACCGGTCCATGACACAGGAGCGCGGTCGGCTTGGCCGCTCTGTGGAAGTGACGAAGGATCGTGCCCGCGTCGCGGTCCTGCATCAGATCGACGACGGGCGCATGGCCGCCCGGCACGAAGACGCCGGCAAAGCCGTCCAGACCGCCATCGATGACCGAGCGCAGCGTGCGGACATCGTTCATCGCGGGATGGTTGGCGAAGAAGTCCTTGGCGCGCGCATAGGCCGCTTCGTCGCCACCGAAATGGTCCACCGCATCGGAGGCCTCGTCGATAGGCGGCTTGGTGCCGTCGGGCGTGGCGAGCACGATGTCGTAACCGGCGTCGAGCAGTGCCAGCGAGGGCACTGCCGTCTCGTTGAGATATTGGCCGACCGCCGCAGCCCCACCGCCGCGCATGTCGATCTGCGTTGCATTCGATCCGAGAACCAGAACCTGACCCTTGCTCATCTGAACCTCCATGTCTGCGGCGTCCGTCGCCGATGGGGGGAAGATGAATCTGATCGACATATTTGAGAAGTTTATCTTCTTGATTTCAGATATACGTCCGACATTATGACTGGATGCGGTACGATCTGAACCTGCTCCCCATCTTCGTCGCGCTCATGGAGGAGCGCAGCGTCACGCGGGCTGCCGAGCGTATGGGCATGACGCAGCCCGCTTTGTCCAACGCCCTCTCGCGTTTGCGGCTGATGCTGCAGGACCAGCTGTTCATCCGCGAGCGATACGGCATCCAGCCCACGCCGATCGCGCTCGAACTCGCGCCGATGATCGCCGAGGCGCTCGCGCAGCTCGACGATGCTGTCCTGGGGCAACAGGCGTTCGACCCTGCCAAGGCGGAACGGCTCTTCACCATTGCGCCGAACGGCTATGTCGAGTTCGTCCTCGTTCCCGCCATCGTGGCGCGCCTGCAGAAGGTGGCGCCTGGCATCAAGCTCCGGCTGACGCCGTATGGGAACGATCTCGCCGAAACCGGTGTCGTCTCCGGGACGACGGCGCTCGTGATCGGCCGCATCGTCGATCCGCCCGACAACCTCGTCGTGCAGCACCTGATGGACGAAGGGCTCGCCTGCGCCGTCCGCGCCGACCATCCGGATATTGGCGAGGCGATGACGCGCGAACAATTCGAGACGATGAAGCACGTCAATATCGTGCCGCCGGGCCGGATGCGGGCCGGCCTGTTCCAGGCGCTCGCGCAGCAGCAGTTGAAGCGCGACGTCGCGATATCGGTGACCAACTTCTTCGCGGTTGCCGAGATGGTGGCGGTGACGGACTATTGCGCCACATTGCCTTCGCTCATCTGCGAGCGGCTGATGCAGGACCGGCGCCTGAAGATCCTGTCCGCCCCCGTCGACCTCGGCAGCTTCCCCGTCGAGATGGCGTGGCACGTACGCTATCGGCACGATCCCGCCCACCGCTGGCTCCGGGCCCTGATCGGCGACGTCGTGAGCGAGATGAAGGGACGGACCGCAGCCTGATTCCCCTCGGCCATTCGGTCGGACGTCGACGACCCCGGACGCCGCGCCGCCTTAGAGGCTGATGTTCCGTTTCCGCATTTCGGTTTCCGCCATCTCGCGCAGGGGCGTCGGATTCCCTGTGGCGAAGATGTCCGCGAGATCGAGCAGGTCTTCGTTGCCGAGCGCGGCCACCGCCGCCTCGATCGCCGCAAGGCGGCCGAGCGAACGCTGCTGTTCGGCGCCCAGGCGCCTCATTCGTGTCTTTAGCATGATGCCCTGCTACCACGATCCGGGATAAAAAATTCCCTCATTCGTTATCGAAGCCTGGGAGCGGATCGTCGCGATCCGACGCTCCGATGCACAGGAGACGCAAAATGGTCGAGGCGCGCTGGAACGGATCGGTTATCGCCAGAAGCGACGACACCGTGGTCGTCGAGGGCAATCACTATTTCCCCGCCGAAGCGGTCGACCCGTCGGTCCTCCGCCCCAGCGACACCCTGTCGATCTGCCCGTGGAAGGGCACGGCCCATTATTACGGGCTGCATGTCGATGGGGCCGATAATGCCGACGCCGCCTGGTACTATCCTGATCCCAAACCCGAGGTGGCGAAAATTCGCGGCCGCATCGCCTTTTGGAAAGGGGTGACCGTCGCCTGACTCCGGTGTCGCGGCGGCTCGGCGGACCGAATGCCGTTATCGGACAGGATCATTTGGTTGCCTGATGAAGGGCGCGTCGGTATCTCATCCGCAGTGACGATGAACCAACCTGACAGTCGGCAGGCGCTTGTCGAAGCCCTGGTCGCCACCGGTCGCGAGGATCGCGCCGCTTTTCGCCGATTATATGCGCTCACCTCCGCGAAGCTTTTTGGCATCTGCGTTCGTATCTGCGGTGAGCGACAAGCGGCGGAGGACGTTCTGCAGGAGGTCTACGCTATCATTTGGCGACGGGCCGGTGCCTATGAACCGGGGCAGGCCAGTCCGTTCGCCTGGCTGGCCACGATCGCCCGCAATCGCGCCATCGATCATCGCCGTGCCTTGGGCCGACGCCCTGCCGCGTCCATCGACACCGTGGCAGAGCCCGCCGCACCGGGCCGCCTGGCCATCGACAGCCTGTTGCTCGACGAGGAGGAGCGCAAACTCCAAGGTTGCATGGATCGCCTGAGCGACACGCAGAGCGACGCCATCCGAACGGCCTTTTTCGAGGGCGTCACCTACGCCGTGCTCGCCGATCGGCGCGGCGTTCCGACAAGCACCATGAAAAGCCGGATCAAGCGCGGCCTCGAGCGGCTCAAGGAGTGTCTCGACGATGACGCCTGACGAGACCGATCTGACCGCAGCGGAATTGGCGCTCGGTGTTCTCGACAGCGACGAGCAGGCCGCGGCTTTGCGTCGGATGCACGAGGATTCCGCATTCGCGCGCGATGTCGCGCTGTGGAAACGGTATCTGGCGGCGTTTTATCTTGAGATCGAACCCGTCGCGCCGAGCGTCGAGGTGGCGCGCAAGATCCTGGCGGTCGGCGACAATGACAACCACCGTACAGGACCTTGGCGCGCGGTTGCGGGCGTCGCCAGCCTGGCGGCGGCGATCCTGCTGACGGTCGTGATCACCCGTCCCGACACGCCACCGGTGGCGCCGACGGTCAGCCGGCCCGCGCCGCTGCTCTTTGCCGTCCTGACCCCGGACCATGCCGCGCCGATCACGGCCTTTTTCGATCCGAGCACCCGCCTGTTGAAGCTGCGCGACGTACCGGCCCCGGCCAGCGGCCGGGACGCGCAGCTATGGGCGATCGGCGGCGACGGGATTCCCCATGCCGCCGGTCTGCTGGATCATGGGCGCGGGGTGCCCCTGAAGATTTCCCCCGGGGTCGCCGTCGCCCGCGGGACCACATTGGCCATCTCCATCGAGCCGAAGGGCGGTTCGCCCAAGGCGACACCGACAGGACCCGTGATCGCGACCGGACAGCTTGCCGAAATTTAAGGGCTCGCCTCGCGTCGCCACGTCTGCGGCGGCCCTAGATGCATCGCAGATCGGTCAGCGTGGTGCACACCGCTTCGAGGAGCGGCGTACGGGGCTCCTCGCCTAGCGTCGCCACCAGCCGGTCATTGGCCATGCGAATCGGCTGCCGCCAGAGATAGCGCATCTCCATCATCTCGCGCGGCGTTGTCGCCACCAGCGCGGCGAGGCGGAGCAGCCACCAGGGCAGCGGACGGATCGGCACGACGGGATCGCCGAGCACGCGGGCGATGGCCTCCACCATCTGGCGCCCGTCATGATCCCAATGCCCCTCCATGTGGAACGAGGCGAAGGCCGGCAGATCCGCGCGCTCCAGCAGCCGGACCATGGTCTCGGCAACGTCGGGAAGATAGGCCCATTGATGGCCGACGCCGCGCGTGCCCGGGTTGCGAATGACCTTGGGACGCGCCCCAGGGGTCACCAAGCCCTGCCCGAACCAGTTGTTCGCGGCACCGGGGCCGAAAAAGTCGCCCGCCCGGACGATCAGCGCGCTGCACTGCCCCTGTTCCGCCGCGATGCGGAGCCGCTGCTCCATCTCCACGCGGATCAGACCTTTCCGCGTCTTCGGCGTCTGTGGTGCGTCCTCGGCAATGTTCGGAAAGACGTTCGGCCCGTAATTATAGACCGTCCCCGGCAGGAGGATGCGGGCGCCGCTGGCGGATGCGGCGCGGATCGTGTGGTCGAGCATCGGCAGGACCAGCCGATCCCAGTCGCGATAGCCCGGCGGGTTGACCGCGTGGACGATGACCCAGGCGCCTTTGGCCGCGGATGCGACCGAAGCCGCATCCATCGCATCCCCCATCACCGCCTCGCATCCGGCGGGCAAGTCGACATCGGCACGGCGGGTCAGCGCCCTGACCGTCCAGCCGCCGGCGATCATGCGCCGCATCACGGCACCGCCGACTCCACCCGTCGCGCCCAGAATCAACGCCGTCTTCTTCATCATTCGCCTCCTCATGTGTCGGGAGGCAAGATGGCGCCGATACGGATGAACGAGAATTGCCGTATCGCGTGCAGCTGCTATACGAAAATAGATGAGCAAGGAACCGAGTTGGGATGTCTATCGCAGCTTTGCCGCGGTGCTGCGGCAAGGTTCGCTATCGGCGGCATCGCGCGCGCTCGGCCTGACCCAGCCCAGCATCGCCCGGCACATCGATGCCCTGGAGCAGGCGACCGGTGCCAAGCTGTTCCTACGCTCGCAGCGGGGTCTGTCCGCCACCGATCACGCATTGGCGCTGCGGCCGCACGCCGAAGCCCTGGTCGCCGCAGCGGAGGCGCTGCGCAGATCCGCCGAGGGCGCGCCGGGGATGCCGGAGGGCACGGTGCGCATCACGGCCAGCCAAGCGGTGGGAACGCATCATCTGCCGGCGATCGTGACCAGCCTTCGGCGCGCGCAGCCCGGGCTGCACTTCGAACTGGCGTTGACCGACGACCTGGACGACCTGCTGCAACGCCGGGCCGACATCGCGATACGGATGGCGCAGCCCGAGCAGAAATCGCTGGTGGCGAAGCGCGTCGGCGCTGTTCGCCTGGGCTTCCACGCGCATCGCAGCTATCTCGAGCAAAGAGGCGTGCCCGACCGGCTCGAGGAGCTGCGCGAACATGACCTGATCGGCTTCGATACCGAGACACCGTTCACCTGCGCGGGCATGCGCCATCTGCCGGGGATGGATCGCGCGATGTTCGCCCTGCGCGTCGATAGCGCGTCGGCCCAGTTCGAAGCCATTCGCGCGGGGTTCGGCATCGGTATTTGCCAGACCGCCGTCGCCAGGCGCGACCCGGATCTTTGCCGCGTGCTGGCAGACGCATTCGACCTGCCCCTGCCGATATGGATCGTGATGCACGAGGACCTGCGACACGGCAGCCGCTACAGGGTCACGTTCGACGCGCTCGTCCAGGCATTCACGGACATTACGCAAGCCGCGCAAGGCGCGTGAGCAGATCGGCCCCTAGACCGGCTTTCGCTGGTGCCCGGCCGATGGCGAAACCCCGGCCGCCAAGGCCAGTTGCAGAAGCTCGGTCAGGCTGGCCGCGTCCAACCGGTGCATCAACTGCGCGCGGTGCAGTTCGACCGTGCGCGGACTGATGCCGAGCGTCTGCGCGATCACTTTGTTGGTCCCCCCGTCCACCAGTCCCAGCAGCACCTCGCGTTCTCGCGGCGTCAGCCTGGCGATCCGGGCCGCCGCGCTCTCGTCGCGGGACGTCGTGCGCGAGGCGCCCTGGCACCCGGTAATCGCGTCCGCCAATGCGGTTTGCAGCGACGCCTTGTCTTCGATGGGAAGGTAATCGACCGCGCCTGCCTTCATGGCGGCGACGGCACGGCTTATATCGGCATTCGCGATGTCGAGCGCGATGGTCGGCAGGCCGATCGACCGCGCGCGCAATTCGCGTGGCACCGAGAGCCCTTCCTCGCGCTTGCGACGCAGATCGAGAAGCACGCATCCCGCAGCAAGGGCGGGGGCAAGGTCCAGAAAGGCCGCCGCGCTGGCGAAGGTCTGCGCGCGATAGCCGAGCGCACGCATCCAGCCGGCCAGCGCGCGTGCGTCCCGTGCCGTGCCGTTCACGATATAGACGTGGCGCATGTCCTCCAGGGTCAGGTCCTCGGCGATGCCGCCGATCTGTATCACCACGCCCGCGCCATCGAGGATCGGGAAGCTGGTGTCGCGCAGCCGGCGCACCGCGCCGTCCAGCGGCCGGACAAGGCGATATTCGAACTGCACCACCTCACCGGCCGCCACCCTGGCGAGCGCATGTTCGACCTGCTGGCGATCCTCGGGATGCACGTCCTGGATCCAGGTTGCGAGACCGTCCGGAGCGTCCTCGCACGGCACCCCCCAGATCCGGGCATAGGCGGCGCTGCGATAGACGATGGTGCCGGCCTCGGGATCGCCGATCCAGATCAGGTTCGTGCTGTTGTCGGCAAAGCTGCGGAGATTCGCCTCGAGGAAGCGGGCATGGTGTGCAAGCGCCTCTTCCGTGGCGAATGCCGGCTCGTCGTCGGTCGGTGCGACCGCCGGTCGTGTTTTTTCGGGTGCCACGCCGGCGTCTCCTCGGTCCTTGCCGGTACAGCCGGCAACTGCTCCCTGATGGGGAGAGTTCCCTAGGCATCGCCCGTATGTGCCTGCGGCGAGGCGAAACCTAGGTCTGGTCCTCCAACCGAGGAGACCGGCATGAAAGCCCTAGTCTGGCACGGCAAGGAGGACAAGATCGAGCGCAAGGGCCCCAGTTCGCTGGCCGGGGCCGACCGGCTCGCCCGCGCGCTCGGCTGGTTCTCGATCGGGCTCGGCGTCACCGAACTCGTGGCCCCCGGTCGCCTCGCCCGCACGCTCGGCCTCGAGGACAAGCAGGGCCTGATCCGGGCCTATGGCGTGCGCGAGCTGGCCAGCGCCATACCGACGCTGTCGATCGACAAGCCCGGCGGGCTGGCGGCGCGGCTCGGCGGTGATGCGCTCGATCTCGGCACGCTGGCGACGGCGCTGCACAAGGACAATCCCAAACGCCGTAACGCCGCGATCGCCACCGCCTTGGTGGCGGGCATCACCCTGCTCGACCTCGTCGCGCTGGCTGGCGTGAAGGCCGCCCATAAGCGCGACGCGAGCAGCGACCGCGACTATTCCGATCGCTCGGGGCTGCCGCGCGGGGCGACCGCGTCACGTGGCTTGGCCCGCAAGGACTTCGACATCCCGCCGGATTATCGCGCGGAGGGAACGGTGGCGGACGCGCTGTCGGTGCTTTCCGCATGAGCGCCGCGGCTGCCGAACCGGCGCTCGATGCCGCGGCGCACGCCGCCGTGACGATCGGGCGACCGGTCGAGGAACTGCGTGCGCTATGGCTCGATCCGGGCACGCAGGCGCAGATCTGGACGCATTTCGCGGAGGTGGTCGCGCGCGACGATCACACCGCCGACTGGCGCGCTGAATTCATGGGCGAGATCGTCGATGTGGGCCGCGCGGTCACGAAGGTGAAGCGGGGCGACCGCGTGGTCGTGCCATCCTTTATCGCCTGCGGCCGGTGCTGGTACTGCCAGCACGATCTCTACTCGCTCTGCGACACCAGCCATCCCAAGCCCGAACTGCAGGAGCCGCTGCTCGGCTATCCGACGGCGGCATCTACGCCTATTCGCACGCCTTTGGCGGCTATGCCGGCAGCCATGCCGAATATGTCCGCGTGCCCTTTGCCGACACCGACTGTTTCGTCGTCCCCGACGGTCTTCCCGACGAGGACGCCCTCTTCATCTCGGACGCGGCCCCGACCGGCTTCATGGGGGCCGACTTCTGCAACATCCAGCGCGGTGACGTGGTCGCGGTCTGGGGCTGCGGCGGGGTCGGCCTGGTGGCGCAGCAAAGCGCGATGCTGCTGGGGGCCGAACGGGTGATCGCGATCGATCAATATCCCGAACCGCTCGCCCAGGCGGCGGCGTTCGGCGCCACCCCGCTCGACTTCACCCAGGTCGACGTGCTCGACGCGCTGAAGGAACTGTCCGGCGGACGCGGTCCCGATGCGTGCATCGACGCGGTGGGCATGGAGGCGAGCGGCACCGGGCTCCAGCACGCCTATGACCGGGTGAAGCAGGCGTTTTATCTCGAGACCGATCGCGGTACGGCGCTCCGCCAGGCGATGCTCGCGGTCCGCAAGGGCGGCACGCTGTCGATCCTCGGGGTCTATGGGCTGATAGACAAGTTTCCGCTCGGTGTGCTGATGAACAAGGGCGTGACCGTGCGAACGGCGCAGCAGCATGGCCAGGCCTATGTGCCCCGCCTTCTTGACCACGCGCTGCGCGGCGAACTCACCCCCGCCGCGCTCGCCACCCATCGCTTCCCGCTCGAGGACAGCGCGAAGGGATATCACATGTTCAAGCACAAGGAGGATGGCTGCCTTCGCGCCGTCTTCATGCCGTGACGGGGCGGCGGAAAGCGTCCGGGCGGTGATCGCGCAGATCCTCCCGACATCGACCATCGTCAAGACGGCAGCATCGTTCCCGTTTCCATATAGCGACGATGCCAGGACAGCGCTTCGGCGGGGAGCGAGGGGGCATGAAGGCCGTAGGAGCCGCCCTCGGCGCGCATTGCATAGTCGGCGAGCATCGGTCGGTAATCGGGATGGGCGCAGCGTTCGATCACGGCCCGTGCCCGCTGGCGCGGGGACAGGCCGCGCAGATCGGCCAGCCCCTGTTCGGTGACGATCACCTGCACATCCTGCATGATGTGATCGACATGCGAGGCCTGCGGCACGATGGCGGAGATCTTGCCGCCCTTGGCGGTCGATGGGGTCATGAAGATCGAGACATAGGCGTTGCGCGCGAAATCGCCCGATCCGCCGATGCCGTTCTGGATGCGCGATCCCATCACCAGCGTCGAGTTGACGTTGCCGTAGATGTCCGCCTCGATCAGGCCGTTCATCGCGATGCACCCCAGGCGGCGGACCAGTTCGGGATGGTTGCTGATCTCCTGCGGGCGCAGGATCATGCGGTCGCGATAGCCGGCCATGTTTGCGTTCAGCCGCGCCGCCGCCTGCGGGCTGAGCGAAAAGGCGGTGGCGGAGGCCATGCGCAGGCGCCCGGCATCGAGCAGGTCGAGCATCCCGTCCTGGATCACCTCGGTATAGGCGGTCATCGGGTCGAACGGCGCGTCGACCAGGCCGGACAGCACCGCATTGGCGATATTGCCCACCCCCGACTGGATCGGCAGCAGGGCAGGGGGCAGGCGTCCGCGCGATACCTCGTGGGCCAGGAATTCGATGACGTGCCCGGCAATGGCGCGCGCGGTGTCGTCGGGCGCGGCGAAGGGCAGGTTGCGGTCGGGCGCGTCCGTCTCGACGATGGCGACGATCTTGTCGGGATCGCAGGCCAGATAGGGCGTGCCGATCCGGTCGTCGGGCCGCACCAGCGGGATCGGCACGCGGTCGGGCGGCAGGCGGGTGCCGTAATAGATGTCGTGCATCCCCTCCAGCGCCGCATCCTGCCAGCGATTGACCTCCAGGATGACGCGGGCCGCGCGGTCTGCCCATGTCTTGTTGTTGCCGACCGAGGAGGAGGGGATGAGCGATCCGTCCGCGCGGATGCCCGATATCTCGATGATCGCGGTGTCGAGCGGGCCCAGCACCCCCTCCCATGCCATCGGCGCGACCTGGCTCAGGTGCATGTCGAGATAGTCGATCTCACCGCGATTGATCTTCTCGCGCGCGACCGGATCGCCGCTATAGGGCAGGCGCTGGGCGATGCCGTCGACCGCCGCCAGCGCGCCGTCCAGTTCGGGGCCGGTCGAGGCGCCGGTCCATAGATTGACGCGGAACGGATGCCCGGCACCATGGGACGCCGCCATGCGCCGCGCCAGCGCCTGGGGCACCATCTTGGGATAGCCGGATCCGGTGAAGCCGCTGGTCGCCACTGTCTCGCCGGGGCGGATCAGGGCGGCGGCGGTGTCGGCATCGGTGATACGCGAACGAAGGGCGGGACAAGCGATACGGTCGGTCATTGTTTCTCCAACGCCGGCGGGCGGGGCCGGAGCCACCGCCCGCCGCGATTTCAGGCCGCCAGGTCGAGGACGATGCGCCCTTCGATCTGGCCCCGGCGCATCCGGTCGAACACCTGGTTGACCTCGGCGAGCGGGGCGGTGGCCACGGTCGCCTTGACCTTGCCGTCGGCGGCGAAGTCGAGCGATTCCTGCAGGTCCAGCCGGGTGCCGACGATCGACCCGCGCACCGTGATGCCGTTCAGCACCAGCCCGAAGATGTTGAGCGGAAAGTCGCCCGGCGGCAGGCCGTTGAGCGCGACGGTGCCGCCCCGCGCCATCATGCCCACGGCCTGCGCAAAGGCCCGCTCGCTGACCGCTGTGACAAGCGCGCCCTGCGCGCCGCCGCCGGTCTCGCGCTTGATCGCCGCTGCCGGGTCCGCCTCGGTCCGTGCGTTGACCGTGACCTTCGCACCCAGCCGCCGGGCGAGGTCCAGCTTGGCGTCGTCGACATCGACCGCCGCGACGTTCAGCCCCATGGCGACGGCATATTGCACCGCCATGTGGCCGAGCCCGCCGATGCCGGAGATGACGACGGTATCGCCCGGCTTGGTATCGGTCATCTTCAGCCCCTTATAGACCGTCACCCCGGCGCACAGCACGGGCGCGATCTCGGTGAAGCCGATATTGGCGGGCAGATGGCCGACGAAATTGGGGTCGGCGATGACATAATCGGCAAAGCCGCCATTGACCGAATAGCCGGTGTTGAGCTGGCTCTCGCACAAGGTTTCCCAGCCGCCCAGGCAATGCACGCAGTGGCCGCAGGCGGTGTAGAGCCAGGGCACGCCGACCCGGTCGCCCTCCTTGATGTGCTTCACGCCCTTGCCCACCGCCGAGACATAGCCGACGCCTTCATGGCCCGGGATGAAGGGCGGGTTGGGCTTGACCGGCCAGTCGCCTTCGGCGGCGTGCAGGTCGGTATGACAGACGCCCGAGGCCTGGATCGCGACCTGGATCAGGCCGTCGCCGACCTCCGGCACGGGCACTTCGTCGATGGTCAGGGGGGCACCGAATTCGCGGACGACCGCCGCTTTCATGGTCTTGGCCATGGATATTCTCCTCTCGAAAGATGATGGAGCGGGGATGGGCGTGACCCGCCATCCCCGCCTTGACGGGGATCAAAAGAAGCCGAGCTTCTTGGCCGAGTAGCTGACCAGCAGATTCTTGGTCTGCTGATAATGGTCGAGCATCATGCGGTGCGTCTCGCGCCCGATGCCGGAGCGCTTGTAGCCGCCGAACGCCGCATGGGCCGGATAGGCGTGGTAGCAGTTGGTCCACACGCGGCCCGCCTGGATCGCCCGGCCCATGCGATAGGCGCGGGTGCCGTCGCGGGTCCACACGCCTGCGCCCAGGCCGTAGAGCGTGTCGTTGGCGATGCGCAGCGCTTCCTCATCATCCTTGAAGGTCGCGACCGAGACGACGGGGCCGAAAATCTCCTCCTGGAATACGCGCATCCGGTTGTTGCCGCTGAGCACGGTCGGCTTGACGTAATAGCCCTCCAGCCCCTCGGGCCGATTGCGCGTGCCGCCGGTCAGCACCTTGGCACCCTCGTCGCGGCCGATGTCGAGATAGCCGAGGATCTTGTCCATCTGCTCCTGCGAGGCCTGCGCCCCGACCATGGTGGCGGGGTCGAGCGGATCGCCCTGGATCATCGCCTCGACCCGCGCGACCGCCTTTTCCATGAAGCGGTCATAGATGGATTCGTGGACCAGGGCGCGGCTGGGACAGGTGCAGACCTCGCCCTGGTTGAGCGCGAACATGGCGAAGCCCTCGATCGCCTTGTCGAGATAATCGTCATCCGCGGCCGCCACGTCGGCGAAGAAGATGTTGGGGCTCTTGCCGCCCAGCTCCAGCGTGACGGGAATCAGGTTCTCGGACGCATAGGACATGATGAGCTGCCCGGTCGTCGTCTCGCCGGTAAAGGCGATCTTGGCGATGCGCGGGTTCTGCGCCAGCGGCTTGCCCGCCTCGACGCCGTAACCGTTGACGATGTTGAGCACGCCATCGGGCAGCAGGTCGCCGATCAGCTCGGCCAGCACCATGATCGAGGCGGGGGTCTGCTCGGCGGGTTTCAGCACCACGCAATTGCCCGCCGCCAGCGCGGGCGCGAGCTTCCAGCAGGCCATCAGCAGCGGGAAGTTCCACGGGATGATCTGCCCCACCACGCCCAGCGGTTCGTGGAAGTGATAGGCGACGGTGTCGTGGTCGATCTCCGAAATACCGCCTTCCTGTGCGCGGATGCAGCCGGCGAAATAGCGGAAATGGTCGATCGCCAGCGGCAGGTCGGCAGCGGTCGTCTCGCGGATCGGCTTGCCATTGTCCCAGGTCTCGGCGGTGGCGAGCAGCGAGAGCTTCTCCTCCATCCGGTCGGCGATGCGGTGGAGGATCAGCGCGCGCTCGGCGACGCTGGTGCGGCCCCAGCCGTCCTTGGCCTTGTGCGCGGCATCGAGCGCCAGCTCGATATCGGCGGCCTGGCTGCGCGCGACCTGGCAGATCACCTGTCCGTCGATGGGGGATCGGTTGTCGAACCAGCGTCCGTCGACCGGATCGACCCAGCGTCCGCCGATGAAATTGGCGTAGCGCTGCTTGAACGGCGCGGTGCGCGCCTTGATGGCTTCCTGGATCGTCATGGAACCTCTCCTTCGTTTCGTATGAAACAATGGCTCCGCCTGTGCCCGTCCAAGGGCAAGCCGATCCGCGACGAAGCACACGGGCAAAGATGGACTTTCTGTGCGGGAGGGGTAGCATGTGTCGCACGGCGCGACGCGAGAAACGGGCCGGTGTCGCAACTTGCGACAGTCGGAGAAGGATGCGGCGATGGACGGCGCCGGGATAGAGCAGGGGCGACGAGCCTATTTCGACGAGGGGCAATTGCCCCTGGAAAGCGTGCGCCAGCCGGTGCTGCGATCCTGGCTGCGATGCACCGATATGGGCCTGTCGCAAGGTAGGCGACGCGATGGTGGCCCGCTGAACGAAAGCGAACTCGGTGCGCTTCGCCAGCGTCGCGAGTCGCTGCGCCGCCTGTGCCGCCCCGAGCTGGAGATGCTCGCCGGCGAGGCGCGCGACACGGGCAGCGTCGTGATCCTGGCCGATGCGGACGGCATGATCCTGGACAGTATCGGCGACACCGGCTTCCTGTCGCGCGCGGCGCAGGTCGCGCTCCGGCCCGGCGTATCCTGGACCGAGGCGAGCACCGGCACCAATGCGATCGGCACCGCCATTGCCGAGCGTCGTCCGATCGCCGTCCACGGCTCGGAGCATTTCTTCGCCGAACATGCGATGCTCAGCTGCGCGGCGACGCCGATCCTCGATCCGCGCGGCGCGATCGTCGGGGCGCTCGACATTTCGGGCCCATCGGCGAGCGGCCATGGTCATGCGCTGGGGCTGATCCGATTGGCGGTCGACCAGATCGAGCATCGGCTGTTCCGCAGCGGCTTCGCCGATTGCCGTGTGCTGCGGATGCATGACGATGCGGCGATGCTGGGCACGGCGCGCGAAGGGATATTGGTGTTCCGCGACGATTGCCTTGTCGCAGCCAATCGACGCGGGCTGTCGCTGGTCGGGCGCAGCTGGGAGGCGCTCGACGATACCGCGCTGGGCGAGGTGCTCGACATGCATGGCCAGGCCGCGCGGGGGCAGCTGCGCCTCGCCAATGGCGGGACGCTGATCGGCGGTTGGGATGCCGAGGCGCGGGGCGGCGGTATCGAACTGTCGGTCGCCCGCCCGCTGGCCGACGACCGGGCGGAGGCGATCGACGCGGCGCTGGCGGCGTATGGCGGCAATGTCTCGGCGGCGGCGCGGCAATTGGGCGTCCATCGCAGCACCATTCACCGGCATCTCGCCCGCCAGCGCTGAACGCCGCCGCCCGGCGCTTTGACCATCGTCAATGCGCGGGGCACCTCCCTTCGTCACCAGGGGGCACGAAGGAGAAGACCCGCAATGGATCGCAACCCGCTTCAAGGCAGCGTCGTACCGTTCGCGCGGCGCTGGCACGTCATCCAGGAAATCGACCTGATCCGCCTGGTCCAGGAGCATCGTCGGCGGCTGGCGCTATGCACGCAGGCGGAGACGATGGCGGACGCCTTGCCCGATCGCCCCGACGGATCGACCATGACGCTGTTCCTGCAAGCGCTCGAAACGCTGGTGGCGCGGGGCGAGCAGGCGGACGGCGTCTATCTGGAGGCGATGCTGTCCAACGGGCGGGCCGATCCGCTCACCGACACGCTCCTCGACCATGTCCGCCACCGGCATGAGGCAGATGCGGCGGCGGCGCGCGAACTGGTCGCGACCTTTGCCGAGGCGGATGCCTTCGCCGCGCCCGAGACGCTCGGCCATATGCTGCGCAGCTTCTTTGCCGGATGCCGCCGCGCGGTCGATTTCGAGCAACTCGTCATCATCGCGCTGGCCGGGCATCGGTTGACCCAGGAGGCGCGCGGCCTGCTCGTCGATGCACTGGCGGACAGTCTGGCGGCTTAAGCCGCTTCGGCCCGTGCCGCCAGCGCCTCGCGGTCGCTGATCGTGATGGCGCGGCCGCCGGGCAGGCCGATCACGCCGCTCTGTTTCATCCGGGTCAGCTGGCGGCTGACCGTTTCGATCGTCATGCCGAGTACATCGGCGATCTGGCCGCGCGTCAGCGGCAGGTCGAAGGTCACCGGCCCGTCACGGCTCGCCCGGCATCCGCTGGCCCCGGCGCGCGCCGCCATGTCGAGCAGGAAGCCCGCCAGCTTCTCCCCCGCCGACTTGCGCGCCAGCACCAGCATCCGCCCGCGCGCCTCGTTCAGCGACTCGAAGGTCCGCTGGAGCAACAGGCGTTCCATCGGCTGGTGATCGTCCAGCACCCGCTCGAAGGCGGCGCGGGGAAAGACGCACAGTTCCGCGTCGGTCAGTGCGGTCAGGGTGAAGTCGACATCGCCCGCATAGGGCTGTCCGAAGAAGTCGGCCGGATAGAGCAGGCCGACCGTCTGTTCGCGGCCATCGGCGGTGGCGGCGACCAGCTTCAGCACGCCCGACAACAGGTTGCCGCAGATCACCGCCTCCTCCCCCGCCCAGGCGATGGTCTGGCCGCGCGTGACCCGGCGGCGCTGGCCGATGGTGTTGAGCGCGATCAACGCACGGTCGTCCAGGCTGCCGCACAGGGCCCGGTCGCGCACCGCGCAGTCGGCACAAACGTCGTTCGGGATCATGGCCTTGCCTGATAGCATGGCCATGATCCCCTGTCGTCGGACCGATTGTCCTATCTGTCAGTGTCTCGGCGACACGTCATCCTCCCGAGGCAGATGGAATTCATGCCACATGCCGTTGAGGATGCCGAAACCGACGGCCAGGCCAAGGCCGAGGACCCAGGAGAAATACCACATGGACGGCGTCCTTTCTTAATAAAAGTCGGGATTGGTGCGCACCGCGTCCGCCGTCACGCGGCCGAACATCACGCGGTAGGCCCAGGCGGTGTAGGCGAGCACGATCGGCAGGAAGACGAGCGTGACGAACAGCATGATGCCCAGCGTCTTCTGCGTGGACGAGGCGTTCCACACCGTCAGGCTGCTATGCGCGTCGATGCTGGAGGGCAGGATGAAGGGGAACATCGAACAGCCGACGGTCGCGATGATTCCGGTGGCGGCCAGCGACGATCCCGCAAAGGCCAGGGCCTCGCGTCCCGCCCGGATCCCGAGCAGCGCCAGCGCGGCGCCGGCAAAGCCGATGATGGGCAGCGCCATCATCCAGGGATAGAGGGCGTAGTTGGTCAGCCACGCACCGCCCGCTTGCTCCGCCGTCATGTGCAGCGGATTGGACGGCCCGGACGGATCGATCGCACCGACGATCCGATAGCCCATGTCGCCCCAGGCCACGAAGGCGAAGCCGATCGCGAACAACAGGATGGAGGCGATCGCTGCCACCGTGCCGAATGCCCGCGCCCGGTCATGGACGGGGCCATGCTCGACCTTGATCGACAGCCACGCCGCGCCGTGCAGCACCAGCATCGCCACCGACAACAAGCCGCAAACCAGGGTGAAGGGCGTGAACAGCCCAAGCAAAGTGCCATCGTAAAAGGCGCGCAGGTCGCCATCGAGGCGGAAGGGCGCGCCGAGCAGGACATTGCCGACCGCGACGCCGAAGACGAGGGCGGGCACCAGTCCCCCGACGAACAGCGCCCAGTCCCAGCGCGTACGCCATGCCGGATCCGGCCGCTTCGAGCGATATTTGAACCCCACCGGCCGCAGGATCAGCGCGGCCAGCACCAGGAACATCGCGAGGTAGAAGCCCGAAAAGCTGACCGCATAGACGAACGGCCAGGCCGCGAAGATCGCGCCGCCGCCCAGGATGAACCAGACCTGGTTTCCCTCCCAGGTCGGCCCGATGGCGTTGATGACCATCCGCCGCTCGGCATCGTCCCGCGCGACGAAAGGCAGCAGGGCGGCAACGCCGAGGTCGAACCCGTCGGTCAGCGCAAAGCCGATCAGCAGCACACCCAGCAGCACCCACCAGATCAGGCGCAACATCTCATAGTCGAACATGTCTCGGCCTCCTTCAGGCGGTGACGGGAATGGCGGCGGGGATGGGGCCGGGGGCGGGCTGGTCGTCCCGCTCCTCCGGCCCGTGCGCGATGGCGGCAAGGATCAGCCGGACCTCTATCACGGCCAGTACGCCATAGAGCGCGGTAAAGCCTGCCAGCGTCGTCCACAGCGCCCCCCGCGACAGCGAGCTGGTCGCCAGGAAGGTCGGCAGCACACCCTCGATCGCCCAGGGCTGGCGCCCCAGCTCGGCGACGACCCAGCCCAGCTCGATCGCGACCCAGGGTAGCGGGATCGCCGCCACCGCGAGGCGGAGGAACCAGCGCGAATCCAGGTGCATCCGCAGCGAGCAAAGGATGAAGGCGGTGGCGAACAGCGCGATCATCGCAAAGCCGATCGCCGCCATGATGCGAAAGCTCCAGAAGAGCAGGCCGACATCGGGCACCGTGTCCCAGGCCGCCGCCTCGATCTGCTTCGGCGTCGCAGCGCGCGGGTCCGCCATCTGGCGCTTGAGCAGCAGGGCATAGCCCAGGTCGCGCTTGTGCGCCTCGAACCGGGCGCGCTGGCCCATGTCCTGCGGGTTCGCCTTCAGGCGCTGGACCGCGTCATAGGCGATCACGCCCGACGCGATTCGCTCCTGCGCCTTCAGCACCAGTTCGGACATGCCGGTGACCGTGCCGTCCAGGCTGCGCGTCGCGATCAGGCCGAGCAGCCACGGAATCTCGACCTTGTAGCGCGTCTCCCGCGCGACCGTGTCGGGATAGCCGAACAGGGTCAGGCCGGAGGGGCCGGGCTCGGTGTGCCAGACCGCCTCGATCGCGGCGAGCTTCATCTTCTGGTTGTCGGTCAGCGCATAGCCGCTCTCGTCGCCTAGCACGACGACCGACAGCGACGAGGCGAGGCCGAACGCCGCCGCGACCGTCATCGACCGGCGTGCAACGGGCAGGAAGCGTCCCTTCAGCAGCCAGAAGGCGGAGACGCCCAGCACCACGACTGACGCACAGACATAGCCCGCGCTCACCGTGTGGACGAACTTGGCCTGGGCGACGGGATTGAACAGCACCGCGCCGAAATCACCGACCTCCATGCGCATCGTGTCGGGATTGAAGCTCGCCCCGACCGGGTTCTGCATCCAGCCATTGGCGACGAGAATCCACAGCGCCGACAGGTTGGTGCCCAGCGCGACCATGAAGGTGACGATCAGATGGCCGAGTTTCGACAGGCGGTCCCAGCCGAAGAACATCAGTCCGACGAAGGTCGCCTCCAGAAAGAACGCCATCAGCCCCTCGATCGCGAGCGGCGCACCGAAGATGTCGCCGACATAATGCGAGAAATAGGACCAGTTCGTGCCGAACTGGAATTCCATGGTCAGGCCCGTGGCGACGCCCAGCACGAAGTTGATGCCGAAGATCTTGCCCCAGAAGCGCGTGGTCACGCGCCATTCCGGGCGGTTGGTCATGACATAGACCGACTCCATGATGACAAGCATCATCGACAGGCCGAGGGTCAGCGGAACGAACAGGAAATGATACAGCGCGGTGGCCGCGAATTGCAGTCGCGACAGGTCTACGACGCCGGGGTCCATAGGATGTCTCCATAAAAGGAGCCGCCCCCCGGCCCCTTGCCGACCGACTCGCTAGGCTTGGCGCGCCGTGCCGACATTGACCGCGGTCAAAGACAGGGGCGGCGGTCGGGGCGACCGTCGCGGCATGACGACGATCGCCGATGCTCCCCCGACGCGTAAGGCCCGCAACCGCTGGTTGAAGCACGCGGCCGGGCGGCGCGACGGCGTGGCGGGCCTGTTGCTGCTCGATACGCTGGCGGCGATCGGCTTTGCGGCAGGTATCGCGGGCGGCGTGACCGCGGTGGCGGGGCAGGGGGCGGTGTTGCCCTGGGCCTTGCTGATGCTCGGCACGGGGGCGTTGCGCGGGGTGTTCGCGACCCTGGCCATGCGGCGGGGCGCGGTGAGGGCGGGGGCAGTCAAGCGGGCGCAACGGCTTCGCGCCGTGGCCGCCACGCTGCGCCGAAAGCCCGGTGTGCCGATCGACAGTGGCCTGCTCGCCAGCCAGGCCGTCGATGCGGTCGAGGCGCTGGACGGCTATGTCGCCCGCTTCCTGCCGGCGCGCCGGGCCGCCGTCATCGCACCGATGCTGGTCCCCGCCGCGACGGCCTGTGCCAGTTGGGTGGCGGCGGTCATTATCGCAGGCACTTTGCTGCCGTTCGTGGCTGCGATGATCCTGGCGGGCGGCGCGGCGGCAGACGAATCGCGTCGGCAATTCGTCGCGCTGCACCGTCTGTCGGCGCGCTTTGCCGACCGGGTGCGCAGCTTGCCGGTCGTGCTGGCCTTCCGGGCCGAGACACGCGAGACCGAGGCGATCGGTGCGGCGGCGCAGGAACTGGCCGAGCGGACCATGCGCGTCCTGCGGGTGGCCTTCCTGTCCTCCGCCGCGCTGGAGTTCTTCGCGGCGCTGTCGGTCGCGCTGGTCGCGGTCTATTGCGGCTTTGCGCTGCTCGGCCTGCTGCCCTTTGCCGCGCCTGAGACGCTGACATTGGGGCGGGCGTTCTTCGTGCTGGCGCTGGCACCCGAATTCTACGCGCCGATGCGCCGCCTCGCCGCCGCCTATCACGACAAGCAGGCGGCGGAGACGGCCGCCGATACGCTCATGCCCTTGGCCGAGCCGGAGCCTATGCCTTCGGTTCGGACTGCGGCCTCGCTGGTCCTGCGCGATGTCGCCATCCACTATCCGGGCAGCGACGCGCCCGCCGTCTCGCAGCTGTCGCTGCGGATCGAGACGGGCGAGACGGTGGCGCTGCTCGGTCCCTCGGGTAGCGGCAAGACCAGCGTCCTGCACCTGCTGCTCGGCCTCGCGCCGCTGTCGGGAGGAACGGTCGAGGCGGGCGGTGTTCCTCTGGTCTCGCTGGCGGGGCAGGCGAGCTGGGCGGGCCAGCATCCCCTGCTGATCGCGGGGACGATCCGCGACAATGTGACGCTCGCCCATCCCCAGGCGGATGAACTGGCGATCCAGCGCGCCGTCGCGGCGGCGGGGCTGGGGCCGATGCTCGCGGCCCGGCCGGGTGGCCTCGACGCGCCGCTCGATGCGCGGGGCAGCGGGCTGTCGGGTGGGGAGCGGCGGCGGATCGCGCTGGCGCGTGCGCTGCTCAACCCCGCGCCCTTCCTGCTGCTCGACGAGCCGACCGCGCATCTGGACGTTGCCGCCGAAGCCGCGCTGATCGCGACCATCGCCCGCGCCGCGAAAGGGCGCACGACGCTCATCGCCACCCACAGTCCCGCGCTGGCCGCCATCGCGACCCGCGTCGTTCATCTGGGACATGCCGCATGACACTTCACAGGCTGATCGCCGCCGAACGCCAGCGGGAACGCCGCCGCTTGCGACAGGCGGGCCTTTGCGCCGCGCTGGTCGCCATCGCCTCGGTCATGTTGCTCGCCTTGTCGGGCTGGTTCCTGACCGCCGCCGCGCTGGCGGGGGGAGCGGGGATCGTCGCGGCGCAGGCGTTCAACTACATGTTGCCTTCCGCTGCGATCCGGTTGCTGGCGATCGTGCGAACCGGCGCACGCTATGGCGAGCGATTGGCGAGCCATGGCGCGGCCTTTGGTGCACTCGCCCGGCTGCGGCCTGCGCTCTACCACGCGCTCACCGTCGCGCCGCCTTCGGTCGCGCTGGCGCTCGGGCGGGGCGAGGCGACGGCGCGGCTGATCGGCGATGTGGATGCCGTGGAATGGCGCTTCGTTCGACTGTCGGGGCCTTGGGGTGTCGCGGCGGCACTGGCGTCGGGTGCGGCGCTGACGCTGCTCGGCGGCTGGCTGGCCATGGTCGCGACGCTGGCTTGTGTCGGGGGATCGCTCGGACTGGCACGGTCTTGGGCGCACCGGCTGGAAGAGCCGGGCCGTGCGGTGCAGCAGGCGATGGGGGCTCTGCGCGAGGAGGTGGCGACGATCGGCGGCGCGGCGGCGGAACTCCGCTGTTTCGCGCTGGAGGATTGGGCCACCGCCCGGATCGCGGCGGCGAGCGACCGGCTGGCCGAGGCGCAGGCGCGGCAGGCGGCGGTGGCGGCGCGGTTCGAGGCTCTGCACGCGATCGGCGTCGCGCTGGCGGCGGCATCGGCGCTGCTCCTGTCGGCGGGGGCTGGCGCACCGATCGCGGCGCTGGCGGCCCTGGCGGCGGCGATGACGGCCGATGCGACCGCGCCGATCCTGCGTGCCATGACCGAGCGTGGAAGGCTTCGCGAGGCGGAAGCGCGGCTGGAAACCCTGTTCGACGCGGTGGACAAGCATCCGGCTGCGGCCGAGGCGGGTGACGCGAGCCTCGTCATCGACGGCACTCCATTCACGCCGGGTAGCCGGATCGCCCTGACGGGAGCATCGGGTTGCGGCAAGACGGTTTTGGTCGAGGGATTGCTGGGGCTGCGTCCGCTTCGGCCCGGCCGGATCATGATCGGTGGACGCGATGCCGCCTCCATCGCCCCTGCGACCCTGCGCGCGACCTTTGCCTGGGCGCCGCAGGATGCGGCGCTGATGGCGGGGACGGTGCGGGACAATCTGCGGCTGGCCGATGACCATGCGAGCGAGGACCGGCTGTGGCAGGCCCTGCGCGACGCCGCGCTCGACACCGTGGTACGGGCTTTGCCCGAGGGGCTCGATAGCTGGTTGGGCGAGGACGGGGCGCGGCTGTCGGGTGGCGAGCGGCGGCGACTGTCCCTGGCGCGCGCCTATCTGGGCGACGCACCCTGGCTGCTGCTCGACGAACCGGGCGAGGGGCTGGATGCAGAGGTCGCTGCGCAGGTGGCGCGGCGAATGGACGCGCGGTTGAAGCGGACCGGGCAGGGGATGATCCTGGTCAGCCACCGGCCTGTACTGTCGGCCTTGTGCGATCGGCAATGGGCGGCCGACGGGGGAAGCCGTCGATCCGCCGCCTAACCTGCGATCTCCGCCAGGCGAACCCGGTCGAGCAGGCGCACGCCCCGCAGGCCGGATAGCGCGATCAGCCCGTCCTGCTGGAACGCGGTCATGTGACGGCTGACCGTCTCGACCGCCAGGCCCAGCGCCTCCGCCATCGCGCCGCGCGACAGCGGTAGGCGAAACGCCTCGTCCTCCACCGCACTCCGCCGCGCCATGTCCAACAGCAACGCGGCGACGCGCGCCTCGGCCCGCGCACGGGCCAGCATCGGCATCCAGCGTCGTACCTCGGCCAGGGTCGCCATCGTCCGGCGCAGCAGCAACCGTCCGGCGGCGGGATGGTGGACGAGCAGCGCCTCCAGCGCCGGACGCGGATAGACGCACAGATCGGCATCGCTCAGCGCCGCGATCGTATCGGCGGAATGTTCGGCAAAGAGCGCGCCGACAAAATCGCCGGGATAGAGCAGCCCGACGATCTGAACGCATCCGTCCGCCTCGACGCGCGACACTTTGAGTACGCCCGAGACGAGATTGGCGCAGTGGCTGGCCGGATCGCCACGCCAGCCAAATGCCTGTCCGGCACTCAACCGACGACGACGACCGATATGATGAAGCGCGGCCAACGCCACGCCGCCCAGCCCGTCGCACAGCGCCATACCGCGCGCGGCACAGGCGGCGCAGCGCGGCGGCAGGTCAGACGGCATGGCTGAAACGCGTATCGTCCTGACTGCGCCAGGCATCGAAGGCGGCGGCAATGCTGCGGGCATAGGGCAGCGCGCCCGCCATCAGGCGCAGGCGATAGCCTTCCCAACGGAGCAGTCCGGCCCGCTCGAACGGGGAAAGCCGGGTCTGAATGGCGTCACGCTCCGGCAGGCCGTCCGTATCCGCCACCCCGTGGCACAGTACCCCCACAATCGCCGCGCCCCGCCGCCGGTCGAGCGGCGTCCGACGGATACCGCGCGCGGTTGCGAACCGGCCCGCACCGATCACCTGGTGCCATTCGCCTGCCTTCTTCGCATTCTGGAGCAGGCGGTCGGGAAATTCGCTGATCGCGCTCGCCCCAAGGCCGATCAGGATGTCGGCGGGGTCGTCGGTGAATCCCTGGAAATTGCGGCGTAGCCTGCCGCTTGCCGCCGCCTGCGCCAGCGGATCGTCCGGTTTCGCGAAGTGATCGAACCCGACCGACTGGTAGCCCGCCGCCGTCAATCGCTCATGCGCCGACGCCGCCTGTGCGAAGCGTGCCGCTGCACCGGGCAGCGCGGTCGCGTCGATCCGGCGCTGGCGTGGGATGAGATGGGGGACATGCGCATAGCCGAAGACCGCCAGCCGTTCGGGCGCGAGAGCGATCGTTTCGTCCAGTGTAGCGCGAAGCGCCGCGTCGGTCTGGCCGGGCAGGCCGTACATCAGGTCGAAGTTGAGCGATCCGACCCCGGCCCCGCGTAACAGCGTGACGGCGCGAAGAATGTCCTCGCGCGGCTGAACGCGTCCGATCGCCGCCTGGAGCGCATGATCGAAGGTCTGCACGCCCAGGCTGACCCGCGCGACGCCGGTCTGTGCTATGACGCTCGCCCAGTTGGGTGCGAAGCCGCGTGGATCGACCTCCAGCGATAGCGGCGCATCCTTGCAGGCAAAGGCGGTGCGGAGATGCGCGACCAGCGCGGCAAAGGCATCGGGCGAAATGGCGTTGGGGCTCCCCCCGCCAAAGGCGATCCGCCCGATCCGTCCGCGCCCGTCCAGCCGGGCGGCGACCCTGTCGATCTCGGCATGCAGCCGCGTCAGATAGGCCGCCAGCCGCGTCGTCCGGTTCGCCGCGCCGGTGTTGCATCCGCAATACCAGCAGATCGCCCGACAATAGGGGATATGCAGATAGAGCGACACGGTTGCGTTCGCATCGACCGCGTCGAGCGCGGCGGCCATGTCGTCATGACCCACCGCGTCGCCGAACTCGGCGGCGGTGGGATAGCTGGTATAGCGCGGCACGGGCCGGGCGAGCAGTTCGGGATGATAGGGCCACATGGCGCATGCTGTGCCCCGCCCGTGCGAACGCGCCTTTGACCGCCGTCAAACCAGCCTTTGTCGATGGTCAAGGCAGCGGGGGCGGCCCGCGCCTAATCGGTCTGCCTGTATCGACACAGGAGACATGAGATGACCGCCATCAGAACCGCCGCCTTCCTGCTCGCGCTCGGCGCGACGGGGATCGGCGCATCGGCTTCGGCCCAGGATCGAACCGACGCACAGCCACGGGTCGGGGTGCGCGCGGGCGACGTCCTGCTCCGCGCCCGTGCCATATTGGTCGCCCCGAACGAACGATCCGGCAGCATCCTCCCCGCCTTTCCCGGCGAGACGGTGAAGATCGACAACCGCATCATGCCCGAGGTCGACGCGACCTATATGGCGACGAACCATCTTGGCTTCGAGCTGATCGCCTCGACCACCAGGCATTCCATCAGCGGGGTGCGCGGCACGACCGGCAGCATCGGCAAGCTCGCCTCCACCTGGGTCCTGCCGCCGACGCTGACCGCCCAATATCATTTTGCGCCGACGCGCCATGTCCGTCCCTATGTCGGTGCAGGCGTCAACTATACGATCTTCTGGAACGAGTCGGCCTCGGGTGGTCTGCAAGCGGCGGTGGGGCCGACCAAGGTCCATCTGAAGGACAGTGTCGGCTGGGCGGCGCAGGCGGGCGTGGATGTGGACATCACCCGCCGGGTCTTCCTGAACCTCGACATCAAATATATCGACATGGATACCACGGCGCGCCTCGACAACGCCGCGCTGGGTCGTCAGCGGGTGAACGTCTCGTTGGATCCGCTGGTGGTCGGCATCGGGTTCGGGATACGCTTGTGAGGCGGAACAGGGTGTATCGGACCTGACCAATCCAGGGTGCCGCTCGAGGCCGATTTCCGTGGTCGGGAATGACGAGGACGGCAGCGTGACCGGGCGTCATTTTATCCCGCGCGCGGCGCAACCGCCGCCGAAATCCGATGTTATCCCGTCGACGCACGAGGTCGTCCTCAATGGCGCGCGAAGGGGTTCTGGGATGGGAGCGGCATGAAGGCTCGGATACTGGGTTGGGCGGGTGCCTTGCGGGAAAGCTATTGGTTCGTGCCGACGCTGATGGCGGTCAGCGCGATTCTGATGGCCTTTGCCATGGTCTATGTGGACAGCCATTTCGGCGCGGCCTGGATGGACGATCTCCCCTGGCTCTATGCCGCCCGGCCGGATGGCGCGCGTGGCCTGTTGTCGGCGGTGGGCGGGTCGATGATCGGGGTCGCCGGTACGACCTTCTCGGTGACGATCGCCGCGGTCGTTTACGCCTCGGGACAATATGGCCCCCGATTGCTCAGCAACTTCATGGGCGATCGCGGCAATCAGGTGACGCTGGGCACCTTCATCGCCACCTTCCTCTATACGATCATCGTCCTGCGCACGATCCGGTCGCCGGGTGAGGATGGAAGCGGGATCGGGGCATTCGTGCCACAACTCGCGCTGCTGGTGGCGTTGCTGCTGGTCCTGACGTCGATCGCGGTCCTGATCTACTTCATCCACCACGTCCCCCAGCAGATCCACATCAACAGCGTCATCGAGCAGATCGGCGGGCGGCTGTTGCGGGAGATTTCCGTCCGCTTTCCCTCCTGTGTCGGTCAGCCCGCCGATGGGCATGGCGACCTGCTTCCGGATGCATTTCGCACCACAGGCGCGAACACGGCCGAGATCGCGGCCAGAGGCGTCGGCTATATCCGTATCGTCGACCATGACAGCCTGCTGGAGATCGCCAGGCGACGGGACATGGTGGTGCGATTGCGGTGTCAGCCGGGTGACTTCGTACATCCCGGCATCGCCCTGGCCAGCGCCCTCCCTGCCGCGAGATTGGATGACGATGCCCGCGCCGACATCGTCCGGGCCATCGGTCTGGGATCGCGGCGCACGCCGATGCAGGACCTGCGCTTCCTGCTCGACGAGCTGGTCGAGATCGCGGCGCGGGCGCTGTCGCCCGGGGTGAACGACCCGTTCACGGCCAGCAGCTGCCTTGACTGGCTGGCGGCGGCGTTCGCCGAGCTGGTCCGGCGGGATGCGCCTTCGCCGCTCCGGCTCGACGATGACGGGGCGCTGCGGCTCGTCGCCTATCCGCAGCGCTTTGCCGATCTGGTCGATCAGGGGTTCGGAGCCCTGGCGCAATATGCCAGCACCGATCGGATCACGGCGGAACGCTTCCTGCTGTCCCTGGGAAGCGTCATGGATGCCTGTACCTCGCCGGATCGTCTGCGCTGTCTGCGCGATCAGGTCGCGGCGTTCCGCGATCTGGCGAAGGAGGAGCTGAAGGGCGCGCCGCGCGACAGCGTCATGGCCTGTGCGGACGCCGTCCTGTCGCGCTCCGGCGCAGGACCAGATAGCCCGCCAGCGCCGACAGGATCGACCCGGCCAGCACGCCGATCTTGACCTCGTCGACGAGCACCTGGTCGGCAAAGGCCAGGCCGCCGATGAACAGGCTCATGGTGAAGCCGATCCCGCAAAGCAGCGCGGTGCCGTAGACCTGTGTCCAGGATGCACCCGATGGGCGACGCGTCCATCCGAACCGCGACGACAGCCAGACCGCACCGAACACGCCGACCTGCTTGCCGAGGAAGAGGCCGGCGGCCACGCCGAGCGGCAAAGGCAGGAGCAGCGTGCCCATGCCGAACCCGGCGAGCGAGACGCCCGCATTGGCGAAGCCGAAGATCGGAACCACGGCGAACGCGACCCAGGGCTGTAGCGCATGTTCGAGGCGATGGAGCGGCGAGTTCTGGGCATCGGGCGCGCCGGGCGACCGGCGGATCGGGATGACGCTGGCCGCCAACACGCCGGCGATGGTCGCATGGATGCCCGACATCCATACCGCGAGCCAGAGCAGCACCGCTCCGACCAGATAGGGCCAGAGCCGCGTCATGCCCAGCCGGTTGAGGACGAAGAGGATGCCCAGGACCAACGCTGCCGCCAGCAGCGCCAGGCCACTGATCTCATGGGTATAGGCGAGCGCGATGACCGCGACGGCGCCCATGTCGTCGACGATCGCCACGGTCGTGAGAAACAGCTTGAGCGACGCCGGTACGCGGCGGCCGAGCAGCGCCATGACGCCGATCGCAAAGGCGATGTCGGTCGCCGAGGGGATCGCCCAGCCGCGCGCCAGTCCCGGTTCCCGCGTCGCGATCGCCAGATAGAGGAGGGCGGGCACCGCCATACCGCTGATGGCGGCGATGGTCGGCAGGGTGCGGTCCGCCCAGGTCGACAAATGACCGTCGACCAGCTCGCGCTTGATCTCCAGCCCGACCAGCAGGAAGAACAGGGACATCAACGCGTCGTCGATCCAGTGCAGCACCGACAAGGGACCGATATGGTGATGCAGGACCGCAAAATAGTCGGGGCCGAGCGGGCTGTTGGCGACGATCATGGCCAGCGCCGCCGCCGCCATCAGGACGATGCCGCCAGCAGCCTCGCTATGCAGGAAGGACCGGATCGCGGATTTCGGACGCAGTTTCCTGACCAGCGCCTGCACAGGCCCGGTGCCGCCATGATCCATGCTCATCGTTCGGTTTCCCCGTGTTGCGGCGACAACGCATGAATGCGGCTCCGGTTCTGGCGCATCTTCCATCGACGGGGCGCCGAAAACCAGCAAATCCCTAACCTCGATCGGGCAGTTCGCCATGAACAAAGCGATCGCCGTCAGGTTGTTGTATCGGCTGTATTTGATGATCGGAGACGCCACTTGGCCTCCACGATCGCCCAGGGTGCCGACACGAATCCATCGTCCCCGGTCGCTCAATCGCCCCAGGGTCGGAGTGGCATGTCATGAGCTATGCCCGGTTCGCCGCGATGATCGCGACCTCGACGGTCGTGATGTTCGGGCTGATGTATCTGAACACCTATGCGGCAAGCCATCTGATGTTCAGCCAGACGCGAATGTGGATGGCGGCCGTGATGGGCGCGGTGATGGCGGTCATCATGATCGGATTCATGTGGCGCATGTATCCCCGGCGCGGCGTCAATATCGGCGTCGTCATCGGCGCCGTGGCGGTCTTCGGCGGGGCGCTATGGCTGGTCCGTAGCCAGGAGACGGTCGACGACCTGGCCTATATGAAGGCGATGATCCCGCATCATTCGATCGCGATCATGACCAGCGAACGCGCCCGTATCCGCGATCCGCGCGTGCGCCTGATCGCCGACCGCATCATCGACGCACAGATTCGCGAGATCGCCGAAATGAAGCGGGAGATCGCCCGGCTCGAGCGCCGGCCGGTTCCGGGCGATGCGCGGGATATTCCATCCTATCGCGATCGCGGCGCACCGCCCCCACCGGGGGAAACCGACGCCGCCGCCGGAATCGATACGACGGCGCCGGTACGTTAGCGCGTCATGTCCTCGATCGTCCGCATCAACCGGGCGGGGTCGAACGGCTTGGACAGAAAGGCGCTATGGGTCGGCAACGCGCTCTGGGGCAGGCTCACCCGACCGGAGACCAGCAATAGCAGCGTCGGCGGATAGCGTTCCCGAATATAATGGGCCAGGCGCAGCCCATCCATCGACCCGGGCATGTCGATGTCGGTCAGAACCACGCGAATGCTGCTATGCTGCGCGAGAATGGCGATGGCCTGGTCGGCATTGCCCGCCTCATGCACGCAATAGCCTTCGTCCTCGAAAAAATCGACGAGTTCGAAACGAATGATCGCTTCATCCTCGACGATGAGGATGCTGTTCATGTCGATCGGCTTGCTCTGACCCACGTTCTTATCCGTCAACCTTGCCCGCATCCTCGAGCGGGCAATCCAAAGTGAATTCGACGCCGTCCGCCGGATAGCGGATATGCGCATCGGCGTGGAAATAGGCCCGCAGCGAGCGTTCGATCATGATCGAACCGAATCCGCGTCGCGTCGGTGCGTGCACCTCCGGACCTTCCCGTTCCTTCCAGCGCAGACTGAAACGCGGGCCGTCCGCCTCGGCTCCATCCGTTACGCCCCAAGAAAGATCGATATATCCGGTACTTGTCGACAGGGCGCCATATTTGGCTGCATTGGTCGCGAGTTCGTGAAGGGCAAGGGCCAGCGCGAGCGTGACTTGCGGGTTCAGGATGATGCGCGGGCCGGCTATCCGGATGCGCTCCCCCACGCCGCCATGCGGGGCGAGCGCCTGCTGGACCAGCCGGGTCAGGTCGGCGGACTCCCACGAACTGGCGGTCAGGACGTTCGTCGCCTCGCCCAGGGCGGACAGGCGCGCCGCCAGGGCGCGGGCGGCCGAGCCCGTATCCTCGGCCTGGCGAAGCGTTTGCGACGCGACCGACTGCACGACGGTCAGGACGTTCTTCAACCGATGGCCCAGTTCCTGGTTGAGCAGCTTCTGCTGTTCCTCGGCCCGCTTGCGTTCGCGGAAATCGCGCGAAACCGTGCCATAGCCGATCTGTTCGCCATCGCTGTCGAATACCGGGAAGACGGTATAGAGGATCGGGATCAGCTCGCCGGTCCGGAAATGGCGGACCAGGCGTTCCCCGCTCCATGCGCCATCGCGAACGGCGGCCGTCAGCACGTCCCGCGCGACGATCTCCGCCTCCTCTGGCGGGAAGAAGTCGGAGATGCTGACGCGGCCCAGCTCCCTGCGATCCAGTCCGACGAGCGCGAGGGCGGCGTCGTTCAGGAAGAAGACGCTGCCGTCCATCCGCGCCATGCCGATGAAATCGGCGCTGTTTTCAATGATGCGAACGAGCTGTCGACGCTCTTCCTCATTCTCGCGGGTCGCCGTGATGTCGCGGGACACGGACAGGATCCGCTCGGGCTTGCCGTCCGGCCCCAGGATCGGGCTGACGGCGACGTCCCACCAGCGGGGGCTGCCCGCAAAGGTCCTGGCGAAGCCGATGAAGCTGCGCGCCTTGCCCGCGCGCGCCACGGCGATGGCGGCCTTTGCTTCTTCCTGGCCGAGGCCATGCCAGAAGTCCGGCCAGGGACAGCCCGCGACCTCGTTGAAGTCGTCGATCTCCATGAGCTGCTGGCCGCCCTCCGACATGAAGGTCAGGTGGCCATCGAGGTCGAGCACCTTGATGCAGTCGGTCGAACTGGCGAGCACGCCCATCAGAAACGCCTCGCGATCGGCGAGCCGGCGGTTGGCTTCCCGCAAGGCCGCCGCATTCTCCCCGCGCAGCTTGAAGAGGCGCAACGCACCATCGACCTTGGCCAGCAGCTCGCGCGTGGCGAAGGGTTTGACCAGATAGTCGTCGGCGCCCGCCTCGATTCCTTCGATCGCGGCTTCTTCGCCGGCGCGGGCCGAGAGCAGGATGATGGGCAGGTCGGCCGTGTCCGGGTCGGAGCGGAGCCGCTTGATCAGCCCGAAACCGTCGAGGCGCGGCATCATCACGTCCGACAGGATGAGATTGGGGGCGATGGCGCGGGCGCGCGCCGCCGCTTCCTCACCGTCCCCGACCGCTTCGACCGTGTAGCCCGCCTCCCGCAACAGCCGCTCGACATAGCCTCGCATGTCCGCATTGTCGTCGGCCAGCAGGATCGTGCCGCCACGGGCGGGCGTAGGCGTGAGCGTGGGCGTCGATGGCGGGGCGCCTGGTCCGGCGTCGTCGCGATTGTCCCCGGGCAGCCAGCGCAACGCCTCCGACACGAAGGCGGCCGCGCCCGTCGCCGTCGATGGCGGCTGGGCCGCGCCCGGCGTCATATCCGCCGGAACATGGTCGCGCCCGAAGGGGATGGTCACGTGGAAGGTCGTGCCCTGGCCCGGCTGGCTGCTGACCCCGACCGAACCGCCGTGGAGCTGGGCAAGGTCCTTGACCAGCGCCAGCCCGATGCCGGTGCCTTCATGCGTACGCCCCGCCTGCCCCTCGATACGGTGAAAGCGCTCGAAGACCCGCGACAATTCCTGTTCCGGAATGCCGACGCCCGTATCGCTGACCTCCAGGCGCGCCGCGTCGCCGTCCGCGCGAAGCCGAACGGTCACGCCGCCCGACAGCGTATATTTGAACGCGTTGGAGAGGAGGTTGAGGACGATCTTCTCCCACATCTCGCGGTCGATCCAGACCGGTCGATCGAGCGATGGCGTGTCGATCGTGTAGGTGAGCCCCGCCTTGTCCATCGCGGACCGGAAGGTGGAGGCCAGGTCGGTGGTATAGACGCCAAGGTCCGAAGCCTCGAACGTCGCGCGGACGCGTCCCGCCTCGATCCGGCTGAAGTCGAGCAGCGTGTTGACCAGCCGGAGCAGCCGCTGCCCGTTGCGCTGGACCAGCGCCAGGTCCTCGCGGTCCCGCCCGTCGGCGCGGGCCAGCAGCTCCTCCACCGGACCCAGCATCAGGGTCAAAGGCGTGCGGAACTCGTGACTGGCGTTGGAGAAGAACGCGGTCTTGGCCCGGTCAAGCTCGGCCAGCTTTTCCGCGCGGCGGCGCTCCTCGACATAGGCCTCCGCATTGGTCGCCGCGATCGCGATATGCGCGGCGACCCGCTCGAACAGCGTGCGATATTCGTCGTCCAGCCGGCGGCGCGGGCTGAGCCCGGCGACCAGGAAGCCGAAGGGCGCATCGGCCCGGCTGCTGAGGATCGGCACGACCAGGGCCTGCTCGACCGGCTCGGGCCAGGGCGTGCCCGGCAGCCGGTCGCCAAAACGCGCGGCCAGTCCCTCGACCGCAACCGGCAGCCCGCTGCGCAGCGCCTCGTCGAACGGCCAGATCGCGTCGCCATCGGCCGGGATGCGTTCGGGCGCCAGATCGTCGCCCTCGATATTCCCCGCCTTGCCGACAAGACGCAGCGCGCCGCTGTCGTCGCGCAGATAGGTCAGGAAGAACGGCGCTTCTTCCGGCAGTCGGGCCATGCGTTCGGCGGCCACGCGCCCGGCATCCTCAGGCGAACGGGTGTGGGACGTCGCTTCGGACACTTCCCGCAACAGCCGTTCGCGGCGCTCCGCCAGCACGCGATAGGTGGTTTCGGTGACGGCGGTGAAGACGCCTTCCACCTGCCCGCCATCGCCCCGCACCGGCGAGTAGCTATAATAGAAATAGCATTCCTCGACATAACCGAAGCGGTTGAGGGGCAGCAGTTGATCCTCGGACCAGGTGGCGACGCCGTCCGTCATCACCTGATCGAACATCGGCCCGATAATGTCCCAGATTTCGGTCCATACCTCATAACCCGGGCGGCCGAGTGCCCAGGGATGCTTTTGTCCCGGCACCGGGGACCAGGCGTCGTTGTAGATCAGCGCGCGGGTCTCGCCCCAAGAGAGGACCATCGGGAAGCGCGAGCCGAGAATGATGCTGACCGCCGAGCGCAACGCCGTCGACCAGCCCTTGATCGGGCCGAACGGCGTCCTGGTCCAATCCTTCTCTCGCATCAGCCGAGCCATTTCGCCCGGGAAATCGAGAAAGGCCGTGCTGCTGTCGTGAGGTTCGGGCAAGGGCGGCGTTTGTGTCATCGGGTTGGACGGACGGCGAATGCCGTTTGCCAGCGTTAACCGACCGCTATGGGCTTGGGAAGAGGTTCCGAAACGGCCGGGCTTTCTTGGGCCGGATCGACATTCAGCCATGCCCATTCTTCCCTCGCCCCTCGCAGAGGGGAGAGGGTTGCGCAGACTTGGTCTTTGCGTAGCAAAGGCTTAGTCGGAGCTGGGTGAGGGGTGGGCGCTCGCCTCGGCGAGCGCGCGAGCCTTCAGGCTCGCTCGCCCCCTCACCCAAGCTGCGCTAGCCAGCAAAGCTGGCAAGCTCCGCTAACCCTCTCCCCTGTCCAGGGGAGAGGGAAAGAAGGAGCGAACCGAATGTCGATCCGGCCTAGGGGCCGGACCGATGGATTCAGGCTCCGTGAGGAGACAGGCATGAGCGTCCGTCGTGGCAGATGCGCACCGACGCCCCGTCGCACTTCTTCATGATCGCGGGTCAGGTGAGCGACGACACCGGCGCGGTCGCGCTCTTCGGCGATCTGCCCGAACGGTCCATGCCCCCGGCGAAGCCCGTCCGAAACGGGCGATACATAAAAGCGGCACAAATCTGGGCCAGAATCCCGCACGGGCGCTTTTGCCTCCGGGGCATCGAGTGGATCGTGTGCGGGATCAGCCAGTCTCAAGGGGATGTCCCAGCCGACGCTCTAACGCATGCTATCTGCCGGCCCATTTCGCCAAGAGCCATTTGTGGCATGCCAGCACGCTGCTGTTCGGCTTTTTCCTGACCGAAATCTGTGCGCTGGATAGCCGGGCGATGGGTGCGATCATGGCGGGGTCGCTGTGGCATCCGGGCTGGCCGGTCTGAGCGTCGCGACGATCGCGCCGCCGCTGCTGATCCGTGAGCATAGCGTTGCGGCCTGGCTGTCATGGGCCGGGTGCCTGACGCTCTTCGTATGCGGCACGGCCTGGTCGCTTCGCGGTCGGCGGGAGGACGATCATCGCGCGCCGCCAGACCCCGTTCTCGAACGTGACGCGCGCATCGCCATGCCCATCCTTCTGGCGATATTGGCGCTGATGATGATCCTCGGCACGAGCTTTCGTGCCCTCGAACCCTATTGTGCCGCCTATTCCGGGACGGGTGGGGTGCTGCTCACCGGGGGCGCGGTCGGGGGCATTTTCAGTCCGCCGATCTGGGCCCTGTATCAGGAACCGCGTCAGCAGCTCGACATGGAGGCGCGCGTCGCGCTGCGCGAGGGCGTCGAGCTGGTCGACCAGGTGCAGAACCTGACCAAGGCGCCGTTCATCGTCCGCCAGGGCGTGCTGCGCGACTATGTGAATTATTATTTCCCGGTCGGGCGCACCTTCTGGCTGGGCCTGTCGTGGAAGCCGAAATGGTGAGCGGGGCAGGCTGGGCCCTGCTCTGCGGGGCATTGCTGTCCGCTGCCCCGGCTTTGGCTGCGAGCCCACAGGGGGCGGGCGATGCGGTGCAGATCGTGCTCAAATTCGTGAAGCATGGATCGCCGGATAGTCCGGTTGCGCGGTTCGATGCGGCCTCCTGTCCGGCCTGTGAGCCCGTGACCACGCCGCTGTTCAACGCGGACAATCCGCGCGAGACCGTGGTGGCGCTGCGCGTGCCGCGACGGCGGTCGCTGGAACTGGCGTTCGATGGACCGAGCCAGACCGTGCGGCGCGAAATCCTGTCGGGCGGCGACGTGCCGTTCCGATCGGTGCCGCACGGGATCGTGGTGCAGTTACCGCCGGTCGCGGCCGACGCGATCACGGCTGCCGAGGTCGCGATGCATATCGTCGAGCCGGGCATGGTGCTGCGCTTCGAACATGCCGACCCGGCACGTCGCGCCGGCGCCTATGCGACCGGCCCATTTCCCGATCGGCAACGCCGCGCGACGCTTGGGCTTTGGCGAGGAAGTCGAGCGCGACGGGTTGGGCCGCATCCAGATCATGGGCTTCGACACCAACGCCCCGCATGGTCATGGCGATGCGCCCCCCGCACGTCCATATACACCTGCGCTGGCCCGGTGATACGGGCACGCAGATCGGCCATTATCATATCGGCCCGGATGGGCTGCTCACCGAGAATATCGTCGGCGTGAAGGGCCTGGACGCGCCGCAGCGCCGGTTCGGACGCGGCGAGACCTTCACCACGATCGCGCCCGACGGACGCGCCCTCTACAGCCACCGGATCACGCCGCAAGGATGGCTGGAGATCGCCCGGCCCGGCGGGCGGTCCTGCCTGATACGGCCCGATGGCGGTGCCGGTTTCGACGCGGGGGCGCAGGTCCTCTGCGGCGAGGAACCGGCGACCCGTATCGCCGTGACCGACGATGTTCGCGGCGTTCTGACGGTCCTTACGGGGCCGCTGACTGAGATATTCCGCTACGACCCGGATACGGGCGCCTTGCTGTCCCCCGCCATCGCGCCCGCGCCGCCCCCATCGGTCTTCGTCGCCGAGCCAGATGCCGAAACCCGATTGGTACCGCGTACCGATCCACGAACCCTTCGATAAGGACCGTTTCATGGGATTTCGCCTGTCCAGCCTCATCGGCCTCGCATGGCCTGTCTGGCGGTTTCGACCGCCCATGCGGCGACTTATAATAGGGACGCGATCGGCAATCTGTCGAAGAACGCCCGCACCGACATGACGCTGGTCGGCGCCCATCTGGTCACCTGGTGCGAAGATAATCCAGCAAGTCAGATTCAGGCACAGGCCGGGCCAGGTAATAACCTTGGAAGAGATGCCCGCCCAATCTCTGTATCATCATATAGTCCTCGCGCGTCTCGATGCCTTCGACCACGACCTCGAGATCGAACTTGTGGCCATAATCGATGATGGCGCTGACCAGATGCTGGTCCTCGGGCGACCGGGTGATGTTGGATACGAAGCTTCGATCGATCTTGATGCGATCGACACGGCGATGGCGAAGCGCTCCAAGCGATGAATAGCCCACGCCGAAATCATCCAGGCTGATCGTCACGCCCGCCTTGGAGAGCGATTGTATCTTGTGCTGTATGGCCTTGGCCTCGAAGGCGGTTTCTTCGGTGATTTCGACGTCCAGCAAGGGCGGCGCAAGGCCAAGCGCCTCGAAATGGTCGAGGATGATGGTGTCGACCGACAGTTGCGCCATCTCCCGCGGCGATATGTTGATCGCAACCTTGATCTCCTTCAGGTCGGCTTGGTGCAGGGCCTCCAGAAGTTGACTGGCACGGTGCAGCACGAAACGGAGAAGGGGTTCGGCATGTCCGTTGATCGCGGCCAGGCGAACGAGGTTTTCCGGGGAGATCCAGCCATGCTGCGGATGCCGCCAGCGCAGCAGGGCTTCGATCGTGTTCGGCAAGGTCTGGCCGAGCGCGAAGATGGGCTGGAACCAGACATCCAGGGATCCGTCTTCGAGATGGCGCGGTAGGTCGCGTTCAAGGTCGCGGCGCATCTCCAGTCGCTCGCGCAGATCATTGTCGAAGACGTGATAGCGGTTACGCCCTCCATTCTTGGCGGCGTAAAGGGCCTCGTCGGCACAGGCCAGGATGTCGGTCAGGTCCGCTTGGAGGCCCATGACGATCCCGATGCTGGCCCCCAGCGCGCCCGTATCGACACCGTCCATATGGATCGACATGGCACCGATGATGGCCTGCGCGAGGTCGGTCGCCGCTTGAAATGCCATGACGGGGAAGAAGATGGCGAATTCGTCGCCGCCCATGCGAGCGAGAAGGCTTTCGCCGCTGGCCTGAGCCTGAAGGCGCCTCGCGGCCTCTATCAGCACCTGGTCGCCCTTGCGGTGGCCATAGACGTCGTTGACGGCCTTGAAGCCGTCAAGGTCGATGAACATCAGGCAATAGGCATCCTGCCCGCCCTTCATATGCGCTTCGACTTCGGTGATAAAACCCGGTCGGTTGAGCAAGCCCGTCAGGTCGTCATGCGTTGCGCGATACCGCATGATGTCGATGATCTGTAGCGAATGATCATGCGCCGCGGATAGTGCGGCGGCGTTCGTCGTGGCCTCGTTCTTGGCGCGGCTGAGCGCTTTGAAGGTCCTTTCGGCGCGAATGGAACTGCGGGAGAGCGCGGCCATGTAAACGATCGTGGTGAAGGCGATGCAGGCCCGCTCGAACCCTCCGGCCACGGACAGGCAAATGACGACGGATGCGAGCGCCGGCAGGATGAAGCATAGGGGCGTGCGGGCGTCCGGCGTGCCATGGGTGACGGCACCCGCGGTGACGCCGCACACGACCGTCAGGTAGAAGAGCGCCTGCGGCGCAGTATAGCCGGCGCACAGGATCGGAACCCCGGCCCACACTATTCCCGAAAGCAGGGCCCCGGCCCAGATCAGATATCGCTGCACGGCGATCGATCGCAGCGGCGACCGCCGGCAGGAAGCATGTCCCATGTCCGGCGCCGGCAGATAGCAAAGATACAGGCGCACGAGGTTCACGGTGAGCGAGGCGACGAACCAGGCGATGCCGTAGAGCGCGAGGTCGCTCCTGATCGCGACCAGAAGGTTGATCACGCCGAGCATCATATTGACCGGTATGGCGACCCGGACGCAGCTCTTGATCTCGGCAATCTGGTCCAGAACGATCTGCGCGGACAGCGCGTCCGGGACTTCCGCCACAGGGCGATCAAATTGCGTGCGGTGGGAGGAGAGCATGGGCAATCACCGTGACGAACTCGGAACAGGTCCTTCGTTTCGCATGCGTAAGGTGTATGCTGTGCTAATGGGCGCCGAAACCATGCGAAATATTCTGGGCCGCTGCCGGTCTGATGGACGCCGGGATACGCTTCTTGAGGCTATCCCAGCCTGGCGCTCGAATGCGATAGGGCTGAGATAGCCCAGGGTCGCGTCCCTGCGGATGGGATTGTAGAAACGCTCGATATAATCGGCGCATGGGCGACGCGCCGACACGTTGGCCGCGACCACCGACTTTTCACCATGATCCTTGGGCGGACCATGCCCGCGCCGTCTGGCGCGCAATCCCTGCTGGCGCTTCAGCCGCTCGACGCGATGCGGGCCGCAATCCCCAGCGTCAGCCAGCACGTCATGCCAGACCCGTCTCGTGCCATAAGCGCGCGTCTGAACTTCCTTCATTGCATCAATGCTCTCAGGTTGATGAAAACACCTTATCTCGGTGTCCATCAAACCGGCGGCAGGCCAGTTGTAGGGTTCCATTGCCTCTGCAAGCGCTACCGGAGGTTGGAAAGGCTTCGCGTGGCTTTCCTCCGATGCTTTCGAGGCGTCGCCATCCATCGCTTTATCAAACGCGATCAAACACGCGGGTATGAGCCTTTTGGCTTCGCTTCGGTCTTTAGTCCCTAACGATCGCACCCATTCGCGTTTTCCACTGAACCGCTGCCTTTGGGCTAGCGGGATCGAACGCCGGAAATAATAGGTGCCGCCATCACGCCTAAGCAGGTACGCGCTCATCCTTGCCTCGCTACGATTGTAGCAGACAGTCGTTACAAGCAGTGATTTTCGCAAAACCTAAGCCTGTTCAATGACTTAGGGTGGATGGTGCCCCACAGGGGACAAAACTGGGCACTCAGATCATTGGGAAATTTCGATCGGTCGCCGGTGTTAGAGATGGACGAGGCCATGATCACGCTGTTTTGAAACTCCAGCCGGCGCTCAGTCCCTCGCGTCGCGCAGCGCTTCCAACTCGGCCAGTCTCTCAGGATTGTCGGCTGCAAGCGCCTCTTCAAGATAGAAACCATGCGCGATATTGCGCACCACCTCCTGCGCCTCGCCACTATATCCCTCCGCTACAACTGGAAACGCATCCACCAGTTCGCGAAGAAACCCCTTGTCCAGTTCTTCGAGATGGCCGGCAAGAGCCTCCATCATCTTCACGGCGGTATCGGGGTCTAACTCATCCTCGTCGGTAAGCTCGAGGAACACGACATACTCCGCGATAATGCTCGCAACCTGCATAGCGATCATGGCTTGACTACCTTCACGTGGATATTGGTGACTTTCATCTTCTTGAATAATCTCAGTGCCTTGGCTTTCTGAGCAGGAGTAGGAACCTCCCATAATCCGATCAGGCGATGTTCTGCCAGCACCTGCGACTGACGCAAGATTTGGGCCCGCGCCCGCAGCCTATCAACGACAGACCATTTCCGGTCGATCATGTAATCGCCCTGAATGCCGTCGAACTTGACTGGCCGCTTCGAACCGTCCGCCATAGTTCGCATCAGCGTCGGCGCCCGACCGGGCTGGGCACCCGTCGCAGCGTCGTTGTAAGCCTTCCAGGGCTTTTCCGACTTGGTCGTCTCCGTCACCCAACCGATCTGCGGCGGATCATAGGTTGTGCGCGGCCTCGCCATGCGTAGTCGGCGCAATGCGGCCGCCTTCGAGAGCGCCGCCCCCGGCGCTGCCGCCAGCGCAACGTTCCCGGCAGCTGTCCCCGTTACACGACCGATATCCCGCGCCGACGCATTGGCGACGGCGCTTGCCGCACGCGAAGCCTGTATACGGGCGGGCGTATCTTCGGCAGCGATCGCAGCATCGATCATACCCGCGATACCGCGACCGGCGTTGCGAACGGTGGTCACCGGATTCGTCGTCAGCGCAGCGCGGACTCCTGCCACCGTTTCTGTCCCAACGCCGTAAAGTCCTTCGCCTACGCCACCGACGAATTCGGTGACAGGGTTCGGCTGGTTGCCGAGCCGCGATCCCTCAACGGGCTTTGGCTTTACTTTGGGTGACGCACGATTCACCGGCCGCTGGCCATTTCCCGCCGCCGTTTCAGCATCTGACGTTCCGGCCTTTGGCAATGCCGAAGTCCTCGACTTGCTACGATCCCATAAAACAGGGGCGCGATCAGAACTGGTCGGAGCCCGGCGTTTCTCACTGCTAACTGCGTCAGTCCCGCTCGCACCATAATGGCGTCCCGCGCCAGCAAAGGTGAACCGGCCGTCTTCCGGATCGTGCCACGGATTGAATTTGAGTTCGAGACCGTCAGGACTGAGCGCAGTAGGCAGCTTGCCGGTTCGCAGCCACCATGAAAAAGCGCTCGATTGCTTGCCGCCAGAGGTTTTGATCATGCTACCCCGCCTTAACATTGCAAAGAGAACATATAGTGAACAATTTGCAAAAAGTCAAGCCGATACGGGGCAACTCCACACGCTGGTGCCGCCCTTTGTTCTCTATGAGGTGCAATTTCTAGACAGTGGTGCCCCACAAAGGCCGAAGACGGGCACTCAGATCATTGGATAATTTGCGTCAGCCGTCGCGAAGCGGAGGGATAAGTGATGGGAGACAGTGAGCCTTCATTGTGGCAGTCACGGACGACAAACTGATAACCAAGAGCGTTAAATGGGCATCTCATTTGATCGCGACCGGCGGATTGCAGGCTACCGGACGTCGACCTTCAAGAACGCTTTGACAGGTTATCTTCGTACGAAGAGCCCGGCCAGCCTGATCGATCTCAAAAGCGTCTTTCCTCACCGACGGGACGGCGCGATCGTTTTTGAAGAGTGCCTCGATCGCGGCTTGATCGATCATACCTCCGGGGAAGTTACTGAGGCTGGACTGACGCTCGTCAGATCGAAGGTGGTAGCACGAACTCCGCTGGCAAAGGCAAAAAGGGTGCTCGATGAATTTCTTGAACGGGTAGATCAGCTCAATAATGATCGGGAAGCCATCAGCAGGGTAGACGAAGTTTGGCTGTTCGGAAGTTTGATGAGAGAGGAAGCTGCGGTCGGCGACATTGATCTTGCCATTGCACGTTCAAGCTCGGACCGTTTTCCAAATCTCGATGCGCAGGTGTGTCAGGCCGAGGCGCTTTTAGCAAACATCCCTGATGCGCCGTCCCGTTGGAGATGGCCGTGGGACCGGGTCGATTGGCTTTATGGAAGAGCCGTCTTCGGCTCTCGTCGGCATCCTCTGTTGGCCGGTGCGAAGGACGGAATGGACGACCTGGCTTCGCTCGGAGTACCCTGCAAGCTGATATACGATCGTACGAGGGGCGGTCGCGTGGATGACCCGATCTTGCCCCTCCATCCACAATCTAATGGGCGGCTAAATACCATCGACCCTCTACCCGTAATGCCTGATCTAACCGCAGCGCACCTCCGGCCAATGGATGCCAGGTGGGTGGCGGGCTACGACAGCTGGGGGACTGTCTCGCCTTACTGTATTTTTCGAGGCTGGACCGACGAGTGCAGGCAATTGTTTCCGGAATACCCTCGGACGTTGCGGATCGCCGTGTCGGGCGATGATCTCAGGAATTTTCCTTGGCTACCCAAGACAATCAAGCGACCCGGGCTTGATGGTCGATCAGCGGTTGCAATCGTCAGTGCTACCGAATTCTGGGGGACATGCGTTACATTGCACAGGTCGATCCAAGACATATCGGGTGAAGCGGTGCTGAAAGCCAGCTTCAGCGATCTTCTCCTGCACAGGAGCAGAAAGTATATCGATCTTGCGACTCTTCCTGAAATGGTCGCAGCTGTGTCGCTGATATTGGCGGTAGACGCCGAGCGGATACTCCGCCGAGCCATCGACCGCGATATGGCCGCGAAGGTTACCATTCAGATTTCCGCTGGCGACCTCCCGGAAGACATGGTTCACTACTTTGTAGAAGGGATCGAGGAAAAGCTTGTGAAACGCTCAGTCGCCATCGAGCCGGCGGGCGTTCCTTCATCAGTTAACATTGAGCTAAACTGATTTTGCGGAGCGATATGGACCAACCACGGCCTGCTTCTGAATCCAATCGTTTCCAACGGAGGCTCGCTCAACATGGACATCGAAGCGATCTGCTGGCCGAACTATGACCGGCCCGCGATGCAAACCATCTCGGTCGTTGGGAAAGCCGAAGACGGCCGGCTATTATGTACATTGGATTGCCTCCGATGGGCCGAAGCTTCTTTTGATATCACTCGGGCTAATAACCTCGCTGCGGCTTTCGACGAGCATAGTGCGTTTGCCTATGGACTTGCCGAAGATATCCGGAAGCGAAGGCGAGCGATGATGAATCGTCATGGTGAAGCCGAGCCTTTCGTGTCGGGCTTCATCGGCATCATCACGATCCGAACTGAGCCTGAAGCTGCCGGCGGTCGGCTCGGCCTTGAGTGAATACGCTATCTTAAGCGGATGCACGCCGGCATGGCGTGGTATGCAGGGTTACAGGCAGCGCCCTACGACCTCGAGCACGGCAGCGCCGCGTACCGCAGCATGCGCCGACGACTGACTTCGTACTATACATCCGATGTGACACTGGGGTTCGAAGAAGACGCCCCGCGCTCGTCTCCTGGGCTCATGACGGCGTTCTGGGATCAAGAATGACGCCAACGCAGACGGCGGAGCCGTTCGCAAGGCCGCTCGTTCTCAGACAGTCCTCTATGGGAACGAAAAAAAGGGCGCGTTTCCACCATTTTTGGGAGTGGTGCACCCAATCGGACGAAATTGGGCACTCAGATTGTTGGGAAATTTCGGTGCCAAGAGGCTGATTTGAAATGATGCGCCTGTTCTGAGCTGATCGACGAAGCAAAGGGAATCAGGCGGCTTTGGACCACCGCGCCGTTTTGGTGAGCGTTCATATTAATACGCTACTCGCGATGCTCCCCAGTCAGCGGACCCCAGCATGTCAGATTTGACGCCGCCTTCGCGCCTTGCTTTGGCGCATCATCGCCAGACAAGGCCGAGCCCGACTGAAATGTGAGTCGGCTGCTAGTATTATACAATTTTTACTTCGCGGAGGGTATTTTAAAGCTGGAGGTAAATATGCAAGTTTTCAAAGCCCTTATCGGAAACAGGTTTCATACGAGCGAAGTGTATGTCGCCGCCGCCGACAGAGAGAAGGCATGTGCCGCCATTGAGCGCCACCTTTTTTCTGAAAATTGGCAAGCTATTGAGCATCAGGAGTTGGAGTGGTCGAATGAACTGGAAGGTAGCCGTAAAGCTACCGCTGAGGATCATTGTTACGAGCTGATGCGAGACAGCGTTGAAGCTGAAACGGAACCGGCGGAAGCCGATGAATTGAAAAATCACTCTTTCTATGGGCCTTTGCTGCAGGACCCTGAATCGGTGAATACCTCAAGTGGACAGACGTGGGGAAACGGCGAGAATTGGGAGTGATACATCCAGCAGATATCGACCGTCAGCCAACGGGATGGTCGGTTGGGAATGGCTCTTCGTTCTCCAAAGTCGAGAATGGTGAGAAAACCACGCCCGATGCCGTCGCAGATTGATGATCTTTACACATCCCATCGGTTGTCGTTATCTTCCAGAACCTCGCGCAACTGACGCTGAGAGATGGGGCACCATCGGGAAGCGCGAGGGGCATCGGCCGCGCGTCTGGGCATCCTTTCGGTATGGAGAAAGCAGATGCCTCAACTTGCCAGCTTGCTCACCTTCGCCGCCATCGCGCTGGGTATGGTTCTGACGCCAGGGCCGAACATGGTCTATCTCATATCGCGGTCGATCTGTCAGGGCAGGACCGCCGGCTTGATCTCGCTTGGCGGCGTCGCGCTTGGCTTCGTATTCTACATGCTCTGCGCGGCTTTCGGGATCACGGCGCTCGTACTGGCGGTGCCCTATGCCTATGACACCATCCGTATCGTTGGCGCCCTCTACCTGCTTTGGCTCGCATGGCAGGCCGTGCGTCCCGGCGGGCGCTCACCGTTTCAGGTGAAGGACCTGCCGGCGGACAGTCCGGGCAAGCTGTTCCTCATGGGCTTCCTGACCAACCTGCTGAACCCAAAGATCGCGGTCATGTACCTGTCGCTGCTGCCGCAATTCATCAATCCGGCGAACGGCAGCATCTTGGGGCAGGCTCTGGTTCTCGGGACAGTGCAGATCGCCATCAGCGTTTTCGTCAACGCGATGATCGCAATCTCGGCGGCCTCGATCGCTATGTTCCTCACGCAACGTCCTACCTTCGCGCTGGTCCAGCGTTGGGTGATGGGCACCGTCCTTGCCGGCTTGGCGGTCAGAATGGCCACCGAAGCGCGCCGATAGTCCAGACTATCCCCGCCGAGTGCCAGCTTAGGGTCAGGACCCATTGATATGAGGCGCGCGATCTGATTCAGGCTCCGAGAGGAGACTGGAATGAGCGACCTGTTTTGGCTGACGGACGATCAGATGGAACGGCTTCGGC